>CAVPFK010000027.1:0-13923 GCA_963703705.1 uncultured Acidobacteriota bacterium | reverse complement strand
TTCAGCCAAACGACGTGTGCGGGTGTTGGCGTCGCTCCTGCGAAGGCGATCGGAATAATTACGGCAAATGCGTGCCGCACCGGCCATAGGCTTCGAAGACGGAGAGCACGTTCGTCAAACTAAGCAGTGCGCGGATTCGCGGACTCAGGTTCACCAGCTGTAGTTGGCAGTTCGCGCCTTTCGCCGAGATGTAAAGCGCTACCAGTGCGCCAAGGCCGGAGCTGTCCATGTGAGTTAGGTCGGTGAGGTCGAGAATTATGCGCCGCTTGTTTGCCAGCAGCGCTTTCACTTCCGTTTTCAAATGCGGCGCAGTTTCGATGATCAGATGCCCGGTGCAGCCGACTACCGTGGCATCCTCCCATGCATAGGTGCGCAGATGCAGCGTGCGGGACGCGGGCGCTGAATTGCTCGATGGTTCGATCGATGGATTGCTGGACATGGCAGCGTTGTTTACTCTGTGCATGCAGCGAAGGCAAGGATTTTCTCACCCGAGAGCACGTGGCCGCGGGCTTCCGCATCACACCCGATCGTTCCGGCGAATCCGTGCAATTGGGCATCGCCGCGATGGACCTTTTAGTCCCGTATTTAGTCTCGTTCCATGCATTCCGACGCGAAAGCCTCCGCTCTCGTGTTGTATGCGATACCTGTCAGCAAGCCTATCCCCTGCATCAATTTGGCAGACCGTTCGCGCCCAAATCTGGTCCGGGAACAGCAGCTTCCACTCGGAAGTGTATAAAACAGAACATATCGCTATTTGGTGAGGCGGTCACACTCGCGATATGTCCCACGCCCGCGCCAGCCGCGTAGCATGCGAACTTCTGCACGTCCCTGCCCAGTTCGCCAGCCCCGCTGGTTTGGCATCGCTCGGCACTCCCCACCAACTTCATGCCGGCAGTGTTTTTGAAGCGCTTGGGCTCTTCGCTCGATTGAATAATTCAGCGTCCGGTTGATGCAACTCCAATGGCCAACTTTGCGCGAAATGAAACCCAACTCTCTGTTGAAGCGAAAGGTGTCATATGAAGCTGCCATGGCCACTTATACCGATCAGACGCCGCTCGCATTTTCTTTCGATCCTCCTGGGACTATCTGTCGCCTATTCCGGAGCTTTTCTGGCCTCCTGCGGTTCAGTTACGCATGGTGGGCTTGGCGGGGGCGATCCACAATTTGCGCCAATCATCATAACTCAGCCTACCAACCAATCTTCAAGAGTCGGTCAAGTAGCGACCTTTAGCGTGACCGCCGGTGGTACGACCCCTCTCACCTATCAATGGAGTGAGAACGGCACGGCTGTTCTCGGAGCCACCAACGCCGTTTTCAACACTGCGATTCTCGCGCCCGGAGATGACGGATCAACTTTCCTCGTAACCATCGAAAACTCTCTAGGATCTGTCACCAGCAATTCTGTGTCGGTCAATGTCGGACCGCGAGCGCCCCAAGTGGGCGACCTTCGCTTCCAACAAGTGGACAGTGCTTCCACGTCGTCCGGTTTGAGTGCAGGAGGTGTGCAGTCGCAGGTATATGGAGGCAATGCGCAGGTATTCCCCGCCTCGGTGGGAACGCCGCTCTCGATGGGTACCGATTGCACTGGCGTCAACAACCCGCTCAGCTGTTCTTGGTTATTTGTGACTTTCCCTTTGCCCGACGGCATGATGGGGTTGAAGACTGCCTATCAATCGTCGGATATCTTCGGCAACCTCCCTTCCGATCTCAGTACTCTGTCCGTACCGAATACAGTCGTCACCTCGCTGGATCTTGAACCTTCCAATAACGCGTACGCCATATCGTTCATCCAATCCAGTCAGGCGAGCGGATTTGGCTTCACCAGCAATTCCATACTCCCTGCTCAGGCGCAAGCACTGGCTTCACAGCTCGGAGAGCAGAGCCAGGTGATCACCGCAATTTCATACGATTCTTGCGGAGACGTCTTCTTTCTGGCTTATGCTTGGCAGGGCGACACAAACGTCTATGAAGTCACCCTCGTCGCTACCACGATGGATAATGTGGGCGCCGCAGCTACCAGCCTCGCTGCGGAGGGATATATCCTCACAGCTCTCGGAGGCGATCCCACCAACGGTTTCTTGATCGTTGGCACGCGCGTTCAAGGGGACTCCTTGGCGCGGCCCATCCTCGTCGTCATGCCGAGCAGTCCCGCAGACCTGACTCCTCTGTTCCAGAGCGGAGACGCTGTCGTGGGCTACCTCGTTAACTCCGCCGGAGCTGGCAGCAGTACTTGGATCGGAGAGCAGTAAAGCGAGGATATTTGAAGGTAAGCGGAAACTTAGCGCGTTACTTCTTCACGCCGCGGCTTGGTGCTGCATCTTCAGTCTTGCGCGGCGCTTTCCAGAAACCGGGCGTGGGCACGATAAACTCGATCCCCACTTGCGTCTTTCCCATGAATGTTGTCCCTATGGTGGTGACGCGGCAGAGCAATTCCTCGCCCACGAACGGATTCTCGATGCGTATGATTTGATTCACCTGCACCGTAGAAGTGAGAAGTATCAGCGCGCCGTGATCGTTCACCACGATCGCTTCTGTTTTTTCTGCCTGGGATTGCTTGTCGGCATCCCGCAGACGAACTATGACTGGCACCCTGGAAAACACACGTTTACTGCGCCTGCGATTCTGCGGACGCAGATCCGCCGGGGAAACGATGGTCACGCGAGCAACTTAACAATTCTTGACACTATTCTCAAGAGCTCCAAGTCACGCTGTGCCTTTGAAGATATTGCAGATGACGCAATTCCCTACGCTCCATTCGACAACACTCAGTTTATTCGACGGAGAGGTCGAGCCCGAGGCCGTTCACTAAGAGAGCGCCATGCAGCTATACAAAATTCTGGAACCTTCCGCGCACTCCAGCCGAACTATGATTAGCCGCAATTTGCGGGGAAGTTCGGAGCGCAGGCTTGGGCCTGTGGTTCGAAGGATGAAAGTCGCGTGGCAAGGGGCAGCCCGGCACCTCGCTCGCCAAGATGCAAGTAGGAAAGTTAATCCCAAAGGAGAATTCGCGATGCAGAAGTCTAAATTCGGATTTGCATTATACAGTCTCGCAATACTGCTGCTCGTGTCAGTAGCCGTCGCTCACGCCGCGCCTCAGGATGCGAATTTTGTCGGCACCTGGAACTTAACCATTACGGGACAAGGTGGAGTTGGTCATCAGGGCGGCGATCAGGGCGAAGCTCAAGGCGAGGGAGGCGAACACCGGGGCGGGGGCCCGCAGTCGATCACCGTCTCGCAGGACGGCGGCCAATTCAAAGTGAGCCACAAGACGCAGCGCGGCGACACCGTTTCGAATGCTACCGTCTCCGGCAACACAATTTCCTGGACCGAAGAGCGTCCGGGTCGCGATGGCAATACGCGCAAGATAGAATTCAAAGCCACGCTGGATGGCGGCACGTTAAAAGGCACCATGGCCGGTGGCAAATTCAACCGCGACTTCACCGCCAAACGCTCCACCTAACCTTCCCTCGGGAATTGAGTGGCTGGAGAACGCTGGCGAATCCACCGGCGTTCTCCGCTACTCCACCGCCATTTTTCCTGACTCCCTATGCCCTTCTTTCCTCCCCGAAATATCTCAGCAGCCGCGCCTTGTCCCGCCGGCGCGATCATTACCCCTTGCGCTACACCTGTGCTTTAGACCAGTTGGTTATCGGCGGTCCGACGGGCTACAGTCGGCTTGGGAGGCCTCTCATGACGAATTTCAATGGTAAGAAGCTCCGGATTCCGCGGGTGCGTCACGCCTTCGCCATGTTATGCGCCTCATGTTTGCTCTTTTGTTCATGCGGCTCGTCCGCCAAAAGTCTGGAGCTCGCTAAGCAAAACGTGGAGCAATTTCACACTCAGCTCGACACCGAGCAATACAATGTTGTTTACGCTTCGGCCGACGAGAAATTCCATCAAGTCACCACGGAGTCCGATTTCACCAAGATTTTGCAGGCTGTTCATCACAAGCTGGGCAACGTTCAGCAAGCCAACCTTCGTAATACGGGAATCGCATGGTATTCAGGACAGGGAGAGACCGTCTCGCTTGTGTACGAAACGACCTTTACGCAAGGGGCGGGAACCGAGCAGTTTGTCTGGCATATCAAGAACAACAACGCGTCTCTGTACGGCTATCACATCAACTCGAACGACCTGATCACAAAATAAGCCTGTACTCTTCCGTAGCCTTCCGCGGCTGTTTTTTCCGTCGGCTCTGCTTTTCCTGTGCGCGCATTCATCGTCTAAGCGCACGGCATCTCTCTGGGTTGACAAATTCCGTTCGCGTTCCGGGCGCCGGCGTACTTTGCCGACCGGCACTTACTTTATTTTTCCTGTTCCGGTAAATTGAGCAACCTGTCCGGAAGCCCTCCCGTCTAACGCGCTGTAGCTGCTCGGTACTTCAGGCAGGCCATTAACGGGCCGGCTCGGAAGTGCTGGAAGTAAGCCGGCGTACAAAAATAAAAGGGCAGTTTTCACAACGCTACGGGTGTGCCGGCATGTGAACCGCTCACAACAACGGGAGGCATTTAGAAATGCAAATCAAACTAAGTCTGCTGGTCGCGGCCCTGATGCTGCTTTCGTTACCCGCGCTGGCGCAGCAGAGCAATTCCGAAGTGTCGGTGAACTTCACCGGAAATTTCCAGACGCAAACGTCCGGTTTCGGGCTCACGGATTCGGCGTCCAGCGCCGGCGGTTTCCTGGTGAATTATCGCTACCACTTCAATCGCTGGAGTGCGGTCGAAGTCAACTACGGGCATACGCGGTTTTCCCAGTTTTATAGTTCCGGAAACGTCACGCAGGCCAATGTCAACGAAGCTACTTTCGCTTACCAGTTCACCTTCGGCATTTCCGGGCAAGCTCGCTTTCATCCATTCGTGGAAGCCGGAACCGGTGCGTTATTTTTCTCCGCTCCGATCCCTGAGGATCAAGCGTGTCCGGTTTCTCGCAGAATCGCCCCACGTTCCTGTACGGCGCGGGAGTCACTTATAAACTGGTCCACAATCTCTCGGTCCAAGCCGGCTACCGCGGCCTGGTTTACAAAGCGCCCGACTTCACGCTCGTGAGCCAATTCACTAACGCAACCACTCAAATGGCTGAGCCCTACGTGGGCGTTATGTTCCGATTCTAGCTGGCCCAGTTTGGCTGGTGTACGCGGAAGGCAGGTTTATTACACGGTGTTCATGAACGCTGTTCCACAAATCGGTTGCAGCGATAGTTTGAGTGGTGACAGGCTATCGCTGCTTCCGTCCACCGCCTTGGTTTCATGCGCCGGGGCAACCGTTATTTCGCTTCGGCGGGCGTAGCCGTGGCTGGCCCGTCACCAACAATTTCTAGCACTGCCTCCGAATCCTTCGCACCATCATAGTGAATTTGTTTTCCGAAATGCGTCACGAAGGTGCCAGCCGGCATGGGAACCGTCTTGTCCGGATCGAATTTCGCGCCGGTGCCCACCCACCACGTCCCTGAGATCACAGTGATGAAGCGGTCGTTCGGATGCCAATGCGGACGGCTCATGTGATGCGGAGTCCATTTCACCAGCACGACGTACAGCCCCGGCTTCGACGGATCACCCTGCAGCACCGCCATCTTCGCGCCGATCGGATCGTCCTTCCACGGAATCTGGTCCGGTAATTTGTAAGCCAGCACCTTCGGATCAAGTTCGTTGGCTCCGGGCGACGGTGCTTGCGCCGACCCGCGCGAAACCATCAACGCCACAAACATCGCCGTGACTACCGCTGCCGCACTCCATTGGCGCATGCGATTCATCGACATGATTCCCTCCGTGGAACTCTAAACAAGCTTGACGGTCGCCGGGCCGCAAACACGAATTGTCCCACAACCATCACCGCCGTTACTTGGCGGCAACAAACTTGAGTGGTTGCGTGGCCATCACAGGAAAAACGGGCAGCCAAATCTGGAGATTAGCGAAACCAGGCGTGTCTTGCCTGATACTCCACGTCGTAAGTCTCACCGACGGTGATTCCCATGTCTGCTGCGGAAGACTTCTGCTGCGCCGGCGGCAGATCCGCTCCGTCTTTCGCAACTACTTTCCATTGCACTCGTTAAGCAAGTGCGGGTCAACAATCACGTGTCGTGGCCATTCGAGTTTTGCGTCCGCACCCGCCAGCTGGAGGGGCGCATTGGATCACGTTCGTCCCTAGCGTGGCGCGCGCCGGCGGAGTCCTGCTATTGCTTGGGTGGGTTTTTCTGGTCGGCTGGTTGTGTGACGATTATGCGCGGAACCGCCGAATGTACCGGGCCGCCCGAGCGCGCAAATTCATATACGCCGCGCGAATCAGACGCCACGATCAGCCTGTCCGGCTCGACGATAATCGCACTCGCGCGTATCAGCGCGCCTTCCGGAGTAGCGATAAGATAGTCGCCGAGGTAGTTGCCGTTCTTGTCGAAATGCGCAAGCACTCTGCCAATACCCGCCCAAATGTCCAGCGTCACCGGATCCACGCCCAACGCGGTGATCGCCGGCTTGTCCATGGAAGTGTCAACGAACTGATCGAGATTCACTTTCACCGTAGCGGTGAGATTGTAGATGCCCTCTCCAAAGCGCCCATGCGGCCCGCCAAGGTGATCGCCTGGGCCTCGTTCAAAGCCCGCGTGAGGGATGCTCGCGCCGGGAGTTTCTCCAGGCCTTGCCGCCGAAAAAGGATGCACCTCCGAAGCGGAGTTCGCTGCTCCCAGCCCTCCAAAACTTCCGAAGCCCGGCAAAACTCCCGCGCCCACCCCGAATTCGCCAACCCCCCCGCCCCCGAAGCCGCCCAGTCCACGCGCGGTGGCAGCCGCTCCGGTATCCAATCCCAGGCCCGGGGCCTGCGTAGAGGTGAGGAAATCCTGGAAGCTGTTGTCAGAAATGTTCGAACCAAAAATATCACTCGAAGTTGAACTCTGCGCGCTAAATTGCATTCCGGCACCGTCGAGTCTGGGATGCGACTTGCCATCATCGGATTCATCCGAAGTGGAACTCTTCCCATTATTTTGGCGCTTGCCTCCCAAATGGAATTGCACGGAGTCTGGCTGAATCACGCCTTGCGCCGTCATCATTCCACCGCCGGCGCCTCCGCCGGAGCCGCCTCCAGGACCGGTCGCCATTCCCGTCGACAGAATATTCACGGTCGCAGTTTGCGCCGTCTGCGGGCCCTCGCCGCTATGCGCTCCCAGTCCAGGCGACAATCCTCCGCCGAAAAAGATGTCGCCTTTATTTCCGATAGCGGCCCAAGCGTTATAAGAATCGGAAAAACTCGTCTGGCTGTAATTTACGCCGAACTGCATGCGGTCATCCGGTGTTGGCGTGGAAGCCGCCACATAAAGATTCGAATCAAACTTCACTTCGCTCGCGGCGTACCCGAAGCGGTCATACTTGCGCACCGTCGGATCGGGCAGCGCGGTGAACGCGTAATAAATATCACCCACTCCATTTCCGAAGACTTTTCCTAGGCTTTGCATTTGCCGGGAGTCTGGATCCGCGCCGCCCTCGGCAGGATCGCCAAAGCTCCGAACCATTTCCCCATCTTCGCCGAAAATCTCCACCAATCGTTTCGAGCGCAGAGTGGAAACCGCGAACTGCCTATCGGACAGCCCGACGACACCGGTAGGAGCGAACACCGGAATTTTTGTTACGAATGTTCCGTCCGGTGAGAAAATTTCCACCGCATTTACGGCGCGGTCGGCAACCAGCACGCGCCCGGCATCCACATCAAAGTCGGAAGCATACCCAATCTTCGCGGTTTCGCCCGCGCGAGGTACCTGCCCTATTCGTTTCCCATCGGGATTGTAGATCCAGATTACGTTAGGCGGCGTCGCCAGAACGTAGTACCGCCCCGCGAAGTCGCGCTTCATGGCCGTGACCCCGGAGCTGATCTCGGGAAACACGCGGCCTCGCGACTGCACCGCATTCACAAACCCCTGAGCGTCAGTAGGATGTGGAACAGTAAAACCAGCAAGCAGCAGAACCAAAAGGCGGGGTATCGAATATTTCCACCCCAAACCGAACATGCACAGTCTCTTGCTTCACAGAAAATTGCCGCGCCAGCCTATGACCTTATTTCCCGCTAGGGCATCCTGAAGTTCCACAAAATGTCCGAAAAGTGTTGGCAAAATTGGCGCCTGGCCCCAGATATTGACGCGCGAACGCACAGCTGACCCAGACGAATACCCGCTAGGATTTCTAGTGTCCTGCGAAAGGATGCCCATACGCGCACCGCTGCTCAAGCGACGATATGCGAGCGGCGAAGCAACTTGGGAAAGCGGGTCAGTCGGGCGTAATGCCGAGAAATTCGTTGTGCCCTTCGAGCATCGATCCGAGATTGGACATCAGGAATAGATCGACAATTCTCTGATGCGCGTTGACGATTTTCAGCTTGCAGTCCGCTTTCTTCGCGCTTACCCAGAAGCCCACAAGCGTCCCCAGTCCTGAACTGTCCAAAAACGTAACGTTAGTTAGATCGATGACAAGATTCTTGGTTTCGGGAATCAGGGGACGGACGGTGCCCTTGAGCATTTCGGCCGTACCGGACGTGATTCGGCCCGAGCAACGAATGATTGTTTCCGTTGGGGTCTTTTCAACTTCTGTCTTTAGATCGGGAGAAGGAACAGCGCCGGTGAGAGACATAACGTACCTCCTGTTTCATAATCAGATTCCCGGGGAGACTGCGATGGCCGCGAGTCTAGCACAAAAAACTCACTTCACCTCAGGTTTTCGTTTTTCACTTCAGAGCGCTCGACTTCCCTCAATTACTGTTCTTTGCTTTGGTGTTTTCCTCGTCGCGGTCGTAATACCCAGTCCTTGCTCGTACCATGTAACTGTGTCCGGGCACTTTTACCCGGATGCGCCGAAAAGTCCCGTCGTGGCGAAGATTTGACGGAGAAAATACCAGCAGGTATTGCGAGCGAAGCTCGCGCGCGATTTGCTCGAACGCCTCTCCGATTTGCTCCACGGATTTCACCTGAATCGTGCGGCCTCCCGTTTCGCGAGCGAGTTTGCGAACGCTCGCGCTTCCCCGATACGACGCGCCCAGCATAGAGTAAAACTCCGGATCACTCACCACAATCGAGTAAACGATTACATCGGACTTCTGCGCTGCTTCCAGCGATTTCTGCAAAGTGGACTTACTTCCTTGGTCTTCTCCGTCGGTCAGTAGCACAAGCACCTTGCGTCCGAGCCGCGCCTTCATCAATTCGTTGGAAGCCAGATAGACTGCATCGTAAAGATGCGTCCCCCCCGTGGGCTTCGCCGGATTTTCCTCCACGATGCTTCTTCCCGTTGCGTTGATTTCCGCCGAATCGACGGCGCGCGCCAAATCCGCCGTCGCGCTCGTAAAGTCCTTGAGCAACCTGACGTCTACGTCGAAGCTCATCACGAACGCCTGATCGCCGCTCTGCAGCACGGAGTGCAAAAATCTTTTCGCCGCTTCCTGTTCGGTGGCCAGCAGGCGCCCCTGGCTGAGGCTGGTATCAATGGTCACGCCCAAACTGACTCCTGCACTGATCTCCTGTGAGAAGTAATCGATTTTCTGCAGAGTCGCTTCGTCGCTTAGTTCAAAGTCGTCCTTGTTCAGCCCGCTAATGAGCTCGCCATGGCGCCCTCGCGCGATTGCATATACATTCACCGCTACCGAAGTGGCTTTAATGGACTCGCCTGACCGTTTTGATTGCGTTTCCTGCCGGAGCGCGGCTGGCGACACCGAAAATACGAGGCAGAACACCACGGCAAGCTCCGCTCGCATCGGGCGCGAAACCGATATCAAATGCGCACCTGTATGGCGGGACTGGAGAAGTAGTCCATCAGCGCTTCCTTTACATCCTACGCAAGGCTTGGAGACCAAGTCGAACGAAATACAAAAGAAAGGCCGGACTTTCGGCGAACGCCCTATTCAGGCTATCTGCCGTTGTCCGGCCCGGATCCCTTCCACAACCTCAGCGGATCGTTTGAGCGGCGTTAGTCGCCGGTCACTTCCACGGCGACAACTTCAATCAGCTCAGGCTGCTGTGCCACCAGCGTCTTCAGCTCCTTCGGCAGCGAAAAATAGAATGTGCCGATGCTGGGCAAACGCAGCGCGCGGACTGAAACGTTTCCATCGTGGCGAATGCAAACCAGCACCGGGTTGGGGCTCTGGTTTTCGTTGTCCTTGAACATTTGCGCGCGCAACACTCCCACCGGCTGATTCCCGCGATATACGAATATGTTCCCGTTCAAAGACGCGTCTTTAACCGAAAACGTGTATTCGCCCGTTGGAAGCGACATCTGTTCCAGTTGTGCGTCAAACGGCAATTTGAACCTGCCTCGCGCCAGCGGCCCAGCCTGCAAACCTTGCGCGATCATTCCGAACCCAATTAATGCAACTAGCGCTGTCCCCAAAACCCATCTGTATGAGCCTTTCATTGGTCTTCTCTCCCTTTTTCGGCCGTCCCAAGCTATAAGGATACGTTTTCATCCATTTTGTGGACGCCCGCCAGTTGCCGCACTGGTACTTAAGTCCTGGAACGAACGGCTTGTTGCCAAAGCGTTATCCTGCTGGCGAAGGGGTTAAGTCCGGCGCTGTGAATGCTCAAGGTCAATGTCCAATGCAAGACAGCGCTATTTTCAAATCCGGTGTATTCATTACGGAAGGAATGAGCGGAAAAAAGACTTGGGACTTCTTCATTGCTCACGCGCTTGAAGACAAGCGCGATATCGCCCGCCCGTTGGCCGATGCACTGAACGTCAAAGGCCTGATATCCTGGCACGCCGATTACGGACTCAAGCTCGGCGACAATTTGCGTGAATCAATTGACTACGGTTTGACCCGCTCTCGATTCGGCATCGTGATTCTCAGCAGGCATTTTTTTGACAAGCGCTTTACTCGGGACGAACTAAACGATCTGGCCATCCGCGAAGTAGATGGCAAATATGCGATTCTTCCCATATGGCATAAAATAGGATTTCAGGACGTCCTCGAACATTGCCCTATACTGGCTGAGCGAGTCGCCATCAGTACCGACAAAGGCCTCGCATATGTACTTCAACGAATCGCCGAAGCCGTCAAATAATCCTTTTCAAAGTATAATAAACGGTGAACCTTGGGAGCATTTCATGGCCGAACTGAACAAAGATCGCTGCGGAAAATGCGGCGCCGATATTGACCCTACTCGTCGCGTCGATTTCACATTGAAGGACGGCACGCGCGTCTGTGATTCCTGTTTCGTGAAAGGAACCAAGCGCCCCACCGAGCCGGCCGAGAAATCCTTCTAAGCTGCCAGCTCTCCGCACGCTCTGGTTTCCTAGCGCGGGGCTTCAGCCCGGAGTTCTGGTGTTGTATTTGTTTTTGACTTGTTTCTCCGTGTCGGTGGCAACCGAAAAGCTCAGTTTTCCGAAGAAGTTCACAAATGCAGAAGATGCCCGGCTGAAGCCGGCGCTACGAAGGCCCTGGCCGCAGGCCGATGCGGCTTCTAATTGCGAGGCATTCACTTTTTGCGGTGCTGCTGGACAAGCTGCTTGTAGCGCGGATCGTCTCGCAACGACGCGAAATACGGGCTGGCATCCAACGCCGCGAAATCTCCGTATCCGAACTTGAAGGCTTCCTGCAACGACCCCAACGCTTTCTCTTTATCACCCTTGCCAGCATACGCCGCGCCAAGCCAGTAATAATTCAACGCCGTCTTTTGTCGGTCTAGTGTTGCGCTGTAGCTGAGAGCCTCGTCCCACTTCCCTTCCGCGAGCGCGAGCTGAACCATGCCCAGCTCTTCGTAGGTCTTACCGCCGAGTTCTCCCGCTCTACGGAAAGTCACCTCCGCTTCTGCATAGCGCTTCTGAAAAATAAATGCGCGTCCCAAATGGTATTGCGCCGCCGCCGAAGTCGGTTGAAGCCGAATCGCTTCTCGGGCTGCTTTTTCCACCTCGGCCGAGTCGGGAGGTTGCTCGTATCCCAGCGCCCAAGACAGCAAGTCCCAGGCCAGGTAATTGTCCGGCTCCAATCGTATGGCCTCGCGAAGTTCGGCCGCCGAAGCGGCATAGTTGTATCGCAAGCCGTACGTCTGGCCCAACGCAACATGCGCTTCCGCTAGATTCGGATCGACCGCGATCGCCCGACGCGCGTATTCTTCCGCCAGCTTCAAGTGTTGCGGGTTGCTGTCGAGATCGCGATAGTACAGGCTCTCCACGTGAGAGAGTCCGGCGAGGGCGAGAGCGTAGTTGGGATCGAATTTCAGAGCCTCTTGAAAGCTCTTGCGCGCGGCCTCAAATCGTTCCGCCGTTTCCACTTCCAGCAGCCCGCGTCCCACCAGGAAAGCCTGGTACGCTTCCGGATTTTGCGTGCCACGCTGCTGAATGGCCTTGGTTTCCTGCGGGCTCAGATTAAGGTTGAGCGCCTGCGCGATTTTCAGCGCGGTTTGCTCCTGCAGTGTAAAGACATCTTTCATCTCGCCAACAAAATCGTCCGCCCACACTTGAAATCCGGTCGTCGAATCGATCAAATGCACGTTGATGCGCACCTGTTCGCCGGACTTCCGCACCGTGCCTTCCAGCAAATAGCGCACTCCAAGCTGGCGTCCCAATTCCCCGGCGCTCTGATCCGCGCTTTTCACCGCGGCGGCAGAAGCGCGTGGCGCCACGTCGATTCCCTGAATCTTCGAAAGCTTGGTCGTGATTTCGTCCGTCATTCCATCGCTGAAATAAACGCTGTCCGCGTCCGTGCTCAAATTTTTCAACGGAAGCACGGCCACCGACGGTTTCGTCGCCACTGCAGCCGTATGTGGCGTGGAATGTTTCTCGTACCACACCGTGCCGATCGCCAGCAGCAAAACCAACGCAGCTACACCCGCCTGAATTCCCCAACGATTCGATTTCGCAGCCGAAGGTGAGGATGCTTCCGCGGCCACTTGCGACGGCATGCGCCCCGATCCCGGCGACGTAGCGCGCGAAGAAACCCGCCCAGAAGATTGCTGGTTGGACGCCTGTCCCGGTAATTCATGATCTTCCCCAACTTCCCGCGGCGCCATCACTCTCGACGGATCCGTTTCCCTCTTCAGCCTCCGCAAATCCGCGCCCAAATCCGCAGCCGACTGGTAACGCAACTTGCGATCTTTCTCCAGCGCCTTGTTCACCACGTGCTCGAACCCGCCCGGTAGCTCGGGGTTGAGCCGCAGCGGCGAAACCGGCGCGCGATTCAGGATGTTGTCGAAAATCACTCCGGTAGTGGCTCCGGTAAACGCCATCGCTCCCGTGCCCATTTCGTACAGCACCGCACCCAGCGAAAAAAGGTCGGTGCGCTTGTCGAGATCAATTCCCCGCACTTGCTCCGGCGACATATACGTCACCGTCCCCAGCGACGTTCCCGGACTCGTCAACAGCGCATCCGCCGGCGCCGTTGGCGCGGTGACCGTGACTCCCTCCGCGACTTTTTGCCCAACGGGCGAGAGCTTCGCCAATCCAAAATCCAGAATTTTCGCGTGCCCGCGTGCAGTGATAAAAAGATTGGCCGGCTTGATGTCGCGATGAATGATTCCCGCAGCGTGCGCAGCGTCCAGTCCCTCTGCAATCTGAATGCTCCACTCCAGCAGCGCTTCCATCTCCAGCGGGCGCCCGTCTATCCTGTGCTTCAGCGTCTGCCCGTCCAGAAACTCCATGGCGATAAATCGTCGCCCGTCATATTCGTCAATTTCGTAAATCGTGCAAATGTTGGGATGGTTCAGCGCGGACGCAGCCTGCGCCTCGCGCTGAAAGCGCTCCAGCGCGAACTCGTCTTTGGCCAAATCTTCCGGCAGGAATTTTAGCGCCACAAAACGCCGTAGCTTGATGTCCTCGGCCTTATAAACCACACCCATTCCGCCGCCGCCCAGCTTTTCCACGATGCGGTAATGCGAAATGGTCTGCCCGATGAGCGAAGAAGGTTCCCCCATGTGCCGCACATCTTAGGTTGGGCGCCAATGCAAGTCAACGGACTGCCCACTGGT
>CAVPFK010000026.1:0-149513 GCA_963703705.1 uncultured Acidobacteriota bacterium | reverse complement strand
GGGTCTCCTTCAGGAAAATGCTACCGATGATGAACGTCAAGCCGGCTACAATCATTGGGTAATAAAGTCCAGCGTAAATATTGCCAGTAGCTGCGACCGACGACAGTCCAATGAGCGGCAGTAACCCTCCAAACACTCCGTTACCTATGTGGTAGGGCAGAGAAACGGAGGTGTAGCGGATCTTTGCCGGGAACGCTTCGATCAGGTAGGCAGCGATCAGGACCGTAAATCAGGCACACGTAGAGAACCTGGATGAAAATCAGGAACACCAACATGGGGACATTCGGATTCGCGGCTACCTTAGCAGGTACCAAAGCGCCGGTCGCGTCGGTAGTCATGGCAGTGAGCGAGATTGCCCCGGTCACTTTGTTGCGGGTATGCGTCACCGAAACGATGTTGTTTCCGGCGGCGCGCTCCATGGCGTGATAAATCGGAATGTAGGTAACCACGGCGAGCAGGCAAGCCGCCATCATGAGCTTCTTGCGTCCGATTTTGTCGGAAAGCGCGCCGACCACGGTGAAGAACGGCATGCCGATCAGAAGAGCAATGGCGACGATGATGTTAGCGGTCTTAACGTCCACTTTCAGAACGGTCTGCATATAGAACAAAGCGTAGAACTGCCCGGTGTACCAAATCACGCCCTGTCCAGCGGTGGCCCCGAAAAGCGAAATCAGCACGAGCTTCAAGTTAGGCCATTTCGTGAATGCCTCCTTGAGTGGTTGCGCAGAAGTCATTCCCGGCGCTCTTGAGCTGCGAAAAGATGGGAGACTCCCTCATCTTCAAGCGAATGTAGAGAGAGATGGCTACGAGGATAATGGAGATGAGGAACGGAATGCGCCAACCGTAGGCCGCGAAATCTTCCTTGGTCATCGAGTTTTGCGTTAGCAGAATTACGATGAGCGAGACAAAAAGTCCGAGAGTCGCGGTGATCTGAATGAAGCTGGTGTAAAAGCCGCGCTTGCTGTCAGGAACATTTTCGGCCACATAAACGACAGCGCCGCCGTATTCTCCACCGAGCGCCAATCCTTGCAATACGCGAATCAAAATCAGAACGATGGGCGAGAACCAGCCGGCTGTCGCGTAAGACGGCATCAGGCCGATCGCAAAGGTGGAAAGGCCCATGACGGTAAGGGTAACGAGAAAAGCATATTTGCGACCGACCACGTCACCGATGCGGCCGAAGAATAGCGCGCCGAAGGGACGAACGAGAAATCCGACGGCGAAGGTGGCGAGATATGCGATTAACGCGAATGTGTCATGGCCTGGAGGATAGAACTTCAGCGACAAAATGGCGGCAAGACTGCCGAAAATGTAAAAGTCGTACCACTCGATCATGGTGCCGACAGAGGAAGCCATGATCACGCGCCATATGCCGTACTCTGAAGTACCGGTCCCTTCCCGTTGCGCCGCAATTGCCATTGCCTTCCTCCGTTACGTAGGGGATTTTGTATGGGGGTCCAGATTTGGAACGGCTATCGCGAAACTTATGACGAAATCGCTGAGAAACGAGGACAACAACCCGACGCCATTCAAACTGCAAATATCGCGCGACATGGCTACTTCTTTCCCTTTTGCAGGGTCGCGCTGACGGTTAGTTCGGATCCGGGCGACACGGTGAGGTTCCGCGTCCAGGGAACAAAGCCGGACAAAGAGAAGACTGACCGTGTGGGCTCCGGGGCCGAGGCTAATTATGATGGAGTGCTACCAACATATTTTCCATCCAAAGTAATTTCAGCGCCGGAGGGCGTCGAGGTGAAATTGCACTTCACTTCGCCAGGGACGACTTCCTGTGCAGGACTCCGCTTGCGGAACTGGCGCGGCGGCTGGCGTGCTGAAGTCGGAGAGGGCCTGAGCTGGAGGACGCGGACGCGGGAGGAGCTGCAGTTGGTGCTAATGGCGCCTTCTGGCCGGGTGCGACGCCGAGCGGATGCGAGTTGGACAGACCTCCCGATGGAGCGGGAAGAGCCAACTGGCTTGCGTGGCTGGGGCTGTGCCCGGCAATGCCGGGGGCGATCGTCGCCCAACTTATATGACGAGTGCTTTCCTTGCCGTTCGGATTCTGGACCCAAACGGTCAAACCATGTTTGCCCCTTTTCGCTTCGTACGATTCCCCGACACGCAATGGAGCGCACTTGGACCACCGCGAGTCTATGGTACATTTGATCGTGAAGGTATTGCCGTCACTATCTTTCACACGCATTATATTCTCGCCGGTTGGATTTCTGCTCTCATTGCAATAGGCGGAGTAATTTCGAAGTCGCAATTCTTCGGGGATGGGGGTTGCGTTCCCTTGATGGGATGGAAGTCAGCGCTAAGAACCGTAATGCGGGTGGGGGAGTACTGCGAAGAAGCCGAACGCGCAAACATAGCGTTGACCAAAAAGGAGCAAACGCCGCGCAGGAGCCACAGAGTTCTATAACCCGAGCCCATAGTCTTTTTCAGGTTGAAGCTGGGAACAGAATCGCTCGGGCACAATTGCATCGAGATTATTCTGTTCCCGCGATCCTAGGAACAAACTCCACTAAATCCTAGAACGTGAAAACGGGTCCAAACTCGATCCGATGATCCTGCCATTCGTTAGACGGCGTCCGGCAATCGTATAGTCAACCCCCGGCGCGAGCCGCGAAGCGTATATCGAGTACTCAGTGCCGAATGTGCACCATGGGTTGAGCTTGTAGTACAGAGTTGCGGCAAACATTTTGCCCATCAACAGTGGCAATGGAGACAAAGTGTTGGCAGAGGCCGCATAGTTGGGGTTCGTCAAGTCACGATGCACCACCTGGTCCTTACCGATGTGGAGATAAACCTGCCAACCGCCCATGCGGCCTTTAGGATCGGCATCAAACCAGCGGGATATAGGCAAGCCGAGATTGAGGAAGCCGCCGAAACGAACGAATCGGTTTTTGCGGAGCAATCGCGACGAGACTCGTGCCAGTCGCGGTGGCTAAGAGTCGCCGCGCCAGCCGCGGCCAGCGGGCCGCCGTCAACGGTGGCAAAGGTGATCGGGTTGGAGAGACCGGTTATGTCAGTGGCATACGAATTGACTTGGCCGCCCAAGAAGAAGCGGAGGTCGCCTCCGAAGTATGCGCTGCCCACCAAAGTGGCCCAGCGAGTAGGTAATTGAAAGCCAATCTGATTGCCGTACTGCTTGCTGGAGGTAGTAAATCCATTCGGGAAAGTGGACTCATAAAGCTCGCAAAGACCAGATGGCTCGTCGAGGGCACACGCGCCTCCGGGACGGGGGTGGCGTAATTGCTGGTGGTGACGATCGATTTGCGGTGGGAGTAAAATCCAGCCCAGAAAAGCTCTGCCGACTGAACTCCCGGCGCTTTATCGAGCTGGAACTGCAACACCACTCTGGATTCCAGTTCCGGACTGCCGGAGTCGGCACCCTCCCGCTCGGCTTGTCCGATCTGGCCTGCCAACCTCAAGGAACCGAGTTTTTCGATTTGACCGGTGCTAGGCATCATGAGCGCGATTTCCGGAGAAATCTTGAGATTCCGCCACTCACTTATCTTGTAGGTAGTGCCGAAGCGGAACTGCGGAGAACGATCGTAGATGGTTCCGTAGAAAGCGCCCAAGAAAGTGGTCTCAAACAAGTTGGGCAGAACGGTGGAGGAGAAGATGGCCCAATCCTGTCCGCCTTCGAAGAATAGATCCATCTTGTCGGTAGCGGCGTAATCCAACCGCACGTATGCCAGCCGCAATTGTAAGGCATTGCTTCGAATCGAAGTTACGTCGCGATTATCCACTTCGCTGAAGTTTCCTTCCCAGTCGCCTTCGACTCGGCCCGTGATAACCAGCCGCGGCGAAGGATCGGGCCACTCGAAGTTTGCACCGAAACGAGTGGAACGTGCCTTGAGGTGAAATTCCGGATCTTTGGTCGGCCCGGTGTTGGAAGTGAAGTTGAGCTTAGAAACAGGCCGACAAACGGGAAGTCGTCGCCGTTCGGAGAGCTGGAATCATGCGCCGCGGAAGCCTTGATGAATCCGTAAGGCGTGATCTTCACCGCTCCTGCCTTGAACGCGGCGACCAGGCCATCTTTTGTGGGCGGGTCGATGGGAAGCGCACGGATCGCAACTACCGCTGGGACCACTCCCGGTGGAACGGGCTTGGAAGACTGAGGCTCCGCGCCGGCAGCTTGCGTCTGTGGCTGAGGATTTCGCGGAGTGGGCTGTTGGCCCTGCTGCATGTCCGCGCCGGATAGCGAAACCGCGCCGTCACTCGGAGCCGGCGCCGCCGACGCAACAAACGCGGGCGCCGTCGGGGCTGCCGCTGCTGCGGGCGTCGCGCTTGAGTCCGCCACCGAAGCCAAATCGGCCGCGCTCAAAATGCCTTTCCGGTTGAGCGCCTCGACCAGGAGCTGTAGCTCGGCGTCGGGAGAAGCATTCCGAATTTGGCTGGCCTCCGCAGGCGCCAATATCCCTTTCTTCACCAGTAAGTCCAACAACGCCGCTACCTTTGCGTTAGGCGCAGGAGCTGGGCTGCTGGACGAGCCTTTGTCCGCGGTATCACCCTTCGAATCGTTTGCAGCCGTAGCGGCGGCTGCGCTTTTCGCTTTCGCGGTGTCGTCATCGGTTCCCGCAAAGGTGGGCGTAACGGCAATGCATCCGAGCAGCAGAGCACACATCCATCTAGTAAGCTTCATAGAGGTCTGAGTCTCCTAAGCCGGAACATTGAGATTGCGATCTGCTGCCGCAGGCTCAGGTTTAAGAGCGATCACAACCTTGCACGGAAAGGACTTTGCGGTCACATTCCGAGTTTTGTCCCCTGGCGGGCCGGAAAATGTCACAAAATGTTTTTCGTGTCAACAAAAAACTATGATTTTGTAATCTCCCATATATATTTCCTATTTTTCCGTAAACAGCTTTGGTGCTGTCTGGAATTGAGTTGTCCAGCCTACCGTCTTCTGAAAGCGCCAGGCGGGGAGTAAAACCTTTTTCGCTACGTTAACCAGTGCGGCGCTGAATCCTTAGGTCGTCAAAGTCAGCAACAACCCATGCGAATTTCCCCTTCGACTACTGGCGGCCCGAAGCACTGCTTCGGAATCGGAGCGCCGTGCAGAGTAAGCCAGCAGCGGCGGGCCGCATCCAGCACAACCAACACAACACCCAATACAAACGTCGCCATCAAGATTGAATCAAGGTAACCGGTGAACATGGTCTGAGGCACGCGCGTCAGTGGCCAGAAAATATTCTTAATTGAAAGAATGCCGGCGCTGATCGTGGTGGTGCCCACGAAAAGCATGGGAAGCACAGTGATCCAGGCGTATTTCTTCTTGCCCATGTTGATCAAGAATGTCGTGCTTACGGCCAGTGCAATGGTGGCGAGCAGCTGATTGCCGGTTCCAAAAAGCGGCCACAGCGTGGAAATCGAACCTGTATAAATCAGGTAACCCCATCCGAAAACGATCAGTCCGGTGGCGACCAAATTACCCGGCAGCCACCTGGCGTCGGCAAACGGTTTGCTCACCTTTCCCAGGATTTCCTGAAGCACGTAGCGGGCAACTCGAGTTCCGGTGTCAATGGTGGTCAAAATGAAAAGCGCTTCGAACATGATGGCGTAGTGATACCAATAACCCATGAGCGTGGACATTCCAGGCAGCCCGCGAAAAATCTGCGCCATACCCACCGCAAGCGAAACAGCGCCGCCGGTCCGTCCGGCAAGCTGCTCCCCCACCTGCGCCGAGAACATATCCAGGTTCACCGTATGCAGCCCCAGCTTTGCGTAAACGGCCGGGGTGACATTGATAGCGAAGTAGTCTCCGGGGAACATCGAGCAAGCGGCGACAAGAGCCAGCACGCCGACCAAAGATTCCGCCACCATGGCCCCGTAGCCAATCATGCGAGCGTCGGTCTCTTTGTTGATCATCTTCGGAGTTGTGCCGGAACCTACCAGTGCGTGAAATCCGGATATAGCGCCACAAGCGATGGTGACGAACAGGAACGGAAAAAGTGCGCCTTTGATTATGGGGCCGCCGCCGTGAGCGTACGGGGTTACCGCTGGGAACTTAATGTCGGGATGGACGAACAGAACGCCTACGACCAACACGGCGATGGTCCCCAATTTCACATAGGTGGACAGGTAATCGCGTGGCTCAAGCAGCAGCCAGATCGGAAGAACAGAAGCAATAAAGCCGTAAGCAGCCATCAGAATCGTAATCTGGTGCGCCGTGAATGTCAGATGCGCGGCGAATGGGGTCAGAGCGATCCAGCGGCCTAGGACAACAGCGGCGATCAGCAAAACCACGCCGACCGCGCTCGGTGCGCCGACTCTTACGCGGCCTGGTGCGCTCTTGAACATGTAGAGTCCCATGCCGATAGCGATAGGAATTGTGCTGCCGATGGTGAAGACACCCCAGGGACTGTTGGACAGAGCATTGACCACAACGATTCCCAGGCCCGCCATCGAGACCACGAGTATGAAAAGGATGCAAATCATGGACACCAAGCCGGCGAACGGTCCGATTTCGGTCCGAGCGATCTCCGCCAGAGAACGGCCAGCGTGCCGCATGGAAGCGACCAGTACAATAAAATCTTGCACGCAGCCCGCCAGCACCGCTCCCATCAGGAGCCAGATGAGCCCCGGAGCAAAGCCGAACTGCGCGGCCAGTGTGGGTCCCACGAGCGGCCCGGCGCCGGCAATTGCAGCGAAATGGTGGCCAAACAAGACCACCTTAGGGGAAGGCACATAATTGTGGCCGTCTTCGAACACGTGCGCAGGGGTCGTGCGGCGATCGTCCAACTCCAGGGCCCTGGCGGCGATGAAGGCGCTATAGTAGCGGTAACCGATTGCAAAAACACACAGCGCGCCAAGCATTACGGGAAAAGTATTCACGAGGATTTCCCATTCCGGATTTGCGGCATCCGCATCCTACGCTTCTGCTATCGCGGACACAAACGAATTTGCCCCATCGAGTGCGATGACTGCGATGATTTCGCGGGAGGATCGGCCGGTCGAGTACATTTCTCAACGCATTCAAGGAATCAGCGTACGTGCGAACCGGGTTCGCAAATTGCTTCGCTCAGATCGTTCAAGAATTGAGCGGCGCGGGCGCCATCAATGACCCGGTGATCGCAGGACAGCGTTACGGTCATCATCGGGCGGATTGCGGGGCGGCCATCGAGCGGCACAACTCGATCGTAGATACTTCCCACCGCCAGGATGGCAGCTTGAGGCGGAACGATAATCGCGCTGAATGCGTCCACTCGATACATTCCCAGATTGCTGATCGTGAAGGTCGCCCCGGCGATGTCTGCTGGCCGTAATTGGCCGGCTTTGGCTCGCTCGGCTAGTCCGCGTCGCTGTTCGGCAATTTGGCTGAGAGCGAGCATGTCGGCGTTGTGAATCACGCCTGTAACGACGCCGTCGTTTACCGCCATAGCCAAGGCGATGTTTACATCCTTATTTGGCCGGATTCCTGTGCCGGCCCAACTCGCATTCATTCGCGGATGCTTTTTCAGAACGCGAGCGCCGAGCGCGACCAGCAGGTCGGTGTGAGTTATTCGAACGCCGCCGGCCTTCGGCTCGGACGATCGAAATTTTTCGAGGGCTTCAACAAGCGGCCCCGCGTCGATTTCACGAACCACGAAAAAATGGGGAACGCTGGTCCAGCTTTGCGTGGTTCGCTCGGCCATCAAGCGCGCGACCGAGCTTAAGGTTTCAGTCTCAGCCGAAGCAGGCGCTTGCTTCGACCCGGATTCCGCGAGCGCAAGGATGTCTGACGCGAGAATTTCGCCGCCAGGTCCGGTGCCGCGCAAACCAGCAATATCGATGTTGTGCTCGCGAGCGAGACGGCGCGCTTTGGGGGACATTTTCGCACCGGGGGGCGTCCGTTCAGACGTAGCGGCAGCGGCGTGAGCCACTTGCGTGCGCGCTGCTGCTGCCGGGTTAACAGAATCGATTTCTTCTTGCGGAACAACTTCGCCCGGAGAAATAATCCACGCGATCGTTTTGCCCACGGCTATCACGTCACCTGCAATCGCTTTCACACCGGCGAGAACGCCGTCCGCAGCGGCCTCGATTTCAACCACTGCCTTGTCCGTCTCCACTTCCAGAAGCACTTCACCCTTTGTGACGCGCTCGCCTTCCCTCTTTCGCCAAGCGACGAGCTTGCCGGTCTCTTGAGTCAGTTCGAGGGCGGGCATTACAACGCTGATGGCCATGGTCGAGAGCGAGGCGAGGAAAAAGACCTCAGTCGGTGACTCCCACTCGTTCGGTCTTCGCGCTGGCTTCCACCATGTCAACCACGCGCTGGCTGGGAGCAGCTTCCGTTTCGCGAGCGGTCGCCAGCGGTCCGTTCACGGTGAAATAGTGCGCTCCAGCCACTAGCAGCTCTTCGGCAGGAAAACGTGTGATCACCTCGTGCCCTGTTTCAGTCACCACAATTTCTTCCTCGATGCGAGCGGCGCTCCAGCCATCGGTCGAAGGCCAGAATGTTTCCAGTGCGAAAACCATGCCCGGCTTGATTTCGTAAGGATGATCCAGCGACACCAGGCGGCTAATCACCGGCTTTTCCCAGATGGCTAGTCCGATCCCGTGGCCGTACTGCAAAGCGAAGGCCGCTTCTTCATTCGGGAAACCAAACTCCTGCGCTTTCGGCCAGAGCGACGCAATTTCTCGCCGTCGTGCGGCCGGGGCGGACCAAAGAAATCGCCGCGTCGAGATATTCGCGGCAGCGTTTGTAGGCGTCGATCATCGCGTGCGACGCATACCCGATCGTGAAGCAGCGGTAGTAGCAAGTGCGGTAGCCCATGTAGGAATGCAGGATGTCGTAGTACACCGGATCGCCGGGACGCAGAACGCGGTCGGAAAATACATGCGGATGCGGATTGCACCGCTCGCCGGAAATCGCATTCACCGCTTCAACGTACTCCGACCCCAAATCGTAAAGCACCTTGCTGACCAGTCCGACGGCCTGGTTTTCGCTCATGCCTGGCTTCATGGCGCGATACAACTCGTCGTAGGCCGCGTCCACCATCATCGCCGAAGTGTTCAGCAGCGCAATTTCATCTTTCGTTTTGATCACTCGAGCATCGGACATGGTCTGCTGTCCATCGACCACCGTGATACCCTCGCGCTGCAACGCAAAAAGGACGGGCGGCTCGACAATATCAATCCCGAGCGGTTCTTTATGCAGCCCGCGCTTCTCAAGCTCGACGCGGATTTTTTTTGCCACGTCTTCGGCGCGTCCCATTTCCGGCGACATGGCGCCGCGTAACAGCGAAATTCCCGGCCGCGAACGTTCGCCAAGCCAGGGGCAGTGCAGCTGATGATGGCGGGCAGCGGAGCCGAAATCCCAAAGGATTGGCTCGTCGTTCTGAGGCAGCAGCGTGAAACGGCTGATTTTGTCCTGCGCCCAACTGCCGATGTGCGTAGAGGTCAGATAACGCACATTGTTCATGTCAAAACACAGCAGGGCTCCCATCTCGGATTTTGCGAGAAGACCCTGGGCGTGCGCCAGACGTTCGCGGCGCAATCGATCGAAATCTATGCGCTGTTCCCAATCAACGGCCATCGTTCCATAAGTTGGCAATGCCACGACTAGCCTCCTTTGCGTTCCTAAACTCTCAAGTTCGGTTGCAGAGAGTACGGGCGACGTCGAATACCGAGCGCCCGCTGGGCACGGTCAAATCTTCCAGCGGCGGAGAAAATGGAATCGGAACGTGCATGGCCCCCATGCGTTTCACCGGCGCGTCCAAATAGTGAAACGCGCCTTCGGCAATCACTGCGGCAAGCTCCGCGGTTACCCCGTAACGCCCGTAGCCCTCATCCACGACAATTGCACGCGAGGTCTTTTTCACCGACTCCACAATTGTCTTTTCGTCGAGCGGCCAGGTCGTGCGCGGGTCAATCACCTCGGCGCTCACACCGATCTCTTCGAGCATGTTAGCCGCGTCCAGCGCAACTTGCACCATGCTGCTGGTCGCCACGATGGTGATGTCCTCACCCACGCGCTTCACATCTGCAACACCCAGTGGAATCGTATATTCCTCCGCAGGCACCGGGCCTTTCATTTTAAACATCATCTTATCTTCGAAAAAGATCACAGGATTTTCGTCGCGAATGGCCGTCTTCAAAAGTCCTTTCGCATCGTAGGGAGTCGAAGGCAGAACGACCTTCAACCCCGGCACGTGGCTGAACCAGGCGTGCAGAGATTGCGAATGTTGCGCAGCGGATCTTCGCGCGGCTCCGAGCGTCGTACGCATCACCATCGGCACGCGCCACTTCCCTCCGGACATGTAATGGACTTTCGCCGCCTGATTCGCCATCTGGTCCATGGTCAGCGTGACGAAATCACCAAACATGATATCGACCACCGGACGCAATCCCGTCATGGCAGCACCGACCGCAATCCCCGTGAACCCTGCCTCCGAAATCGGCGTATCCACTACTCGCTTGGTTCCGAATTCTTCCACCAGGCCGGATAGCACCTTGAACGGCGTGCCCGCTTCCGCCACGTCTTCACCCAAAATGAAGACGCGCGAGTCTCGGCGCATCTCTTCGGCCAGCGCCTCTCGCACGGCTTCTGCAAACGTGATTTCGCGGGTTGTAGTTTCAGGCATAAACATCCTGGGTGGCTTCGTCCAGTCCGGGATACGGCGCCGCGATCGCAAATTCGACCGCTTTCCGCATATCAGACTCCATCTCTGCACTGACGCGATCGAGCTGAGCGGCATCCGCTTGTTTCTGGCTAATCAGCCAATCGGAGAGCAGCTTGATGGGATCGCGTTCGCTCACCCAACTCCGCTCTTCCTGCTTCGAGCGATAATAGTCGCGGTTAATGTCTCCAACATGATGGCCGTGGTGGCGATAGGTGTTACACAGGAGGAACGCCGGGCCATCTCCCCGTCGCGCCCGCTCAACTAGTTTCGCGCAGGTCGCATACACGGCGCGCACGTCCTGGCCATCGACAGTTTCCGCTTGCACTCCGAACGCCCTCGCACGCGCCGGGATGTCGCCGGCGGTTGTCTCCAAATAATGCGTGTATTCGGTATAAAAATTGTTTTCGCAAACGTAAATAACCGGCAGCTTCCATAGCTGCGCCATATTCATCTCTTCGTAAAGAACTCCCTGGCCCAGAGCACCTTCCCCGAAGAAGCACACCGCTACTTGATCGGTGCCGCGATACTTGGCGGAAAATGCCGCGCCTGTCGCAATCCCGACGCTTCCCGCCACAATGGCATTCGCGCCAAGGTTCCCCGTCGCGGGATCGGCGATGTGCATCGATCCGCCTTTTCCGCGGCAGTAGCCAGCCTCTTTGCCGAGCAGTTCTGCGAACATCCGGTCGGGCGACGCGCCTTTAGCCAAACAGTGGCCGTGCCCGCGATGCGTGCTGGTGATGTAATCGTCATTTCGCAGCGCTTCGCAAACGCCCACCGCCACAGCCTCTTCCCCCACATATAAGTGGGCGAGACCCGGCATCAGCGCCCGTGTGTAGAGCTCGTTTACCTGCTCTTCGAACAAACGAATGGACTGCATTAGACGGTACATTCGCATCCACCGCTCGGAATCAGCAACAGGCTTGGCCGAAGCGCATGGTGTTGGTTGACCCGTAACTGTGCTCATTTCGCGATCCCCGACATTCTTGCCAACACGTCGAACACAACCGCAAAATCCTTTTTCTCCCAACCCATCCCGCGAGCCGCCGTCAGGAATTCGTTGCTCACCGCGGTCGTCGGCAGCGGCACGTTGAGTTGCCGGCCCAGCTCCATCGCGAGCAACATATCCTTCTGCATCATGTTCACGTCAAACCAGGCTTCTTCCGGCATGCGCAGCACAAACGGCCCGCGATACTGAATCATCGGAGAAGCCACCGCACTATGCGTTAAAACGTCCACAGCAGTCTCACGCGCGATACCGCTCTTTTCTGCGAGCAGCACACCTTCACAAAACGCCAGCATCTGAACCGCCAGGCTCAAATTCGTGGCAATCTTCATCGACAGCGCCAACCCGTTCTCGCCCACGTAGGTAACCTTCGGCCCGATATCCAGAAGCAGCGGTTTCACACGTTCAAACGTATCGCGCCGCCCTCCTACCATCACCGACAACTTTCCTTCCTGAAGCGTGATCACGCTTCCGGACACAGGAGAGTCCACCATGTCCCCGCCCTTGTCTCGAATCTTCGCGGCAAGCGCGCGACTCACGGCCGGACTCACCGTACTCATGTCCACCAGAATCTTGCCCGCGCTCGATCCTGCCAGCAGACCATCCGGGCCTTCCGTGATAGTGGTCAGCGCAATTGCGTTGGTCACCATCGTGAAGATCACCTCAACAGCCTGCGCCACTGCGCGCGGCGAATCGGCCCAGCGCATTCCCCGCTTGATTAGCCATTCCGCTTTGGAGCGGGTGCGGTTATAACCCGTTACGGTATGGCCTTTGTCGAGCAGCCGATTCACCATCTGGCTGCCCATCACTCCGAGGCCTATAAACCCAAGATTCGCCATCTGTTCCAGCCTCCAAATTACGAAACGATCTTCGAACCCGCCAGTGAATCCTCTCGAACCTGTCGCAAATGAGCACGCATCGCCACGCGGGCGCGCTCGGCATTACGGTTCTTGACAGCTTCCAGGATTCGCTGGTGGTGATACTGCCCTCGCTCCGGACCGCCTTCCACGTAAAAAATTTTCATGCGCTGTTCACGAAGCAGTCCCACGATCGAATCCAGCAGCGAAAGAATTAGCGGATTCGCGGCCGCCTCCGCCAACGCCAGATGAAAGTCCAGATCGCCTTCGCTAAACGCCTCGGGATCATCCTTCCGCGTGTGCTCCATCACGGCAAACGCTTCCCGCATCATGGCGAGATGCTGCTCTTCAATGCGCGTCGCAGCTAGAGCCGCAATTTCCGGCTCGAGTATCTCCCGCACTTCAGCAAGATGAGACGATCCATCCGGCTGCCCGATTTTGATCATCAAGTCGAGTGATTGACGGACGGCTTGCGAGGTCCCGTCCTTAACAAACGTCCCGCGCCCGTGATGTGCCTCCACTAATCCCTTTTCGCGGAGCGCCTTCACCGCCTCGCGCACAGCCGTACGGCTCACCCCGAATTGCTGAGCCAGGTCGCGTTCGGCAGGCAATTGATCGCCCGGCTTGAGGCCGCCCTTCAGGATCGAGGCCTCAATTTGCTGGACGATTTGTTCATACAGCCGCGAAGTTTGAATGACTTTGTACAAGAATTCTCCAACTAGGCAGATTGCAACTACTTAGGTTCGGCTACTTCAAATATCCGCCGATCCTCAACCACTGGTGAACGCTCGTCAGAAATTCAAACGTCCCCTAACAGAGCCCGCGGTTAGGAGCTCGCGATAAGGTCCAGTGGTTGGACCACGGTACCACAGGTCCCACCTACAAAGTCAAGCTGACAGTTTACCGTAAACTGATGATAAACAATACAAATCATTCGCATCAAAATCCCTTGACATGCGGCGACCAACCGGTGGTACAGTCGCCGTACCATACGGGTGTATTAACAAATCGTCTAATCCGGGAGGTTCGAATGGATCTTTTCGCGTCTTTGGCTTTTGTGCGACCGCGTCTCAGGCTTTCAACAGCGGTCCGAGCTTTCTTCGCACTTCTACTGCTGTTCGCCGCTGCCCTCCCCTTGTTCTCCCAGAGTTATACCGGACGAATTCTTGGAAGCGTGCACGACAAAAGCGAGGCGGTGATGGTTGGCGCGACCGTCGTGATCACCGATGTTCAGCGAGGTGTATCTCGCACCCTGATCACCGACGACGCGGGAGAATACGTTGCACCCGACCTGCTCCCCGGCATTTACAAAGTCGTCGCCCAGTACAAAGGCTTCAAAACCTACGAGCGCACCAACATCGAACTAGAAGTGGCCAGCAACATTCGCATCGACATCATTCTCGAACCGGGCGAAGCAAGCCAGACCATTACCGTCACCGAAGAGGTTCCCCTTATCAACCTGACGAATGCTACGCTGGGTGGAACACTCAGCAATGAAGAAATCAACGACCTGCCCCTCAACGGACGCAATTACGAAAACTTGCTTCAACTACGCCCCGGCGTCGTGCGCTATCCCGGCGGCGGATTTTCCACTACCAGTACCAATGGTCTGCGTGCCGAAGATAATGCTTACTTAATCGACGGTTTCTACAACAGCGAGCCTTTTTCCGGCCAGAGCATCATCAATGGCGCCGGCATCGCCGGTGACTCAGCCACCATCCTGCCCATCGATGCCATCCAGGAATTCAACGTCATCGAAAACCCGCCTGCTGAGTATGGCTGGAAGCCCGGCGCAATCGTAAACGTCGCCATAAAGTCCGGCACAAACCAATTGCACGGCGATGCCTACGCCTTCGGCCGCGACACAGCTCTTGACGCGCGCAACTATTTCGACCTCGTTGGCACGCTGAAGACTCCAACCCAATTGGAACAATTCGGCACCACCATCGGCGGTCCGATCATCAAGGACAAATTGTTTTTCTTTGGCGGTTATGAAGGCCAGCGCTACACGGTAGGAAACTCGTTCTCAGGGATCCAGAGCCCCTACATGTTGCCGTCGCCGACCAATGCGGGAAACTGTACTTTCATCGCCGCCGGCGATTGCGCCAATAGCATCCCCGACGCTATCGCCGATCTACAGGCAGGCGGAATCACGCCCAGCGCGGTCAGTCTCAAAGTGGCCGGCTGCACTCTGGGACCTCCGGTTACCTGCAACGGTACCGGGTTCCCGTTGAATAATACGACCAGCACGAGCATCACCACAGGTTTCCCGAATACCGTCAGCGCTGACAATGCCATTGGGAAGATTGATTATCACATCAATGATCGCAGCACACTCACCGGCACTTATTTCTTCGGAAACAATTCCGGGACGGTGGACGACGCTATCCAACTCCAACCGCAATGGCTTACCGAGATCCACACCCGAGCGCAAGTCTTCGGCACCGGTTGGACTTGGACTCCCAGTTCCCGCTGGGCCAACGAACTGCGTTTCGGCTACAACCGTCTTTACCAGCCCACATTCTCGGCTGACCACGGTGAGTCCGCTGCGAGCCTCGGTATCGATGACGGAGTCACCAATCCCCTCTACGGTGGCTTGCCGCGGATCAAGATTCATCCCTTCGGCGGTCTGTTCGAAACTCTGGGTGGATTCAAGTGGCCTAAAATACAGGGACCTGACCAGAGATACCAAATTATCGACCACATTTCCTACACCGTAGGAAAGCATGCATTCAAGTTTGGAGGTGAATTCCATCGTGACAGTTTCAGCGGCGGAGCTTTCGGCGACGGCAAGGGCTACATCCTCTTCTCCGGTGCAGGCGGCGCCGCGTTTTCTACGCCTACTTCCTCATCTACAACCCTTGAGGATTTCTTCGCCGGTGATCCAAGCGGCAGCTTCCCGTTTCCGACTCACGCGCTCGTCGGAAGCACTCCCGTCCGAAACATCCACAATTTCTCCGAGGCGGTCTTCTTCCAGGATGATTGGCGCATCGCGAAAAACCTGACGCTGAATCTTGGTCTGCGGTACGACTACAACGGAGTCATTCAGGAATCTAACAACCTGCTTGGCAATTTCAGTCCGACGGCAGGACTCGAGCAGGTTGGCCAGCAGATAAGCCAACCGTATCACGGTAACCACACGAATTTTGCGCCTCGTGTAGGCGTGGCATGGGACCCATTCGGCACCGGAACCACGGTGGTCCGCGCCGGAGTCGGCATCGTCTATGAACAGGTAAACTGGGAATCATTCATGGCCTTCAACAACGTCTACGGCCTTGGCACTATTCCCACTGGCGGCATGCTGGGCGGTGTACAAGGAACCGGCAAGATTACGGCCGGCGTACAAAACGTTTCGAATCCTCCGACGCCCTGGGATACTTGGGGCGTGAGTACAACTCCGCCCTTCCAAATTCCCGAAATCAACTGCAACTTTAATGTGAATCCGGCGCTTTCATCGACTTGCTCTATCGCTGCCATAAACCCCAACATTACAACTCCTTATGTTACGACTTGGACTCTAAACGTCCAGCACGCGTTTACCAACAAGGTCTCTCTAGAGGTTGCCTACGTTGGCAATCACGGCTCGAACTTGGTGGGCATCCGCGACATCAACCAGCCTGCGGTCGGTTCTGGCTGGACTCCGGCGGCTATCGCGGCCGGTGCTTCAGACCCAGTGGCAGAACAGGAGGGACGACCCTTCTTTAGTGCCTTTCCATACCTGGCCAACATCTATCAACTCGCGAATATTTACCGGTCGAACTACAACGGTTTGCAAGTCACTTTGACTTCACGGGATTATCATGGGCTCACCGCTACAGCCGGCTACACCTACGCGCATGCACTTGACAATGTCGGTGCCAATTGGGACTTCGGCGCTGGATTGGGCCTCCCGCAGGACGCCACCAATCCCGGCCGAGAGTATGCCAGCAGCGACTTCGACGTCCGGCATCGTTTCACTCTCTCCCTTACTTACAGCATCCCCGGGAAAAAGTCGCCCTTGCAACTTTTGGAAGGGTGGCAACTCATTTCCATCGTGAGCCTCTACAGCGCGCAGCCTTGGGGACCGATGGATACTTCAGATGATATCAGCGGAACCGGAGAAGGCGTCGATCGCTGGGACTACTTCGGTAACCCGAGCGATTTCAAATCGAACCCCAATTCCATTCCCAGTTATTTTGGGCCGAGCAGCCTTCCGGCCGCCTGTACGAACGCAGCCACCACGCCCGGCATGGTGACCTCACTCAACCTGTTCGGTTGTTACGTGAGCCAGAATGGCAGGTCTGTAATGGTTCCCGCGGCCATCGGAACTTTTGGCACCATGGGCCGCAACACGTTCCGAGACTCGGGATTCCGCAACTGGGACTTCTCGGTCGCCAAGAATTGGAAGTTCAAAGAACGATTCGGCGCCCAGTTCCGCGCCGAGTTTTTCAATGTCCTCAACCATCCAAACTTTGCGAATCCCTTCGGCGGACAGAACGGTTTCGGCATGAACGATCCGTCAGTACTCGGCACAGGTTTCGGCTGCGGATGCGCCACGCCCGACGTCGCCGCGTCCAACCCAGTGTTAGGCTCGGGAGGAGCGCGCGCGATTCAACTCGGGCTGAAGCTTCTGTTCTGATCCGTTCAGGCATTCAGAGCGGAGAGGCCGAATATAACTTCGGCCCCTCCGCGAGCGTAGTTGCGAGAGTCGGATTTGGAATCAAATGCCTGGTGCCTCGCTTGCCAGCCCTGATAACAATCCAATCGCTGCCCATGTGCTTGCTAGCTCTTCTAATCTTTCACTTATGAAATCAAAAGGGACTGTCATGACTAAACGCAACGAAAGAAATTCCCACTTTGTCTCGTTGTCACTGTTGTTTGTCTTAGTCACCTTAATCGCCGGCGCCGTCTCCGCTCAAGAGCGCCACGAAAGAACCCTCGACGAAATTAAAGCCGAAGCCCTCAAGCGCGCCGAAAACGGGATGTATCCGGTCATCGGACTAGACCCCGCGGACCTCCGCGAAGCATTCGCTGCCATCCAGACGGCCGACAAAGATGAATGGGCGGCAGCGTTCATCGCCGTCGGCGACCGCTATATGGCGGAAGGCCAGTCACTGGAAAAGTCCGATCCCGCCACAGCCAACGCCGACTACATCCGGGCATGGCGGATTTATTCCTTTGGGCGCTGGCCGGTCCCGTCATCTCCCGGAAAACAGCGCGCGTACGCCAAAGCCCTTGACGCCTTCCGCGCTCACGCAAAATTCTGGGACCCGCCGATGGAAATCGTTCGCATTCCCTTTGAAGGCTCCGAAATCATTGCTTATATGCGCCTGCCGAAAAATGCAAATGGTCCGGTTCCGCTGGTAATCGCGGTCAATGGTCTGGATAGCCGCAAAGAAGACCTGTCGGAAAGTTTCTCCGCGATACTTCCCTATGGCATCGGCTTCCTCGCCGTGGACGGTCCCGGCACCGGCCAAGCCCCCATCAAGGCAAGCCCAACCGCCGACCGCATGTTATCTCGCGTGATCGATTACGTTCAGACTCGCCCCGAAGTGGATAAAACCAGAGTCGCGATGCACGGAGTCAGTTGGGGCGCTTACTGGGGCACGAAGCTTTCCATCGTCGAACGCGCGCGCTTGAAAGCCGTCAGCGTGCAGTCCCCGCCCATAGACAAATTCTTTCAAGTGGACTTCCTCACCAACTCGCTGTTGGGAAACAAAGAATATTTGTTCGACCAGGTCCCGGCCATGATGTCCATTTTCGAGGGCGTCAGCACGCTCGACGATTTGAAGGTCCTCTTTCCCAAGATGTCTCTCCTCTATCAAGATCTCCTTGGCAAGCCAACCACGCCCATGCTCATCATCGCCGGCGTCCTGGATACGCAAGTTCCGATCTCGGATATTTACTTGCTGCTCGACAAGGGCGACGTCCCCAAAACTGCTTGGATCAACCCCCACGGTGGTCACCTCGGCCGGCAAGTAAAAGTCTGGCCCGACCCGGTAATTTTCAAGGAAGTGATCATTCCCTACTTGGTTCGCACATTAACGCCGCCGAGTTAGGTTCCCTCACCCACAGCTTTTGGAAAACGTGTTCCGCGCGCGCTCGGGGCATTAGGTTTTCCCGGCGTCGGCCTTCAGGGCGGCACCTTGCCTTCGGTTTTCGTCAGGGCGCGACCACTCTGGCCGCGACATAAGGGCCCAAAAGACCAGTTCCTTTCAGCGGAATTTTCCTCGAGGCCTCCGCCTGAATGTCGCTCACTGCGATAAACGCCAGCAGCTCATCGACAATTTATTTCGCGGGAAGTGACGAACGGGGGGGCCGGGGCAGGCACTGTCGAGCGTGTGTATCGCTCTGCCCCGGCATCTGCGGGATTGAAATGAAGAAAACTAGCCGCCGTACAAGCTCGTGGTATCGGCTTTCTGCATCTGCTTGGCTTGCACTACCCACAATCCTTCGCCATTCGACAGATAAATCACACCGCGGGCATTATCGGCGACAACGCTGGTAACCTCGGAAAACGTTTGGATCGGTTGTGGATTCGTCGGGTCCGTCATATTCAGAATTGTCACTGAACGCGCGGCCGCATCCTCCGAAGCAATCGTTGGCTTTCCGCTGCGAGAGCTCACTGCCAAGGTGTCGCCAACAAGTTGGAACTCATCTGCCTGCGCGCCGCTTGCTCCCGCAAACCTTTCCAGCTTGCGCGGGGCCGCCGGTGTCGTAACATCGAAGACGCATACGCCAGATGACGACGCGAGCCCGAGGTACAGATACTCTTTCCCGTTCTTCTCCATCAGAACCATACGCGTGGCTGTTCCGCCATCGAGTTGTACGTGCGCGATGACGCCCAGATTTGAGGCCTCAGCTTTCTTCTCTTTTGGCTTGGCAAACATCGAAGGCGCCGCCGCGATTCCGATCGCAAACAATACCGTCGCCGCTCGCGACACGCACTTAATAGCCCTAGCGTGCATTTTGTTCTGCAAATTGAATTCCATTGCTCCATCCTCCCGACTGCCCGTGCTCTTTTCCGTCTCTCTCGGCTCTGCAGTCACCTATCTAGACACACAACCGCTCCAAAATATTCCCGAAGAAGTAAGGGGCCGCCGAGGTCCCCAAAAAGAGCTCCGGGCCGAATGGAGCTCGGGAGATTAGCCAACAGCATCGGTCATGGTGGTAGGGCGACCGACATTGGTCATGCGATTCAAGCCGTCGAGCCTGCAGACCAAGCCTGAACAAAAAGGCCATAGGACGCTCGGAGGGGTTTCGACGCCTTCATCCTCCGCACGAGTGAAATGGACGGGGTGCCGAACTTTTTCCTTGCAGACAAGGTTCGGGTTTGAACGTCACGCTTAAGGATCTCCTCATCGCATTCCCAAATCGGTTTCGAATCGCCAGGTATTGTTTTTCATTCGTTAACCCTTTGCAGGAAGGAGCGGTCCTCAATCAAGATGCATTTCGCCTTTTCGGCCGCGACGACATTCGCCACCGCCCCGGCATCGTTCATCAACGCCGCACGATAGGCTTGGTAAGCGGCGAGGTCGCGGAAGCTGACGAGCGCAAGCGCCATATTGGTCGGCCCGGCAAACTTCGTGGGCAGAAAATATCCCAGGAGTTCCCCGCCACAGCGTTTAATGGGCTCCGGCCAATTGCGCGCATACTGCTCGAAATCCCCCACCTTGAACGGATCGATCGTGTAGCGAATGCACATGGTGATCATGAATCACCTCGCTTTTTAAATCGCTGGCGCGCGGAGGTGTTGACCGACCTTCTCCGCACCTTGGTAGGCTCCAACCTAGATCTAAACCTCGAAGGAATGTTTCATCCGGAAATGAAATATCACGGCCAGTTCCGCGCTAGAATGGCACCATGAATATGACCCACCCCATCACCTCGGTCGGGGAATTGATTGGCGAGCCCGCACGCACCTCCATCCTGGTTGCATTGCTGAACGGCGGTGATCTCACCGCCGGAGAGCTAGCGCGAACGGCCGGCATTTCCGCGCAGTCCGCCAGCGCACATCTTTCGAAACTCGTTGACGGCGGGTTGCTGAGATCGCGGAGCCAAGGCCGAAATCGATACTACGGAATCACCGGGCCCGAAGTAGTCCACGCTCTGGAAGCGCTAGGCTCGATTGCAACCCTGCCGCGCCCGGCAAACGCAATCCGCTCCCGCGAAGACACAGAGATGCACCGCGCGCGCTCATGCTACGACCATCTCGCAGGCCGGGTCGCCGTCGAGATGACCAAAGCGCTTGAAAACTTCAAAGTGATCCGCGCCAGCGGCGACCGCGACTATAAGCTAGGACCCAAGGGCTCCAGCTGGTTCGCGGCTCTGGATATTGACGTCGATTCCCTGCATTCCGCGCGCCGCACCTTCGCCCGCCGCTGCCTGGACTGGACGGAACGCAAACCCCATCTGGCCGGCGCGCTCGGCGCCGCGCTGTTTTCTCGCATGCTAGTCTCCGGATGGATTGCGCGTCGCCGCGGAACGCGCGCCCTTCGCATCACTCACCGCGGCGCACAAGAACTGCAAGCCCGCTTTGGCCTGGTCCTCTAAGCGGTCTGCCCGAGGGCCTGTGAGCGATTCCCCTCATGCTCAGATCTCCGCCCAGCGTCATCTCACGGTTGCTTTTGTGCTTTCGGCGGCTCATCCGGAACCGTGTAAGGTTTCCCCTCGTGCAGATAGAGTTTCGAGGCCTCTTCGCGATTGAACGGCCTCGCCCCGCGCCGCCCAAACACGGCCAACTGATTCCCGCTCTCATCAACCGCCCGATCGCGATCGGTCCCCTTCGAAATCGCCAGCGCAGGCCCCGCAGTGTGATACGTCGCGATCAGCTTGGGGGTAGGCCGCGGACTGAATCCGTAAGCATTGGCCGAATCCTCCGGCGACAATATTTGCAAAACGCGCAACCCATTCGCGCCGTCGGCGACAAACGCGAACGCGCTCGCGTCCACCATCCCAATTTTAACGTCGCGCACGTCATTCATTTTTCCATCGGCGGAAAATATCTGATCCAGCTTTGGCTGCTCCGGCCGTTCCACATTCACAATCGCAATCCCCTGCTTTCCCGCGGCCACGTAAGCATACGTCCTCGCTAAATAAATATTGCGCGCGTCCTCTAACGCCACCGCCGCATTCGGCACCAGCCGTGGATGCCCCAAATCCGTCACGTCGAGAACTTTCAGCCCGCCGCGGTCCACCACAAACGCGTAACGAAACTGAATCGCAATCCCCCGTGCATCATCCAACTCCGGCGCGCCCACCACGGAAGCCACGCGCGGCTGCAAAGGTTTGTCCAAATCCACGACGACCAGCCCGCGATCGCACAAAATGTAAGCGAACGTTCCAGCGATCGCCATCCGCCGCGCCCCATTCAACACGCCCTCCGGATTAAACGCCAACGCCCGCTTCAGAAAATTATTCCGTGGATCGCCGTCCAGTAGCGTGCTCACCCCCGGCGTCTTGCTTTTCGGATTCGAATCCCCAACGACCACCAACCCTTCATACTTGTCCGCAACATACAAATACGCATACATCGGATGAATCGGCTGCTCTTCGTTTTCCGTATGATGCGTGCGCGCCGGATCAATCGCCAAAGTTGACGGGCTCGCCACCGCCATCGCGTATTTCGTCTTTACGTAAAGATGCTGTCCCATCGGCGACACTGGAGCAGTCACCGTTCGCTCTGAAAATCCCTTGTTGTCGATGTTCGCCACGTCGTAGGCGCGAAACCCGCCTTTACCCAACGCAGCGTACAAATATTCCCCGCGCAGTTGCACGTCCAGCACGTTCCCCAGATGATGGTAGCTTTCCTTCAACTCCCCGCCGCGCGCAACATGCTCGCGAAAATTCTCAGGATAGGCGAGCCGCTGCAGATAACTTCCGATGATCGCGGGCGGCTCATCGTGCTCGGCGACGGCCACTGCGTCAAACCCTTTCGCACCGTCCGCAACATAAATGTAGCGGCCCATAAAATTCAAAAGATTCGTGCCCTGCAGCAGCACTTGCGCCATCCACGCGTTATTGTCATTGCGCTCTGACACATGGCAATCATCGCAAGCCTTGGTTTCTTTCGCCCGCACGGTATGTGGAACGAAGGTGCTAAATGCAGTCCCGCTAAGCCCTTCGGCAGAAACCGTCTGCTGCATGTAATAAATCCATTCGCGATTCTGGTTCTGCGAGCTCACCAAAATCGCGCAGGACGATCGGGCCGGCGCCACGCGATGCCCCGTTACCGTGCCGTCGATTCCCAGCATGAACCCGTCGTCGCGCAACACTTGAAAATCGTATGCCGTATAATTTCGCGTAGTAAGCCCTTCATTGTGCAGCATCGGCTTTTTCTGGTTCGCGGTCATCGAGAGGTGGCAGCCAAAACAATTCGGCGTCCACGAAGTATGGCACGCGTAGCAAGTCATCCGGCTGTTCGGGTGCGCTAGCGGTGACGCATCGCTCGGCAGGTCGCCCCAGCTTTTTCCATCGGTGCGGATCGTCTTGGCCCAACGCGATTTTTCGTTGTAGTGAGGATTTCCCGGCGTGATGGTGTCCAGCACCTGCACCACTTCCCATTCCTTGCCGGCCTCCACCATCGACCGTTGATAAAGTTTCCCGCCAACCCACTGGAACCTGCGGTTGTTCCAGGGCGTTCGCAGCGCATCGAGGTGCGACCCGCCGCTCGGCGCCGCCACCCCTGAAGAAATCAGCGTCGCGCGCTTCGCAACCGTTCCGTGGCAATCTGTGCAGTCCAGTTCCACCGCAGCGCGCGGTTCGGCGTAAAGTTTACCGTTGCCGTGATCGTCCTGCTCGAAGTGACAATCCACGCAATGCATTCCCTTTTCCAAATGAATGTCCGCCAAATGGACGGCCTTCCCAAATTTGTCCGGATCATCCGCCGCGACGATTTTATCTTCGCCATCCAGCAGATTCCCTTTTCGATCCCGCTTGTAAACCGCGCGAAAAACCCAGCCGTGGCTGTGAAAATCTGCAAACTGGCTTTGCTTGAGTTGCCTGTTGAAGTCCGCGCCCCCGACATCGTTCAGAAACTTCGTATCCGACCACAGCCCTTTCGCCGCCGCGCCTTCCGGATTCCTCAGCGCCACCTCATATTTTAGTTCCTCGCTAGGATTCCGCTGCTTTTTCGGGTACATGAATTCCCCGTCGGCTTCGTTGTCCCACCAGGTGTACCCAAAATAAGTTGTCTCCATGTTCGTTCCGGGATGCACATGGCAAACCATGCACTGGCTGGAGGGAATCGATCTCGTAAACGTATGTCGTATGGGATGCCCCGACTCATTTCTCGGAATGGTCGCGTCGGAAGAGGCGCTCTCCCCCAGGTTTCCAAACTTGGCGTAGCTTCCAGAATGTTCCGTCGAGCGGTCGTTCGCGTAAACGACGTGGCACGCCGTGCACCCGCTGCCGCGGTAATCTCCCGCTTGATCGTTTGTCCCGGGGAGCGAGAGTAATGGATCGAGAAGGCGCGTTTTTTGCAGCCCCAGAAAAACGGGATCGGTCCGCAACAGCGTCCCAAAACCACGCTCACCTAATTTATCGTCGGGACGCCCCGACTCTTCCTCGCGATTCGGATTCCCAATTTCGCCTTTCTTTTCGCCGCCGCGTTCAAAAACTCGCAGCACATTTCCCGGCTGTGAGGTTTCCCACCGCTCCAGTGGCGTTAGCTCGGGCAACACCCCTTTTAGGCGCGTCTCTTCCGACGTGGGCGGCGGTAGGGTCCGAATCGTTTGCGGCAACCCATCGGCCGAATAACTTTCGCCGAACATCGTGTTCTTAAACGGAACCGAGCCGTTGTTATAAAGCGCCGCGCCCCACAGCATGCCGCCATGCGTCATCATGCTGGTTTTCACTTTCAGAACTTCCGACTCATGACATCCCGCCGCGCCGCATGTCTCGGCCGCAACGCGCAAATCTCCCGGATTCACAAAACGGACATATTCATAACTTTCACGCAGCCATTTTGTGTACGGGCGCACTTGATTCGCCGAACTGTCCGCGAGTTGGGCCTCGCGTGGCTGAGGATGTGCTTTTTTCTTCGTTTCTTCATACACCGCGGAATTTGGTGCGGCACCCGCAGGAAGCCTTGCGCTCGAATCTCCACCATGGCAATCCATGCAAGCCAAACGCACCGTGCGCGTCGGATGCATGGTCGGCTCATCGGTGCTCACATGGCAACTCACACAACCGGCGTTCTTCTGCTCAACTTCCGCTTGCGACTGGCCAATCAGATTCGCCTGTCGTTGCACTTGCGAACGCGCGTCGGCGCCGGCGACTAGCCACAGCACCAATCCCATCAACACAACGAGCGCAACGCCAGCCACGGGCCGCCGCACAGAGTTTCGCGCCCGTGTAATTTCCCAGTTGCGCAACCAGGCCATGAACACTCCGATGACTTGGTGTTACTTTCTCAAAACTGAAACCGTATATCGGTGAAAAATGAAAAAAGCGTTTTTCCCGTGTAAATATCGCGCAACCCTTGCCCCGGGATCAAAGTTGCAGCGCCCGCAGTAATGGAAATATTTTCCGTTAGCGGTGGCCGGTATCGAACGCCCACGCTGGAGTCGATCCCGATGGCATGGTGAATGGGCGAGTCGAAAAGCACCAGTTCGAGCGGCTCGGTATCCATGAAGCGCAGATAGTTCACGTTCACGAACCCTCGCAGTTTCGGCGTGATGTCAAAATCGGCGCCCGCATTGGCCAGAAAAATTCCCGGATTCACAAAATTGGACTGCCCTTCATCCTTATTCGACCGCAAATCCGGAATCAGGCTGTTTCCGGAGTTGAGCGCAACGCCTGTCCCTGTCAGCCGAATGCTCTCGCGATTCCACAAGCTGAAAATCCCGCCCGCAAACTCCGGAAAATCGTCGATCGAATCGAACCCGCGCGCATGCCCGCTTTCGGGATGCGCCGATCCGGAGGAATAAAACGCCGACCCTTTCAATCGTATCCAATCTTTATCTACGGAAAGCTCCAGCGCAGCCATTTGCCCGTTGATCGTAACGGGCCGTCCCGCGATTCCATTGAAGCTGTCGTTACCGAATGCTTGGTAGAACGCATGCGTCAGATTGATCGGCCCGATGTGCCCGTCCCCCGTCCATCCAAGGTAGGCGGCGTGAATGCTGTGCGGGTGTAGCACCCCTTGCGAGAAAACCGCGCCAATCGGAGCCGGCCGCACCAGAAAACCGTTATCGTCATAATGAATGGTGGCATCGTCTTTGTTGTAGTGCACGCTGAATTGCGCCGTGTAGCCCTGAAACACAAAATCCTGGCGATATACGTTGCCGATAATCACCTGCTGGTTCCGCAGCGCCATGGAGTTCAATCCACTGTTGGTGTCTTTCTCCAGAAAATTGAAATAAGCGAGATTGTATTGCCACCGATTCGATTCTAGATTCCCGAAGATACGAATCCCCGGTTGCTCTTCCACAAAAAGAAAGCCGCGAAAATCGCTGTTAAATCCCTGGATACCGGCTCGCACGGAAATAAAATCGAAATTCGGACTAAGGTCGCGAAGTTTCACTTCCGCAAACGCTTCTTGCAGCCCGATGTGGGAATCCAGTCGCGTGGTCCCCTTGCGCACATCCACATTGACAACGCCCAGCTCCTGCACATCCAAATAATTCAAGCTGATCGCGGGCGTAATGCGGATCCGCCAGTCCACCGGACGGAACGAAGTATCCCCATGAAATAATTCGAAGGAAAACAAAAACACCTGGTCCACAAAGGCCTGATTTCCCTTTCCAAAAAAACCAGTAGTCCCGGGCTGAGCCGTACTTACTCCGGTCGGCGTCGGCAACCGGCGCCCATCAAAAAACGTGTCGCTGATGGCCGTGAAATCAAAAAACGTCTGCTGGCCAAAGATCGGCACATCACCTTTCAGCTGGTTGGTATCGAACGGATCCCACAGTTTTCCCTTCACATAGGGATGCTCGCCGCCCGTCCCGTAGCGGTTCCAGTCCGGCATGGTAAGAAGCCAGCGGTCCGGCTCCGCGCTATACACCACACTGGCCTGCCGAGGAGGTGGCGGCGCAGACATTCCTACGTTTGCCTCAAGCTCGAGACTCTGTTTTGCCTCCGGATAGCCAACCACAGTCGGGGCTTCTCCGGCGCCCGGATTTTTGGAGGCCGCTCGTGGCGGCAATTGAGGAAGGCTTAAGGAAGGTGCGACCGTCGTCGGGACCGCAACGAGTGTGATTTCGCGGATTAAAACCTCGCCGGCGTTCACTTGCAATATGTCTTCTGCAAATCTCTCATAGCCCGGCGCTTCGATATTCAACCGGTACTGGCCGGGCGCGATGTCGATGAACCGAAACACACCCTGAGCGTCACTACTTCGGTTCCGTTCGAGCCCGGTCGCGATATTTCGCAAGGCGACGGTCGCCCCGATAACCGCAAACTTGTTCGCGTCGCGAACAACCCCTTGTATTGCACCGGTCTTCTGCGGGGTCCGGCCCGGAATTCGCTCCTGCGTCATGTTTTGCTGAAAGCACGCTAAGTCGGCCGCGCCTACACGTCCGCACAGGCACAAGCAAAACGTCGATAGAAATACGCCCAGACATCGCGGAGTTGATTTTCGCGAAAGCGCGTGGAATGCCCAGCGCACCTGTTTCCTTGCCCTATTCAAAATTTTTCTTCGCGTAAGTCTCGTCGGCTCTTGCTATCACATGTGTTTCAGGCGGGGCAAGAGTTTTCAGTAGCGAACCTTTCGAAAGTTTCTAGATTTCGCCGCGCCCGTCGCGCAACGCCGTGTTGAGTGCCGTGCGAAGCTGTGGTACCAATAGCCGAACGCATGTTTGCATGCTCTCATCGCGAAATGAATCGCCTCTTGCTAGGCGGCAATCTCGTCAGCGTCCTTTTGTTCTGTGCCGGCCTTTGCGCGTGCGGGGGCAGCGGGGGCACCACCGTTACGCCTCCGCCGCCACCTCCGCCCCAAGCCCTGAGTCAGAGCGACGTAACGGCAATCGTGCAAGCAGCCGCCGAAGCTGTGGACTCCGACACCATGGTCATCGCAGTTGTCGACAGGCTGGGACGTATCTTAGCAGTGTATAAGCAGCCCGCCGCCCCGCCATTGGTTCAGGGCAATTTCAGCCAGATGGTGCCGTCGGACGACTTCGCGGTTTCCTTGGCCCGCACGGGCGCGTTCTTCAGTAACGACCAAGCACCGCTTTCCTCGCGAACGGTTCGCTTCATCAGCGGCACGCATTTCCCTCCTGAAGTGATGAATACGTCGAACGGCGCGCTTTATGGCATCGAAAACACAAATCGCGCCTGCACTTTAGCCGCGGGCCTTTCCACAACCATCCCTCCGGCGACCACGATCACCGGCGGAAGTCCGGGCCTCGGAATCGCCACTGGCAAAGCCGATGTGAATGATTCTGTGCAAGCCGCTGTAAATCCCGGCGGAGTTCCCATATTCAAAGATGGCCAGGAAGTCGGAGGAATCGGCGTCACCGGCGTGAGCGCCGACATTGCCGAGTATGTTGCGTTCGCTGCAGCCGGCATGATTGCCGCGGGCGGGCCCAGCGCTGCGACGGATCAGGTAGGATTTCCGCCCTTCCCTTCGCCGGGCGTGGTCACCATCAACGGCATCACACTGCCTTTCGTAAACCAAACTACGCTGCCCGCTGATGCAACCGCGCCCGGAACATTTAACGCCGCAAACTTTTCCGTGGGACCCGCGGCAAGCCCGGGCGCTCCGCCTGACGGCAACTTAATTCCAACGACAAATGGGCCTGTGGGTGGTCTGACTGCCGCGCAGGTAACTCAAATTATCAACGCCGCCGTGGCCACCGCAAATCAAACCCGCGCACAAATTCGCCTTCCTCTCGGTTCCAAAGCCAGAATGATGATCGCCGTGAGCGATCTCGATGGCACTCTGCTCGGCCTGTACAGAATGCCGGACGCCACAATCTTCAGCATTGATGTCGCCGCCACCAAAGCGCGCAACGTAATTTATTTCAGCGGCGCAACCAGGATGCCGCAAGATCTAAATCACGTCCCGGTCGGCACCGCCGTCACCAATCGCACAATCGGCTTCGGCGCACAGCCATTCTTCCCGCCCGGAATCGACGGCTCCACGGACGGCCCGTTCTTTAATCTGTACGCCCAGGACGTGGCCGGTCCCTGCACCCAAGGCTTTCAAGTCCCCAGTGTAAGTTGGCCCAAAGCGAACCAAAGCGGCATTGTCTTTTTCCCCGGTTCCGAGCCGCTCTACATGAACGGCGTATTGGTCGGCGGCTTGGGCGTCAGCGGTGACGGCGTAGATCAAGACGACTTCGTCACCGCCGGGGGCGCCGTAGGATTCGAAGCCCCCGCATCAATTCGCGCAGACCAAATCATGATTGACGGCGTCCGCCTTCCCTATCTAAGTTTCCCCCGCAACCCCACGCAGTAACTCCGTCGCCCAACTGCGCTCAGCTATTTTTTGCGGTCCGCGATTTCGTCAGAGGTCTTACGGCGCCACTCGTCAATCAGGTTGGCGACAAGTCCCGTCCACCCAGTCTGATGACTCGCGCCCAAACCAGCTCCGGTGTCTCCGTGAAAAAATTCGTGAAAGGTCAGACAATCCCTCCAGTGCGGATCTTGTTGAAATTCCTTCGCTTCCCCAAACACCGGACGCTTGCCGTCATCACCACGCCGAAAAATTCCAATCATGCGATCCGCAATCTTTCCGGCCATGCTGCGAATTTTCAAGCTTCGCGCGCCTTCTAGTTCCCCGCCAAATGCGTCGGCAAACTTGACCAAAGACTCCAGGATCAAATACGAGGTAGGAAACCAAACCGGGCCGCGCCAGTTGGAGTTGCCGCCTTTGATCTTCTCGGTTGCATCTGCGGGCGCGTATTTGACCTCGTTGTGCGCAAAGGCGAACGGATTTTGTTCGTGGAACTTGGAGAGGCTGCGGATTCCGTGGGGGGAGAGGAACTCGTCCGGGTCGAAAAGACGGGCCAAAATACGCGTTAACTGGGCACTATCGACGATCGAGAGCACATGGCAACGCACGCCATTGCGTGTTTCCGTGTGGCACGCGTGGCCGACAAGGTCGGGACGGTTCTTGATAAACCAGTTCAAATTGGACATGAAGTTGGTCAAGTGACGAGACTCATTTTCGCGGATCACCTCGACTCCAAGCATCGGAATCAGGCCGACCAGAGAGCGGACTCGGAATTTGTGGAATTCGCCGCTCGAGAAGCGCAGAACGTCGTAGAAAAAGCCCTCTTTTTCGTCCCAAAGCTGGTAATCGCGGCCGCCCATTTTCTTCATGGCAGCGCCGATGCCGATGAAATGCTCGAAGAACTTGGTCGCAAGCCCTTCGTATACAGGGCGTTCCTCGGCGAGCTCCAATGCGATGCGCATCATGTGCAGACAGAAGAATCCCATCCAGCCGGTCGCGTCGGACTGCTCCAAAACAGCGCCAGCGGGAAGTTTTTGGCTGCGGTCCACGACGGTGATGTTGTCGAGACCCAGAAAGCCGCCTTCGAAGACGTTGAGGCCCTGGCTATCGACTTTGTTGACCCACCAGGCAAAATTGATAAGGAGCTTGTGGAAGCATTTTTCGAGGAATTCCTGATCCGCGACGCCGGTGCGCTCCTTTTCCATCTGGTAGATGCGCCAGCAGGCCCAGGCTTGGACAGGCGGATTTAGATCCGAGAATTCCCATTCATATGCGGGGATCTGCCCGTTGGGATGTTGGAACTGTTCGAACAAGAGCATCCAGAGATTTTCTTTGGCTTCGCCGGGGTCCACCAGCGCCAGGGTGACGCAATGAAAGGCCAGGTCCCAGGAGGCAAACCAAGGGTATTCCCATTTGTCCGGCATGAGCATCAAGCGCATGGAGTTCAAGTGGCGCCAATGCATGTTGCGGATCTCTTTGCGACCGGCAGGCTGAGGAGAATTGGGATTATCGCCGTCGAGCCATAGAGCTACATCAAAGAAATAAATTTGTTTGCTCCAGAGCATGCCGGAGAGGGCTTGCCGTTGAATCATGCACTCTTCGGGTGTTGCCGCCTCAGGGTGAATCGTGGAATAAAACTCGTCGGCTTCTTCCCTTCGCTCTTTGATGACCGCGTCAACTTGCGCGAAGAAAGTCTTACCACGCGGCAGTTTCTTGTCCGTCAAGCGCAGGGGGAGAACGACCGATTTGCCGGCGGGAATTTTCAGGGCGTAATGAAAACAGGCCTTGGTGCCAACCTGCTCGTGATTCACGCAGTCTTGGTTATCGATTACGTGGCGATGGAAAGCGTCTTTGACATATTTTGAGCGGCTGCGCTGGCCGGGACCGAAAACGCGCTCGGCATTTGTTTCATTGTTGGTGAAAAGAATTTCCTTGGCAGTGGGGCCGTAAAGACGCATTAAACCCAAGCGGTAATCGAATTGCAGATTCTGGAGCTTGGTAGCTGTGCAGTCGGCTTCGAGGGCCACCAAATCATCTTGTGCCGAACCTTCGCGAATTACCGGCTCGATTCCTTCCGACCCGCCCCAGGACCAGATATTACGAAACCACAAATGCGGAAGGATATGCAAAACGGCGTCTGCGGGCCCGCGGTTGAACGTTTCGATGCGAATGCAGATGTCTTCGGGACCGTTTTTTGCATATTCGACAAAAATATCGAAGTAGCGATTATCGTCAAAAATACCGGTGTCGAGCAGTTCAAACTCGGGCTCTTTTCCGCCGCGACGGCGATTTTCCTCGATCAGTTGATTGTAAGGGAATTTATTTTGCGGATATTTATACAGCATGCGCATGTAACTGTGCGTGGGCGTGTTATCGAGGTAAAAATAATATTCTTTAACGTCTTCGCCGTGATTGCCTTCCGGAGAGGTGAGTCCGAACATGCGCTCTTTCAGGATAGGGTCGTGGCCGTTCCAGAAGGCGAGCGCAAAAACAAGAAGCTGATACCGATCGCAAATGCCGGCGATTCCGTCTTCGCCCCAGCGATACGCTTTGCTGCGAGCCAAATCGTGCGGGAGAAAGTTCCAAGGATCGCCGTTGGCGCTGTAGTCTTCGCGCACAGTGCCCCAAGCGCGTTCGCTGACGTAGGGGCCCCAGCGGCGCCAGCGCGGTACGGCGCCGGGCTCGGAATCTTCGAGGCGTTTGTGCTCGCGTGAACTTGGACTGGATTTCCTGGGCATAGAAAATTTAACGCAGCAGTGCGTTCACTTGCTTCATCTGGCTGGCGAAGCGGGCAGGATCGTAAGCGGACGGATTTTGCAACTGCTGAAACAAGCCTTTGATCGCCTCGCGCAACTGAGCGGAGTTTTGCAATTTCTCGTTTTGATCGTAGGCGAGAAACAGAGACTGAACGGCCATGGCGGCTTGGGCGGCGGAATGCTCGCCCTGAGCGGAGATATTCTCGGCGTCGGCTGAGATTTTTTGCAGCAGGTGCAGGGTAAGTGCCGGATCGTAGGAGCTTGAGCTTATTTTGACCATTAATTCGTCCGCTAGATGCGCTGAAGTCGTGGCTGAGGCGGCGACGGCATCGCGGTCGGGATTCAACTGGCTCATCAACTGCGCGAGGCGCGCAAGTTCGGCGTCCAGTTTTTCCGCATTCTCTCCATCCATCTGCTGAACAACATCGTGAAAGACGGTGTAGCGCGAAGGATTCCAAGGCGGATTACCGGGCCGTCGTCCCGCATAGCCGCGCGCCTGTCGCCAGCTTTGCTCCGGAGCAGTGAGGTCATGATGGCACGCGTAGCACTGCAGCTCAGAATATTCAGGCCAAACTTTTCCGTGCGAGCGCCCGGCGAGACGTAACAGCGACTGCCGAAGTTGAACGGCCTGCCCGGTGGTGAGCTCGCGAACGTTGTACCAAGGATCTGTTCCGGGGCGTTCACCCGGCTCACCGGGGACTGTCCAGTGACGCGGCATCACGTCGGAAAAGGTGTCGAGTTCGAAAAAAAGATCGGGGTGGCCGGCAGCGATCATTTCGTGGTCCACGGACTTTTCGTCGTTGCCGAGATGACAGCTCAGGCATTTTTCCGTGCGGCGGGTGAGGTCGCGCGTGTCGTACATGCCCAGCGCGAGGGATTTTTGGTGCGTCCAATCGCGTTCGGTATGTGGGCCAAGCCATCCGGCGGCTGGGCCGTGGCAGCTTTCGCAGCTGACACCTTCGCTTAATTCAAATGTGCGGCCGCGCAGGTTCTGCGGCACGTCGAGCGCATGACAGGCGAGGCACTTCGGCACAGTTTCCGCGCTGCCTAGAGAGAGAATTTTGGCCATGCGCTCGCCAATCGGGCCGGTGAGAGCGGCGTAGGCTTTGGAATGCTTGTCCTTAACGATCCAAATGCTGTATTCGTTTTGCGGGACGCGATTATCGGTGCGCGGAACGACGCTACCGTGGCAGGTGGTGGAGGCGCAAGAGCCTGGCCCGGTGTACTTGCCAACGGCGTCGTCCGGGCGTGCAGGGGTGAGCGATAAAACAAACGGGCTTTGTGCATAGACTTCAAACGGAGAAATTGCGAAAAGCGTGATCATGACAAGAAGGAGTGAACTATTCAGGGTGCGCGAGCGCGCTGCCTCGAGTGTCGTTTTCATTTTCCGTTTGGCAGGGACACGCGCTGCGGAAGCAGCGAAAAAAGCAAGAACCGGATTTTTATACTATTGGCGTTGGGTTAAGTCAACGATACAACTGATGATGGTGTCGTTGTCTGAAGGTTTGTGATTAGCGGCCCGCTGTGCTCGCAGAAATGAGAAAGGCGAGCCAGTTGTCGCCCGTCCCTGCAATATAAATCTGGCACTATCGCCCGAACAGCTTGCGCCTGAAGGGCGCCAAGCCCAACAGACTCGTGCCGAAGAGAAGGAGGGACGAAGGCTCTGGAGTGGTGGATACGCCATTTGTCAGCGACAACTGGTTGATGGCGAAGTCGGTATTTCCCCCTACTAAACTAAACGTGATCGATGTTATGCCAGGAGTCGTGTCAAGAAGTCCGATGTAAATGGACGAGTTATCCCCCGCGCCTGTGGTGTCGCCGCTTTCGGAGAAGCAAAATTCGGTGCCATTGGCGCAAATCATCGCGGTAAAAGCGCCATAGAGGTCAGCGTCGATTTGAGCTCCGGCGCCTGAGAGGCCTTTGCTAAACGCCAAAGTCAGAGGACCGTTGTCGTCAGTCCAAAGGACGCTGTCTCCCGAGGCAAAATTGCCCCCCCAACCACAAGTTGACTGAACACGCACCTGACCTTGGCCTGCCAGAGTTCCGGTTATTCCGACTCCCTCAGTCGACGTTGCAGAAAACGAGGCCGGGATCGTTGTGTTGCAGGCACCGAGTTGACCCCAATTTGCTGAGTCATTGCCACTGCGGGTCGTCGTACCCGTTATGGTGCCTGCATGGGCAAACGTAGCCGCCGTCAGCAAGCCCACTGCCAAGAACGCAATTCGCCGCCTCATCTCTCCCTCCGGTAAGGGGATCTCATCCCCACCCGCTCAAACCACACCCACATCTGCTTGCATGACACCTGCAATTTGGCATCCAAACTAGTTCCAGGTAACTCCTGCAACGTCACATGGACAGCAGGCCTTCGCGCAGAAATTGTGCAACTTCTTGCATGTATCATGGCGGGAACTCTCGGATCGAAGAGCCAAGCAGTGGGCGTTCGCGGCGATTCGCGTACGTGCAGTACGAAAGCGTCCGCGAGGAATGCAGCTACATCAACCTGCAATTCAGCGTCACGGAATGGTACCTCCTCGTTCCGTGTGTTCTTAATTCCTCATTGAAACGGACGTGCGTACGCCGATGTGAGTACTAGGAGCAAGCCGTCCGGTTACTCTATTTCTTCTCAAAGTGTTTGCCGAAATAATAAACCCGGGAATGGGATCCTTTCAGCGTGGCTGTACTAACGGTCAGATCCGCAGTATCGAGGCGATGAACATCCGAAGGATGAATTTTCTCCCAGTTATTGACCCATCCGTCGGCTGACTCTAGACCCGAGATGTCAGTCGTCAAACCATGGAGAAAATAATGGGCTGGAATTACAGCTTTGGGATCGTATTTCCGCACAATTGCGTCCACCTCGTCACGCGTTAGGATTGTCTCGATTGGAAGGATGAGTACGTCAATATTTTTCAAATAATGGTCAAGCGAGGGATCCGGCACTGCGCGATTATCTCCCCAGATCGCGATCCGCAGTCCGCCGGTCTCAATGATCTGAATCGCGTTATCAAACCCGATCACGTTGTTTGGCGGGCAAGTCTTCGCCTGGGAGTCCGCGGAAGCGGAGTCACATTGGTGCTTGTCAGCAAGACCGGTTATTTCGATATCACCGAGCCTAAACTGCCCAACCAAGCGCTCGAGAACGATCAGTGCGTTCGGCCGCTCGACGGCGTCGTGGTCGAAATGGGCGTGAGTCGAAAGTACGATGTCGACCCGGAGAGCGGGAAACTCGTTCAGGAACCACATTGGGTACACGCCTGTCGAGTCATTCCGCCAAGGATCGGTCAGAACCGTCAAACCTTCCGGAGATGTGATCTTGAATGCATCGTGTCCATAGAACTCGATCTTGACATCGCCTGCAAGCGTAGGGTCTCCGCCCTCTTTCTGAACGGTGATTAGAGAATTGTCGTTCCATACAGGGGAGGGAGTGGCGGAGGTCTGAGACTGTTGCGCACGCGCGCCGAAGGTCAAGGCCAATACGACAAGCAAGACCATAGGGGAGAACGTTCTGAGACGCATATCATCCTTTCAGGATTCCAGTTTAGACCAAACGACCTTGGCCATCCTAAGTCTTGATTAACGCATTATTAAAAGGCGCCCGTTTGCACGGGAATCAGACTTGCGAGACTCGCGAAAAGCAGCACTTGCTCTGGCGTCAAAGCGGACCCCAGCCCGGCAAGGAGCCATGAGTGTAAACAAGCACTCGGAGCCAATCCGCGACGCCAAGGCTCTTCGCCGAGCACTTCTGCTAAGTGGAAAGTTTCTTTAATGTTCATCGGGGCCCTTAGGATTTGTTAGAATGCGCCTCCATGCGAATTCTCCTGCTTACCATTCTTTTTGTTTCCCCGGCGGCCGCTCAATCCTGGATTATCGAGACCAGTAGCATCGAGGCCAGCAACTGGAACTCAAATCTTCGTGCCGTCTCCGCCACTCACGCGCGCAATCCGGAACGCCACCCGGCCCCGGTTATCTGGGCTGCAGGTTCAAATAGCCGCGTGCTTAGATCAACCGACGGCGGCAATCACTATTCCCGCCTCCTCGTCAATGGCGACCGTGTGCTCGATCTCCACGGAATTCAAGCCTTCAATGAGAAGGTCGCCTACGTCATGTCCACCGGCCCGGGAAAAATGTCGCGCATCTACAAGACCCACTACGGCGGCGAGGCCTGGAAGCTCGAATTTTTCGGCTCGCGGCCGCAGTTCTCCCTCGACGCGCTCGTCTGCATCTCCGAAAACGAATGCTTTGCACTCAGCGATCCCGTGGACGGAAAATTCGTCCTCATCAGCACGACCGATGGCGAGCACTGGAAAGAACTTCCGGGTGACACGATGCCCCCAGCACTTCCCGACGAAAGCGCCTTCGCCGCGAGCGGTTCCTGCCTCGCCATCTACGACAATCGCGAAATCTACTTCGTCACCGGCCACGGTGCCGCGCGAGTCTTTCATTCACCCGATCTCGGCCGTACCTGGACGGTCACCGACATTCCGATCGCAAAAGGCAAACCATCCTGGGGAGCGTTTTCGATCACTCGCCTGGGAAGCATCCTCGTTGTCGTCGGCGGGGATTCCAAGAATGATGCTGCCGCAAAACGCACGGTGGCCTACTCGCTCGACGAGGGCGTCACGTGGAATCTCGCCGCCGGACCACCGGGAGGATTCCGCTCAGCCGTTGCGTTCCTCGATCGCAACACGCTTCTGACCGTCGGCACTGGCGGCGAGGACGTGAGCACCGACCAGGGCGCACACTGGATGCGAACCGGCGACCTCGACCTCAATGCCATTGCCGTGCTCGATGGCGCTGCCTGGGCCGTCGGCCCCGAAGCCACCATCGTGCGCTGGAACGATCACAGCCGCTGATCATCAAATTGACCGTAGAATTCTCGCTCAAGGCATGGCCCGAGTCGTTATGTTCACTTGGATTCCATCGGTGTCGCATTCACCGAACTTGCAGGGAGGTGTACAGTTCACTGGGGGAGGGCACGACCATTCATTCAGGTCGATGCAGCGAAAACAGAAAGGAAAATATGATAGACCACGTTATTCTCACCGTCAGTGACCTCAAGCGTTCCGTCGCATTCTACACCAAGGCCCTGAAGCCACTCGGGGTCACAAACTTTATGGACTACCAAGGCAAAGACGGACACCCAGACTTGAAAGGTTTTGGTGATGGCAAGAATTTTTTTTTCTGGCTCAAACAAGGGAAGCCCGATCCCCACTCGGTTCACGTCGGATTTGTAGCGAAAGACCATTCCGAAGTGGATGCATTCTACAAGGCCGCTTTAGCAGCTGGAGGAAAGAGTAAGGAATCACCTCAAGCTCGGCTAGAATACCATCCAGGGTATTATGCGACCTGGGTACTTGATCCTGACGGTCACGATATTGAGGTCGTCAATAAAAGCTAGCCGCCGAGCATTCCTCTGTCTCCTCTTCAGTCAACTCGGGGCCGATGCGGGTCGCTGACTCACATTCGTATGACTTTTTCATTCACTACACCTCGCCGGTTTAGCCGGCGCACAGGAGAATAAAAATGATACCGATGTGTGAAGCAATGTTGGCTGAGCTTGAGCAGGAAGCGGGAAAGACGAGGCGGGTGCTTGAACGGGTGCCGGAAAACAAATTGTCGTGGAGGCCGCACCAGAAGTCGATGACGCTGGGCCAGCTGGCCCTGCACACCGCTTCGGTTCCCGGAGGCATCGCGAAAATTTCTCAGGCCGACGAATTTGACGCCTCGCAGGCAAATTTCGGAGCGGAACAGCCGAAAAGCCTGGGCGAGATTTTTGCGGCGCACGATGAAAGCGTTCGCGCAGCCGAGGATTGCTTAAGAGGAATGAGCGAGGCCAAGGCCAAGGGGCAATGGAGGCTGAAAATGGGGCCGAAAGAGGTGATGAGCATGCCGCGGGCGGGATTGCTGCGGTCGATCATGCTGAATCATTGGTATCACCATCGCGGACAGTTGTCGGTTTATTTACGGCTGTTGGATGTGCCGCTACCTTCGATTTATGGGCCTAGCGCGGATGAGAATCCGTTCGCGTAAAAGGTCGCACAGTCCTATCAACCGTGATCAGGATCGAAACGGTAATCACGCCTGGTTGCCGAGATCGAAATGAGCGAACCGGATCCTAAAGACGAGCGAATAGCGGATCTGCAAGCGAAGGTGCGAGGGCTTGAGGGGCAGCTCGCGCACGAGCGCCATCGCTCATGTAACAATTGAGAAATGATTGCTCGCGCGTTTCTGGACTTGGCTCTGGGGATTTGTTATATGAAGCATGCGTAGCCCATCTCGCAGAAGCGCGTATTCCGCTTGAAGATTGAATTCCTCCCGGTGCGGGGAGAGCAACTTTGGTTTTCGAACACCTCAGGGAGATTCAGCGCCAGTTCGGTTACATACCCGCCGATCAGCTCAGAGGTTTGGCGACGAAGATTGATGTGCCGCTGTCGCGTTTGCACAGCGTAGCCAGTTTTTATCCGCACTTTCGCCTCACCCCGCCGCCTAAAGTGGACGTTCGCGTTTGCCAGGATATGTCGTGCCATCTGCGCGGGGCCTGCGAATTGAGCGCGGATCTGGAAAATGCTTTTCCGCAGCTGGACAAATCGGATGTTCGCGTGAGCGGTGTTTCCTGCCTGGGACGCTGTGACGAGGCTCCTGCCGTTGCGATCAACGACAGAATTTACAGCAGCATGGGCCGAGAGCGCGTGATGGAGATAGTTGGCGGCGCGCTCGCGGGTGGGGAGTTGCCGCATGCCGGGCATGTGCGACGTGATGTTATGTGCGCCTCCGATCCTTATCCCGAGCGGGGTTCTCAACGCTATGCGGTGGTGAGGAGCGTGGTGGCGTCGCGCGACTGGAATTCCGCGTTTGCGACGCTGAAGGCCTCCGGGCTGCGAGGTCTTGGCGGCGCAGGCTTCCCTACCGAATCGAAATGGCAGTTGGTGCGGCAGGCTGCCGGGCCGGAAAAATATGTGGTGTGCAATGCGGACGAAAGCGAGCCGGGCACCTTTAAAGACCGCTTCATACTGACCCATCTTCCGCATCTGGTGATCGAAGGAATGATTTTGGCCGGAGTGTTGGCTGGCGCGCGCACGGGAATTCTTTATATACGGCATGAATACGAAGAGCAGGAAGAAATACTGCGAGAGGAAATCAGCAAGTGTCGGGAACAGGGGCTGATCGGAAAGAATATTTTGGGAAGCGACATTACTTTCGAGTTGGATACTTTTGTGAGCCCCGGCGGATATATTTGCGGTGAAGAAAGCGCATTGCTTGAAGCCATTGAAGGAAAACGAGCGGAACCGCGAAATAAACCGCCATTTCCTGTGCAGCAAGGGCTGTGGAACAAGCCGACGGTGATAAATAATGTGGAAACGTTCGCCAACGTGCCGTCGATTTTGCTGCGCGGAGTGGATTGGTATAAAGCGCAGGGGACGGGCGGATGCGCCGGGCTGAAATTTATCGGCGTTAGCGGCGACGTGGTGCGACCGGGAGTTTATGAAGTGCCGATGGGCACGCCAGTGTCTGAATTGATTTTCAAATATGCGGGCGGGCTGCCGGATGGGAAAAGATTGAAGGGCTTTGCGCCGTCGGGGCCGTCGTCGGGATATTTGCCGGCGTCCATGGCTGATGTGCGGTTGGATTTCAAAGCGCTGGCGGATGCGGGATCGATGCTGGGCTCGGGCGCGCTCGTGGTGTGCGCAGAAGACACTTGCATGTTGGATATGGCGCTAAATTCGACTCGGTTTTTTCGCAATGAATCCTGCGGCAAGTGCGTTCCGTGCCGCGTGGGCTCGCAAAAAATGGTCGATTTGCTGACTGCTTGGACTGCGGGCGAAGGATCGGCGAGCGACATGGTCTTGATCGACGAGCTTTCGGACGCTTTGCGACTCACTTCGATTTGCGGGCTGGGGCAAGTGGTGCCGGCACCGATTTCTTCCGTGCTGAAGCATTTTCGGGATGAAGTGGACGCGCATGTGATCAAGCGCGTGTGTCCGTCCGGAATTTGTGGCGCCGGGAAAAGCTCACGGACAATTCCCGCCGCGGCCGCGAGGCTCGCATGAGCACGAGCGCCAGCGGGCTGGTGGAACTTACGATTGACGGCAACAAAGTTTCGGTCGCTGCCGGGACGACTGTTTTCGATGCGGCGCGCATGCAGGGCATTCCGATTCCAACTTTGTGTCACCAGCAAAACGAAACGCCGGTGGGAGTTTGCCGCATGTGCGTTGTCGACGTGAACGCACGAGTGTTCACTGCGTCGTGCGTGCGGCCGGTGGAAGCGGGCATGGTGGTGAACACGAATTCAGAGAAAGTGCAGCGCGCGCGGCGGACGCTGGTGGAATTGTTAATGGCGGATCATCCTAGCCCATGCACGCGCGAGCAACATTCCGGGGACTGCGAGCTTGAGGCCATGGCGCGGCGGGACAATCTGACACGTTCGAGGTTTGCGCCGCATCGCACGGGGCGCGCTAAAGACAGCTCGTCACCGAGCATCGTCGTGGATTTTGATTCGTGCATTCTGTGCGACCGGTGCGTGCGAGGGTGCGGTGAAATTCGAGACCATTTTGTGCTGGCGCGCATGGGCAAAGGCACCGGAGCGGGGATTGCTTTTGACGATCAGCGCGCGATGGGTGAATCGTCGTGCGTTTCTTGCGGGGAGTGCATGGTTTCATGTCCGACCGGGGCGCTTACCAATAAAGTGTTCACGCACACTGCTCTTGGTGCAGGGCCGACGTATGAACCGGTGCCGGTGGAGGAGCTGCGACAGCTTCCGTTCTTTAAAGGCGTATCGGGAACTTTCCTGAGCTTGAATCGCGGGGCGGTGGTGCGCCGGCAGTTCAAGCGCGGAGAAATTATCTGCCGCGAGGGCGAGTACGGATCGACGGCTTTTTACATACTGGAGGGCAAAGCGCGGGTTTCGATATCGAATCCCATGGCGCATGTGAAAACCAAGGGTGTAGTGAAGAAATTCCTGGGAAAACTCTCCAGCAAGCTCGCGCAGCGGCAACAAGATCAGCGCGACGAAGAAACCTATAAGCGTTGGATACCGATCGACGCGCCTGTGGACCTCGATTACGACAGTCCGGTCGCGGAACTAAATCCCGGGGATCTTTTTGGCGAGATGACTTGCATGAGCTTGTATCCGCGGTCAGCGACGGTGCGCGCGGAGACCGACTGCACGATGCTTGAGATGCTGCGGAACGTTTTAGACATCATGCAGCGGAACAAGAATTTTCGCGCGCAGTTGGAGAAGTCTTACCGGCAGCGGGCGCTAGACAGCCATTTGCGGGCGGTGCCGGTGTTTGCGGAGCTGACCGACGAGTTCATCGGCAGCTTGCGCGAAAATGTAGAGCTGGTGCGCTATTCGCCGGGGCAAGTAATTTGCCGGCAGGGCGAGCCGGCCGATTCGTTTTACCTGATTCGCATCGGATTCGTGAAGGTGACGCAAACGCATCTGGGCGGAGAGATGGTGATGGCATATCTTTCGCGCAGCGAATATTTCGGCGAGACGGGATTGCTGCGCGAGGATGTGCGCACGGCGACGTGCACGGCGCTCGATCACGTGGAAGTAGTGCGGATCGGCGCGAGCGATTTCAAACGAATGCTGGCGGAGTTTCCGCAGGTGCGCGGAAAACTCGAGACGGTGGAACAGGAACGCATGGAGATGAATCGGGCGCGGCTTGCAGTGCTGCAGAACGTTCCGCTCGACGATTTTCTTACCCAGGGGCTGATGGAGGCGCAGAGTCTTTTACTGCTCGACCTAACGAGTTGCACTCGATGCGACGCTTGCGTGCGAGCTTGCGCGGATGCGCATGATGGGGTGACGCGGCTCGTTCGAGAAGGATTGCGGTTCGACCATTACTTGGTGGCGACGTCCTGCAGGCAGTGCCTTGATCCGTTGTGCATGGTGGGCTGTCCGGTGGGATCGATTCGGCGGCGGAATTCGCTGGAAGTGATTATCGAAGATTGGTGCATCGGGTGCGGGTTGTGCGCGGAAAATTGTCCCTACGGAAACATAAATATTCATCCGTTTCATGTGATGGTGGATGATCTGACGTCGCCCGGCCATAAGAAAGCCATGCTGAAACAGAAAGCTACTTCGTGCGATTTGTGCACCGAGTATGCCGAGCCGAGCTGTGTATATGCGTGCCCGCACGACGCGGCTCACCGGGTGGATCCGCGGAAGTTCTTTGCCGGGCTTCTGAAACCGGCGGCGGCCACGGATAAGGCGCCATAGTTACAGATTTCCGGGCGAATCTAAAAATCCAAAGTGCGCATCGATCGTACGCATCGGAAATGGCTGGCGGCTTCGCTCATTGTTTTGGGCTTGGCGACGGCCATCTATCTGTTTTACGCGGCGCACTCCCCTGCTGGCCCTAGCGGCGGGAGTCCAATCGGGCTTGCTTTTGGGACGATCGGTTCGAGCTTCATGCTATTTGCGGGATTGCTCGCTGCGCGCAAGAAGCTCCCCGTGTGGCGATTGGGGCGGGCGCAGAGTTGGATGCGCGGACATCTTTGGCTGGGGCTGCTGAGTCTGCCGATGATTTTATTTCATGGGGGATTTCGGTTTGGCGGGCTATTGACCAGCGTGCTGATGATTCTGGTGATCGTTGTGGTGGCGAGCGGGCTCTTCGGCGCTGTGTTGCAACACTATATGCCCAACGTGATGACGGCGGAAGTGACGAAGGAAACGATCTTCGAACAAATCGGGCATGTGCGCGAGGGGATGATCGCCGAAGCTGACGCGATCATCGCTACGGTGACGGGATCAGGCAATGCTGAAGACCTGAAGGCGGTGGCGGGATCCGCTGCGGTAGAGACCGTCGCGCTTGCCGAACCGGCTGCGATGCCGCTGTCTAGTTTTTACGTTCGAGAGATGCGGCCGTTTCTGCAAAGCAATGGCGCCGACAATCACGCGTTGGCAGATACGGGCACGGCGCATGCCGTTTTTGTGAAGTTACGAACACTGCTGTCGCCCGAGGCCTACGACACGGTTAAGAAGCTTGAGGAAATCTGCGATGAAGAGAGGCAGTTGCGGAGGCAGGCGCGGCTGCATCACTGGCTGCATGGATGGCTGATGCTGCATATACCGCTTTCGTTCGCGTTGTTGTTGCTTGGGTGCGTGCATGCGGTCATGGCGCTGCGCTATTGAGAAACGTCAGTAAGCCGCGGCGGGCGGCCGCCGCCGAAAAGGCACGGCTACGGCGGGTGACAAGCGAGGGAACTTGGCGCGAGCGAAGCTGACAACGAAGAAGCTTGCCCAACGCATTGACCTGAATTATTTCAAGAGGTCGCATCCTTTTCGGCGTTTGCGCTTCATTTTGTCGGTTGGTGTGCCGGTTCTGGCGCTGATCTGGCTGGTTTGGCTTGCGGTCAATCGCAACAATCGCGTTTACAGCAGCGGGAAAATGTCCGCAAGCCATACGGTACTGACCGAGCGATGCAGCTCTTGCCACGTGAAAGAAGCCGGCGGTTTCAGCGCGAAAGCCAGCGATCAGGCTTGCGGAACTTGCCACGATGGGCCGCTTCACCATGCGAACCAGGCGTTCACGCCGAACTGCTCCACATGCCATCGAGAACATCGCGGGAGTCTGCGGCTGGCGGCCATGAGTGACGCGAGTTGTACGCAATGTCACGCGAATCTTCGCGCGGTTGGTTCAGCCACGCCGTACGCGCGAAATATTGATGGGTTTGATTCCAGCCATCCCGAATTCGCCGCTGTCCGCGCAGGCAGCGTTGATCCCGGCACGATCAAGTTCAATCATCGCGTACATTTGAAAGCAAATCTCTTGGGGCCGAACGGGCCGGTGCAGCTCGGTTGCGGCGATTGCCATCGTCCACCCACATCCGGTGAACCTTCGAGGTTCAGCGTGCAGCAGACCAAGGCTACTTCGGTGGCGCAGAAACGGGAGCCTCCGTCAATGAACCCCGCGCGCGCCTACATGTCTCCGGTCACGTATGCGCAACACTGCATCGCGTGCCACGGGCTGCAATTCGATAAACGATTTGCAGAAAGCGCGCCGCACGATACGCCGGAGGTCGTTCACGCGTTTCTCTTAGGGAAATTCCAGCAATACATTGCCGCGCATCCCGCGGAACTGCGCATTACAAACTCGGATCCGAACCTGCCTCAGAAGCCCTTCCCCATTTCGCCCCGAGTGCTTACACCGCCGCAATGGGTTTCGGAGAAAGTGGCGGAGTCGGAGCAGCTTCTGTGGAGGAAGCCTTGCAAGCAATGCCATGCGCTGAGCTTTTCAGGGAGCCAGACGCTGCCGGCGGTGGCAAAATCGAACATTACCGTTCGATGGTTTCAGCACGCCGCATTCAATCATGACAAGCACCGGCTGGTGCAGTGCGAGGAGTGCCATTCAGCGGCGAGAACGAGCCAAGAAACTTCGGACATTCTTTTGCCGGGAATTCGGACTTGCGAGCAGTGCCATCATTCGGGAAGCGAAGCTGCCGAGGCACGATGTTTTGAGTGCCACACCTACCATGACTGGAGTAAAGAAAAACCGGCGCAGGGAAATCTAACATTGCTGGAAATCAAACAAGGTCGTCGGTAACCGCTCGAGTATTGCCAAACATTTGTGCCGGGCGCCGCATGCTGCGCCCCTACTGTCGAGGGGAGCATTCCGCCAATGGCCTAAGGCGCGGCATCCCGCGGAATACAAAAGTGGGATGCGGCGCAGACTATCCGTTGGCGGTTTTTGGTAGCTTGCTCTGCGGTTGAAGGCGGGTCAATCGATCCCGGCGCATCTGAGACAAAGCAGGAGCGCCGGCGACTTCGTGGACGTCAGTAGTTTTGTAGAAGTTCTCCTTTTCGCACACGCGACAGCGCAGATTCAACGATGGGAAATGTTGATCGGCTGCAGCCCCGCCAGGACCTGAGTCAACCGACGCTCGCCTAGTGGCAATCCTTGATGGCACCGGGATCGTCTGACCGCAGGAGTGGCAGCGCACGCCGTGATACTTTTCCATCTTAGTTCCAAGGGTCATTTTTAACCTCAGTAGCGGGTTATTGAAAGAGGATAGGAGTGGCGATTGTACCTTATTCGCGCGTCCGTAATGCAACTCAATTTTCACTTCTACCGTGTAACGGGATGTGTGCTAAGTTGCTTGTTGTATTAGACATACATGTGATCGGTAGCGTACCTATCCGAGAGCCTGTGGAAAAACCATTCCCGCCCTCTCACGGGCGTGATCTCGACTTTTGCAACGTTTGAGAAAGTCGACAGAGTGAATGAGAAGTTTCCCAAGCAGGAGAACTTTGGATGGTTCGGCTGGCATCCATCTAAGTACGGGGACTTCATCGTGAAGGCAAAAGACTTTATCCGGATGGACGCCTCTTGATCATGTTACGAATGGTCACCGCGCTGATGATTGCTGACATCCTGATTTGTTCTTGGGGCTTTGGATTCCTCGCGAATTGAGCGGTTGGTGGTCAAGCGCATGCCTGGCGCGGTTGCTCGGAAATTGAACCGCTGCCGTAACCTCGGTGTTATTGACGAGCGCATTAGAGCCAGCTACACTCGCACTACATTGCAAACGCGCATCTAAACGGAACGCGCGGGTTCCGAAAACGAGCGGCGCGCCGGAGTGCCGGATGAATGCTGCTGCGGGCCGTTGCTTCCCGATGTTGATTACTGCTCGGCTGGTTTTCTTCGCGTGCGGGGCGCTACTTCCGTTTGCGTCTGTCTCCGCGGGCCAATCGCCGCAATCCAATACAGTGCAACAAGCGACCCCTTCCCCGGCGCCTTCCTCGACAACTCCGGACACGCAGAAAAACCAGGAACCGACGCCGGACTCCGCGGCAAAGAGCAAGGCCTCCGACGCGACGTCGGAGGTGAATACGCACGCGAGTGTGCCATTCGAATCGCACGTGAATTTGGTTACGGTGCGAGTGGTGGTGCACGACTCGAACGGAAAAGTCGTCACCAATTTGACCAAAGAGGACTTCCGGTTATTTCAAGACCGCAAGCCTCAGACGATTTCGCATTTTTCGATGGAAACCCCGGCATCGGCTGCGCAAGAGGTAGTGCGAGGAAAACCGAGTGGGGCGGCGTCCGCCGGTCCGCCAAGTGCCGCCGCGCCTGGAGCGCTGGCTCTGCCTTCTCGCTTCGTCGCGCTTCTGTTCGATGACGTGCATCTGAATCTGCAAGACCTGATGCAGGTGCGGCTAGCCGCGTTGCGGTTTCTAGACGAGTCGGTGGCGCCCAGCGAGCGCGTGGCTATTTTTACGACCTCGGGGCAAACGCAGGTGGATTTCACCGACGATCGCGACAAGATTCGCGCGATGGTAAAGCAGCTTATGCCGCATTACATCGGCGGGGCCGACCCTTCTGGTACCAGCCAGTGCCCGCCCATGAATTATTACGAAGCCGACCTGATTATAAATAAAAACGATACGCAAGCCATGTCGGTGGCGATCGACGACGCGATCGCCTGCGATGGCTTTAGCGGCGCCAGCGCAGCGACCCAGGCGCAATCGGTTGTGCTTTCCACAGCACTTGAGCTGCTGAGCGCCGGGGACGTAAATACGCAATATGCGATACGGCGGTTGGTGGAAGTCGTACGCCGAATTTCGGCTCTTCCGGGGCAGCGCAGTATTGTGCTGGCTTCTCCGGGCTTTCTGACATCATCGCACGAATTCGATCTTTCCGAGGTCATCGATAGAGCGACCCGCGCGAACGTTTTCATCAATACGCTGGATGCGCGTGGGCTGTACACGGTCGATCCGATCGGCGACATCTCGCACCCGCCGCCGGTTCCTTCGAATGCTGGCGCCATGGGGAAGGATGTGAGTTATCGCATCGAGCAAGAAGCGCGCCAATCGGACGTGCTTGAGGAACTCTCCGACAGCACGGGCGGCTTTTACTTTCGGAACAGCAACGATCTGGTGGCTGGGTTCCGCACAACCGCCACCGTGCCGGAGGTTTCCTACCTTCTGGCTTTTGTTCCCGAAGCGCTGAAGTTCAACGGCCAGTTTCACTCCATCAAGGTTACGTTGGCAGGAAGGGAAAAATACACGATCCAGGCGCGGCGAGGATTTTTCGCCCCCAAACATGGCCAAACTCCGGAAGAAGCGGCCAAGCAAGATATTGAGGAAGCGGTTTTCTCGCAGGAGGAACACCAAGGCGTCCCCATCGAGCTGCATTTGCAGTATTACAAGAGCGATGCGGTAAATGCGAAGCTTTCCGTGCTGACGCATGTGGATGTATCGCACGTGCGTTTCGAGAAGTCGCAAGGGAGAAATTGGGACGATTTGGCCGTGGTGGCGGCGCTGTTCGACCGCAATGGAAATTTCATCGCGGGAAATCAGGAGACCGTCGAGCTTCGTCTTAAGGACGCCACGCTGGAAAAGCTGACACAAACGGGGATGACAGTGAAAATCGGCTTCGACGTAAAGCCGGGTGGTTACATCGTACGGCTGGTTGTGCGAGACTCGAAGGCAGCAGTCCTCTCGGCAAAAAATGGCGTGATTGAAATTCCGTAAGACGGATGGTGGGACATGACACATCACCGCTCGGCGCTACTCATATGTCTTTCGCTGGCGTTTATTGGCGCGGCTAGTCTCGGCGGGCGCTTGCTGGGAGTGGCCGAGGCGCGCCAGGCTTCGCAGGATTCCGCGCAACAGCCCGCACAGCAGCCTCCGCCCCAGACCGCGGCACCCGCGATCAAAACCGAAACGCGGGCGGTGCGCCTGGATGTGATCGTTACGGATAAGAAAGGCGATTACATACGCGATTTGAAGCGCGATGATTTTCGCGTTTTCGAAGACAACAAGCAGCAGCTAGTCGTAAATTTCTCCTTTGGCACGGACCCCAGCGCGCCTGTGGCAACTCAGCGACGCTACATGGTGCTTTTTTTCGACAATTCGACCATGGAGCTGAGCGACCAGCCCCCAGCGCGGGCGGCGGCGGCGAAATTCATCGACGAAAATGCGGGGCCCGATCGGATGATGGCAGTGGCAGATTTCGGTGGCACCCTCAGGATCGAGCAGAATTTCACTTCCGATGCCGCGCGGCTGAAACAAGCGGTCCAAAGCATTAGGACCTCGGCGGTTAGTCCAAACGCAAATGCCTCATCGATGGGTGCTCCCGGTGGGGACTTGAGTTCAGCCGGGATATCCAGCTCCGGCTCGGTGATGCTGGGTACTTCCGAAGCCAATTTCGGTGCGCAGACTTTGCTGTTGGCAATACGGAATATGGCGAAGAATCTTGCGAGCATTCCCGGACGGAAAAGCATGATCCTGTTTACCGCCGGGTTCGAACTTACTCCCGAACGGCAGTCGGAACTCACCGCCACAATCGACACCTGTAACAAAGCAAACCTAGCAATTTATCCGCTGGATGTGCGGGGATTAGTGGCGCCGGTGACGGCGATTCCGAGTGATGCGTCCGATGCGCCGAGCTTTGCGTGGAATCGTGCGCCAGCCGAAAGGGAAGCCTTGCAATTTTCAGGAGCGAGACTGCGACCGGCGTCCTATGTGACTTCTTCTCCGAATGGGATGGCTTACTTTCAGCATGGAGGCGGGGGCGGGGGACACGGCGGTGGTGGAGGCGGAACGGGTGGTGGAACTGGCGGCGGGACCGGCGGTGGCGGGACTGGCGGCGGAGGCAAAGGCGGCAGCGGTGGAGGTACGGGAAGCGGCGGGGGTAAAGGCGGCACCGGTTCGGGCGGTGGAACGCACGGCAATCCGGTCGGTACCTATGGCAACCCAAATTATAACCAACCGCGAGCGATCGTTCCTCCATTCCCAACCTCCGCCTCCACCAATCAGCAGCCGCTTTATGAGCTGGCTGAAGGAACCGGCGGATTCCCGATTTTTAATACGAACGATCTATTTGCGGGACTGCAGAAAATCGCGCGCGAACAAAATGAATACTATCTTTTGGGCTACGCGCCCGCGGATTCTCCGGAAGGAAGTTGCCACACCCTAAAGGTGAAGGTGGAAGGCCATAATGCGAATGTACGGGCGCGCAGCGGTTACTGCAACGTAAGGTCGGCGGACGTTTTGGCCGGGAAGCCGATCGAAAAGGAACTAGAAACACGCGCGGCGGGCGCGGCGGCGACGTCCGGTTCGCTGGAAGCGCCGTTCTTTTACACTTCGGCGAACGAAGCGCGCGTAGCCCTGGCCATGGAAATTCCTTCGGCAACCATTGATTTTGAGAAGGTGAAGGGAAAATATCACGCGGATGTGAACGTCTTGGGTATCGCGTACCGGCCGGACGGCACGGTAGCATCGCGGTTCAGCGACGGACTGAATATGGATTTCGAAAAAGAGGAGTGGCAGAAATTTACGCAGAGTCCGATGCGGTACCAGAATCAATTTTCCATCGCTCCGGGAAAGTACCGGCTGGATGTGGTGCTATCAGGCGGCGGACAGAAATTTGGGAAATATGAAACTGCGCTGGTGATCGAGCCGTACGATGGGAAAACATTCACTCTTAGTGGCGTGGCGATGAGCAATCAGGTACGACGTGTCGCGGACAGCCAAGGGGATCTCGATGCCGACTTACTGGCAGATCGTCTGCCCATGATCGTGCAAGGCCTGGAACTGACTCCGTCGGGAAGTAATCACTTCAAGAAGACGGACCGGGTGGTGCTTTACGCCCAGGTTTACGACCCGCATCTGACGGATGCAAATCCTCCAAAGCTAGGATGCCAATACAACGTGATAGATCAAAAGACCGGGAAGCAAGTTTTTTCTACCGGCGCGTTCCCGTTGACGAGTTTCTTGCAGAAAGGCAGTGCGGTGGTTCCCATGGCGCTGAAAGTTCCGGTGGATACTCTTCCGCCCGGGGAATACCGGCTAGAAATCCAAGCCGGTGACGTGAGCGGGTCAATCTCTCAAGTAAGAAGCGTGACGTTCACCGCCGAATAGAATTGAAACCCAGTGCGCGGGAATTGTGGCCAGCCGGATTGCTGGTAGAAGAGTTTTGCAACTGTCAGATCTAAACCCGCACCTTTTCTGCAACCCCGCAGAAAAGATGCGGCACCCCACGCGAGTTTCAAAGATTCCTGAACTAGACACGGGTGCCGGATTGCCACGCGCCTATACGAACCGTCTAAGAAGGTCCTCGTGCTGCGAGCCGATGGACGTAACAAGTACGCCCGCCCCGACGTCCCTGACAACGAGGAGGACTGGGTACCTCTTCAAGCCGGGCGTTCTTGATAGGCACGATTTATTTAGGACCTACCTCGGCCCCTGGCCCCTCGTTCACCGCCTGATTGACGCGCTTACTGGAATTTTAGGAATCGGTACGGCAGCGGACACACGCGGCAGCACGAAAGGCCTATATTCCGAGAAGGTGATGAGCGTGGCGAAGCATGTGAGTCGATTCCCCGAAGAGCGGCCCGGAGAAGCTCTAATCGATTGGGAGGAGCGCGAATTACGGAAGAAAGCTAAGAAACTAGGGATAAAACCAGATCCGGTTAAGAAGAAAAGGCGCTTAGATTAATTCTCGCCGACGCGAAGAACATAACTTCTGCGCAGCTACAGAAGTCAACGTCGAAGCCGGCCACTCATCGTGGACAGCGTAGGGTCTCCTGCCCCAAAAGCGTGCCGTCATTGGTTAGCCTGCCGTCCACGATGTTGGCGAGAGAAACCATACCTCGGTGATTTTAGTCAGGCCACAGAACTCCTATCTCCCACCTCTGGAGGGTGCGGGGCGTTCTGGCCTGAATGATTGCCACTCGCGTATTTGTTCGGAGACCTCGCTCTTCTCGCGCTCGTCGGTGGCCATTTCCCACCGGCGCCGAAGCTCTTCGAGTCGGGCATCCACAAATCCGGCTCGCCCTGATTTGTTCTCTATTTTGTCGCGGTTAGCGTATGGCATGTTCAGTTTGCTCCTGGTTTAATTGGATTCATTAAGTGCGAAGGTTCTAGCACCGTGTTCGCCGTTGCCGCCACTTGGGTTTCGCTTTGTCGCTAGAACTTCTCGCCTCACTTGAGTTCGCCGGCTGTGCTCTTATCGCTTTCCAGTTTCAACAGGTCCAAGGCCGAGAGTGCGCGTTGCATATCGGCGCGCTCATCTCGGGACAGACGCTGGTAATCCTCGAAGACGTGTGTGTTTATTGCGATTTCGGCGGCTGTAACGCGAGCCCCGACTTTCTCTGGATCGACCTCAAAAACAGCGGCTTGGTACAAAGCGCGCCAATGATTTTCAGACATGTGTTGTGGCTCCCTTGTTTCTGCCAGCTCGATTTCGGTCGCTACGGTGACGCCCTTCTCAATAGTTCTTAGTGATGACATTGCAGGGATACTTAAGCGGTGACGCAGCGCAAGATGGGCTACAAGGTGTCATCTCAATGGGATACATCCTCTTGCTTGGGGCCGAACTTGTGGTTTCCCCGGAACCCCTCCGATTGAAGAACGGGCTTATTGCCGGATGCCGCGTCGGCGACCCCGCTGAGCGTCGCGAGGTGACCCTGCTCGCGGACGATCAGATACCCCTCATCGTCAATCTGTATGCCCGACAATCCCTGGTCGTCAATATTAAGTGGAAACCGTTGTTCGTTTTCCGCCAGAACGAACCCGATGTCCAGCAATTCTTCTCCTTCCAACTGCTCTTTGGCGGCCTGGGGGATGATGATGATCTTGTTCTTCGCGGTTTCATTCTCTCCCATCTGCGTCACCATGATGGGGGCTGGTAGGGCAATCAAATCTTGCTTCATTTTCTTTTAACCTCGTTGTAGATCTCTTCGGTACGCTTGCAGATCACGCCGATGCGAGTTTTGCCTGGTCCCAATCCTGATGATCACCGGCGCGCAGAAGAAACTCGTTTTCCTGGATATGCCGGGAATGGGCGCAGACAGTCACATAGGGCAATCCCAAAAATCGCTTCATTTCAATCTGCGTAATTTCCAGGCCGTTGAACTTATCCAGTTTCAGATTGGTTAAGATTCGTTTGACTGCTCTGCGCGCCGTGGCTTGTCCGTCAAAACCAACGATGGATCGTTTGATCTGGCCAGCCACACATAAAAAGGTCCATCCTGTTTCGCGAACCTTCTGACCCAATGCACACGCATCGAGATTCTTGACTAGCCTCCAGCCTTTCGCACAGGGCTCAGTTTCGAACTGAAGTGCGTCCGGCAAGAGCGCCCCATCTTTAATCAAGACCGTTCCCGTTTTGATCTTCTCTGCCATTTGTGCTCCTCTGCCGACTAAGCACTCGGCGTTGTCAACGATGAACGACCGCGATCAAGCGATTTGCTTGCCCGCTCAGGTACGCCGATGGAGTGGCTTTTGCAAAGTCCGCAGACCGAATAGCGCATCAGAAAGTAACTCTCGCTCGTGGCACGAAGCCGAGTCTTCAGCCAGACCCTGGATTCGGGCGAAGATAGCAGTTTCCGCTTCGCGGATTCGCGTGGGGAGTTTCGCAGGGTTGCATTCACTCACCGCGGCAGCGTATATCGCGTACCATTCGTCTCGATGCATGTAACACCTCGGCTAAATGCTGTGCGAAGCGAATCGACCTAACTGTTGCGCAAACTTAACAGAGTGGGACAGAGCCTCTGCGAATTGCGTAGACGTGATCCGATAGGCGCTTCCGCTCGATTTCATGACGATCCGCATTGGGCTGGAGTTGAATCCGTTCGCAAGCGACTGACCTATGAAACCTTCTTTGCCAGTCAATCCGACTTCGACGTTCTCTTGGTTTAGGACCGAGGCCAGTCCGCTGTTTAGGAAGTAAGCGAATTCGATTGGCCCGGCCTCTTGTAATACGGAGTTAGCGGGCAATTTCACAAACTCTAATTTCTTGACGACTGCTTCGCATTCGTCGGTGGACAAGCCGAGGAGTATCGCATTTTGGATTCGTTTTCCGTCGCGTCTTACCCGTGTGTTGATTACACGACGAGAGACTTTTGGTGCTGCCATTGGTGGCTCCTTGTATGTCGTGGCGGACGCCGTCTGATTTCGCAGGGCAGCCGTAGGTAGAGGGTATGCTTACGGTAGGGTGCTAATGAGACAGTTCACCGTACTCGTTTTGATGCCGGAAAGCTACCATAAACGGCTGAAGCGAATAGGAGCAGGACTGAGATGTGCGAATTCCGGCATTTCCTCTATCCTCTCCGGCCTGCAATTATCACCCAATAGGGGTGGTGGGTCAGTTTCCGATTATCGGAGGCTGGGATTCTCGGTTCTAACGGGTTCGCTCACTTGATCAATTTGAAGCTGGCGAGCATGGGCAGGAAGTACTTCTGGTAAGAAAAATCGTTGCCACCGGTCTCCCGGTCCCAACTGACGAGAAGGACTCGCCCGCTCGGGAGCGTGCGATATGCGGCGCCCTCTTCCTCGAAAGGTTTGCATGGATTGGAGCCGATGCAAACGACTTGGATTGCCCCGGTGAATCCGTTGGTATCGACGGCCACTCTTTTGAGGCCATCGCCGGGACCAAGCGATGTATGGAGTTTCACCCAATCGGATAGCGCTGACTGGAGCAGATACCACGGGCCGCCGGGCTTGATGTTCCAGTCCTCGACGATTCCGCTCGTCCCGGTAATCCGGACATCGATGATCGCTCCGTCATCGAAAGAACCCCCTCCATCCTGCGACTGGGTAGGACCATCCATCTCCAAACCAAACAGGTTGCGGGTACCGCCTGCGTAGGCGGGTCTCTGGCCAGGCGAAGGCGGTTTTCCGTAGTTGTTCTGGTAGCCGGAAACAAATTGCCAGTCCGCCGGATAGCTAATCTCGAAACCGTATTCGGAACTGAGGTAGCGCTTCCAGCTGGAGGTTTCCTGTGCTGCGGCAAAAAGGAGCAGCTTGGTGAAGAGAAGAATGAAAACGCTACCCGTTATTCTTCGGGTCACGAAGGCAGAGTAGTTCAAAAAAGGCCTTCGCGCCATTCTTTCACGGGCATCGTGACACCGACAGGTCAATCCCCACAGGGAGCGTCGCCAGATGAGCAAAAAGGGGGGGCCTCGATCACACCTGGAGAGGATGGTGTTCCGCTTCGGTCAGCGCTTGTGAACGATCCTTAGCTGTTTGGCTCCCCGAAGCAGGCTGCGCGCGCCGTTGCGTCGACCTATGGAGGACAAACCAGGCACCAAGCAACTTTTGCGGTACCGCTGTTTGAAAATATGAACGAAGACTCTACGGAAGAATTAAACGTCCGCTCGGCGAAGGCACAGACCGTTCAAGGCCAACGAAAACGATCGACATCGGGGGACGGAGTTCTCCAGCCGGATGCAGCTAATCTTTACGTTGCAATGATGCACGGTTCAAGTTATTGGTTCTATGTTCAAAGAGCATGCTGCTCCATCCGAGGCGAAAATGAGAAATCTAATCTTCGCAATCAACATTACCCTAGATGGCTGCTGCGACCACACCAAAACAATTGCTGATGAAGAACTACTCGAATATTATACGCACCTCCTGCGAGATGCCGACCTACAGGTCTTTGGGCGCAAAACCTATCAATTGATGGTTCCCTATTGGCCGGATGTAGCCAAAGACTCGTCTGAGACAAAAGCATCGCACGAATTTGCGAAAACATTTGTCTCCACAAACAAAATTGTTTTTTCACGGTCATTAGAGAGCGCTGAAGATAAAAATACGAAAATTGTTCGCACGAACCTTCCAGAAGAAATCGTTAGACTGAAACACGAGCAAGGCAAAAATATTTTAGTCGGCGGTGTGAGCATTCCTTCACAACTGATAGAGCTTGGCTTAGTTGATGAATACCGTTTCGTCGTTCAGCCAATCGTTGCAGGAGAAGGGAGACGGTTGTTAGAGGGCATTAGCCTGGAGAAATTACAATTAAAACTTGTTGAGTCCAGAGTCTTTAAATCAGGATGTGTTGCGCTTCGTTACTTGAAACAGTAACAGAAACAGATTAGAGGAAACTTGCACCGCGTCAATAATCCTTATTTCCTTCATGCACCTTGCTTTTCGATAGTGCCTGGGTAATGCTACCCGGAAACCGACCCACTACCCCCCCCCAATAGGGTTTCGCTTGCAGAAAATCGGCTCCAGGGAGTAACATATCGTTCCCCGCACCGAGGAAACTTATGGACCGGTCTCTATTCACATCCTTGGGATTGCGCGAAAATCCATTCAGCGTTAACCCAGATCCTCGTCATTTATTCCTTACCGCGCAAACACAGCAGGCTTTGGATGGGCTGATCAGGGGAATTGAGTCGCGACAAGGGCTGATTCTGCTGACCGGCGATGTGGGAACCGGGAAAACCACGCTCGTCAATTCCCTGCTTGACTGGCTGCAGCATCATGGCACGCCGAAAGCGTTCATTTGCAATTCGCATTTGGAAATTCAGGAATTGTTCGAATTGATGCTCGCGGATTTTGGCGTGCCGAGTGGGATGCGAGGCGGAAGCGCCTTCTCACGACTGCAAGGGTGGCTGCACGAACGCCTCCGCGAAGGCCAGACCGCCGTCCTGGTCATCGATGAGGCGCAAGGACTTCCGTCACATACGCTGGAGGAAATCCGGCTGTTGCTAAATCTGGAAACGCCAAACGGCAAACTGCTGCAGATCGTTCTTTCGGGGCAGCCGGAACTCGAGCATAGACTGAGACGCGCGGACCTACGTCAGATCCATCAGCGTATTTCGTTTCGTTGCAGGACGATACCCATGACGCTGGAGGAGACTCGCGCTTGCATCCAGCACCGGCTGCGAGTGGCGGGCGGGGGAGGCGAACCGATTTTTTCGTCCGAGGCGATGGATAGCGCGTACTTCTATTCGCGTGGAATTCCCCGCGTAATCAATTTGCTGTGCGAACATGCGCTTTTGAAAACACACGCCGCCGGAATCCAGCCGGTGCCTGCGAGCATGATCGAGGAGGCTTCACGCGAGCTGCAATTCGACGCTGACAGGCCCGTCGCTCCGATGAGATCGGCGGAGACCGCTGTTCCACGGGCGAATTTGATTTCCATGCAGCCCGCGTCCAACAATTCGAAATTGGCGTTCGCTGCGGCTGCTGGGTCGCCAATGGATCGGCACCAAGATACGAACCCTCTGAGAGTAGGGGATCTCGCGGCTATCAACCCGTCCGGCCGGATCGCGACGGATAAAACCGCAACACAATCCGGGGAGAGCCAAGGCGCCGCAGGCGTTATGCGAAAAGCGGAGGTTCTCGCGGTCGAACCGGCTCCCTCTGCATATGCGAATGCGTTTGGCGCCCGAGCGCAGAAAAATGCACACGACACGCATTCCATGGTTACCGGAGCCGCTGTGGGCCAAATCATCGCCGAACTGTCGCGGGGCATACCTGCTGCCGCGCCCATTCAGATTCGCTCGGCGGGAGCTACGCGGACTCTGGAGCCTGCCGCTGCGATGAAGCGCGAATGGATCGCGGTGCAGGTGAAACTTCGGGCAAATCTAGCGATCTTCGACGCGAGACACAGAGCAGAGCTCGCGCGCCGGATTCTTGAGGAGGCGCGTTCGCTGCGTTCACGTGTACAACGGCTTTCCCGGCGAACTACGGCGAAAGTGCAACCGGTCCTCGCGCGTCTAACTTCTTCCTTCGTCTTTTGGCTGAAGGAACCTGTTCCCCTCGCGCCGTTCAATCGCGTAACCCCAACGATGCGCGAGGCGAACGGTGAAACGGATGGACGATTCTCTTGGTTGGCCAACAATCTTCGGGAACGCGCGGAGCTCGTTCTTCGATGGCTGCAAACGCCAGCTCGGCCGGCGCAGCGACGTTAACTGGGAGCGCTTCTACACTTCTGCTGAGCTTTGGTGAGCTCGATCTACTCCTTCTCGGGCGAGACCTGCTTCCTGCATCATGCCACGAATCTTTGAGACGTACTGAAGGAGGGCTTCTTGTCTTTTCATTTCGGACCAGCCGAGCTCGCTTGCGAGGATTTCCGCTACGGCGGGCGCCGCTTGGATTGCTTCGCGCCACCTGCGAAATTGAATGCCAAGACGGCGCGCGAGGATATCTTCCATCGAAACCGCCATTTCGGTTCGAATTGTGAATAGCACCTCCGCGCGTAACCGAGCCTCGCCGTCGGCGATGGGACCAGCCGGTTGCGGATTTACTCTCGCCAACTCCATCACATTAGAAGCGCGGGTGCCGAATTTCTGAGCCAATTGCCGGGCCGCTGACTCTGGCCAGGCATCAAGCTTTTGCTGGCTTTGCCAATCATCCGGCGAAAAACCCTCGGAGCCGGCGAGCGGGTGGTCAAGAGTGGAGCACTTCGAAACTGGGACGTTAAGACATTCCTGCACGGCGTCGATCGCGTCTTGAGCCATGGATCGATAGGTCGTCCACTTGCCTCCCAGGATGCTGATCAGGCCGGATTGCGGTGCGACTTCTACTTCATGGTTTCGCGCCAACTTTTTGGTATTCGTCGAATGCCTGGAGGTCAGAAGTGGCCTTACGCCTGCGAAGCCACTGAGGATTTGGTCCGCGGTTGCGGGCTTGGTCAGGAAGCGATTGAGGTGCCGCAGCAGATAGTTCACTTCGTTAGCCTGCAAATGAACATCGTCGAGAGAATTAATCTCTTCATCCGTTGTCCCTACAAGCAGGCTGCCGGACCAAGGGATGGCGAACAACACGCGCCCGTCTTCTGTCTTCGGGATCAGCAGCGCTTCCCCGCTGCCGAGAACCTCTCGTGGAAGGACGATGTGAACGCCCTTGCTCCATCTTATGCGAGGACGAGAATCCGGTTGGGCTAGGGTGCGAACCTTGTCCGCGGATGGGCCTGTGGCATTTACAAAGCAGCGTGCGTGTACCGGGAAACTGTGGCGCGTGATCGCATCTTCGACGATCGCAGTGGCTAATTTTCCGCTGACACTTTTTTCAAAGGCAACGACCTTTGCATAGTTCAGCGGTTCGCCGCCGGCCTCGGAGAACGTTTCGACCAAAGTGATGTTGAAGCGTGCGTCGTCAAACTGGCCGTCGGCGTACACCACGGCTCCGCGCAGACCTTTCGAAGCTAGCGCCGGCATGCGACGAAGAGTCTCCTCTTTCGAGATGAAAACACTCTTCGCCAGGCCATCGCGGCCGGCAATCCAGTCGTATAGTTTCAGGCCGGTGGAAAAATATGCGATGTCCAACCAATTAAAACACGGCGTGAGAAACATTCTTGTGTTGGTAAGAAACGGAGCGTTCCGCAGCATGTGAACACGTTCGCGAAGGGCTTCCTTGAGTACCGGGAATTCCTTCAGATCGAAGTTGCGAATCGCGTTCTGGAGATAGCGCACGCCTCCGTGGACCATCTTCGTGGAGGCGCTGGAGGCGCTGGAGGCGAAATCGTTGGCTTCGAGTTGCACCGTCTTTAATCCGCGCAGTTGTGAATCCAGAGCGCAGCCCGAACCGGTCGCGCCACCGCCGATCACGCACACATCGAAGCTCTTTCCTTCGATGGTGCGGAGGGCTTCTTCACGAGTTTTCATGCGGCCGCTTCTGTTCTGGACGACTGGCTGGCCGGAGAGATTAATCTCATGGGGGAAAGTCAGATGCTGGCAAGCCAGAATTTTCGATCAGATCTTGGTTCCGAGCACCGACATTCCTTCGGCGGCTTCCTTCAGCGAGGTCAATTTCTTGGTCGGGTCGTGCCATTCGCGTCCTTCGCGCCGAAGGAGTTCCAGCGATTGTTCCGGACCCCAACTCCCGGCGGCGTAGTTCGGAAAGTCGCGCGGCGGAAGGGCTTTCCACAAATCGAGAATCGGTTGCACGATGGTCCAGGAAGCCTCCACCATGTCGGCGCGCTGGAACAGCGTGGGGTCGCCCATCATGCAATCGTACAGAAGCGTTTCATATCCCGTGGACGGCGTGCTGCCGAAATAGTCGGAATATTGGAAGTCCATATTCACCGCGCCGAGACGCACCATGGGGCCGGGAACTTTGGCTTCAAAGCTCAACGAAATGCCTTCCTTAGGCTGAATATTTATAACCAGCTCGTTCGGCGCAATTTTTTCCACGGAAGTTTTGCGGAAAAGGACGAAGGGCGGTCGGCGGAAACGAATTACGATCTCGGTTGCTCGAGTAGCCAGGCGCTTGCCTGTGCGAAGATAAAAAGGCACGCCGGCCCATCGCCAGTTGTCGATATTTAAAGCCAGGGCCACAAATGTCTCGGTTGCGGAGGCCTCCTCCACATTCGGCTCGGTTCGATAGCCCGGGACATGTTTGCCGTCGATCAAGCCTTCGCCATATTGGCCGCGCACGGCGTGATCCAAAACTCTTTCGGGATTGAGCGGCTGGATAGCGCGCAGAATCTTGGTCTGTTCGTCGTGAACGGCCTGGGCTTCGAAGGAAATCGGCGGCTCCATGGCCGTCAGCGTGATGAGTTGAAAAATGTGATTGGGCACCATATCGCGCAACGCGCCGGCGTGTTCGTAATAATCTCCGCGCATTTCGACGCCGAGCTCCTCAGCAACCGTCACTTGCACGTGATCTACGTAGCGGCGATTCCACACCGGCTCGAAAATGCCGTTGGCAAAGCGAAAGGCCAAAATATTCTGGACCGTTTCTTTGCCAAGATAATGGTCGATGCGATAAATCTGATCTTCGCGCAGCACTTTGCCAACCTCGTGGTTCAACGCGACCGCCGATTCCAGATCGTGTCCGAATGGCTTTTCGATCACTACACGTTTCCACTTGCCGTTCTGTTCTTCGGTCAGCTTGGCCGCGCCGAGCTGTTGGACAACAATGGGGAAGAAAGTCGGGCTGGTGGCCAGGTAGAAAAGACAATTTCCATGCGTGTTCTGTTCCTTTTCTACTTGAGTTAGAGTTTCGCCGAGCTTCTTGTAAAGCTCGGGATCCTTGAAATCACCGGGAATGTAGTAGAGGCGACTCACGAATTGATTCCAGGAAGCTTCCTCGACTTCGCAGGTTAAATATTGCCGAATTTCCTGGGCGGTACGCTGCCGGAAATCGTCGGACGAAAATTGTTCTCGGGAGACACCGATAATGGCGAATTCCTGAGGAAGCAATTTCCCTTTCGCTAGATTGTAAAGCGCGGGAAACAGCTTACGTTTGGTGAGATCGCCTCCGGCGCCGAAGATGACCATCGCGCAGGGTGGGGCCTGGCGTCCGAGCGTTTCCTGGGACACTTTCGCTGAGTCAGAATTCTGCGTCAAGTTACCCTCCACCTATGCGTGATTATGAAAGCGCTTGTTGGACTGCTTGCTGCAAAGTTTTCAGCCCGGTTGCCAGGTCGCCTGTAAGGTGCACGCGCAAAGCTCGCCGGCCGCGCTCGGTTAAGACGTTAAAATCACCGCGTGCCTGCGCCGCTTTCACGGTTCCGAAGGTATATTTCTTCCCGGGCACCGGAAGGTCGGCCGGGTCGTCGCAAGTGATTTGCAGGAACACACCGGTGTTCGGGCCGCCCTTGTAGGCTTGGCCAGTCGAGTGAAGGAAACGGGGGCCGAAGCCAAGGCATGTAGCCACATGCTTCTTGTCGCGTACGGCATGACGCATGGATTGTAGCTGTGAGCGATTTTGCTCGTTTCGTTCGATGTAGCCGAGGACGGCAAAATAATCGCCGGCCTTCAGGCGGTTCATCTGGGCGCGCAAGTAGCCGGTGAGCGTGGCGTCCTTCCCTGCTGCTTGTTTCAGAGCTGTCGCATTTTTGTCATCGGAGTACAACTTCACGCCCTTTTCTTCGTAGAAAGGCGTTTCCTTTGGAAGCGAGCCGGATTTTTCATACTCGTCGGTCAATTTGCGCGTTTCAATCTTGCTGGCTTCCACGTCGGGCTGGTTGAACGCGTTGATTCCAATAATCGAGCCGGCCACCGCCGTCGCGATTTCCCATCTAAAGAATTCCTGGCCGAGTTCGTAATTGTTCGCGACTTGAACGCGCACAACCGGCTGGCCGGCTTTCTCCAGCGCTGCGATTCCAGCGTCTTGTTTTGGGTCCGCTCCATTTTCGAGTCTCAAGTAAGCGAACACACGATCGCTGCCGTAAACGTCCGGCGAACCGATGGATTCTAGGTCCACAGGAATCAAGCCCTTTCCTTCTTTGCCGGTGGACTCGGCGAGAAGCTGCTCCAGCCACGCTCCCAAGTCGGAAATGCCCGGCGAGGCGAAAATAGTAACCTTGTCGTGGCCGCTTTTCTGGAGCGTTCCTAGAATTGCGCCGAGAATTACGCCGGGATTTTCCTCCGCCGGAACTACCGAGGCGCAGGCGTGGACCATTTCTTCCGCGCGATCGAGGAACTTGGGCACGTCCACGCCCTGGATGGCCGCCGGAATCATCCCGAAATTCGACAGCGCGGAATATCGTCCGCCGATGCCCGGCACACCGTAGTAGATATGGCGGAAGCCGTGGGCCTCGGCGACTTTCTGCATTTGAGAGCCTGGGTCGGTGGTGGCGATGAAGCGCTTCCCCGCTTCGGCAGCGCCCACCGATTGCTTCACCTTTTCGTAGAAATATTGTTCGAAGATATTGGGCTCCAGGGTTGTGCCGGACTTGCTGGCGACGATAAAAATAGTCCTGGCGATATCGATCTTGCTTTCGAGCGCGCGGATTTGAGCAGGATCGGTGGAGTCGAGGATATGAACCTCTGGGTACCCGTCGATCTTTCCGAAGGTTTTCCCAAAAACTTCGACGCAAAGGCTCGAGCCGCCCATGCCGAGCAAAACCAGATGCGCAAAACTTTCTTTGCGGATTTCGTCAGCGATCTTTTTGAAATCGGCATCGTGGGCCACCTGTTCTTCCACAATTCCCAGCCAGCCCAGCCAGCTGGCTTCGTCCTTGTTGGTCCATAAGGAAGCGTCTCGGGCCCACAAGCGCTTCACTTTATCGTTTTTTTTCCAGTCTTCGAGAGCAGCCTTCACATTTTGGCCAAGAGTGTCCTGCAGATTGTAGGTGAGACTGGGTACTGCGGACGCGGTTCCGTTCTGAGTGCGCTTGCTGACCGCGGCGAGCAATTTGTCGAACGCTTCTGCGAATAGCTTCACGCCGTCTTCGGTCAGCTTGTCGGTAGCCTCCTTCATCGAAATTCCCGCTTGCGCGAGGGTTTCCATCGTGTCGCGAGCGGCGGCAACGTTATCTTCCAAACTTGCGCGCGGTTTTCCGTGATCGCGGAATGCGTCGAAGGTTGCCGGAGGAATCGTGTCGACGGTATCAGGGCCGATCAGTTCCTCGACGTAATAGGTGTCCGGGAAGGAAGGGTCCTTGGTGCTGGTACTGGCCCACAGAACGCGCTGCGTTTGCGCACCGCGTGCCGCAAGCGCGGCCCAGCGCGGCCCGCCGAATATTTTTTTGTAACTCTGGTAGGCGAGCTTCGCGTTCGCGATGGCGACCTTGCCTTTCAGCTTGCGCAATTTTTCCTGCTGAGCCGGATCGGCGGTGCTCTTGATTTTGTCATTGAGTTGGCTATCGATCAGTGTGTCGATACGGCTGACGAAGAAACTTGCTACGCTGGCCACGCGGCTCAAATCACCGCCTTTTTTGACAAACTCTTCCAGGCCCGCGACGTAGGCTTCGGCCACGCGCTCGTACACTTGCTGAGAAAAAAGCAGGGTCACGTTGATATTGATGCCCTCGCTGATCAGTTGCTGGAAAGCAGGAATGCCTTCCGGCGTGCCGGGAACCTTGACCATCAGGTTCTCGCGCCCGACGAGCTTCCACAGGCGGCGAGCTTCGTCTAAGGTCTCGGCCGTTTTGTACGCCAGATATGGCGACACTTCCAGGCTCACGTAACCATCGCGGCGTTTCGTTTGCTCATAAACTGGTTTAAAGGTATCGGTGGCGTCTTGAATGTCCTTGACCGCGAGAATGTCGAAAATGGCTTTGGCATCCAGATCTTTTCTCTTCTCAAGCTCTTCCAATGTTTTCGTATAGTCAGTGCTTCCGGTGATGGCCTTTTCGAAAATGGAAGGATTGGAAGTCACGCCGCGCAGGCCGTCTTCTTCAATCAGTCTGTTGAGTTCGCCGGTAGTGATCAGGCTGCGGCGAATGTAGTCCAGCCAGACGGACTGGCCAAAGCCGATCAGGGCTTTCAGCGGGTTTTCGGAAGGCTTGCCTTGGCTCGATGCAGGAGTTGGTTTTGCGGTTATGCTCATCGTAATTCTCCCTTTGCAGCTGAAATTCTATTAGAGCTAAAAAACGTTCGGGTTATTCGGGACGGTAGTCATTTCCGGGGCTGAGCCTCAGCGCTCGCTAATCTACGATGCTACGGCAATTCGGGCAACGTCCAATAGTAAAGCTTATTGGCAGGAGATGTCACTCTTCCAGAGAGCACCGACCGGCGCCTCCCAGAGCATTTACAAGCGCGTACATTTTATTAGAGTCTGCGCGAAGCGATCCAGGTGCAGGTGATTTACATACCCGAAGGGATCGCCATAAACGCTTCTTGTGGGTTTGGTCGGTGTAGGTTTACTTGGGAAGTGAATTCTAGCGGGACAGAAGATGCTTGCCGAAGCGAAGCGGGCGGTACACCAACCGGCTCATTCGGGAAATGCGCGCCAGTAAACGGCCTAGAAACATTCGAGTAAAAGATTCAAGGTCGATGTGACGATGTTTGCGATGAATTCTGGTTGCGCGGCCCAGAAACTCCGCGGGGGAAATCGGAAAGTCTTCTCCGTCCAAGGCATCGCCTTTTGTGATTAGCAGGAGCGCGTCTTTTCCGGCTGATGCCGGTCGGATGCGCTTAATGATGCGATGGACGAAAAAGCGGCCGTCGCGTTCGAAGAGAATGACCTGGCCTACCGACAATCTCGCAAAATCAAATCGCTTGATGAAAACAAGGTCTCCGGAACGTATCCAAGGAGTCATGCTGCCACCCAGAACGCGCAGACATACGGAGCCCTGGGAGCGTATCTTCCTGGAAATTTCCGACGCGAAATCCGTCGGAATGGCAACGTAGGGCTCTTTTTCTGTGGAGCGAACTTGCGGAACGGCGGCGGTGGCAGCCATCAGGGAGTCAATTCCACGGTTTGAGTCGCAATCACCTGGCCGTCGAGCGAAACGCGCGCAGTCCATTCGCCCATCAAGTGGCGCTGCTGAATCCAGGTACCGGAGACAGGCAGAGTTTGAATAGCGACCAAGGGTTCGCTAGAGCCTTGCTCGACGCCGAAAGCCATTTGCGTCTGTTGATACAGATTGCCGCCGGGAAGCAGGATCTCGAGAGTTTGAACGTGGTTCCCGGCTGGTACGTTCTGCCAGGAAACTTTCACTTCCAGATCGCGAGTGGAGGTGGCGCTGAAACTCGTTTCATTGTCACAGCTGGGGGCTTCCTTATCGCAAAATGAAAATGTGGCCGTAGCCGGCGGCGGGTGAGTTCCTCCGTCGGCTGCAGTCATCTGGCAACCGGAAAATCCTATCGCTGCAATAAGGACGCTAGCCGCGAGCCCTATTTTATTTCGCCAATGCCGATCGTTTATTGTTAAGCGCAACATAAAATCCTCGTCAAAATGGGATGGTAAAAGCGTAAGCTCGTTGATCGGTGGTCGTAACATATATGCGCGACATCACTTCATCGATAGACGGGTCGCCGACCGTTCCCTTGGTTGCTCCGGTATTGCAGGCTTCGTCTTTGATGTCGGCGCCGGTTGTCAGCATAAGTTCGTGAATCGTGCCGTCGCTTGATCCCACGTAAACATAGCTTAAACCTGGCTCTGAAATCGGCGCGGAGGGAGTGCCAATCGTTCTGTTCCATACCGGGACGAACACGGGTGTCGGCCGCGACGTATCAATCGAAATCGCATGAACGGCAGTAGCACCGGAGAAAATTACGGTGTAGGGCGGCGCATTATTCAAGACAATCGGGTAGCTGACCAAGGGGCCGTCCGTGGATGCGTAGGAAGCGATGGTGGCTCCGGTGGCCGGATTAATCGCATAGATCGTGCTATTCCCTGCGGTGCACTTCCCTGCGACTATAGACTCACCAACCGTGCCTAAGAATAAGACGTCATTTCCGTAGGTGAGTATGGGCGAGGCGTCGATGTCACCAAGGTTCGCTATTCCCGCCACGGCGCCGGTGCTCGGATTGACCTGCCAAAGACTGGGCTGCGAAGTGCCGCATGCGCTGCGACTGGTGATCCAAACAACATTGCGTAGGTAATCGATCAGCGGCGTCGAGTTGATGATATCCAAATTCTGTGAACCTTCGTTTGTGGTGGTGATCGGGCCGGTGAGCGGCGACCATGACAAGCTAGCGCCGGTATTCCCGTTCAAACCAAAGATTTGATTTGCCGAGGTGGTGGTCGTGATCCGGGAACCGAAAAAAACCTGGTCATTCGATCCGCCAGCGATCGATTTCAATTGCACGGACGGTGCGCCTTGAAGCGTCACGGTACCACTGCCTATGGGATTCACCACCCAGTCGATCACGCCGGTGTCTGTGTTAACGGCATAGACCAATCCATTCTGATCCGTCAAATAATCGATATCTTGTCCCGTGGACGAAATCGAGGCATCGATGAGTGGCGAACGGGAAGCGATCGAGCCGCCAAGAGATATCGGGACAAACTCCCGCTGGCCAGTGACAGCATTGATGAAAAATACCAGGTTGGTCTGTGATCCCATCGCGGCGACAGTTCCAGGAATCAGGGAGGGACTGGCCAGATCGGTGGCAAAGGTCGCGGCGATCCACTGTGTGTTTTGTTGAGCGGCTACCGTCGCTGCGGGCGTCGCTGAAATCTCTTCGGTGTAGGTCGAGCCATTGGTTATGTCCTGAGAGGAATAATAATTGGAGCTATCGCGCAAAAATACCTTATAGAAATAGTTGGTTCCGTTGACCGGGGCGCCATTAGGGGAAGCACAGGTGTTGTTGGTAGCGTTGTCAGTGAAAGTCTGTTTTCCCGTATTATCATCGAAAACAACAACGCCGGAACTGACCGTGGCGCATAGTCCTGGATCCATCGTGTCAGTCGGATAGGATGTTTTATCTACCGGAGAGCCGGTGCGCCGAAGGATAAGCACTCCCGTATAGTGTTCAGCGCCAACCGGTGTACCGATGGGCGAAGGAATGGTCCAGTTTAGCGTCACGCTAGCATTGCCCGGAGTGGCTGTAAGACTAGTCACATTCTGGACGAAGGTTACGTCCAGCTCAGGCGCGTTTGTACTGACAGTAGCTTCCTTCGAACCGAAAACAGTCGAAAATCCGTCATTGGCCGCTTTGTCTTTGATGATCGTTCCGTAGTTCGTGCTGCCGTTGTACCAGTTCTGCACATCGGCCGTAACATTGAATGCTACGCTCGTGCTCGCGTTGGTTACCGATTCGCCCGCGTCCGTGGCGGTGCCGGCGATATCACCGCCTGCGGTGGTCCAAGCTGTTGTCGCTACTCGTGTATCCCAGCTCACCACGTTGGACTGCCAGAAATTCGTTACGTCGTAGGCCTGGTAGGTCAACGTCCCTGCGCCCACCGGAGGCGGCGTAATTACATGCAACGTCAGCAGCGCCTTTTTAATGCCCGCGTTTGGGATGCGCGAAAGATCAAACTCGATGATGGCGCGTTCGCTTGCAGCGGTGGAAGAGGCAACCGTAAGAGTGTTCCCCACGTTGTTGCTGTTCGGCGAGCCTTGATTAAGTGTGGCGTCTGCACCGCGGGCTTGCGGATCTGTACCCGATTTCTGCAACACGATTGTCTCGCGCGCAACCAGGGGCGCAGCGAGCAACAGCGAAAGCAAAAAACCACACCACCGGCACCAGGTTGTGCGTCGTATTTCGATCAACGAGTGTTGTCTGTACATGGCCCATTGCCTCCGGCTGGATTTCGCCAAACCTCGCGCACGTTTACGATCGCCGCGGCGCACCGTTACAGAACGCGCTTTGGCCCGGAACCTTCCCACAGGCGAGCGCCAACGTTTCATAAATCGGTTCCGAGATACACTGTGGCTTGACGTAGCGTCTCTTCTTTTTCGGATGCTTTCCGTCGCCGTGTGCGTTTTTGTGTGTTCTCTCCATTATTCCCCTGGACTACATCCTGCCGATCGGAACCTCCGTCGCAACGTGCGTCGGCGGAATTGAGCACAATTCCTGGCTACCTGATTTTTGCGCGTGCATTGCGCTAACGGGATCGACTAGGCCGGCAATCCGCGCGTTCAGTTCAGCGAGATCGCACGCGCGTTCGTAGGCTCCCAACAAATCTCCGCCTTCCATCTGCGCCAGGCCAGGACAACGTTCGCAGTATTGCCGGATCGAACATTTCGCGCACACCGGCAATTGCGATTCGCGGACCGCTCGCACACGATTCATCTCCGCGGACCGGAACCAAATGTCTTCAAATTTTTGCTGGCGAAGATTGCCTGTGGCCACGGGCATCTGCACGCACGGAAAAACGTCGCCGTACGGCGAGATGTAACAACTGTTATGGCCCGCGCTGCAGGGGATGTCCTCAAACGCCCGGCTTTCAATTCCGCTCGAGGTCGCGCTGCCGGTGGGAGCCGCTGCCGCTTGCGTACTGCGCGGCGAGCATGTCTTCGGGTTCAGACTTGGGTCCTGCAGAATGGGCAATAATTCTTTCGTCGAGCTGCGCAATTGGAGCAGGCTCATGTCCCCGTCCATCTTTGGAGTGATGGTCATGTCCAGGACGTAAGGAACGCCGAGTTCGGCAGCGAGCGCCTGCACGTTTCGATAAGCCATCAAATTCTGCTTCATCAGCGGGCATGCAATTTTTACGTTTAAGCCCTCGGTCTGCAGGAATCGAATCGCATTCAAAGTGCGCTCAAGCGACCCGCGGACTTTGGTAATCGCGTCGTGAACCTCCTGTTCCGCGCTATAAATGCTGATTTGAATTTTCCGCACACTCAGGTCGCGAAGCTTCTTCGCACGCTCCGCGTCAATCAAGAGCGCGTTGGTCTTCAGGCTGATATCGAAGTGCAGAGAGCGCGCAAACTCGAGCAGTTCGAAAAGATCCGCGCGCAGGAAAATTTCGCCGCCGCTCAAGGTAAGAAACAGCGTGCCGGATCGTGCGAGTTGCTCCAGCACGTTCTTGATCTCGGCGGTTTTCATTTCGCCGTGATCTTCGTGATCGAGATAGCAGTGGATGCAGCGTTCGTTGCAACGGTAGGTGAGATCCACATGGACGCTCCAGGGAAGGTGGCTTTCCACCGTCTTACGTATCAATCCGTCCATCACTGGAGTATTCGGCATCCTCTAGTCCTTGGGGTCCGGCGCCACAAACACAAGCTGCTTTTCTCCCAGCGCGGTCAGCAGTTCTTCCAGGTCCGCCCTAGCTGTTTCGCGGGAGACTTCATATTCGGCGGAAATTCTTTGCGCCAGTTGGTCCAGAGTCTGTCCCTCGGCGTGTTTCCAGAAAAGGCTCGCGGTCTCATTTAGTTCGTGAACGTGGCTGTCTTCCGGCGAAATGATCACCGTTTCGCCGTCAATTTCGCGCCAAGCGAGCTTTGGATTTCGAGTAATGGTTTCGCTCATGCTGCAATCACCCTCCAGAATTCCGAGTTGCGGCGAAAGTACAGCCGGTGACACGGTAGTTCCGCGATCAGCCTCATCAGCGTGCGCAATAATGTTTCATGAGCGCGTTTTTCGCTGGCGAAGAATAAGACGCAAGGCAGCAGCGCGCGTAAAGCCTGCTTCATGGACAAAAGTTCCACGCGCTCGTGATTTGCTTGCTTCAGCAAATACAGACCTGCTACGGGAAACCTCTGGTTGATTCCAGCGGCCCGGAATTCGCCCCAGAAAGGCGTGCCGTGAGCTTGCCAGGAGCCGTTGGAATACCGCAGCAGAGAGATCTCGTCGGTAAGAACGCTTCCTTGGGGTGAAAGCGAGGCGACCGTGCTCTTGCCAGCTCCCGAGCGGCCAAAAAATACGTACGCGCGGCCGTCGCGGACAACCGTGGCGCCGTGCAAAAGAAATCCCCGTTGCGGCAGGAGCACCATGGTCAACAAGATGCGCAGCAAAGAGTCCAGCGCGTATTCGTGACGGACGCCGTGAAACTCAGCGCCTCGCGATCTCAGGATGAGCTGCGCGTCGTCGAGCAGGTAGGAGAATTCACCGGTCTCGTGTGTCTGTGTTTCTGGTTGCCTCAGAACGATGGGAAATGCTTCTGCGGAGTCTTTGGCAAATTCGCGATAACGTCTGGAAGCCGGCTCGAGAAGGGCTTGTTCGCGAATGAATAGCGAAAGCGGTACGCTGCCGATTGATATTTGCAGCGGCAGACAACCATCCAGCGGTTCAACTGGATGAACGAATCCGGCCATTTTTCCCAAGTGCATGCGTGGCAGTGCTTGCGACTGCGAGAGCTGAGGGAGGTTCTCGCAGCTCCCCCGATGTGTAAATTCCTTGTAAATTCGCCCAATAAACATGGGCTGCCCACAGCCAGTCTCGTTTGCTGTTGCTCACTTCGTCAACGCCGATGCGCGTGGGTTGTTCGTACTTGTCAATAACGCTACGGAACCTTGATCAGGGGCCTACTGCTGGTTTTTAGGTTTTACGGCGGCTCCAGCCATACTTCTGCAAGAGCCGGAGCGGGCGCAGCGCGATGTACAGCGGGGAAAGCAGACCGGGCAGCCGTACCATCTCCCAGTCATCTTCGGAGGGTATGACGGAGAGGCGGGTGGCGTAGCGCCATCCCGCGAGCGTCTCCGGGAGCATCCGGCGGCGAAAGTTGAACCGGCCCGCCGCGTCTAGCGGGCGATATTCGCGTCTCATGAGCCTGGTCAAGATTTCGGAGGCGGCGTCTGAGGCTGTCCGGTCGGCTTCTATTCTTTGCTGGACCGCGGGCGGCAGTGGAGCATCACATAGGCCGGTTGCCAGCGCAAGGCCGGCGTTCAGCATGCGCGCCGCCCCAAGCGATTCCGCGCGGCGCATGGTCGCATCCCAATCGAGATTTGGGTAGCGCTGTAGCAACTCGGAAATGTCCGCGATCCACGAAAATCTCTCCCAGAAATCTTTCGCACCATGAATGCACAGGATTGGCAGGGCGTCTTCGATCGCAAAGGTTTGAACGGCGCGCTCGTTTAACCTTACCGATACCAGGCGCTGCGAAAATTCCGCGAGGTTGGGAACGCGCGGAAAATGCCGGAGCGTTAATTCCGTGTGGAGTTCGACCATCACGCGCCGTTTTTCGTCGCGATAATTGTATTCACCCGGGACCAGGGAAGAAGCCGCGCCTGAGGAAAGGATCCAGTCAAAGCGAGGGCGATAGACCATGCCGAGCATCACTTCATGCGCTTTAGGCAGATCGCTCTGGCGCAAAATAATGTCCAGGTCTTCGAATTGGCGCAGCGTTACGTCGCCATATACCTGCACTGCCAGCACCGGGCCCTTGTATGGAATTGCCTGGATTCCGTGCGAAGCAAAAAGGTCGAGAATCTTGGTCAGCTCGGCGGCCAGGAACAAACAGCGGATCGTGTTTGCGCGGCAGGCATGCTTCAGCCGTTCCCATGCGGGCGCCGGCACAGCGTCGGTCCGGAGCGCTTGCAATTGGCGGCCCAGCAGGGGCGTGACTGAATTTTCTTCCGCTTCGTCGAGGATGTAGTCCCAGTCGAGTTTTGTTTCCAGGAGCTTGTGGATCCGCTGTGTGGATGCCGCGTCGAGAACTGTTCGCGAGCAATACGCGAGGAGCTGCTTTTCAGGACAAGCGGAGTTGCTAACGGCGCAATTCATCTAGATTCGAGTGGCGATTTGAACAGGAATTCTACGCTATTTCCATATCCGCAAACCGAGGATTATTCGACGATGGCTGATCGGCCAGGCATTCCGAACAGGCCGAGCACACTCCCGCGTGTCTGCTTGTCTTCAGGCGGCAATCGGCGGCGGAGTGGATTTCAATGATGTGGCCGACTTTGCTGGCAGCTAAACGCCTAGCTTCGAGTTTCGTGGAGATAAATGTGCGGCCTGAACCGTTTCTGTTTCAACGCGTTACGCTGGCAATTCAAGCGCCGCGAATTTCTTCTGTGAAGCTGACTGCTTCACCCTTGTGTCGAATCGGAACAATCTGCTAAACGGAGATTAGACCGTTACGTAAACCTGGAGCGAGCGCGGGTTGCGGCGCTATGAAACGGTTTCGGCGCTGAGGATTTCGCGGAGCTTGGTTGAAAGCGTTGCCAAGGTGAAAGGCTTTTGCAGCAGCACCGCGTCCATATCCAGTATTCCGTGGTGCACGACCGCCTGATCTGTGTATCCGGACATATACAGAACGCTGATCTTCGGGCGAATGACTCTTACGCGGTCGGCTAATTCCCGGCCGCTGATGCCGGGCATGACCACGTCAGTCATCAGAAGATGGATTTGCCCCGCGTGCATGGAGGCGAGTTCGAGAGCCGTGTGGCCATCCTCGGCTTCGATCACGGTATAGCCGCTCATTTCCAAATACTCGCGCGCCAGTTCGCGCACGCCTTTTTCGTCTTCCACCAGAAGGATCGTTTCCGATCCTCGCTCGGCCGTCCGAGGTTCAGGGCGACGGTCGCGTGCTTGTTTTTCTTCATCTTCCACTCGGGGCAGATAGATCTTGAAACTCGTTCCGCGACCTGGTTCGCTATACACCCAGACGTATCCTCCACTCTGTTTTACGATGCCGTACACAGTGGCGAGACCGAGCCCTGTTCCTTTTCCCTTCTCTTTCGTAGTGAAGAAAGGCTCAAAGATGTGGGTTTGAGTTTCCTGGTCCATGCCGCAGCCGTTGTCGGTTACGGCAAGCATCACGTACTTGCCGGGGGCAAGCACAACCGGAGGCCGCGCGTAGGACGCATCCAATTCAACATTTGCGGATTCTATGGTCAGGCGGCCGCCCTGCGGCATGGCGTCGCGCGCGTTCACGGCGAGATTCAGGATTACTTGCTCGATCTGGCTGCGGTCCGCTTTGATCAGTCCCACATCCGGAGCCGAAGAGGTTTCCAGCTGGATATCCTCGCCGATCAGCCTGCGCAGAATTTTCTCCATGTCGGCCAGAATGCTTTGCATGCTGACTACTTTCGGCGCGAGCATTTGCTTGCGGCTGAAAGCGAGCAGTTGGCGCGTAAGCGAGGTGGCTCGCTGCGATGCTGTTTGGATTTGTTCGGCGTTGCGCCGCAGGGGGTCGCCTTCCGTCAGACGCTCCGCGAGCAAGTCGGCATAACCCTGAATGACCATCAAGAGATTGTTGAAATCGTGAGCGATTCCTCCCGCTAACCGCCCGACAGCTTCCATCTTCTGAGACTGGCGAAGCTGTTCTTCGAGTTGTTTGCGATCGGTGATATCCAGCGCCATGCAAATCGCGCCTTGCAAGTGGCCGGCCGCATCACGGAGAGGTTCCACGTGACAAGCGTAAGATCCGCCCTTCCATTCAACGTGAAACGTGGTCGGTTCGCCGTCAATCGCGCGGCGATGTGCGGCAATTGGCGTGAAAGTCTGGTCGGAAGTTTCGAAGTAATCTAGCAGCGACATGCCCACAATTTGGTTCGGCTTCAGTCCCAGGCGGGTCAGCCCGGCTCCCAACGCCGAGGTGAAGCGAAGATCTTTCCCGACCGTCCATAGAACCGCAGGCAGTTGTTCCACTAGAACTCTGAGTCGCGCCTCGCTCTCGCGGATTTTTTCCTCCGAGCGCTTTCGTTCGATAGCCATTGCGATTTGGCCGCCGACCGAAGCGAGGAATTCGAGGTCGCGCTCGGTGTAGGCGTTCTCATCTTCGTAATGCTGGACCACCAGCACGCCGATGGTGGCCGCCGGCGTTCGAAGCGGCACGCCAAGCCATGATGGAGATGGCGTGCCAACGAGTTCGACTTCGCCCTGTGCGGCAAGCTTGTCGAACGCTTTTTGCGGGATCAGCATCGCGTGTTCTTTGCGAAACACATAGGCCGTGCAGCTTCGTCCAACCTGCTGTGGCGGCGGGGCCAGATCGTATTGATCCGCGAAGAACGGGAAGTGGAACATCTTGGTGGAAGGCTCGTAAAGCGCCACGAAGCAATTTTCGGCGTAGAGAACTCTCCTGAGCGCGATGTGAATGAGCCCCAGCAAATCGTCCAGGTTATCAGTCGCGTTGACGCCGTGGATGATTTCGAAACTTACCTGGCGCTCGAGCTCGGCGCGTTTGTGGCTGGTGATGTCCTCCAACGTGCCTTCATAACAGACAATTTTGCCCTGGGCGTTTCTGATCGCGCGCGCATTTTCCGAAACCCAGATTTTCGCGCCGTCCTTTCGGAGAAGCTGGTACTCGAACTGTTCCACCACTCCTTGCACTTCGATACGCCGTTTGAATTCCTCGCGAAGTTCCCGGTCGGCGTATAACTCTTGGTCGACGTCGCTCACTTCCTTCATCATCTCCGCGCAACTCGCGTAACCGCACATGCGCGCGAGCGCGGGATTCAGGCTCAAAATGCGGCCCTGCGGAGTGGTCTGGAAAATTCCCTCCATGGCGTTTTCAAATAGGAGTCGCAGTCTTTCTTCGGCATGATGCTGCGCTTCTTCGGCCCGGCGGCGCTCGGTGATATCTTCGTACATGCCGAAACAGCCGATGCGTTTTCCGTTTGCAATTAAAGGCACGCCGAAGATTTGAACATCCACCGTGGAGCCATCGCTGCGGCGGCGTTTTCCTTCAAGACGCACGATTTCGCCATTCATGGCGCGTTTCGTGAGATCGAGTGCTTCGGCGGCTTCCCGGGCGGGGACGAGCAGCAGGTCGAGCTCCGCGCCGATGATTTCCGACTGCTCATACCCAAAGAGTTTTTCAAACGCTGGATTGCAAAGTTGCACGTGGCGGTCGGCGTTCAGCACGACGATGGCCAGCGGATTATTTTCGGTCAGCGCGTGAATGTAGGCGTCGTGTTCGGCGACTTTTTCTTCGGCGGCACGCCGCGCGCTGATGTCTTGAACCACACAGAAAGTGGCATCGCGGCCCTCCAAAGCAATTCCCTGGGTGGTCACTTCGACTTCAAAATCCTGGCCATTTTTTCGCCGATGGCGCCAACGTCCGCGAAACGCGAGTGCCCTTATGTTTTTTTGTACGGCTTCCAGGACGCGCGGGATGTCGTCAACAGGGCGTATGTCTGTGAGACACATGCGCAGAAATTCCTCGCGAGTGTAGCCGTACTGAGCGAGCGCCGCAGCGTTGACGTCCAGGAAAGCCAACGTCTCGCGGTCGTAGATATACATCGGCTGGGGATTATGGGTGAACAGAAGCGAAGAGCTGACCTCGCCCGAATGTAGGTGTGTCGCTGCGGGCGTACCGGGAAGGTGAGCAGCGTCTGGAGCTTGAGCGTTCCGCGCTGTGCGCGCAGAAGGCTTGCGGTCCGGACGCAGCATATTTGTTCTGCTCGGCATAGTTCGGAACTTCAATGCGACGGACCCCACTTCGCCCGACATCTAGGTATAGCGGTGGCGCAAGTCACCCACAATGGTACGTCAGTACCAAAAGCTCAGATTCCATGACACTTAGGACACGCGCGCGCCCACGCGAGCTGCTCTGGGCGGAATGGTCGCCATTATTTGATGGCGGGAGGTTCGGGGATGGCCGCGCCGTCCTTGCGTGGGTCGGAGGCACCGAAGTTCACGCCGGTTGCAAAATCGCGACGGACGGCTTGGCCGCCGCCCACGTCGTAGGCGAAATTGCCGAGGAGTTGGATCTGGTGGCCGCGGCTAGTGAGGGCGGCGCGCACCTCAGCCGGAAAGCGGTCTTCCATCTCCAGGTCGCATCCGCTGAAAGTAAGCTTTGTGAACCTTGGCGCTTCGAGCGCGGCTTGGATGTTCATCCCGAAATCCGCGATGTTGGAGACGAATTGCGCGTGGGCTTGCGCCTGGTTGAATCCACCCATGATGCCGAAGGCGATGCGCTCCTGGCCGCGGGTCATGAAACCGGGAATGATCGTATGCAGGGAGCGTTTGTGGCCAGCAAGCGCGTTGGGCGATTTTGGATCGAGGCTGAAAAGCCCGCCGCGGTTTTGGAGAGCGAAGCCGGTTCCGTCGGCCACCACACCGGAGCCGAACGCCGAAAAGTTGCTCTGAATCAGCGAGACCATGTTGCCATCCCGATCGACCACGGTGAGGTAGGTTGTGTCACCCTGGGTGGGAAACTCCGGCTCGCCCGGCGCGACGTTACAATTCGCTTTGGCCATGTCGACTATTTTTGCGCGCTGCGCCGCATATTCCTTTGAGAGCATCCCGGCGATTGGCACGCGCGCGAATTTCGGGTCGGCGACGTAGCGAAGCATGTCGGCATAGGCTAGCTTTTTTGCTTCGATCTTCACGTGCGTAACGTCAGCCGGATTGTGATACTCGCGAAGCGGAAAGGTCTCTAGAATATTGAGCATTTCGAGTGCGGCGATTCCCTGCCCGTTGGGTGGAATTTCATACACGGTCCAATCGTGGTAGGTGGTCGAGATGGGTTCGACCCATTCGCTCGCAAAATCGGCGAGATCTTCAAGCGTCATCGTGCCGCCTAGCTTTGCGGATGTGGCTGCGATGCGATGAGCGATTCCGCCTTTGTAGAATGCGTCGCGGCCCCCGGCGGCAATTTGCTCCAGAGCGAGCGCCAGATCCGGGTCGCGAAATATTTCTCCCAGGTTCGGCGCGCGGCCGTCGATCAGAAATGTTGCCGCGGCGTTGGGATCGGCTTGCAGCTTTTTCTCGCTCAAGGCCCAATACTCGGCGTCGAGTTCGGGTACGGGAAATCCGTCCTTTGCAAAATGGATGGCAGGAGCGAGGACTTCCGGAAATCTCTTGGAGCCGAAGCGCGAAAGAAGTTTGGACCAGCCGTCCACGGCACCGGGAACGGTGACGGAATGAATTCCTTCGCGCGGCATTTCAGTGAGGCCTTCGCTCTTGATGAATTCGAGCGTGAGTTTGGCGGGAGCCCAGCCGCTGGCGTTGAGGCCGTAAAGCTTTTCGGTCTTTGCTTCGTAAACGATGGCGAAAAGATCGCCGCCGATTCCGTTCATCATGGGCTCGAGGACGCCCATCGCGGCGTTGGTGGCGACCGCTGCGTCGATTGCGTTGCCGCCGTGGGCTAGAATCATCGCGCCCGCCTGCGCGGCCAGCGGACTTTCCGCCGCGACGATTCCGCCTCGCGATACAACCATCGAGCGGGCCTGCGAACGGCTCTGGGTGTGAGCGGTCATGGTGATAAGCGCGATGGCCAGCAGGAACAGTATGGTGCGTTGCATGGGATGTCCCGGAAGAATATTCGAATTATTTTCAAATGCAAGCTGGCGTTTTCCAGTGCCGGAAAGCGCAAATTGCAGGATGTGAAACAAGCGATGCTCGTTACGGTTAGAAATGCCCCGCTTGTTTGTTTTGAGTGAGTTACAGTCATTTCTGAACCAGTATCGGTTAGGGGTGGTGTGACCACTTCGTCAAAAGGATCGCGGGAAGCCGCGCGGGATGACCACCCTCGTCGGGTCGTCACTTTTTGGGACGCGATTCGGGCGGGACTTGGCCTGTAGCGCGGTAGTAGGCGACCAGCAAGCCGTAGTGTTCGCCCATGTGCTCGACGTAGCCCACCCAGTAATCGAGATGCTTGAGGACGCCGGCGTCGCCCTGCTTTTGGATTAGCGCGGCGCCGTCGGTGACGGATTTTTTCAAGTACTCGACGGTGGCGGCCTTGGTCTTGTAGTTCATGACGGCGGGATCGTTTCCAGCTTCGCCCAATTTTGAGCCAGCTATGCCATTCAGGAAATCGTAATTCGAGCCGGCAACGTGCAGGAGAACTTCCTGGAAGGAGCGGACGTTGGGAGTGAGCTTGTAGGTGTATTTGTCTTCCGCCCAATCTTCGGCCATGGCGACCAGGCGGGTGCCGACGTCATTCCAGGCTTCCAGAACGGCGGCGCCGGGGGTTTTTGGTGGTTTCGAGGCCTCTTGCGCGAGAAGTGTGTTAGCGCCGGAGAGCAATGACAACGCGACTAGAACGAAACTCGAGCGAGAAAATTTTCGCATGATGGAACTCCTTCTTTGGGTTGTCCCCGCTGTGCGCCCCGGGTGCCGGTAGCGTATCGAGGAATTCGAAGGAAGTCCAGCGAGCGGCAGGAAGTTTGGTATGGAACTTCTGCCATCCGTTCTGTGGTCAACACTTCCTTGAAGTTCTCAGGTCAGGTGCAGCGACTGGCTGGTCAGGCTGCTTAGGAAAGGACGCCCGCTTCGTAGCGAGGACTCCTGAACATCTGATGCGGGGTTTGGCTCGCCGAGTGCGCTCCGGTAAGATGGTGACGCTGACTCGCGACCGCGACATCACACAAAGAAAGACCGGCAAGCGCACGAATGGAACAGAAAGACAAACAACCGGACAAAGTGAAGACCGCTGGCGCGAATCTGCGCGAAGAGGTTCAGCGCATTGTGCGCGGCGAGGCGGAAGATGCATCGCAGACGCTGGGGCCGCACTGGGTGGAGCGCGATGGGAAACCTCAGCTCGTGATTCGAGCGTTTCGGCCCGGGGCGACCGACGCGAGCATTTTGTGGCGCGGAAATATAGAACCGCAGGTGATGACGGAATTGCATTTGGAGGGCGTGTTTGAGGCGGTGGCGAGTTCGAGCGCTAGTGAGCCGCGGGAAGTGAAAACCGGCGGCGTGAGCGAGAGCGAGGCGGCGGGTTCGAGCGGCGCGGGGGCGTTAGGCGAGGGTGGGGTGCTGGCGCCGGAGTCCTACCGGTTGCAATTTCGTTTTGGCGACGGAAATACCTGGGAGGGTTACGATCCTTACGCCTTCCCTCCTCTGCTGACCGACTACGATCTGTATCTCTCGGGCGAAGGCACACATTACCTGAAGTACGAGAAGCAGGGCGCGCACATGCGGGAAATTAATGGAGTGCGCGGAGTGCATTTTGCAGTGTGGGCGCCCAATGCGCAGCGGGTGAGCGTGGTAGGCGATTTCAATTTTTGGGACGGGCGCGTTCACACCATGCGGCATCGCGGGGTGAGCGGGCTTTGGGAACTTTTCATCCCAGGGCTGGGCGAAGGCGCGCTATACAAATTCGAAATACGGTCGCGCTATGGGAATTTTGTGCGGCTGAAATCCGATCCGTATGGATTTGCGGCGGAGCTGCGGCCGAAGAGCGCGTCGGTAGTCTGCAACATTGAAAATTACGGATGGAACGATGCGGAATGGATGACGGCGCGCGCCGCGGGGGACTGGCAGCATGCGCCGATGACGGTGTACGAATTGCACGCAGGGTCGTGGCGAAGGAAAACGTCAGAAGCAAACCGGTGGCTAACTTATCGCGAGCTGGCCGAAGAGCTGATTCCCTATGTGAAGCGGCTGGGCTACACGCATATCGAGCTGCTGCCGATCATGGAGCATCCGTTCGACGGGTCCTGGGGATACCAGACAGTTGGGTATTATGCGGTGACGCCGCGCTACGGGTCGCCGGTGGATTTTATGTATTTTGTGGACTCCTGCCATCGCGAAGGGATCGGAGTTTTTCTGGATTGGACGCCGGCGCATTTTCCACGAGATGCGCACGGGCTGAGTTTTTTTGACGGGACGCACCTGTACGAGCACGCGGACCCGCGGCGCGGGGCGCATCCGGATTGGGGCACGTTGGTTTTCAATTACGGGCGAAATGAAGTGCAAAATTATTTGATCTCGAATGCGCTTTTCTGGATGGACAAATATCACATCGACGGGCTGCGGGTGGATGCGGTGGCGTCGATGCTGTACTTGGATTATTCGCGCAAGCCGGGCGAGTGGATACCGAATCCGTACGGCGGACGCGAAAATCTGGAGGCCATTGATTTCATCAAGCGGCTCAACGAAGTGCTGCACAAGCGGCATCCGGGCGCGCTGATGATTGCGGAAGAATCCACGTCGTGGCCGGCGGTGTCGCGTCCTACCTACGATGGCGGGCTGGGATTCGATTTGAAATGGAACATGGGATGGATGAACGACACGCTCCGATATTTTTCGCAGGACCCCATTCACCGGCAGTTTCACCACAATGAGCTGACCTTTTCGATGATTTATGCGTTCAACGAAAATTTCATCTTGCCGATCTCACATGACGAAGTGGTGCACGGGAAGCGCTCGCTACTGGAAAAAATGCCGGGCGACGACTGGCAGAGATTTGCGAACTTGCGGCTGCTCTACGGGTACATGTACGCCCACCCGGGGAAGAAACTTCTATTCATGGGATGCGAGCTGGCGCAGCGGAACGAATGGTCGGAGACGGCGTCGATCGATTGGCGGCTGGAGGAGTCGCCGCCGCATCGGGGAGTTCAGCGGCTGGTAGAAGATTTGAATCGGCTGCACAAAGCGGAAGCGGCGCTGCATGAAGTCGATTTTGAGTGGCCGGGGTTCGAGTGGATCGAAGCGAACGACAGTGCCGCGAGCATTCTGTCGTTTTTGCGACGGGCCCGGGATACGCACGATTTCCTGGTTGTGGTGTGCAACTTTACTCCGGTGGTTCGCGAAAATCATCGCGTGGGGGTGCCGGAAGAGGGATTTTACCGAGAGATATTGAACACTGATTCGCAATATTACGAGGGCAGCGGCAACGGGAATGAAGGCGGAGTTCCTGCCGACCCCCTACCGTGGAATGGCAGGCCTCATTCACTGAAGATTCGCGTCCCGCCGCTGGCGGCTGTTTACTTCAAGCTTCAGCGCAAGTAGTTCCCCGAAGACCTCAATCTAAACCAAGAGCAGATCCCTCAAACTGCGTCCGAAAAATTCAGGGCAAGGAAACGCGACTCCGCGGGACGACCGGCCTGTTTTTTTGACTCACGGAACATTTGCGGGGGCGCCTCCGTACCTACCGACAGGAAGAGCACGGGAGGCTTCCACAAAATGAGAAAACGACTTTGCGGGATCGGAGTGATCTGCCTTCTGGCGGGGATGGGGACAACGGCTCCGGCAGCCATGGCAGGTCCGGCCGAGCGATATCTTCATGTGAAGGTCGAAGACGCGACGAAGGGCGAGAGTGTGAATGTGAACGTGCCGTTGTCGATGGCCGAGAAGATTTTGCCGACGATCCATAAAGACAATATGCATAACGGGCATGTGACGATCGGGCATGCGGACATGGACGATGTGGACATTCGGGCGCTGCTGGACGCGGTGCGCACGGCTCCGGACAACGAGTTCGTAACAGTGAAGGAAAAAGATCAAGACGTGCGGGTCGCAAAGTCGAATGGAAACCTGGTGGTGCACGTTCGCGATGGAAAGAAGGGCGGCCAGAAAGTGGATATCACAGTGCCGATGAAAGTCGTGGACGCGCTGCTTTCCACGGCGAAAGACAATGAGCTGGACATTTCCGCTGCAATCCGGGCGCTGAGCGAGGCGGGCGATGCAGTGCTGGTTACCGTGGAAGATGCGTCGGAACATGTGCGCATCTGGGTGGATTCGAAAGGCAGCCAGGAATAGCCGAGCAAAATTCAGGCGGAGGTGATTCATGATTCTATTCGGGAAAATTGCGCTAGGAGTGCTGGGCACAGCGGTGGCGGGCGCTGGAATTCTATGCAGCGAAGGAATGGTGGAAGTGAAGGTTGTGCAGCGGCAGCCGGAAGTGCATCACGTGTATGTGATTGCTCCGGCGATGCTTGCACCGATCGCCATGCATTTCGCGCCGCGAAAGAATTTGTCGCAGGCTGCCGCCGAAATTCAGCCGTGGATGCCGACGATTCGCGCGGCACTGGAGCAATTGCGCGAAAGCGACGATGTGACGCTCGTGGAAGTAAAAGAACCCGGCGAACACGTGCGCGTGGCGAAAGAGGGCGGCTCGATCGTGGTGGACGTGGAGGATCATGACGACACGGTGCACGTCTCTACGCCCATTCGCGCGATTTCGAGCACCATTGAACAGCTTGCCGCCGCGGCCCCGTCCACTTAAGCGTGGCCGCGACGGATTCTCCTTACTGGCGGGCGCCGCAAGGCCCCTTGCACGCGCCCGTCAGCGACGGAGAGTTTTCGGCGGAATCCAGTAGACTTCTTCCTTCAAGGATTTCTTCTCAAATCCGCGCCGAAACAGAATTCCCTTCCCCAGTTCTATCATCTGAGGTTGACCACAGAGGTAGCCGGTCGTTTCCGCCCCAGTCAATTTCCAGAGGTCGACGTACTTCCGGATAATGTCTTCTACTCGGCCGACTTCGCCACGCCATTCTGTGTCCTCGTACGGACGACTCACGCTCGGAACATAAGTAAGCCACGGTACTTGCGAAGCCAACTGTGCGAGCTCTTGGTGATAGCCGAATTCCCAGGAGCGGCTTGCAGCATTGATCAGGTACAGATGAATGTCCGAGGGGAAGTTCTTGTCGTTCCAATCCTCATAAAGCGTGCGGAGATAGGAGATGTACGGCGCTACACCGGTGACGGTGCTGAGCAGTAGATGATTTTTGTGACCGCTCTTCAGGTCCAGGGTGAAGCGGCCCTTGGCGATTTTGCGCAGGGAGACCTCGTCTCCCGACTGAAGCATGTGCAGCAGCGGAGTGAGCTCGCCAGCAGGAACTAGTTCAATGAAAAGCTCGAGATTGGGCTCATACGGCGACGAGACAATGGAGTAGGCTCGCTCCACCAGTTTTTCCTGAGTCTGCACGCCGAGAGTGGCAAATTGGCCGGCAACAAACCTGTACTCACCGCCGGTATCCAGACGAATCTTCCATAGACCGGGTGAGAACTCATCGCGATGAATGATCCGGGCACGATAGAATTTTTCTTCTGCGGCAGGCATGTACGTTCTCGCTTAGAAGCTCCAGCTTTGCAAATCTTTACAAAAAAAAATAAGACGCTCCGACTGCACCGGAACGCCTTGGATCGAAAGAGTCTTGCTTTGAGTCTAGTGATTCGGCGATTGCTGCTGTTGTTGCATGAAAGCTTGTGGGTTAAAGGGCTGAGGCGTGCCGGTGATCTGGTCTTTTGCGCCGGTAACAACCTTGGTCAATTCCATGGAGGTATCATTTGATTTGGACTTCACCAAGCCGTAGGGAGAGATTTTTTGCGATACCCAAACATCGCCCTGGCCGTTTTTTGTGCGGTAATGTTCGCAAGTGAAAGTGCCGGCGGGCACGGTAATGGACTCGCTGCCCAAGTCCTCTCCTTCGTTCCTGACGTCGGTGGGCGGCTGTGCATGACTTTGCATCATTTGCATGGGCATTTCCATGGGCGGACGGCCGGGCATCTGCATGATCACGCGCGAGACATGAGTGTCGGGGCCGCTGAGGACCATCAGACTCTTCATGATCATCGGACCGCTTCCCTGGTTGAATGTCATTTCGTACCAATAGGCGTCTTTTCCGTCGACCTGTTCTTTGCCGACGATTGCGATCTGCATCTCGGTCTTGTCGCCCTTGGCGGGTTGCACTACATAAACCGCGCCGGCGCCGACCACGGGATTCCAGAAGCCCATGACGTGCGGAGGAGCAAAGTGACCGCCCATCTGGGCGACTGCGGCCGTGACCGTGAGGCTAAGGAACACCGCGGTTAGAGCGAAACGCAATCCATTTTTCATCACAGCTCCTCGAGAGATTGAGATCAATTCCGGACTTGAAACTACAGGTCGCGGCCTTCGTTGCCCTGCATTTTTGAAAGGTCGAAGTCGACGTGAATTTTCGCGCCGTTTAAGCTGCAAGTAAACTCGACGCTCTTTTCGTCCGGGGCGATGGTTGGTTCGCCATTCTCCATTTTCCTGGGGAAAACAAAAACGACGGACTGAATCTTCTTCCCGTCAGGCGCGCGCGAAACCTGGACTTTGGTCGGGGAGATTTTTTGCTTGGTCTTCTTCTCGATCAGGGCCGCGCTCTTCATCAGCGTATCGTCGTCGGCAGACTGGAACGGCTTCATGTCCGGTCCGACAAGCGCGACTCCGTAGATATCGACCGGCTGCGCCAGCTCTTTTTCAGCGTCTTCGGGCTTTAACTGACCGGCCAGTTCCGCATTGCGTGCCGCGGCCCTTCGAATGGTCAGGGAAGATACCCAGCGGATTACAAAGGAGGCTTGCGCTGCGCTGTCCGCGCCGCTGACGGCAGGCGTACCACCGCCGCCGGAAGGATAGGCCCCCGGACTCTGGCCGCCCATTTTTCCACCGCCGGCCGGAGCACTGGCGACCGGGCCTGAAGGAGTCGAATTGTCGGGCGCGTCCTTGCTGTTCTTCCAATTGGCGTCGATTTGGACCACCTTGGCCCAGGGAGAATCATCCAGTATTTTGCGGACGTCTTTTTGATCCCACTGCTGATAAGGCTTCTTCCAAGCATCGTTGGCGGCGAAAACCAGGGCGCCGAGAACCAGCACTGCTGAACTTATCAAGATAGCTTTGCGCATAAATTTTTCCTTACTACAAAGTTGAGCAAAGTCCACAAGATGTACGGCGTACTCTAACGACTGACTCGCTTGGCCGCAAGAGGATTTTCACCGGGGCGCGAGGCCCCGAAGACACGCTCCAGCCGATAGACCGGGTTCTGGCGCGATTCGAAATGGGTACGCATAAGAAGCTCGCCCACCAATCCAACGGCCAGAAGTTGTACGCCAAACAAACATAACATCATCCCCAGCACGAGAAGCGGCCCATGCTGTACGAAGATCGAAGCGCCCCAGAAAATCTTCTGGACCAGGAGAACCAACAGGATCACCGCCCCCACGAACATACCTCCCAGGCCGGGGGGACCGAAAAAATGGAGCGGGCGCGTCATGTAACGCAACAGGAAGCGGATCGTAATGATGTCAAAGAAAACTCGCAGCGTGCGCGAGATGCCGTAATGCGATTTGCCGCCGGGGCGAACGATGTTGCGTATGGGTACCTCGACGATTTTTGCGCCGTTCCAAGCCGCCAGAGCGGGAATGAACCGGTGCATCTCGCCGTACAGAGGGATGTCCTTGATTATTTCGCGGCGATAGACCTTGAACGTGGTGCCGAAGTCGTGGATGTCCACGCCAGAGAACTTGCTCATCATCCAGTTGGCGATTCGAGATGGCAGGCGGCGCATGATGAAATTGTCCACGCGCTGTTGGCGCCAGCCGCTAACGATGTCAGAATGAGTGGCTTCCAGTGCGTCAAGCAGGACCGGAATGTCGGCCGGATCGTGTTGCAGGTCGCCGTCCATGGAAATGATGATGTCGCCGGAAGCGAAGTCGAAGCCGGCGGCGAGCGCGGTGGTCTGTCCGTAATTTCGTTTCAAGCGAAGAACGGCCACCCGAGGGTCTTCCTCGGCGATGGCTGAGAGAATTTGGGGCGTGGCGTCGGAACTTTGGTCATCCACATAGACAAACTCGACCGGATCGTAGCGGCCGGTCATTACTTCGCTGAGACGATGGTGCAGCTCGCGGACGCTCTGTTGTTCGTCATGGAAAGGGACCACGACCGAGTAGCGAGGCGGCAAGACGTGGGTCGGCTGCATGGGGCTAGTTTAACTCGCGATAGGTAATTAGGCGAATATCCCTTTCCACCAGCGCACTTTTTACGCCGGGGTCGAGCAGAGCGGCTAATTCGGTGTCGCGGTGCATTTGAAGGCGCGAGCCGGATTTCGCCAGATCGTCATCGCAGATGCCGGGATGAAGCATGATCTCGGTCGAGCCGTCGGTGAGTGTGTCAACCATGCGACGCAGAGCGGCGGGTCCGAGATGGCCGGTCATAGCGAGGCCCAGGAAACGGTCGGGCGAACGCAGACCGTAGTTTCGGACGACGGCCTTGAACCAGGGAGTGACGCTACGAGCTGCAGCAGCTGCGATCAGCTCGGCGGCGTGAGCTGATTTGTCGGCAACAGTGCTGGCCCAGGAGTCGCGAAGATCCTCCATTGGCTTGCGTATCCGCATGATTCCAAATTCTTTGGCGACTCTGCCAACCGCTTCCATAACTTTTGGATGGCAATGCGTGTGCTTGTGAGTATCCACGTGCGTAGGCTCGATTCCTGCGGCGCGAATTTTTTCAATCTGCGCGCGCAATTCACGTTCGAGTGCTTGCATACGAATCAAGCCGGCGCTCAAGCGCGCGACAAAACCACCGAGCGACTCTGGGAGGTTTCCCTTTTTGTCGGCCAAGGAAGAAATTTTCTCTTTAGGTGCAACCGCCGGGCCGCCGACGAGGACCAGATGGCATCCCACTCCCAATTCGGGATTTAATTTGGCGCGCGCGACGGCGTCGGCGAACTCGGGCCCATTGGCCATTAAAGTTGTGCTGGTAAGAACTCCGTCGCGGTGAGCGCGAATGATTCCTTCGTTCACGCCCTGGGTCATTCCGAAATCGTCTGCGTTGAGAATGAGTTGTTTCATTTACGCGGAATCAACTGCGACGCGGAAAATCATATCACGAGGTGAGGAACGACAAGGCTAGTTGCGGCGGCAGTGACAGCGAATGGAAGTTGTCGCCGCTGAAGTTTCGCGAGATGCCAACAGTTAACTGAATTTTTCGTTGACGCAATTTGAGAACCATTCATCGTCGAAGAAGAAAAGGAATGTTAACGGATTGTAAAAGTTTTCAACAGTTCTGTTGAAAACCGTGTGGAAAAGGACCTGTTGAAAATAGAAATCGCGCGCTCCAACAGAGGCTTACTGCACTTTGCACTGTTTGTGTGCAGTTTGGAGCTGGAGGAAAAAATTACGGCGCGTGGCGGTCGCTGTTCAGTTTCCGTTTTCCTGAAATGGAATTTCCGGAGCCAAGAACTTCCACGCCGGAATTCTGGCTGGGCGCAGGAGAGACTCAATACCAGTGCGGTGGCGGGTCTAGCTTGATCGGGACGGTCTGCTCTTCGGTGTCGATCTCGTACCATTTTCCGAACGTGTGCCAGCCTTTCGCTACCACTTGAATCAAGATTCTGCCTTGCGGAACGTCGGTAACTTTTACCGAACCGTCCTGATTGGTCTTAAAGTTTAATTCCGCGAGCTTCTCTTTGTGAAAGAGCCCTCCTGGCTCGTTAAAACGGACATAAACGCTGGCGTTGCCGACCGGCTTGCCGTCCGCACCGGTCACTTCGATCCTCAACTTGACCGTGGGAGGATCCGCAGCCGCCTTCTTGTCCTTCTTGTCCGATTTGTCGGACTTCTCAGCGGGGGCCGGCGGAGACTGGTTTTGCGAAGGGGGCGGACTTGGCGTGGCCGGCGGACTCTGAGTTGATGACTGAGCTTGAAAGGCCGCGAGAGCTGGGCAGAGACCGGCACAGATCAGAAAGGCGGCCAAGAGCGCGGGTAAGAAGATGGAAGACAAAAACCGCTCCCGGCTCGAAAAGGGCTTCATGGTCATTTCTTTTACAGCATTCGCCAGTGGCTCTCAAGCCCAAAAGCGGCAAAGGAATGCAAGATCCGCTTTGGCTGGTTCGGGCCTGGCTGCTTCAGCGTTGATGACGTGGAGTTTACGGCGCGCTGACGTATTATGAATGTTGCGACCGGAGGCAAGCGATGGGTTTTTCGACCGATGCAATTCATGTGGGACAGGAGCCGGACGCTCTAACTGGCTCGATCGTGGCACCGATCTATCAGACGTCCACCTACGTAATCGAACAGATGGGCAAAAGCAAAGGCTACGACTACGCGCGAACCAACCATCCCAACCGTAAAGCGCTGGAGCGTACGGTAGCGAAACTGGAGGGAGGCAGCGCGGCGTACGTTTTTACCTCCGGGATGGCGGCTATTGATTCTGTTTTCCGGCTACTGCGTCCCGGAGACCACGCGATTCTGTCGCAGGCGGTTTATGGCGGAGTTTTCCGGCTCACTACCCAACTTCTGAGCCAATTTGGCATGGAATTTAGTTACCTGGACACGTCTTGCTTGGAGAAAGTGAAGGCGGCGATCAGGCCGACGACCAAGATGCTCTACGTTGAGACGCCGACGAACCCGACGATGATCGTCACGGACTTGGCTGCGATTGCGAAGTTGGCCAGAGAGAAAAATCTGACGCTGGTAGCGGACAACACCTTTTTAAGTCCTTATCTGCAACAACCGATTGCACTGGGGGCGAATATCGTCGTTCATTCGATGACGAAATATCTGAATGGGCATAGCGATTGCGTGGGCGGAGCGGTAATTCTGACGCGTCCGGAAGATGCGGAGAAAATATATTTTGTGCAGCGGTCGGCGGGAGCGGGACTTGCGCCTATGGATTGCTTTTTGGTTTCGCGCGGGATTAAGACGCTTGCCGTGCGCATGGACCGGCACAATTCCAATGGAATGGCGGTGGCGAGTTTCCTGGAGGGTCACCGCAAGGTACAGCGCGTGATCTATCCGGGGCTGGCTTCCCATCCCCAACATGAAATTGCCAAGCGGCAGCAAAAAGGGTTTGGGGGCATGCTGTCGTTTGACTTGGGGTCACTCGAGGCGGCCAAGGCGCTTCTGAATCATGTACGGCTTTGCTCGCTGGCCGAAAGCCTGGGCGGAGTGGAAACGCTGATCTCACATCCGGCGCTGATGACGCATGCTTCCATGCCGCCGGAAAAACAGAGAGAAGTCGGGATCACGCAAGGTTTGATTCGGCTGTCGGTTGGGATTGAAGATGTGGAGGACTTGATTGCGGATTTGGATCAAGCGCTGGCGAAGGTCTAGGTAAGCCGCTTTCTAGTTGCTTTGCGATGAGGGATTGCAACGGTCCAGCCATCGAGTCATCTTTCACAGAACCTCAAACCTAGCTGCGGCCAGAGCGTATTCTTTGTGCTCTTCGGTGAGCAAACGGCGTTCAGAAATGAACCGGTCGATGAGCTCCTTGGTCTCGGGATGATGAAGATGACCCAAGCCGTGGAGGGCTGCTTGCTGACAAATCCACGAGTCGCTAGCAAGCACTTCAGCGAGAGTCTGAAAAAAGATATCCTGCAACTCCAAATCCTCGCCGCCGCGCTCCCGATTTCTATTGCCGCAATCCCAGTCGTAGCACAATGAATCCCACCACATCTGAACGGACGTATGAAGTGGCTCTATCGCGAAAAGGCGTTTAAACAACGCAGCCATAGAGCGGATGCATTCTTCTCGAAGGGATAGGGGCAGGTCTGAGTTGCTAAGTATCTTAGACACCGAACTATCGAGATTATGACTTGGAATGGCCCAGAAGGCTTCCTCGAGCTGTACCTTCGTAAAGCGTTCGAGCAAAAATTCCGGCTGTCTGAATAACCGAATGTAATGCGCAGTGATTATCTTGGCATCGAACTCCACTGCGACATGCCAGTACCAGTAGTCCTTTCCCTCGCTTTCCAGCGCTACGTCGCGATCGAACAGGAAGCTCACGAACTCGTCGAAAGTCAAATCGGCTAGAACGACCGCGCTTCGCTCAACCATACCAGAAGTATATCTCTCAAGCCCGCACGGAGCCTACCGCCCGACAAACGCACAAATCGAAAATGGAACCCTCCTGGTGGTTCACCTTGCCATGGGCCGCACAGACTCCGAGATCCAGGCGAGATAGTTTGTTGCGCCAGTTGCGACCGGCAGGGCGATGATTTCCGGGACCTCATAGGTGTGCAGGCGCTTAACCTCAGCTCTTAATTTGGAGAAGCGGGCTTTCGTCGTTTTGATGATGAGGAGAAATTCCTTCGCGGACTCTGCGCTTCCCTTCCAGCGGTATACGGATTGCACCGGGCTGGATAAGATGTTGGCGCAGGCGGCCAGGCGCTGTTCCACCACGGCTCGGGCGATTTTGCGGGCTTCTTTTGCCGAAGCACAGGTCACCAGGACCACGATTTTGTCTGCCATCGCGAAATTCTCTGTGTCTTTACTAGTACGCCGCGCATCATTTTGAATGTTGTGTGATTGCGGCTTGAGGGCCAAGATACAATAGCCGTCCGTGACGAACCAAGCGATACATTTCGGGACTTCTGGCTGGCGGGGCGTAATTGCCGACGACTTTACGTTCGGCGGAGTGCGCCGCGCGTCTGCTGCCGTGGCACAACACGTTCTTGCGCAGACGAAGTCACCGACGCTGATCGTGGGCTATGACACCCGGTTCTTTTCGCCGGAATTTGCACGCACTTCCGCGAGCGTCCTGCAGGCGCAGGGTTGTCGGATTCTTTTCTGCCAGGAAGCGACGCCGACTCCGGTGGTGGCGCATGCAATTATTTTCAACCATCTGGCCGGCGGGGTGAATATTACCGCCAGCCACAATCCGTGGGATTATAACGGGCTGAAATTTTCCGGACCCGAAGGCGGCCCGGCATCGGTGGAAACGACAGAAGACATCGAGAAACGCGCGGCCGCGCTGCCCGAGGACACCACTCCCTTCCAGGAGATTGAAGATACATTTGAGGCGATTCATCCGCGCGAAGCATATTTCGCGCAGCTCAAGAAAATGATTCGCTTCGAAGTGCTGGCAAAAGCGAAGGGGAATTTTGTTTGCGACGCGGTGCACGGCTGCGGCGCGGGCTGGCTCGACCGCATTTTGAAGGAGCACCGGCTCGAAATTACAGAAATACGCGCGAACCGGGATGTTTTGTTCGAAGGCAAGGGTCCGGACCCGTCGGAAGAAAACCTCGGGCTGCTGAAGAAAACTGTTCTGGAGAAAAAGGCGCTGGCCGGACTGGCGACCGATGGCGACGCCGACCGATTTGGAATCCTGGATCGGGACGGCGCGTTCATCGACCCGAATCACATTCTAGGCCTCGCGTTCGATTATTTGCTCGAGACGCGCGGTTATAAGCTCGGAGCGGCCCGCAGCGTGGCGACTTCGCACCTTCTGGATGGCGTGGCAAAATTGTACGGCGTGCAGATTTACGAGAGCCCAGTGGGATTCAAGTACGTTGGTCCGTTCCTGCGCCAGGACAAAATCGCGATTGGCGGGGAAGAAAGCGCGGGAATGACAATTCGCGGGCACCTGCCGGAGAAAGACGGCATCCTCGCGTGCTTGCTCGTAGCAGAAATGATTGCGGCGCGGCAAACTTCGCTCGGCGAGCAACTTCAGGGTTTGTTTCGCAGAGTCGGGCGCGAATATTGGCCGGTTCGCGTCAACCTACCGCTGTCCGACGACGCGCACAAAAAGCTGCTCGAGCGTCTGAAGAGCGACCCCCGGGAATTCGCAGGCAAGCGCGTGGTGAACGTAAATCGGATCGACGGAATGAAGCTAGCCTTTGAGGATGGATCATGGGTCCTGGTCCGTCCTTCCGGCACCGAACCCGTGGTGCGGATTTACACCGAGACATCCAGCGTGGCGGCCTCACGGCAACTCGCAGAGGAGACGCGCAAGTGGATTACCACCCAAGCGGCCGCCCAGTGAGCGAGCGCGATAGAGCAAAGTCGCCGGCCAGCGAGCCAAGCGTGAGTTTTTTTGAACAGCTCGGGCAATTCCTTCGGCGCAACATGTATTTGCTTCTGATCGTGGGCTTCGCGCTATTGCTGCTTCAGGACGTTTTCGGCACGCACGGCGTGTTGGCGATGAGGCGTTCGCAGAAAGAAGCGCAAGAAATCCGCAAGGATATTTCGCGGCTCGATGAAGAAAACCAGCGGTTGCAGGATCGCGTGAAGTCGCTCAAAACCGATCCGGCAGCGATCGAGAAAATCGCGCGAGAAGAGATGAAACTGTCGCGGCCAGGCGAGTTTATTTTCCAAACGCACCCAAAGCCGCCCGGCGATGATTTGCGCAGCCGGGCTCCGGATGCTGATATTCCAGCGAAGAAGCCCTAGCCTTCGGCCGCCTGTCCGCGAATTCGTTTGAACCACGCGAGTATTTCCGCACGATGATCGGTCCAACGGGTTCGCGCAATCGACAGAATGACCATGGCAGCCGTGATAATCAACAATCCCAGCGTGGCCATAGGAATGGATTGGGATTGCTTCTTCAATATTGAAAATCTTCCGTAAACGAATTCGATGTGGACCCAATATACCAGCAAGGAGGTCTGCCCCATTTGAATCATCGGGCTGAATCCCACCTGCCCCAGCCCCCAGCGGCACCACACATAGCTTGCCAAGACGATTAGGAGGATGATTGCGATGCGTGCGAGAAAGAAATTCGGGCTGGTGTGCCAATAATCGTACTCGGGATAAAGCTGCAGATGCCGTGCGTCGAACCAGTTTGCAAGATAAAACAAACTCACCCCACCGAGGCCGCACGCGATTGTCACTTTCAGCAAATTCTTCTTTCCCCATTCGCTGAACAGAACGTACCCGAGGACCAAACCCGCGAAGGCAAATCCGGCCCAGGGGAAAATCGGGAAGAGCCAGGGCTGCGGCGCCTTGAAAATGTGGACGCCGTTAATGTAGGACTCGAGATACCAGGGGAGCCAACGCGGGCGCCAGCTTGTGTATAGCAACGGCGTGGCCAGCGCGATCGCAGCGGCAGTGACGACGGCGACCACTGCGTTCGCCAAGCGACCCTGCGTCAGGCGTCCCACGATTCCCATTAGCACGATGGAAATGCCGATGGTGTTGAGAATGTCCACACGCAGTAAATCGGTCCACGGCGCCCAGGGTATGCCGAGCAAATATTCCTGCACGCGGAACAGCAGGCCGAGCCCCAGGATTTCGGCGCCGCGCAGAATTGTGGTTCGCGCTATTCGATTCGGCGTAGCTCCTTTCTTACGCATTTTGTCCGAGACCAGAGCGAAGGAAACGCCGGCGAGAAAGAGAAAAAGCGGGGCGGGAATCGTTCCGCTAAGCTGCGACCATTTCATGAATTGCGAATCGCGTGCGCTGCCGCCGAGCCACGAATCGTAAGAATGCACTTCGAACATCAGCAGGCAGGCGAAGCCGCGCATCCAGTCAATATAAGCGAGGCGCTGCGGTTTGCCGGTCTGGACTGTGGCGTTCAAGCCGCACCAGAATCGCCGAGCGGCAAACGCAAAGCAAGTTTTTCTCGGAAGTTTGGCGCAGTTCAGTAAAATCTTTGCGTGGCTGATGACTCAAAACCTTGGGAACTGAATCTCCCCACGGCTTTCGCGGTGTGGGTTCCCATCGTTGTTTTTGTGATACTGCTGGGCTATCGGCTGGGTTATGGAGGAAGACGTTACGGCATAGCGCTCACGATTGCTGCTGCTCTTTTCGCGTTCGAATTTTTCCTGGCTTCTCCCCCCGTGCTGGAACGCGCGCGCAAGATACTCGGTGAACACGGCGGCGCGGTTGCGCCGCTCGCGCCGCTGTTTGCGGTCCTTATCTATACCACCAGCGTCAGCGGCAACTGGAAAATGGCTCTGGTTGGCGCAGCGTACAGCGTGTTGCCGGCTTTGCTCGTCGCGCGCAGCGCGGGCAAGCCGCCCGGAACCTGGGAAGATTATGCCGCGGTGATTCTTGTCTGGCTGCCGGTCGAGTTTCGCTGGATGTACCGGGTGTTTCCATATCCGCCGGAACTCACGCACACCCTGACGGTCTTGACGGCGCTCAGCACGGGCCTCGCTGCATTCGTTCTGTTGCGCCGAATGAACGGAATTGGCTACGCGATGCTCTGGCGACCGGGATTCAGCGCAAACCTGGCGCTACATTTCCTAATTTTCGCGGCGATTGCAGTAACGGTGGGAACGCAGATCGGCTTTCTGAGATTTGATCCGACGCTTTTCCGCCTTCGCACGCTTCCATTGGCGACGGTTGGAATTACGTGTTTCACCGCTTGGCCGGAAGAATTCTTGTTTCGAGGCCTGCTGCAGAATCTTCTTTCAAGGACTTTCAAGAATCCGTGGACGGGGCTGGCCATTGCTTCGCTGATTTTTGGCTTGTCGCACATCCTGCACGCGCCGTTTCCGAACTGGAAGTATGCGTTTCTTGCGACCATCGCGGGATTGTTTTACGGTCACTTGTGGATAAAGACCGGCTCGTTGTTTCCGGCTGCGCTGGTCCACGCGCTGGTCGATATCTCCTGGCACCTTTTATTTCGCTAGCTCAAGCGGCCGGCGAGACTAGCGGACGACGCCCTGCAAAGGGCTGGACGCCGTAGCATAAAGTTTTTTCCGAATGCGGCCAGCGAGAAATGCTTTGCGGCCGGCTTCTACCGCCGCGCCCATGGCCTCGGCCATCATTACGGTATCTTGGGCTTCGGCAATGGCTGTGTTCATCAGCACGCCATCGGCGCCAAGCTCCATCGCGATGGCCGCATCGGACGCGGTGCCGACGCCGGCATCCACGATCAGCGGCACTTCGGTGACGCGCTCGCGCAGGATGTGCATGTTGGCGATATTTTGAATGCCCATGCCGGAACCAATCGGCGCACCGAGCGGCATCACCGCCGCAGCGCCCGCATCAATTAATTTCCGCGCAACGATCAAATCGTCGTTGGTGTAGGGCAATACGACGAAGCCTTCGGCGACGAGCGTCTTTGTGGCGCGAATCAGCTCTTCGGTGTCCGGGAAAAGCGTTTGCTGGTCGCCGATTACTTCCAGCTTCACCCATTCGGAGAGCCCGACTTCGCGGCCGAGGCGGGCGGTGCGAACGGCTTCGTCCGCGGAATAGCAACCGGCTGTGTTCGGCAGAATGAAAAAATTCTTGCGGTCGATATAATCCAGGAGAGACTCCTTGGATTTGTCGGTGAGGTTCACGCGGCGAATCGCCACCGTCACCATGTCGGCGCCGGATGCTTGATGCGCGCGGCGCATTTCTTCGAAGCTGCGGTACTTCCCTGTTCCGACGATCAGGCGTGAGTTGAATGTTTTTCCGGCAATCGCCAAGTGGTCTGCCATCTAAATCTCCCGGCTCTATAGTAACGCTCGCGGGCTTTCGCGAACAGGCTAAGCCAGATGCTGCGGGCGCGGCTCTTCCACGTCTGCGTAAAGCTTCGCGATCAAATCCTGATAGCGCTCCTCAATGACGCGGCGTTTCATTTTCAGCGTATAAGTGAGTTCGCCGTTCGCGAAGGTAAAATCTTTCTCGATCAGCGCGAACCGCTTTGGTTTTTCGTACTGCGCGAGTGAAGACGTCAGCCGCTCGATTTGGTTCGAGAGCAGGTCGCGCACCCAGGGGTCCGAGATCATCTGCGATGGAGAGGAGAATTCCTTGCCCTGTTTGTGTGCGGCATTCTCGATCGATGCAAAATTCGGGACGATCAACACGGAGACGAATTTGCGTTTGTCGCCGATTACGATCGCGTTGGTGATAAACGGACACTGCTTCAGCATATTTTCAATGGGCGCGGGTGCTACGAACTTTCCGGCTGCGGTCTTCAGCAATTCTTTTTTACGATCGGTGATGATGAGATATCCGTCTTCATCCAGACGCCCGATGTCTCCGGTGCGAAACCATCCGTCGGAGGTGAGCACTTCTCGGGTTTGTTCGGGCTTGTGGTAGTACCCTTCCATCACGCAAGGGCCTTTTACCAGGATTTCACCGTCAGCGGCTATCCGGACTTCCACCTCCGAGATAGGGAGACCGACCGTGCCAACTTTATTTTTTTTCGGCATGTTCGCGGCAATCACCGGCGAAGTTTCCGTCAAACCGTAACCCTGCATGATGCCCAGATCTACGGACCAGAAGAATTCCGCCAGTTCCTTTGCCAGCGGAGCGCCGCCGGAGAAAAAATAGCGGATGCGTCCACCAAGTCCAGCGCGGATTTTTGAATACACGAGCTTGTCCGCAATCTGCCAGCGCTGTTTCGTCCAAAACGACGGCTCCCTACCATAGGCCCGCCAGGGAACGGCTTGCTCTGCTACCTTCAACGACCAATCGAATATTTTGCGCTTGAGCCCGGATTCCAGATGGCCCTTCTCGATGATGTTGGCGTAGATCTTTTCGAAAAAACGCGGCACGGCGGCGGCGAGCGTCGGCTTCACTTCCAGAAGCGCTTGCGGAACCGATTCCATCTGTTCCACGTACGCAACCGGGACGCCGTGGAAAAGATAGCCGTAGTCCACGGTGCGTTCGTAGACGTGGGCCAGTGGAAGAAAAGACAGCGCCACATCGTTGGGAGAAAGATCGTGATCCTTCAGGGAGTCGATGACGTTGGAACTCAGGTTGGCGTGGCTGAGCATCACGCCTTTGGGCTCGCCGGTGGTGCCGGAGGTGTAGATAATTGTCAGCAACTGGCTGGAGGAAATCTGCGCGGCGCGCTTGCGGTATTCGGCCATGTCCGCGTCGCCAGCGGTTGCGGTCAGCGTCTCGTAACGCAGAATCTCGCCGCTCAAATCGAAAAGCGGTGCGACAGCAATCACGTGTTCGAGCGCGGTAATTCGATCGCGGCATTCAACGATTTTTTGGGTCTGCGCTTCGCCGGAGGTGAACACGATGCGTGCCCCGGAATCGTTCAGGATGTAAATAAGGCGATCAAGCGATTCATTAAAATAAATCGGCACGCTGACCGCGCCTGCACCCTGTATGGCGAAATCAGCGATGTGCCACTCGGGACAGTTGGGCGCCAGGATGGCTACGCGGTCGCCGGACTTAATTCCCAGTTCGCCGAGGGCTTTGGATAATCCCGCGACCCGGCGGAGCATTTCGTGCGCCGCAATCGGCCGCCAGCCTTCTGCGGTTCGATACATCTGGGCGCGCGGATTCGCGAAACGGTCCACGGCTTCGAGAAAGGATTTCGTAAGGGGAGGATAGTCCATCGCTATAGATTTAACTCTAGCGTATGGGGCTGCGTCGCGCAACGCAGCCGCGCGATTCCGAGCGAAACGGCAACCTACTAAACAAGGGCTCTGGTGCGCTAAGATGTCTGCGGAGGCTCCGATGTCGAAACTGGCGACAGAAGAAACCACCGGGTATCAGCCGGTTCGCGCGCCGCGCGGCAACCGCCTGTCCTGCAAGGGCTGGCAGCAGGAAGCGGCCATGCGCATGCTGATGAACAATCTCGATCCGGAAGTCGCCGAGAAGCCGGAAGATTTGATCGTGTATGGCGGGCGCGGCAAAGCGGCGCGCAACTGGAAGTGCTATCACGCGATTGTGGCATCTCTAAAATCGCTGGAAAACGATGAAACTTTGCTGGTTCAATCCGGCAAGCCAGTCGGAATTTTTCGCACGCATTCTTACGCGCCGCGCGTGTTGATCGCAAATTCGAATCTGGTGGGACATTGGAGCGATTGGAAAAATTTTGACGAGCTCGATCGCGCGGGGCTGATGATGTACGGCCAGATGACCGCGGGGAGCTGGATTTACATCGGCACCCAAGGAATTTTGCAGGGCACCTACGAAACTTTTGCCGCGGCCGGGCGAAAACATTTTCACAGCGACCTCGCGGGAAAGCTCGTCTCCAGCGGAGGAATGGGCGGAATGGGTGGGGCGCAGCCGCTTGCGGCTACGCTGAATGGCGCGGCGTTTTTGGGCATTGATGTGGACCCTGAGCGCATCAAGCGACGTGTGAAGACCGGTTATTGCGATGTGATGGTGAACGACCTCGACGAAGCACTGCGCATTTTGAAAAACGCCGTGCGCAAGCGCGAAGCGACCTCCGTGGGCCTGGTGGGAAATTGCGCGGAGGTGATTCCCGAACTCGCGCGGCGCGGCGTGGTGCCAGACCTTTTGACGGATCAAACCAGCGCACACGACCCCATCGGCGGATATATCCCGCAGGGGTTCAACGTGGAACAGGCTGCCGAACTGCGCAAGAGCGATCCGGAAACGTATCGCAAGCGCTCGCTTGAATCGATGGCGAAGCATGTAGAAGGCATGCTGGCCTTGCAGAAGCTGGGATCGATCACCTTCGATTACGGAAATAACATTCGAACCTTTGCTTTCGAGCAAGGCGTGAAGAACGCTTACGATTTTCCCGGCTTCGTCCCCGCCTACATTCGCCCGCTATTTTGCGAAGGGCGCGGGCCTTTTCGCTGGGCGGCACTTTCCGGTGAAGCTTCAGACATTTATCGTACGGACAAGCTCGTGCTCGACATGTTCCCGCACGACGAAGTTCTTACGCGCTGGATTCATCTGGCGCAGAAGCGTGTGCGGTTTCAAGGATTGCCGGCGCGAATCTGTTGGCTGGGTTATGGCGAGCGCGACAGATTCGGGCTGGCTCTGAACGACCTGGTTGCGCACGGCGAATTGAAAGGTCCCATTGTGATTGGGCGCGACCATTTGGATTGCGGCTCGGTAGCCTCGCCATATCGCGAAACCGAAAAAATGCGCGACGGCTCGGATGCGGTCGCCGATTGGGCGCTGCTCAACGCCCTGCTGAACACCGCAAGCGGCGCGAGCTGGGTTTCCATACACAACGGCGGCGGAGTGGGCATCGGCTACTCGCTGCACGCGGGGCAAGTCACCGTGGCAGATGGCTCCAGGGAAATGGGAGAGCGCATCGAACGCGTGCTCACGAATGACCCGGGGATCGGCGTTGCGCGGCACGTGGATGCGGGTTATCCCGAAGCGATTGATTTCGCGAAGAAATCCGGAGTTAAAATCCCGATGCCTTAAGCATCCCTGGGCATTTCAACCTGGAGATGAAAGGATCGTTGTTTCCGGTGCTGGGTGGAAACAGGGGAAAGCCCGCCCCCCTAGCGCTACTCGCGAAAAGCGAAAAAGTGCGCGTTATCACCACGGAGAGAGAAAAATGATTGCTGTCACCGGAGCGAGCGGAAACACAGGAAGGCAAGCCGTCGAAGCGCTGCTTGCCAGCGGGGAGAAAGTACGAGCCATCGGTCGCGATGCGAAGAAGCTCGAGCCTCTCACGCAGAAGGGCGCGGAAGCTTTCCTCGGGAGCGTGCAAGACGCAGCGCAGATGTCGAAAGCCTTCGAGGGCGCCACGGCCGTTTATCTGCTGATTCCGCAGGCCGCTGACGAGGATTATCGCGCATACCAAGACAGCGTCTCCGATACATACGTGAAGGCAATTACGAGCGCGCGGGTCCCCTATGCTGCCGTGCTCAGCAGCTTGGGCGCGCAGCATGCGGAAAAGACTGGGCCGATTGTTGGTCTTCACATTTTAGAACAGAAATTGAACGGCGTGCCGGGGCTCCACGTGCTGCATCTGCGTCCCGGGCCGTTTATGGAAAATTTATTTATGAGCATGGCGCCACTTCGTAGCATGGGTTTCCTGCCGGGCGGAACTGACAGTGACCTGGCCATCCCTCTCACCGCCACCAAAGATATAGGCGCTTACGCCGCGAGGCGCCTGCACGCTCGCGATTTCCGCGGCAGCTCCGTCCAGGAGTTGTTCGGTCCGCGCGATGTGACCATGAAAGAAATCGCGACCGTCGTTGGCAATTCCATTGGCAAGCCCAAACTCAACTATATGCAAGTGCCATTCATGATGCTGGAGCCCGCGCTGGTGCAGACCGGCCTGCCGAAGAAAACAGCGAAGCTGCTTATCGAAATGTGGAAGGCCGGGAACGCGGGCCTGCTGGCGCCGCAACAGAAGCGCTCGGCGGAAAATAGTATGCCCACCACGATCGAGTCGTTTGTAACGGAAGTATTCGCTCCCGCCTATCTTGCCAAGTCGGCCGGGGCCTGAGGCAGGCCTGCGACGATTTAGCGTTGTTCCGAAATCCGCGTGCTTCCCCCCATGTAGCGCGCCAGCCTCGCGGCCAAGCAAGTTCGCCGGGCAGCATGCTGACTGATAGACCGTGGCGTTTCTCCTTCTCAGGACCGTTACGGTTTCCTGGAGCAGCGGTAGTGTTTTCCGCGAAGTGACGCTGTATCATCGCAGCCGTGCCTGACTGGCTCATTACCGGCTGCTCGCAGCTTTTGACGCTGCGCGGGCCTGTGCCGCGACGCGGGCGCGCACTCGGCGAGCTTGGAATCCTTCGCGACGGCGCGATGTTGACCCGCGACGACCGCATTGTCGCGATTGGTCCTCGCCGCCGCATGGAACGTCTGCGTCAAGCTCGGCGCGCCGAAAAAATAAATCTGGGCGGGCGCGTGGTTCTGCCCGGCTTCGTCGATTCGCACACGCATCTGATTTTTCCCGCCAGCCGTGCCGCCGAATATGAACAGCGCAACGCCGGCGCGACCTACGAACAAATCGCGCGCTCCGGCGGGGGAATTCGCTCTACGGTGAAACACCTGCGCCTGGCCTCCCCGGCCATCTTGAAGGCTCGCGCGCTCAGGAATCTTCGCGACTTCGCCGTCCACGGAACCACCACCATTGAAGCCAAGAGCGGTTACGGGCTGGACTGGAAGAGCGAGGTAAAGATTCTCGATATTCTCTACCATCTGCATCAAGAGCATCCGCTCGACATTCTGGCGACATTTCTGGGTGCGCACGTAATCCCTCCGGAATTCCGGCGTCGACCGAAAGCGTACATAGACATTCTGGTGCGCCAATGGATTCCGATGATCGCGACTGCCGGACTCGCGGAATTTTGCGACGTGTTCTGCGACCGCGGCGCTTTCACGGTGGGTCAGTCGCGACGCATTCTGATGGCCGGGAGGGCCTGCGGATTGGTCCCGCGCATTCACGCCGAACAGCTGGCGCATACCGGAGCGGCGCGGCTGGCCATCGAGGTGCAAGCCGCGAGCGCCGATCACCTGGAAAAAATCGATCGCAACGATATTCGAGCGCTGGGCCTTTCCAACGTGGTGTGCACGATGTTGCCCGGCTGCTGCTTTCATCTAGGGCTCAAGGATTACGCGCCTGTGCGACAGCTGATTGAAGCGGGCGCGATTGTGGGCGTTGCCACGGACTTTAATCCCGGCACCAGCCCCACGCTGAGCATGTCTATGATTTTGTCTCTGGCGTGCACGCAAATGAAGATGACGCCTGCCGAAGCCATCACTGCGGCAACCATCAATCCCGCTTACTCCTTGCGCGTGCACGACCGCGTCGGCTCGCTGGAAGTTGGCAAGTATGCAGACCTGGCCGCCTTTGACGTGGCCGACTACCGCGAAATCCCGTATTATTTTGGCGTGAACCTTTGCAGCTTCACGATGAAACGCGGCGCCATCCTGCACCCGAAGAACCTCTAACTAATGAAACGACTCGTCGAGTGTGTTCCAAATTTCTCCGAAGGGCGCGATGTATCCAAGGTAGATGCCATCGTTGCCGCAATGCGCGAAGTTCCGGGCGTGTATCTGCTGGACCGCGAAAGTGATAGCGATCATAACCGCAGCGTGGTGACCCTGGCGGGTGAACCGGAAGCTGTCGCGGAAGCCGCCCTGCGCGGCGTGGGCCAAGCAGCTGAGTTGATCGATTTGAGCAAGCACTCCGGCGCGCACCCGCGCATGGGGGCTACAGACGTGGTCCCGTTTATTCCGATCGAGGGCGTGACCATCGAGGATTGCGTGGCTCTGGCCAAAAAAGTGGGCCGAGAGATCTGGGACCGCTTTCGCATCCCGGTATATTTCTATGAAGCCGCAGCGCAGCGGCCGGACCGTGCGAACCTGGAAAATATTCGCAAGGGGCAGTTCGAAGGCCTGCTCGAAGAAGTTCCACGCAACATTGTTCGCGCTCCTGATATCGGCGAGCAGCGATTGCATCCTACTGCCGGAGCAACCGTGGTGGGGGCGCGCAAGTTCCTGATTGCCTACAACATCAACCTGAACACTTCCGACGTTAGCATCGCAAGCCGCATCAGCAAAACTATCCGCTTCTCAAGCGGCGGTCTGCGATACGTGAAGGCCATGGGCGTGGATTTGCGCGGCAGAAATCTGGCGCAAGTTTCCATCAACCTGACCGATTTCGAGCAGACGCCCATCCACCGCGTGTTTGAAATAGTGAAACGCGAGGCGGAGCGATACGGCGCCTCGATTGTTGGCAGCGAAATCGTTGGATTGATTCCCAAGCGAGCGATTGAACTCACCGCTGACTTCTATCTACAACTCGAAAACTTTTCACCCGCGCAAGTGTTCGAAAATCGTATCGAGGCTTCCTTGGCGGGCGCTGCGGAGGCGGATGGGCCGGGAAAACTTGCCGCGCTAGCGCAGCCATTTCTCGACGCGGTCGCGCAGCCCACAGCGACTCCCGGCGGAGGCTCGGTGGCGGCGCTGGCCGGCGCGTTGGGAGCCAGCCTGGGCCAGATGGTTGCGGGGCTTTCACGCAAGAAAAAATCGCAGGCGGCTTATGTGCAACAACTCAGTGATGCATTGGCGGAATTTCATGCCGCATCGCGCACCCTGGCAGAAGCGGTCGACCGCGACGCTGCTTCCTTTGAATCCGTGATGGCCGCATACAAGCTGCCGCAATCTACTCCCGAAGAACAAGGACGCCGCGAATCCGCGATTCAGAACGCGCTGCAAGGCGCGGCGAACGTCCCGATGGAGGTGGCGCGGAAGGCCGCGCACGTTTTTGACCTGCTCGGGAGACTGGAAAGCACGGCCAGCCAGTCCATGCTTTCCGATACCCGCGTGGGACGTCTAATGGCTGCAGCGGCGGTGCAAGGAGCGCTCGAAAACGTGGCCATCAATCTGGAATCCATTACCGATGCGGGCTTTTCATCCCGGATGCGCTCGGAGTCCGAGTTGCTGATTTCACGCATTGGGAAAAGTTGATTCCGCGGGGCGCTTCTTTAGCATCTATACTGTAAGAGGGTACCAGGTTGCGGCAAGGTGCGATGCCGCTTCAAGTTCGCCGCCCTAGAATCCTGCGGCCCTAGCCGCTGTGATTACCACATTACCTGAGGGGAAAAGAAACGTGAGACAGCCAATTTTCAGAAACATTCTTTTGACCGTCCTAGCAGCGGCCGCGCTGCTGGGGGTTCTGACTGCTAGCTCTCCGCGGCTCGACGCCGGCTCCATCAGCACCAACGTCATAGGAATGTTTCCAAAAACCACTTCGGAATTCGCCTACGCCGATTTGAAGGCCGCGCGAAAACTTACCTGGTTCTCGCAAATACAGGACCAAATGCTTCCCACGCACATGCGGCAGTTCGAGCAGTTTCTCGCATCCGCTGGCGTGGACCCCAATTCACAGGTGGACAGCCTGGCCTGGGGAACGATCTTGTCGGCGGGTGGTGAAAGCGGTGAAATCATCGGCGTGGCCCTAGGTGCATTCGATCCGTCGAGCACCGAGGCCAAGTTCAAAGCGCAAAAGCTGCCAATGATTGAAAGCAACGGTTATCACCTGTACGCTTTCGGAAGCGGCGGCAACGCCAACGACATCCTGTTCTTTTTTCTCGATTCCAACACGGCGGCTTTCGGCAACCGTTCCGCTCTGGAAAAATTGATTGATGTGCGCATGGGCAAGTCGGAAAGCCTTTTCACGAATGACAAGCTTTATTCGCTGATCAACGAAGCCAACGGCAGCGGTACCATCTGGGCGGTGCTGGACAAAACTTCCACCAACATGGCCATGCATCAATTGCTGCCGCAAGCGAGCCAGTTTCCTCAGGCCGCGGCCATCATCGCGCGCGTGCATGCCATGGTCATCAGCGTGAACGCCGATAGCGGCATCGACGTGCAGTTCCAGGCGGTCTGCGATTCAGTGGATGATGCCAACCTCCTCGGCGCGGCCATGCAGGCTGGCGTGATGTACCGCCGCTACCAGGAGGCGCAATCGAATCCCGATTTTGCAAAAGCCCTGGATCACATTCGCGTGACGCCTAGCGGAGATCGTCTGAAAATCGATGCGCCGGTGAGCCAGGACGAATTGATGTCGTTGATACGCACCAAGGCTCTAGCGCCGCCATCGATGTAAGCGGAAATTTGCAGCGGCAGGTCCGCAACGGCGGGTTAAAACTTCGCGCGCTTTCCTTCGCAATATTTAATCAGGGTCATGCGCGATACACCGTTGCGCGTCTCATAGAGGACGCGATCGACGCTGGTCTTCTGCAGCGCTGCGCTTACTCCCGCTTTAGCGGCTGCCCCAGCGCAGAAAGTATCCAGCCCCGCTGACGGCAGCGACTCTCCGGAATGCTCGATGGCGACTTCCACGCGGTCGGGAAAATCAGAAACAATCAAGTGCAGAGCCGAATCCGTGTTCCCATTATTGTTCGCCAGGGGAAACGTTTCACGGCAGGCATCTGCGGCAGCTGCGGCGAGGTCTTCTTGCGCCCCGCTGGAAAGGCCGCAGCGCTGACCAGCGTACAAAACGACGGCAGCGACCCCGGCAATCAGCCGAGGATCGTCCTGTAGCGTTAACTCTGTCCGGCTCGGATCAGTGCTCATCTTTTTCGGCCAGGCGCACGTCGCAAGCCTCGCGGCAATCTGGACAATAATACATCCCGTCAACCGCCATATGAATGTTGTACTGAGACTGGCAGAAGCAGCAATACTTTTCGCAGGTGCATTCCTGCTCCGCCTTATCGCACTGCGCGCAAAGAGTTACCACGTGCCGACACTCCAGTGGCTGGTAGCCCGCCTTTGGTCAATCTTAGGGCATGCTGGCGCGCCGGACAAGCGCCTTGCGCGCGTAAGTCCCCAGGCGACAAGAGGGTAAGCAGACTCCCCTCTGGTACCCTTCCTTGACACTCGAAAACACGCATGCTAGCTTCGATATTTCGCTATCAAGATGAGAAATTCTCAGTGACAACTCCGGCAACCGCAGCACTGCGCAAGACCGCTCTGAATTCCATGCATCGCCGGCTAGACGCCAAAATGGTGAATTTTGGCGGCTGGGACATGCCGCTGGAGTACTCCGGCATTTTGGCCGAACACGAAGCTGTGCGCACGCGCGCAGGCCTGTTCGACGTGAGCCACATGGGCGAGATCGAGGTTCGGGGAGCGGGCGCGCTGGGGTTAGTGCAACTAGTCAGTTGTAACAATGCCGCCAAGCTTTCCGTCGGACAAGCACACTATTCGGGGCTGATGACTTCGCGCGGAACTTTCGTTGACGATTTACTGGTGCACAAAATTTCCGATACGCACTATTTGCTTTGCGTGAACGCAGCCAACCAGGATCTCGATTACGAACATATCATCGCCCACAATACGTTTGGCGCTCAAGTGGAGAATGCCGGGCCGCGTTATTCGCAACTCGCCATTCAAGGGCCGCGCGCAAAAGATATCGTCCAGCGACTGACGCCGGTGGCGCTCGATTCAATCCACTATTATCATTTCGCCTTTGGCCAGGCTGGCGGAATCGATTGCCTGATCGCGCGCACTGGATACACCGGAGAAGACGGGTTCGAACTCTATTTCGCTCCCGAGCATTCCGACAAACTGTGGAATGATCTGATGCAGGCAGGCGGGCCGGCGGGGATGATTCCCTGCGGTCTTGGCGCTCGGAATACGCTGCGGCTGGAAGCAGGCATGTGTCTTTACGGCCACGAGATCGACGATACGACCACGCCGTGGGAAGCGGGACTCGGATGGATCTGCAAGATGGAGAAGGCTCCGTTCCTTGGCAGCGACGTTCTGGCTCAACAGAAAAAAGATGGCCTTACACGCAAGCTCGCCGGATTTGAAATGTTGGACAAGCGCATCGGCCGCGACGGATACCCGGTGCTAGTCGGCGGCCAAGAAGTGGGCCGGGTGACCAGCGGCGGGCCGGCGCCGCACTTGAAGAAAAATATCGGCATGGCTTACCTGCCGCCGAAATTAACAGCTGTGGGATCTGACATCGTCATCGGCATTCGAGGGCAGGCGGAGGCGGCTCGTATCGTTGCCCTGCCATTTTATAAGCGACCGCAATCGCTCTAAAGCATCCAATCAGCACGCATCACGGAGCGTTCATGTACCCCAAGGATTATCGCTACACCAAAGAGCATGAATGGATCAAAGTGGATGGCGGGAACGGAACCATCGGGATCACCGACTACGCGCAACATGAGCTGGGCGATGTGGTATTCGTAGAGATGCCCAAAGTCGGAACGCAGCTCGAAGCGCGCCAGTCTTTTGGCACCATTGAATCGGTGAAAGCAGTCAGCGAGATTTTCAGCCCGGTTGCGGGAGAAGTGATCGAAACGAATCCAGCGCTGGCGGATACTCCCGAGCAAATCAACAAAGACCCGCACGGCGCCGCTTGGCTGATCAAAGTGCGGCTGGCCGATTCCAAGGAAGTTTCGACGCTGATGGACGCCGCCGCTTATGAAGCCTACATTGCCGACCAAGCGAAGGAACACTCGGCCTGATGCGTTATCTCCCCAAAAGTCCTTCTGAACGCCAGGAAATGTTGGAAGCGATTGGCACGAAGTCCATCAGCGAACTCTTTCAGTGCATTCCCGAAAAATTCCGGCTGAACGCGCCTCTGAGTTTGCCTGGACCGCTTTCCGAACCCGAGATCATTCAGTATTTTCAAGCGCGAGCTGCGGAAAATTCGCGCGGCTACACTTCGTTTCTGGGCGCGGGAGTTTATTCGCATGTGCGCTCAGTAGTCACCGACGCGCTGGTGCAGCGCGGCGAGTTCCTCACCTCTTATACGCCGTATCAGGCGGAGTTCGCGCAAGGCACGTTGACCGCGATTTTCGAGTTTCAGACGCTGATGTGCCAGTTAACCGGTCAGGAAGTCGCCAACGCTTCGATGTACGACGGTTCGACGGCGCTCACCGAAGCCGTGCTTATGGCCGAGCGGATTACCGGGCGGCATCGTGTGCTGGTGGCGCGCAGTGTGCATCCGGAGTATCGCCACGTGCTGCAAACGTACGCGAAAAATCTGGGCATCGAGATCGAGGAAGTTGGCTACACCGAATCGGGTCAACTGGATCGCGCGGGGCTGAAAAAGGAAAGTTTCAAGCAAGCCGCCGCGATCGTGGTGCAGTCGCCGAACTTTTTCGGCGTGATCGAACAGTTGCCTGCTCTTGCGGAAGCGGCGCATGCTTCCGGCGCGCTGCTGGTCACCGGCATTGCCGAAGGCGTTTCGCTCGGCATCGTACGGCCGCCCGGTGACGCTGATATCGTCGCGATGGAAGGCCAGTCGTTTGGTATTTCTCCTAGCTACGGGGGACCCTATGTCGGCGTGATTGCCACGCGAAACCAATTCGTTCGCCAAATGCCGGGACGCCTGGCTGGTCAAACGACGGACGCAGAAGGACACCGCGGGTTCGTTCTAACCCTTGCCACTCGCGAGCAACACATTCGCCGCGAAAAGGCCACTTCGAATATTTGCACGAATGAAGCGCTGTTTGCGCTGGTCGCCACGATTCACCTCAGCTTGCTGGGAAAAGAAGGGCTTCGCGAACAGGCTCTGCAAAATCTCGCGAAGGCTCGTTTCGCTCAGGCCGAGCTGGAAAAAATTCCCGGCGTGCGGCGCGTTTTCTCCGGCCCATCGTTTAATGAATTTGTGCTGGAGTTCCCGCGCTCGGTAAAGATGGTGAACCAAGATCTCTTGCGCGAGAAAATCATCGGGCCGTTTGCGCTCGGCACTCATTACCCGGAACTCACCAAGCGCGCGCTTGTTTGCGTGACCGAAACCACCCCGCGCGCCGAAATTGAACGTTTGGCGGCGGCCATCGGGAAAATACTCGAACGACCGGTTTAAGGAGCTGTCTGTATTGAATTCCAAATCCACCGAAATTGAATCGCGGATTTTGAAGGCGCGCGAGCACGTTAGCCAGAACGAAGGGCTGATCTTCGAGAAGTCTGCTCCGGGCAAGCGCGGGATGGAGCTTCCGCCGCTTGACGTCCCGGCGGTGGACCCCGCCAAGGCGTTGGGCGGCGAATTCACGCGTGATGCAATTGAAGGCTTTCCGGAGGTCAGCGAAATCGAGGTGATTCGCCACTTCACGCGGCTCTCCACCTGGAATTACGCGATCGATCTCGGAATGTATCCGCTTGGTTCCTGCACCATGAAGTACAACCCGCGGGTGAACGAATTTGTAGCGCGGCTGGACGGCCTGGCGACCGAGCATCCCGAACAGCCCGCCGAAGTGTCGCAGGGCTGCCTGCGAATTCTCTACGATCTGCAAAAATGTTTGCTGTCGATCACGGGCATGGAGGCCGCCACGCTCCAGCCGGTGGCCGGCGCGCAGGGTGAACTTACCGGCTTGCTGATGATTCGCGCCTACCTTCAAAGCCAAGGGAACCCGCGCAAAACCGTTTTGATCCCGGATTCAGCGCACGGAACGAATCCGGCCTCGGTGGTGATTGCGGGCTACGAGGTAAAAAACATCAAGTCCAATTCGCGCGGCCAGATCGATACCGATCATCTCCGCGAGTTTTGCACCGAAGACGTGGCGGCGCTCATGTTGACGAATCCAAGCACGCTGGGTGTGTTCGAAGAGCGCATCGCGGAAATTGCCGGCATCTTGCACGAACGTGGCGCCCTGCTTTACATGGACGGCGCAAATATGAACGCGCTAGCGGGTGTCACCCGGCCGGGCGATTTCGGGGTGGACGTGATGCACCTGAATCTGCACAAAACATTTTCGACTCCGCACGGCGGCGGCGGACCCGGAGCCGGGCCTGTCCTAGTGAAGAAAATTCTGGAGCCATTTCTTCCGGTGCCGGTCGTGTTGCAAAAGCCAGATGGCAGATTCGCGTTGGACTACAGCCGCCCGCAATCGATCGGACGCGTGCGCGCCTATTGCGGAAATTTCGGCGTGCTGCTGCGTGCGCTGGCCTACATTCTCGCCTACGGCCCTGGAATTCGTCAGGCAACGGAAGACGCGGTGCTGAATTCTAATTACATTCGGAAGAATCTCGAAGGCGTTTTCGACTTGCCTTACAGTCTTCCCTCCATGCACGAAGTGGTTTTCAGCGACGCGCGCCAGAAGAAGCACGGCGTAAACACCATGGATATCGCCAAGCGCTTGATCGATTACGGCTTTCATCCCTATACCACGGCATTCCCGCTGATCGTTCCAGGCGCTATGATGATCGAACCTACGGAATCGGAATCAAGAGAAGAGTGCGATTTCTTTATCGAAGCCATGCGCTCGATAGCGGCGGAGGTTGAAACGAATCCGGAGCTGGTGAAAACCGCGCCGCATTCCACGCGCGTTGGGCGGCTGGACGAAGTGGCTGCGGCGCGCAAACCGATTCTCCGCTGGAAACCTGAAGCAGGAGGTTCACGATGAAACCCGAGCAAGCCGCGTTCCTGCTGACCGTCTTTCTACCGACCGTCAGGAAGGAGTTCCCAACCACTTTGCGCGTTCTTCAGGCGGTTCCCGCTGACAAAGGAAGCTACCGCCCCGCTCCCGATTCGCGCAGCGCGTTGGAGCTTGCCTGGCATCTTGCGTCCGCCGACATTTGGTTCCTGGATGGATTTCTGGCCGGGAAATTCGAAATGGAAGACGACACCATGCCTGCCGACTTCACCAGCACCGCCGACGTCGCTGCTACGTATGAAGACAATATGCCCGCCAAGCTCGATAAGGTCGAAAGGCTGCCGGCTGATTTTTGGGCGACCCCTATGCCATTCTTCGGTATCTATAATTTGCCCGCTGTTATGTATCTGCAGTTCATGCTCAATCACTCGATCCATCATCGGGGACAGCTTTGCGCTTACCTGCGTCCGATGGGCGCGAAGGTGCCGAATATTTATGGCGGCAGCTTCGATGAGCCGATGGCGGAGTGCGAAGAATAGCGGCAGGCGGGTCTGCTGGCTTTCATTCCTCGGGTCCATTCCCTCAATCCGTCACGGCTATGCAGAGGGTTGAAGAAAAACGATGAGGGAATATTGCAGACGGCGATCACGCGCAGATTGTCTCGGGAACGGCTGACGGAAGATCCAATCTTATTTCTTCTCGTTCTTCGCCTTTTCCACTGGGATGCTGCGGCTCGCCACGGGCGCGGTTCGATTTTCGACGGTCACATCCATCGCAGCCGTCGCCGCTGGGAAAACCGCCGGGCGGCCGTCCGAGCTTGCGGCCGCAGCAGTAGTGATCTTCTCCTTGGCGGGGGTGGCCACCGGAACCAAGGCGCCTTCGGCTTCCTTTAAGAATGACAGCCCCTGTTCGTGCCCGTCCCAATCGATGGAGATTACGTCGCCCAAAGATACTTGCTCGGTTGCCAGCAAGCTGGCCAGCGGATACACCACGTGGCGTTCGATTGCGCGCTTCAAGTGACGCGCGCCATATTTCATGTCGGTGCCTTCGCGCAACAGAAAATCTCGCGCGGCTCCGGTCACACGAAATAAGAAGCGTCCCTTTGCGGTTTCAAGAACACGTTGTTGCACCATGCCCAGCTCGATTTCCAGAATCTGTTCGAGCTGCTGCGAACGCAGCGGATGAAATACGATCACTTTGTCGATGCGGTTCATGAATTCCGGCGCGAACTTGCGCTTGGCCGCTTCCGCGGCGGTCTTCTCGACTTTTTCGTCCAGACGCGTTTGAGTATCGGGCTGCACTTTTGGAGCGAAGCCCATTCCGCCGCTCATCAGCTCGGTGATTTCGCCGCCGCCCAAGTTCGAGGTCATGAAGATCATGGTCTGCGACAAATCCACGCGACGATTGTCTCCCAGCGTCAGCGTGGCTTTATCCAGAATGCCGAGCAGCAATTGCCAGAGCGCGTCGGAGGCTTTTTCGATTTCGTCGAACAGTAAAAAGCTGATCTTGAGCTTATCGGTGTGATATTGGGCGAGCGCCTCCTGAGTGATCAGAGGATGCGTTTCGCGGTGCCCCAAATATCCCGGAGGTGAGCCGATTAGTTTCGCGATTTCGTGAGAGTGCTGGAACTCGGCGCAATCCACCTTGATCACCGCGCGGGGATCCCCGAAGAGCACTTCGGCCGTGGCTTCAACCACGCGCGTTTTGCCCGCGCCGGTGGGGCCCAGGAATAATAGATTTCCGACCGGACGTCCGGGCGAGTTCAGGCCGGCGCGAAATACCTGGTACAAGTCCACCACGGCTTGTACCGCTTCGTCCTGGCCGACGATCTTTCGCCGCAGCCCTGCTTCGAAATCGCGCGACTCCAGGCTGCGTTGTGTCGGGTCGAGTTGTAACGCATGCGCTCCCACGGTGTTGTTCCCCCTACCGGAACTCTCTGCCGCCATCAGGACTGCGGAAATCGGTGCGTTCGAATTGATCCAGTTTGATATCGAGCGTCGATCGCAGCAATCGCAATTGCGTGACCAGTTCCCGGCTTGAATTGGCTCGATCCGCCAATAGCAACATTGGCGGCGACAGATCGGCCAGGTCCATGTGTAGGTTTCGTAGTGAATGCATCAAGTTCTGCACGTATGGCGAGCGGATATCAAAGAGCTCGACCCGGCTGTTGACCTGCTCGCGCAGACTTGACCAGTCGAGATCAAGAAACGGGTGGTTGCGCGAAACCTTTCGCACCACGTCGTCCGTGATTCGCGGCCGCTCCCCCAGCCGCGCCAGATGTATCTGCTGCACCTTCCCCTGCCGGCGCACGTTATGCACCAAGAAGTAGGTGTTGCCTTTGCGTCTTACAAAAGCCACAACCCACCTCCTTTTTAGGTGAAGCACCCGTAGTGTATGAAGCGTCCACTACGCCGTCAATGGTACGATGCGGTGGACGCTCAAAATGCTGCTAATCAGTTATTAGCCGCAAAGAGCGCTGGTTTGGCGGGCGGATACCTCGAGCGGGGCGGCGGGCAATCTCTGGGGACCCTGGCTGCGATCGAGCACTTAAAATTCACTGCCATATTATTGAGATGCTGCGAAGCCAATTTATGCAGTACGCCGAGAAAGGAGCGAGATGTCCTGGGATCCGGTGTATCGCTTGGTGAAAAAAATCCCGCGCGGGCGCGTCACAACCTATGGCGAGGTGGCCAGAGCGCTGCGCTTGCCGGGCGGCGCGCGAGCGGTGGGGTACGCGATGGCAGCCATGCCCAGCGGACGAGGTATTCCGTGGCATCGCGTGCTAGGAGCTGGCGGACGGATTCGCCTTCCAGAGCCTTACGCCGCGAAGCAGCGGCGCCTGCTCGAAACCGAAGGCGTCGCGCTCGGTACAACAATCGATATGGAGGTTTACGGCTGGTCGTTTCGCAAATCCAAAACAGGCAGGACGGCAAAGCGCAAACGCGCGAAGCCGCGTTGATGGCGCTCCCTTTGCAATCGATTGTGATATAGAAGAGTGCTCCAAAACAGAGGAAGGTTTAGTGACGGAACCCGTTATCCAGGTTGAAGAGCTCTATAAGAATTACGGCCCGGTTGCGGCCCTTCGCGGTGTGAGTTTTTCCGTCGAAGAAGGCGAAGTGTTCGGCCTGCTGGGACCGAACGGCGCCGGCAAGACCACCACGGTTGAGATTCTCGAAGGCATGCGCACGCCCGACCGCGGCCTCGCGCGTGTTTGCGGGCTCGATCCTGAAAAGAGCGGCAACAAGTTCAAGGAAATGATCGGCGCCGTTCTGCAGTCCACTTCCCTTCCCGATAAGATTCGCGTGAAGGAAGCGATCGAACTGTTCGCCAACTTTTATCGAGCTCACGCCAATACCAACGACTTGCTGAAACGTTTTCAGCTTGAAGAAAAGCGCGACGCTTTCTACAGCCAGCTTTCCGGCGGACAGAAGCAGCGGCTCGCGATCGCCATGGCGCTGGTGAATAATCCACAAGCCGTCTTCCTCGATGAACCGACTGCCGGGCTTGATCCGCAAGTTCGCCGCGAGATTTACGACATCATCGAGGAGCTCAAGCGCGGCAAGAAGACTGTTCTGCTAACCACGCACTATATCGAAGAAGCGGAGCGTCTGTGCGACCGCGTGGCCATCATCGATTATGGCCGGGTGATCAAGATTGGAACGCCGCGCGAGTTGAAGCATACTTCCGCGGGGACCACGCGCATCGAAGTGCGGCTGGCGAGACCGGTAACCGACGGCGTGCTGGCCCATCTTGATGGCGTTGCGGACTGCCGAGAATTTGACGGCGCCTACGTGATGCACTCCACGCGCGCGCCGCAGACCATCGTGGCTCTGGTCAAGCAGCTCGAGTCGGACAACAACGAACTGCAAAGCCTGGAAATGTTCTCGCCATCGCTCGAAGATGTTTTTATCGAGCTGACCGGCCGAAGGCTTCGCGATTAATTGGAAAACTTGGACGAAAGGAAGAACATGGCCTCGAACTCTCTACACAACACCTGGACACTCACGAAAATTCGTGTGCGCCTGGCCATGCGCAACCGGACGTTTCTTTTTTTCAGCTTGATCATGCCGCTCGGCTTTCTCTTCTTTTTTGTCACCATCTTCAGCAAAGGCGCTCCGGCCTGGACCGCTTATATTCTCGGCGCCATCCTCACCATGACGGTGATGGGCAGCTTCTGGGGCCTCAGCGTGCAACTGGTAACCTTTCGCGAAACCGGCATTCTTCGGCGCTTCCGGCTTGCGCCGCTCGGTGCCGGACCGATGCTCGCATCGAGCATTCTCGCAAACTACATTCTGGTTCTTCCCTCCGTTGCAATCGAGATTCTTGTGACCAAGTTCATGCTGCACATGCAAGGATGGGGAAACTTGTGGGCTATTTTCCTGCTGGTGACGATCGGATCGGCGACCTTCTCTTCGTTTGGGCTGATCGTTGCCAGTGTGACGAACACGATGCAGGAAACGCAGGTCATCAACCAGGTGATTTGGACCGCTTTTCTGTTTCTCTCCGGCGCCACCGTCCCGCTGGCGAGATTTCCGACTTGGATTCAAGGCGCTTCACTTTTCATGCCAGCCACCTATCTGGCCACCGGTCTTGAAAACGCAGCCACCAACCTGGCCACCAACCACGAAATCACTACGGACCTGATCGCGCTGTCTATTGGACTTCTGGTGGCTTTCGAAATCTCGCGTCGGCTTTTTCGCTGGGAGCCGGAAGCAAAACTTCCGGGAAGCGCCAAATTGTGGGTGCTCGCGGCCATGATTCCGTTTATCGCCTTTGGAACCTATGAAAACGTGAAAGGCGACCGTCTGGCGCTCGTTCGTCAAAATTTTCAAATCATGAACCATATGGACGCGGCTCCGCGATCTTCCACACCGTAGAGGCCGGCGCGCGCTTTGGGCAGCAACTTTCCGGATTCCTTTCGCCCGTTCGCACATCAAATTCACCATCCACCCACCGAGGAGGCATGTTATGCAAGCTGCAGTCGTTCCAGCTGTGCAGGGTCCGTGGGAAATTCGCGACATTCCGCAACCGGAGGCGGGGCCCAATCAGGTTCTGGTCAAGATGCACGCAAGCGGGGTGTGCTACTCCGATGTTCACGAGACGCTCGGCCACCTTCCCGGCTCGTTTCCGAGAGTCCTGGGGCATGAGCCGGTCGGAGAAATTGTCGCCATCGGCCCGGGCGTTACGTCGAGAAAAGTGGGAGACCGTGTGGGCACTACCTGGGTGCAGAAAACTTGCGGGCGCTGCGAATGGTGCCTGCGAGGGAAAAAGAACTTTTGCCCGAAGCAGGAAATAACCGCGATTCATTTACAGGGCGGCCACGCAGAATACATGCCCATGTATGCCGATGCGACGATGCTGATCCCCGACGGTATCTCCTACGAGCAGGCAGCGCCCATCTTTTGCGCCGGCTATACCGTGTGGGGCGGCCTTCGCTGGGCCAAGCCGCAGCCGCACGAACGCGTTGCGGTCGTGGGCATCGGCGGCCTGGGCCACCTTGCCGTGCAATATGCCAAGGCAGCGGGGTTCGAAACCATTGCGATTTCCCATTCGCCGGATAAAGACAAACTGATTCGCGAGCTCGGCGCGGACGAAATCGTTCGCGACGGCAAAGGCCTCGCTGCGGCGGGCGGCGCCGATGTCATTTTGGCCACCTCAAACTCCGCGGCTTCCATGGCTGATAGCATCGCAGGACTTCGACCGGATGGTCGGCTCGTCGTAATGGGCGCCGATCAGAATCCCGTACCTGTCTCGCCGATCGACCTCATCTCGCGTAGAATCCAGGTGATTGGTAGTACCCAAAACGGCACCGAATATTTGTACGAAGCGCTGGATTATGTCGCCAAAGGAAAAGTGAAAGTGATCGCCGAAACCTACAAACTCGCCGATGCACAGAAAGCGTACGAGCGTGTCGCAGAAGGAAAAGTTCGCTTCCGCGCCGTGCTGGCTATTGGAAGGTAGTTGAGCGCAAAAGGAGAAACCATGGAGCGTGCAGCCACCGCAGTCTGGACTGGCGGATTGAAGGACGGCAAAGGATCTATCTCGACGCCCAGCGGCGTGCTCTCTGATTCGCCTTACTCTTTTCTCACGCGGTTTGAGAATGCCAAAGGGACGAATCCGGAAGAATTAATCGGCGCCGCTCATGCGGCCTGCTTCGCCATGGCCCTCTCGGCGCAGCTCGGCACCATGAATTTCACGCCGCAGACGATTGGCACGACCGCTAACGTCATTCTGGAAAAACTCGACGCCGGCTGGACCATATCGAAAATCCATCTGGATGTGGCCGCGCGCATTCCCGGAATTTCGGAAGCGGCGTTCGAATCGGCGGCTGCCAGCGCGAAAGCCAATTGTCCGGTCTCGCGTCTTTTCAGAGCTGAAATCACGCTGAACGCGGTTCTGGAGAAAGCGGCATGATTCTTCCGGCGATCGCCGGCTTGCTCATTATCGCGGGCATTTTGCTGGAGGCGTTTGAAACGATCGTGCTTCCGCGAAGGGTGACGCGCCGTTTCCGTCTGACCAGGCTCTACTACCGCATCCTGTGGATCCCCTGGCGCAGGCTGGCCCATTTAGTGAAATCGCCCAAGAGCCGCGAAGGGTTTCTGGGTTATTTCGGTCCCCTTTCTTTGCTGGGCTTATTTGCGTTATGGGCGGCGATGTTGATCTTGGGCTTCGGGTTTTTGTATTTCAGCGACGCTCGCATCGATCAAACGCATCCGACTCTGCAGACCTGCTTCTATCTAAGCGGCACAACTTTTTTTACGCTGGGCCTCGGCGACGTTACTCCGCACACCTCGGCGGAGCGCGTGCTGGCAGTATTTGAAAGCGGATTGGGTTTCGGCTTCCTGGCGCTGGTACTCAGCTACTTGCCGGTCATCTATCAGGCATTTTCGCGCCGGGAAGTTGCCATCGTGCTGCTGGACGCGCGCGCAGGTTCGCCGCCTACCGCTGCCGAGCTCCTCCGCCGTCACGCCGGCGATCACGGTCTGGAAGCGCTGCAGACGCTCCTGTTTGAGTGGGAGCGCTGGTCCGCCGAACTGCTGGAGAGTCACGTATCCTACCCAGTTCTTACGTATTTTCGTTCGCAGCACAATAACGAATCATGGCTCTCGGCGCTCACAGCGATTCTGGATACTTCCGCTTTGATTATCGCGGGCGCCGATGGAACATGCGTACGGCAAGCCCGGCTTACGTTCGCTATTTGCCGCCATGCCGTCGTGGATTTGGCTCAGGTGTTTCAGGCCGCGCCTCTGCATCACACCCAAAATCGCTTGCCCCCCTCCGAACTTATTCGCCTTCGTGGGGCTGTTGCGGAATCGGGCCTGAAACTTCACAACACGCCGGAATCAAACGAGAAGCTGAACAAGCTACGCGGCATGTACGAGCCCTACGTTCAGGCTCTGTCCTCTTTTCTGTATATTGATCTCCCTCCCTGGATTTTGGCCAAAGAGAGCGCCGACAATTGGAAGACGAGCGCCTGGGGCCGCATCTCCGGTTTTACAGCTCAGAGCCTAGTCGAACGCGCACAGGACGACCACTCCTAGCAGCCCGGAGCATGCCCTAATCCCCAACCCGCTGCTAACAAGGAAGCGTCGTCGCTCGTCCATATACCGATAGGGTTAACTGCTTCCACAGCTACGTCAGACGTGCTAGGAGGATCCATGCCGCCCCTCGCCCAGGACCTGCGCTATGCGCTGCGGATGCTGCTCAAGAACCCCGGTTTTACGATTGTCGCGGTGCTGACGCTGGCCCTCGGGATCGGCGCGAACGTGGCGACTTTCAGCGTAGTCTATGCTGTCCTGCTTCGCCCGCTGCCATTCCCTCAACCCGAACAGCTCGTGCGCGTGTTCGACGACCTTCGTAGTTCCAATGTAAGGAATGTCGGCATGTCGGCGCCCGAGCTATGGGATTTCCAGGACCGCTCTGGGGTGTTTCAGGACATCTCTGCGGTCTGGCCCATTGATTCAGACATCGCCGGAGGCGACCGTCCGGTTCGCGCTGAGACCCTGGCCGTTAGCCCGGACTATTTCACGATGCTCGGCATAAAGCCCCAGCTCGGCCGCGTTTTCACCCAGCAGGATTCCGTCCCAGGATTCATCGAAGCAGTTGTGATCAGCGACGGGTTTTGGCGTCGGAACTACGGCTCGGATCCGAAAATCATCGGCCGGACAATGCGCCTGGACAACGATCTATACACGATTATCGGGGTTATGCCTCCCGGCTTCCGCCACCCGGGACGCACACTTCAAACCGACGTGGAAGTTTGGTGCGCGGCGGGTTACAACGCACTTCCGTTCCCTGTTCCGGCCGTTCGGTCAATAAGAATGATCCCTGGCGCCATCGGCCGGTTGAAGCCGGGGGTCACCGTGGCGCAGGCGCAAGCACGCCTTGACACCTACGTGGCCCAGCTGAGCCAGCAATATCCGAATGATTATCCGCCCGCCTCTGGATGGGCTGCACGGCTCGTTCCGGTGAAGGAAGACCTGGTGGGAAAGGAACGAACTGAGCTGTTCGTTCTTTTCGGTGCCGTGGGATTTGTGCTGCTCATTGGTTGCGTCAACCTGGCCAACCTGCTGCTGGCCCGCTCATCGGGCCGGCGCCGCGAGATTGCGATCCGCCTGGCCTTGGGTGCCGGACGCTGGCGCTTGATGACGCAATTGCTCACCGAGAGCGTTTTGCTTTCAGCAGTCTCCGGGCTGGTAGCGCTGCTCACCGTGATTTTGTTCAGGAACTCCATCCTTGCTTTAGCTCCGGCGAACCTTCCCCGGCTAAGCGAAGTGCAGGTTAGCGCTGGCGTTTTGTTTTTTGCGTTCGCAGTTTCGATCGTTACCGGCGTGCTCTTTGGTTTGGCTCCGGCACTGCAAGCTGCAAATCCAGATCAGGTGGAGAGCTTGCGAGAAGGCGGCCGCGGTTCCGGGGCCGGCAGGCGGCACACACGTGTATCGCGTGCACTTGTCGTTTCTGAAGTGGCGCTCTCTATTATCTTGCTCGCAGGCGCAGGACTTCTTCTGCGCAGCTTCTGGCATGTGCTGGAGGTGCGCCCGGGCTTTAATCCGAGCCACGTGGTCACCGCACAGATCTGGATTCCGGTTCCGAATGATCCGACTACCGATCGCTATCGTCCCACCGACAAGCGTGCGGCTTTTCTGATGGAAATTCTTCGCCGCGTATCCGCTCTTCCGAGCGTGGAATCGACGGCCATCGGCGGAACCAACAGCATGCCGCTGTCCTCAGGACGAAACGGTTTTCCGTTTACCATCGTGGGGCGTCCTGCAGATTCCGAACGCGCTCCCGTTGCAGAATTTGCCTCCATTTCGCCCGACTATTTGCAGGTGCTGCAAGTCCCGCTGCTCGCCGGGAGAAATTTCGCCGAGGCTGACACGGATAAGTCTCAGCAGGTAGTGTTGATCGATCGAACTCTGCAGCGGCGATACTGGCCCAACGAAGATCCTCTCGGCAAACAAGTTAGCTTCGGTGGGCGCCCGGGCCAGAACCCTACGTTTACTGTCGTCGGCGTTGTGGGTGATATCAAGTCCGACGGCTTTGATGCACCGACCGCTCCCCACATTTACCTCCCCGTGCGCCAATCTCCCGGCTATGCATCGGTCGTTTTTCTGCGCAGCGCAGGCAATCCCGAAGCGCTGGGAGAATCTATTCGCCACGAAGTGCAATCCATCGACCCCAACATCCCGGTGTTCAGCGTGCGGACGATGGATCAAGTCATCGCGCGCTCCATGGCCGAACGGCGATTCGCGCTGCAGCTTCTCGGCATCTTCGCCGGCGTAGCTCTTTTGCTCGCCGCTATCGGCATCTACGGCGTGATGGCCTACTCCTTCAGCCAGCGAACGCACGAAATCGGCATCCGCATCGCGCTTGGCGCACAGCGCATGGACATCTTTCGAATGGCGGTCAGCGAAGGGATGCAGCTTGTCGCCATTGGCTTGGTTATCGGCCTGGTTGGAGCTGCGGCTCTGACCCGATCGGTCCGCAGCATGCTGTTCGATGTGAGTCCTGCCGACCCCATTACATTCGCGGGTATCTCGCTGACTCTTGCTGGAGTGGCATTTCTTGCTTGCTACGTTCCAGCGCAGCGCGCGACTCGCGTGGACCCTCTTGTCGCTCTGCGCGAGGAATGATTTTGTGTAGAACGGCTGCTCCACTTTCAAAGGTCGCCCTAGCTTGCGCGCAAAGGAGGCAACATGGAGTCCTTGATCCAGGATATTCGATACGCACTCCGAATGTTGGCCAAGAGCCCTGCATTTGCAGCGGTCGCGGTGCTCACTCTTGCACTGGGGATTGGCGCGAACGTGGCCACCTTCAGCGTGGTGTACGCCGTTCTGCTACGGCCGCTGCCCTTCGCCCAGCCTGAGCAGCTCGTTCGTGTCTTCGACGACCTTCGCGGCCCCCACACGCCGGATGTGGGCATGTCCGCCCCGGAGCTTTGGGATCTCGAAGACCGCTCGGGCGTGTTTCAGGATATCTCGGCAGTGGCGCCGAGCAACTCCGCAATCGGAGGCGGAGATCGTGTGGTCCGCGCCGAATCTCTAATCACCAGTCCCGATTATTTCACCCTGCTGGGAACCAAGCCGCAACTTGGCCGCGTCTACACATCACGGGATGCCGCCCCGGGATTCCTGGAGCCGGTCGTTATCAGCGACGGATTTTGGCGCCGCAATTTCGGTTCAGACCCCAACATCCTCGGCAGGAAAATCCGCCTGGATAATGATCTGTATACCATCGTGGGGGTGATGCCGCCGGGCTTTCGTCATCCGGGCCGCACACTGAATACCGACGTGGAAGTATGGGCCGCTACTGGTTTCAACGGTCTTCCATTCCCCGTTCCCGCCGACAGGTCTATAAGATTTATTCCCGGAGCGATTGCGCGTTTGAAACCCGGGCTAACTGTGGCCGAAGCTCAGACGCGCCTGGATGCCTACGTGTCGCAGCTTAGTCGGGTGTATCCCACCGAATACCCCGCGGCGGCTGGGTGGAGCCTGCGTCTTGTTCCGGTGAAAGAGGAGTTGGTTGGCCCGCAGCGAGCGGAATTGTTCATTCTTTTCGGAGCGGTAGGATTCGTGCTGCTAATCGCCTGCGTGAACATCGCCAACCTTCTTCTGGCGCGCTCTTCCGGACGCCGGCGCGAGATTGCCATCCGGTTGGCGATGGGAGCGAGTCGCGCGCGCCTAGCGGGCCAGCTGCTGACCGAAAGCACGCTGCTGTCAGTAATTTCCGGCGTAGTAGCCCTGGTCACGGTTGTCTTCTTGAAAAATGCGATCATAAGCCTCGCTCCCGCGGATATTCCGCGTCTCAACGAGGTTGAGCTCAGCGCCGGCGTGCTTTTCTTCGCCTTTCTGATCTCCGCACTCACCGGCGTCCTGTTCGGACTGGCCCCCGCGCTTCAAGCTACGAATCCGAACCAGGTTGAGAATCTCCGGGAAGGCAGCCGCGGCTCAGGCGCCGGGAGAAGGCATACCAGGATTTCGCGCATTCTTGTGGTGTCGGAAGTGGCGCTCTCGATTGTTTTGCTGGCCGGTGCGGGATTGCTCCTTCGAAGTTTCTGGCGAGTGCTGGAAGTGCGTCCCGGATTCAATCCCAGCCATCTGATTACGGCCCAAATCTGGATTCCAGTATCCAACAATCCAGCCACAGATCCCTATGCTGCCGAAGACAAGCGCGCCGCTTTTCTTATGGAGGTCTTTCGCCGCGTATCGGCGCTGCCCGGCGTGGAACAAACCACAATTTCAGGCAACGACACTCTGCCCATGAACTCCGGAAGGAACTACTCTCCCTTTTCGATTCAAGGGCGCCCGACGGATTCCGAGCGCAGCCCGGTTGCGGACATTGCTGTCGTGGATACGCAATATTTCAGCACCATGGAAGTACCTTTGATCGCCGGCCGAAATTTCACCGCCTTCGATACGGATAAGACCGGGACTGTTGGCGTGATCGACCAGACCCTTGCGCGGCGTTATTGGCCGGACCAGAACCCGCTCGGACAACAGCTTAAGTTTGGATTTGGAGCAGGTATTCAAGGGGTTACGATCGTCGGCGTGGTGGGCGATATTAAGTCGGACGGTTTTGATGCTCCCAGCGTGCCCCATATTTATGTCCCCTTGGGGCAGTTCGCACCAGTCAATGCCGTGGTTTTTCTACGCAGTAGGGGCGAGGCGGGAAATCTCGGGGAGGTCGTGCGGCGCGAAGTTGAAAAAGTCAATCCGAACATTCCGGTGCATAGCGTCAACTCGATGGATGAAATTATCGCACGGTCCATGGCTGACCGGCGTTTCGCTCTGGAGCTTCTGGGTATTTTTGCGGCGGTTGCTCTTTTGCTCGCAGCTATCGGCATCTATGGCGTGATGGCATACTCCTTCAGCCAGCGCACTCACGAAATCGGCATTCGCATCGCACTCGGCGCGCAGCGCTTGGACATTTTTCGGATGGCGGTCGGCGAAGGAATGCAGCTTGTTGCCATTGGACTGGTGGCCGGTCTCGTCGGAGCGGCGGCCTTGACACGCTTCGTGCGCACCATGCTGTTCGGCGTGCGTCCCTCGGATCCGGTTACTTTCGCCGCCACCTCGGCCGCGCTTGCTGCGGTAGCGTTTCTGGCCTGTTACTTTCCGGCGCGACGCGCGACCCGCGTGGATCCTCTGGTCGCTTTGCGCGATGAATGAAACACCATTATCATTTCTGTGAGGCTCCGGCATAGTCCCTGCTCCCTGATCTCGCGAAGGAGGCCGCCGTGAATTCGAGAGCGACCCGACCCAGATTATGGCTAGCGTTCCTTCTCCTTAGCGCTCTTAGCTTCGCCGGCAGAGCTCCCCTGCGCGCCCAGTCATCGCCGCCCGCAAATTCCAAGAGTGGATTTCTGGAATTGTCCGGGGGCAAAATTTATTACGAAGTTGCCGGCGAAGGCCATCCGCTGGTTTTGATTCATGGCGGGCAGATGGATTCGCGCATGTGGGACGAGCAGTTCGCGCTATTTTCGAAATCCTATCGGGTGATCCGCTATGATGTGCGTGGCTTTGGAAAGTCTCCTGCTCCAACCGCGGTCTATGCCGATGAAGACGACCTCGCCGCGCTGCTGAAGTATCTGAACACCGGCAAGGTTCACATCGTTGGTTTGTCTCTGGGCGGGCGCATCGCCATCGACTTTGCGTTATCTCATCCGCAGATGGTCTCCGCGATCGTTCCAGTCGCTCCGGGACTCAGCGGATTTCACTTCGCCGATGATCCATCTTTTATGGATACTTGGCGAGCTGCGCAGGCCGGTGACTGGGAAAAAGTGACGGAAATTTGGCTGCACTCCGGTTACATGGCGCCAGCCATGGAAAATCCCAAGATTGCGCCGCGCCTGCACCAATTGGCTCTCGAAGACGCGCGCCAGAATCTCGATAACTTTTTGCTCGACAAGGTTCTGAACCCGCCGGCCATGGAGCGGCTTGCTGACATTAAAGTCCCCACGCTCATCCTCGTGGGTAATCGCGACGTGGCTGACATCCACGAAATCTGCGGCCTTCTGCGCGCACGCGTGCCCGGCGCAAAAGAAATCGTGATCCAGAACTCCGGCCACATCGTCAACATGGAGCAGCCGGAAGAATTCAACCGCGCCGTCCTGGACTTTCTGGGCTCTCTTCCGCACTGAAGGGATTTGCACCATCCGTCGATGCCTGTCTTTGCAAGCGTAGCATTGAACTTTTTTGATTCCGTAGTAACCTCTCGGCGAACTTATCCTGCATTTACCTGAGGTTCCCATGCGATTTCTCCAACTCGGTTTGGCAATCATGTTCTGCGCCTCGTCACTGTGTGCGCAAGACAAGCCCCTGCACGGGATCGACGTCAGCGACATGGACCGCAAAGCGAGTCCTTGCCAAGATTTCTATGAATATGCAAACGGCAATTGGCGCGCGAATAATCCCATCCCGCCTTCGATGGTGATGTGGAGCAAGCGCTGGGCGGCCGGCGAATCCACCAAAGAGGTCTTGCGCGGCATTCTCGACGACGCAGCCGCCCGTTCCGCCAGCGCTCCCTCAAAGTCCACAGAGCGCTTGATCGGCGATTATTACAGCGCTTGCATGAATGAAAAGCAAATTGACGCACAAGGCGTAAAAGCGCTTCACCGCGAACTTGCTCTGATCCAATCAATCCAAACGGTTGCGGATCTGCAGAAAGTCATCGCTCGCTTGAACGAGGAAGCGGTCTTTGCTCCCTTCGCATTCGGTTCCGCGCAAGATCCGCACCACCCACAGTTTGTAATCGCGGATGCCAGCGCCTCCGGCCTTGGGCTTCCTGACCGGGACTATTACTTCAAAGACGATGATAAATCCAAAGAAACCCGCCAAAAGTACGCACAGCACGTTGCGGCAATGTTCGTGTTAGCCGGTTCGGACAAAGCCGCCGCTGCGGCATCGGCGCAAGTGGTGATCCGCATGGAGACCGCGCTGGCTCGCGCATCACTCACGAATGTGGAGCTGCGAGATCCCTACGCCACCGATCACAAGATGAGGCTGGACGAGGTCGAGAAGCTCACGCCGGATTTTAATTGGGCGGAATATTTCAAAACTGTCAACCTCGATTCCAGCGTTGCCATCAACCTTGAGCAACCCAAATTCATGCAGGAAGTCGAGCATCAGTTGAAGGAAACTTCGCTCGCTGACTGGAAAACTTATTTGACCTGGCAGTTGCTGGCCACGGCGGCCCCTTCTCTTTCAACGCCCTTCGTCCAGGAAGATTTCGATTTCAACCAAAGATATTTGCAAGGCGCTACGGAAATGAAACCGCGCTGGAAGCGCTGCGTGGAAGCGACGGACGCGAATCTAGGCGAAGCATTGGGAAAAGTCTACGTGGAAAAGAACTTTTCTCCTGAAGCGAAAGCGCGCATGCAAGAGATGGTTAGGAACATTCTGCTCGCCCTCCACGATGACATCTTGACGGTTACCTGGATGAGCGATGCAACCAAGCAAAAGGCCCTGGAGAAACTCTCCACTTTCAACCCTAAAGTCGGTTACCCGGACAAATGGAAAGACTACAGCAGCGTCGAAATTACACAGGCCTCTTATTGGAACGACGTAGTGGAGGCGCGGCGATTTGCCGTTCGCGATGACGCGCAACTGATTGGCAAACCGGTGGACCGCCTCCGATGGGGCATGAGCACGCCAACTTCCAACGCTTATTACAATCCGCTGCTGAACGAGATCGTATTCCCGGCTGGGATTCTGCTGCCCCCGATGTTCGATGTGAATGCCACCGACGCGGTCAATTATGGCGGCATCGGCCCGGTGATCGGCCACGAAATTTCGCACGGCTTCGACGATCAAGGCGCTCAGTATGACAGCACGGGCGAGCTCAAGAGCTGGTGGACTCCCGCGGACTATAGCGAATTCAAAAAGCGGGGGCAGTGTGTAGTCGATCAATTCTCCAGCTACACGGTAGAAGGCGGCTTGCATGAAAACGGCAAGCTGGTATTAGGCGAGAGCATCGGCGACCTTGGCGGCGTGAAGCTAGCCTATCTCGCCTTCGAAAAATCCATGGTAGGAAAGCCTCGCCCTGCCGATCAGGATGGCTTTACCCCGGAACAGCAGTTTTTTATCTCCTGGGGACAGGCCCGGGGGGACGAAATTCGCCCCGATGCACAACGGCAGTTCGTCCTCACAAATCCCCATCCGGTTAGCAAGTATCGCGTCATTGGCCCTCTATCGAATCTGCCGGAATTTTGTAAGGCCTTCGAGTGTAAGGCCGGCGACGCCATGGTGCGTGCTTCTGAACTGCGGTGTTCGGTCTGGTAAAACGCTCCGGCCTGTCCGTGGGGGGGAGACCAACAGATAACGCAGCCAAATTGGATGTGGCGCGGTTTATACCTACGGCCCGGCTCGGAATGGACATGAAATCCCTATGCTATACTTCGTTCTGCGCAAGGATTTGCGGCACCACAAGCGCGCCGGAGCAACGATATGCCTATACCGAAGACCGAAAAGATTTGGCATAACGGAAAATTCATCGAGTGGGATGACGCAAATCTCCACGTTCTTTCCCACGTGGTCAGCTACGGCTCGGCTGTTTTCGAAGGCATACGCTGTTACGACACCAAGGAAGGTCCCGCAATTTTCCGGCTCCGCGATCACATGCGGCGTTTATTGAACTCAGCTTACATTTATCGCATGGAAGTTCCCTTCACGCTTGATGAACTCTGCAACGCGAATCTTGATCTCATTCGCGTGAATAAAATTGGGGCGTGTTACCTGCGGCCGATTGTGCTGCGCGGTTATGGCGAAGCGGGCGTGGACCCCAAGGGCTGCCCCATCGAAGTCTATCTTTCCTGCTATGAATGGGGAAAATATCTCGGTGAAGAAGGCCTGCGCGATGGCGTGGATGTCGGCGTTAGCAGTTGGAATCGTCCCGCTCCCAACACCCTGCCGCAGATGGCCAAGTCCGCTGCCAATTACATGAACTCGCAGCTCATCCGCATGGAAGCGCGCGCCAACGGTTATGTGGAAGGCATCGCGCTCGACGTGCACGGCTACGTCAGCGAAGGCTCCGGCGAAAATGTTTTTCTGGTGATGGACGGCACCGTGATCACTCCGCCGCTCTCCAATTCCGCGCTGCCCGGCATTACGCGCCATTCCGTGCTTACCATTTGCCGCGACTTGAACATCCCAGTCGCCGAACAAGTGGTCCCGCGCGAAATGCTTTACATCGCCGAGGAAGTTTTCTTCTGCGGCACGGCCGTGGAGATCACTCCGATCCGCTCGATCGACCGCGTCAAAATCGGAATTGGCTCGCGCGGTCCGGTCACCAAGCGCATCCAGGACGAATTCTTCGCCCTCACCGGCGGTGTCAAACCCGACCGCCATCACTGGCTGTCGCATACGAAGGTTCCGGCCAGCGCTGGCGCCGCAGTGCCGGTGCCCGTTCGCCGCTAACCCAACGACTGGGCTGCTGATGCTTAAAACGCGCTGGATTTGATATTTCACCACGCTTCTCTGCACGCTTGCAGCAGCCGCTTCCGTGCTAGCTCTCGGTTGCCTCTATCTCCCAACTCGCTTTCTCCCTACGAATTCAGTAGAATCGCGCGGCGCTGAAAATGATGTTTCAAAATCGCGTTTGCGCGTGGCCGGAGGGACCGTTTGTATAGCCTGTCTCAGAAGCTTCTGGCGGAATTCATCGGCACATTCGTTGTGATTTTCTTCGCCATCGGCGCGATTTGCGCGGACCAATATCTCCACGCCTCCGGACAAACTCCGATCGGCACGCTGGGCACCGCCTTAGCCTACGGTCTGGCGTACGCGATCATGGTCAGCGCCGTTAGCCACATTTCCGGCGGTCATTTGAATCCCGCCGTCACGGCGGGCTACTGGGTCACCAGACGCCTCGGCACCCTGCAAGCTTTGCTCTACTGGATCGCCCAACTTCTCGGCGCCATGGCCGCCACCTATCTGCTTTTCGCAATCGTGCCCGACGTGATATGGACGTCTGCGGGCCGGGGGGTCACTCTGTTGGCTCCGGATTTCACCCGCCTGCATGCCATGCTGCTGGAAGGCGTCATGACGTTTTTTCTTGTGTTGGTAGTTTTCGCTACGTTTGTTGACGCCAGAGGCGCCCTCAACAAAGCCTCCGCCTTTGCTATCGGCCTGACGATATCAGCGGGCGCGCTCTTCGGCGGCGCTTTCACCGGGGCGGCCATCAATCCGGCGCGAGCTTTCGCCCCCGCACTCGCCGCACGCTACTGGAGCAATCACGGTGTCTATTGGGTTGGCCCTCTATTGGGTGGCGTCCTCGCCGCCGTGATTTACGATCGCCTTTTCCTCGGCGACCAACCGCCGCTATAAGGTTTTTGAGCCACTCCTCACTAGCCGCCAAAGAATTTCGGCAGTACCTGACCTAACGTACAGGTTGGCAGTTTAGAAATGCTCCTCCCTACTGTTCTTGCTAGCCCCTCACACGCATGTTAGCTTCACTTGAAGCGTCACACCCGAGGACTTTCGCTATGGCCGTTAGTATTGACGATCTGTTGCGCCGCGCCGTCGAAAGCCGGGCGTCCGACTTGCACCTCAAAGTAGGCAACCACCCTTATTTGCGCGTCGACGGAATGCTCAACGGCCTCACCGACGTTCCGCGCATCACGCCGGAAGAAATGCTGTCGATGGCCTTCAGCATGATGACCAACCGGCAGAAGCAGAAATTCAAGGAGACCGCCGAGTTGGACATGGCTTACGGCGTCGCCGGTCTGGGCCGCTTCCGCGTCAACGTGTTTCAGCAGCGCGGCAACGTCGGCATGGTTCTCCGCGTCATTCCTACGAAGATTCGCACGATTGAAGAATTGGAACTCCCGCGTGTGCTATCGCAGATTTGCGAGGAGCAACGCGGCTTAATCTTGACCACCGGCACCACCGGTTCCGGTAAATCGACCACTCTCGCGGCCATGATCGACCGCATCAATTCCCTGCGCGCCGAACACATCATCACCATCGAAGATCCCATCGAATATTTGCATCGCGACAAAAAAGGTTTCATCAATCAGCGCGAAGTGGAAGTCGACACTTCTTCCTTCTCCACCGCGCTGCGCGCCGCTCTGCGTCAGGATCCTGACGTTGTGCTGGTCGGCGAAATGCGCGACCTGGAAACGATTTCCACCGCGCTGCTGGCCGCTGAAACCGGTCACTTGGTGCTATCCACGTTGCACACACTCGACGCCACCGAGACGATACAGCGCATCATCGCTGTGTTTCCGCCACCCGAACAAAAACAAATTCGCTTACAGCTGGCTGGAACTTTGAAAGCGGTCATCAGCCAGCGCCTGGTGCGTAAAGCCGACGGCAGCGGCCGCGTCCCAGCCGTGGAAGTCATGATCTGCACCGGCTACATTCGCGATTGCATCATCAACCCCGATAAAACGCGCATGATTCGCGACGCCATCGCCGCCGGAACCAGCCAGTACGGCATGCAGACGTTCGACCAATCTCTTTTCGATCTCTACTCGCGCAACCTCATTACTCTCGAAGAAGCCCTCATGCGCGCTTCAAACCCGGACGATTTCCGTCTGCGCGTACAAGGCGTTCGCTCCTCGGCCGACGCCGCTCGCGAAGAAATGGAACGCGCCATGACCGAATTCGACCGCCTGGGCAGCCGCTAGAAACTCACGGGCACCCGTCTGATGTAGTTGTTAGCCTCCTAATTCGTGGAAATCAATTTTCTGGCTTGGAAGGCTGATCTACCCCGTCGGCTTTATGTGCGCGTGGTGACCTCTCAGCCGGTACAGCACATGCCGCCGAAGTGGATGGCCTTCCGGCAAGTTCGGATGCTCGAAGTCATCCGACTCATAGTGAGTCATCCCGATTTTCTCCATTACCCGACGAGATCGCACGTTTTGCGGGACGGTAAACGACACCAGCGCGTCGAGCGTCAGTTTCTCAAACGCATACTTCATTACGGCCTGCGCACCTTCGGTCGCCAGCCCGCGTCTCCAATGATCCGCCGATAGCCTCCATCCAATTTCAACGCAGGGAGTGAAATGCGCCTTAAACGACGGCACGGCCAGACCCACAAACCCGATAAATATTTGCTCCTCGCGCAACTCCGCCGCGAACAACCCAAACCCGCGCTCTCTGAAATGGTCGTTGATCCGCTCAAACAACAAATCGCTCTCCGCGCGCGTCATGCACTCAGGCATAAATTCCATCACGCGAGGATCCGAGTTCATCCGGTAAAACGCCTTGCGGTCCTCTTCCCTCCAATGCCGCAACAACAATCGGTCGGTCTGTATCACCGTTCCTTCTCGCTTCATTGAATCGCGCACCTTAAGACTCCAATTTGGTCTGCCCCGATCGCGAATTACACTTTTAGCAGCTTCGTCGCAGCGTTATCCTAATACGGTAAGCTACAGACCAACAGGCTTCCCGACCGGCGGGGCGAAATGAACCTATCGCAAAAACAAAAAGCTGAGATACTGCGGGCCCTCCACAATGGTCCGGATATTTTATTGTTCCCCAATGTTTGGGACGTGGCGAGCGCTCGTATTATCGAACACCTCGGACTCCCCGCGCTCGCCACCAGCAGCGCGGCCATCGCCAACACGCTCGGCTACCGCGACGGCCAGCAGATCAGCTCCGCCGAAATGCTCCGCACGGTGGCGCACATCGCGCGCGCCGTCCACATTCCGGTCACCGCTGACATGGAAGCCGGATACTCCACCAGCGCGGTGCAGATGCATCAAGTCGCGCTGCAATTGATCGAATCCGGCGCCGTGGGCCTCAATCTCGAAGATGGACAGGACGACGAAGCGCGCGTTTCCGAAACGCAAGCTCACCTGGAAAAAATCGAAGCGGTGAAGGAAGCCTCCCGCCAATCCGGAGTGCCGCTCGTGATCAACGCGCGCACCGACGCCTACTGGGCCAAAACGAGTCCGTCGTCCAATCGCTTCGCCGAATGCGTCCGCCGCGCGAATCTATATCGCGAAGCCGGCGCCGACTGCATCTTCGTCCCCGGCATGAAGAAAATCGACGAAATCAAAAAGTTTTTGCAGGAATCTCCGGGCCCCATGAATGTTCTCGGCGGCCCCGGCGCGCCGACCATCACCGAACTAAAAGCCGCGGGAGTCCGCCGCGTCAGCCTGGGCTCCAGCCCGTCGCGCGCGGCTCTCGGCCTTTTGCGCGAAATCGCCACAGAACTCAAGGCCAAAGGAACCTACGACACTGTGGCCCGCTATGCAATCCCCGCAGACGAAGTGAACGCCCTATTCGCCGCGCAAAAAAAGTCAGCCGATCAAAAAAGCTAAGAATGGATTAGAAGCGATCCCTTGCTTGCTTCCGCGCTCCCTTGCTTCTATCCTCGTCATTTCCCATGCGCCGACGCTCTTCACCCCACAAAGTTTCAACCGAGCAGGATCTTTACGCCGCCGCTCTACGCGCTCTGATGCGCCGCGCCTATTCCATCCACGAAATGAAGACCTACCTCGAACGACGCGCCGAGAACAAGGATTTGATGCCTCCGGTTGTCGCTCGCTTGCGCGAACTGAACTATCTCGACGATGCTCGCTATTCGCTCGATTACGCCAATCAGCACGCGAAATTGCGCCGCCAGGGCCGCTTCCGCATCGCCCGCGAACTTCGCGCCCGCGGTGTTCCTGACCGCTACATCGAGGCGGCCCTCGAAACCGTCTTCGCTGAAACCGACGAATCCACTCTGGTTCGCGTGCGCGTAAAACGCCGCCTCTCGCATCTCCGCGGCCCGCTCGACCAACGTAAAATCGCATCGCTCTATCGCAGCCTTCTTAGCGCGGGTTTCTCTTCCGACCTCATCCGCGCCGAACTCCGCGGCGCGACCCAAGGGGACCTTCCCGAGTTTCCTGACCCTGCCGCCAATGACCTCGAGTAACCTGCTGTAACCCAAGCTTGGCAGCCAAAATGACTGAAAAAAGCATGCCCGGGCTTGAAGTCTTTTCCTTGATCGTCCGTCTAACAAAACCAGAATCACCTAGAAGCTCTATGCCCGACCACCTGTTCGGTAATGAGATAAACAACCGAAACGTGTGCGGCAGCGAACAAAGGAGCAACACGAAATGAAAAATCTAGCTCTCCCGATTTTGGCTTTGACGCTTCTTGCCGTTTCCGGGGTGACGCAAGCTGCCTCGCAGCCCGAGCAGTCCGCACAAGCGGGGCAGTCTACCGACAAGACCGCGCCTAGTTACGATATGAAGGCCCAAGCCGCTCTGGACCTCGATGGCGTAAATAAGAAATTCTTGAGCCTGGCCGAAGCCCTTCCCCAGGACAAATACAATTGGCGACCATCGAGCGACTCTCGCTCCTTTGCCGAGGTTTTCCTGCATGTCGCCGGCGAACGCTACTTCATCCTGGGCTTGATGGGAGCCGCGCCGCCCACGGGATTCGACGGCAAGACATTTGAGAAATCGACCACCGATAAAGCGAAGATCGTCGAAGAACTAAATAAGTCATGGGACTACACGCAGAAAACAATTCAAGGCATGGCCAACGCGGACTACGCGAAGCTTTTGCCCAAGCTCGGTCCCGATGCCAACGAAGGTGACGTGATCTACATTCTGGTCGCCGACGCTCACGAGCATCTAGGCCAGCTCGTCGCTTACGCGCGCGTCAATGGCATCATTCCGCCTTGGACCGCTGCCGCAGCCGCCGCAAAAAAGGGGCAGGACTCGCAAAAGTAACTCAGTCCGCTGCCGCTGGGGAGTCACTCAGGTTCGTGATTCCCCGCCGCGCGGCCCCGGCGCTTCGATCGCTTCTCCCCTGCAAATAACGGGTTGGCGTGGTCCCCAGTTGTTTGCGAAACATTGAAATGAAGGCGCTCGTGCTGTTGTATCCCGCTTCCAATGCCGCCGAAGTCACTTTGTCCCCGGCAGCGAGCCGTTGCATGGCGCGCAGCAGCCGAAGCTGCTGGCGCCACTTGTTGAAAGTCATTTTTGTTTCTTCCAGGAAGAGGCGCTGAATCGTTCTCCTGCTCGCGCCGCAGTCGGCGCACAGTTCTTCCAACGTACTTTGGTCCGCGGGATTCGCAAGCAAGGTCTTGACTACCCGGGTTGCTCGCGAGTCCACTGGATGAGGCAGTTGCAAGGGGATGGACTCCACCGCCCTCAATTGATCGACGATGATTTCGACAATCCGCCTTTCGGTCGGATCGCTCTTATACAACTTCGGAAACCTGCAGGCATGAAGAATTAGCTCCTTCAGGAGCGGCGACACATTCATCACCACACACTTCCTGGGAAACGACCGGCAAAGTTTGGGCAGGAAATAAAGCGTCCGCATGGATACCCGCCCGGACATCGCCACCGAGTGAGCCGTCTCGGCTGGAATCCAGACCGCACGCAGCGGCGGTACAACCCACAGGTCTTGCGAGGTACTCAGCGTCATCACGCCTTCGGAAGCAAACAGAAGTTGGTCCTCCGGATGGGAATGCTCGGGGATACCCTGACCATCTTTCAGCTCGGCCGATACGCTGGCCATCTCCGCGATGCGGCGGCGGTTAGAACTGGAAAGTATGCTTTGGCACCTATGCGACATTTGTTGTCACAATAGCGAGAGAAAGAACTCTGCACAAGTGCTATTCCTTCCAACCTCAATTAGGCCGAGGAGGCAATATGTTGAATGCCGGAAAACTGACTGGGTTCATTCCTACGACGAACTACGAGAAGTCGCGAGCGTTCTATGAAGGCAAGCTGGGATTTGATTTCGTCAGCCTCGATCAATATGCGCTTGTTATGAGCGTGGGAGGCCACAAAATTCGTATCGCAAAAGTCCCGAATTTCACGCCGCTCCAAGGCACCGTCCTGGGTTGGGAAGTGGAAGACATCGTAGCGGTCGCCAACTGGCTTAAGAGTCGCAGCGTCGAGCTCGAAAAATACCCTTTCGTCCAAGATCGCGAATTGGGCATCTGGACCACGCCCAACGGCGACCGAGTCGCCTGGTTCAAGGACCCCTGCGGCAACATTTTGAGCATCGCCCAGCACCCCGGTCCCGCTGCAAAATAATTTGCAAAACCCCGTGTTGCGAGGCACAATCCCCCAGCTCGCAGTGCCCCGCTCCGCACGTCGCTCGGGAGGCTTATGACCAAATCCCTCTTCCTCGGGGCCATTCTCGGCGGTTTGACCGCATTTATCTGGAGCAGCATTTCCTGGGAAGTTCTCGGCTGGCACGAAAAGCCGCTGCTGGCCTTTCAAAACGAGGACGACGTCGCCGCGGTTATCCAATCTCATACCACGCAATCCGGCATCTATCTTCTTCCCGGGGCCCCGGCAACCGAAGGCCTGCCCCCGGAGCAAAGGAAAGCTGCACAAGCCACTCAAATAGCAAAAATGCAAAAGGGGCCGATCGTGTTCGCGGCGGTTCGCCGGGGTGGCTTTAAATCCTACGCGCAAGGCCTGGTGATTCAGCTTCTTTCCCTGATCGCCGCTGCCTTTCTTCTCACTTGGATGCTTTTGCAAACCAGCGGATTAACTTACAACCGGCGCGTTCTCTTTCTGGCTGTCGCCGGACTCTCCGCCAGCGTCATCGTGGATTTGCCCAACTGGAACTGGTGGGGGTTCTCCGGCTGGTACACCGCGATAAACCTCGTTGATTTCACGCTGATGTGGCTCTTCGCCGGTTTCGTCATCGCAAAGGTCGCGAAATCTCGAAGCCCTGAAGTAGGTTTCGCCTCGAAATCTTAGTTTCGAACGGCATGTCGAACAGTAGATCTGAATCTGCCAAAGGGGTGAGTCATGAGCGAACTGAAATTCAAGCCGGAATCACTCGCGAAACCAGAATCGCAGTCTGATGCAAAGAGCATCAATCGCCGCTCCTTTCTTGGCAACATCGGTTGTGCAGCAGCCGCCACAGCCGCCGCTGCGACACTGGGCGCCCCAAAGCTGGCAGCAGCTCAGTCGGCTTCAAGTGAGTCGGCGGGCATTCCAGCACCGGCAGGGGTAAGCAATCCGCGAATCCTCCAAGCATTTGAGCTGCGCGTGAGCGAAGCGCTCCACGACTCTCAGCTTCATCCGGCCGAGAATGTCAATAACGGCGATCTAGCGCGCTACGCCGACAAAGGCGGGACCTACACCAAGGCTCTCCCCCACGACTCATTCGGCCGCGTGAACCTGAGCGCCTTCGCAGCCTTAACCACCGCGCTTGCCAGCGGAAAGTATTCAGACTTCCAGAAAATCCCGATGGGCGGCACTCACACATTAAATGGTCCGCAAGGCGGCCTGGCCTTCGCCATGGACTGTCTCGACAGCTCCCAGTTTGGCGGGCCTCAAGTTCCTCCACCGCCCAGAACAGCCAGCGATCAAAACGCCACGGAACTATTGGAACACTATTGGGCTTCGCTGCTGCGTGACGTCGCCTTCACCGATTACGGCTCAAGCACGCTTGCCGCTCAGGCAGCGGCAGAACTCGGCGCGCTGCCAACTTATTTCGGTCCTCGAGACGCCCACGGGCAGGTCACCACAAATTTATTATTCCGCGGCGCCTTTCCGGGTGAATCGCTGGGCCCTTACCTCTCCCAGTTTTTCATCCTGCCAACAATGTTTGGCGCTCAACCCATTAGCCAGCAGATGGAAACCTACGTCCCGAACGTCGACTACGGCGCCGACTTCACCACCTGGCTCGACATTCAAAATGGTGTGGACACCGGTCTGCGCAACCAGGTCGATTCGCAACTGCGCTACCGCCGCAACGGTCGGGATCTCGCCGCCTACACCCACGTCGATGTCCTGTTCCAAGCTTATTTCACCGCCTTCCTCATCCTTGCGGGGTCGAATCCCCCACCTTTGAATCCCGGCAACCCTTACATTGGCTCCAAAACAGAAAACGGCTTTGGCACCTTCGGACTTCCCGACTTTGCTGCCACCGTCACCGCCGTGGCTGCCAAGGCTCTGAACGCAGTCTGGTATCAGAAGTGGTATGTGCACTTGCGTCCCCGCCCCGAGGCTACGGGTGGAATCGTCCACTTAATCAAAACCGGGCAGGGTAGCGACACCGACGTCAAGTTGAGCAAAGTGATTTTAAATTCCCAGGGCTTGCAGCAGAGCTTCAACAAGTACGGCACCTGGCTGCTTTCACAGGCATTCCCGGAAGGCTCACCCACGCATCCTTCCTACCCCACAGGTCATGGCGTGGTTGCCGGAGCCTGCATCACCGTACTGAAATTTTTCTTCGACGGAGATTTCGTGCTCCCCAATCCCATGGTACCCACCGACGATGGCCTGTCGCTCGAACCCTACAACGGTTCAGACGCTGGCGAACTCACCGTGAATGGCGAACTGGCCAAGCTTGGCCACAACGTCTCCTTTGGTCACGGAATCCATGCCGGCATCCACTGGCGCAGCGACACCGATGCGTCGTTGCTTCTCGGAGAGGCCGTCGCGCTCAGCTATCTCCGCGACAAAGCGCGCACCTACAACGAGCCGTTCACCGTCCAACTCACCAAGTTTGACGGCACCACTGCCACCATCTCCAACCACGGCCATCCGTAGGGAGTAATTTCCGACGCTGCCTTCGCAGCCATGTGTCGGTCACGCCCCACGCAGGAGAAGAGTATGAAAGTGTTGATGCTTCTTGCTCTGTCTATTTTTCTGTTCCCTGCTCGACTGCAAGCCGGTCCTCCCAAGCCGGCGCTCGAAGTGGTAGTGCTCGGCTCAGGCGGCCCGCGCGCGTTCGGCAGGGCCGGGTCCAGTTTCATCGTGGTTCTCGACGGGACGCCACGAATTTTGGTAGATGCCGGCCCGGGAGCATTCTTACGGATTGGAGAACTGGACCTGGACTTAGAAAAAGTGGATACGGTCTTGTTGACGCACCTGCATATCGATCACAGCGGAGACCTGGCGGCTTTCTTCAATGATCGAGCGCTCACCGCTGACGGCCCCATCGTGTACCGCATTTTCGGACCCGATGGAGCGGGGCTGTTCCCCAAGACCACGCGATTTGTGGATCTGCTGGTGGGACACGACGGCGCATTCGCATATCAAAAAACGTTCGGTGCGGATGAAACGTTTGCCGTTCACGATCTGGGAATCAGTTTGAATTCGCCACGCACGAAGATTGTGGACCAAGGCGGCTTGGTGGTCGAAGAAATCGCAACGCATCACGGCGACTGTCCCTCGGTGGCTTACCGAATCTCTTATAAGGGTACGGTTGTGGTTTTCTCCGGTGACATGGATGCATCCGCGCTGCCGAATCTGGTGCAATTGGCGAAGGACGCGGATTTGCTGATTTTCAACTGTGCCGTGCTCGACCCGCCAGGTTCCCCGTCGCAGCTGTATGATCTGCATACGCCACCAAAGAAAATTGGCGAAGCCGCGAAAGAAAGTGGAGTAAAGAGTTTGCTGCTGAGCCACCTCGCACCGGACGTCGAAAGTCAGGAAGATGCCGTGCGCAAATCGATTCGAGGGAACTTCGCAGGCCCGCTGGCCTTCGCCACCGACAAGTTGCGCGTGCCCGTTCGAAAGTAAGCCATAGGACCGGCGCGGTACCTTCAGGTGGTTCGGGCCAATCTCCTTCGGCCGTTGTTTTAGGGCACGATCACCGCCGCCCCATCGATACGATCGCCTTTCACCGCCGCAAGAGCGTCGTTCGCCTGATCCAGCGGGAAGACCGTCACTTTGGGACTCAGTTTGATTTCGCCCGCCAATCGCAAAAAATCTCTCGCGTCCTCGCGCGTCATGTTAGCCACGCTGCGAATTTGCCGCTCGCCCCAGAGCAAGCGGTCGTAGTCGAATTCGGGAATGCGGTCCAAATGGATGGCGTTGATCGCCACCACTCCGCCTTTCCGCAGACTCTTCAGCGCGGCAATTACCACCTCTCCACTGGGAGCAAACGTCACCGCGCGGTCCAGTTCTACAGGAGGCTTATCCGCCTCTCCTCCCACCCAAGCCGCCCCGAGCGAAGTCGCCAGCGCGCGATGCGACGCTCCCCGAGTGGAAACATAAACAGAGCAGCCCCATGCGTGCAGCACCGCTATCGTCAAACTCGCAGACGAGCCAAAGCCGAATAGCCCCACGCGCTCTCCACGTTCAACTCCCGCCACACGTAAACTTCGAAATCCAATGATACCCGCGCACAAAAGAGGCGCTGCGTGCAGGTCGTCCAAACTCGACGGAAGCGGAAACACGAAGTCCCGCCGCGCCACCGCATATTCCGCATATCCGCCATTCACGGAATAGCCCGTAAAGGTGGGAGCATCGCAGAGATTTTCCATTCCGTGGTTGCAGAACCAGCAACTCCCGTCTGTTCCGCCAATCCACGACACGCCCACGCGCGCCCCAACCGGCAGTTCTGTCGATCCACCTTCCACCACGTCGCCCACAATCTGATGCCCCGGAATCACCTTGGTCAGAATTGGCGGCAGCTCGCCATCGACGATATGCAAATCAGTCCTGCAAACTCCGCAGGCCCGTACGCGCAGCAGCACTCGCCCCGCTCCCGCTTCCGGCTTCGGGACCTCTCCAATCGTGAGTGGCGCCTTCGTCTTCGGCGCGCTAAGGAACGCAGCCTTCATCCATGCTCCCGCGGCAATCTTCTACCGCAGCCATTCGCGCTGGGCCGTCGAATTTGAAATTGAGGCGTGAAAACATCCACCACGGTGCAGACCGCGGCCTTCTGTGCTAGTCTCGTCTCGTTCTGTCGCGCGCTGAGAGATTCTAGCTGATATATGGAGGATCGAAAATGAATGAAAACGACAGCCGGGCCCATCTCCAGCTGAAGCAATTGCTGCAAGAGGCGAAACCGCTCATGCTGGAGATGTTTCCGGACCAGCAGAAGGTATGGCTCGAAGAAAGTCCGCTGGCCCAGGAGATTTCCGCGATTCTCGCGCAGCACCCCGAGTATTACGATGAGGTTCGCGCTGTCGTTGGCGACGCCTTCCCGAAGCCGAGAGGGTTAGCCGGCGGCGCATCGACATCAGGCCGCTAAGGCGGCTTTGGCGACAGGGTGAGCGATCATTCCACAGGGTTCGACTTCCCGCTACGTCGGAGGTAAGCGACCATCGAATTTGGCCTAGAAGGCTGTCGCTGGCGATCTTTTTGCCTGTCCTCCTTCAGGCATTCGGTGTGTGCGCGCCTCCTTCCTGCGCTCCTCGCATTTCGAAAATCCCTTCACTCCGGATTTTCACCACCTGTGAAGACCGGTTCAACCGCCTTGTGTCCTGCGTACCTTCAGCAAATTCCGGGAGCCGTTCGGAGGGGAGCGGCTCTCGAGAATTGGAAGATCTTCAACTTCTCGACGACAAATGACCGCTTGGGTGCGCGACGCCAGCGCCCACCATGACCCGCAATCCCATGAAACTCCAACCCAGGGTCATCGACACCAGCCCGATTGCAGAAAGACCGGCACGATTTACACTCGATTTCTCGTTTAGAAAGCATAGCAAAGCACGGTCGCTGAAAACGGCTAATTTCCTTGTAAGGTTGGAAGCACGAATATACACTCCGGCGCATGAAGACACTTTCTGCGGTGCTGGCGTTCCTATTCATGTACTTCATGCCAGCTCGCGCTCAATCGACTGGTGATCCAAGACCCCTCGCAGCAGACTTCGAGATTTCGCTACCCAACCACCCAGGACAGCTTCGGTGGCATGCGGAAGGTTTCAGAATCATCGAAAAATCTGCTAAGACGGCGGGCCAAGAGATCGGCCTCCGAGGCAAGAATGAATCCGCACACCTTGAGTTTCTCGCGTTCTTGTTCCTAGTCCCTTCAGAGGCACCGCTATCGAGCGCGAAATGCCGCGACGGGGCTCTCGCACAGGAAAGGAATAATCATTCCCTTAAAATTCCCTCGACCCTACAGGCCGGAGGCTCCGGAAATATCCCAGTTGCGTTGGTTACCTACTCGACCCAGGGCGGTGACGGCAAGAAGTGGTACAACGTGCGTGGTTTCGTTGCCCTGGGCGACCTATGCGGTGACATGGATTTCTACAGCGAGGCCTCCATCAGCTCGGAAGATCCGGAGCTCAAGAGGATTTTTGAGAGTTTTTCACTTGATCCCAACTACATCGCTCGGTTTGAGGACCTTTTCCTATATGCAGAGATTCTTTATCGACACGAACAGTACAAGGCCGCAGCTCCAATCTTTGAGCAGGCCCTGGCCAAGCTGGACGACGATCCCACGCAACTGAAAATGCGAAGAGTAACTACCGATCAGGCTGGGATGTCATACGGCATATCGGGCGATCTATCCAAGGCTCGTGCCATTTTCGAGGCCGCAATTGTAAAGGACCCCGAGTACCCCTTGTACTATTACAATCTGGCATGTGCGGATGCTGAGGAAAACAAGCTTGCCGATGCGCGTGTCCATCTCCAGCAAGCATTTGCCCGCAAAGAGAATATGATCCCTGGAAAGAAACTTCCGGACCCAACGAAAGATGATTCATTCCTTCCCTATAAGAAAAATAAGGATTTCTGGAACTTTCTGGCAGGACTGCGCTCGGAGTAATTCTCTCACTGAGCCAGCGCTAGCGAACTCCAATATTGCTGCGCGTTGCGGCTCCCGAACTCGTCTGCGATAATGCTTTGTTCCCACTGAGGGCGTCTTTGACTCGCACTGACTGGACTGGCAACGAAGTCCGCAAAACATTTCTGAAGTTTTTCGAGGAGCGCGGCCACCGCGCCGTGCGCAGCTCTTCGCTGGTCCCCGCCAATGATCCCACGCTGCTTTTCACCAACGCCGGGATGAATCAGTTCAAGGACGTCTTCCTCGGTCTCGAGCAGCGCGACTACAAGCGCGCCACCTCCTGCCAGAAATGCGTGCGCGCCGGGGGAAAACACAACGACCTTGAAAACGTCGGCTTCACCAATCGCCATCACACTTTCTTCGAGATGCTGGGAAACTTTTCCTTCGGCGATTATTTCAAAAAGGAAGCAATCGCCTACGCCTGGGAATTGGTCACCTCGCCGCCGTGGTACGGCGTTCCACTCGAAAAATTGTATTTCACGGTTTTCGGCGGCGCGGAAGTCTCCGGACAAAAGCTTGCTCCCGACCACGAAGCCGCCGGCTTCTGGACCGCCATCGGCGCGCCAAAAGACCGCGTCATCGAAGTCCCCGGCTTGAAAGAAAATTTCTGGGCAATGGGCGACACCGGCCCCTGCGGCCCCTGCACCGAGATTTTCTACGACATGGGTCCCGCCGCTTCCGACCAAGGGCACGCAGACTGCAAATTCCCATGTGATTGCGGCCGCTACGTGGAAATTTGGAATCTGGTCTTCATGCAGTTCAATCGGGACGCTAGTGGCAAACTCAATCCCCTGCCCAAGCCTTCTGTCGATACCGGCATGGGCCTGGAGCGCATGACCGCCGTGCTCGAAGGCAAAATCTCGAACTACGACACCGACCTATTTCAACCGTTGATAGATCGCGCTGCTGAATTGGTTGGCATTGAAAATGCGATTGTTGAGAAACGAACAGATGGAAGCATGGTCACAACCGATTATCGACCATCGTTTCGCATCATTGCCGATCACTCGCGTGCTGCGACATTCCTGATCTCAGACGGAGTGGTTCCTTCAAACGAAGGACGCGGTTATGTCTTGCGAAAGATTATTCGGCGTGCGCTAGTGCATGCTAATGACCTGGACGCTCCTAGCCCGTTTTTGTCAGTCATGTCTGCCGCCGTTCGAAGCGAGATGAAAGATGCGTACCCGGATCTGGAAGAGCACGCCGCTCGGGTAACGCGGATCCTCGATGAAGAGGAATTCCGCTTCACCCGCACGGTTAACGTCGGCCTTAGAGCTCTCGAGCAGCTGAACGCAAAACTCCCGTCAACGGGTCAACAATCGCGAGTCCTGCCAGGGCCAGATGCTTTCAAGCTGTATGACACGTTTGGACTTCCCCGGGATTTCATCGAAGATGTGACGCGTGACGCAGGCGTCCAGGTGGATTGGGATGGTTTCGACCGCGCGAAACAGGAACAGCAGGCTCGCGGACGGGCGGCGTGGAAGGGCATTCACAAAGACGCCGCGAATCCTGTCTACTCGAAGATCGCGCAGACGTTTAGGACCGAGCCGGACTTTTACTTTGGCACCGACACGCGTGATTGCCGGATCGAAGCCATCGTCACCAAGCAAGGCCAGGTAAACGACATCAAAAAGGGGACGGAAGCGGAAGTTGTTCTCGACCGCACTTCGATCTACTCCGAGTCGGGCGGACAGGTCGCCGACACGGGCGGCCTCTTCGATGATTCGGAAACGCTCGAAGTCGCCGAAGTTCGCGGCGCGTATTATCCGGTGAGCGGACTGATTGCGCACCGCATCCTGGCAAAACAAGACCTGCACGTAGGCGATCGCGTGGCCACCGTTGCCGACGCCGAGCGCCGCATCCGCAACATGCGCAACCACACTGCCACGCACCTGTTGAATGCGGCGTTGCGCAACATCCTCGGCACGCACGTGAAGCAGGCCGGCTCTCTCGTCGCGCCCGACCACTTGCGCTTCGACTTCTCGCATTTCGCCGCCGTGGATCCCAGCGAGCTTTCCGAAATCGAGCAGCAGGTGAACGAAGAAATCTGGAGAGACCTCGAAACGCGCACCGACATCCTGAATATTGACGACGCGCTGGCTTCCGGCGCGCTCGCGTTTTTCGGCGACAAGTATCCTGAGTCCAACGTTCGCGTGGTGACCATTCCGGACGCCGCTTCGCCGCGTGGCTTTTACAGCAAGGAACTCTGTGGCGGCACGCACGTGGGACGCACCGGCGCAATCGGCGTGTTCAAAATCCTTCGCGAAGAGTCCACTGCCGCAGGCATCCGCCGCATTGAAGCCATTTCCGGCGACCGCGCCCTTACCGAATATCAGAAGTCGCTCGGGACTCTGCGCACCGTGGCCGGCATGCTGAACTCCGGCGAGGACGAAGTCGTCGCCGCGCTCGAGCGCCAATTCGAGTCCGTAAAGCAGCTCGAAAAGCAGCTCGCGGCCCTGAAACGCAAATCCGCAGGCTCCCTTGCCGATTCCCTTCTCGAAGACCAGCGCATCGTAAAGGAGGTTCGCTTTGTTGCCGCCAAAGTTGACGGCCTCGACCGCGAAGCCCTTCGCCAGCTTGTCGATACCTTGCGCCAGAAGCTCGGCTCAGGTGTAGTCGTGCTGGCGTCGGCCGATGACGGCAAAGTCGCTCTAATTACAGGAGTTACCAGAGACCTTACCTCACGCATTCACGCTGGGAAAATGGTCCAGGAACTCGCAAAGTTTGTGGGCGGCACTGGCGGCGGCCGGCCCGATTTGGCAGAGGCTGGCGGAAAAGACACATCTGGTGTAGATAATGCCCTCGGCCAGGTTTACCCTCTGCTCGACCGCTTGTTATAATTCCAACAGTGCCAGAGCTTTATGCCCGCATCGAGCTTGGATTACACTAGCGGGCCTGTTCTGAAATATCGAGAGGGTGTGTCTCTAAAGACAACTCTGCCTTTGCTTGAGGCAGGATCTGGTAAACGTTTGGTGGGCGCTCGGTACTCGCATAGCGTTTAGCGAACCAGGGACCATGCAAATCGATCGACGCTGCTTGACCGCCGCAATTCTGCTAGCCGGGACCTGCTTGTGGCTGGCGCCGCCGACGCGCGCGCAGATTACCACCGCCGTCGACGATCATGGTAAGTTGACCTTCGTGAATGCCGATTCCCCCCAACCCCGTCGAGGGAGTACTATTAGTTCTCCATCGATTGTCGGGCCGGGTTTTCATTCACGAAATCGGGAGGCGTCGCCGGATGTGGTCGCAGCGGCACTACCTCCGCCGGGCTTTAATGCAACGCAACCGAGACCGGCAACAAGTGTTATAGATCAGCGGATGGACCGCATCGTGCGTGACGCGGCATCCCGGCACGACCTGGATCCTGCGTTGGTGAAAGCGGTGATCAGCACAGAATCGGGTTGGAACCCGCAAGCGGTCTCGCGCAAGGGAGCGGTTGGATTAATGCAGTTGATTCCGGGAACGGCGCAACGCTTCGGAGTCAACAATGCATTCGATCCGGCCCAGAACGTGGAAGGCGGAACGACGTACCTGAAGTCGCTGCTGGATCGCTACAATGGCGATTTGTCGAAGTCGCTGGCTGCCTACAATGCGGGCGAGCACGCCGTTGACATCAAGGGGGGCGTTCCGGCTTACAGAGAGACGCAACAGTACGTGCAAAAAGTAACTGAAGCATACTTCCGGCCTGGCTCAGGCCGCAACTCGACGCTCTGGAGTCCGCCAAGAACTCCGGTGCGAAAAGAAGTGGACGCCAAAGGCCGCGTAATTTTCACGAACGAATGACGCAAGTGTTTTCCGCCAAGATTCATACGCCGATAAAGGTATTCTTGCTCGCGACGGCTGCCCTGCTGTCGCTTGTTGCACCCGCCTACGCCGATAGAAAATACGAAGCACGGGAGCAGTTCGCACGCGCGGTGCGAATGCGGACAGCTCTGGAAGAGCGTCCTGAAAAAGAGCGTACGCTCGCCGCTTACAAGCAAACCGTGGCCGCTTATCAGAAAGTCTATTTGATATCGGTGCAAGCCGAAGAAGTTACCCCCGCGCTGATTGCAGAGGCCGAGCTGTATCGCCAGATGGGGCGGCGATTCGACGAAAAATATTTTCAATCTGCTATCGATACCTATAACTTTCTGCTGAAACAATATCCCGAGAGCCGTTACCGCTCCGCCGCAATTTTTGCCGTCGCGCAAATTCAAAAGGAGGATCTGGGACAGCCGGAAGCGGCCGAAGTTGCATTCAAAGATTTTCTGAAGCGTTTCCCAAAATCGGACAAAGCGCCACAAGCGCGTCAAGCGCTGCAAGACATTTCAGCGTCGCGCGAAGTGGCGAAGATCCAAGCCCCAGAAGTGAAAGGGCAGGTCGTTGACCAACGCGAAAGCGCGCATGCAACGCCTCACGTCACCGATCTCCACACTTGGAATGCGGATAATTTCACGCGCATTGTCGTGACGCTGGAAGACACCGTTCGATTTGATGCGGCGCACATTGCTTCTCCCGATCGAATCTATTTCGATCTGCACAAAGCGAACCTGGGCCCGGGGCTCGCGAAGAAAACAATTGATGTACAAAATGGCTTGCTGAAGTCTGTACGCGTGGGGCAGAACCGGGAAGGCGTAGTTCGATTGGTTCTGGACGTGGATGGCGCGCGCGATTATTCAGCGTACCTGGTTTCAAACCCTTACCGGCTCGTGATTGAAGTGCGCAACAACGCCAATGTGACCTCCGCGAAGAATGGAGCGAATGCGTCGACACCTGCGACAACCGTGCTGGCATCGACGACTTCGAAGGAAGATGCCGAAAACGCGGATCCGAAGCCAGCGGAGAAGGCAGTTGAAACGGCCGCCTCCGCCAAGCTGGCGGCTAAGATTGCCGCGTCACCCGCCGAGAAAAGCACGCCTATAAAATCGAAGCCTGCCAACACGAATGCAGCGGCTTTAAAACCGCCGACCGAGCCGAAGCCCACGCGAGACGGACAGCATTCTCTTACCCGCGCTCTCGGGCTCAAAATCGGACGCATTGTGATCGATCCAGGCCACGGCGGGCATGACACTGGAACGATTGGGCCACATGGCTTGATGGAAAAAGATCTTTGCCTGGACGTGGCGCTGCGCCTGGGGCACGAGATCGAAGGGAAACTTCCCGGCGCAGAAGTGATTTATACGCGCAAAGACGACACTTTCATTCCGCTCGAGCAACGCACGGCGATCGCCAATGAGGCGAAAGCGGACCTCTTTATTTCGATCCATGCGAATTCGAGCCACGATCACGAAGCCCGCGGAATCGAGACTTACTACTTGAATTTCGCTACATCGGAGGAGTCCCTGGAAGTGGCCACGCGCGAAAACGCTCTTTCGCAAGAAGGTTTGCACGACTTGCAGGACCTGGTGAAGAAAATTGCGCGCAATGAGAAGATTGAGGAATCCAAGGAATTTGCAAGCGACGTGCAAGATTCCCTGACTCGCCGCATGCAGCTGGTGAGCCAGGGTGAAAAGAACCGTGGCGTGAAGAAGGCCCCGTTCGTCGTTCTGATCGGCGCGAATATGCCGTCGATCCTTTCGGAAATCTCTTTCATCAGCAATCCCAGCGACGAAAAACTGCTGCGCAAAGGCGATCAGCGCCAGCGGGTTGCCGATGGGCTCTACCGGGGCATCGCTGCCTACCTCGACAATCTGAACAGCCTGTCCTACGACAAGTCCAAGTTGATTTCGGACAATCGCAACGGAGCCTTTCCGGTTAAAGCGACACGGCCACCGGCAAGTGCGTCTCTCGAACCACCCGCGAGCGCCGGAGGGAATGCCGCGGCAATGGCCTCGGACGGGAACCCCAAGTAGAATTTCAGCATCTAATCAGCCATGAAGATGCGCCACCACCTTTATTTTTGCCTGGCATTATTGTTTTTATTGTTTACCTCCGCAGGGGCGCCCGCTCAGGGCGTGATTCCCGATTCATTTGCGGGTTGGAGCTGCAACGGAAAGACTTCGTTCAACCCTGCGCAGCCGTCGCAGATTGCGTCGCAGACCGCCAGTTCGGCGGGAAACGACGTTCTGGCGGAATACGGATTCGTCGCGGGAGAGCAGTGCGAGTACACACGCGCTTCCGAAAAACTTGGCGTTCAAGTCTATCGGATGAAGGACCCCAGCGGAGCCTATGGCCTGTATTCGTACATGCGCACCGCCGATTTGCCGCATGGCACATTGACTGAGCATTCGGCGGCTGGACCCTCCCGGGCGCTAGCGCTCTATGGCAATCTGCTGCTGGACGTTCGCGGGACACAGCTTGCCAGATGGGAAAAAGACTTGAAGTCTCTTGTCGCGGCAGTGAAAACGCACGCCGAAGAAGGGCCGCTGCCAACGCTGCCCGACGAGATGCCGACCAAGGGCATGGTCGAACGATCGGATCATTACGTTTTGGGTCCCTCGACTTTGTATCAGTTCGTTCCGGTGGCTGCAGGCGACTGGCTGGGATTTTCTCAAGGGGCAGAGGCAGAAGCAGCGCGGTACAAAATGGAAGGGCACGAGGTGACGCTGCTGCTGGTTGACTTCCCCACACCTCAGACTGCGGCAAAAAGATTGGTTGAATTACAGAAGACCTATCACATCAACGCTGTCAACCCTGATCCCCACGCTCCTGCGTTGTTCGCCAAGCGTTCCGTTACGTTGCTTGCGATCGTTTACGGAGCGCGCACGCAAGCGGAGGCTGACGCTTTGCTGAAATTGGTGGAATCGGACGCGGAGATTACCTGGAACGAACCAACCTTCCAATTCAAGGAGCCGCCTATCACCGCGATGATCGTGGGAACAATTGTCGGCACCGGCATCATCTGCATGTTCGCAGTGATTTCCGGCATCGCGTTTGGCGGCGTGCGGATCGTGGTAAAGCGTTTTTTCCCGGATAAGGTCTTTGACCGCAGCAGCCGCCTGCAGGTTTTGCAGCTTGGCTTGGCCAGCAAACCGATCAATGCAGAAGACTTCTACGGCCTGGAAGGCCCGCCTCGTAAATAGAGGTGTCGCGCCAGACAGGATCCAAGCTCGTCATGCGCTAGGCTTGTCGGGGACGGGCTGCGTGGCGTAGAAGTCCTGGCGAAAGCGTGAGGTGTAGGACTCCAGCAAATCAGCGATTCGCTGCGCTTTGTTTGCGCGCAAGACGAATCCCGCATGATGATGCTTGGGGATGCGCAGAACGATTTCAGGATCGTCGTAAGCGGAAGTATCGGGATGATCCTGGCGCGCGAGAGAAATTATGACGCCGGCATAATCGCGGCGCACCGCAGGCAATTCATACGGCGTCCTGCCTCCCCCCACTTCGAGGCGCGCCCATTCGCGCCACAGGTTGACGCCGGTTGCGGCTTCCACCACATCGGAAATGTAGGCGCCCCCGACGCGCGCGGCAATCTCGATGAAATAAAGTTTGCCGTCTTCGTGCGCGCGCAGAAATTCGGCATGGGTGACGCCGCGGATGAATCCCAAAGCCTCGATCAAATCGCGATTGACCTTCAGAAGACCTTTTGATTCAGCGGAGATGCGCGACAAAGTGCGTGTGGTGAAGATGCCTCCCTGATGCGCGACATCCAGCGGCGGCTTGCCGTACATGTGCGCTTCGGCAAGAACTACCTTGCGCTCGGAGACGACGCTGTCGACGTGAAAGACTTCTCCGGGAACAAATTGTTCGAGCAGAAAGAAAGATTGCTGATCGCCCAACTGGTCGAGCCAGGGCCACAGCTCCGCAGGCTCCTGAATTTTCTTCATGCCGATCCCAGAGGCTTGCGAGCGCGGCTTCAACAACCACGGCGGCTTCACGCGGGCCATGAAGCTTTTCAGGTTTTCGTAATTGAGAACGTGGACGAATTCCGGAACGAGAATACCCGTTTCACGGGCGCGGCCGCGCATGGCGAGCTTGTCGCGAAAATAACGCACGGTGGAAAGCCCCATGCCCGGAATGCGCAAATGTTCGCGCAGGGCGGCCACGTTCTCCATGTCAAATTCGTCGAGCGCCACGATGCGGTCAACCGGCTGCGTGCGCGCCATGTAGCTGACCGCGCGGATGATGTCATCGGTGGGAAGGTCTTCGGGCATATAAAACATTTCGTCTATGGCTTCGCTCGGCCAGTTTGCGTTGCGAAGCTTTTCAATGGTGAGGAACAGCACGCGGCAGCCCGCATCTTTCGCCGAGCGCAGAAATTCCTGGCCTTTTTCGTACGAGCTGATGCAAAGAATGGTTAGTGGTCGCTCTGGGGACAAAGACGATGGCCTCGGGTGTTCCTGAATTATACCGGCTCAGCAGCTTGAGCAAGAGAGCGGATTATACTGCGGTCTCGCTGGAGGGAAACAGGAATTGCAGGAACGGTGCGACTCGCTGCGCCCAGGCAGCCTCGTTGTGCTCGGCGCCAGGAATTGTTTCGAAATGCAGATCGCGGCCGTCGCGCCAGCCTTTTTCGACCAGAACGCCGCACAACTTTTGAACGTTGTCCGCGCTGCGGCCGCCTTCTTTGGTGCCCACATCCAGCCAAATTCGCGGACGGCTTTGTAGATTCACGCGAGCGGCAAAATTGAGAATCCAGCCGCGATTCCACCACACCGAAGGTGAAAGTACGGCCAGCTTGCCGAAGACTTGGGGGAAGCGAAGGCCGAGATAGATGGTAAGAAGCCCGCCAAGCGACGAGCCGCCCAGCCCCGTATTTACCGGGCCCGGGAGCGTGCGATATTCAGCGTTGATGAAAGGCATGATCTCTTCAAGCAGCATTTGGCCGTAGCGATCGGCTTTGCCGCCGCCCATTCTTTTGTCGCGCGACGGCGTGTACTCGCCCAGGCGCGATTTGCCGGTATTATAGATGCCCACGATGATCAGCGGGCGGATTCGGGCCTGGGCGATCAGATAATCGGTGGTCTCCCGCAGGTGCCAATCCATGCCGGGGATGAACGAGGTCGCGCCATCGAACAGATTTTGACCGTCCTGAAGATAAAGCACGGGCAGGCGCGCTTGCGGATTTTGAGCGTAGACCGCCGGGAGATATACGATCAGGTCGTGCAGGCGCGGGAGAAATCGCGAGCGGTACTTTTCGTGTTTGCGCAACTGGCCGGGAGTTACCGCGTTCAATCGCGCCACCCGGTTGTGAACGGGCGGCGGTAGAGAGATCGCCGGCCTGAACGCACAGCGAGAACATGGATGTAGTCAGCGCCACCAACGAATACACGGCGAAGGGCGTTTCGCATCGCATTAGAATAACAGAGCGAAACTTTGATGGAATGACTTTCCACTTTTTGGCGAGGCGAAACGCCGTATAATATCGCGCTCGACAGCAGGCCTGCAGCGAACGCCGGCTCCACCACGGGAGTGACATGAAACGGGAATATCATCGTTGGTATTCAAATCGCCTGGGACTCGATATGGGCACTGTTGTTTACGGCCACTGGGGGCCGCCTCTGCTTGGATTTCCCACCAGCGCCGGCGATGAATGGGAACTGGAGGGACAGGGATTGGTCGAAAGCCTGTCGCCGCTGATCGACGCCGGACGCGTAAAATTCTTCAGCATCAATTCCGTAAATTCCGCCGGATTCTACAACAAAAGCGCGCACCCGTTTCATCGAAGCTGGGTGCAGTCGCAATTTGACGCTTACGTGCGTTATGAAGTCGTTCCATTCATTCAAGACAACTGCCAGTCCCGGGACATCGCAATTTCCACCATGGGAGCATCCTTCGGCGCTTACCATGCGGCAAACACGCTGTTCAAGCACCCCGATGTGGTGCGCCGCTGCTTCGCGCTTTCCGGCGTTTACGACATCAAGAATTTCATGAACGGGATGTATGACGACAACACCTACTTCAACAATCCCGTGGATTATCTTTCCAACCTCTCGGATGGAAATTTGATGGCGCAGCTCTCGCAGTGCGACATTCACATCGCCACCGGCAGCGGGCCTTGGGAAAACAGCGGGCCGTCTACCGGCTCTCGGCAATTCTGTCGGCGAAGGGAATTCCCCATCATCTGGACGATTGGGGGCCGCAAGGCGGGCACGACTGGCCGTATTGGAAACATCAGATGTGGGAGTACATCACCAGGCTGTTTTAGTCCGCTAGGCCAGCCCGAAGCGGTCGAGCAGATAGCGGCCCTTACAAATCACCTGCTCTTCGTCGATCCAGACATTGCAAGCGCGCGCCAGCACGTCCACATGCGTTCGCGAACTCCACGCTGCATGCGTTTGGCTGCCGTAAGGATCGCCGAAAGCAAGATGCACGCCCGGCAGTTTCTCATCCTGCAGCAGCACACCAATCATGTCGGACAAGCTGAGGTTCGTGCCGAAGGCCAGTTCGCCAACGCGGTCGCTGTTCTCATCCGTGTGGCAATATTTCCAGAATTCCTCTTCCAGATCCTTGCGCGCGCATTTCGCTGAGACTAGGCGTCCACCGCGAATCTCCAAGGCCAAAGGTGTTTTCTGCAAGTCGCCATACTTGCCGCAGAAGTGATCGCCGGCAGTGCCATCACAGACAAATGTGCCGTCCACCTTCGCAGGCGTAGTGAAAACTTCTCCCGCCGGCAAATTGGACCAGTAGCGCCGGTTGATCAAGCCGCTGGTCTTTACCCAGGTCGAGAGCCGCGTCAAAGCTTGCGACCAGGGTTGTGCCGGCATCGGTGCGCACGGTAAGCGAACGCGCGGAGTGCATGCGCTGCAGCAGACGCTCACTTAGCTTGTCCACCATGGTGTAATCGGCGCGCATGCCTTGCTGCATGATTTCCGGCGTGACGCCGACCATGTGCGCGTAGCGAATGTGGCGCCGCTCGACCACGCCAACGATGTCCTTGCGCGCGGCGAGTTCGAACATCGGCTGCATGCACAAAATCCCAGACGTCATTGCGGCCGAGCGAATCCAGGACCTGTTCCGGAGCGCGAGCCAAAGGACGCGAAGCGAGATCTTCGAGCAGAAATGGTTCACATATCGCGCCGCGCTCGGCGATGGCCTGAGCCAGGCTCGCTGCCACGGCCGCACTCGCGCGATCGGCGATGAGCGTCACGCGTTCGTTCGGTTGTATGGCCAGGCATACGTCGATTGCGTTCCGGGCGCCGGGCATCAGCTCGGGTTTTAAAGAGCCAAAAGTCATCTAGTTATTGTAATTTTGCCGGGCATTTTTTACTACGGGGATCAAGCTGTATGGCGCTATTCATTACCGTGGATCGACCACAAAGGAGGGAACTTGTCCGCCGCCGGACGTGACGTTCGCCAAGCCTGTCGCGCTCAGGCGTGTGAGGCATCCGGCCATCTTCCCTCGGAACAAATAGGGCGCAACGTCCACCAGCATGTTGCGCATTTCGACTCCGTCTTCGGTCTGCATGGGGAAAATTTCGCGGCGGACAGCGATGCGCTCCTGGACCACCCAGGCGCGGTTGTGTTCGGAAAGCCCCTGCTGGATGGCGGCGTCCCACTGCCGGTCATCCAGCTCCCAACCCAGGGTCACGCCGGTACCGCCGTACTCATCATTCGGCTTTAATACGAAATTCTGCCGGTCCTTGCGGACGTGATCCAGCAAACCGAAGGATTCGCCGTCGCGCGTCGTCTTCACGTCCCCTAGCAGGCGCGTCCAGGGAATGTGGCGGCGGATTAGCCCGCGCTCGCTCGAATTAAATAGCGCCTCGTTTCGCTCGTCGGTCAAAACGGCGAAAAATGCTTTCTTGTGAGGAATTTTGCAACTTAACGCGTTCGCGACGCAGACAGCGCCCGCCTGATAGGCCTTTACCAGCGCTTCGCATTCGGCCGGATGAGCGAGAATGTCGTTGATCAATACGCGGCGATAGACCAAGTCGATGCGCCGGCCCGCGCGCCATGAGTTTGGTGCTGTCAAACTCGAGTTCAGATGGAGTGCACACAAGCGTCGGCACGCCGGCTTTTTCAAAGCGCGCCTGCAAAATTTCAAATTCACTCCAGGTGGGGACTTCGCGCCAGTCCACAATGGCAATCAGGGGAGGCGCGGCTGTCCCGCCCCAATCGCGATAACTCTCGAGCAAAGCCGCGAGCAAGCGCTCCATCAACGGAAACTGACGTACGTTCTCAAGTGCTTGGCGAACCTCTCCATCACCGGCAGCGTGCGAAACACGCCGGGTGCAAGTTTCAGCATAACCCGGGCCCGCAGGAGATTCGGCGTTGTATTCAGCGAATTGCAAAGATTCGGAAGCAGAAAAGCATCCAGCCGCGATGCGGTGCTGGCAGTGCTGTAGCGCGGTGAAATACGCACAAGGCGCTCTTCTTCGGAGTCAGGGCCACTTGCTCCAGCAATGCGGGGTCAGCGAGCGCTTGCTGCACCACGCGTTCGCCCAACTGCGCGATAAGCTTGGTGACCTCGCGCACACGGTTTTCATCCTTGGAGGTAAGGAAAAGGGCCGGAGGAACGGGCAATGCACGCGGTCTCCGAAGGTCAGTTTTTCCGCGCGCATGCGCGCGTTTAGCTCAGCGGAGAATTCCGGAGCAAACTCGACTTCCGGACGCAGTAACCCGTGCCACAACTGTGCGGGAGTGCGGTCCAGATGGGCTGTGCCGCTCACGCCGTTTTCTGCTCCCGCACGTCCTTTCTCAGGCGCGCCGGTAAAGCCGGCAGCGGCACCAACACCCAGGATTTCTTCCCAGCCAGGTGCAGGAATTCGCCGGTGAGCCGTTCAGTGCGCGATCGATTACCAAACGAGCCATGCGGTCGACAA
>CAVPFK010000025.1:0-82951 GCA_963703705.1 uncultured Acidobacteriota bacterium | reverse complement strand
CCTGGGCAGTCAAGTTGCCGGCCATTGCGTTCACCGAGTCCGTTAAGTCCTTCCACGTTCCGGCCACGCCGGGCACTACGGCCTGACCGCCCAGCTTGCCGTCGGTGCCTACTTCGCGCGCCACGCGCGTTACTTCGGAAGCGAACGAACGCAACTGGTCGACCATCGTGTTGATGGCTTCTTTTAGTTGGAGAATTTCACCGCGCACGTCCACTGTGATCTTGCGCGAGAGGTCGCCGCTGGCGACGGCCGTGGCTACTTCCGCAATATTGCGTACCTGTCCAGTCAAGTTGCTGGCCATTGAGTTGACCGAATCAGTGAGGTCTTTCCAGGTCCCCGCGACGCCGGGCACCTGCGCTTGTCCACCTAACTTTCCATCGGTACCAACCTCGCGGGCTACGCGCGTAACTTCTGAGGTAAACACGCCAAGTTGCTGGATCATGGTGTTCACGATTGTTGCCGAGCGCAGGAACTCGCCTTCCAACGGCCGCCCGTCCACGTCCAATTGCACCGTTTGCGTTAAATTACCTTTGGCAACAGCGGCAATCGCGCGGGTCACTTCAGTTGTCGGTCGAAGCAGGTCATCTACCAGTGTGTTGACCGACATTTCCATCTCGCTCCAAGCAGCTTTGGGCAGGTCGAATCGCATGCGCTCGCGAGTTCTTCCCTCTTTGCCAACCACTTTTCCGACACGTTTTAGTTCTTTGGCCATTTGCTGGTTGGCAGTTACGATTTCGTTAAACGTGTCCGCAATTTTTCCCGCCAGACCGGTCCAGTTCCCAGGCAGCCGCACGGAGAAATCACCGTCACGCATAATCTGCAGGCTTGAAAGAATTACGCTCAGGTCGGAATAAGAAACGTCGACATGCATGTCCCGTTGCCCATTGGTCTTCGCGTTCGGAGTGCCTTCTGCAGATGTATTCGCGGTAGCTGCCGGTGGGTCGGATCTCTTCATACTCATCTCCCCGCTACATGTTCGATTGGCGTACCTGATCACCATCCTACGGCACATTCGGAGGTGAAGATTGAATCCATCAACGATATAAATGTCATATCACAGAACGATTTCCAGCCATCTACAGCGATTACTGTATTTAGCCCATAAAGTGAGGGCGAATGTGAGGCAAAGCATTCTGTGGCCCGATCATCTTTCGGGATTTATAGCATTTGGGTTGTCGGCATCTCAGCGACTCGCGGTCTTCGATCGGTTGAGCAGGCAGCGTTACCCACGCGTATGGATCACTTCGAGTATGCCGTGATTCGGGAGCGCTAGCTTAAGGTCCTAAATTGTTACGGTTGTGTGAATCCGACCGTCGTCAATCCCGCTTTGCGGTTCATAAGCTATTGACAAATGGTTCGCCAAAGCCTAATAACTAGGCCGTACGAGGAGTCCTCTTAATGCAAACATCGCGTAGAGACTTCTTCAAGGTAGCAGCTGTCGGCGGAGTCGCCGCCACCATCTTCGGATTCGACCTCAAGCCTGCCTATGCTCAGCTAAAAGAATTAAAGATCGCGCGGGCCAGCGAGACGCGTTCCACATGCCCCTATTGCGCGGTTGGCTGCGGCGTTCTTATTTACACCATCGGCGACAAAGCCAAAAACGTCACTCCCCAGGTGATTCACGTGGAAGGCGATCCCGATCATCCGACCAATCGCGGCACGCTGTGCCCGAAGGGCTCTTCGCTCGAACAGGATATGCTCAACCCCCGCAGGCTCACAAAGCCGCAAGTCCGGCGCCCCGGCGCAACGGACTGGCAGGATATTTCCTGGGATGACGCGCTGAATGAAATCGCGCACTGGACGAAGAAAACCCGGGACGAAACCTTCATCGAGAAGGACGCCAACGGTCACCTCGCGAATCGCTGCGAGGGTATTTCATTCATCGGCGGCTGCACCGACACAAATGAGTTCAATTACCTGGTCGTAAAGGCCATGAGGAGTTTGGGCTTGGTGTATTTAGAAAACCAAGCCCGTGTTTGACACGGCCCCACGGTCTCAAGTTTGGGACCAACATTTGGACGCGGGGCGATGACCAACGGCTGGATCGACATCAAGAACACCGACATGATGTTGATCATGGGTGGGAATCCCGCCGAAAACCATCCCTGCGGATTCAAGTGGGCGATGGAAGCCAAGCGCAATCGCAACGCCAAGCTAATTTCAGTAGATCCGCGGTTTACCCGTACGTCTTCGACCGCTGACCTCTTCCTGCAAATTCGCGCCGGCACCGACATCGCATTCCTCGGCGGGCTGATCCGCTACGCAATCGAGAATAACCGTATTGCCAGAGAATATCTGGCCAACTACACGAACGCGCCGTTCATCGTCAAAGAAGGCTTCAAGCTGCCTGAAGATGGGCTGTTCTCCGGGTTTGATTCCGCTGGCGGGACCTACGATAAGTCCACCTGGAATTATGAAGGAGTAGGAGGTTCTGGCGGGCAGGCTGGGGCGACTGGCCATGCCCCCGAACCCGTGCCAGGCAAGGTTGGAGGAGGGACGCCGCCGCCCGGGCTGCCGCCTAACGTCTCCTACGATCTGACGCTTGAGCATCCGCGCTGCGTCTTCCAGCTGATGAAGCAGCAGTATTCGCGTTACACGCCGGAAACCGTCGAGCGGATTACTGGTATTCCGAAGGATCAGTATTTGAAGGCCGTCGACATGTTCACATCGGTTCGCAAAGACGGCGACATGAAGAAAGTTGCGACGATCATCTACGCCGTAGGCTGGACGCAGCACACCTTCGGAACGCAAATCATTCGCACGGCGGCCATGATCCAACTCCTGCTCGGCAACGTCGGTAGAGCCGGGGGCGGCGTGAACGCCCTGCGCGGCCATTCGAATATTCAGGGCGCGACAGACATGGCTGGGTTGTTTGACAGCTTGCCTGGATACCTCAAGGCGCCTGTCCCCGCCGACACGGACTTGGCTACCTACCTCAAGCGTGTCACGCCGACATCGTCAAAGCCTACACCGTGGGATTCGATGAATTATTATCAAAACACCCCAAAATTCTTCGTTTCCCTGATGAAGGCTATGTACGGCGATGCAGCAACAAAAGAAAATGGTTTTGCGTTCGATTATCTTCCCAAGATCGACCGCGATTATTCCTGGACCCACATTTGGGACGACATGTACAACGGCAAGGTCAAAGGCATGATCGCCTTCGGAATGAACGGCGTCATGATCGGCCCGGACACGACCAAGAACATCAACGCTCTGAAGAAGGCTGACTGGCTCGTGGTAGGTGAAATCTATCAGGACGAGACCAGCGAGTTCTGGCGAGCGCCAGGAATCACCGCCGACGAGCAAAAAACCATCAACACGACAGTGTACCGTTTGCCGTGCGCGGGTTTTGCGGAAAAAGACGGCAGCATGACCAACTCGGCGCGCTGGGTGACCTGGAAATATGCCGCGGTTCCACCCCCGGGACAGGCACGGCTCGACCAGGACATCCTGGCTCAGATTTTTCTGCGCGTCCGGGATCTGTACAAAAAAGAAGGCGGCAAATTTCCCGATCCCATACTGAATTTGAATTGGGCTTACGCTGACTCGGCTCACCCTCCGCTCTCGCAAGTGGCCATGGAACTCAACGGAAAAGCGCTGGCGGACCTGACAGATCCGGTTACGGGGCAGGTGATTAAAGCCGGCCAGCAACTGCCTGGTTTTGCGTGGCTGAAAGATGATGGCACGACGATGTGCGGCAATTGGATCTACTCCGGTTGCTGGACGGAAGCAGGAGCACAGATCCAACGGCGCGGTACGGAAGATCCTTCCGGCATGGGCGTTTTCCCCAACTGGTCGTGGTCATGGCCGGCCAACCGGCGCGTGCTCTATAACCGCGCTTCGTGTAATCCCGAAGGCAAACCGTGGGATCCAACCCGAAAGCAGATATGGTGGAACGAAGCAGCCGGAAAATGGGCCGGCAATGACGTGCCTGATTTTAAACCTGACTCCCATCCCAAGGACCACATGGGACCGTTCATTATGAATCCGGAGGGTGTCGGGCGATTGTTTGCTCCTATCGGCGTGCTAGCAGACGGACCGTTCCCCGAGCATTACGAACCAATCGAAAGTCCCACCAAAAATTTGCTGCACCCACAACAATCAAACAATCCGCTGGTTAAGAAATTCAAGACTCCGTACGACAAGTTTGGCGAGCCTGAAGAGTACAGCATCGTGTGCACGACCTACCGGCTGACGGAGCAGTATCACTACTGGACGAAAAACAATCCCATGAATGTCCAGTTGATCCCTGAGCCGTTCGTGGAAATTCCGGTGGAACTGGCGAACGAAAAAGGAATCCGCGGGACGGACATGATTCACGTGATCAGCGCGCGCGGAACCTATACTGCCAAGGCCTTTGTGACGCGTCGGCTGAAGCCCATGATGATTGACGGGAAAAAGGTCTATCAGATCGGATTGCCGATTCATCAGGGTTTCCGTGGAATCACCGAGGATGAAGGAAGAGATGCGCGCACTCCGGCGAATCTGCTGACGCCGGCCGTCAGCGACCCCAATGCTCACACTCCTGAATCCAAGGGGTTCCTCGTAAAGATCGAAAAGGCTTAAGGAGCCGACGATGAGCCAGTCGTCAACGGAATTAATCAGAATTTCAGGACACGCCGGCACGGTTCCGGGCGCTGGGCTCAACCGCGAATTTCAAGTCTGCAAACTGGTGGACACTACCACCTGCATTGGCTGCAAAGCCTGCGAAGTAGCCTGCCTGGAATGGAACGGCTACCCCTTCAGCGAAACCAAGTTCGACAACACCTACCAAACCATGCCGGAAACCGCATGGAATTACTGGAACCTGATCAAGTTCAACGAACACGAGCGTGACGACGGCGCCATGATGCTGCTAATGCGCAAAGATCAGTGCATGCACTGCGAAGATCCCGGCTGCCTCGCGGCCTGTCCGGCGGACGCAGCCATCGTGCAGTACGCCAACGGCATCGTCGATTTTCAGGAAGCGCACTGCATCGGTTGCGGCTACTGCATTACGGGCTGCCCGTTCAATATTCCAAAATTCAGTCCCACCGCTCGAAAAGTTTTCAAATGCACGCTGTGCAATGACCGCGTATCCGTTGGGCTTGAGCCGGCTTGCATTAAGGCCTGCCCAACCGGCTGCCTGCATTTCGGGACAAAAGCGGAAATGAAAGAATTGGCAGAAACGCGGGCGGACCAACTTCGTCACCAATCCGGTTTCCCCGATGCGGGAGTGTATGATCCGGCTGGGGTTGGCGGTACTCACGTGATTTACGTCCTTCACGACGCCAAGAATCCGGAGCTGTATGGCGGATTGCCAAGGGATCCGCACGTTCCTCTATCAGTCCGTCTATGGAAAGGGCCGCTGAAATGGCTAGGCAACTTGGCCATGCTCGGGGGACTGGTCGGTTTGGCGTTGCATTACATGCGATTCGGACCGAAGAGAGAAGAACCGATCCCGCCCGAAGATCGGAGACCTTCATGAGCACCACCGATACAGTGCCCCGCCCACGGACAACCTCAGCCTTCGACGAGGAGCTCATCCGGCGTTACACGCTTGTCGAGCGCGTGAACCATTGGTTTGGCGCAGTAGCATATACCTACTGTCTGATCACCGGCCTGGCTTTCTGGACACCTTACCTCTACTGGATGGCCGCGGTTGTAGGCGGCGGACCAACGGCAAGATTCTGGCACCCATGGTTCGGCATTTTTTTTACCGTGTCCCAGTTCTTGATGTTCCTGCACTGGGGCGGCGATATGGAAGTGGATAACGACGATCGCCTCTGGGCAGATAACATGAAAGCCTACATAGAGAATGATGACGACAAACTTCCTCCCGTCGGGCGCTTCAATTGGGGACAGAAACTCTACTTTTGGGCGATGGTTGGCAGCACGGTACTTCTGCTGCTCTCCGGCTTTGTGCTGTGGTACGTCGAAGCCGTTCCGTGGAATATCCACATCCTGCGCTACGTGGCGATCCTCATTCACGCCAGTGTGGCGCTAATCACCATCGGCCTATTCTTCATTCACGTTTACATGAGCACGCTCTTGGAAAAAGGAAGTTTCGCGTCCATGATTCACGGAACCGTTACGCGGGCCTGGGCCTGGACCTTTCATCGCAAATGGTATTACAAGGTCACCGGTCAATCTCGACCCACCGAATGATCCCATCGCAGTGGGATCGCCGAATCCGCCGTGCCGACGAATTAACTTCTGCGTATCCATTTGCAGCTGAAGGTCTGCGCTTTTACTCGCGCGTGGCCACATTCCAGAAAAACCTTTACGCGGACATCAAAAATACCATGGGGAATTTGCCGAAAATCTCCGCAGAGAGCCCTCTGCGCGGCGACTTGGATCTTTTCGCACTCCTTCCTAAATTTTCCGGCTTTCTATCCATCATCCAGCAGATCGCTCCCGTGCCGCTCGCTCAGGCCGCCGGCGATTTGTCGAAGAAAGGTACGTCGGGATGGCGAAGGGCGATACTCACTTTTTGGCAAGCCGAGATGGAATCACCCGCAGAAGTGGCAGAAGCACAGGATGGGCAGGAGAGAGAATTCAGTGAAGCAGCTCCTGTGGAACGATTGCTGGCCTGGATTTTTCTTCAACCCTACGCCGAGTATCTCGCTGACCGGCGTGCCCCGCTGACCCTCGACGGAACTCCGTCTCTTTGCCCTCTGTGCGGCGGCAAGCCTGTCGTGGGTGTCTTTCGCGGCGAAGGCGATGGAGCCAAGAAGTCGCTAATTTGCATGCTGTGTGCGTATGAGTGGAATTTTCGGAGAATCTATTGTCCCGCCTGCGGTGAGGAAAGAGAGCCGCAGATGGCATTCTATTCGGCGCCGGAAATAGCGCATGTACGCGTGGACGTCTGCGACACATGCCACACCTACCTAAAAACTATCGATTTGACGAAGACAGGTCTCGCTGTTCCCATCGTCGACGAGCTGGCCACAATACCTCTAGACCTGTGGGCGCGCGAGCACGGCTATCACAAATTGCAAATCAACTTACTAGGAACCTGATCGACCAGCCTGCAAGATGAAAAGAGTCTGAATCGCTGCGTTCAGGCGAAGCTCGTCGGGCCTGGTAAAACCTGGGAAATGGAGTGTACCCCGGCGAGCGAAAGCCTAGCGCCGTCAATCCCGCATAAGTACTGTTGTGTCAGTACTTTACGGCTTTACCTTTCTTGTACTGACAAAGGACTCCCCATGCATTGAACGATTTCCGGTTTGGGATGAAACTGCGCGTGTCATGGGGAACGAAATGAAAAATTCGAATTCAAAGATTCGAGAGAAAAAGGAGACGAACATGAAAATGAATGTGGCGGCAAAAGCTTCGATGTTCGCGCTGGCTTTGGGATTTGCGTGCTTGCTGCCGGCGACGGCGCGCGCGCAGTCTGAAGTGATGCCGGACTCCTTCGCATTTTCGGCTGAAGAGACGATTGCGGCGCAGCCGCTGCAGCATGCCGACGCGAGAATAGCGAAAGCCGATTTTGAGGGCAAAGTCTCGCTGCCTTACGACGTGAGGTGCGAAGGCAAGAATCTGAAGGCGGGGCAGTATCTAGTTTCAGTGAAGTCGGAGGGAACGAGCCGAGTGGTTACCCTCCACGGCAGCGGACAGAACGTGAACGTCCAGGTGCATGAAGTGCCCGCGAATCGAGCGGCGAGCCAGAGCGTGTTGATGGTGCGGAAGGCGGGAGACGGCCGCAGTGTGGAAGCAGTGTATGTGAAGGCTCTCAACACGACTTTGTACTTGGATAGCAGCTTGAATGGAAGCCACGTTGGCATGGACCGGCTGCCGATCTCGTAGTTGGCGATGTGCGTGACGCCCCGTTGGCCCGCGGTGCCGGCGGGGCGTTGGTGTTTACAGGGATAGACGACTCCCGAATTCGCGGCTCCGCTTGCAGAGTTAACGAGCAAACTGCGCGGGCACCTGATTCCCAACCGGCACAGAAAGTAGTGCCACCAGCGCCCATATCTCCGCGCAGCCCTCTAGTGTTCCAAAGACGGCTCGGATTGAATCCCATCGATAAAAACCTTCAAAGGCTTGCCGCAGTTTTACAGGATCGTCACCGATTCGATGCAGACTCAACATGATCGGAGCAGCTTGAGTAGTGGTGAGCATGACGCAGATCGCCATTAGCGCAGCACCATAAAGGGGGATAGCCACGGACCACGGTCTTGTTGGGCTGAGGCGAAAGGCGATCGCGGCTGCCAAAATCAACACAGTTCCGCCAAGGCCCGCCAGCGGGTACAGAATCTCGCCACTTCCAAGATCAGCGCTTCGGCTGAACGCGGCCCAGGCTTCGGCCCCAAGATGACGCCAGGCAGGCATCTCCACTAACGTTCGATTGAGACTGTCGGCTATGGTCCCCAACACTTGTCCGGCGACGATGAGCAAGAGGACTAGGCGCAGCATCTTCTCGCTTTTCATGATTGGCTCCTTTTAATCCATACATCGTTACACAAAGTATGTAAGAGTACCCCCTTCGCGAATTGCTTGTCAAACCTGATCAAAGCCGATATCAATACTTCTCACACCCGTCAGGATTCACTCATCCTTCTAAAACTAGTACTGAGGTATACTACCTCCTTAGCCGATGTAACTGAGGTGGCTAGAGTGCCGATCGATCGAGAATTGCTCAAAGGCAGCATTGCGCTCTTAATACTCAAACTCTTATCCGAACGCGACATGTACGGATACGAGATCATCCAGGAGTCAGTCCACCGCAGCCAGGATGCATTCGAATTCAAGGAGGGCACGCTGTACCCGGCCCTCCACCAACTGCACAAACGTGGTTATCTCCGCTCGGAATGGCGCACCGGAGAGAATGGGAAGCAACGTAAGTATTACAGCTTGACCGCCACTGGCCGAAAAGCAGCCCGCCGCAGCGAACAGGAATGGTTTTCTTTCACGAAAGTAGTGAACGCCATACTTTCGAAGGCCAACTCGTGACACATCTCGATCGCATCGTTTCCCGGGTAATTTTGCTGGCCAAGCTTCCCGGCAACAAACGTCGGTGCGAAGTGGAGAAGGAATTGCGTGCTCATCTGGATGATGTCGCAGAGGAGGCGCGATCCCAGGGCTATGATGACGAGGCTGCTGTTCGGATCGTCAGGATGCGGTTCGGCGAGCCGGAGGAGGTCGCCGCAGCGTTCGCCTCTGTTTATTCACCGGAAAGACTCGCAAAGCGTATTCTTCATTCGGCCGTTTTGGTGGCTGTGTCCACGGTGGCCGTGGTTGTTGTGATCGGCACTGTGCAGTCCATCGCTGCGATCTGTACTGCGAACTCAATCCTATCGACCTTGCGGGATATGCATCGAGAACTCTTTGGTTTCGGCGCGATTGTGGCGGGCTATTGCAGTCTGTACGCCGGGGAGCGCCTTTTTCCGACCTCGCTGGCGAGAGCTCTTTTGCCAAGCGTCACTTTGGGTCTATGGCTCGCCGCGCTCTTCGGGTGGCTGATCCCGCAACATGGGCCACTGCCATTGGTTGCCTTTACGTGTGCCGCGATCGGCCGCCTACTTCAGCGTGTCGAAATACCCTTGGTCTGGTTCGCGGGAACCGGGGGGCCACTACTGATCGCATGGGCGTTGTGCGGGCCACTGATTTCCGGCTGGCAATTCCCGTGGTTGGTGTGGTTAGGCTTGACACTTTCCTGTAAGGCACTTCGAGAAATTGTTAGGCTTTTTGAAAGAGTTTTTGTTGAGGATTTTGCGTAAGCGAGAATACTGGCCACCTCCGCAAATCACCGCCAAACGCCTATCGTATTGGATAGTGTTGCGTCGACCAGTCGAGCCGGCAGCGTTAATCAGATCACTGAGATGTTTGTCTTACAGACGATCCGCCAAGATGCATCATCGTCCGACATGCCCACGCCACCATAAGCGACAAGCTCCGTTCTCGCCAGAACGATTGTCTGCGCCACCGATCTGCGATCCGGCGCGCTCACATTACGAGATCCGCACCTGCATCGCGCCGCGCGTATCCGCCCACCTACCTTGGTTCCCGCCCAGGAAGAACGGCGCGATCCGACTCGAAATCACCATCGCCACGGGTTTGTGGGGATACGGCCCAATAGGCAGCTGTATCGTTCCATGACACAGCACGACTGCAGCCACACTGATCGCTATCCAAAGACCCAGCGCAACTTGAAAGCTCCGCTGGTGAACGAGATAAGCCAGCTTGGAACCAAATGAGCTCACGCCCGCTACGTCCTTTCGCGCATTCCTGTGTGCCAGCGTACTACAAGGTCGTTTATATTCTAGTGCCTCCACACTGGAGGCGTATGCAAAGAGTCTCACCGAACGGGTGGATAAAAATGCCCCGCGCCGGTTGAGTCGTCGCTAACGGGATATTCCGCTCCCGCTAGGGTATTCCCTGTATCGCTTATCCTTTTGCCGGAGTATCATGCGCCTTGGCCGACCCGTCTGGCATCAATTCGTATGCGTAGATCAGGTTTAATCCCCAATCCCTTGTAAGGCGCAATCATGGCAAAAAGAGATAAATCGATGACCGAGATTGCCGAACAAGAGCAGCCTAAGCCGGCAGAAACGTCGGGCCGTTTTACAAGGCGTTCTTTCCTCACCCAACTTGGTACCGCAAGCTTGGCGGTCACGACCGTTCCATTGCTTCACTCTGCTCCGGTGCAAAAGCCTGAGCCGGCTACTGAAGCGATCCCGGGTGCCGAAGTTCCGGGCGCTGTTCCGATGGTGCTCAACATCAATGGAAAAGAGCACCATGTCGCATTGGAGCCGCGCGTCACTCTTCTCGATGCGCTGCGCGAAAATCTTCAGCTTGCGGGCACGAAGAAAGGTTGCGACCACGGCCAGTGCGGCGCATGTACGGTTCACATAAATGGACGGCGCGTAAATTCATGCCTGACGTTTGCCATCATGCACGCAGGCGACAAAATTACAACGATCGAAGGCCTAGGCCAGAACGGCGACCTGCACCCGGTGCAGGCCGCTTTCCTGGAACATGTGCGCGGAAGCGGACTCGGCATAACGCTAGGGGGCGTGTAACCGCCGCCAGGCGAGGCGCAGAAGACCGCACCGAAGACATGTGGATGCCGAAGCCCAAGAGCGAGAGCCAGCTCTCCACCCGCCGAGACGCCGAATACTGCGGTACGTTCAGTGGACAGCGCCACGCCAAACCGCGACTCCGTCCATCGGCGAACGTCCTCGACGAAGAATTTCTCGTGTGCCGCGAACCGTTCCGGCTCAAAGCCCGGTGAGTACTCATGGAGCCGCAGCGTCTCATCGGTCAGCCCATGTACACCGACTATCATTGTGGACGGTACGTCGGCCTTCTCAAGCAACCGGCCCCACTTCGAGATTCCCTGACCGTCGCCGGCGAAGACGATCGCTTCGGGCGGGTCCGGTGGAACGTATACCGTGACTTGCCGTCCACCGTCGTAATCGAATATCTCACCGGCCAATTCTCCCGAGACTGCGCCGGTGGGCTTGGCGGGCGCTCCGTCGCACTCACTTAGCTTGCCGTTGACGTGATTGCGTGTTTGCTTGTTCCGAGAATTTGTACACACTCCCGATAGTATTTTCTTTCCTACTCACCGGCCATTCTTTCGAGACTGCGCCGGTGGGCTTGGCGGGCGCTCCGTCGCACTCACTTAGCTTGCCGTTGACGTGATTGCGTGTTTGCTTGTTCATGGCCTCGCAGAACAATGGTCGCTCCGTTCTACCGTCCCGTCAGTACGAGTATAGATGAGATGACGAGGACGGCCAGAAAAATGACTCTATCTACGGCGGCTCGCACGAGCGCTTACCGCGAGTTGGCCTAATCAGTTTCATAAGATTTGATGTAATGGGACCTCGCGCTCTATTCTATTGCACAGCAGCACCGCTTGTCATCGAAGTGGCCATCGTTTGGAATTTCCCGCCAGTAGGCTATATGCTGGCAGTCTTGATGACACCGGTGAAGCTTCTTCAAAGGGTCATACCAGCGTTTGTTGTGGCAGTGAGCGCTATGTTTGTCTTGCCTGCCTCAGCGTTCGCGCAGACCGATGAGATCCAAATCTATGATGCGGTAATTGCCGAACCCGGAATCTTCAATCTCACTTGGCATAATAACTTTATCGCGGATGGCCTGGAGACGCCTGCCTTCCCCGGTGGGCTCATACCGGATAAGTCCTTCAACGGTGTGACCGAATGGGCCTACGGTGTTACCCCTTGGTTCGAGGCCGGCCTTTACCTTCCGTTGTACAGCATTTCTCAAAACCGCGGAGCGACGATTAACGGAGGCAAGATCCGCTTGCTGTTCGTCAGACCCCACGCATCGGATCGAACCTTTTTTTATGGTGTGAACTTTGAGTTTAGCTACAACGCCCTGCACTGGCAGCCATACCATTTCACTTCGGAGATTCGCCCGATCATTGGCTGGCACTTGCACCCGGTAGACATTATCGTGAATCCCATTCTTGATAACTCTTTTATCGGTGGCTTCAAGGGTCTCGATTTCGCCCCAGCGGTGCGTGTCGCCTACAATCTACCCCCGAAGTGGGCGCTGGCCGTTGAGGAGTACGCCGACTATGGTCCCCTGCGCAATTTCTATTCAGTCAGCCAGCAGGAACTCTTCGCGGTCCTCGACCGCTACTCCAAAACCCTAAACATCGAAGCTGGCGTCGGTTTTGGTCTCACCAGTTCGTCGGACAAAATAACTTTGAAGCTGATCCTGTCGCGCGATCTCAACTCGCATGCCAAAAATTGAACGATCAACTCGTACGAACGTGGTCTCCATGGGTCGATGCAACACTTAGGTCAAACCCGACTTGCATTGAAAACAAACACTAGAATCGCTCGCTAGGATCAGATCAGCCGAAACACCACCCTGGCCAGGTTTTGACCGAGTAAAGCCAGATCGCCCCTCCCCGGAAGCATCGTCGAATCACCGTATTGGGGGGTGTTGTATCGAATCGGTTGAGCTGGCACGACTTATCGGGTCACTGGCCCGCGGACTGTTCGGAGCGGGTATCTGCGGCAACGTTTTCGCAGTCAAGCCGTCTAATGCTTGAGAAAGAAGGAGAGGACTTTAAGCTAATGCATTGGCGACGGCAGCCCGGACGAATGTTTGGCTTGACCGCAGCCTTGTTTTCGCTTCTGCTGGTGCAGAACGCTTCTGGTTTCCCATTCCGCTCGACGAGCGCCAATCTCAGTCCGCGCACGCTTTATCACAATCTCGATTCGCTCGTCAGTGTGGTTCTGACTGGAAGCCGCCATATGGTGAAAAGTTTGGAAACCTTATATGAACTCCGTCAACTGGCTTTGGGAACTTTGCCGTCGGAGAGGTCGTCAGTCCCTGTTTCTCTGAACTCTCCACCCCTCTCGTCCGCTCACCAGGCGGTCTGCAGCTACCGGCCGACTCCGAGACCGAACGGAACCGAGCACCGATGCATTCTGTTCCGTCTCGATAACACTCGCCTTTCGTCGGTCCCCCGCTGCTGATCGCGGTCCGCTCCATTTCTCACAAGGCACCAACTGCACCACTGGGTACTAAAGCAGGACGCGTCCGGTTATCCGATGCGATATAAGAGGGCGCTCTTTTTGGAGCAGGGTCTTGAGTGTCCGCGTTTTGGTACGGCATGTCGATGCATTGTGGTCTTCTGCGGCCACAAGAACTTGGAAGGCGTTGGGAGGCTTGCGCACACGCGCTCGCAGTGCTTGACATGTGCCCATCCATGGGATAACACTCACGCGGAAACTTTTTTGCCGGGGACGGCATCGACCGTTGATGCCGGCAAATCAGCAAACAGAATCCCGGGACGTTTGTCGACGGTTTGTGCCCAGCAGATCGCACTGAGGACCGGGATTTTGGAAGCAGTACGACTGAAGTTCACAGGAATTCTTATGCATTTGGGACCGCGATCTTCCGCAGAGGTCGAATTGTCCTCTCATTTTCACTTCGCGAATTCCTGCGCCGCTTCGACGATCGCGCCAACTTTGGCAATAGTCGGCGTGCTAATCCTTCTGTGCGCGCCCGTCTCGCGCGCCCAGAACTCGCAAGCAAACCCCGATCTCGCCGCACCGTCCTCTCGCTCGGAAACCACCGAAGATTACAATCGCCGCCTTGAGCAACTGAATCAATCGCTCGCGTCCCGTTCGCTCAACGGCGAGCAAACCGAATACCACATCGGCACGCACGATCTCCTCGAAATAAATGTCTTCGAAGCTCCCGACCTGAACCGCTCCGTTCGCGTCTCAGCCAGCGGAGAGATATCTCTGCCTCTTCTCGGCGCCATTCAATCCACTGGTCTCACCGCCCGCGAACTCGAAGGTGTAATAGAAATAAAGCTGCGCCAATACATGAAGGATCCTCACGTCGGCGTCTTCGTCGCGACGGTAGAAAGCCATCCCGTGTCTGTAGTCGGCGCAGTCAAAAAACCCGGAGTCTTTCAAATTCGCGGCACTAAGACCGTCCTCGAAATGCTCTCGATGGCCGAGGGTCTGGCCGACGACGCCGGTGACGAAGTGCTAGTCATGCGCGGCGCGGGCTTGCAATTTGGTTCCGATTCTAATCACAGCAGCGCGAATCCCGATGTTGCTCCGGCTTCACTACACAACGACGCGCAGACTCCGTCCAACAACGCACCCGCTGCAGATCCCGCGGTCGGCGAAACCATAAAAATCAATTTGAAGGACTTGCTTGAGTCCGGAGACCAGCGTTACAACGTTCCTGTTTATCCCGGTGATATCGTCAAGGTCACTCGCGGCGGCATCGTTTACGTAATCGGTGATGTCAAAAAGCCTGGCGGATTCGTTCTCAAGAGCGACCAGTACATGTCGGTCCTGAAGGCCATCGCTCTCGCCGAAGGCTTGAACGCAACCGCGGCAAAGAGCCGCACCAAGATCATTCGGACGGACGAAAAAACCGGCCAGCGTACCGAGTTCCCTATTGATCTGGGGAAAGTTCTCGCGGGGAAGTCTCCCGATACGCCCGCTAAGGCCAGCCGACATTGTGTTTGTTCCAAATAGTTCTGGAAAGACTGTTCTCTATAAGGGCTCCGAGGCCGCTATCGCAACCGCGAGCGGCCTTGCCATCTGGCGCTAATGGATCAAGAAAACAAACTCAGCCTCTACGACAGTTCGTCAAGCGCCCTCGCAAAACGCCGCGCTCCGGCGCTCCCTTCTCTTGAAGCGGACCAAGCGGAAAAAATTCCCGGCTTGCTCGAATACGGACGCGTCATTCAAAAACGGCGCGCCACCATCCTCACCATCGCTTTCATTGTTTTCTCCATCGGTCTGTTTGCCACGCTGAAGGAAAAACCAGTTTATCGAGCGCGCGTGCTGGTGGAAATTCAAAAAGAGAATCCAGACATCCCAACTCTACAGGAGCTTTTCCAGCTCGAAAGCATTTCCGACACGTATCTCGAAACTCAGTATCGAATATTGAAAAGTGAGAATCTCGCGCGGCGAGTGATTTCAGATCTCAACCTCGGTAAGCTCGCCGAATTCAATCAACCACCGCATTGGTGGGCGCGAGGTGCACAAGAGCCGTCGCCGCAACCGGCGCTCGCTGCGAATGAAAATGCCGCTCCTGAATCTCTGGTCGACAACGAAGTATTAAAGAAATTTCAGGACCACCTGGATGTCGAACCCTTGAAACGCAGCCGCCTGGTGGAAGTCAGCTTCGAGTCCAACGACCGCAACTTGGCAGCACAGATCGTCAACACCCTTGCATCCACCTATATTCAGCAAAATCTGGAATCTCGCTGGCAGGCTTCTCAAAAAGCCTCGGAATGGCTCTCGCAGCAGCTCCTGGGCATGAAGGCGAAACTCGAAAGATCGGAAGACGACCTTCAGCAATACGCGCGCGATAACGGGCTTCTATTTCTGGAAACGGACAAGGGAACCTCTGAAAATATCGTCACGCAGCGGCTTCGCCAGCTACAGGAAGAACTCACTAAAGCGCAAGCCGACCGTTACGAAAAGCAATCGCTCCACTTACTCGTGGAGCAAGGAGACTTCTCCTCTCTTCCCAGCATTTTCAACAACAAACTGATGCAGGATCTCACCGAGAAATTGGCGGAGCTCGATCGCGAACACTCGCGTTTATCATCCATCTTTAATCCCGATTATCCGCAGGTCAAAGAGATCCAGAGCCAAATTGACGAAGCTCAAGCCACCCTGTCGGGTGAACGCGCGCGTGCCGCAAAGTCCATCACCAACGATTACCGCGCTGCTGTTGAACGCGAAAACATGCTGGAACAAGCTTTCAAGGATCAGCAGCGCGACGCCGATGTCATCGCCGAAAGATCGGTTCAATACAATATTTTGAAGCGCGAAGCAGACACCAACAAACAGCTATACGTCGGCCTGCTTGAGAAATTGAAAGAGACCGGTGTCTCCACCAGCATGAAGGCAGCCAACATCCGCGTGATCGATCCGGCCTACCCGCCGAAAAAGCCGGACAGTCCGCGAATTCCGCTCAATCTATCTCTCGCGATGCTCTTGGGCCTAAGTCTTGGAATCGGCGCTGCGTTCCTGCAGGAACACCTCGATAACTCCTTTAAGACCGCTGGAGAAATCGAGCGCTTTCTGCAATTGCCGGCGCTCGCATCCGTCCCTGCAGTGGCGGCCTCCATTAATGGAAACGGCCATAGTCTGTATGCGCGTGCGCGTCACCTGGCTGGAGAGAAATATCCAGCCGCTATGGTTCCTTCCTGGAACCGAATCGAAGGGAATGGGCAGAACACTGCGCTCGCCGAGGCGTTCCACGAACTGCGCACTTCCGTTCTACTCTCCACCGCGAAACAGCCCCCCAGAACTTTACTGGTGACGAGCGCCAAAGGCGGCGAAGGTAAAACCACGGTCGCGGCCAATCTTGCCGTTTCGCTCGCGCAGTTGGGAGAGAAAGTACTGCTCATTGACGCGGATTTGCGGCGGCCCAGCCTTCATAATTTCTTTAGCATTCCGAACACTTCCGGGCTCGTCAATTTCCTGACCGGAAATCCTGATTGGCGCGCGCTTCTGAGTCATCCAGCGCCGCTGGGACTATCCGTCCTGCCCAGTGGCCCGGTCCCGCCGAACCCGGCGGACTTGCTCTCATCGGAATACATGCCCGCACTGATCCGCGAAGCGTCCAAAGAATATAAGTTCGTGGTCCTGGATTCTCCGCCGCTCCTAAACCTTGCGGATAGCCGCATCCTGGCCACTTTGGTTGACGGCGTCATCCTGGTTGTCGGCGGCGGCATCACCCCGCGCGAACTCGTTCATCGCGCTTACGTTTCTGCTGTCGATGCGGGCTCTCACGTTCTCGGAGCCACTATCAATTTTGCCGACACCAAGAGCGACTACTATTCGTACGGATATCACCAGGATAGCAATGGTCACAAAAACTGAAGCTCAAGGCACATTTTTGAGCCTCGCTTTGAATTGCCATGTCGAAACTAGCTGCACTTTCGCTAATCCTGGGACTGGCTCTCGCCGTTCTCGCGTTCGGCGGGGCTGAAACCATTTTGTTTTCGGTCGTGGAAGTTTTCTTTTTCGGAGTCGCAGCATTGCTCGTCGTCATTGCGCCAGTATCAGCGTTTCGCTCATCTCTCAAGTCATTAGCCGTACCGGCCGCGTTAACCGGAGTTGTGTTGCTCCAACTTTGTCCTTTGCCAGAATCCTGGCTCCATCGTTGACGGGTACGGCCGCAGTTAGTTTCGAACCATACGCGACGCGCACTCATTTTCTGATCCTGCTTGCTTGCTTTCGTCGCCTTCTATCTCGCCCAAGTCGTCAGCCAGGACCGCCGTCGCGCGCGGTTCTTTATCCTCTCTCAGTCGCGCTTGGAACTTTCGAAGCTTTCTACGGCTTGGTGCAGTACCTCAGCGGCTGGCAGCAAATTTTCACGTACGTGAAAAAATTTGACCTCGAAGAAGCAACCGGCACCTACATTAACCGCAACCACTACGCCGGTTTTCTCGAAATGATTCTGCCGTTCAGTCTGGCGCTCGTCTTTTACGAATACGCGAAACTGCGCGGCGATCGTGGTACCCGCATCAGCTTCGGAAATTTGATTTCGAAACCGGCGCTCCAAAGGCTCATTCTTTCGTTTTGCATCTCTGTCGTTCTTTGTGCTGCTCTCGTTTTCTCGCGGTCTAGAATGGGGATTCTCGCCGCTACCTCATCGGTCCTGGTGATTTTTGCACTGATCGTAATCTCCAGATTTCATGGACGCACGAGTTCCCTGCTCGCCGGCGCATTCGTCATTCTCAGCATCTGTCTCGCGATCTGGATCGGTCCCGGTCCGGTCGTCTCGAGATTTCAGACTGTGAATGAAGAGTATTCGCTGGGCGGGCTGAGCCGTGTCGTTATCTGGCGCGATGCCCTTCCCTTCATAAGAAATCATCCCTGGCTCGGGACCGGTCTCGGCACTTTTCCGATCGCGTACACAACCGGGCAAGCCGCATTCCTTACCCAGTTCGTGAACCACGCGCACAATGATTACCTCGAGCTTGCCGCTGATTTGGGCATACCCGCAGCGCTCGTTCTCTTCGCGTCCATATTCCTCGTCCTCGCGCGCGCGATCCGCACTTTTCTCTCCGGCGAACGGGATTTCGAAAGAATTGTCGCCCTCGGTTGCGTGGGCAGCATTTTGGCCATCCTGCTTCACAGCTTTGCGGACTTTAATCTCTATATGCCCGCCAACGCTCTTCTCTTCGCGGCGATATTAGGCCTGGCAGTCTCAGTGGGCACGTCGTACGTACCTCCCCGGAGTGAGCCAATTGCAGCGTAAACTTCAGCTGGCGATCAAGCGTGCCCTGGACGTCGCAGTAAGCATCCTTGGCCTTCTTGTTTTGGCTCCGGTTTTCGCATTGATTGCTCTCTGTGTGTGCCTTGATTCGCCAGGCGGCATTTTTTTCAAGCTGCCGGTCGCCGGACGCGATGGAAAAGCATTCGATCAATGGAAATTCCGCACTATGGTGCAGAACGCCCGCGAAACGGCGCATCGCTTTGAGACTTCCGCGACTGATCCTCGAATCACGCGCGTGGGCCGTTTTTTGCGCCGCTGGAGTCTTGACGAACTTCCCCAACTCGGGAATGTTCTTCGCGCTGAAATGAGTCTGGTGGGTCCACGTCCGGCTTTCGTTGAAATTGCGCAGCAATACTCGACGCTCCAGGCGCGTCGTCTGGCGATGCGTCCCGGCCTTACCGGGCTCGCACAGTTGCAAGGCCGCAATCTTCTTCCCTGGCAGGAAAGGATCGTCCTGGATATTGCCTATATTGAACAGTATTCGCTCTGGCTGGACGCGAAGATCGTCGTCCGCACGATTCCCTTGTTATTGAGAGGCACGGGTGTGTACGGGGAAGGTGGCGTGGTTAAGATGCACGACTTGGCGTGATCCTAAGGATGAAACAAGACAAATGCCGGGTGATCGTTTGGGGGGCGGGAGGTCACGGCAAGGTGATCGTTGACGCTTTGCTTGCGTCCGAATCTTGCACTTTAGTTGGAATTTTGGACGATGACGAAACAAAAGCTGGGACGAACGTTTTAGGTGTACCGGTTTCGTATTCACCCGGGAGTTTGAAAACGTTTAGACAAACTCTCGATTTCGACCGAGTAGCGATTGGAATCGGCGACAATTACGTCCGTGATAAGAAATTCCATGTGGTGAAGTCTTGCGGATTAAAACCAATGAACGTGATGCATCCAACCGTCCATGTCTCACGTTTCGTTGAATTAGGAGTCGGCATCACGATTCTGGCCGGCGCCGTCATCAATCCCGGCACAGTGATCGAAGACAACGTGTGTGTAAACACGGCCGCTTCCATCGACCATGACAATTACCTCGAGACTAGCTGCCACGTTTTTCCGAATGCCACTTTGACCGGCGGCGTTCGAGTCGGCAAATTCGTCTATGTCGGTTCGGGCGCCGTGGTAGCACCAAATGTTGTCGTTAACAATTATTCCCAGATTGGTGCGGGTGCGGTTGTGTTAAAAGACGTTGCCGAAGGTATCGTTGTCGCGGGTGTCCCGGCGACAGAAATAGCCAAACAGGGAAAACGACCCGAATAATTTGGAGCTAAGGAATGCCGTTGGCTAGCGCGAATGTTCCGGCAATAGCAGGGGGGCGGCCCACGTTTGAAGAACGCCTGCCTATCGCTTTGCCAGAAGGCCTCCCGGATGACGAATTCCTCCACGACATACGCAAGATTTTGCGCAGCCGTCAGCTTACCAACGCAACATTCGTTCGCGAATTCGAGGAAGCCGCAGCGGAATATCTCAACGTTCCGCATTGTGTTGCCGTCTCCAGCGGTACCGCGGGACTTATTCTCACTCTGCGCGCGTTGGATCTTCAGGGCGAAGTGATCCTCCCAAGTTTCACTTTTCATGCCACCGCTCACAGTGTGTCGTGGAATGGTCTCAAGCCCGTCTTCGCCGACTGCGATCCTGAAACATTCTGCATCGACCCGCACGCCGTCAGGGCTCAGCTTTCCCCAAATACTGCCGCAATTCTTGGCGTCCATTTATTCGGCAATCCGGCTTCCATCGTTGAGCTACAAACTATCACTTCGGATTTGAATATTCCTCTGATATGCGACGCGGCCCATGCATTTGGAAGTGATATCAACGGCAGGCGCATTGGGACGTTCGGCACTGCGGAGGTCTTCAGTTTTTCTCCTACAAAACTTTTGGTAGCAGGTGAAGGGGGAATGGTTGCCATTCGAGACGCGCAGCTTGCTGCGAAATTACGTGCCGCTCGAAATTATGGTGACAGCGGCACCTACGATCCCGAATTGGCCGGTTTGAACGCGCGCATGAGTGAATTCCACGCTGCCCTGGCGCTTCGCGGCCTTCCTGGTCTCGACGCGCGCATTGAGCGCCGCAACCAGATTCGTTTACGTTACGAGAGGCGTCTCAGGACTATTCCCGGGCTAGCCTTTCAGCGCATTTGCTCTGGCAATCGGAGTTCGTGCAAGGATTTCGGCGTCCTCGTCGATGAAGACGCATTCGGCAGACCACGTGACTGGCTCTTCGAGGCGTTGGAAAAAGAGAATATTCAGGTGCGGCGATATTTCTGGCCGCCAGTACACCGCCAAAAGCTCTATCGCGACATTTGGGACAGGCGTCCGTTACCGGTCACCGAAAGCATTTCGGATAGCATTTTAAATCTGCCGATCTATTCCAGCTTAACCGATGAAAATGTGGACAAAGTCTGCGACGCCATTCAGCGCTGTCACGAATTCGCCAAGAAACGAAAATTGAGCAGAGCTCAACGCGCATGAAAATCAGGGACATGAACCACTATTGGAATTCGCTGCGAAGCGAAGCACGCGCCTATCCCTGGAAAAATAGCCTGCTGCGGATGGCTGCGGACGTAATCCTCGTCAATTTTTCGATGCTCACCGCGTTCGCTCTGTGGTTTTTGTTTTACGTCGTGATTCTGCGAACGCCCGACCCACAAGGGCTGGCCGAGCGGTTCAAAAACTTCGTCACGCATTACTGGCTGTTGTGGTCTTTCCTTGCACTTCTGGTATTCCAGCTGAGCGGTTTTTATCCGCGAACGCGCGACGCTGGCGCTGTGCAAAAAGCGATCGCGGTATTTCGTGGCGTCAGTTCGTTAATCGTGCTGTTTGTCTTCGCGGATTATTTTCTGTATCGCGGGGCCCTGGTGCCGCGCGGCGTGGCGGTAATCGCCTGGATTCTGATGCTCGCCACCGTCGGCGGAGCTCGCCTCACCAAACATAAAATCCTGAAACACTATAATTTCGAATTGAAGACTGATCCGGAGAGTGTGCGACAGATTTTGGTGCTGGGCGGAGCCGGGTACCTTGGATCAGTGGTGGTCGTCCGGCTGCTGCAGCACGGCTTTAAAGTGCGGGTGCTGGATTCGTTTCTGTTTGGGGAGAATTCGCTGGACGACGTGCGCGCGCACGCGAACTGCGAGCTCATCCGCGGGGACGTGCGGGACATTGGCGCGGTGGTGAAGGCGATGCGTGGGTGCTACGCGGTGGTGCACCTGGCCGCGATCGTCGGAGATCCTGCTTGCGAAGAGAATAGCAGCTCGCGATGGAAGTGAACCGCGCGGCGACGCGGATGCTGGCCGACGTGGCGCGGGGGTGCGGGGTACGGCGGTTTATTTTTGCGTCATCGTGCGGGGTGTATGGGGCGTCGGAGTTTTGTCTGGATGAGACTTCGGCGGTAAATCCGCTTTCGATTTATGCGCAGACGAAAGCGGATTCTGAAAATATTTTGATCGCTGCGTCCGGGGCGGACTTCGCGCCGACAATTTTGCGGCTGGGGACACTGTTTGGGCTGTCGTCGCGCATGCGTTTTGATTTGGTGGTGAATTTGTTCGTAGCGCGGGCGGCGTCCTCGGGGCAAATCACGGTTTTGAACGGGGAGCAGTGGCGTCCTTTCCTGCATGTTCAGGACGCGGCGGGCGCGGTGATTGCGTGCCTGGAGGCGGAGCGAGGCGCGGTGGCCGGCGAGATTTTCAATGTGGGGTCTTCGTCGTTGAACTTGCAGATCGAGCAATTGGGATGCGCGATTGCGCAGGGAGTGCCGGGGACGGAAATTATCCGGGTTGAAAATGCGGACCGGCGGAACTATCGAGTTTCGTTTGAGAAAATCGAGCGAGTCTTGCGCTTTCGGTGCGAGCGGACTTTGGAGTCCGGTATCGAAGAAATCTATGCGGCGATTCAGTCCGGCCTGATCGCGGATTTCACCACGGAGCAGTTCAACAATCAGACGGCGATGCGCGCGATGGCTGCGGCGGCTGGCGGTAAACTCGCGCCGTTGGGCCAACTCGGGATGCTGGAACGGGCGGTGGCCAAGCCTCTTTAAGGATCGGTGCTGTGGGCGCCCATTCAAAAACTAATCCATCCGCCGCAAACGCCCGTGTTACAGGTGCAGACGCTCCTGTTGCTCCACAAATGAAAGCGGTTAAGTTATCTCCCGAGAATGTTTTTGCGGAGAAGCTCCGACAGATCATTTCCCCCAGGGACCGCATCCTGGACGCGGGGTGCGGCACCGGGAAATTTTTCAGCTTCGATCCTGAGAGACAAGCTGGTTGCCAGCTAGTGGGAACCGACCTCCGGGAGGACGTTAATGCTAATTCGGAGATGGATTTTTGTGTCCGCGCGAAACTGAATGCACTGCCATTTGAAGACGCGTCGTTCGACGTAGTGAACTGCCGGCTAGTGATCGAGCACATCGATTTTCCGGAAGCCACGCTGAAAGAGTTTTACCGCGTGCTCAAGCCAGGGGGAAGATTGGCGATTTTTACTCCGAACCTGCTCCATTATTTTGGCGCGGCGGCGAAGTTAACTCCTCACTGGTTCCATGTGTGGTTCAACAGCCAGGTGCGCGGATTCGACGAGAATGACATCTTCTCGACTCGCTATCGCGCGAACACCCGGCGGCAGCTGCGGAAGCTTTTTACGAGGTCGGGGTTCGGCCGGGCCGATATAACCTTGGTTGAAGGAGCGCCCAGCGTGCTGGAATTTAATTCCCTTCTTCACCGTATGGGGCGGGGTTATGAATGGCTGGTGAATCGCTACGATTTTCTGTCGGATTTCCGGTTGAACATAGTCGCGGTTGGTTACAAGAGCTGACACCTACCGGTGTTCCCTTCCGGACGTGGCGTTGCTTCCCGAATGGTCTCTGACATAGCGATAAAAGGCGAGCCGAGCTTCGCGCAGGACTTCGGGATCAAATTGTTTGGCCCGCGCCAAATTTCGCTCTGACATTTCCTTCATGCGCTGAGGATTGGCAGTGACTTCCATGATTTTCTGCGCTAACGCTTCGGGATTGTTGGGGGGCACAAGATCGTCCGGAGCGAGAAGTTCAGGAATGCCCCCGACGTTAGAGCCGATGCACGGACACCCGCGCGCCATGGCTTCAACCAAGGCGCGTGGCAATCCTTCGGCACGTGAAGGCATGACGAATAAATCTACTGAGTCTAGAAAATCAAAGATAGGCTTGCCGAATGGTAATCGCGGAACGAATTGCGTATCGTCTGCTCCCAACTGCTTTGCCAATACCTTCATCCGCTCGGCGTAACGCCCGTCTCCTACCATAACGAGTTCCAACGCACGGCCGCGCGAACGGCAGAATGAAAAGGAACGCAACAACACGTCCGGACCTTTATACATCTGAGCCAAGCTGCCGATAAATCCAATACGGACGGATTTAGCCACACCCGTTCGACGAAATCTTTCCTGGAGAGTCGGCAAGGTCGCATAAGCGGAGCCTATCAGGGCATTGGGATACGCGATTGTGTAAGCATCTGAGGCGGCCGGATAGCGTTTTTGCAATGCACTCTCGGTAACGTAGTGGATGGCTGTAGCTTCCCGGCACATCGTCCTCAACTCACGCGTTCCGGCTCGACGAAAAGCAGGCCGGAATAGACTAGGCCACGTTCCCGAGGCGAGCGCATCCCACGGATCAGCCACAACTTCCAAAGCATAAGGTTTTTTGAGGCGGCGAATCTCGTACCAAGTCAAGCGTCCCACCAAACCCGGAACACGAAGAATATATGCATCAGACTCGCGTACGGCTAGTCTCACGCTGGCCTTGAGATTACTAAGGTTACGAAGGTACTGCCATGGACCCCGATAATCGGGTAGTGCGCAGAATGAAACCAGAGGTCCGTCGGCTCTTGCTCCTTCGAGACAAGGGCCACTGGACTGGCCGACTCGGGCCAATACGGTCACTTCGTTAAACATTTCCAAATAACAAGACCAAAAAGAATAGTTCGTCGGTCCTATAGCACGGATTTCTTGTGCGTCCATGCGCATGAAGTGCGCTTCGGACGTGGTCAAGACGCGCACTATGCTTTCTCAAACTTGGTTGGCATCTGGTGACTTCGCGTTGAACATGAGTTTTTCGTATTGCTTTTTTCGAGCGAGAAAGGAAATACCTACGGAGGAAACCCATAGTGCCGCAAGAAATAAAAGGCCCCACACGGCCGGTCGGAAGAAATTTGAGGAGTCATTTCTGGTAGTCCATAGCAGAGGACCTAAGATTAATCCCCATGTTGCGAGAGCGTACGAACTACGGATCGAAACCTGTTCTAGCCGAACTAGAGCATATGCGAGAAGCAGGAAATAGCCGACAACGCCCGCCACTCCAAAGTTCATATACGGCTCAGCGATTGCGGAAAAACCCATACCGCCATAATTCTTGTACATCCAAGGGTCGGCAAGCGCGGTGATCCATTGATTGGGAGGCAGGTCGTCCAGTTCTTCTGTTGTTGACGCTTGCCACCGAAAAGCTAGGTTTGGAATTATGGTTTTCAGTGCGATGAGATATGTCTTGCCATGACGGTAATCCGTGGGCCCAATGAGAGATTCGGTTTCGATGAGCGGTCTGATGCTCTGGCCCATTTCCGCCGGAGCATCCAAGATATTTATCGAATTGTCGAAAGTTCGGTCGTTCAAAGGTTCGTCCCTAATCATCCCGATTGTCGGAATTGCGACAAGTAGAAGGATGCAGCATAACCACGGAAACCAGCGCGGAAACTCCATTCCTTTCTTCAGTGATAACGTGTAAACGACGAGGCATACGATAAGCGCAGGTCCGCGGAAACCTAAGTAAAACAACATGAAGGCCCAAACGCCCGTACACAAAAACGTGATCCAAAGCCTAACTCTCGAAGCGCCAGCTACAGCCAAACACAAACCGATCGATGCAAACATTATGCCGGCGCCGAAAAGTCGGGGGTCGGACTCCGCGCGCAAGCGAAACGTGTCGTAATAGGTAAGTTTGTAATAGCCGACTGGATCCAGTTGAATCAACCCAACTACAAATATTAAAGCGCCAAGAAGAAAGAGAGAATTACCGGCGGCAAATAACTTGGAATCTTCGAATTTCGAGTCGTGTTCAACAGTCGAGTCGTCAGAAAACGCTTCTCCTCGGAGGGCCGCAAGTAACCCGAACTGGTAAGCCAGCAACGAGTAAGTGATCAGCGCCAGCGCGCGAGAAAGACCGTAGGGCGTAAACCAAGAAACGCGGTTGATGTCATACGCTCCGAGCACCCAAGGTACAACGAGACCTAAGTGAAAAAGGCCCAAGAGAATCAAGTAAAGCATTGGAGCTGTTGTGATTGGCAAGTGAAGACCAAAACTTGAGAGCAACAAGGAGGCCAATAGCACAGCGGCGGCGACCATGACCGCAGATGTGTCGTTTCTTCCCATTTTGATCTGCCAGATGGCAAGTATTGAAACACAGCTCCAGGCCGCGACAAAAATGGGTCTCAGAAATGTGGTCTGCTGCTGCACTGCTATCCTCCGAGAGCTGCAGCATACAAATCTGATAAAGTCGACGTGCTTCGCTGGATACAAAAATCGCTTTGAAATATCGCTTCCAGAGCGGATTCGTCCTTGCCTCTCTGGAGAGCCTCCGCGGCTTTGGTGGCCCATTCCTCCGGGCCTTTAGACAGAGATAGCTGAGTGAAGTGATCGCGGAGAACACCAGCCTCGATTGTGACTGTGTCGGATACGAGACAAGATAATCCTGCTGCCTGAGCTTCAATAACAGCGATTGGCAAACCTTCAAAGAAAGACGGGAAAACAAACAAGTCCATCGCGCCACGCATTAGCCGAGGAACATCCCTGCGGATGCCTGCGAAATGCATCTTGTCCCATAGCCCTCTTGCCCTAGACTGAGCCTCAATTTCAGCTCGGAGGGGGCCATCCCCAACTAGGAGAAAATGTACAGTCGGTACCCTCCTTTGAATCTGGCCAAAGATTTCGAGAAGAAACTTATGGTTCTTTTGTAACTCGAAACGGCCGACATGTCCGACTACGGGAGCATGATCTGGTACACCCAGTTCCCTGCGGACTCGGGCGCTCTCCACAGGCTCTTGAAACGGAACTAAATCAATTCCGCAATGAAGGACACGAAAGCGCCGATCTGCTGCCCAATGTTCGCCAAATAACTGAGCCGCCGCCATTTCGGAAGCCGCCAATCCTTGAGTCGCGTAACGTTCAACCCAAGATTTCATCGTGCGACGGTAGTATCGGCGCGCTTGGCTATCAGGTTTGTCGTCTTCGCTGACGTGGCTGTGAGCGATGCGCATTTGAATGCCCTCTTGCTTAGCCCACCGCAACACTAGGCCAGAGAAAAGAGTTACGTGGCTGTGCACAACATCGTACTTTCCCTCGCGCAATATTTTCCGGAACTGCTGGCGAAAAGACCATGGATTCAGGCCTCGTGGACAAGACAGCATCCGGCCGCCGAGCCTTTCTACTTCGCCTGCAAGGAGTCCCGGCTTGGGTCCGAACGTACAGAAATGGAATTCGAGAAGATCTGGGTCGATATGTTTCAGAACGTTGAGAAGCCAAGTCTCGATGCCGCCGGGATCCATCGAGCCGACAGTGTGTAGAACTCTGATCGCCACGCCATGCCTCACAGTCAAAAATCTTAAGAGGGTCCGTATTTTCCCTGAGACTTCAACATACGAGACTAGGCTTTTCCAACACCTATTAGATTTCTACCGAAATGTTCTTCGTTCCCAACTCCACATATTCTATATATCACGCGATGAAGTGAGTTCTCGGCTCGCAAACGCAACCATTGAGGGGCGTCTGCGGCTTTCCTCCGGACTATCTGGCATTCGCGAAATCCAGCACACTCCAAGAGTTGAAGGAGCGAGATATCCGTGAAACCGCGGACATGGGTCAAGTCGATGTACCTTGCGTATGCGCCGATCACATTAGCCATATTCGGAACTTGGCAAATGAAGAGGCCAGACGGCAGTAAGGAGTTTCTCACGCGCTCCAAGAATTCCAGCATCTCATCATCCGTTTCTATATGTTCCAAAACATCTGTGCAAAATACCGCGGAAAACGACGCCGGGTTTCTGCTGAGGAAATCGGTGGCTTTCTGGTTAAGAAGCGTAACAGTTCCGGGCAGGTGTTTCTTTGCCAGAGTTATCTGAGGCTGGGAGATGTCTACACCAACAAGTTCAAAACGCTCGGGTCTGCTCTGCTGCAGCCAAAATAACAGAAATCCTATGCCGCAGCCGACGTCTAATATTTTAGATCCCTGAGGAAGGCCTGAAACAATATGCCCATAGGTAGCCTCGTAATCGGGCATGCGCTCCTGGTAGCTGACCTCATTAAGAGAATCACTCTTTAGAGAATTGAGGCGCAAATAATGAGCGTCATATTCATCGAACAACAATTTCCGCAACCGGCTCAATGGGGCCTGCTTTCCTGAGAGGCGCATTCAGGGTTTGCCCTGCTAGTTCGAGAATCTTTTCGTAAATGGCGGCGAGTTCGCGTCCTGTTTTTCCGAGGTCCAGCAGATGACGAGCGGCTTCCGCGCCGTGTGCGGTCCGTCTTTGCGCTTCCCTGGGATTTGACAGCGCCTCCAAGGCAGCTCGCGCAAGAACTTTTGGATTTCCAGGAGGGACGAGCCAGCCTGTCACGCCATCTCGGATGAGATCGGGAATGCCGCCTACGCTCGTGGCGATCACCGGCACGCCGGCGAGGAGCGGTTCGACTACGCTGTACGCCAAGCCGTCCGAATGAGTTGGGACGACAGCCAAGTCTAGATCAGGATATATCGTTGGTATGTCTGTCCGGGTCCCAGTGAAGTAGAGGCCGTCGCCGTATATCTTTTTGCCAAAGCGTCGGACGCAATCTTCATACCAACGTCCGTCGCCCCAGGTTCCCCCTATCATAATTCCGCGAACGTCGGGACGTTCTTCGCGGAGCTTGGCGAGGGCGATGATGAAATCTTCGTGCCCCTTGTGGCCCCGCGCTCTCCCCAGGTACCACTTTGGCGGGTATAGCAGAGAGACCATTCCTACCAAGGGGGCGTCTGTCGGAATTTGGAATTCTTCTCTTAAGAGACCCGTTCGATTGCTTGGGTAATTCTTGAGATCGGTTCCCAGGTAGCCGAGGAATACTCGATTTGACGGAATTCCCATGGCCTCGTACTTACGTTGTGTCCATTTGCAGGTGGCGATCCAGTAGTCTGGCGGGCCTGCGACGTGCGTCTCGAGCCACGCGAAAAAATCGTATTCGAGATGAAGCGTCCCTGTGACTCCAAAAATGCGTGGGATGGGCGAATCTTTTCCGAGGGCAACGCGGGCCACGAGAGTAGTACCGACGTGATGAGTGTGGATGAGGTCGGGGCGGACGTCGGCGACTAGTTGGCGGCAGGCACGAAGGGTGGCGGGAATGCGCCCAGGCTTCTTTGCCGGGAAATCGAGGTTGGCGCAGACGACGGTGGCTCCCGCTTCGCGATATTTGGGGGCGAGGCCTTCGGTGTCGGACGGGAGCACGACGACAACTTCGATGCCGAACGAGCAGAGGATGCGAACTTGCTCGTAGGCCCAATTCGCGCCGACAGCGGTCTTCACGATATGCAAGACCTTCATGGAGGCGACCATTCTAATCCTGAATTGGGGAGAGGAAAGCGGCAAATTCGCGAGGAACCGGCAAGACGCCGGCGCTACAAATCCTAAATTCGGGGGGACTCGAAAAGATAGATACACTCTTTGCCCGGCCAAGTGTTGTAGTTGTTTTCGGCGGGCCCGTAGGCAAAGCGAACGTAATTATAGAGCGCGCGCTGCGGGAAGATCCGGTCCATACCGGGCAGCGCGGGGAGCGAATATCTGTAGATTTCCGAGAGTCCAAGGCCATGGGCCGCAAACATTTGAACCACCTGCTCCTTCGTGGTGAGAGCGTAACGATATTTCATTCGGCCCAATGCTTCCAAGAGCCGACGGTATGAGACTCCGAGACGACTCAAGAAACCTGCCGAGTCCGTGCTTTGCATAATGACGACGCCGTTTGGGGGCAAAAGCTGCGCAATCCTGTCGATTACGTTCTTCGGCGATTCCACGTGGGCGAGCAGACCCAAACAAATGATTACATCAAACGAATTGGGCTCGAGATTTGCGCTCAAGAATTCCTGATTGATCGTGTGGACGTTTTGCTCGAAATTTGAGGGGACCCGGGACTGAGCTATCGAGAGCATATTCGCGGACACGTCCAAGAGCACTAACTCCCGCTGGGGATTGAGAAGCGGAATGGAGGCGGAGCCGTCGCCACAGCCGACGTCGAGGATGCGTGTGAATTCGCGGTTGCGCAGGAAATACTGGACGGTCTCGGCGCGAATATTAATGTTGTATCGTCGGCGCTCGAGATAAGGTTGCGGAGATTCAAACAGGGACTTAACTTCGTCGATCTTGGTGCTCATGGCGCGAAAGCCGGCATGGAGGCGACCATTCTAATCCTGAATGGAGGAAGCGGGAGCGGCGAATTCGCGTGCGGACGGGCAGGCAGGACGCGAGACTTGATCGTCTAAAATTCATTTGGCGAACATTTGCCGTAGGGCGCATGCTGACGTATGATGGCGCGCAAGAGCTGGGCACTGTCCCCCCTGGTTCGCGTCGTATCCGAATTTGCCCATTAAACGGAGAGAGGATATGTTCGCGTGGAAAAACCTCTGTCTCTCGACACTTCTTGCTTGCGGTCTAGCTAGTTCGACTGCAGGACGAACGTCGCAGAACGTCAATCAAACACCGCCCCAGGCACAGACTACAGTCACTGCGCCCGTTAAGACAATTGACCAAGCCCTTGATCGAGTGATCGCGCGCGAACACGAACGAAGTAGCCACCATCCGGCGTTTCAGCCCGGTGATTGAAACGTATATCCAGGACATGAAGCCTGACAAGGACATGGGAGCGGTTCCCACTGGCGACCACTACTACCTTGGAACGTCGGACCTCTCCAGCGGAGTCGTGGACCACTCCATGCTTGCCTCCAAAAAGGGAATGCTGGGCGCGATTAATCCAATTTCACACCTGAGCGCTTTTTTCAGTTCGGCTTACGACCCCGAAGTTTTCGTGCAAATGATCTACGTGGATACCACCGGGTTCGACCGTCAGCACTACGAGTTTGAGTACGTTCGGCGTGAATTCCTTGGCGAGGTTCGTTGCGTTGTGTTCGACGTTACTCCGCTGCCGGGATCGGGCAACGGACGGTTCAAGGGCCGCATCTGGGCAGAAGACCAGAATTTCGCCATCGTGCGTTTCAATGGCGTTTATACGCCCATCGCGGGGGTTAACGGATTCAATCTTCATTTCGATAGCTGGCGTTTGAATGTTCAGCCTGGACTCTGGCTGCCTGCCTACGTCTTCAGCGAGGAAGCAGGCCACCTGCACACGTTGGGAGTGATTCGGTTCAAAGCACAGACAAGGTTGTGGGGCTACAATCTGAAAAACTCAGGAGGCCACGAAGAATTCAAACCGATGACGATCGAATCAGTAAACGCGCCTTCGGATCAACAGTTCCAGCCTCAGGATCGTTCTCCGCTGGAGGCAGAACGCGAATGGCGACGCCAGGCCGAAAATACCGTAATTGATAGCCTGGAGCGGGTCGGTTTGCTGGCTGAGCGGGGAGCGGCCGACAAAGTTCTTGAGACGGTCGTCAACAATCTCGAAGTAACCAACAATCTCGACATCGAACCCGATGTTCGATGCCGCGTGATGCTCACTGCCACCCTCGAAATGTTTTCCATTGGGCACACGATTGTGCTAAGCCGCGGCTTGATCGACGTGTTGCCCGACGAAGCGAGCCTGGCCACAATGCTGGCGCAAGAACTGGCCGACATTATCGTCGCTAAAACCTCGTGGACCAATGGGGGTTCAACGATACAACCGTAATCAGTAGCGCGGATGCTTTGGCTCACTTCAGCTTCCGGGAGAGCCCGGAACAAGTTCAGCAGGCTTACCAGAAAGCTTTAGAGCTTCTGAAGAATTCGCCGTATAAGGACAAGCTCGCAAGCGCCGGACTTTTCCTGAAGCAATTGGATGCAGATTCAAAGGCGCTGCCTGCTTTGATCAACCCGCGTCTCGGCAACCACATCCTCCTGGCGGATCAATTGATGAGGTCGGCGCCGAACCTGGATCCATCGAAACTCGACCAGATTGCGGCGCTTCCGATCGGAGCACGGGTCAAGCTTGATCCGTGGAATGATCGCGTTGAACTGATCAAGGCCAAACCCGTGCGCCTTCTTTCGATCCGTGAGAAGATGGCGTTCGAGCTTACGCCATTCATGCCTTACCTCGCTCGGTTTAAATAATCAGGAGTGACAATCCTAAGCCAATTCTCGCCCGCAGCTCACCAGATAGTCTGGATCTGCTTGCAAGCACGGATTCTCGTGTCTTTTGTCACGAGAGCAATGCCCTCGGCTAATGCCGTCGCGCCGATTACCCGATCGCAGGGATTGCCCGAATAGTTCGCTGGAAACTGGTTGGCCAGCACGGCAACTTTTACGGTCACTGGTCGGATTGCAGTCCGCGAGCTGATCCTCTCGACAAAAGCCTCGACCGTTCCGGTAATTTCTAGGCGTTCGTGAGTCGCCAACCATGCCAGCTCCCACAATGTGATCGCAGAGATTGCGATTCCTGTTCCTTGACTCGCTCTGCGAATTGCGCCGCTAGCCTTTTTCGATAGTTTTGCTGGTTCGCTTGCCAGCCAGATTAAAACATGCGTATCGAGTAGGATCACTTCCGCATTACCTCCCACTCCTCAAGAGGAATCACGGGGGATTCGATATCCCCGATGATCTTGAGCTCGCCGGCCATAAAACCGAAAAGATCTTGTTTCTTTGAGGTGATCGGTACTAGTTTTGCGACTGGCGTCCCTCGTTTGGTGATGATGACAGGCTCGCCAGTGGCGTTGACATCGTCCATGACGGACAAGCAACGCGCTTTAAACTCGCCCGCTGGCATTTGCTTCATGGTATTCTCCTTATATCTATGGTCATTTTAATATGACTATACAGAAATGCAAGATGAAAGCCCGAGTCGAGTGCGATGGTTTTATGCGTACCGTATGAGATAACCAAGCTTGGAATGTAGCGCTGTGCTGGGCCGTTGCGGGAATGCCAGGTCAGAGACGCGCGATTTGGCAAGCGGCAGCGAGCTCCGGACTTGGCTTACAATCCCTTGGCGTGTCTTGTTTTTCGTTTCTTGACAGCGGCCAATTGGCTCTAAGACACCCTAGTTTAGGTACTGAATCGGTGGCCAGTTTCTGCGACCGTCTTGGCCACGAAAGAGTCTCGCTTCGAGTGGCATCACTTACTTAAAGGGATTAGAAAAACCTTCGGAATTCTTGCATCCAGCGTCGCAAGAATTGCACCGTTCGCCTTACCGAGCTGCGCGAGATGACCATCGGTGGTTTGTCTTGCGGTTTTGACCCATCCTGGAAGGTGAGAGACATCATGATCGTCGGGAATAAATGTGAACTTCAAGGTTTTTTCTGTTTTCAGGCGGAGCAGCAGGGTCCGTGCGTGCCCAACAGTGAATCCATACTGCGGAGCTTGCGCGAGAACCCGTACGAACCCGAGTTCTGTGATCGAGCACGTCACTATTTCCGGAATCCCGAGCAAAACCAATGCTCGTACCCAGTGGGCGACTCTCTGATGAAATTCATGTTGAAGGAAACCGAGCGCCACCAGAGCATTCACATCGAGCAGATATCTCATGGAAACTCGGATAAGATTTCTTGAACCTGTTTGCTGCTCAAAACTGGAGCGTCTGGACCCCCGCTGAGAACGGGGAGACCGGTGATGGGGTCTCGGAGAATACTCACCTTCTGTGAGCGAGTTCTGCGGGGTGTTAATACGATACGCCCCCCCTCCACCCTAGCGTCCAGAGGATCGCCCGTGCGGAGCCCAAGTTTGCGGCGAATCGGATGGGGAAGAACGACCTGACCTTTGGTTGAAACCCTCGTCTGCATGGTAAGACAATCTTACTACATTTCGCTTCCAGTGGCAAGGCCCTCCGAGAACCTGAAAGCCACTGCTAGCCACGGGTTGGATGCTTCGGAGGCAGAGCCGTCGAACGGACCTGAAGAAAATGCAGGAACGAACCCACCGACGGAGTGGGATTCCCTCGACTCCGAGGCCGAGCGGGCCATCACGGAAGATGTAAAAGCGGAGGAACCGAAGACTGGGAGTTTCTCGACTAGATTTTATAATCCTTGATGTCGTTAGCAAGTTAAAATGTCCGCTTTTTAGAGCACACGATATGTCCGGTTTGAGGTTGAGAGAGTACCCGCCGCCGTGACTGTGGGAAAGTGGGAATCCCGCGGTTTGGGCGGGATTTCCAAGCGAGGTGGGAAAGTCCGAAGGACTTTTCCACGGAGCGTCTTTTCCACAGTCTTCCCGTTTTGCTTCGCCTCGGGCAGGAGGGGCCATCCCTGCGCGTTGTAGCGACCCACAACGTGAGGCCCGTATCGAATGCTCCAGCTCTGATCCAGATGCTCGCAGATGGTCACGGAACATCCCGCCAGCGTTCCTCGAAAACGCGTGGCTGCGATCTGCATTGTCTTTCCTCCAATCACCACGGTGTTGTCCCGACTCACCACCCGCACTTGCTGCACCGAGAACAGAACATCCAGATCCTTCCTTTGGCACCGTAGAAACGCGCTTCCCGCCTGCAACGCGGGCACCTGGAATCGCTCGTTGAACTCGGCCCGGTACTCTTTCTCCAGGAAATCATTGGCTTGCTCCAGCGTACGGATCCCGCGCAAACGCAATTCCTGAGGCAAGCGTCCTTGCCAGGTTCCAAAGCCCCGCTCCGAACGTCCTCGCGCTTGCGGGGAGTAAGCCGGTATCATGCGGATTCCCAATTCCTTCAAAGCTCGTCCCACTTGTGTCACCCGTTCCGGATCGACCTTCCCTCCCGCGCGAGGGGTCCAAAAGAAGTGACTGGCGCGGTCGCTGTACAGGGCGCAGAAAATCCCTTCCTGTTCAATCACCTTTCGCAAAGCACCCAACACCGTCATCGTGGATTCCTCTTCTACCAGCTGCGCGTAATAGATCCGGCTAGTGGCATCGTCCAGAATCACCAGCAGGTCATACCATCGATCATCTTGAAACCAGTGATGTCGGCTCCCATCGATGTGCAGCAGCATCCCTGGGAGGGGGCGTCGCTCCCGCTTGCGTCGATGCACCCCGCGCTTGCGCTCCCGGCTCACCAGGCCCGCTCCTTGCAGGGCCTTCTTGACCCAGGTGTAGCTCAAGCGAATCTGATGCTGGCTTCCCAACTTCTCGTGAAAGTGCCGCACGTTCAGATCGAAATACTTCTCCCGATACAGGCTGAACACCTGCTCGACCAGGGCGAGCGGCACCCGCTTGGGACTGGGCTTCCCCAGTCGCCGATCCAGCAACCCGTCATAGCCATACTCCTGGTAGCGCCAGTGCCACCGCCGCATCTGTCGGTCGGTGATCCCGATGATCTCGGCTGCTTGCCACCAGGTAATCTTCTTCGCCAAAGCTCGCAAGATCACTTCTTGTATCTTCATCGTCCGCTCCAAGGCGGCCATCGGGTAGCAGTTCATGCATGCATCTTGCTCCCTGGCCGCTGCTACGAAAGCGGACATATCGTGTGCTAATTAGACCGGACACATCGTGTGCTAACGACAATTTTATAATCCTTGATGGACAAACGTCTGCGAGGGTGGTAAATAATGCAGCGGCAGCCTGTGGTGAGCGAGTTGAGAGGGATGCCGTGACTTCATTTTTGGTCCTGCCGGAAGACGAGAAGCGAACGAAATTGCCAGGTTTTATTCCGCGTTTGCTCTCACCAATTGCGATTGCGTTTTTGCTGATGGCTGCTGCGACGCAGGCGCGCACGGGGTCGCAGGAAAAACAGCCGCTGGGGTCGTTGAGTAGCGTGGGGCAAGGTTACGTGAACAACGCTTTGGCGCCGGCGGACACGACGATTTTTACGGGCGACGTGATACGCACAGGCCCGTCGGCTTCGGCGACATTTACGAGCAGCGCGGAAGGCACCTATCAGATCTTGCCGGGGAGCCAGCTTGCGTTCAATGGCGGCGACCAGTACGTGGCGGAACTGCAGGCCGGCTCGGCGGTGCTGAGTTCGCGGCGCGGGCCGCAGGGGTTGAACCTACGCATCGGCAGCTATACGGCAGTGGGCGTGACGGAAGGCGAGCAATCGACGTCGAAGATTGAGAAGGCCGCGGACGGGTCGTTCACAGTGACGTGCCTGGACGGCAGCGTGATTCTGGTGCCGACGGCGGAAGGCAGCAGCGGACTGTTGATACAGGCAGGACAGATGGTAAATATCTCAGCGCGAGGGAAATTATCGCCGGTGAAAGATGCGGCGCCAGGGGCGGTGCCTGCGTCCACACCCGCGCCGGGAGAGACTCCGGCGCCGACTCCCACGACTACGCAGAGCAACAATAACTATACGAAATGGATCATTATTGCGTTGGCTGGCGCGGGCGGAGCGGGCGCGGCGATAGCGCTAGGCAGCCACAAATCGAACTCGGTTAGTCCGGCGACGCCGTAGATTAGTTTTCGATTTCCTTCCGATAGTTCAACACTGAATTCTAATCTGACAATCTTTGTGGTACGGCAAATTTCGCGCGGGCGAGAGCGTACTCGTGCTAGTTTGCGTGAGTGGGTTGCAGGCGGAACGTTACAGTGATCGACTCTCCGGCTTCGACCGGCTCACCACCGAGAGAAGTTGGCTTGTAACGCCATTGGCGAATTGCGTTCGCGGCGGCCGCGACTAACAACGGAGGGCCGGACATTTGATCAACGTCCTGAACATTTCCGTCGCGGCCGATGATGATGTGCAGCTTGACGACGCCTTCAATGCGTTGGTGCTGGGCGTCTTCCGGGTACACAGGCTCGACGCGGGAAACCAGCGGTCCGATTTGCAAGGACGCGCCTTGACGCGATATTTGCGATTTGAGCTCGGGCGGAACGTGGAGCGAAGGAAACGGACTTGCGCTGACGGAAACTGTGCCCTTCACTATTTCCGCGGGCTCCACAGGCTTTGCTGTTGATGAAGAGGTTGAGTCGGCGCGCGCGGGCGGCTGCGTCGCCGGCGGATTTGCGTTGGGCGTCGGTGACACCGTGGAGCTGACGGCCGCGGGGGGCGGGACGGGTGGTTGATTTGCGTTAGGCGTCCGCGACGCAACGCCGTTTGCTGGGACTGAGGCGGGGACGTTTGTCGTTATAGGCTGCGTATTTTTTGCGGGGATGCTTGGGGCTTTGGACAATGCCGCGGACGAAACAGTGGCAGCGGGTTGCGGCGCAGACTGAGGTTGGCGCGACTTGTTATCGGTCGCTGAGCCGGTCGATGGCGTAGCGGCGGGCGACAGCGGAGGCTGAGAGGTGTTATGCAATTCGCGCCCTGCATCCGACGGAGCGAGGCTTGGAGAATTCGCGCGAGTGGCAGATACGTTGGAGGTGTTGGAAGCGCTCGGCAAAGCCGCAACGGCCTCGAGTTGTTTTTTGGGCGTCGGATTTTCTGTCCCGGTGACTCCACGGTTTTCCGTGATGGTACTCGATGGCGGCTGCACCGCGGGCTCTGCTGATACTGTGCTTGGAGTTGCCTCGGTGTGGGCATCTGCTGCGGCGTTGGCCGAGGCTGTGTTGTTTGCCGCGGCGTCAGCGGGCTCAGAGGAATTAGCTGGCCGGCTCGCAAACAGGTCCATGAATTGCTTTCGGCCGTTCGATCCGGCTGCTATCCAACCTGCGGCAAACGAAATGATCACCACGACAATGACGGCAGCAGCTATGCCTACCCAGCGAGGGCGTTTAACGACCGGAGGACCAGCTAAGCTGTCCGTTGCGGCAGAAGCGGTGCTGGCGGCGATTGGCGGAACGAAACTCTCAGAAGCAAGAGAATCAGTTTTTCCATCCTCAGGCGAGGTTCGAAGCTGCGCCGCTGCTGGGGGAATATCAGCTGGCTTGCGAGCGACTGGAAGTGAAGTGTCCACGTTCAACGATTTTCTAGCCGGATCGGTCTGCTTTTGAGGAAAGCGATCGACGGCGGTATTGGCCGTGTTTGCCGACGCCGTGGACGGAGTGTTACGAGGCATCTCAACGATCCGCTCGTGCTTCCGGGCAGCTGCCGGCGGGTTCACGCTGGATTTGCCGGCACTCTTCGCGCGCGGTGTTTTCAGCGGCGACCCACTCCCGTATTTTCAAACGAGCTTCTTCGGGCAAGTCAACGAACTGAATACCTGCATCTTTTCTTGATTCTCCGACCCACGCGATGCGGCCTTTTGTCTCGACCTGATAGCTGGAATCGGGAATGCGGAAACTCAAACTGGAAAAGAGGTCAGCGGAAAGGCTAGCGACGGCTTGCACGTACATTCCGCCTTCGCTGAGATTGATAACGATGCCGCCATTTGAGTCGCCCAGGTCCAGATACTCGAGTGACAAAACGCGCCGGCGGATTTGAGAGCGGCGTTCAGGAACATGCAACGCGCTCGTCTCGGGCGGAGGTTGGTCTGCAACGGCGGGCCGCGGCTGGACGGCAGCTTTGGGCCGGGTACTTTTCGACTCGACCAAAAAGAGCCCAGGATCAGCGAATATCGAGTTCAGAAGCTTATCGTCACGGACGGGCTCCGTTGTATCGCGCGAAGGTTCCTGGGAAATCCAGTTGCGTATCTTGAGGCGGGTGTCCTCGGTCAAATCAACGAAGCATACTCCCGCTTCTTTTTTCGATTCGGCGATCCATGCTACTTCCCCGCCGGTTTCGATCCATTCTTTAGAATCCGGCAGTTGAAATCGCATTTTCGCGGTAGCGCCAACAGCCAAGGTTAATGTTTCAGTCGGCGCGAATACCAATCCGCTTTCGCTGATATTGAAAACAAAACCATAGTTATTTTCGCCGAATTTTACGAAAGCCTGCGGAGTGACGGGGATGCGCGCATGGATACGCCTTTCTCCAATCGCGAGAGGGTTCTCGGCGTGCTGCCGGTGATCCGACATGACGTCCTTTACGCGCAGTACCGCGAGCGATAGCGTAAGCGATCTTTCGCCTGATTACCGCTATTTAAACAAGTATACGCCCGGGTTAAAGTCGCTTACAAGATACTCGCCTGGAGGTGTGTTTAGTTGACGATTATCGGATTTGTCGAAGTTTAAACGCCGCTCAAAGGCCGGCGGAAATCGTGCTCTATTAATCGGAACCTCAGCAAACGATCTTTCACTGGGTTGCTATAGGACATCGCCGCCGGCACGCAGTCACTCCCGGAAGGTATCGCAAGCGATGCTACTCATCTCGAACTGAGTCTGAATCATTTTGGGACGAGGGTGACTGGCTAGCAGCGCCCTGCCATGTGCTGCCCACCTTTATCCCATTTATTCGTGAAACGCCCGCATCGAGAATCCGCCTTACCACGAATTAGAGCCAGTTGATTCCGATAGGCATAAAAGCGTAGGCTCTGGCCATGTTCGACACATTCCTACGTTCTGCTTTTCCCGTGCTGTTCCTGGCAGGATTCTCTGGTCCGCGCGTCTTTGCAACCAAGCGTGCGGTACCTAGTCTCATCCACAGCCATGTCGAGGCGAACGGAGTTCGACTACACTGCGCCACGGCGGGCAAAGGACCACTCATCCTCTTCCTACACGGCTTTCCGGAGTTTTGGTACGAGTGGAAGAACCAGTTAGACGAATTCGGCAAAGACTACCTGGTGGTCGCTCCAGATTTGCGCGGTTACAACCTTTCAGATAAGCCGACCGAACTTGAACAATACCGGAGCAAAGTTCTGACCGAAGATATCCGCGCGTTAGCGGATCATTTCCGGCACAACGAGAGACTCGTTCTCGTCGGACACGACTGGGGCGGCGCACTTGCTTGGGCCTTTGCCATGGCCCACCCTGATTACCTGCAAAAGCTCATCATCATAAACGCTCCGCACCCCGCGATATTTGCGCGCATGCTAGCCTCGGACCCGGATCAACAGGAGGCCAGCCAGTATATGATCATGTTCCGCAGTTCCGAAGCCGAAGCGATTCTTTCCGCTGATAATTACGCGTTATTGGTGGAGCACGTCCTTGACCCGTTGATGAAAACGGGCGCATTCACCGAACCCGACAAGGCCGCCTATTTGAAAGCATGGTCACGCCCAGGAGCCTTAACCGGAGGACTCAACTATTATCGCGCGAATCATCTGGGCCCTCCTGCGCGTTTGAAAGTCGAGTCCGAAATTGGTCCGTCTACAAACCATTTGGCCGTCGATCCCGCGCATATGGTCGTAAGAGTTCCGACCCTCGTGATTTGGGGCGAGAAGGATACGGCGTTGATCTCGCGTAACCTCGACGGCCTCAATGAGTTCGTTCCTCAATTGCGCGTAAAGCGCGTGCCGGACGCCTCGCATTGGGTAATCCATGAGAAACCGAACGAAGTTAACAACTACATTCGAGAATTCATCCAGCAGTAGCGTACAGCGCGTTTGAGTCCATTGCGCGAGCCCGAAATTGCTCCGACTCTCGTCCTCAGTCATTGAGTCCTCTTTCTCGACCCGACTTTAGACACCGAATCCCATCAGAATTGTTTTCATCTGGGTTCGGCAGATTGGGAATGTATCGCCCGTGCCTTTGGCGCAGTCGTTTTGTGCCGACGCACTTTCTTAAGGTGGGAATCTCTAGCTTTGCCGATATGGCTGAGTTCTACTTTCCGGTCATGGAAATCCGCGATGATAATCAGGTTTCCGCCCATCGCGGAGACGATTGATCGAAGCTGATCGACGTGGATGTTTCGATTCCGTTTTTCGAGTTTTGAAATTGCGGCTTGGGAAACTTTCATGCGTTCCGCGAGATCGACTTGCGTAACTTTCAGGGTGTCTCGCAATTCGGCGAGCTCCATCGCAGCGATCTCCCTGATCGCCGCTTTTCGCGACCGAGCGATGGATTCCGGCGTCATTGTCTGCTTTGCGAGTTCGTTAAATTTGATTCGCGCCATTCGTTTTGATCTCCGTTGACTTCTGTCAACTTTAGAAAAACACAGCTGGAGAAAGGTTGAAACGCTTGCTGAGTCTCTCGATATGGTTTCGATTCAATTTTCGGCTACCGTGCAGGACTTCGGAAACTACACTTTCTGAACCGAGCATGGGCGCTAGGTCTTTCTGGCGAAGATTGTTGGCTTCCATGAGTTCCTTTAACACCTCTACAGGTGAGGCCGAACGAATCGAGTAGTGTTCTTCTTCATACGCCTCAATTAATAGAGTCAACACTTCAGCCAAGTTTTTCTCGGCGGGGGTCAGCTTGCCGCGTCGTTCCATTTCCAGGAGCGCGGAGGTATAGCGCTCGTTCTGGGCCTCAGAGGTGATCACTCTTGGAACGCCGTCCAGTACATCGGGTCTTTCAAGCACTGCAATCATTTTTCCACCCGCCCTTTCCATAGTCGGTGTGAGTCAGAATATGCAAAATGAAAATCTTTTGAGTCTTGTAGTTGATATACGAAATCAACCGGCACTTGTTATGGCTGACGTCAAACACAACGCATGTGCCCACGCTGTCTACATTTCTCCAACTCTGCTTTACATCTGGGAAATTTCTCCACGCCGCGCTTTTGGTAATTCTATGCCAAGCCGCCAAGGACGCTTCCCACTCTGAACGCTTGGCCCAAGCCTCTCGAATTCTCTTCCGACTGATGATCCTCACAACGTATCTTCGCATATTGCGAAGTATCAGTCCAGTCAAAATTCGTGCCTACTGAATACCGATGAAGCCTTCCGATTTCCGTCGAAATTGAGATACTCTGGTGCAGCCTGGATTGGCCTCATGCCCGTTAGGTCCGCTTTTTACTTGACAAAGTACACAGGTATGCGCAATATCGAAATGCGGCGGCAGCACACAATATCGGAAGCAGCGAAGGAATTGGGAATTACGCGAAACACTTTGTACAAGTGGATTCGAGCAGGATCGATACCAAGTCCCAAGGAAACTTTTATTTCCCGGATCCGCCTGCGAGTTTGGAACGAAGAGCAAATGGCTAGGATCAGAGAGTATAAGAAGGACAATTACTGGGGCAAAGGCATAGATCGAAGGACGGGAAAGAAGGTCAAGGAGAAGTAGGCAGTAGTAGAGCGGAACGCGCTAGCGCGCTAACGCTGAGCGCGTTCCTAAGCAAGGCCGCACGACTGAGGTGCAACGATGCCTGCAAGAGACGTTATCCATTTCCCATTGTGCGCGCAACTCGCCTTACGCCCGTTGTTTCCGGTTTCACTCCCGCTTGAATCGCTCGCTGAATCTCCTCCCTGGCTGACTCCGATTGTGTCTGCCGGCTCCGGTCGCACTTCGGGCCGCCTTGCTATTCGTGTGCCCTAACCCTTCTATGAACTGCCGGACCGCGGCGTTCTCGCCGCAAGCAAAACGAGGAGATTCAAATGCAAAAGGCGCATCTGTACGAAGCAATTCTGTTGGTGAATCGAGGCGTTGACGAGGCGGTACGCGGGCTCGAACGCCTCAAACGCGCGAAGGATTCGAAGCTCGGTTCCTCGTGCTTCGATGAAGAGCTCGTGCTGTTTGAGGACCACCGTGCAAGGCTCAATTCCTACTTCTGCGGCGCGATCCAACGCACGGAGCAGCAGGACTCTGTTCGATTTGAAACTCGGCATCGCGAATACGAGAAGAACACCTTGGACGAAGTCCAGGTCTATCGGGACGTGCGGGTCGTCGAAGAGCGCCGGCGTACCGAGGGGAAACCGCCCAAGGTGAGGTTCTTTACGCCGGAAGAGCAACGTGAATGGGAACGGCAGTACGCAAAGCCATCCAGCGATGTTTCGCGGGAGGAAAGGGAGGCCAACCCATGAGAAAGAAAAAAGCGGCGGAGAAACGAGCGGGGGACCTACACAGGCTTGGGAAGCAGTATCCCGGCGTGCACGGCAAAATTGTGGACTGGGCCGAGCACGTTTTTGAGGAAGGGATGCTGTACGTGCGGGTGCGTTTTACCGACAAGACCGAACTGTGCTGGACGCTGCAGACGGCGCACGTACTGAGGGAATCCGACCTGAGCGATTGGAAGACGGGGGACTGCAAACAACTAGCAGTCTACGCGGAGAACGAAATCGACTGGCCTGAGTGACTTCAAAACGGGCCCGCCCGACCGCAAAGTGACGGTCCAATCTTGCGAGGCGAGCTTGCCGCTAACACTGTTAGAGTTTGCCTCGGTCAACGCCGACAACGCGCCAAAGAGAGCGCTCATGCGGGCAAGGCGCGAACCCAGTGGGGTTTAATTTCGCGGCAGGAGTCAAGGGATATAATGGCGGCGCAATGGCACAGGCAGCAGTGCGACCGACACGAGGATTGCCCCCTGGTCCGCGAGGGCTGAATCTGCTCCGGCATTCGCTGACTTTTGGGCAGGACTGGAGCGGGTTTCTGACCCGGTGCGCACGGCAATATGGCGATGTAATATTTTTCCGGTTTCTTAACGTACCGATTTGCCTGGTGGTCCATCCGGATGGGATCGAACAGATCCTGGTGAAGAACAGCGGGAATTTTCTAAAGTCGCGAGACTATCGGGCTCTAAAGCCGGTGCTCGGAAACGGCCTGCTGACAAGCGAAGGCGAATTCTGGCAGGCGCAGAGGAAACTCATTCAACCTGCGTTCCGCCACGAAAATATTATCACCTACGCCCGCATCATGACGGAAACGGCCACGGTAATGCTGGCCGGCTGGAGAGACGGCGAAACGCGTGACATTAATGAGGAGATGATGTCCGCGACACTGGACATCGTAGCAAAGTCTCTTTTTTGGCTCAGACGTTTCGGCCAAAGCGCGAGGCGTGGGCCAGGCCATGGCAGTGGTCATGGAACAGTTTATCGGGCAAGCCAACATGGCATTCGTGCTGCCGGACAAAATTCCAATCCCCAAGAGCGCGCGGCTCCGCAGGTCCATGAAACACCTCAACCATGTCGTCTACGAACTTATTCGGGCGCGGCGCGCCGCGCCAAAGCACACCGGTGACCTGCTGGGAGTGTTACTCGAGGCGCAGGACGAAGGCGGCGATCGGATGGCGGACGAGCAACTGCGCGATGAAATCATGACGCTGTTTTCGGCAGGACGCGACCCGACGGCCAACGCGCTGTCGTGGACCTGGCACCTGCTAGCGCAGAATCCGGAAAAGGAACAAACGCTTTATGCCGAGCTTCGTGCGGCGCTTGGAAGCCGCGCGCCTACCGCGGCCGACCTGCCGCAGTTGCGGTACACCGAGATGGTGATCAAGGAATCGATGCGTCTCTATCCGCCAGCATGGGGAGTGGGGCGTCGAGCGATTCGGGATTTCGAGTGGACCGGTCCCCATCTTCCCCCGGAACCAATTTTTTCTTGTTGCCATGGGTCACCGGCGAGACGCACGATTTTTCATCGAACCGGAACAGTTCGAGCCGGAGCGCTGGCGAGACGACCCAATTCGCAATGGCAAACTGCCGAGATTCTCTTACTTTCCGTTTGGAGGTGGGCCCAGGGTTTGTGTAGGAGCGGGGTTCGCGATGATGGAAGTGACGCTGCTGCTGGCGATGATTGCGCAACGCTTCCGGCTCACGCTCAATCCGGGGCAGACTCTTGAGCCGCTATTTTCGGTAACGCTGCGGCCGAAGAGTGGGATGCGGATGGTGCTGCACGAGCGGGCGTAAATCCTCACCGCGCAAATAGTAACGGCTGGGCCTAATCAGTCTGCATTCCGCTCGCGTCTGTCAGTTTGGTACACCAATGCTTACCGTTACGCATCAGCCACTTTGAGAATCAGTTTCCCGGTATTCTCGCCTTTGAACAACTTCAGCAACGTTTCGGGGAATGTTTCCAGGCCTTCTACGATGTGCTCGCGCGATTTGAGTTTGCCGGCCGCCATCCACCCTGCCATCTCCCTTGCCGCCTCCGGGTAACGATCCGCGTAGTCAAATACGACCATACCTTTCATGCTGGCGCGATTAACGAGAACAAGAGTAGTTTCGAGGGTCCTTTGATCGGTGTGGTATTGCAGTACTGCGAGATCGCGCCGCAGACTACCACTCGCGCCCCGCGCGCGAGTTGCGTAAGCGCCGCGTCCAGGATCTCGCCACCCACGTTGTCGAAATAAACGTCAATGCCGTTCGGACAATGCTTCTGGAGAGATTTGCGGACGTCCTCTGACTTGTAATCAATGGCGGCGTCGAAGCCGAGCTCCTTCACAATGTAGTCGCACTTCTCCGCCCCGCCGGCGATGCCTACCACTGTGCAGCCTTTTATTTTGGCAATCTGTCCGACCACCGATCCTACAGCGCCGGCCGCACCTGAGACCACTACGGTCTGGCCGGGTTCGGGACGGCCAATATCCAGCAAGCCAAAATACGCAGTCATTCCCGGCATTCCGAGCGTTCCAAGAAAGACGGGCAGAGCCACCGCGCCGGCATTCACCTTGGTGATGCCGTTGCCATTCGACATCGCAAATTCCTGAACGCCGAAGGCGCCATAAACGTGATCGCCGACGGCGAATTTGGGGTTCTTCGATGCGATGACGCGGCCCAGGCCTCCAGCGCGCATCACTTCGCCGATACCCACCGGAGCAATATACGATTTCCCTTCGTTCATCCACCCACGCATTGCCGGATCGAGCGAGATATACAGAATCTTTACGAGCAACTGGCCTTCACCGGGTTCGCAAACCGGCTCCTCTTTGTATGACCAATCGGTTCGCTTAGGCATGCCCACCGGCCGCGCAGCAAGCTCGAATTTGTGATTCAATTTGCTCATAGCTGATTCCTCCGGCGTTCACGATCGGGGGCAGACCCGTAATCTGTTGATAGTCGCTTACAGATGACGGTGACTAACGCGGCGGGCATTGTATATAATCGCGGCCACTGTGCCAAGTCAGGACATTCTCTGAACCGGGAGGTCTAAATGGCAACCGCAAATGTACTGAACCTTACGCGGCCGCCTGTTTTGCCACTGCTGCCGAAGAGCGCTTACATCGCAAACGCATGCTGGCCGCTTCCTTCCGACTTTTTTCGCGTTTCGGATTCGATGAAGGAGTAGCCGGGCACATCACCGCGCGCGATCCGGAACGCCTTGACCACTTCTGGGTGAACCCATTCGGAATGCACTTCGGCCAGATTCGCGCGTCCGACCTGATTCTGGTGAATCATCGCGGTGAAGTCGTGGAAGGAAAATATCCGGTTAATGCAGCGGCCTTTGCCATCCACTCAAAGATACACGCTGCGCGTCCCGATGTGATCGCGGCGGCGCACGCCCATTCGATGTACGGGAAATCCTGGGCCTCGCTCGGGCGGCTGCTCGATCCCATAACCCAGGATTCCTGCGCTTTTTACGAGGACCACGGACTGTTCGCGGAGTTCACCGGCGTGGTCTACGAAACGTCGGAGGGCGAGCGTATCGCGCAGGCTCTCGGACAATACAAAGCCGCGATTCTGCGGAATCACGGGTTGATTACCGTTGGCCAGTGCGTCGAGGAAGCGGCGTGGTGGTTCATCACCATGGACCGTAGTTGCCAGGCGCAGTTGCTCGCAGAGGCGGCCGGTGCACCGGTGAAGATCGATCATGCCAGCGCGGTTACAACGCGAGAGCAAGTAGGAAGCCATCTCGCAGGATGGTTCCAGTTCCAGCCGCTGCTCGCGCGTATCACCCAAGACGAACCGAATCTGCTCGAGTAGTTCTATTGCTGAGGAGTAGGTAAGAAGTTAGCTCGGCCCTGCTGTTGCTGAATATTACAAAATGGAAACCCAAGAGCATCTCGACATTCTGATCGTTGGCGCCGGAATATCTGGTATCGATGCTGCTTACCGCTTGCAGACCGCCTTCCCCAAAAGAACTTATGCGATTCTCGAGGCGCGTGACTCAATTGGCGGAACCTGGGATCTCTTCCGCTATCCAGGCGTACGGTCCGATTCTGATATGTACACCCTGGGATTCCCTTTCCGGCCGTGGCACGCGGACGAGTCGATCGCCGGCGGCCCTGCCATTTGGAATTACATTCGCGACACAGCGGGACATTACGGCATCGACCGCCATATCAGACTGGGTCATCGCATGATTCGGGCTTCCTGGTCTTCAGCCGGCGCCCGCTGGACCGTCGAGGCACAGAGCAAAGATGGGCGGATCGTGCAACTCGTCTGCAACTTCCTTTATATGTGCAGCGGTTATTACAGTTACGAAAAAGGCTTCCGTCCGGAATTCCCGGGTATGAAACGGTTTCAGGGCCAGTTGTTGCACCCACAGGAGTGGCCCGAAACCCTCGATTATGCGGGCAAGCGAATCATCGTCATTGGCAGCGGCGCCACCGCGGTCACACTGGTTCCGGCTCTTGCCAGAGCCGCCGAACATGTAACCATGCTGCAGCGTTCTCCTAGCTACGTCGTTAACCGTCCCAGCAAGGATACAAAGGCTATCTGGATGTATCGTCATTTGCCGAAGAGCCTCGCCGCGAAACTCACAAAATGGAAGAACGTGCTGTACAGCATCGCCATGTTTCATCTCGCGCGCACCAAACCAGAGAAGATGAAGGGCATGATCATCCACGGGATCAAGCAACAGCTCCAACCCGATTACGACGTCAAGCGCCACTTTACGCCGCGCTATAACCCATGGGATCAGCGGTTATGCCTGGTGCCCGACGGCGACCTGTTTGCCGCGATCCGTTCCGGGCGAGTCGAAATCGTCACCGACACCATCGAAACTTTTGTTGAATCCGGCATCCGTTTGAGCTCCGGAGCAACTCTGTCGGCTGATATCGTCGTTTCCGCGACAGGTCTCGTCGTGAAGCTGATGGGCGGTGCCGATATTTTTGTCGACGGTGTGCAGGCCAAAATTGACGAGAAGCTCGTATATAAAGGCGCCATGTTCGGCGGTATCCCGAACCTCGCGTTCGCCTTCGGCTACACCAATAATTCTTGGACGCTGCGGTGCGATCTCACCGCGCGATTTGTTTGCCGTTTGCTCAAATATATGGACCGCAAGGGTTGGTCAGTGTGTGTACCCAGTCTTCCCGGCCCTTCAGTCAAGCCCGAGCCTTTAATCGATTTTAGCTCCGGCTATGTTCGCCGTGCCGATGGCGTGCTGCCCAGGCAGGGGCAGAAAATGCCGTGGAGAGTACACCAGAATTACGTGAAAGACCTGGCCGTGTTTACGTTCGGGTCGGTAAGCGACGGGACCATGGAATTCCTTCAAGCGTCGGAAGGTTCCCATCGAGAACGGAAGCAAACCGGTGAGGTTTATGGCTAGCTCAATGCTAGCGACCCCGTTAATCAGGAGGATCGGCATCATGCCTCGCGCAAAAAGTATCGTGAAACGGACATTATCGGCAGCGCCCGCGGGCTTCACCGACATTGAAGTCGAAAATAAACAACGCGGCCACGCCACCCTCGAAAAGGGACCCGCTGGTCTTCGCGAGCGAAAAAAGGAGCGCCTTCGCCAGCAGATCGTCGAGACGGCTCTGCACCTTTTTCGTCAGCGCGGCTACGAAAACACTCGCATCGACGATATCGTCCAGACTCTGGAGATCAGCCAGCCCACGTTCTTCCGCTATTTCCCCAGTAAAGAGGCGGTCTTGCGTGAAGTAGGGCGCCGCGCCTTTGCGCGCCAGGCGGAAAGCCTCAAGGCTGAACTTTCCACCAAAGCCTCCACGGAACAACGCTTACGAAGATTTTACGAATCTCTTGGAAATGTAACGGAAGTGGGGCGGCCGCTCTGGCAGGCTGTGATTCTCGCTGGTGCGATGGATCCAGTGCGCTCACCGGAATTACGGGGGGCCGAGGCGACAACCGTCAGCCTGCTCCGTGAAATCATCGCGGAAGGGCAAAAAAATGGCGAGATCACCCGCGATTTTCCGGTCGTGCACCTGGCCGAGTTCATGGAGGGCCTTTTCAACACCGTGGTTCGCCAGTGGGCCGTCGATCTTACCGGGCCTCACAAACTCACTGAGCGCGTAAGAAATGCGGTCGAGTTTTTCTTGCGGGGCGCGCATCCATAACAAGGAATTCCGCCCTGTGTTCACGGGAACAAAGTGCGCGCCTCTTCCGCGAAACAACTGAGTTACGCACCTCAAATTCATTGAGGGTCCACCACATGAAAGCCGCGATCCTGCGCGAATTCAAACAGCCTCTGGTCGTAGAAGAAGTCGATCGGCCGAAACCCGGTCCCGAAGAAGTGCTGATCGAAGTGCAGGCATGCGGCCTGTGTCACTCGGATTTGCACTTGGCCGATGGCGATTGGCCGCAGTTGGTTCCCATCATCAAGAAACCCTTGATTCTCGGGCACGAAATCGCCGGTCGCGTTGTAGAAACGGGCTCCGCAGTCGACCATTTAAAAGTCGGCGACCATGTGGGTGTTCCCTGGGTGCACTGGACGTGTGGCGCATGTGATTTCTGCCGCGAAGGCAACGAGAACCTCTGCGTGAAACAACAGATCACAGGTGTGACTGTGGATGGTGGATATGCGGAATTCGTAAAAGCTCCCGCGAGTCACGCTCTGAAGATTCCCGACGGTCTCTCCTCGATCAACGCGGCTCCGCTGTTCTGCGCAGGAGTCACCGTTTACCGCGCCTTGCGCCACGCACAAATCCAGCCAGGACAGCGTTTGGCGATATTTGGTGTCGGAGGTCTGGGCCAGCTTGCCGTTCAAATTGGAAAACAGCTGGGAGCGGTCGTGACTGCCATTGACGTCTCAGCCGAAAAACTTTCACAGGCGAGAGCTCTTGGCGCAGCCGCAACGCTGAATACCGCTACGGAAAAGGTGGTCAAGGAGTTGCGGCGCTTGGGCGGCGCACATGTCGCGCTGGTGACTTCTGCGGCAAAGGCCGCATATGACACCGCCTTTCTCTGCGTCCGACCCACCGGCATGCTTCTCGTGGTTGGCCTGCCTTCCGAGTCCCTTTGCTTCGCGCCCATTTCCATGGCGGCGTCAGAGGTTCGAATACAGGCATCCTCGGTCGGCACGCGAAAAGATCTGCGCGAAGTGCTGGCCCTGGCGGTCGCGGGCAAGATTCACTCTGAGGTAACTGCTCGGCCTCTCGCTCAAGTCAATGAGGCAATGGCTGAATTGCGAAACGGAACCGTCTCCGGGCGCATCGTACTTACTCCCTGCTGAGTCGGGTTTGTTGAGGGTTCCTGGACCTGAACATTTCGGCAGTCCATTCCGTATCTTCTTCGGCAACGCTATCTAAAAACGTGATGCATCCCATCAGCTTCGTATTGACGTTAGTAACTATAATGTGATACCAACGCTCACAATTCATGAGGAATTAGGTCGGGGTGGCCGTGATTCTTCGAAACTGCAAAAAACGTTGCGCAACCGTGCTGCTCGCACCACTCTGCCGCATCCGACTTCTTCGCTGTGACTGCATCCCCCCGACGGCGAATTGAATATGCTAGTGCGCCGCGAGAACGCGCAACAATTCTTTCCGCAACCTCACACGTTCCCTTGCAATCTTTCATCGCCGACTTCACGGACCTCGTCCGTGCCAACCTCCAATCGTTTCAATCTCGCAAGTTTTGAAACACTTACAAGGAGAAGCCATGAGAGGACTGATAGCATTCGCATGTGCCTCGGTTTTATCAATGTGTCTGCTGTGCTGGCGATTCCAGCGACGTACGCTCAGGGCGTGGGCGCCTCGGGCACTCTCAACGGTACGGTGACCGACCCCACCGGTGCGGTCATCTCCAAGGCGACGGTAACCGCTGACGATCCGACTCGAGGCACACATATCGCCGTCGTCACCGACGATAGCGGCCAATATCGCTTAACCAATTTGGCTCCGGGCAACTACGACTTGACCGTGCAGGCATCCGGTTTTCAGTCGCAAGTTGAAAAGGGCGTCGTGGTCACGGTGGGAGAGGCCGCCATCTTAGATTTCCACCTGAAGGTAGCCACCTCGTCGCAGACCGTCGAGGTCAGTGCCGTCCCTCCTGTGGTTGAAACCGAGCGGGGCAGTCAAGCAGATACGATCACGCAGACGTATATCGAGAACCTGCCTATTGACCGCCGCGACTACCTCACCTACACGCTGCTCTTACCGGGAGTTTCCAATTCCACCAGGGTAGCGGACGATCAGGACTTCCGCGTGAAGCAGACCCCGCAAAGTGGGCTTTCCTTCTACGGCAGCAACGGGCGGGGAAATACCGTCACCCTAGACGGCGGCGAAATAAATGACGATGCTGGCGGGGTGCGCTTGAACGTCAGCCAAGATGCCGTGCAGGAGTTCCAAGTGAATCGCAGCAACTACTCTGCGGACCTTGGTTCCGCAAGCGGCGCGTCGGTGAACATCGTAACCAAGTCCGGCTCAAACGGGGTGCACGGGACCCTTTTCGGCCTTTTCCGCAACGACGCCATGGATGCGCGCGATCCATTTGCTTTTAGTTCAGCGTTGGCACCGGACCCAACCTTCACGAATTTCAACACTACTTCTGAAGGAGCGCCGATCAAGAATTCCCTGAACCGGCAGCAGTTCGGGGGTTCTCTGGGTTTTCCGATTCACAAAGACAAGACGTTCTTGTTCGTCGCGTTCGAAGGGTTGCGGCAGGATTCTGAGAATTCCGTTCCGCTGCTGACGCAGAGCTCGATTTTTGCGGGACCTTCGATCGCGGGAGACACCCTGCCGGCAAATCTCTCCCCGACCGACCCGCGGGTGGCACAGCAGGCGATTGTCAGTGCACTAGCGGCTTCCTCGGCAGCGTCGGTTCCCTGCCTGAACGTCCCTGCGGCGCAGGGTCCACCAACCGTCTTGAACGAGCCCGCAGCGGTTTGCGCGCTAGCGCTTGAGGGCCTGCTGGGCATCAACCCGACCAACGCAGCCATGAATCCCTTTGTGAGCCCCATGCAGACAGCCCGCAACGCATACATCGTCAACACGTTTGAAAATAATGGCGGAGTGTTTCCCTACATCACGCATGATTACCTGGCATCGGTACGCCTGGATCACCGATTCGACAATCAGAATCAGCTGTTCTTGCGCTACAGCTTCGGCCACGACCTGGAAGAATCCCCCGATGTGCAATCGTTGACGGGTTTCTCCGCGGGCAGTTCGATCCATAATTACGACGACAATATTGAGGCTTCCTGGTTTCATCAGTTCAGCCCGACGACTCAGAATGAGCTCCGCGTCCAGTGGGATTACAACAGCGCGAACTTCATTCCGAACTCGCCCGCGCAGCCGAACCTTAATATCCTGGGCTTCGCGAATAATCTGGGCACAAACATCTTTCTGCCGGACTTCACGATCACGCGGCGGACTGAATTTGCGGACAACATCACGATGATTCGCGGCCATCACACGATGAAATTCGGGGGTTACGAATTGCTGCGCGGGGATCACACCGATTCCCACACGTATTTCCCGGGCCGTTTCGTCTTTGGAAACATTCCGGGGGTTGCGGTCAGCGATTGCCTGTACATTCCCACGTCTTGCGGGCTTTCGGCAGCGCTGCCTCCGGCGGGTATTGACTCGCTCCAAGCGGTCTCTTTGAGCGCGCCTGAGCTGTATGAGCAGGGCTTCGGCAACCCTGCCACCTACAAATACTCCTACACCAGGCCGTGGACCGGCCTTTACTGGCAGGACTCATGGACCATCCGGCCAAATTTCACACTGAACTATGGCTTGCGGTATGAATTGGACTCGCAATTTGAACCTTTGAGCACGTACAAGAAGAACTTCGCGCCTCGTCTCTCATTTGCATGGGATCCATTCAATGACCACAAGACCGTTATCCGAGGCGGCTACGGGATTTTCTACGCGCCAATCTATTACCAAATTCCCGGAGTTGATTACAGCTTGGGGGTGTTGAACGCGAATAAATCCGCGGTCGAGAACAAGCGCGGAGCCGGACAGGTGACAAACTTGGTCAACACTTGCGGAATTTCACCGCTCGGTCCTCCTCTCACCGGAGCTTTCCCAGGCAACGGCACTAGCCCCTGCAACCGGCCCATTTCCATTTATGTCGAAGCTCTCCCTCCCGTTACTGGAGTTAACAATACTGGCGACCCGGGATTCAACTCGGGGGTCATATTCTCCACTCTGTTTCAGGAGGGCTTGATCCAGTGCACGACGCCAACACCTCCTAATGCTGCGTGCATCACACCGGCGGCTGTGGCCCCGCTTTTTGGCTTCAATCCTTCCAGTTCAGGGCCACTCGGCCCGCTGCAGGTGCTGTTCGTCAATCAACCCAACTTTCGAAATCCTTACTCGCAACAGGCTTCGCTGGGGATCGAACGCGAAGTTGCACCGAATCTTTCGGTCTCGATCAGCTATATTTACTCCCACACCCTCCATCTTCCCGTGGCGATTGACACGAACCTGTTAGCTAACCCAATCGAATTTGTGTCCGTGCCGCTGGCAAATGGGAAGGTAGCCACGTACCGGGATTTTAGTCCAAGCGCGCCGTTCGACCCACTAACTTCGCTGCCGGGTAACTCGGCCTTCGTGCCCCCTTGCGCCCCGAATCCCTTCTTGTGCTACGCGAGTCCGTTCGTTGCCCAGAACAATGAATACGCGTCTGCGGCATCCGCGCTTTACCAGGGCGGAATCCTGGAAGTTAAGAAGCGCTTCAGCAATTACTTCACCCTGATCGGCAATTACACGTACAGCAAAGCAATCGACACCTCCACGGATTTCAACAGCGACTACGGGCCGCAGGATCCTACGAACCTGGCCTTGGAACGCGCGGTTTCCGACTTCGATCAGCGTCACGCTGTGACGACTGCGGGGGTGTTCGATAGCCCCTGGAAAGGACGTGTGTTGTCAGGGTTCGAGCTCTCCCCGATCTTTCAGTACCGAAGCGGGCATCCTTTCAATTTACTGTCTGGAACGGCCACCAACGGCGACGGTCACCCCACTATCGGTCGTCCCATAGGCGCGCCGCGTAATTCGGGGCTTGGCCCGAATTACGCCGACTTCGACATGCGTTTGAGCTGGAAATATAAATTGGGCGAAAAATCCGCCGTTCAGTTCACCGCAGAGTCATTCAATCTTTTCAATCGCACGAACTATGCCAGCGTGAATAATGAGGTAGGCCCGTTTTTTGGCCTTCTCCCAGGGTTTACGACGTTTAATGTGCATGGAACCGCGGCCGTTTCGCCCAGCACGCCACTGGGCTTCACTTCGGCGTTTCCCAAGCGCCAGATCCAGCTGGGAATACGTTTCATGTTCTGATTTGTTCTGACACGCTGGGGACCAGGGGGACTGCCTCGAGTCCTTTGGTCCCTTCCATGAAGGGTAGCTCAAGTAGCTAGATACTCAGGTTCCATCCGCCTGCTCCGGTGAACGGAACAAAGTGGCTCGAACAGAATCCCGGATTTAGGTGAAATCTCGCATCCGAGCGGAGCAGATGTTAATGGAAACGGCCAACATCGCAAACGTCAAGCAGCCCTCCGATCTCACCGGGCGTGTAGCGATTGTAACTGGCGGATCCGTTGGCCGCGGACGGCAAATCGCTGAGGGTCCCGCCGAAACGGGCGAACCTCGAGATCGTGCATCCCAAATCCGGCGACGTTAAGTGCCCAGTTAGGTTCAGGATTTCTGAATGAAGGTAAGGAACTGCCGATGAATCTTTCCAAGTCATTCGATAGGAGGGTGTCGATATGCATCCAAGAATCAAGCGTGTGGTTCTCTCCTTGGGGTTGCTGGCGACGGTTTTACTGATTTGCGAAAGGGCCTACGCACAATCAGGAGTCACCACCGTCCCGGGAACTCTGCCTGACGGTGCGACGTTCCTTATTGAGGTTCCCTCCAATTGGAACGGGACTTTATTCCTGTACAGTCACGGCTACGTGGTACCAGGGGCCTTGAATCCCGCGACGGACGTAGGCGATCCGCTCACGCGATTGTTCCTGTTAGGGAACGGCTACGCGCTCGCCGGATCTTCCTACGCCACAACCGGATGGGCCATTCAACAGGCCATCCCCGATCAGATCGCAGTGCTCGATGCGTTCAATAAGCTTTTCCATCATCCCGATCGCACCATCGCCTGGGGCCATTCCCTGGGCGGCATCATCACTGCGGGATTGATACAGAAACACCCTGAGCGTTTCACCGCAGCTCTTCCCATGTGCGGAGTGCTTTCAGGGGGAGTGGCCACCTGGAACACGGCGCTTGATTCAGAGTTTGCGTTTGAAGTTCTGATCGCTCCTGGAAGCGGGTTACAGATCGTGAACATTGCAGACCCCGAGACGAATCTTGAGATTGCCGAGGAGGCGCTTACGATTGCTCAGAAGACTCCGCAAGGACGAGCTCGGATCGCGCTGGCAGCCGCTTTATCTGACTTACCTGGTTGGTTTACGCCCCTCACGCCCGAGCCGGATCCGACAGATTTTGACTCGCAGGAAGCAAATCAATTCCTCTGGGACGAAGAGGTTGATTTTCCGTTTGTTTTTGCCTTTCGGGCGGAACTGGAGTCCCGGGCGGCCGGCAATCCTTCGTGGAACACGGGCGTGGATTACAAGCGACAGCTCGAGCGCTCGATTGATCGCGCCGAAGTGGAGGCTCTTTACGAAGAAGCTGGGCTGAATCTCAATTCGGACCTTGACGCGCTACAGGACGCTGCGCGCGTCAGCGCAGATCCCCCGGCCGTTCGCTACCTGGAGCAAAATATTATTTTCAACGGCGATATCGGAATACCCGTTCTGACACTACACACCAAGGGCGATGGCCTCGTGGTGGTGGAAAACGAATCAGCCTACAAGGAGGTCGTGCGTTCAGAGGGCAACGGACGGTTATTACGCCGGGATTTTGTGGATCGTGCGGGACACTGTGCCTTCACCCCGGCGGAAACAATTGCAGCAGTTGAAAAGCTGGTTGATCGCATTGATACGGGAAAATGGCATGAACCGGATGCGAGCGATCTGAACGCTGCGGCCGCAGCGCTTGGACCCGACTTCAACGTTTATCTTTCCGGTAGCACGGTGGTTGCTACCCCACCGGCCTTTATCGATTTTGTTCCGGCTCCCTATTTACGCCCGTTCGATGAAGGGCCGCACGATTGCAAAATCGATTTCGAGTGTGGGCCCATTTTTAAGTGACGGTTGAGAGGAACGAATGCTATCGCCTATGTTCGGTGAGTTTATGGGCACCATGGTGCTGGTTTTGCTGGGCAACGGCGTAATCGCCGACATCGTTCTGTCACGTTCCAAGGGAGAAGGCGGCGGATGGATTTCGATATCGACGGGCTGGGCCGTCGCAGCCATGGCGGGAATATTCACAGCATTGGCCTGCGGAAGCGCTGACGCTCACATCAATCCTGCTGTGACGCTCGGCCTGGCCGTCGCCACTGGCAATTTTTCGAAGCTCGTGCCGTACGTCACCGCTCAAATGTTGGGAGCATTCGTAGGGTCGGTTCTCGTCTGGCTACACTTTCTGCCACATTGGGCTGCTACGCCAAGTCCTATCATGAAACTGAGTTGCTTCTGCAGCCACCCCTCCATTCCCAACAGAGCAGCCAACCTCGTCAGCGAAATTATTCCCACGGCCCTGCTGGTGTTCGTTGCCGTTTGCATTCTGACGCGCGCCAATTTGCCCGCTGGTTTTGGTCCAGTTCTTATTGCTGCGTTGGTCTGGGGACTGATTCTCGCTCTGGCCGGGCCTACGGGCACCAGCATGAACCCAGCGCGTGATCTCGGATCGCGAATCGCCCACGCAATTCTTCCCATCGCGGGCAAGGGTGGCTCGGACTGGGGATACGCTCCGATTTCGCTCATCGGCACTCTAGCGGGCGGCGCGATTGCCGGATTGGCTATTCGCCTTTTGCACATCTAGGAGAAGCCGCCGACCCGATCAAGCCATTCCGGGGCAGCCGAGCGCGTGGCGGAAAGCGTGCGATTTTTGCCGGCAGCCCTGAAGCGACCAGTCGATGGCGGCAGCAAGGAGTATCAGGCTTGGCAAAAGTCAGATCTCGTCGCAGTTTAGTGCCGCGCGGTCAACTAGCGATAGCTGCTAACATGTGATATAAACACACGTTTGTTTAAGAGGGATGTTTCGTATTCCTCCATGAAGCCCCCGCAGATGTTCGATCTAACCGGCCGCGTGGCCATCGTTACGGGCGGTTCTGTCGGCCTCGGCCGGCAGATGGCCGAAGGGCTTGCTCAGATGGGAGCGAATCTGGTTCTCTGCGCTCGCAAGAAAGAGCGCTGCGTACAGGCCGCCGAGGAACTGCAAAGGTTGGGTGTGCAAGTTCTCGCGTTCGGCTGCGATGTCAGAAACCCAGCGAGTATTCAAGAGGTTGCCGACGCCGCGGTCAAACAATTTGGGCGCATCGACGTCTTGATCAACAATGCCGGCACTTCCTGGGGTGCGCCGGTCGAATCGATGACGCTCGATCAGTGGAATAAAGTCATCGATACCAACCTGACCGGAACCTTCCTGTTTTCCCAAGCAGTCGGCAAGATCATGATCGCGCAACGCCGGGGAAAAATCATTAATATGGCCTCCGTCGCCGGGCTGCGCGGTTCATCCCCGAAATTGTCGGCCATCGGCTACAGCGCCAGCAAAGGCGGTGTGATCATTTTCACCAAAGATCTGGCCTGTAAGTGGGGCATGCACAACATTCAGGTAAACGCGATTGCTCCCGGCTGGTTTCCAACCGACATGTCGGAGAAGGTCATCGAGAGAAATAAGGAAGCGCTGTTGGAGGGCATCCCTTTGGGGCGGTTTGGCGGGCCGGATGATCTAAAAGGCGCCGCGATTTTTCTCGCTTCCGATGCCTCCGATTTTGTGACCGGACATATCCTGGTGGTCGATGGAGGTCAGTCCGCCTGATCCAGGCGAGGCACGCTATGAATATTCCCCTCACGCCTCTCCGCTTCCTTCGCTATGCGGAACAGCAATATCCCGGCAGGACCGCAGTAGTCTGCAATCAGGATCGCTTTACGTACGCACAATTTTCGGAGCGCGTTGGCTGTCTGGCGGGCGCCCTGCGTGATCTCGGCGTCCAGGCTGCAGATCGCGTCGCTTTCCTCAGCGCGAATTGTCATCGGTTGCTGGAGGGCTACTACGGCGTTCCGGAAGCCGGCGCCGTTCTGCTCCCGCTGAACATCCGGCTCGCATCAGAAGAGCTGGCCTACATTCTGAATGATTCCGGAGCGACCGTCCTGTTCATTGAGAAGCAGTTTCTCGGATTGGTGGAATCCTTTCGCAAGAATCTTCACGCAGTGAGAATGTTCGTCCAGCTGGATGGTTCGCCCGAAGCTTCTTGGCTCGCTCCAGGTAACTATGATTCCCTTCTCAGCGCGGCTACGCCCCATCGCGCGGACATCAGCTCCATCGACGAGAACGCTCTGGCTGAGCTCTTCTACACCAGCGGCACCAGCGCAAATCCGAAAGGTGTGATGCTAACCCACAGAAACATCTACCTCCATGCGCTAAACGTCTGCCTGGGATTTCAGATCGAAAACGGGGCGGTCGAACTTCACACCATCCCTCTGTTCCATGCGAACGGATGGGGTGTCGCGCATTTCCTCACGTTACTTGGAGGAAAGCACGTCATGATCCAGCGTTTCGAGACTAAAGAAGTGTTCCGGTTGATCGAAAAAGAAAAGGTTCACTCCTGCAGCCTGGTTCCCATCATGGCCACCGCGCTGGTGAACTGCCCCCAGCGCCATAATTACGAGTTAAGTAGCCTTCGACGCATTGTCATCGGCGGCGCCGCGTCGTCGCCAACACTTATTCGCGAGGTCGAAGAAGCACTTGGCTGCGAGTGCTTTTCGGGTTACGGCCTGACGGAAACGTCGCCCTCGCTTACGATTTCTCCCATGAAGTCAGGTCTCGGCTGGGAAGGCGAACAGCGTCATGTCGGCCAAGCCATGACCGGGTACGCGTTTCCCGGCACGGAGATTCGCGTGGTGGACGCGGAAGATCATGACGTGCCGCGCGATGGGAAAGCCATTGGCGAAATCATCGCGCGTAGCGATGGCGTGATGGAGGGTTACTGGCGCCAGCCGGAGGCTTCCGCCGAAGCTTTACGCGGCGGCTGGTTCCACACCGGGGACATGGCCACATTCAACGAAGAAGGCTACCTACTGATTGTCGATCGCAAAAAAGACATTATCGTGAGCGGGGGAGAAAATATCTCCTCCCTTGAGCTTGAAAAGGCCATCCTCGCGCATCCGGCCGTCCTAGAAGCCGCGGTCATTCCCGTTCCCGACGAAAAGTGGGGCGAAGTGCCCAAAGCGCTGGTGGTACTAAAGCCGAATGCTGCTGCCACCGAGTCCGAGCTCATCGAGTTCTGCCGTTCGCGCCTAGCGCATTACAAGTGTCCCCGCTCTTTCGAATTTTTGGATAGTTTGCCCAAAACCGGAACTGGAAAAATTCTCAAAAAAGACATCCGGAAAAAGTATTGGCAAGGTCAGGACACCATGCGCCCGAGCTCCGCTTCACCAAGGCGGAAATCCGGCGCTTGAGCCAGATTATTGGCGAAATGTAATTTTATCCAGAAATACCGGAGTGAGTTAATACCGGGCGGCCCCCAAGGAGGTTTGCTCATGGATTTAAACCTAACCGAACAGGAGTTGACGTTCCGCGACGAACTTCGCGCCTGGCTCGCCAACAACCTGCCGAAAGACTGGAACGAATGGCGCGAGAAACCCATCGAGGAATCCTTCCCCTATCTTCGCGCCTGGCAGCGAAAACTCCAAGAAGGCCGCTGGGCAGCCGTTTCGTGGCCCAAGGAATACGGAGGGCGCGGCGCTACGCTCATGGAACAAGCCATATTTTGGGAAGAGATGGCGCGTGTCGAGGCACCGCCGATGGCCAATTCGCTTGGCTTAGGCCTCATCGGACCCACCATCATCGCCTACGGAACAGAGGCGCAAAAGAAACGTTACATCCCGAAAATTCTAAGCGCAGAAGAAATCTGGTGCCAGGGCTTTTCCGAACCCAATGCCGGTTCTGATCTCGCCGGTTTGCAAATGGAAGCCCGATTGGACGGCGATCACTACGTCGTTAACGGCCAAAAGGTGTGGACCAGCTACGGGTGGATTGGCGACTGGTGCGAGCTCGTGGTTCGCACGGACGGGAGTGTCGCGAAGCATAAGGGACTTTCGGTACTCCTGGTCGATATGAGGTCGCCCGGGGTCGAGGTCCGTCCGCTGCGCCAGATGACCGGCGAATCCGAATTCAACGAGATTTTCTTTCGCGATGTCCGCGTTCCAGCTGAAAACGTTCTCGGTAAAGTAAATGACGGATGGAATGTGGCAGTAAGCACGCTGATGTACGAGCGGGGTTCCTACGGCGCTCGCCTGCACCTCATATTCAAGCGCGCCATCACACGCCTTATTGAACTTTCTCGAAGCGTTCAACGCAACGGTCGGCCCGCTGCGCAGGACCCGCTCATCCGCCAGAAACTCGCGCAGTGCAGCGCGGAAATTGAAATCATGCGCTTCAACCAGATGCGCGCATTCAGCCGCATCACCGCTACCGGCGTGCCTGGCCCGGAGGGTTCCATTCAGAAGATTTTCTGGAGCGAGCTCAACCAGCGCCTGCAACAAATCGCGCAGGAGCTGCTCGGCCCCTACGGTCAACTGCTAGGCGGCGACCCGCGCGCCATCGATAAAGGGATTTGGTCTTACGCTTACCTGCGCACGCGCGGAAATACTATCGAGGCGGGCACCTCTGAAGTACAGCGGAACATCATCGGACATTTCGTTCTCGGACTGCCCAGAAGCTACTAAGGGGATACGCTATGCAATTTGGTTTGACGGAAAGCCAGGAATTCTTGAAGGACAGCGCGCGCAAGTTTTTCGCAGGGGAATGTCCTAGCGCCGAAATGCGGCGCCTGATGGAAACCGATACGGCCTACGACGCCGCTCTTTGGTCCAAACTTACCGACCAGGGTTACACCGGGATTATTTTTCCGGAAAGCCTCGGAGGCGTCGGCCTCGGCAAGGTCGAACTCATGCTCTTGATGGAAGAAGCGGGACGTGCACTGTTGCCCGGGCCGTTCTTCTCAACTGTAGTGCTGGCGGGAACTGTCTTGGATGCGGTAGCCTCGCCGGCTCACCAGAACAAATACCTCGTTCCGATCTGCCGGGGAGAAGTTCGCGCCACGGTGGCCATTGTGGAATTGGGCGCGAGCTGGAACCCGCAGGATATCCAGCTGAGCGCGGCGAATGGGAAGCTCACTGGAGAAAAACTCTTTGTCTCAGATGCCGCGGTCGCCAATTTCATCATCGTCGTTGCGCGCAACGGCGTTTTTGCGGTGGATTCCAAGGCTCCTGGGCTGAAAATCTCTCCCATGCGGGCCATGGACCTTACGCGCAAGCTCTACGCCGTTGAATTCAATGACACTCCGGCGCAGGAAATTGGAACTACGGCCAACCTCGCGCGGGCATTCGACATCGCCACTGCAGCGTTGGCCGCCGAACTGGTAGGTGGCATGCAGCGGACTCTTGATATCACGGTCGAATATGCCAAGACTCGCAAACAGTTTGGCAAACCCATCGGGACGTTTCAGGCCGTGCAGCACCAGTGCGCGGACATGTATTTGGAAACCGAGAGTGCGCGTTCGGCTGTCTACTATGCAGGGTGGGCGCTGGAAGAAAACTCGCCGGATGCGGCGACAGCCGTTTCTATCGCCAAGATGTATGCCAGTGACGCTGGCCGCACGGTAGGCAACCGGGGCATACAGATTCACGGCGGCATGGGCTTCACCTGGGAAAACGATGTTCACCTGTATTACCGTCGAGCAAAAGCATCGGAGGCCGCGTTCGGCGACGCCACCTTTCATCGCGAGCGCATTGCCTCCCTGGTAATCGATTCCGGCGGCGTCACCGCGAAAAGCGCTTAAATCCGCAACCTAAAGGAATTTCTCCATGAATGATTTAGTGCGGCTCACCAAAGAGAATGACATCGCGGTCATCACCATCAACAATCCGCCGGTCAATGCGCTCGGCCCCGGCGTTCCCGAAGGCATTTCAGAAGCGTTAGACCTCCTCGCGCAGGACGACGGCGTCAAAGCCGTTGTTCTGATCGGCGGCGGACGTACCTTTGTGGCCGGCGCGGACATTAAGGAATTCGGCAAAATGACCTCCGGCAAACCGCGCGGCGCCGGCTTGCTTCCGTTGCTCTTGAAAATTGAAGACAGCAGCAAGCCCGTGATTGTAGCCATCCACGGGACGGCCTTGGGCGGCGGTTTGGAGCTGGCCATGGCTGGACATTATCGCCTGGCTGTTTCTTCCGCACAGGTCGGTCAGCCGGAAGTGAAGCTCGGCATTATTCCTGGCGCGGCGGGCACGCAACGTCTTCCGCGGCTCGCAGGCATCGCAAAAGCTCTGGAAATGTGCACTACCGGCAATCCCCTCAAAGCGAAAGAAGCGCTCGAGTTCGGTATCGTCGACCGCATCATCGAAGGCGATCTGCTCGCGGGAGCGGTTGCCTTTGCGCGCGAAGTTGCGGGTAAGCCCGCCCCCAAAACTCGGGACCGAAATGAAAAACTTGGCAGCCCTTCGGATAACGCGCCGATCTTTTCCTCCGCGCGGGAAACTGTTGCCAAGAAACAGCGCGGTTTGCTCGCTCCGGTTGCTGCCATCGACGCGATCGAAGCCGCTTCAAAACTTTCATTCGAAGAAGGGTGCCAGGCCGAGCAAAAACTTTTCGTCGAGTGCCTGTTCTCTGAGCAGTCTAAATCGCTCATCCACGTCTTCTTTAGCGAGCGGGAAGTCAGCAAGATTCCAGACATCCCCAAGGAAACTACGACAATTCCCGTAAAATCTGCCGCCGTTGTTGGCGCAGGCACCATGGGTGGTGGCATTGCCATGGTCCTGGCGAACGCAGGTTTCCCCGTGCTCCTGAAAGAAGCGGACCAAGCGGCACTCGATCGCGGACTGGCAACGATCAAATCGAACTATGCGAATTCCGTCAAACGCGGCCGTTTCTCTCAGGAAGCTGCCGATGAACGCTTCCACCGCATCACGCCCACGCTTAGCTACGACGGCTTTTCAAACGTTGACCTGGTGATCGAAGCGGTTTTCGAAGGCATGGCTCTTAAGAAGGAAATCTTCCAGGAGCTGGATCGCGTGTGCAAGCCAGGCGCGATCCTTGCCAGCAACACTTCGACCTTGAGCATCGACGAGATTGCCGCCTCCACTTCTCGGCCCGGTTTTGTTATCGGCACGCATTTCTTTAGCCCCGCGAATGTCATGCGATTGCTAGAGATTGTCCGTGGTAAAGCCACCTCAAAGGAAGTTGTCGCCACTTGCATGCAGCTCTCAAAGATGCTCGGCAAAGTAGGAGTGCTCGTTGGCAATTGTCGAGGTTTCGTCGGCAATCGCATGTTTGGTCCCTACCGTCGCGAAGCTCAGTTCCTCGTCGAAGAAGGTGCGGGTATCGAAGCCGTGGATAAGGCTCTGGTCGATTTCGGCAACGCCATGGGGCCTCTAGCCGTCGGCGACCTCGCCGGTCTCGATGTTGGCTGGCGAATTCGCAAGGAGTATCGGCACTTGGAAGTGCCCGGCATTCGTCAGCCCTTCGCCGAAGATCGTTTGTGTGAGCTCGGGCGATTCGGGCAGAAAACCGGAGCGGGTTGGTACCAATACGACGACCAGCGGCAGGCCCGCCCGGACCCAGCCGTTGATGAACTCCTTGGCAAATGGGTTGCAGAGGCCGGAATCGTGCAGCGTAGAATCTCCGCCGAGGAAATCACCGATCGCTGCATCTACGCGCTTGTCAACGAGGGTGCGCGGATTCTGGAAGAAGGTTACGCGCTGCGTGCTTCCGACATCGACATCATTTATCTGAATGGCTACGGTTTTCCCGCACATCGCGGCGGTCCGATGTGGTATGCCGACACTGTTGGCCTCAAAAAAGTGTTCGAGCGTGTCTCGGAACTCCATCGACAGCACGGTGAAACCTGGCGGCCTGCCCCGCTGCTAAGGCGGCTGGCGGAGCAAGGCAAAACCTTCGCGCAGTTCGGCAAGGAAGAAGGCGCAGCCGGCTAACCTCTCCTCACAGAAGACTCATGGGAATCCTCTTCCTTGTCCGTCACGCGCAAGCTTCCTTTCTCGAGGACAACTATGACAAGTTGTCTGCGCTGGGAGGAACGCAAGCGCGCCTGCTCGGGGAATATTGGGCGCGGCGCAATCTGGTTTTCGACCGCGCGTGCGTGGGTCCCTGTGTCCGCCAGCAAGACACCTTAAAAATCGTGAGCGACGCCTACGCCAGGGCCGGTCTCGAATTTCCAGAACCTCTGGTGCTGGCGGAATTCGATGAATACCAAGGTGAAGCTGTGCTCCAACGCAGTCTGCCCGGATTGCTCGAAAGCGAACCAAACATCCGGGATCTCCACGCGGCATTCCAATCCTCCGTTGGCATCGCAAAGAAGCGTGCCACTTTCCAAAAGCTTTTCGAGGCCGTCATCGGTCAGTGGGTCCGCGGCGCGATCCGTGTGCCGGGTGTGGAAACCTGGTCGGAGTTTTGCTCACGTGTGAATTCCGGCCTCGTGAAGATTCTCTCTGCCGGCGGGCGCGGCGAACGCGTCGTGATTTTTACTTCCGGTGGTCCCATCGCGGTTGCCGTCGGGCGCGCTTTCGACCTGTCACCGGAAGGCACCTTGCAAGTGAGCTGGATGTCGCGGAATTCTTCTTGGAGTGAATTTCTTTACTCCGCTGATCGGTTTACACTCAGCTCCTTCAATGTCCACGGACATCTCGACGATCCTGCAATGCTCACTCACCGCTAGGGGAGGCTTGCTATGAGCGATTCCCTGGACCATCCCGCGGCCGTTCGATCTGGCGAAGAGCTGGATGTGCACAAGCTCGAACCTTTCTTGCACCGCCACTTCCCTAACGAAACCGGTACGCTCGAGGTTCGCCAATTTCCCAGCGGCCATTCCAATTTGACTTATTCATTGCATCTCGGCGCCAAGGAATTGGTTCTTCGGAGGCCGCCGTTCGGAAGCAAGGTGAAATCCGCGCACGATATGAGCCGCGAATTTCGTGTGCTCTCAAAGCTTCACTCCGTCTACGCTCCGGCTCCCGAAGTACTTCTTTATTGCGACGACGCTTCCGTGATCGGGGCTCCGTTCTATCTCATGCAACCGATCCACGGCATCATCCTTCGCAGACATCTCCCGGCCGCTTTGGATTTTCCTGCCGAAACAGCAGGTCGACTCAGCGAATCGTTTATCGAAAACCTCATCCGCCTGCACCGTGTGGATTACACAGCCGCGGGCCTTTCCGATCTTGGTAAGCCGGACGGATACCTCGAGCGGCAGGTGCGCGGATGGACAGAACGCTACTACGGTTCCAAAACACACGATTACGCCGAAGTAGAGAAAATTGCTCAGTGGATGCGGCAAAACATGCCAACCACGAGCGCCGTTTCGCTCATTCACAACGACTACAAATATGACAATGTCGTCCTCGATTCGGTCGAGATCACTAGAATTGTGGGGGTGCTGGATTGGGAGATGTGCACGATTGGAGACTCCCTTTCAGACCTGGGCACTGCATTAGGCTATTGGGTGGATCGAACGGATCCAGAGGAGCTACAAGAAAATCGCTGGGGGCCCACCAGCGAACCTGGGAGCCTTACCCGCGCGGAAATCGTGCACTACTATTCAAAACAAACCGGATGTGACGCTTCCCAAATTGCTTTCTATCTTGCATTCGCGCGCTTCAAACTGGCCGTCATCGTGCAGCAAATTTATTTTCGCTATCACCAAGGCTTGACGAAAGATCAACGCTTTGCAGCCATGCCTGAAACAATCCGAATGCTCTTGCGTGCTTCCTTACATACCGCGCAGACCGGACAAATCTAGCGTGTATTTTTACCCTGCCGCGGCCCTCCCCTATCGCAAAAGAACCCTGACTCATCACGAGTAGTAGCGCAAAATCCACTCGGCAACGCATGCAGGCTTATCGCCATGTTCGACCTCGACCGTAACGGTGAAGATCGCCTCGGTTGCGTCCGAAAGCTCTTTCCAGGCGAGCAGCACGAACCGCGCGCGGATCTTCGAGTCCGTACGCACAGGGGCGGGAAAACGCACGCGATTCAATCCGTAATTCACCGCCAGCCGCACGCCGCTGCGGATTTCTATCACCCCTTTCGATAAATAGCTGATCAAGGAAAGTGTAAGAAAACCGTGAGCGATGGTCGTGCCATAGGGCGATTCCGCGCTCGCGCGCTCGCGGTCTAGATGAATCCATTGCCGGTCTTCCGTTGCTTGAGCGAACTCTTGGATTCGCTCTTGGGTAACAGGAAACCATTCCGAGACGCCAATCTCTCGGCCAACCAGTTCTTTCAGCGATTGCAGATCGTTGAGCACCAGGGGCGCCACCCGTTTCTTCCAATCAAAGTTCCTCGCCACATCGGACGTTATCCATCACAATCAGTGAGTGTGACCCTCATGTTTCTTGCCGATTCTTAGCTAGTTCCCATTTGGCGACCGATTCGATATGTACTTCATCTGGTCCGTCGGCTAGTCGCAGCGTGCGAACCATCGCCCAGGAACTGGCCAGAAAAGTGTCCTGTGAAACTCCCGCGCCGCCGTGTGCTTGCATGGCCCGATCCAGAACGCGCAACGCGACGTTGGGCGCCACAATTTTGATCATTGCAATTTCCGCCCGCGCCGCCTTGTTCCCGACCGTGTCCATCATATACGCCGCCTTGAGCGTAAGCAGGCGGGCCTGCTCAATTTCCATCCGAGACGCGGCGATGCCTGCGCGAATCGTACCTTGTTCTGCCAACGGTTTCCCGAAGGCCACCCTTGCTTGCACTCGTTGGCACATGGTTTCCAGCGCGCGCTCTGCGATGCCGATGCACCGCATACAGTGATGAATCCGCCCAGGACCCAGGCGACCCTGCGCAATCTCAAATCCGCGGCCTTCGCCAAGCAACATGTTCGCGACCGGAACACGCACATTCTCAAACTTTATCTCGGCGTGGCCGTGCGGCGCGTGGTCGTAGCCGAAAACAGTTAAAAGCCGGACAATGGTGACTCCCGGCGCCTCGAGCGGGACCAGGATCATCGATTGCTGCTTGTGCGCCGGTGCTGACGGATCGCTCTTGCCCATAAAGATCGCGATTTTGCAGCGGGGATCTCCTGCTCCAGAAGACCACCATTTCCGTCCGTTGATTACGTACTCATCGCCATCTCGCACGATGCTTGCGGAAATGTTCGTGGCGTCTGAGGAAGCAACATCCGGTTCGGTCATCGCAAAGCAGGATCGAATTTCGCCTGCCAGCAGCGGCTTTAGCCAGTCCTCCTTCTGCTCAGGCGTTCCATAACGCGCCAGCACTTCCATATTTCCAGTGTCAGGCGCAGAACAATTGAATACTTCTGGCGCCATATGACTGCGGCCCATAATTTCGCAAAGCGGTGCGTACTCCAGGTTTGTTAAGCCCGCGCCGTTTGGATCTTGCGGCAAGAACAAATTCCACAATCCCTCGTCGCGCGCCTTGGACTTCAGTTCTTCGACGATCTTGGTCGGTTTCCAGCGCTCGCGCTCTACTTCTTCGTGGAATCGACGCTCGTTCGGATACACGTAGGCAGCCATGAATCGCTGCAACCGCTGTTGCAGTTGCTTGGCCTTCGCGCTGGGTTCAAAACTCATAGATCTCTGCTATTTCCCGGTGAAGACTGGCGGACGCTTTTCGACAAAGTGTGCCACTCCTTCCTTGAAGTCTTCCGATTGCAGGCTGGCGAGCATTTCCTGCTCAGAGAGTTCAAACGATTCGGCGAGCGTTTGAAACATCGCCTGGTAGGCTTGCCGCTTGATCACGCGCAAAGAACGCGGGCTAACGTTGGAAGCCAAATCTAGTGCGTACTCGCGCACCTTCTCAGCAAATCGCTCCTGCGGGTAAACCTGATTCACCAATCCCATCTTCAACGCTTCCGCAGAGTCGATCATTCTCGCCGAAAAGAGCAAGTCCAGCGCGTTTGCATGGCCCACCAGACGCGGCAACATCCATGCCATTCCGTACTCTGCGACCAATCCCCGCCGCGCAAATGCTGTGCTGAACCGCGCTGCATCAGAAGCAAAACGTAAATCGCAATATAGAGTAATCAACAAACCCAACCCCACCACGGGGCCGTTGAGGGCCGCAATCACGGGCTTGGTGAGCGCCGGAAAATACGAATATTTCCTTTGAAAATCCGCTCGGATGCCTTCGCTGATCCCGCCAGCAGGCTGCACCGCCTGCGCCCGTTGCGCCGCGTTGATTCCTTTTTTCGAGATCGCGCTCAACAGTGACATGTCCGCGCCCGCGCAGAACCCGCGTCCCGCGCCGGTCAAAATGATCACACGGACGTTCTCGTTGTTTTCGGCCGCTGCCATCGCAGCGCGCACTTCCTGCTCCATTGTCGATGTCCAGGCATTCAGTTTGTCGGGCCGGTTGAGCGTAATCGTTGCGATTCGGTCGGCTAGGTGGTATTGCGTCTCTTGGTTTTGCATGGTGAAGCGGATTATATACAATGGCAGCCGCGTTAGTAACGTTCATCTGTGGGTCGCTATCTCATTTGAGATGTTCTCCAGGCCCGCCGGGCGGTCTAGCGGCAGTCGGAGGGATTTATGCCGTTTGTTGAAAATCAGGGCGCCAAAATATATTGGGATGAACAAGGCTCCGGGGAACCTTTGTTGTTGATCATGGGCCTCAGTTATCCGTCCCACATGTGGCATCGCACCCGCCCGATTCTTGCTCAAACCTATCGCACCATCGCTCTGGATAATCGCGGCGTGGGACAAAGCGACGCGCCCCCCGACGTTTATTCCATCGAATTGATGGCCTCCGACGCAGCAGCCGTCCTCGATGCTGCCGGCGTCCGGAAAGCGCATGTCTTCGGTGTTTCGATGGGGGGCATGATTGCGCAGGAATTCGCGCTGCAATATCCCAAGCGCGTAGGTTCGCTGATTTTGGGCTGTACTGCTGCGGGCGGCCCTCATGCGGTGCGGGCGGAACCCGAGGTGCTTGAAGTTCTTATGCGCCAAGGAATGACCCCAGAAGAAGCAAAGGAGGCCATCATCCCGTTCATCTACGACCCTGGCACGCCGCGCGAGCGAATCGACGAAGATATGGCTATCCGCATGAAGTGGTATCCCACTTCACAAGGATACCTAGGTCAACTGCAAGGAATTATCGGTTGGGAGGCCTACAGCCGAATCGCACGTATAACCGCTCCAACCATGGTCGTTCACGGCGAGACCGACCAGCTCATTCCACCCGCAAATGGCCGGCTAATCGCTGAACGCATTCCCGGCGCCAAACTGTTGCTGATTCCTCGTGCTAGCCACATTTTCGAGACCGACCAGCCTGGCGTAGCAAACCGGGCAATTTTGGAATATCTCGCCACTCAGCGCGGCCATGCGCAGGTCTCTGCGACTTAGAATCGCAACCTGGGGTAGAGTCATCGCGCCTGAAGAAATTGCGACCCTATCCTGCACTTGCTTGCGGGGAGATGATGACGAGCGCAATGAACCTGAAGAACCGCACGGCAGTGATCACTGGCGCCGCAAGCGGCATCGGTCGCGCCATCGCTATTTCCCTCGCGCGCCGTGGCTGCAACCTCGCACTAGCTGACCTGAATGACGCGGGGCTATCGGAAACGGCTGGTATGGCGCAAGCAGCTCAAACGCATCCGGCAAACGCGACCCCGCCGACAGCTGTTCTGCGCATCACCCGACATCACCTTGATGTTGCAGACCGTCGCGCCGCGGCAGCGTTTCCACAAGCTGTGCTCGCTTCGCATCCCGGCGTGGACATCCTGGTTAACAACGCCGGCGTCGCCATCGGCGGCACGTTCGAAGCGGTCAGCGAAGAAGATTTTGAGTGGCTGTTCGAAATTAACTTCTGGGGCCTGGTGCGCATGACCCGAGCGTTCCTGCCTCTGTTGCAAAAAAGCGATGACGCGCGCCTGGTGAATCTTTCGAGCATTTACGGGATAATCTCGCCGCCCGGGCAAACTGCTTACTCGGCAAGCAAGTTCGCCGTGCGAGGATTTTCGAATTCCCTGCGGCAGGAACTCGCCGGTTCGAGGGTCGGGGTTACCTTGGTTCACCCGGGTGGCGTCGCCACTTCGATTGCAGATAACGCTCGAGTGCCAACGGGCATGCCTCCGGAGGAAGTCGCCAAGCGCAAAGCCATCGCGAAAAAAGCGCTGCGCATGCCGCCGGAAGCTGCCGGTGAAATCATCGTGAAGGGCATCGAACGCCGCTCACCGCGTGTGTTGGTCGGTGACGACGCAAAGTTCCTCGCATTCCTCGAACGTCTGGCACCCATTTCGTATTGGAAAATCTTCAGCCGGCTGCTTCCCAAGGCGTAATGGCTGGTCGCACTGGGCGATCCCGGTTCCTCTTTTTGCCATTTGGAATGAAGGCGGCCTTTTCGACTTACTCGATCCAATCGAAGGAACGTGTCACTGCCTTCTTCCAGGCTTGGTACAGACTCGCGCGCGTTTTTTCATCCATATTGGGAGTCCACCTGCGGTCCACGTCCCAATTCGCGCGGAGATCGTCGGTGTCCCGGTAATAGCCGACGGCGAGGCCTGCAGCGTAGGCGGCTCCCAACGCGGTGGTTTCTTTGGTGACCGGAGAGACGACCGGAAGATTCAGAATGTCGGATTGAAACTGCATCAGAAGATCGTTCTCCACCATTCCGCCGTCGGTTCGCAGAACTTTCAGTTGAATTCGTGAATCCTGCTCCATGGCCTCCAGGACTTCGCGCGTTTGAAATGCGGTGGCCTCCAGGACCGCGCGTGCCAGATGACTTTTGTTTGCGAAGCGAGTCAAGCCGGCAATCACCCCTCTCGCGTTGCTTTTCCAATACGGCGCATACAAACCGGAAAATGCCGGAACGAAGTAGACGCCTCCATTGTCCCGAACGGTTCGTGCCAGCGATTCGATGTCCGTGCTTTTTTCAATCAGCCCGAGGTTATCCCGAAGCCATTGAACGACCGCGCCGGCAAAAGCGATGCTGCCTTCAAGAGCATAATGCGCAGGCCGGTCACCCAGTTTGTAGGCCACGGTGGTGAGCAATCCGGACTTGGAACGAACGACCTCCGTTCCGGTGTTTTCCAGCAGGAAACAACCCGTGCCATACGTGTTCTTGGCTTCCCCTGGGTTGAAACACGTCTGGCCGACCAGCGCCGCCTGCTGATCGCCGAGAATTCCGGCGATAGAAACATTCTGGATCGAATCGAGCTTCGCCTTTCCGTATATTTCGCTGCTCGATACGATTTCGGGGAGCATTTTTTCCGGAATACCATAGACCTCCAACATCTCCGGATCCCAAGAAAGTGTCTTTAGGTCCATGAGCTGGGTGCGGCTGGCATTGCTTACATCGGTGACGTGGATTCCACCCTCCGGGCCGCCGGTCAGCTTCCAAACGAGAAAACTATCGATATTTCCGAAGAGCAACTCCCCGGCTTCCGCCGCTGCGTGTGCGCCTTGGATATTTTTCAGAAGCCAGCGAATCTTCAATCCACTGAAGTAGGTGGCCAGCGGCAGGCCGGTCTTTTGCCGAAAACGATCCTGGCCTCCCTCCCGAGAAAACTCCGCCACGGCATCGTCCACGCGTGTGTCCTGCCAGACCAAGGCGTTGTACACTGCCCGTCCGGTCTTGCGGTTCCAAACGATGGTAGTCTCGCGTTGGTTGGTGATCCCGATGGCGGCCAGGTCTTCGGGACGCAGCTCTTTAGCCCGCATCCCTTCTTCGATAACTTCCTGAGTCCGGCGCCAGATTTCATCCGGATCGTGCTCGATCCACCCCGGCTTTGGCAAAATCTGTTCGTGTTCTTTCTGAGCAGCGGAAACGATCCGCCCGGAGCGGTCGAACACAATAAAACGTGTGCTGGTCGTGCCCTGATCGATCGCTGCTAAGTATGCGGTCACCTTGATTCGTCCTTCCGAGAAACTCAAAGAGTCGGCGAGAGTTTAGATTTTCCAACTTTATCATCGCAATCCCCTTCCTGAAACGTTCAAGAAATCCGCGATCCGCAAAACCCGCGCACTGCGGATAGCGTTTGCGATTGCGCGACCCAGCGCCAAGATTAAGGCGGTGACGCTGGGTTTCGCCAAGAAAGGCGGATTGCCGCAGGCCCGCCTGGGCTTGAACCTGATTTTACGGACGCGATGTGTGCGCTATTTTGGCAGGAGAGTTACTCGAGCGATCCAAATTGTGCCGGCTAATTTGTTGTCGAATTTGTGGCTGGCCGGGCGGGCCAGTTTTACCATTAGAAGTCTGGTGTGGCCGGTGGTGTTGAATTCCAATTGATGCGGCGACCAGTCCGATGTGCCTGTTACATTTTCAGTGGAGACAGAAAATCTCGCGGGATTGGCGGCCTTGCGTGTTACATCTGCAAGTTGATCGTAGGCATCTTCTAGAACAAATCTGGGGCCGCTATCGGTGGTGATCGCCTGTGCGCGCATGTAGACGGAAAATTTGTAAGACGTGTTGGGCATGACCGGAACGTACTCTAGGACGTGGGCGTACTCCAGGTTTTGACTGCCGTCGAAAGTGATGCGCAGGGATTTGCCGCCCTCGATACCAGTCGATGCGTCCACGCCGCCGGTGGCACCTTGGACCGGTAGGACGCGCCAGTCGAGACCACCGTTTAGCGGCGCGAAGCCAAAATCTCCATTGGTGATCAAATTGGGCTTGGCTAGGCGTGCGCCGATTTCTTGGGGGAAACGGGTGGAAAGAACAGCCCAGGTTTCCCTGAGATGGTCCACATCCTCGTGCTGAATCAACGCGTCGAGGTAAAGGAATGTGCGAGCTGGATCGAAGGGCGAACCGAGGAAAAGCACTCTGGCCCAGGTTTGAGCGGCAGCCTCCATGCGGTTGTTCTCCACCTGAAAATTGAGATAATCCAGCAGGACCGGCGCGTCAGGCGGCAGCATTTCTTGCAGGATTTGCTGGTTATCGTTGGTCGCGTTCGAAGCGAGATGGAACACCTGGCCTTCTTTGCCGGGATCTTCGAGCAAAACTTGTCGCAGAACGCGCAGACCGTCTGAAACTCTTTTGGTTCGAATATAAAAGTTTGCCGCTTTCCAGTTGATCTCCGGCGAGTTGGGAAAAAGAGAGCGAGCGCGGGTGAAAGCGCGAAGAGCGTCATCTTTGCGGCCCGCCCATTCGTAGGCACCTCCCAGATCGGCCCAGTAAAATGCGTTGTAAGGACTTAGCTCTGTAGCTTTTTCGCACAGGCGAACGACCTCAACCGGATTTCCGCCGGCTGCATACAGATGAGTGAGAGTGGCCAGAGTGTCGTAATACTCCGGATTTCCCGGGTCCCATTTGATGGCGGTTTGAATGTCCGGCGGCGAGCTTTTTCGAAAGTACCAAGCCCCAATTCCCTGCCGGGCAGCCCGATACATGCAGTAGAACAAGCAGGCTAGGAGGAATATGCGAACAATTATTTTGTGTTTATCGCGCAACTTTCTTCCCCGCAGTGAGTTTAGGTATTTCGAGTTCGACGAAGCCGAGTACAATATCACCCGCGTTGACGTTTAAGATGGGAATGTTAGTGAAGGGGAACATGTCTGATCGACGAACTTTTCTTACTCAAGGTGCGCTGGTCCTGGCTGGAATCACTGCCGGGACTTTCACCCCGCTGGAGGCGGCGATGAACGCAACAGGACGGCGAGAATTTCTGAAGGCTGTTACCCCGGTCCAGGGGGCCCCCGCAGGCCAAGATCCCCTGGTGGGCTTTGGCTGGGAGATCGTCAACATTAACAACAACGGCGCGGACGTTTACTTCGAGGTGCGCGACGCCATGATCCTCAACACGATCAATATCGATGTAGCGTTCATGATTACCAGCGCGCCGAGTACGGCCGGGTTTGCGGAGATACTTTGCGATGGAGGCGTTTCGCGTGGAGCCAAGCCGACATTCAATACTTCCCCGGCTGCTTATTTGAATCTTCCGCCCAGTGCGAATTTCGGAAACTTGACGCCGCACAATCCGAATAAATTGAACATAGGACTGGGTGGAGTGGTGCAAGATTTGTTTTTTAACGTGATCTTGAAAACCTGGGTTCCCAGCGATGGGACCGGAGGATACGCCTTCCGGCAATTTCATGGGCAGCCTTCGTTAGCTCTGAATAAGGGAGACTACTTGATGTTCCACATGGATCATGCGGGAGTAAGCGGCGATGTGGAGATGCAGGCGGTCTTACAATACTCGGTGGTCTAAGTTGCCCTATTGAAACAGCGGCAATCCTTGAGGCCAAGTTTGCCGGCGATAATAAAAAGCCCCATCTTCCACTTTGGTAGAGGATGGGGCTTTTCTTCAGACAATCGACTCCCAACGTTAGAGTACGACTACTAGCGCGAGCCGCACTTCAGGATGGCGCAAATCAATTAGGTAATACTGGCCGTCGATGAAGTCAATGTAACAGTCATCGTCATAGCCCCAGCCTGCAGGCCACGGTTCGGCAAAAGTAAACCAATACCCGCCGTATTGGAAGCGCGACTGGCCGTTGATCACTTGCGGATGACCCACGTGGAAATGATGCTCGCGCCCAAAGTGCGAATGGAAGTCAGCATCCGGGATTCGCCCGTTCTCAACGCGTCCGTGCTGCGTGGTGGTCTTGGACTCAGTCTGCGTGCGCGTGTTGTGATTGTCCTTGGGCGCGTTCGCATCTGCCGGGCGCTTTTCGTCCTTGGGAGCATCTTCTTGCTTAGGTGGTTTTGACGGCGTGGGCTTTGTGGCGTCTTCGGAAGGCTTGGTTTCCTGGTCGTGGGCTTGCCCCTCGGCCGGCCTCGCGTCTTGAGGGTGTTCCTCTTGAAACGCATGGACGGGAGCCGAGATGCCGAACAACAAGAACATAGCTGCTGTAGGGAAAATAGCGCTAATGAATCGGACCGGTTTCATCTTTATCGCCTCCGTAAAAGGATTTATAAGAGTTCCTTGCACAATCGCCCGGAAATCCGGGCGGCTCGAATTTCTTGAGCCTTCTGTTTAGATGTTCGCTCCATGGAGGAAGTGACATTCTAGACCCTGGACTCGAACAGCAGCCGGAGCGGAGGCGGTTTTACATGCATCGTTGCGGAGAATCGCCCGGGCTAGTCGAAGGAGCTAGAAAATCGCGCGCAGTGCGCGCGGTTCATTTTGCTATGCCGCTGGCAGCTGACAATTTTGCCGCGGCCGAAGAAACCAGCGCGGCTTCATCTTGTAAAACAGCAGCAGCTCGACGCAGGGCGTCATCGGCTTGCTTCCATTGCTTCTGTTCGATAGCTTCGCGGACGGCGGGGATGGCCTTGGCTTCGTATCCGGTGTAAACGCCGGGCGCGTAGATTTGATGTTTATACCAAAAGCGGCCCGGCAAACCTTCCGGAGAAGTCAACTTTCGTTCGCTCTGAATCAGCATTTCGTTGATCTCGGCCATGGACCCGGCGGTGAGCGCCTTACCGCCGTTTGCTTCCGCGGCGTCGAAGGCTTTCTGATACTCCGCGGCGCTATGCGAAAGCGCGTCGGCGCTATTCTGAATCGGCGCGAAATTCAAATAAGGAGGCACGTCCTCTTTCTTCGGCGGAACGTAGGTTTTCTTTGGATCGGCGCTGGCGGTAAAAACGCCTTCATCGATCTCGAGGTTGCGCTCACGGATTTCGTCCCGCTGCTTTGTGGAAAATGTCTGGAGCCCGTGGACGTAGGTTTGCACAGTATCGGCAAAATCGGAAAAGTCAAAGGGCAGCAAATCCGCATCCGCCAGGCGCATCACCGTAGATCCGGCAACCTGGGCGAGCGCGCGTCCGTAAGTGAAGTCGGTGTCGTCGAAGTGGGTGTACCAATAGAAGTCGTCGTAAATGGAATGGTAAATCCCGCCGCCGTCCTCCCCGCCAAATCCAAGGTCCAGGACCGCGATGCCGAGGAAATTTTGGAAGGATGCGTGATCGGAGCCTCCCCCGGTGATTCCGATGCGAAGGTCTTTGCGCTGGCGCAGCTCCTGGCGGTCTTCGGAATTGGTCGCGTCACTGAGTAGATGAAGCTGCCACCGCTTCCAAACTGAAAGGCGAGTTTCGGGATCCTGAACGTCGTGAGCCACGTCGTTCACCAGCCTTTCCAGCGTATGCGAGCCTTCGGCGCTGAAGAAACCGCGTCCGTTAGAGTCGGAATTGATATAAACCACCGCCCGTTTGCGAAGGTCATCCGCATGCGTCTCGGCCCATTCCGTGGAACCGAGCAGACCGGGCTCTTCGCCGTCCCAGGCGCAATAAACGATTGTGCGTTTCGGCTTCCAGCCGGATTTCACTAGAACGCCCAGTGCGCGCGCCTCTTCGAGTAGCACCATTTGGCCGGAGATGGGATCTTCCGCGCCATTCACCCAGGCGTCGTGATGATTGCCGCGGATCACCCACTCGTCGGGATATTGGGAGCCGGGAATTCTTGCGATCACGTCGTACAACGGCTTCATATCCCAATTGGAAAAAACTTTGAGATGAACCTTTCCGGGCCCGGGGCCAAGCCTGTAAGTTAGCGGAAGCGCTCCGCGCCAACCGCGCGGCACGACCGGCCCTTCGATCGATGCGAGCAGCGGTTCGGCATCGGCGTAGGAAATTGGCAAGACTGGAATTTTTGTCAGCGTGGGAGCATCTTTTATAGCGAGTCTCTTGGCATCGGGCGTGGCGCCGACTCCGGGAGTAAGCGGATCGCCCATGAACTCAGTGCTGTCCTGCACGCTGCCGCGTTGAACACCATCTTTGGGCCGGTACGGGCCAGCCGGATAAGCGACGCCGGGCGAATATCCATCGTCGTGGGGGTCTGAATAAATGATGCAGCCGATGGCGCCATGCTCGGCGGCGACTTTAGGTTTAATTCCACGCCAGGAATGTCCGTAACGCGCGATGACGATGGCGCCTTTCACCGAGACGCCGTTGCGCTCGAGGGTCTCGTAGTCGTCCGGAATGCCGTAATTCACGTACACCAGCGGGCCGGTAACGTCGCCGTCGACCGAATACGCGTTGTAGGTGGGAAGCTGCTCGGATTGCTGATTCGAAGTGGGGTCTTCGGGCAGCGACGGTTCCTGGAGCTTGGCGACGAAGTGCGGGCCTCCTGCGACAAGTTCGACCAGGCGCTCTTTCGGCGTGGGAAACAGGACATTGAAGGATTCGATATGCGCATCGAGGCCGAATTCCTTGAACTTGGCGAGGATCCATTCGGCGTTATCTTTGTCGTAAGGCGAGCCGACATTGTGGGGACGCGCGGAAAGCCGCTGCATGTAAGCGCGCAGGTTGGCGGGATCGGGCGAGGCGCGAAATTTCTGCTCCCAGTCGCGCTCGGTGCGCGATGAGTCAGCGGAATAACCGGCCAGCGGAGCGTCGTCGGCGGTGACATAGCTCCCAGCGGCCGCGAGCGACAGCGCGAGCAGAAATAATCCTGCAATGGCTTTCATAGTGTCCTCGATTTTGCGCACATATTCTGCCTGAAGGTTGCCGCGAATGAAACAGCGCGTATCTCAAAGAATGGCCAGACGCGCTTGAAATTGTCGAGGGTTCATAATGAGTTCACCTGAAATTGAGCGAATAAATAGCGTAGCAAAGTAACCTTCCGCACGGTCCTCAATCTAAGTAGCCAGGAGGACGTCAGATGCCAGCGAAAAAAGGTTCGCGAAGAAAGTATGGTAAGGCGGCGGGCAAGAGCGTCAAGAGCGCAATGCACCGGGAAAAGCGCGGCACACTTTATTCCGGCAAAGGCGGAAAAGGCGGCAAGGTGACTTCTCCTAAACAAGCCATCGCCATTGGACTATCGGAAGCGCGCAAGAAAGGCGCCAAGGTTCCCAGAAAATCCAGCTAAGCAATGGTTCGCAGGCGGGTCAACCTTTGCTAGGTGTTTGCCTCCCATAACGGTACGGAGGTACCATTGTAGGATAGATGTGCCGTTGTAGAATCATCCGCCATGCCAGTCAGAACAAGGTGTGAACACCTCGAGAAACTCAAGCAGGAGATCGTTTACACGTTTCAAGAGGCGAGGAAAATTCGAAGATCGAAAGATCTTTCATTTTCCGAAGATGCCGAGCTGACGCGCAGCGAACACAGAAAGATCGATGCACTGGTAACCCATCTTCTCTCCGGGCATGCTGGCGAACCCTGCCCTGCGGGAGACCGGCCGATCATCAGCGGGCCAAAACGCACGGAATCGCTCCGCAACAATCCAGCCGCCTAAATTCGGCCTCGCCATTGCAGCCCTCCTCCTACGCGTGCAGTGAAAAAGCTACCTAGGTTGAGCATTAATTTCGCCTTGCACCCCCGAATGCTTCGCAGCTCGGTAGGAGGTCTGGACCCGGCAACGCCGCCGCAGTCTAAATTCAGTGCTTTCGGCAAGTTCCGACATCACTAAAAGAGCACATTTAGCGAAAAAGAAATCATAGATTGCTCAGCGGCACGGTCATTGCTCTTCACCTTTTGTTTGAATCCAATCCTGGGGTGGGCCATGCAAAGGAACTCCGCCGTCGTAGGCAATGAAGAAAAACTGATGGAAGTGCGGCTTTGGCAAGCTGTAATCGTGACTACAATTCAGGAATGGATCTCCGGGCCACTTCGACGTAAACGCGAAGCTGAGGATTACCTCTTCAAGGACCAGCGGGATTTTCCGTTGGTGTGCCAATCGGCGGGACTGGATGTTGGCCGCTTGCGCTCAAAACTAGAGCGGCTAAAGCCGTCGCAGAGCGAAACCGCTGCAAGACTTCGGCAAATCTGGGGCACGTTGCTGCCGCAGTAACACGATCGACCGCAACAAAGGGCTTCACCTCTAAAGATAAAGAGGCTGTATCATGCACCCGAACGTCAGCGTTCCAGGATGTCCTTGTACGCGTTGAGGGCAACTTTTTTTGGCTGGCGGTCCAAAATGAAATCCACCGTGCGAGTGGAATTTCCGGCAATCCCAACCTGGCCGAGTCGGACCATGCCGTTACCGAAGTCGGCGAAGACCGGAACGAACATGGCGAAATGGTCGTCCACTTCGCTTTGCGAGATTTCGGCGCGGATTCTCACTTTGCCGCCGTCGGCGGTCTGCAATTCATACTTGAAACCGTAACGCGGGACCTGCACGCCGTAGACCCACTCGTCGAAAAACCAGTCGAGGCGTCCATTCCTCTGAAGATCCATCTGTTTGGTCATATGCTTTTCGGCGACGGCCTTAAACGACTCAGTGGAAGCTGGTGTGTAGCGGTGAGTTTCCATGAAATCGTGCATCATGTCGATAAAGGCTTGGTCGCGATTTGCGGCGGAGCCTTGGTCGCCGTACATGAGGGAACGCAACATCAGCAACACGTAGGCGCCCTTGGAGTAGGTGACCCCCTGATACGCTCCCGGGGAACGCGGCGAGTTAAGCCGCAATCCGAGCCAAAGGCACCCGGCGTCATTCGGAGAAACACCGAAACTATTCTTTTCAAGGATGCGGACGCGCTGGCGCTCCCAGAAAGCGATGTAGTCCTTCTGCCACTTGGGCCCCACGGCTTGCTGCAAAAATAACCCCGCGGAGAATTCCGCAAAACCTTCAGAAAGCCATTGATCGTGATAGGAGGCCCAGCCGACTCCGTGTCCGAACCACTGGTGTGCCACTTCGTGCGGGGTGACTTCCTGAACGAATCCAGTGAACTTCTCATCGATGTGGCCGAACATCATCCAGCGCTGAGTTGAGTCGATGTAGGCAGAGATCGGAAGGTACACGAGATTAGGCCACGATTGGCCGAAGGCGAAATTCGGCTGTTCGGTGACATATACATTGTCGTAAGGAGCCCGACCGAAAAAAATCGTGCACATTTGCATCTGTGCGCGAGTCTGGTCCAGGGCGTACTTGGTCATCGCGGTAGGTGACATGGAGGCCAACGCGCCACCTTCAAAGCGCCTGAGGCTATCCGGCAATTCGGTCAAATAATATCCGGAGATGTCGTAGTGCGTGATGGTATCGGAGAAATCAATTTTTTTGTACTTACCGTAATTGAAGCCCGCGACGGCGACCGGTATCGGCGTCACCCAGTGAGAGACCGCGAAACCGGCTTCGGTGGATTGTCCTTCGAGTTTGCCGACGCTGACCACCGTGTTCGAAGGCGGAACTTTGAACGTGAGATCGTACAGCGACTTCTCACCGAAACCGTTCAGGTTCGGGTACCAGGACTCGCGCGCGCTCACGTAATAGCTTCCATCACCGGCGTCCGCGAGAACTTTGTCACCGGCATACTCAATGGAGATCGAGTGCTCCTGCCCCACCGGGGATGCTTGGTCCAAGACAGCGTAGAACGAGCCGTCCTGCTTTTTGTCTTCCTGAATAAAATGAAGGTCCTGGCCGTTCTGGTCTGTGACGCGGGTGACGCGCAGATTGGGGAGCAACCCAAATTTGAGAACGCGTTCGCCGGCGATGAGCGGGACAAATGTGATGGTCGCTCTGCTGTGCAGATGATCGTTCTTCGCGATCACGGTTTCGATGTTATAGCTCTTGGTGCCGAACAGGCGCCGATCTTCGCGCGAGTTCGCGGTGCGGGCTTTAATTTCAGATATCAGGTGCTCGGAATACCAAACGCCGTCGTCTAGTTCCCCGCCATTGCAATTAATCAGTGCCACTTCTTCGGGGGAATCCATTTGCGGAAGCGCTCCGACGCGCACGCGGACGAAGAAGCGCAGGTCTTTGTGAGGATTACCGCGCATGTAGGCGTTGAAAAATGGAGGATGATTCGGGTTGTATATCGCAGAGAGCACGTCAGCGTCCACATTGTCGATCGATTCGCCCTCCAGAAGGTATTGGGTGAATCCTTGAAAAACTTCGTGGCGCTGGCGGACTCGATCTTTCCAATGCTGAAAAGCAGCTGCGGCTTCGCGGGGCGTTTCTGTTTTCGTGCCCAGCGCGCCGCCGAATTGCGGGTAATGATCTCCGGTGAAACGAAAAACCACTTCGGTGAAGTCCTCCTCCGCGGTCGGGCTATCGCCGGTGCGGCGAGCCATCTCGCGCGTGTTGATGGGATCGGTCGGTTTCAGCGTGAAGTGACCCTGCCCAACAAAAATGGCGCCGGTCACGAATCGATTGACCAATCCCAGCAGAGTGATCGTTCCAGAGCTGAAGTGGAAGGTTCCCACGTCCATGGTCAACGTGAAATTCTCACAACCGAACGTGTCTCCCAGGCCGTCGTCGCGGAGCTCGCGGTAAACGACATCTGAGTTCGCAAACCCCATGCTTTTTTCGGTGACCGTGACGCGGGTCTGCTGCGGGGCGATGGTCAAGTTGAGAGAAAGTTCGGCGCTGCCTTTCAAGTCCACGGTGGTAACCAGATCGTCGAAGCCGTCCTTGGTCACGCGCACCGAATATTTTCCGGCTGTGAGGTTGGGCGCTGCAAATTTGCCGGATTCGTCCGAACGCAGCACGATTGGTTGCTGCCGAGTGGCGCCGGAGATTTCGATGCGCGCTCCTGCGACAACTGCGCCGGAAGGGTCTCTCACTGTGCCGGATATGGTGTCTGCAAGCAGGCGAGCGGCGAGCGCCAGCAGGAGAAGCGTCAAGATTGAGGTGTAATAGAAGCGACGTCGCCGAAGATGCCGCGACTCCCCGAAGGCGGGAGTTGAGTTCCATTTAGGGTTCCCCGATGGCAGTTTGTCAGGCTGGCTCATGACCTCCCCTGACATCATTGGACGCGACGCTTCACGCGGCTTGGCACCGCTGTCTTGCTTTCCGTTCCATTCGCTGGGAAATACCAACGGCTTCGGGAAACAGTTGTAGCGGAGTGCGGCTGTGGAAGCAATAGCCGCAGTGAGCTTCACTGCATCATAGGTTGATGCCCCAAGTAGTAATGGAGGCCAACGAGAGTGCGGGCGATGCCGCACAAAGATGGATTCTATTGGCTACTAGAACAGCCGCATATACGGCCAAACTGGAATTCAGCCAAGCAAAATGCTAGCGTAATTCGTGCCTATTTTTCCGCTTATAAGACGAACGGGAATTCACCTATTGCTGCTACTTGCGCGCGCCAGGGAAAACTAAGTGGCGAACTTGCGCATTGCGAGCATGGTAGGGGCCCGGCCGAACTTCATGAAGATCGCTCCGATCGTTCACGAAATTCAGCGCACGCCGGGCATCGAGCACAGGCTCGTCCATTCCGGGCAACATTACGATCAGCAAATGTCGGAATCGTTTTTCGAGGAATTGCACATACCCAAGCCCGACGTGAACCTGGAAGTTGGTTCGGGTAGCCATGCCTGGCAGACCGCCGAAGTAATGAAACGATTCGAAACCGTGGTGCTCGAGTGGAAGCCGGACGTTGTGATCGTGGTGGGAGACGTGAACTCGACACTGGCGGCGGCTCTGGTTGCGGCAAAACTCGGCGCGCAAGTGGCTCACGTGGAGGCTGGACTGCGCAGCTTTGACATGAGCATGCCGGAAGAAATCAACCGGAAATTGACGGACGCGATTTCCGATTTGCTGTTCGTAACAGAACAAAGCGGGATTCAGAACCTTCGAAATGAGGGCCTGGCCAGCGACCGCGTGTTTCTTGTCGGGAATGTAATGATCGATTGTCTGGTCGAGCACCGGAAGTTGGCAGCAAAGTCCGAAATACTTCGGCGCATTGGATTACAAAAAGATGGTTCCTCGCCACGAAGCTATGGTTTGCTAACGCTGCACCGCCCGAGCAATGTGGATGATCCGGAAGTCTTGCGCGATATTCTTTCGACGATTGCCCAAGTGTCGGAAAAGATGCCCGTATTTTTTCCCGTGCATCCTCGCTCGCTAGAACGGATTCGCCAGTTTGGACTCGGGTCTTACCTGGCGGAAGAGAAATCAGGTGCGGCTGCGGGAGGAATCGTCCCACTGCCGCCGCTGGGGTACCTGGATTTTCTCTGTTTGATGGATCACGCGCGGCTGATACTAACCGACTCGGGAGGCATTCAGGAGGAGAGCACGATTTTGGGGGTGCCCTGCCTGACGCTTAGAGAAAATACGGAACGCCCTGTTACGGTGGAGCAAGGTACGAATCAAATCGTGGGAAGAGATCCGGAGAAGATTCTTGCGGCGGCGGCGCGGGTTCTCGAAAGCGAACGCCGGCCGGTAAGAGCTCCCGAGCTTTGGGACGGCCACGCCGCGCAAAGAATCGTGAGGATTTTGCTGGAAAAGTACCGGCCAGAGCTGCTCAAAAACGTATCTCCCCATTGATCGTAAATCCGGAACGCGCGGCCTGTATTCCCGGTTTTCGTCCTCCAAATGATGCGGTTGGCAGGAATAACAAATGTGTTCAAGGTCTGCTACACTTTTCTTCCCTATTCCGGGGTAGTGCAATTGGTAGCACGCCAGCCTTTGGAGCTGGTTATCCTGGTTCGAGTCCAGGCCCCGGAGCCAAGTTTTCAAT
>CAVPFK010000024.1:0-298696 GCA_963703705.1 uncultured Acidobacteriota bacterium | reverse complement strand
GGATGCAAAGACTGCTGCGACGTCCTGAGCATTGAGAAAATGCACCCAAGCAGAAACTCGCGAAATAATTAGACGCGGGGAAGTACAGCACTGGGGAAGCAGCAAGACGGATGGAACAAATTGGCGGGGTGGAACGTAACTTGGGGTAGAAGGAGACCTGCGATGACGTTTCTACTCTTTGCGACGCTGATGTATTTTTTGCCGTCGATTATTGCTCACCGGAAGCGGAACTTCGCTGGCATTTTCATGGTGAATCTCCTGTTTGGCTGGACGGTGGTCGGATGGGTTATTGCTCTGGTTTGGGCCTGCGTGGCCGACGTCCGGCAGCCCGTTTTTGCGATGACCGGTCCGGCGCGTTACTGCACCTGGTGCGGAGCGATGATCGCGGGGCCGCATTTCTGTCCGAGTTGCGCGCGGCCGTTGTAAGTCGCTAGATTCGGTCCGCTGAGAAGACGACCGTTGCCTGTAAAAGCACGGATTGTAAGTCGCGGGGTGCGCGTCTTGAACGATAAGAAGAAAGAGGGCCGGCAAGATGCCCTTCGAGTTTGCTCAGGACAAGCCGGCGCTACGCCAACCACTGGGGAGGGGCGCTAGTGGCCGAGCCGGAGACCGGCCAAGTCCTGCGCGAGGAGTTCAATCGCTGGGCCGACGCGGGCAAGGGCGAGTCGATGGAGCACGAGCATTGGCCCATCGCCAAGCCCACGCTCGGGCTGATGCAGATCGAGCCCACCGACAATATCCTGGATGTGGGCTGCGGCGCGGGATGGCTCTCGCGCATTCTGGCCAAGCGCGTTCCGGAAGGGCGGGTCGTGGGAATGGACATCTCCGACGAGATGATTCACCGCGCGCGGCGCGCCAGCGTGGACACCGCGAATCTGGTTTTCGTGGTGGGCGAGGTGAACGAAATTCCCTGGGAAGCGAACTTTTTCACGCGCGCGATTTCGGTGGAGTCTTCCTACTACTGGCCGGACCCGGCCAAGGGCATCCGCGAAATTTATCGCGTCCTGCACGAAGGCGGCTCGGCCTGGATCCTAATCAACTATTATCGCGACAATCCGTGTTGCCATCAGTGGGGCGAAAAACTTGCGGTCCCCACCCATCTGCTTTCCGCCGAAGAATGGAAGAAAATGTTTCGCGACGCAGGATTCGCAGACGTCGCCCATCGTCTGCTCCCCGATCCCACGCCCACGCCCGAAGTTTACAACGGCCGCTGGTTCCGCGACGCCGAAGAGCTAGCCAAATTCCGCGCCATCGGCGCCCTGTTAGTTCAGGGCACAAAATCCACCGTCATTTTCTAGAATTGAGCGCTCCCAGCAACTTACATGCCCGTCCCGCACTCTCGGTCAGATCTTTTTAAGTTTCGATGAACGTCTAAGCTTTAAATCGGGCGTGAGGGCTCGTAAACCACAGTCATTCATTCCAGGTCTCCGCCTCGGTGCTTGCGCCAGGTGTGTGGCGCCTACAAATCACAACGTTAAGGCTGGGGCGGGCGAGGGTGGAAAAGAGAATCTCGCTTTGCTCAGTCTGCCGGGACGGCGCGGGATTTGGCCCACTCCCTGATGCTCTGGATATCTTCAGCGCGCGTGACGCTGAGCGGCTGGGTGCCCTTAATCTCGGCAAGCAAGATTTCAGTTGAAAGCTGCTGTTTTCGATCGAACGCGGTGTACAACCCGGCGGCAACTACCTGTTCGATCTCCGCTCCGGAAAAACCTTCGCTCGCTGTGGCGAGCTTCGGCAAATCGAACGCTACGGGATTTCGTGCACTCTTGGTGAGATAAAGCGCAAACAGCGCAGTGCGCACATCCGGTGTGGGCAAATCGACGAAGAAAATCTCGTCGAAGCGTCCTTTACGCAGCATCTCCGGAGGGAGCACGGTAATGTTGTTGGAAGTAGCGGCCAGAAACACGCCGCCCTCGCGATCCTGCATCCAAGTAAGCAGAGTCGCGAGCAGGCGCTGCGACAAGCCCGCGTCGGCGTCGCCACTGGTGCCGGCCGAAGCAAATGCTTTCTCGATCTCGTCGATCCACAGGACCATAGGAGCAAGTTTTTGCGCGAGGTCTAGCGTGTTGCGCAGCCGCTTCTCGCTCTCGCCCACGTATTTGTCGTAGAGCCGGCCGGCATCTAGGCGTGCCAACTCGAGGCCCCATTCTCCGGCGATGGCGCGCGCGGCGAGACTTTTCCCGCATCCTTGCACGCCGGTAATCAAGACGCCTTTCGGCGGGACGAGCCCAAATTGACGACCTTCCGCCGTCAACGCGCTGCGCCGTTTATCAACCCAATCGCGTAGCCGCTTCAATCCAGCTACATTGAAGAAGGACGCATCACGTCGAACGATTTCGAGTAGTCCATCGGAGCCCAAGGCGGCGTGCTTGCGGAGCCCAAGGCGGCGTGCTTGGCCTCAAGCACGGTTTCAAGCAATCCAGCGTCCGCCGCACCGTGCGCGAGCAAGCATTTGCGGAGCGTTCGCAAGGCTTCGTCTTGGGTCAAGCCCACCAGATTCCGCGCCAATCGAGAAATATGCTCCGCATCCAGAGCGACCGGGGTGCGTTGGTTGCGCCCCGCTTCCGCCAACACCTGGTTGACCCCTGTAAGTAATTCCTCCGCGCTCGGCAGGCCCAGTTGAAACACTACCGATTCACACTTCAGTTCTGGCGGCAAATCTAACGACGCCCCCGCGATGACAATGGATCTGCGCGCGGTGCAAAAAGTACCGGTCAAGTCTCGAAGACGGCGGCTGATGTGGTCGTTTCCGCAGTAGCGCGCGAAATCCTTGAGCAGAAAGATTGCGTCGCCGTCGATTGAGGCGATATTGGCCAGCGCCTTTTCGGGATCGTCGGTGCCGTATAACGGCGCACCGGTGAATCTCTTGAGTCCTGCAGTTACGCTCCAGGTATAGAACGGCACCGTCATCTGCATGGAAATTGCGAGCAGAAGTTTCTCGAGCCTGTCTTCTTCGCTGGTCTCGACCGTAATAATGGGAGTGCGAGAATTAATCAGGATTTGTAGTTCGTCATGTTTAGTCATGTAGTCAGAAGTTGAGGGCATCAGCCGTCCCGAAGACTCGGGTGTAAAGACCCGAGCTACATTAAAGTCGGCGCGATCACACAGGAGGGTAGCTGCAACCTACGCTCCCCAAGCTGCAAGAGTAACAGAGGGATGAGAATAGATCACCGACGGGAAGCCTACAAAACGAACCGTTTTACCCAACTGGTAACGCGATCGATATCGCGTCCACAGCCTCCGACTCCTAGAATTCCTGGAAACGTCGTGCTAGCGTTGCTGCTACCCGGTAGTTGTTGGATAGGAAGAAAGAGTGCGAGCTTGCGTCGCCGGAACACGGGGCGAATCCAGCGAGGCAAGTAGAGACCGGCCCGCGCGAGGCGACGAATCGTTCGCGTGATGCTATGGCGGGAACAACACACTTGAGCCGGTAGTGCGAGGGGTTGCGTAAAGGCGATGCTTTGAGGTTTTTCGAAGAGTTAAGCAGGCCGGACTGGATGGTGACAGCGGAGCAGGAGTCGAGACGGCCCGCTCGGGGTGACAGCGTGGGAAGGCGAGGGCGCGAGAAAAGCAAGGCGTGATAGAAAGAAGAGTCGGCAGGAAGAAGATTGATTGAGAGACGGAACCAAGCCCGACGAAGCGAAGGGCCCCACCTAAAGAGGCGAGCTACATTAAAACCACATTAAGAGGTACATCGCAGAGGCAGACGCACACTGGGAGAATGCTTTGGAAGATAAGCGGCACAAGTGGGTGAACGACATGAAGGGCGTTCTGGAGACTTTGAACCAGGGGGTGATCATCAACGATGATCGCAAACGAATCGTCTTCGCGAATCGACTGTTCCTCAAAATGATTGGAATACCGGCCGAAGAACTCTTGGGGGTTACGATCACAGACTTGTACCCGCCTGAGGACGCTGCGACGCTTCAGAAACACATCGCCAGGAGACAGGTAGAAGGGCAGAGCCAGTATGAGTTCTACCTGCCGCAGAAGGGCGGCGGAAAATTGCCGGTACTGGTAACGGCGCGGCAAATCGAAGCTCCCGAGGGCAACGTGTTTGCCGTAATTACGGCCACGGACATTACCGAGCAAAAGCGCGCTGAAAACGCGCTGCGCGAAGCCAATGCGGAGCTCGAGCAGCGCCATCGGGAGATTGAAGAGGATTTGCTGCTCGCGGCGCGCGTGCAGCAGAGTCTCGCGCCGAGCGGGTTAACCTGGGGAAAGGTGAATGTCGAGACGTTTTATCAGCCGGTGCGAACCATTGGCGGGGATTTTGGACTGGTTGCGCCGCGCGGCGGCAACCTTAGTTTGATGGTCTGCGACGTTTCGGGGCATGGCATCGGGTCGGCGCTTGTTGCCAACCGCATTTATTCGGAGACGATGTCGCAAATCGAGCGAGGCGTAGGACTCGGCGCGATGATGAAGCACCTCAATACTTTTGTGAAAGGAAATCTGGGCAGCTCGGTGTTCTTCTTCACGATGGTGGCTGCGCGGCTGAATTACGACGACCGCAGTCTCCAATTCGCCGGCGCCGGTCATCCGCCGGCGATGATCATTCAGCCGGGCCAGGCGCCGCGGCTGCTGGAATCGCGCAGCGCAGTGCTGGGATTGCTCGATGACGCTGTTGATAACGAAGCGGTGATCGAAGTTCCGGTGCAGGCCGGCGATCGCGTGGCGATTTATACCGACGGCTTCACGGAAACGTTCAATTCGCACAGGGACATGCTAGGGGTCGAGGGATTCGCGGAGATCGTGCGAGAAACTTCGAAGCTGTCATTGCCTGAAATGAAACAGCAGATTTTGGAGCGAGTCTCAGCGTGGCGCAACGGGCCTGCCGCTGACGATATGTCGCTCGTCCTCATCGAGATTCCATGAATTCCCGGTGCTTACAAGACACATTGAAACGTGAAGGCGCCGGTTTGACTACACTGAGGGGCATGGATATACTTCGCGTCTTTGTAACAGGATTGGTGAGGTAGAATAAGCGCATGGGAGTTCTTGATAACCGGTTTGAACGCAGTTACGTCCTTTCCACTGTAGATTATGTTTTCAATTGGGCACGCAAGAGCGCGATATGGCCGCTGACGTTTGGGCTGGCTTGTTGCGCGATCGAAATGATCGCGTCAACTACATCGCGATTCGATATTGCGCGATTTGGTGCGGAGGTTTTCAGGCCCTCGCCGCGGCAAGCGGACTTGATGATCGTGGCCGGGACGGTGACGCTGAAAATGTCGCCGGTGCTGAAGCGCGTGTGGGAGCAGATGCCGGAGCCGAAGTGGTGTATTTCGATGGGCGCCTGCTCGAGCGTGGGCGGGCCGTTCAATGTGTATTCAGTGCTGCAAGGCGTGGACCGGATCGTTCCCGTTGACGTGTACGTGATCGGCTGCCCGCCGCGGCCGGAAGCGCTGTTCTACGCGCTGCTGAAACTGCAGGACAAGATTGACCAGATGTCGCTGGCCAAGCGGCCGACCGAAATCAGGCTGCTGCCGGAGATGGTCGAGGAATTCAAGAGCGGTGTGATGGTGGCTCAGTCTCCGCACCCCGATCGTTTGTAGCACCAGAGGATCCAGACATGGCGTTTTTGCGTACGGCGAAGAAGGATGAAGTCCCGCCGGGGATGATCCGCGAATTTCAAATCGATGGGAAGACCTTCGCGTTGTCCAATGTGGACGGTAAACTTTATGCTATCAATAACTTATGCCTACATCGAGGGGGTCCGCTGGGGCAAGGCGAGTTAAAGGGCGCTGTGGTCACCTGTCCCTGGCATGGGTGGCAGTATGACGTCACTACAGGCAAGCTGGTGACGAATCCCGCGGTGGGATGCGAGACTTATGCGGTGGAAATTCGAGGCGACGATATATTTGTAGATGTAGGATAAGGTTAGGGTTAGCCGTGACGGCTAGTCCTGGTTCGAACCGCTGCATTACTAGTTTCAACTCTTCAGTGAAAATTCCACCAACAAAGTTAGTCATTTAGCGTATTTTTCCGTGTATAGTGCGCGCGACACTTTTTGACGGATGACGCAACCTCCTTCCAAACCAAAACGTTGGCTGCTAGCGGTCGACCCTCGCGTATATCACTGGGATACCCTCTTCGTGAAGGGCAAGGAAATGTGGCGGCATGCCGGGAACCGTCCAGACGCGCTTCGGCAACTGAAGCAGGTGCAACGTGGGGACCGCGCGCTGTGCTATCACGGCAAAGCGGAGCACGCGGTGTACGCACTGGCGGAGGTGAGCCGCGATCCGTATCCGGACCCGCACGATCACGACTCGAAAAAAATGGTGATGGATTTGCGCGCGATCGAGCGATTGCCGCGACAAGTGACGCTGGCTGAACTGCGCGAAAATAAATTGCTGCGCAAGATAAAATTTCTGAAGAACACGCGGCTTTCGATCTGCCCGCTTACCGACGAAGAATACTCGGAGATCCTACGCATGGCCGGGATCGTGGCATCGCCCGGCATTCCTTTGCCTTGAGTTGTTCAGTGCGGAATTTTTCAAACTTAAGATTGTCCTTCGAGAGGAGTTTGCCTGGACCGTTCAATGTTTCACATGGCTTGCTCCAGCGTAGAATGGAAGTATGCCGGAGTTACCCGAAGTCGAGACGGTCGTTCGCGGTTTGCGAGCGGTGTTGCCGGGAAAGCGCATTCTGAACGTGCGCTTGGGCAAGACAGATTTCATCGACGATCCTGCCGCGCTGGAATTGCAACTACCTGGAAGCAAAGTCGTGGCCGTGCGGCGTCACGGAAAGTTCATCCTCGTGGAGCTTGAATCCGCAAATGGACGCAAGCAAGAATCATCTCTCCTGATTCATCTGGGAATGACCGGGCAAATCGTGACCTGCCCGCCGGAAGTTCCCGTTTTGCCGCACACGCATGTGTTTCTTGGTCTGGATAATGGCCGGGAGCTTCGGTACACGGACATTCGGCGTTTTGGCCGCATGGCAATGCTTGCGAACACGGCCCACGCAACTGTGCTGGGCAAGCTCGGGCTCGATCCACTGGAAGCAACGAAAAACGAATTTACCGGAATGATTCGTTCGCGGCGCGCGCAAATCAAGGCATTGCTGCTGGACCAGAGTGTCCTGCGAGGCATGGGCAATATCTATACGGATGAGAGTCTGTGGCGCGCGCGCATACATCCGAGACGGCTCGGCGCAAATTTGAGCGACCCGGAGATTCATCGCTTGTACGCGGTCGTGCGCCGCGTGCTGAACGAAGCGATTCGTTTAGGTGGGTCATCCATTTCGGATTATGTAGATGCGGAAGGGCAGCCTGGGGAATTTCAGATTCGTCATCGCGCGTATGGGCGCGAAGGAAAGAAGTGCTCTCGCTGCGGCAAGAAGATTCGACGAATCATTGTGGCTGGACGCAGCAGTTATTTGTGTCCCTCTTGCCAGCGTGCGCCACGAGCGGTTCGGCGACGCAGGATGCCGCGCTGAAAGCCCGCCTGCTGCGGGCAAGCCGCGGCCTGCCTGCCGGAACGGGCTACATTCAAATCTTGAAGCGTGCTCGCCTGGGCAATTTTGTCGAGCCGGTGTCAATCCTTGCGTGGGACAAGGAAATAAATCAGCGCGGACCCGGCCAGCGTAAATATTCCCGCGTAGAGAAAGCCTGCATCAGGGCTAACGCTCGACCATAGAACGCCCACCGCAATGCTCGACACCAGATCGCCGATTCCGTTGACGGTGGCAAGCACGCCAAAACCCGAGCCGCGTACTGTTTGTGGGAGCAATTCGGCGGCCATCGATTTTTCGAGCGAGGCCTGCATCGCGCCGTGAACGCCCGCTAGTCCAAATAAAACAATGAGGACCGGGATGGTGGGACTTACGAAAACGAAACCGGCGTAGGCGGCCGCTCCGGTCAGATACCCGAGCGCCAGCAGATTGCGTTTGCCGATGCGGTCGCCGAGCGCGCCGGCCGGATAGGATGCGGCTGCGTTGACAATGTTATAGAAGGTGTAAAGAGCGACGGCCATGGTCGCGGCGCGGGCGGTGCCGAAGCGTGGAGCTAGAATCTGGCTGGCGCGCAGAATCAAAAGCGTAGGCGCGAAATCTCCAATGCCGTGAGCAAAAACTCCGGCCAGAAAATGCCAGTAGGTTCTGGGCATTTGCGTGAAACTCGAGGCAAAGCTTGGAGCCTGATGTCCTTCCACGCGTTTTCCCGCTGGAACGAGAAACGCAAACGCGACCGCAGCAGCCAACCCGGGGACGAGGGTCCATTTCAAAACGCCGCGCGCGCCGATGACTCCAATCAGCGCTGTCGCGCAAAGCGGTCCGAGAACAGCGCCCGCGGTGTCCATCGCGCGCTCGAAGCCGAATGCGCGGCCTTGCTGCTGCCGCGCCACCGAATCGGCGAGAAGCGCATCACGCGACGGTCCCCGGCTTCCGCGGCCGGTCCAGCCGAGCGCGCGCATAACCAGGATTGCCGGCCAGCTGTGCGCGAAAGCGTAAGAGAAGGTGGAAACTCCGGTAGCTAGGTACCCGAAAATGCCTGTGGGTTTGCGCCATTTGGGGCGATCGGCAATCCAGCCGCCAGCCAGCTTTGCAAAACTGGAGAGCCCGTCGGAGACCCCTTCGATCACGCCCAACGCATATGCCGGCGCGCCGAGGCTTGCGAGAAACGCGGGAAGAATTGCGGTGGCAGCTTCGTGGCCCCAATCTGAGAACAGACTGGCCAGGCCTATCCCGATCACGCCGCGCGTGAGCCAGTGTTTTGAGGATGAAGACGGACTGGCGCTGGAATGCTCGTTCATGCTTGTGAAGGAACTAGCCAGCAGCCCTCTTGCGGAGATGCGCTGCTGGCGGAGGTTCGATAAAAGGCAGGGCCACGCTCACGATTCTATGGGCCCAATTTCCGCGATCTCGCGCGTCAAGCCAGATTACTGGTGCGGGCAGGTTGTTGAAGGGTGGCGAAGCGCGCAATTCGATCAACAAGTCGTGGATACGCAACTGGAATGCGCGGTCTTCGGAACGGAAGCCATCGCGAGGGATCCCTTCTTCAACCGGAGGTACGCCGATGAGAACAGAGTAGCTCCTCATCCACCAGGCCAGCCATGCTTCGAGATGAGGCTGGCGGCCGAATTTGTTGACAAGGTAACAATAGTTATCGAGCACGGCGCGGTCGGTGATCATCAAGGGCGCACGGAGCGTGGCCTCAAGCTCCGCGGCGATTTGCGCATGCAAAATCCAAAGCTGCCCGCTCATGGTTGTTTCCAGGTTTACCGGAAACGGAGACTGGCGCGCGACTTCGGTAACCAGCTCCACATTGTGGTGGGCTTTCTTGAGCAGCGAGCACACTTCGTACACGAGCGTCGTCTTGCCAACGCCATGCGTGCCGATCAGTGCGAGTTTCAAATCGCCGCCTTCCTATCTGCCATTTCGTTCTAACATATTTGGGACGCGGTGAGAACCGCGCGGACGAAACATTATGTGTGCGCCGCGCGTCTATCCATCCGTTCGAAAGATTGTTTTCTATTTGCCCGGCGCATAGTATCGACGGTTCGTAACCTAGAGGCCGCGGCCTTGGAGAAAAGTGGGATGACCCTTCGACGATTTTCAGCGTTTGCTTTGATTCTCATGTTTGGAATCGCATCGGCACGCATCGCGATTCATGCTCAGCAAGGCACGCTCGCCAAAGACCCGGCTGCAGAGGCTGACGACCGCATTCTCGCGGAGATTCGCGACCACAACGAAATTATGGCCAATCTCGAATATCTTTCGGACATAATTGGCGCGCGGCTGACTGGCACAGAAAATCTTAAGAAAGCGAATGACTGGACGAAGCAGAAATTTGCCGACTACGGCCTGGCGAACCCGCATCTGGAACCGTGGACCATCGCGCACACTTGGACGCGCGTTTCTGCAACCGGTCAAATTACGAGCCCGTCAGTCCATCCGCTGACCCTTGCCTCCTACGCCTGGGCGGCTTCGACGGACGGCGCCGTACGCGGGCACGTAGTTTATGTCAAGGCAAGATCCGTGGAGGATCTCGAGCAATATAAAGGCAAACTGAGGGGCGCGATGGTGATTTCAGCCGAGCCTGCTCTGCTTCCGCCCGCGGACCAGCCTGCGCCGAACCCCATGGAAGTTCCCTACGGCGATTCGTTTCTGCTGGTCGCGCCGCACCGCCCGGGCCAGCCGGCTCCTGTCTTCAACGCCGATTTTCGTAAATTTCTGCAAGCGCGCACTGAGTTTTTCAAAAGGGAAGGAGTCCTCGCCACGCTCACGGATTCCGGCAAACCGAACGGACTGCTCAACATGACCGGCATGGGCGGGCGCAACTACGATATCGCCCCGATCCCGGCCGCATTCGTCTCCTCCGAGAGCTACGGGATGATTTGGCGGCTGGTCCAGCGTGGCCCGGTAGAGTTGGAGCTGAATATCACGAATTCAATTGGAGACAAGCCCGTGGAGGTTTACAACACGGTTGCTGAAATTCGCGGAAGCGAGAAACCGGACGAAATCGTGATTCTCGGCGCGCATCTCGATTCGTGGGACCTCGGTGAAGGCACAACCGACAACGGAACCGGATCGATGATCGTGCTGGAAGCCGCGCGCGCCCTGCAAAAGCTGGGTCTGCAACCAAAGCGCACCATCCGCTTCGTGTTGTTTTCCGGCGAAGAGCAAGGGTTGGTTGGCTCACGCGCATATGTCGCCGCGCACAAAGACGAATTGCCCAAGATTTCCGGCGCGCTGATTCACGACACAGGCACCGGCCGCGTGGTAAGCATTAGCCTGATGCGGAATTATCAGGACCGCGAAGTGATGGACAAAGTTGTAGCTCCGCTGCATTCGCTCGGTTTGCTGGAAATATCCGAAAGATGGATGACCGGCAGCGATCACGCTTCCTTCGAAGAAGCAGGCGTTCCGGGATTTTTCTGTGTGCAGGACCCCGCACAATATTTTGAAACGCATCACTCGCAAGCCGACACTTTCGATCAGGCGCACGAAGCCGATCTGGTCGAGGGCGCGCAAGTGATGGCTGCCTGGGCTTACAACGTTGCGCAATTGCCCGAGCTTCTTCCGCGTAAGTCGGCTCCCGGAGCACGCGTGGGAAATTAATGGCGCCGTTCCGCCGGAACTGGCAAGAGGACGATTTTATGCGAGCTGTGCTGCAACGAGTGACCCAGGCGCGCGTTGTTGTAACCGGAAAGGTCATTGGCGAAATTGGCCCTGGGCTCGTCGTGCTGGTTGCCGTGGGATGCGACGACGCGTCGGCGACTGCGACGGCGATGGCTGAGAAGATCGTGAATCTGCGAATCTTTAACGACGAGCAAGGCAAGATGAACCGCTCGCTGCTCGATGCGGGAGACGCGATTCTCGCCATCTCGCAGTTCACCTTGTATGGCGATGCGCGTGGGCAGCGAAGGCCCAGTTTTATACGGGCTGCGCCGCCGGAGTTGGGTAAGACGGTCTACGATGAGTTTGTTGTGGCGTTGCGCGGGCTCGGCGTCCGTGTTGAAACCGGCGTGTTTCAAGCGCACATGTCCGTCGAACTTACCAATGACGGTCCAGTGACGATTCTTCTGGACTCCGACAAGCTTTTCTAAGTTTCCGTTTGGGTTGGCAAAATCCACAGCGGTCTCAAAAGCTGAGAGGATGCAAGAAGCGGTAAGGTGAGCTACCTGAGGCAACGGAAGGAACTAGGGAGAATTATATGAGGGAGATCGATCGAATCCTGGATCAACTGGACCGCGCTTTTTCGGGCGAGGCGTGGCATGGGCCCGATCTTAAACAACTGCTCAACGGGATCTCGGCGGAAGACGCCTCGAAACATCCGGTGCCACGGGCGCATTCTATCTGGGAACTCGTGAACCACATCGCGGCGTGGAATACAATCGTGCAGCAAAAGTCGAAGGGTGAACCTGTGCAGGTAACTACAGAGGTGGATTGGCCGCCAGTCTGGGAGGCGAGCGAAGTCGTCTGGAAGCGCTCGCTTGAAAGTCTCACCGAGAGCAGGACTCGTCTGCGGAACTACGTGAAGACGGTGCGCGACGACCAATTGGACGAGCCAATTCAAGGCGAAAATTATTCTCGTTACGTGCTACTGCATGGTTTGGTCCAGCACGATCTGTATCACGCTGGGCAGATTGCCGTTTTGAAAAAGGCGCTGGGATGATGCGCTTAGAGAAGAGCTCAAGCTCGATCACGAGCGATTCCTCCGGTAAAGCTGCCTGCGAAATTCGCCAAGCTCAGCCCCAGGACTATGCGCGAATCGCGGAGCTTGCCGGCCAGCTCAGTTATCCTTCTTCGCCAGGTGAGATTGCCAACCGGCTCGATGGCATGAAGCACTCGAACGAGCACGCGGTGTTCGTCGCGCAACTTGGCGGTGAGATCGCAGGGTGGCTCGGAGTTTACGTGTGCCGCATGGTGGAGGCCGACGCGCGCGCCGAAATTAGCGGGCTGGTGGTTGACGAGAGGTTTCGCTCCCAAGGTGTCGGCCGGCAGCTACTCGCCCGAGCGGAGCAATGGGGGCGCGAAAAAGGCTGTCGGGGAATCGGACTGCGCTCGAACGTAATCCGCGATCGTGCGCACGCCTTCTATGAACGCCAGGGCTACCAGCACATCAAAACACAGAAGTCCTTTCGCAAGGACTTGTGATCGGTGGGAGCGCAGAAAGAGGCCATGCAATTCAATCAAGATCCCGTCGCCGAAATCGTAATCGTTGTGGTGGCAATATGCTGGATTGTTTTCGGCGGGATCTTCGTGGTGGGAAAAAGCGGGGCTGCCACCGCGGAAACGAAACGAGCCGGAAGATTCAGCCCGGGACTTTTGCTTCAATGTCTCGGATACGCAGCTTGTTTTGCCCTGTATAGACGCTACTTTTCCCCGATTTTCCCGATGTCCAAACGGGCGGAAGCGATCCTTGCCGTGGCGACCATGGTTGTCGCGATAGGTTTTATTTGGTTTTGCTTTGCGGCAGTCCGAACACTGGGCAAGCAGTGGGCTTTGGTTGCACGCGTGGTGAACGGGCACGAGTTGATCACCCAGGGGCCTTACGGGATCGTGCGAAATCCAATTTATTTGGGGATGTTCGGACTACTTCTTGCGACGGGCTTGGCCGTGAGCCGCTGGCAGGGGCTGCTGGCCGGCATTACGATGTTCCTTATCGGCACCGAGTTGCGGATCCGCAGCGAAGAAAAACTCCTCCGCGAGGCGTTTGGCGCGAAGTTCGACGAATATTCGCGGCGCGTTCCAGGTTTTTTCCCGCGAGTCTTCTAAACCCTACGCCCCTGCTGCAAAGCGACAGTTTCTCGTACAGAACATCGCTGGGTTTCTCCTGTACGATAATATCGTAATACGATATACTTATGGTATCGTGACTGCGATCCCGAGACGAAAGATTGACTATACGGCGCTGGCCGATTTCCGTTACGAGATCCGCCGCTTCCTGAACTTCAGCGAAACGGCCGCTCGGGCCGCCGGGATCGAGCCGCATCAGCACCAAGCGTTGCTGGTGATCAAGGGACTGCCCGCCTTCCAAATTGCAACTGTCGGGGTCTTGGCTGAGCGCCTGCAGATTCAACATCACAGCGCGGTCGAACTGACCGATCGGCTCGAGGCCAAGGGCCTGATCCGGCGTGCGCGCGGACAAGCGGACCGCCGCGAGGTCTTGCTGGGACTTACTCTGCGCGGAGAGAAGCTTTTGCAGGAGCTTACGCTCGCTCATCGAACCGAGTTGCAGTTGGCGGGACCGAAGCTTGTGGTCGCGCTTGAATCAGCTGTTGCGCGCCGGGGGCGCGGACCTAGGACGTCGAACAAATTGCCACCCGCTGGAAGCGCGTCAAGAAACAGAAGGAACCGTAAAACTTCCAAGGTCCAGTAAGGAATTGTTATCCTCAAGGAGAAATTGTCGGTGGGATCTTTGGCTTCAGCGATGCCTTCCCGCCTGCCGGAACAGTCCGCAGGCTATCGTATCGGACTGATTTCCGGGTTGGCGGCGCTGATCGGAATCCTTGCCGGATTCATTGCCTACGCTCTATATGATTTGATCGGACTGATTACCAACCTCGCGTATTACCACGAATGGTCCTTTCATTTTCGCAGTCCGGAACACACGCAGCTTGGCCCATGGATCATCGTGACTCCGGTCATCGGCGGAATCATCGTTGGTTTCATGGCCAAATATGGCTCGGAAAAAATCAAGGGCCACGGGATTCCGGAGGCGATGGAAGCCGTGCTCACCTCGCGCAGCCGAATTGAAGCCAAAGTCGCCATCCTGAAGCCGCTCTCTGCCGCGATCGCCATCGGAACCGGCGGACCCTTCGGAGCGGAAGGTCCCATCATTCAAACCGGCGGCGCGGTGGGCTCTTTGATCGGGCAAATCATTTCCACTACGGCTTCGGAGCGCAAGGTTCTTCTGGCTTGCGGCGCGGGAGCCGGCATGGCCGCTACATTCAACACGCCAATCGCGGGGGTGATTCTTGCCATCGAGCTTCTCCTGTTTGAATTTCGCTCGCGTTCCTTCATCCCCCTGGTGATTGCGTGCACATTGGCGACCAGTGTGCGCGCCGTGCTGCTCGGCCAGCACTCGATGTTCACGATGGGGAATGTAAATTTCGACGTGCTTCACGGTCTTCCGTTTTATCTTCTTCTTGGAGTCCTTAGTGGAGTGGCCGCGATCTGTTTTACAAAAGCTCTCTACTGGGTGGAAGATCAGTTCGACCGGTTGCCCATTAACGACCTCTGGCATCCTGCCGTTGGCGCACTGGGCCTGGGCATCATTGGCTTTTTCGTTCCTCGGGTTCTCGGCGTTGGCTACGACACAATTTCAGACATCCTCAACAACAACCTGGCCCTTAAAGTTCTGCTCTTGATTGCGATTTTCAAGGCGCTTGCGTTGATGATCTCGCTCGGCTCGGGGACTTCCGGCGGCCTGTTGGCCCCCATGTTTATGTCGAGCGCGGCGCTGGGAGGATCGTTCGCTATTGTGGTCAACCTGATTTTCCCAAGCGCACATCTTTCGCCGGGAGCATACGCCCTGGTGGCCATGGCTGCAGTTTTTGGCGCAGCCTCTCGCGCCACATTTGCGTTCATCGTCTTTGCCTTTGAGATCACGCGCGATTACAACGCGATTCTCCCGCTGATGCTTGCCTGCGTGATCGCGGATATGATCGCGATCCACTACTTGCCCAGCTCGATCATGACGGAAAAGCTCGCGCGGCGCGGCCTTCGGGTCCCGGGAGAGTACGAGGCGGGCGTGCTGCAGGTTGTGCGGGTCAGCGAAGTGATGCGGACGGATGTGCAGCCAATCTCTCCGGAAATGACCGTGGGCGATCTGGCAGAGCGCATGAGCCGCGGAGAGCCGAGCTTTAATCTGACCCAGGGCCTCCCGATTATCGGGAAAGACGGCAAGCTAGCCGGGGTGGTGACGCAAGGAGACTTGCTACGCGCGCTGGAGGCGGACCCCAAGGGAACGGCCACCGTGCAGGAAGTGGGAACCAGGAATCTTGTCGTCGCTTATCCCGACGAATCCGTCTTCGATGCGCTCTTTCGCATGCTGCAGAACGATATCGGGCGGCTGCCGGTCGTCAGCCGCGAGGACACCAAAGAAATGATCGGCTATTTGAACCGCTCGAGCATTTTGGGCGCCTGGACTCGCCAGATGGAAGAAGAAGGCGTTCGCGAGCATGGCTGGGTCAAACAGTGGCGTGGCGCTCCGAAGACACCGAAATCCGTCAAACGAAACTAAGACCCAGGTAGAGGTTGGATTCCCGGAGATATTTATGGCAAAAGGAAAAGCTGGCAGGCCGTCAACGAAGGGAACCAGTCCTGCGCGCATCGGATGCACGATTCCGCGCAGCCTGTTTGATCGTCTGGAAGCCTTTCGGGAAAATAATTACAAAATCCAACGAGCACTCGTTATGCAACTGGCAATAGAACGGTTTCTTGACCGAGAAGCACCACTAAAGAGAAGGAAACCCAAAAGCTGACGACGGTGCTTGGGATTTCCAGAGCTGCAGAGAGGACACCTGTTCGTTGGAAAGACCGAGGCGGCCGAAGATGGACGTTTCGATCGGGCCAGGCGCGATTCTAGAAACCGCCGCCGCCACCGCCGCCGAATCCGCCGCCGGACCCGCCGCCACCGCCAAAACCCGAGCCGCCGGAGCTGCGCGGAGAAGATGCCATCGTGTTTCCGGCCTGGGTTGACATCATATTGAGATCGTTCACCAGCAAATACGGCATGAAGCCGGCGCCGTACGATCCTTGATACCAACTGGGCGGCTGCATGGCGATGCCAGAAAATGCCTGCACCCATTTTTTCTCAACGTGCAGCGCCATGGCATAGGGCAAGAATTTCTCGAAAAGCTCAGGAGTCGTTTGCAGACGATCGATTTGATCCTTTTGCGTGCGGCCGAGAAAATCTTCGAAGCCGAGAACTTTTTCAAGCGCGCGCTGCCCGGTAACCGTTCGCGCCGACATGAAGTAGCCGAAAGCGCAGATGACCAGGCCTGACGCGACGCCGGCGATAATCCATGTAGGCGAAGCAATCCCGGTGGCTTGGGCCAAAAATACGTTCCCCGCCACCGCTAAGAAGCCAACGGCAATGCCCGCGCCAATGTATCCCTGGCGAACGGTGTCCGGGCGGTGCAAATAATAATTGTCGGTCATCAATGCTTGGAAAATGCTATTGCGAATGGCGGGGAGTTGCGTGTAGAAGTGATTTTGCAAGTCCGAGAGCTTTACGTCTGTGCTGGCGCCGCTGTCAAACAGCGCAGCGAGCATTTGCGCCTCATGAGGACGCGCGCTCGCCCATTGCGCTGGAGGTTTTTTCAGATGAAAAATATATTCCTTGTTGTGGCTAAGACCCAGCAGATGGCTCTCATCTTTTCCCTCGATGGTCAGGTAGCCCTTCACCGCTAAATCGACCAGCGTCGCAGTGATGTCGCGCATGGCGGCTTCGTTGTCCACCAGCGTGCCGCACTCGCCGGGCGTGAGTTTGTCCGGAGGTTCGTACTGCACCGCGATGGCTTGACCTTCGGGACCGCGTCCGCGCGTCCACCAGAGCCAGAACATCCCGAAGAAAACAACAATGGGAATCAGCAGCGGCGTATTGCTTTGAAGGAATCGGATAAATTTCGCGGCGCCGCTTGGCTGATGAACGAAACCCTTGTCGAAGCCAACCACGGCGGTAAGACCTTCGTGAAACGACAGCGGCCTTGTGGTGTGGATGTCGACAAAATTATCCCGCACCTCAACGACCGCGTCCGGCGCACGCGAATTGACGGCGCCGGTGTAGGCGATAGCGTGAAGTCCGGTGACGCCTGACGGCAGTGCGATATGCGCGCTCGCGGACCCGATAGGAACTTCCCAGTCGTTGCCTGTTACGTTCCAATACAGCTCGTCGTGGTCTTCGAAGAATCGGATGGCATCCAGCACGCGATAGTGGAGAACGACGGTGTGGGTGGACTCGTCTGCATTGGGAATGTAAATCTTTAATTTGGTGTAGCGGCCTTCGTGGCTCTGCTCCCATTTCAACGCATGGCCGTCGCTGTCGGCGGCGGTGATATGGTCGAGCAACAAAGTGTAATTGAGCCCCTGTGGATTTGAGTACTCGATGGGAATCGAGCGGTAAAGGCCATGCCAGTTTTGACCGCTGAAATGCACCTCGATCGTTTCGGTAACGTCGGTGGTACCGTCTTCGCTGACGATCACCTCCTCATCGAAATGCTGAATGACGAGCTGGCGAATCGCGGAGAATGTGGGTAGTGCAGTGAGGAATATCGCCAGGCAAATTGCAAAGAATCCGGTCGATTTGCGAGCGTATTTCATTTGCGCCTAAGTGGCGGCGCCGCCGAAACTCACTTTGGGCACTTCGCGCTCGGCTGGCGAGCTAATCTCGAAAAACTCGCGCGGCTTGAAATTAAACATGCCCGCAATGATGTTGGAAGGAAACTGCGCGATTTTCGTGTTGAAGTCGCGCACCACGGCGTTGTAATAGCGCCGCGCATTTTGGACGCTGTCTTCGATCTGGTTCAGAGTGTTTTGAAGCTGAGTGAAGGATTCTACGGCGCGCAATTGAGGATAGGCTTCGGCGAGCGCAAACACCTGGCGCAGCGCGGAGGTCAGCGCGCCTTCAGCTTCGGCCTTCGCTGCGGGGCCTTGCGTGCTCATGGCGCGATTGCGCGCTTCCACCACGCCCTGCAGCGTGCCTTGCTCGTGCGCAGCATAGCCCTTCACCGTTTCCACCAAATTAGGAATTAAATCATAGCGGCGCTTGAGTTGAACGTCGATATCGGACCAGGCGTTGTCGCACTGTACCTTGAGGCTGACCAAGCCGTTGTACATGCTGATGACGAAAACCACGGCCAGGACAACAACCGCTAGAAGTATCCAGATCACATGCCCTCCCCAGCTGGCTAGGATTGAGCGTTCCTGAGGCCAGCATACGGGGTAGCCCCGTTCGTGTAAAGATGGAGGAGTTTTATTTGGGTGGCGCCAGGGTTGGGTCGATCCGTTTCGCTTCCTGAAATTCTTTGTCGGCTGCTTTCGGATCGTTCAGGCGCAGGAGCGCCATTCCCAAGTTGTAATGCGCGTGGGCCAGTTTTGCGTTCAAGCGAATGGCTTCGCGGTAGGCGTCCGCCGCGGGCCCATATTGTGCTTTGTTGAACAGAGCGTTGCCGAGATTGAAGCGCGCGTCGGCATCATCGGGCTGCATCGCTGCCAACTTTACGAACGAAGCTTCTGCCTTGTCGAGTTCGCCCGCCTGCATTTGAGCAACCCCAAGCCCTTGCAGAGCGATGGCAAAATCCGGCTGAACATCAAGTGCTTTGCGAAACGTCGCCTCTGCTTTCACCGGCTCTTTCAAGGTCAGATACCCGTTGCCCAAATTGTACAGGCCATGCAGATCGTCCGGTTTAAGCGCCAGGCCTTTCTGGTAGGTTTCGACCGCGGCAATAGGGTTTCCGGCGTCCTGATAGGCACGCGCGAGATTGAACGCAGTTTCGGCCTGATTTGGTTGTAGCTCAAAACTCTTTTCCAGCGCCGCGATTGCATCCTGAAGCTTGCCTTGCTGGTACAACAAATGGCCCAGTTGAAAGAAGGGGTGCGCGTCGTTAGGACGAGCCCTCACGATTTCGCGATATTCGGCGATAGCTTCGTCGGTGCGTCCGGCCGTTTCCAGCGCGCTGGCGAAATTCAAGCGGATGTCGGCTGCCTTTGGCTCGAGCCTCAGCGCCTGCTGATAAATCTGGATCGCTTCGTCGTATTTCTTTTCACTGTCGAGCGCGTTGGCGAGATTGTTCATCGCGTCAACATATTGCGGCTGGATCCGCAGAGCGGTGCGGTAGGCTGCGATAGCCTCGTCCGTTTTGCCGGTGGCGAGAAGTGCCGAAGCCATTCCGTTGTAAGCCTGCGGAAAGTTTGCGTGAAACGAAATGGCCAGCTGATACGCCGCGATCGATTCCGCGAATTTTCCTTCGTGATAAAGCGCCAAGCCGCGGTTGCTTTCCGTGGTGGCATCCCTAGGCTTGAGCGCAAGTGCTTTATCGAAATCTGCGAGCGCTTCGACGTCGTTCCCTTTGGCGTCGAGGGCCAAGCCGAGATTGTTCAGCGCCTCGGGAAAATCCGGCCGGAGCACCAGCGCCTGTCGATATTGGGCGATGGCCTCGTCCACCTTGCCTTCCTTGAAAAACTGAAGCCCGCGATTGTTGAAAGCAACGGCTTGAGCGGCATTGCTTCCTTCTAATTGGGCGCGCGTGGACACACCGAGAACTAGCACGCAAAGGAGGGCGAAGGCGTAGCACTTCCAATTTGCGACTTTTCCCATCTCACTTGAGGACCTTCCGAGAATAGCACAACAAGAAATTTGGCGGAGGAACGGATCTGAAAGCCGCGAGTGTGCGCCGAGTGGGAGCGACTGCGATGCGAGGTTGTTATGCAAATCGTGGATTAGCAACTCGGGGCTACTCGCTTCTGTTGAAAGGCGCCGATATGTAATTTGCGCCGCGATGTAACGCGGAAGTCCGGAAGCACCCTCCTGGTACCGGGACTGCATTGACTTGCAGTCCGACGCTGTGATACCCATACACGCGTCTTTTTAACCAAGGAATTATTCGAACCTCGGATGTCGGCCAAAACCCAACGGATTGAGGTCACGCTGGAGACGCTGCTGGAAAGCGTGGACCTGGCGGAAAGCATATGCATGCGCATCGCCGAGGCCGCCGGCTTCAGCGAGGAGGAGCTGCACAAAATTGGCATGGCCGTGCGCGAAGGCGTGATCAACGCCTACAACTATGGCAATCAGCAGGACCGCCGGAAGAAAATCCTGATGACCGTGGAACTCGATACGGAAAATATGACTGTACGGGTTCTGGACCAGGGCAAAGGTTTCGAGCTGCACGAAATTCCCGACCCGCTCGAGGAGGAGAATCTGCTGCGCACTTCAGGGCGCGGGCTTTTCCTGATGAAGGCATTCATGGATCAATTCGACGTTCATACCGCTCCCGGCGGCGGGGCTGAACTCGTAATGATCAAAAAACTTCCTCAAAAAGTTTCCGGCAACGGTACCCACCAACCGGAGTAGAATCAGCAAGAGGCTATTCCGTGGCTATTCAAGCGACCTGCAGACAAATAAACGACGTTTCCATCGTGGATTTCAGCGGCAAGATTACGCTGGGCGACGGTAGTGCCCTGTTGCGTAAAACCATCCGCGAACTTGTAGAGAACGGCCAGAAGAAGATCATCATCAGCTTGTACGACGTGGACTATATCGACAGCTCCGGGATCGGCGAACTGGTCAGCGCTTTCACCACGGTACGGAATGCGAAGGGCGAATTGAAGCTGCTTCATCTCACCAAGCGGGTGCACGACATTTTGCAAATCACGCGGCTTTTTACGGTGTTCGACGTGCAGTCGGATGAGGACGCCGCAATACGCGCCTTCCGCTAATGATTCCGCTTCGCGACACGCGGGACCACCCGCTCGAAGCATGCCGGCTGATTATCTTGTCCGCGGTCTTACTGCGTTCTAGCTGGGAGGATCTTTTTGACGCGTGTTCTTGACGCCCGTGACGATTCCCATGCCCAGCAGGATGATCGCGCCCACCGCAATCCAGTGCGCCGGCACGTGCATCAAGTAGGCGGCGTAAATCAGACCGGCAATTACGATTGCAAAACCCGCGGCATAGAGTGCGAATGACATGGCACGTCTCCTTCTTCCAGCGGACTATTTGAGTTCTTGCGGCAAGACGCTAAGAAGTTTTGCCCTTGCAACCAGGATGATTGCAGAGGCAATCAAGGTCTGGGGTTTTTTCCATCGCTTCGCATTCCGTGCTGCAATACTTTCCTTGAGTCACCGTGCACGAACAAATCGGATGTGCGCACTTCTTGCCATCTGCCATGTGTTCTTCTCCTTGGTTCGTGCCCAACGGCGAACCGTGCCAATCTTAGCCTCTACGGGAAATCCTTGCCACGCAATTAAGATTGAGCAGGTAGCCCTGAGGACACACCGCTGGGCATTTTAGTTCGGTCGACGCCTTGTGATATCATCGTTGTTTAACCCGCCTTCAGGAGAAGCAATTGGCGCAACATATTTCCCGTAAAGAATTGAAAAAGGACGAAGTGCGCGACACCCTCGTGCACGGTGCAGACCTGATTTTTGGACATCAGAAGTTTGCAGTTTACATCGTGCTGATCGCGATCGTCGTTGCGCTGGGGATCTTTGGCTGGAAGACTTACGCCGAGCGCCAGACTGTAAAGGCCGCCGCCGCCTATGATGACGCTACCAAGGTATTCGATGCGCGGATTCGTGCGCCATTTGAGCCCCAGCAGCCGGGCGAAACTACCTTCACGGACGAAAAGAATAAATATTCAGACGCCGCTCAGAAATTCCAGGACGTGGCCAAGAAATACCCGCGCACCCGTCCCGGCCAGCTTGCCGGCTATTACGCCGCGATCAGCCAGGAACATCTGGGCAACAATGATGCCGCGAAAAAATTGCTGCAAGGCCTTGCGGACTCCGGCGATGAAGACTTCGCCGCCATGGCGCGTTTCGAGCTGGCTCAACTGGACGATCGGCTGGGCCAAGGCGACGAAGCGGTCAACCTGTACAAAAAATTGATCGCCAAGCCGGCTGTTCTGGTGCCGAAACCGGTTGTAATGCTCGCGCTCGCCCAGCACTACAGCACAAGTAATCCCGCCGAAGCTTCGAAGTTGTATGCGCAGATTAAATCCGACTATCCCGACACGCCTATTGCCGAGCAAGCTGACCAGGAACTTGCCCTCCTGTCCGGCAAAATCTAAGGATCCGGTATGAAGCCGGCGCCGCTGGCGGCTTATGCGATGGACGCGCGGCGTTCTCGCGGCCGTCGCTATCCGGAAGCGCAACATCCCTACCGCGGCGATTATGCGCGCGACCGCGATCGCGTAATCCACTCGCGCGCCTTCCGCCGTCTGGAAGCGAAGACGCAAGTGTTCACCACTCGCTATTCCGACCACTTTCGGAATCGTCTGACGCATACAATCGAAGTGGCGCAAATTGCGCGCACCGTTTCCGATGCGTTGGGCCTGAACACCGATCTCACCGAAGCGCTCGCCCTGGTGCACGACATCGGGCATCCGCCCTTCGGCCACGCGGGGGAAAAGCAACTGGACCTGCGCATGCGCGAGCACGGCGATCGCTTTGACCACAACCTCCACGCGCTCCGCATCGTCGAACAGTTCGAGCAGCGCTATCTGGATTTTCCCGGGCTGAATCTTACGTTTGAAGTCCGCGAAGGAATCGTCAAGCACTCGCGAAGTTATTCCGTCGCTGAGTTTCCTTCGCTGGCTGAATATCTTCTCGATGAGCAACCGCCTCTGGAAGGGCAACTCATCGATTTGGTCGACGAGATCGCTTACAACACCGCCGATCTCGACGACGGCTTCGAAGCCCGCCTCTTCGATTTCGATCTGCTGCGCTCAGAGGTTCCCCTGTTCGACGCTGCCTACGCGGAAATCGATCGCCGCTACCCACAAGGCCGCCGCAAGCTGAAATTCAACGAGGCGCTCAAGCAGATTCTTAACGGCTTGGTGACCGACTTGATCGAAAACACCGTCGCCCGAGTGCGCGAAAGCGGCACAAGAAATGTCCTAGACATTCGCCATTTCCATAGGCGACTGGCAGCCTTTTCCCCTGAACTTGCCGGAGAAAATGGCGCGCTGAAGCGCTTTCTTAACTCTCGGTTATATTCTCATTCTGCGATTTCGGAGGACCGCGATCGTTCCGCCGCATCGCTCGACGCTCTTTTTCTCTTCTTTTTGGACCATCCGGAGCGTATGCCGAAGCAGTATGCCGAGTTGGCCCAAATCGAGCCGCTCCGCCGCGTCATTTGCGACTACATCGCCGGCATGACCGACCATTTCCTACTGCGCCAATGCACCGAGCTGCTGGGTCTCCCGGCGGCGCATTCGGGTTAGCATCGTACTAGGACAATTCCGCATCTAAGCAGTCCAAGAAAGTCATTGTCCATTTGGTGTCACCCGAAATTCTTCTCAAAGTGGCTTCCTTGACATCGCTGGCACTGGTCATATAATTGAATTTACGAACGCGGGGAACCCCATGTTTCTGGATGTAAAAGAACTCGCCGTACGAAAAATCCGCATCCGGAAGAGTTATATCCCCGGCACGCTGGATTTCCATTCCGGCGAGTTTCGCCAGGTGGAACCGCTCGAAGTGCGCGCTACTGCCGAGCTAATGGAAGGCCAGATCCGCGTGTATGGCAACCTGCATACCCGGGTGGAAATGGTCTGTGCCCGCTGCCTGGACACCGTAGTCGAGGAAATCAGCCGCGATTTCGACTTGTTTTACCGCCCTATGACTTCGATCGCTCCTGAAGAGGAGTTTCACCTCAACTTGGACGACACGGAGATCGCTTTCTTCGAAGGCGACGGCCTCTTTCTAGCCGATGTCCTGGCCGAGCAGGTAAATCTGGCGCTGCCCATGAAGGTCATCTGCCGTAGCGATTGCCGAGGCTTGTGCTCGCACTGTGGCGCGAACCTGAACAACGAAGAGTGCCGCTGCGAAAAGAACTCTGCCGATCCGCGCCTCGCTCCACTGGCCCGCTTGAAGCAGGACTGGTTCAAAAAGCAATAAAACGCTACACTATCCCTTTCCATTTCGGCCGTTTTAAGCCGCTATCGACTCATTTAGAGGAGCAGGAATGCCCAATCCAAAACGACGTCACTCCCACGCGCGCAAGAACAAGCGGCGGGCCCACGACCATCTTCAAACGCTATCGCTATCCGAGTGCCCGAATTGCCACCAGAAGAAACTGCCTCATCAGGCATGTCCTCATTGCGGACAATACAAAGGCCGCGAAGTGATTGACACTTCGGCCAAGACAGCCTAAGTTTCCTCTTCACCTGCTTTTCCTATTTGGCGCAGATTGGTGCTCAGATGACCACCATTGCAATCGATGCCATGGGAGGCGACCATGCGCCTCGCGCGGAAGTGGAGGGCGCAATCCTGGCCGCGCGCGAATTTGGTGTGCACATACTGCTGGTGGGCATTGAGTCCACCCTAAAGCAGGAGCTGAGTCGCCACCGCTCGCGGAACCTCCCCATCGAAATCGTCGCCGCCACCGACGTCATCACCATGAGCGACTCCCCTTCGCAGGCTTTTCGCCGCAAGAAGGAAAGCTCCATGCATGTGGCCGCGCGTCTGGTGCGTGATCGAAAAGCAGAGGCGATGGTAAGCGCGGGCAACACCGGGGCCGTGATGACCGTGGCCCGCTTCGTTATCGGTACGCTTCCTTCGGTTGACCGGCCGGCGCTGGCCGCCGCCTTTCCGAACATGAAGGACAAAATCACGGTGATCCTCGACGTGGGCGCGAACGTGGATTCCAAGCCCGAACAGCTTCGCCAGTTCGCGGTGATGGGCGAAATTTATTTCCGCGCGATTTGGGGCGTGAAACACCCGCGCGTGGCGCTGCTCTCCATCGGCGAAGAGGAAATGAAGGGTAACGAGCTGACTCGTGAAGCGTCCAATTTGCTGAAGCAGTCATCGCTGAATTTTGTGGGTAACGTCGAAGGACGCGACGTATTTCGCGGAAATGTGGACGTGATCGTTTGCGATGGCTTCATCGGCAATGTGGCGCTGAAAATCAGTGAAGGCCTGGTGGAGCACGTCCAGGGCATGCTGAAAAAAGCCATCAAGAGTTCGCTGAAATCGCAGATCGGCTACGCTCTGTCCAAGCAGGCCTTCGACGATTTCCGCAAACGCACCGACTCCTCGGAAACCGGCGGCGCTCCGCTTTTGGGCGTGCGCGGAATCACCATCATCGCGCATGGCCGCTCGAATCCCAACGCCATCAAGAACGCCATCCGCGTCGCCAGCGAACTCTGTCGCGCACGCGTGAACCAAAAAATCGATCAGGAGCTATCCGCTGCCGCCGTCGCTGCTCGTGGCTGACCTCGGCGGAGTTCAACTGCGTATGGGCAAACTTGCATTTCTATTTCCCGGTCAGGGTTCGCAATATTGCGGCATGGGCCGCGACCTTGCGGAAAATTTCCCCGAATCGCAGCAGGTATTCGACCAAGCGAATGCCGCTCTCGGATTCTCCATGTCCGACATGTGTTACACCGCCTCGCTGGAAGAGCTCAAGCAAACGGAAAATACTCAGCCTGCCATGCTCACGGTTTCCGTCGCGGCTTATCGCGCACTTGAAAAGCGAGGCATCCAGCCGGATTTTGTCGCAGGTCACAGCTTGGGAGAATATTCCGCGCTGGTTGCAGCGGGCGGTTTGGAGTTCTCTTCGGCTGTAAAACTCGTGCGCGCCCGCGGACGCTACATGCAGGAAGCTGTACCGCTGGGCGAAGGCGCCATGGCTGCGATTCTGGGTCTGGCCCCCGCGGAGGTGTTGGAAATCTGCAGGAAAGCGGCCGACAACGAAATCGTCTCCCCTGCGAATTTAAATTCACCGGAACAAACCGTAATCTCCGGAAACGCTGCGGCAGTGAAGCGCGCCGTCGAGATCGCGTCGCAGAACGGCGCGAAGCGGGCTGTGATTCTGCCCGTTTCCGCGCCCTTCCATTGCGCGCTGATGGCTCCGGCACAGAAGCGCCTGGAACACGATCTCCGCGTCGCAAGTTTCGGCCCGCTGAGAATCCCTTTGATCACGAATGTGGATGCCGAAGCCGTTACTAGCGGTGACGAAGAGCGCGAAGCGCTGATCCGCCAAGTTACTGCTCCGGTGCGCTGGCTGGATTCAGTCCACGAGATGATCGAAAGCGGCGCAACGATTTTCGTAGAGGTGGGCCCCGGAAAAGTTCTTTGCGGTCTGCTGCGACAGATTGACCGCTCCGTCCGCTGCTTGAACGTGGAAGACGCCGCCAGCTTGCAAGCCACCATCGACAAAATCGCCCTATTGCGCGCAGAATCCCCAGAAAGCTAAGACCAGTGGCCGCGGATGTGAGGATGGGTTGGCAGGTTGCGTAGCGTTCGATCGTTCCAGGGTAGAAGTACGGTGATCAGCTCAACCGATCAGGAGCCTTCCCGGCCTCCATGTAAATACATGACGATTGCCGTGGTCACCGGACTGGCATGGTAAGCCAGATTGCTGACTGCCTTCCCATCAGCTTTGATATTTCTCTGGTTTGCAGGTAGCGTTTCCCTTGATGATCTGCATCTCCCTCTGGAAGGGAAAAAGAAGCTTCGGCGTCTCCTCGTTAATCTGGACTTTTGTCTTTGTTCCGGTGTTTGACAGTGTCGCCTTGGCGACCGGGACGATTATCAGGAGCTAGGCTCGTGGCTCGTTCGTTCGCTGATAGCGTCGGCCAGGGCCAAAGCAGCTCCGCTAAATGCCAAGGTATCAACGAAATAGTTCAGCCCGTTGGCTATGCTGGACGGCTCGGCCAGCAGGATTGGCAGGTAAATAAACAGCACTAGAAGCAGAATCATGGTCCCCAGATAGGTTGCTGCCAGGCGCGCCTTTTTTTTCGCGACAATACCTGCGCCGCAAACGATCAGAACCGCACCCGCGAGATATGCCCAGAAAAGACGGCCCGGAATCCACGTCGGCGTAACTCTGTTCAGAGGAACCCCGGGCACGAACGTAGGATGTAGAAAGTGCTCCAGGCCGAAGATAACTGCCGGTATCCCCACGAAAAAGCGCCCCAGAGTTACGAGCCTTGGTGAGTCGTCCGAAGGCGCCCTCTTCGATAAGCTTCCTGTCAACGCAAAGGCGCCGCCGCTGAAAGCGGTATCTCTCAGGCCAATGGCCCAAAACAAACGAGCGCCGTGTTCCGCCACGATGTTGGGAATGTGAATCGACACCACGAACAAGAGAAGCATGCTCCCCAAAAGTGTGGCCGCCAACTGCGCGTATTTCTTCAAGATAATGCTCAGCGCCGCAGCTATCAGCGCAACGCCCACCAGATACGTCCAAAACAGGTGCGCCGGCATCCAGGATGGAACTAGCTGCGCAATGTCCGACGCGTCAACCAGATGTTCCGTTCCGAACACTCCCATCGGCATGGCAAAGAACAACCGCCCGAACGGCAAGATTTTTTCGATCCCGCGCTTTTGTGGCAGCTCGTCCTTGATAATCTTCATTAGCCCGATTAACAGAAGGACGACGCCTGTGAAATACGGCCAGAACACATCCGCCGGGATTGGGAAGGCTGCAAGTGCCACAGCAAAATGCGCATGCGTGAAAAATTGGAAACTGGCGTTCAGCATATGCATTCTAGGAGCACCGTTAACCGACTCTGAATCACAATGCTGCTAAAGAGTTGCTCATCATTGCCAAGCTGAACGAGCAGTTGCGCACTATGTTTGATATGCGATAGGGTCACATCCTATGTTCTCGCTCAATGATAAAGTTGTTTTGGTTACCGGCGCGTCTCAAGGCATTGGCCGCGCCACTGCGCTGGCGCTCGCAGAAGCAGGCGCGAAAGTAGCAATCGCAGCGCGCAGCACCGAGAAACTTGCGTCGCTTGCGGCAGAAATTGCAGCGGCAGGCGGCGAAGCGCTCGCTGTACCAATGGACGTGGCCGATGCCGCGCAAGTAAAAACCGGCTTCCAACAATTGCTCGCCAAATTCGGCAAGATCGACATTCTGGTCAACAACGCGGCCATCACTCGCGACACGCTCGTCCTACGTATGAAACTCGAAGATTGGGACGCCGTGCTGCGCACCAACCTCACCGGTGCGTATCTATGTACTCAGCAAGCGCTCGGTGCCATGCTCAAGCAGCGCGCGGGCCGCATCATCAACATCTCGTCGGTGGTGGCGGAAACGGGCAATGCAGGCCAAGCGAATTACGTGGCATCGAAAGCCGGTTTGATCGGCCTCACACGCGCGATTGCCATCGAAGTCGCTTCGCGCAACATCACCGTGAACGCAATCGCTCCCGGCTTCATCGCCACGCCCATGACCGATCCGCTATCAGAGGAACTTAAAGACAAAATGAAGGCGATGATCCCGCTCGGGCGCTTTGGGGCCGACCGCGACGTCGCTACCGCCATCGTCTTCCTCGCGAGCGACGAAGCCGGCTACATCACCGGCCAGGTCCTGGACGTCAACGGTGGTCTGCACATGGGCTAGCAAGATTCCCTGGACAAAGCGAAAGAGTTCCGGGGAACATGCGGGAATTGTTGCAAAATTGAGCGCCTAAGGTTGACCCTGCATTGCAGCTTGCATAGAATGGGCAGGCTGTCTTGGGGCGCTACCCTACCGTAGTACGGCCCAGGGGAAGCGAGATCGCCGATACCGGAGGAACAATCAGAATGGCCAGCGTCGAAGAACGCGTGAAGACAATCATTGTCGAGCAGCTCGGTGTGGACGAAGGTGAAGTTACGCCGACTGCTTCCTTTGTGGACGACCTGGGCGCCGACTCGCTCGACACGGTCGAGCTGGTCATGGCTTTCGAGGAAAATTTCGGCATCGAAATTCCGGACGAAGATGCCGAGAAGATTGCCACGGTCAAAGACGCGGTCGATTACATCGAGAAGCACTCCAAAGGAAGCAAGTAGCCCACTGGCCGTCCCAATCTGTACAATCAGTATAGGAGAAGTTCCTTTTGAATCGCCGAGTTGTCGTTACAGGCGTTGGGCTGGTCTGCGGCTGTGGCATCGGGACCGACGAGGTCTGGCGCAATCTTCTCGCAGGCAAAAGCGGCATCGGCCCCATCACCCATTTTGATCCCGCCGGATTTGATTGCCGCATCGCCGGAGAAGTCCGCAATTTTGATCCGCTGAACTGGATCGAGAAGAAAGAACTGAAGAAAACCGGACGGTTCATTCAACTGGCGATGGCGGCCGCCGATTTCGCCATGCAGATGGCCGCGCTCGAAGTTACGCCTGACATTGCAGATTCAACGGGCGTTTACATCGGCTCTGGCATCGGCGGATTCGACGTCATTGAGCGCGAACATTCCAAATATCTGGCAGGTGGCCCCGGCAAGATTTCTCCTTTCTTCATTCCCGCCTCCATCGTCAACCTCGCGTCGGGTTTTGTCTCCATCCGCTACGGAGCGAAGGGGCCAAACTCCGCGACCGCGACTGCTTGTTCTGCTTCCGCCCATGCTATAGGCGACGCGTTTAAAATCATTCAGCGTTCCGATGCGGACGTCATGATCGCAGGCGGCACCGAAGCGGCGATCACTCCCATGGGCGTTGGAGGATTTGCGGCCATGCGCGCTCTTTCCACCCACAACGAAGAACCGGAACGAGCCAGCCGCCCTTTCGACGCCCAGCGCGATGGCTTCGTAGTGGGCGAAGGCGCCGGAGTGCTGATCCTTGAGTCGCTCGAATATGCGCGGCGACGTGGGGCGAAAATCGTTGCCGAAATTGTGGGCTACGGCATGTCCGGTGACGCCTATCACATCACACAGCCGGCTGAAGGTGGCGACGGCGGCTACCGCGTGGCCATGGCAGCGATCAAGGATGCGAAAATTACTCCCAGCGACGTGAGTTACGTTAACGCACACGGCACCTCCACTCCCATCGGTGACGCCATTGAAACGGCTGCGCTGAAGCGCGTTTTCGGCGAGCGCGCGAAGAAAGTTCCCATCAGTTCTACGAAATCAATGACCGGGCATTTGTTGGGCGGCGCGGGCGGCTTAGAAGCGGGCATCAGCGTTCTTGCGTTGCGCGACCAGATACTTCCGCCCACCGCAAATTACGAGAATCCCGATCCAGCGTGCGATCTCGACTACATCCCGAATCACTCGCGAAAGACCGAAGTCCATTACGCGCTCTCAAATTCTTTCGGTTTCGGCGGAACAAACGCGTCCCTAATTTTCAAACTCTGGGATGGGAAGTAGCCGCAATGTACCTGCAGTAATGTAGCCACCTTTGAAGGGTTTTCGCAGGAGGCATTTTGAAAATCGGAGTCTGCGTCAAACAAGTTCCGGCCAAGGATGCGCCGCTCGCCATCGTCGAGGGCGGCGCCTGGATCCGCGAATCGGACATTGGCTTTGAAACCAACGAGCCCGACAGCTTCGCGCTCGAAGAATCGCTGCGCCTGAAAGAAAAGCACGGCGGAGAAGTGGTGGCCATCTCCATGGGTCCTGACCGCGCGAAGCAAACCATCAAAGAGGCTTTGGCCAAAGGCGCCGACCGCGGAATCCACATCGCCGACGATCAATTCTTCAAACTCGATCCGCTCTCCTCCGCGCGCTCCATCGCCGCCGCAATTAAAGACGAGAAATTCGATCTGCTGCTGACCGGCTTGCAAAGCGACGACCAAGGCTTCGGCCAAACCGGCGTGCTGCTCGCCGAGCTGCTCGGCCTGCCCCACGCCACGATCATCATGCAAATCGATATCGTGGAAGGCCACATGAAGCTCAAGCGCGAGCTCGAAGCCGGCTGGTTCCAGTGGGTCGAATTGCCACTTCCCGCGGTGCTCTCGATTCAGTCCGGCATCAACAAGCCGCGTTACGCCACGCTAAAAGGCATCATGGCCGCCAAGAAAAAAGAAATCGCCACCATTCATCGGGCATCGCTCGGGGTTGCTGACGCGCCCACTCAGCGCATCGAGCGTATTTACATTCCGCAAAAGACCAAAAAGACTGAATTCATCACCGGCCAGCCAAAAGAAGTGGCCGCAAAACTGATCGAAAAACTAAAGCACGAAGCGCGGGTGCTCTAGCCATGAAAATTCTTCTCATCACCGAGCAGCGCGAAGGCAAATGGAACAAAGTCAGCTTTGAAACTCTGGCTGCAGCGCAGCAAATCGTGCAGCAGACAAAAGGTTCTCTCACCGCCGTGGTCGTGGGCAAAGCCGTCGCGCCGCTCGCGGACGAAATGGCCGCGTACCAGCTCGACGAACTGCTCCTGATCGAGCACGACTTGCTGGAAAAGTACACGCCGGACGGATTCTCGCTGGCCCTGCGCCAGGTAATCGAATCCGCCAAGCCGGACTTGGTACTGCTTCCGCATACCTACCAAGTCCGCGATTTCGCGCCCAAACTCGCGGCTTCGCTGGGGAAAGGAATGATCGGCGACTGCATTCACTATCGCTATGAAAACGGGAAACTGATTTTCGTCCGCCAGATGTTTCAAGGCCGCACCAACGCGGATGTCGTATTCGCAGGCGACGCTCCCTGGATCGCATCCTTTCAAGCCAGCGCCTTCCGCGCGGACCTGGCCACTAAACACGCCAGCGGCAAAGCGCCCGTGAAGCCTGTCTCGGTCCACTTGAAGCCCGAACAGATCCGCACCAAACCTCTCGAGCTTTTCCGCGAAGCCAAGCAAGCCGTCGACCTCACGCAAGCGCCCATTTTGATTTCGATCGGCCGCGGCATCAAAGCTCCGGAAAATATCCCCATGGTTGAAAAGCTCGCGAAGCTCATTGGCGGAGAAATTTGCGCCTCGCGCCCGATTTGCGACGAAGGCTGGCTGCCCATGGATCGCCAGATCGGCAGCTCAGGACAAACCGTTGCACCCAAGTTGTATCTCGCGCTCGGCATTAGCGGAGCCATTCAGCACGTCGTGGGAATGAAGGGCTCGCGCACCGTCGCCGCTATCAACAAAGATCAAAATGCCCCCATCTTTGAAGTAGCCGACTACGGCATCGTCGGCGATCTCTTCGAAGTGGTCCCCGCCCTCATCGAGGAATTAGAAAAAGGACATTAGCCAACTGTCCGGTTTCGCGACGCGCTCTCGCGTTAGCGGTCAATTGGCGGAATCCAAATCGAACCGTTAGCTTGTACTCCGCTGAAAACATGTCATTTGCTCCGCGGACCCGGTGGAACATCACCTGCTAATCCCTTTCGTACGAATTGCGCCCGCCACGAATCACACGATGGGTGCTGGGGCGACCGATGCAAACCTTTATTCAGGATCTGCGCTACGCCATTCGTATGCTGGCGAGAAATCCCGGCTTCACTGTTGTGGCAGTCCTGACGCTCGCCCTCGGCATCGGCGCAAATACGGCAATTTTCTCGGTGATAAACGCCGTGCTGCTTGAGCCGCTGCCATTCAAAGACCCCGGACGGTTGGTCGATTTGCGCCAAACCGAAAGCGCACCGGGGGATTTTCCATTGGATGGCGCGGACTATCTCGACTGGTCCGAGCAGAATCAGACATTCGAGTCCATGAGCTTTTATTCGCAGCCCTTTGGTCTTAACGCGAGCGGGGCTGGTGAGGCGGAAGCCGTGGCCATCGTCGCCACGCAGGCGAATTTCTTCGAGACGCTAGGCGTCACGCCGCTCGCCGGGCGCACGTTTGCGAAGGGTGAGGACGCCGGCAAAGATCGTCTGGTGATTCTCAGTTATGGCTTCTGGCAGCGGCACTTTTCCGGCTCGCTACAGAATTGGCCGATCAAGACTCGTGGATCATTGACGGTGAAGACAGCGATTCCTCCCCGCAGCCTTCTGCGGGCAATTCGCGCGGACGTCCGCCAGATGGACAGTGCGCTGGCGTTGTGTCGCGTTCGCACCATGGACGAAGTAGTCGCGGACGGCATGCAGGACACCACGGTGCAAGCATTTCTGCTCGGCATTTTTGCCGCCATAGCGCTGCTGCTGGCGGCGGTAGGGTTATATGGAGTGATGTCCTATTTGGTCACCCAGCGGACGCACGAAATCGGTGTGCGCATCGCTCTAGGAGCCCAGCAGAGTGACGTCTTCCGCATCGTAATCGGGCAGGGATTCGGATTGACAGTCACCGGCGTGGTGATAGGTCTGTCAGGAGCGCTGGCGCTTACGCGTGTGCTAGGTCGCCTGCTCTACGGCGTCAGCGCGACCGATCCGGTCACTTTTGCAACCGCGGCCTTGGTGCTTGCCGGCGTCGCAATCCTCGCCTGCTACATTCCCGCGCAACGCGCGATGCGCGTGGATCCCATGGTCGCCCTGCGCTACGAATAGCAGTGTCGCGATCGTTCAGCAAAACTAGCGGAGGGCTCACATGAGAACGCTGTTGCAAGACCTACACTACGGCATCCGAACGCTCGCGAAAACGCCGAGCGTCGCCGTACTGATTATTCTCACGTTGTCGTTGGGCATCGGCGGCAGCACGTTGCTCTTCAATATGGTGCGCCAATGGGTAGTAAATCCGGTTACGTTTCCACGAGCTGATCAGCTTACCGTTCTCTGGGAAATCGACAGGAAGAAAGGCTGGACGGGCCAAGCTTCGGCGCCGGACTTTACTGACTGGCGACAGCAGAACTCCGTTTTCGAAAGCCTTTCCGCCTGGACCACCTCGAATTTCAATCTCACTGGAAAAGATCGCCCGGAAAGAATTTTGGGCGCCCGCGTGAGCGCGAATTTCTTCCAAACGCTTGGCGCCCAACCCGCCATCGGCCGCGCGTTTCGCCCCGAAGAAGACGAAGCAGGCCGCAGCCATCTCGCCATTCTGAGTTACGGCCTCTGGCACGACCGCTTCAACGCCGATCGCGAAGAGCTAGGAAAGCTGGTCACCCTGGATGGTGATTCCTACACTGTCGTCGGCGTCATGCCGGAAGATTTTCACTTTACGTTAATGGGCCGCGCCAATATTTCGGTTCCGCTCGCGCTCCCTGATAAGGAACGGCCGACCGCATAAACGGATGGCTCAACGTGGTAGGCCGCCTCAAGCCCGGGGTCACGCTTGCGGAAGCACAACAAGTGATGGATCCGATCGCTCAGCGTCTCGAAAAACTCTATCCCGCCAGCAATACGAACTCCGGGATTTTCTTGAACACCCTGCGCCACGAGATCGGAAAACATGTGGCCCCCAGGGCGTTTACATGATCTTCTTCGTGGGCATCGCATTTTGCTGGTTGCGTGCGCGAACGTTGCCGGAATCTTGCTCGTTCGCGCGTTGGGCAGGCAGAGCGAAATTGCCGTTCGAATTTCCTTTGGTGCCGGGCGCTGCCGCTTGGTGCGCCAGCTGCTCACAGAGACCCTTTGGCTGTTCTTTATTTCCGCGGCTATTGGGGTTGTGCTGGCGAAATGGGGCGGCGAGTGGATCACTGCTCTGATTCCGTTTGAAAACCGCGGCTACCTTCCGAATTACGGCCGCCTCTATGTGGACTACGCAACCCTCGCCTATTCGGTGGGAATTGCGCTGTTCTCCGCGTTGGCTTTCGGATTGACGCCTGCCTTGCAAAGCTCGAGACCCGATCTGACCACTACGTTGAAAGACACAGGAAGTTCGGCTTCCATCAGCCTGCCCGGGCGGCGCATGCGAAAAGTTCTGGTGGTCCTCGAGGTTTCTCTCGCGTTGATGTCGCTGGTTCCCGCCGGTCTGATGATCAAATGGCTGAAAAATATCTACAACGTGGACCTCGGATTTCAGCCCAAACATGTTCTCACCGCTCAACTCACGCTGCCGGATTCCGGGTACAGCGACCCGCAGCTGGTAGCCGGCTTCTACAATCGTTTGCTTGAACGTGTTCAAAATTTGCCGCAAGTTGCCACCGCAGGTGCGAGCGAATATATTCCCTTTGGCGACGGATATGACACCGCGGAAATGTTCTTCGAAGGCCAACCTTCCGCGGAACCGGGAAACGCGCGAATCCGATTCACCTGAACTCCGTATCTGCGCACTGTTTGCGATTGGTGTGCGACGCTTCTTTCCGGTGAGGACGGCCGAGACTCGCCTCCCGTTATCGTCATTAATCAAACCCTGGCCAAGTTCTTTTCGGCCTGGCGCCGGCGGTGCAGGCGGGACGATTGAATTTGAGCGAGGACTTGAAATCGAGCGCGAACGCAGTAGTGAGTCCGTCGGCGAGGCGCAAGCTGCTGCGCGACGTGCTGGTTGTTGGCGAAATCGCCATATCGCTTGCTTTGCTCGTCGGCGCGGGCTTGTTGCTGCGCAGTTTCGCTCGATTGCGCAACGAGAATATCGGCGTGCAGCCAAAGAATGTGCTGACCATGAGCATCGATTTGCCGCTCGCCAAGTACAAGACGCCGGCGGCGCAGCGGCAGTTTGTCGATCAGCTGCTCGGGCAAGCACAGCAGGTCCCCAGCTAATCTTTTTCAGGTGCTCGTGTTTCCTTTTGTCGGATTTTCGAAGAAGACAATGCCAATACCGGTCTGGCCATCCCAGCATCCCTTTGGCAGGAATTCCCCGACCGCTTATGGAGGATCGCAACCTATGGCATTTTTACGGTCGTGAAAGAAGTTGCCCAGGAGTGATCTTCACGGCGGCGACGACGGCATTGCCACTGGAAGGCGGCTCGAGCGGTTTCGTCAAAGTGCCCGAAAATACGAATCCGGCGCTCCAAAATCAGCTTGTGGAAGTGCATGCCATTACCCCGGGATACTTCCAGGTCTTCGGCATCCCGCTCCTAGAAGGAAAGAACTTTAGCGAGGCGGACGCGCAACAGGCAGCCGATACGACTGCCAGAAGTAATTCTGCTCAGCGGCGCCGGCTTAATGATTCAGACTTTTGCAAACCTGCGCCTGCTCAACCCTGGCTTTGACACCGATCGCGTGCTCACACTCCACGTTCCCTTGCCGGAGCTCAAGTATTCGGAGCTTTCGAAAAGAACGGCGTTCTATGATCAAGTTCTCGAGCGTGTGAATCGCCTTCCAGGAGTCGTCGCAGCTGGCTTTACAACCTGGATGCCTTTTATAAGGCAAGGAAAGTCAAATGATTCCGACGGCCAACCTCCGCCGCGCCAGAGTTTGAGCATTTTGCGCGATCATCAACCAAACCATGGCATAAACATTCTGGCCGAATCAGGATCCTGTTCAGCGGGATGAAAGAGGAATTCACCGACGTCTTATGGTCAACCAGGCATGCTCGGCAACCGGTGATCCGCTAGGGCGGACGTGAAAGAAGATGGCATTCGACAGAGAGTGGTGCCCGAACGCTATTTTCCGCGCGTCACAGATTTGGCCGATGTCCGCGACTTCCGGGGACTCCATTGCGGTGAAGACTGCGCATTCCTCCCCGCAGCCTTCTGGGGGCAATTCGCGCGAAAGTCCGCCAGATGGACAGTGCGCTGGCGTTCATCGCGTTCGCACCATGGACGAAGTATCGCGGACGGCTGCAGGACACCTCGGTTGCAAGCATTTCTGCTCGGCATTTTTGCCGCCATAGCGCTGCTGCTGGCGGCGGTAGGGTTATATGGAGTGATGTCCTATTTGGTCACCCAGCGGACGCACGAAATCGGTGTGCGCATCGCTCTAGGAGCCCAGCAGAGTGACGTCTTCCGCATCGTAATCGGGCAGGGATTCGGATTAACATTCACCGGCGTCGTGATAGGTCTGTCAGGAGCGCTGGCGCTTACGCGTGTGCTGAGTCGCCTGCTCTACGGCGTCAGCGCGACCGATCCGGTCACTTTTGCAACCGCGGCGTTGGTGCTTGCCGGCGTCGCAATCTTGGCCTGCTACATTCCCGCGCGTCGCGCTATGCGCGTGGATCCCATGGTCGCTCTGCGTTATGAATAGAAAAGGAAAAGCCTGCCAAACCCAAACGCGTGAGCAGGCTTCGCCAAAGCTAATTCTTTGACACTTGTGCCGTTAGAATTTCCGCAGGTCTAGGGCGGAAGCAAAGCGGCCGACCTTTTAGGCCGTAGTGCTGCCTCGCACGAAATGCATGATGATCATGATGATCCCGATCACCAGAAGTATGTGGATAAAACCCACGGTCACATGAAATGCCAAGAATCCTAACAGCCACAGAATGAGAAGCACTGCGCCGATTGCTGCCAACATAGAATCCTCCAGATTACTGAAAGCTTCGCAAGCCTACTTTTATTGAGAGCGGCAAGCCATACACGACTTCCGTTATAAGCTTGGTTAATTCAGTGTAAGATGCAGCAAGAAAAGGTTTACTTGTCCTTATTTGGTCTTCACCGCGCCCGTGACATCGAAACCAAATTCAGGGTTCCGATATGTTCCGGTCATCTTCACCGGAATCACCGCCCCCGCTTTCTTCCTTTTGAACAGCGGATCGAACGGCTTCAATAGCGCTGACTTGATGCCGGTAGTCTCCTGCGACAACTCCGCCTCGGTTTTCAGCGTTCCATGGAAATCAATTTGCTCGTTTACCAAGTTATACGTGCCGTTCATGCGCGCCGACGCTCCCGGCACGCTGAAAGACAGCTCCGAAAACTTCGCTATTCCGTCCCGGACTTCCAGGTGGCCCTGTAAGTTCAAAACCACATTTTCAGGATCGTCGGCCGTTGGCTGCGGCGTCGTTTTCGTTTTTTCCTTATCTTTAGCTTTCTTTTCGCCACTCGCGCGCGAGCTCAGATCGTCAATCTGCGCTTGTCTACTCGGCTTGGTGAAAGCCGCTTGTCCAATTCCAAAGTCTCCGCGCAAAGTAACCTCATTCAGGAATGGCCGCCCTTGCGGCGGGATCACTACGTGCGCCTTGAAACTAGCGACGCCGTTCAAAGGTCCGTGCTTTGCCTTCAAAAATAGCTGCAGCAAATCTTGAATCCGGCCTTGATCAACCTCCAGATCCAGCGAACTGGTTTTTCCCTTTTGCCCCGGTTTACCGGCTACGCTGCCTGAACCCGCCACCGACGTTCCCAAAAATGACGCTTGCACCTGCTTCAAGAAGACATCGCCATTCGTCCCATTCACATCGGCGGAAAATTTCGAGGTTAAATGCACCACGTGATCGCTGGTCGTCACATTGAAGTCCGGAATATCAATCGCTCCGCGCACGCCCACCTGGCCCAAGCGCCCCGCGAAATCGCCCGTTGACGACAAGGTCCCGCCGATCCCCGGGAACGCGCCCAGGTCCGCCTGCTGGAATTTGTACGAACCTGAAACTGGAGTTGCGCCCAAATCCTCGAGGTTCAACGGCCCGAATTTTCCCTGCGATGTTATTTCTCCCGGCGGTTCTGCATTTTTCATCGAAACATCGTACGACCATGCATCGTGATGCCCGTAAGAACGCACCGTCAAGGAGTGCATCTCAAACTTAAGCGGCGCGCCTCCGTCCGAGCGCTCCACCTCCAGCAACGCGCCATCCGCCACAATTTTGCCCACGCGCACGTCAGCGCTCTCACTTGTCTGGGAAGTCAGGCCGCTGCCGGCGCCCCGTGGCGGCACGTGCACTGCGAGGCCGTTCAGCGTCACCAGCGCAATATAGCCGGGCCTGAAGGCGATATCCGCATAATGAGCTTCCACCTCAAGCCGCTGAATTGAAACCAGCGGCGGACGGTCCTCCGCGCCCGCCGATCGCGCGAACGTCACATTTTCAGCTACGCATCCGGGGTGTGGAAAGTAAACCATACGGAACTTCCCAAACGAGACCCTCGACCGAAGGGTTTCCTCCAAACCTTGCGCCACGCGCGTTTGCGTGAAAGGCGACTTGATCGCCACTACAATCACAAACACACATCCAATCGCGACGAACGTTGCCGCAAGCCATATCGCCAACTGAAAACGGCGTCTGCGTCCCGGCTCCCTTTTATTTGGATTGGATTTTTTCCGCACGTCAGGGTCTGGCTGGTTTTCGGGGCTCTACATCAACGACCATACTCGATATTTGCGATCATTTTCGTCGGTAATCACGAAGGAACATTATGAACCCTGGTTTCCAAGCATACTGTGCGATTCCGCACAGAATAGGGTTGCCCCGCTTCAGCCTTCTCCTATAGTAGAGTGGTTTTACTCAGCAAGCGTTACCAGGAGATTCCTATGCGTTGGACACCCGGCGGAGTCAGCGACGACGTAGAAGACGACCGCTCTAGCAGCAGCGGCGGCGGCGGCGGAGGATTCCCCGGCGGCATTCACATCGGCATCGGCGGCATCCTGATCCTTCTGGTCTTAAGTTTTATTTTTAAACGCGACCTGCTCACGCCCTTTCTGGGTGGCTCCTCCACTACGGAATCCACCCAGAGCGCGCCCGCCACTCCCCAGCAAGGCGCCGCGGAACAGCGCGAAGTCCAATTCGTCTCCTTCGTTCTCGACGACGTGCAAAACACCTGGACCAAAATCATCCCCAATTATCGTCACGCAAAACTCGTCCTCTATCGCGGCGGCATCGATTCCGCCTGCGGCCTGGCGCAGACCGCCACCGGCCCTTTTTATTGTCCCGGTGACGAAAAGGTTTACCTTGACCTCAGCTTCTTCAATGAACTCAAAAATCAGCTTGGCGCCTCCGGCGAGTTCGCGCAGGCCTACGTGATCGCTCACGAAATCGGGCATCACGTGCAGAAAATCGTGGGAACCGAGCAGAAAGTCCGCGAAGAAGTGGGGAGCAATCCAAAAATGCGAAACGCCATTTCCGTGCGCGTCGAACTCCAAGCCGACTGCTACGCCGGAGTGTGGGCCAACTCCACTCAGCGGCGCGATCTACTCGAAACCGGCGATGTCGCTTCCGCCATGAACGCCGCAGCTGCGGTCGGCGACGACCATTTGCAAAAAATGGAAACCGGTCGTGTGATGCCCGACAAATTCACCCACGGCACGTCAGCCCAGCGCACCTACTGGTTCCAGCAAGGTTTTACTGCGGGCAGCCCCACCGCCTGCGACACCTTCTCCGCATCTCAATAGCGCTGCGACGTCCCACTTAGAAATATTTAGGATTTGCGTCTTAACTCTTCCTCTAGGGCGATCGCGAGATCTTGAACGCCGCGCCGAATTTCCCGCGCGTCCACCGCCGCAAAACCCAGCTGCAATCCCTCTCGCGCAATCCTGCCTCGCGTGTATCGGCTTAACGGAAATACTTCTACGTCGCGAGCTGCTGCAGCTCTGGTGGCTGATTCTCCATCAATTCCTTCGCGCAGCCAACCTACGGTCTGCAAGCCCGCCTCAATTCCGGAAATCTCCAGCGAGCCACCTAATCTTCCACGAGCTTCATCCAGCAGCACCGACAATCGCTCCGCGTAAACTTCCCGCATGCGCCTCAAGTGGCGTCCGAAATGTCCTTCGGTGATGAAGTCACACAGCACCGCTTGTTCGACTTGCGGCGCGTGCCGAGTTGTCAGCGATATCGTTGCCGCGAAAAGATTCATCAGGTCAGGCGGAATCACCAGATATCCAAGACGAAGGGATGGAAACAGCACTTTGCTGAAGCTACCGGCAAAAATCACCAGGCCGTTGCGATCGAATCCCTGCAATGCTGGAATCGGAGATCCCGAGTAGCGATATTCGCTGTCGTAATCATCTTCAAATATCAACGCGCCGGACTTCCGGGCCCACTCCAACAATGCAAACCTTCGCGCCAAACTCATCGTCATTCCCAGTGGAAACTCATGTCCCGGCGTAATGTAAACCAAACGCGCGTCCGGCAATCCCGCGCTCGGCAGCTCCATGCCTTCTTCATCCACCCGCACGGCAGACACCTTCGCTCCCACCGCCTCGAACGCCATCGCCGCTCCCGGATATCCCGGATTTTCCATGCACACCCGATCGCCCGGGTTCAGTAACAGCCGCGCGGTTAGATCGAGCGCTTCCTGTACCCCTGCGACGATCGCCACCTGCTGGGGGTTGCAGTTCGCCCCTCTCGACGTGCGTAAATAATCGGCGACCGCTTCTCGCAATGGGTAATATCCAAGCGGTTCGCATCCCAGCAGAAAAGTCGTGGAAGCACGCCGCAGGCGGCGGGCGGCGATCTGCGCCCATAGATTTGTCGGAAACAGTTCCAGCGCCGGCACGTTTGCCCGGAACGCGCGGCTAGGTCGTATTTCGTAGGACGGAAACAGTTCCACGCGTTTGCCATAATCGGAAATCTTCTTTAGTTGCTTTCGCTGCGGTGCCGGTTGGGCTCCGGCCTTGCGTGCCACTTGCAGCAGCTCGTCGGGCAACACTTTGCTCACGTAGGTGCCGGACCCCACGCTGCCTTCCACATAGCCCTCGGACTTTAGCTGCTCGAAGGCGCCCACGATCGTGCCCCTCGATAGTCCGTATCGTTCAGCGAGATCCCGCGTGGCCGGCAGCCGCGTCCCCGGTCGTAGTTGGCCTTCCAGGATTTCGCCGCGCACGGCCGCATATAGCCAACGGTACACCGGCGTTCTCGCGTCTCGTGGCGGCAGCATCAACTCGAACGATGTGGCTTTCTTCGGCATGTAAAGTGGTACAGCAAGAATACAATAAATGGACCTTACGATAGGTCCATTATAACGTTACATTCGCCGAAGCCAGGAGGTAACCAATGTTCTTCGCCGGCAGACGCGTTCAACTTGCTCTGGGAATTTTCAGCGTTGCCCTCATCGGCGGCACCACCGCCGCTCTTGCGCGAGTCCTCGCTCAACAACACGCCGGAGCATCGCAAGGCACAGCCGAAGGGGCTCCAGCGCCGTTTTCCCACGCTCTGCCGCCTTTGGACGGAGGGCACCTCAAAGCCACCGTGGTCGAAGTCACTTACGCACCAGGCGAGTCCGATCCGCCTCACAGCCATCCCTGCGCCGTGATCGTATACGTTATGGAAGGATTGTATCGCTCCCAAGTGAAAGGCCAAGCCGAAGCCATCTTCCGATCTGGCGAAGGTTTCTACGAAGCTCCCAACGGCGTTCATCAGATCTCCGCCAACGCGAGCGACAAGCTCCCTGTAAAGTTCCTCGCCTATTTTGTTTGCGATCGCGATACGCCGCTCACAGTTCCGGCGCCGGAAAGCAAAGGCGCAGGTGGCAATTGAATATGGACAATGCACCGTTGGCCGCGACAGAAACGATTCCGCCTCACGACCGGAAAGGTGCGCGCAACCTCACTCTGGAGCGGCTTGCGATTCTCTACGTTCGGATTGCTCTCGGCAGCGCGTTTCTGTCTGCCGTTGCCGACCGCTTCGGCCTGTGGGGCAAGTACGGCGGCTGGGGAAACTTCGTCAACTTCACGAAGTACACCGCCGAAGTTAATTCTTTCCTGCCCGCGTTCATCATTCCGTTTCTCGCATGGGCGGCAACCATCGCCGAACTTTCTCTCGGCATCCTGTTGATTCTCGGTCTTTGGACGCGCTGGGTTGCCCTCAGCACCGCAGCCCTGCTTTTCCTGTTCGCCATCTCCATGGCCATTTCCTTTGGGCTCAAATCTCCCTTGGACTATTCGGTCTTTTCCGCATCCGCGGGAGCTTTGTTGCTGGCGCTGTACCCCAGCCGGGTGAATTCATGAACGCCTTCCTCCGCCGCTCGCAGCGCTTCGTCCTATGAACGAGCTAAGACCCAAATCGAGTTTGGGCCGCTTGGTCATATCCGCAGACTGGCCGCTAATCGCTACCCCTGGAATCATTTGGGGCGCATCCTTTCTCTTCATCGCTGAGGGATTGAAGGCCATTGCCCCCAGTGGCGTCAGCTTCATCCGTCTGTTTGTCGGAGTCGCCACCCTGGCAATGTTTCCCGCGGCACGCAAACAAGTTGAGCGATCCGCATGGCCGGCCATCGCTCTGGTAGGTGTTTTGTGGTTCGCCTTCCCTCTAAGCATGTTCCCATTCGCAGAACAGAGAGTATCCTCGGCATTGACTGGCATGTTGAACGCTGCCGTCCCGCTCTTCACTGCTATCGTCGCCACAGTCATGGCGGGTCGAATTCCCGAACGCCGTGTGCTCGCGGGCTTGGCCATCGGATTGATAGGCGCTGGGCTGATTGCTTGGCCGACCATACACGATGGTCATAGCAGTTTCGTCGGTGTCTTGCTGATCCTGGCCGCTATGGTCTCGTATGGACTCGCGCTGAATCTTGCCCGTCCATTGCAGCAGCAATACGGAGCGCTTCCGGTCGTCCTCCGCGCACAAGCCGTGGCCGTGATGTTCGCCGCACCGCTCGGTATGCCGGACCTGCTCGCTGCCCGTTGGACGCCTGCGCCTTTCTTTTCGCTCCTGATGCTGGGAGTATTCGGCACCGGAATCGCATTTGTGTTGGTGGCGACTGCTGCCGGCAGAGTCGGGGCCACACGCGCGTCGTCGGCAGCGTTCTTGATTCCTCCGGTCGCCCTTGTGCTCGGAGTTTTGATCCGTGGCGAATATGTCGCCACGCTATCGATCATCGGCAGCGCAGTCTGCGTGGCGGGTGCGTCGCTCATGCGCTGCGCTCAGATCAGCCCTCGGCATGACGTCAAAACTTCGCAGTCGTCGCCGCTCGTCTGTCAGAAGTGTGAATCATGAAAACGGCCGACCGACGTTTTCTCGTGCGCTGTTTCGCGGTGCTAAGCGTTGGCGGCATCGCGGTCTCGTAGCGTCCTGAATTGTATTGGGTTTGAGCTTGTCTTTCGCTGTCTGGGAGGAAACATGCGTCGCGTAATCCGGAATAGCGCAGCAGTCGCTGCTCTACTGGCAGTACTCCTCGTGTCGTCGGTTTCGACGGCTCGTCGGGACGACGACCGAGCGGAACTCCTCAAAGCGCGCGAATCCGTTTGGCGCTCCTGGTTCGCCAACGACACAAAAGCTCTCGAAGCCTTGGTCCCGCCTGACACGATTGTCATCAGTTCCGGCGAGCAAAAGTGGAAGAACCAGGCAGACATTCTTGAATCCGCCGCCAAGTTTCAAGCAGCCGGCGGAAAGCTAGTCCACTTGGAGTTCCCGCGCACCGAAGTCCAGCGCTTCGGTGACGTCGCCGTCACCTACAGCCAGTACTCGTACGAAACCGAGCTGGACGGCAAACGCGCCGTAACCTCCGGCCGCGTCACCGAGGTCTTCGTCCTGCGCAACGGCCACTGGACTAACCCCGGCTGGCACACGGACACTGAAAAATAAGATGACGACCTATACCCGGGATACTTGTGACGATTCTTGTTCCTGAACCTATCGGGTTTCGCCGGGGCGCACAGCACAAACCCCACCCTCAAAGCTCGGTCTGAAAGGAATGGTCGTTCTCTTTGGATTATCCAGCACGACTGCTTGAAATCCGTAAAACAAAATGCTACCGTTCCGCGTGATTCAATTGGAACAGCATCGGGCTCTTCAACAAGGCGTTGCGACGCCCTACCTTGCAGGGTCTTCTCGCCCTACTGAGCTTCTCCCAGAAATTAAACCCTGTCTAACCGGGGCCAGCACTGCATTTAGAGAATTTCAAAAAACTGCAAAAATACAGCCGATTTTCCGCCTCTTTTTCGCACCAACTATCAGCGCGAAAAGCCGAGGAATAGCCTAGCGCCCATGTCTCCCGAGCGCGAACAACTCGGAGCAGACGTCCTGATCATCGGCGCGGGACCGGCCGGACTGGCATGCGCCCTCCGGCTGGCGAATTTAATCGAACAACACACCCAGGCGAACAAATCCCCAGCGCTCTCCGCCGAAAACATTTACGTGCTGGAAAAAGCGCGCGAAGTTGGAGCGCACCAGCTTTCCGGCGCGATCATGGACGCTCGCGCCCTCCGCGAGCTCGTCCCCGACTTCGAAAAAACCGCCCCGCTCGACACGCCTGTAACCGGCGACGCCGTTTACTACTTCTCCGAGAAAAGCTCCTGGAAACTCCCCATCACTCCGCCGCCTTTTAAGAATCACGGAAATTACGTCGTGTCGCTAAACAGAATTGTGAAATGGCTCGGCGGCCTGGTGGAGAAAAAAGGCGTCAATCTCTTCACTCAATTTGCCGGCAGAAATCTTCTTTACGAAAAGGAAGGCGGCAAGAGCGGCATCGCCGGCGTGCTGACCGAAGACAAGGGCGTCGACAAAAACGGCAAGCCCAAAGACAACTACACGCCCGGCTACGAACTTCGCGCGAAAGTTACCGTGCTCGCCGAAGGCCCGCGCGGCTCGCTCACTAAGGAACTCGTTAACAACCTAAAACTCGATGGCTTGAACCCGCAAGTTTACGGCATCGGCATAAAAGAATTGTGGGACGTACAGCCCGGCCGCATCGAAACAGGATTTGTGGCGCACACGCTGGGCTGGCCACTTCACTCCGACATGTACGGCGGCGGTTGGATTTACGGCATGCGCGACAATCGCGTCTCTCTCGGCATGGTCATCAGTTTGGAATACCGCGACCCGCTTTTCGATCCGCACGCAGCATTCCAAGAATATAAAACGCATCCGCACATTAAGAGAATTCTGGAGGACGGCAAGCTGGTTCGCTATGGCGCGAAAACAGTTCCCTACGGCGGATGGTATTCCATGCCGCGCTCTTACATGGATGGAGGACTCATCATCGGCGATTCCGCGAGCCTCTTGAATTCGCAGCGCCTGAAGGGAATTCACACAGCAATAAAAAGCGGCATGCTCGCTGCGGAAACCGTCTACGACGCGCTCTGCTCCGGCGACACTTCCGAGAAGGCCTTATCCGCGTACCAGATAAAGCTCGACAACAGTTGGGTCAAAGAAGAATTGTGGGAAGTCCGCAATTTCCACCAGGCATTTCACGGCGGCCTATGGACCGGCCTGGCAAAGTCCGGAATTCAATTCATCACCGGAGGCCGTGGCCTCACCGATCCCCTGCGCACCGAACCGGGCTACAAGGAATACGAAAAGTTAAATCGCGAGCGCACTCTGGTCGATCAGTCCACACGCTTCAAAGGCGACGGCAAACTCACCTTTGACCGCCTGACAGACGTCTATCATTCCGGAACGCGCCACGAAGAAGATCAGCCCTGCCACCTGATTGTTCTCGAGCCCAGTATTTGCGGCGACCGCTGCGTCCGCGAATACGGCAACCCCTGCCAATACTTTTGTCCCGCCGCGGTTTACGAGATGGTGCTGGACAAGGGCGAGCCCAAACTGAAAATCAGCGCCGCAAACTGCGTCCACTGCAAAACCTGCGACATCGCCGACCCCTATCAAATCATCAACTGGGTTCCGCCCGAAGGCGGCGGCGGCCCCAACTACGAAGGCATGTAGCCCGTGTTGGGGTACGAGACAAAATAAAACTCACCGAGGCGCCAATTTTATTGGATTGTCATCCCGAGACGGGGTTCCGAGGATCTGCTGTTCGCTTCCGTCGGGCTGGAAGATTATTTGCGGGTTTCGTCGCCGCCGCCAAAAAGGCTCTTTAGCGAGCCCCAGAATCCGCGCTTCTTCTTGGCTGGTTGGTTCGCCTGCACCGGTTGTGACTGCGGACCGACTGGCGTTTGCCCGAGCGCTCGCCGCATGTCCGCTGCGAACTCCGGCGCCGCCACCTGGCCGCTGAATTCCCACTCCGGTTCCACGCGCGCCACGCGAACCAGCATTGCCGTGTCCGCTGAAGGCTCGGCGGGCCGCAGCGGAGACGGCACCACAGTTACGAACAGCGGCTGCACGATCAAGGCGTACTGGACGGTCACTTCCGGAGGAGCCGATGGGGGGGCAAAGTTTGGCGCTGGAGCCACCGGATGCATTTCATTCGCGCGCGCGAGCTCGCCGATTTCTACTCTGTATCTCGGCCGAGAAGGTTCCGCGACGGCAACATTCAACGGCGCCACTTCCGGCTGCGCCTGTGACAGGACCGGGGGAGCGACCGGGGCGAGCGGTATGTTTTGCGCGATCTCCGGCCGCGCGGGTTCGAATCGGGTCGTACCCCCTATCGGAGACGGCGGAGTTGCTCGCGCCAGCTCCGCCACGCACTCGCAGCTTCCCGGCGCACCTACAACCGGGACAAGGTTGCCGCCTTCTAGAAAAAATTCTCCGGCTTGCGGTACGATCAAGCCCTCTCCGCTGAACTGCTGCTCCAGCCGGATTGCGCCGCCGGTGGACACCACGCACAACGAGTCGTTCAAATCGAGCCCAACGTTAATGTCGCGAACAGCGCCGCCGATATCCAGCGGCGTGGCGATAATGGTCGGGGTGTAAATCCGCAGAGATGTCGACGCGGGAATCTGCACGTGCATGCGCCCGAAATTCAGCGCCAGAGTAATCGCGCCACCCGATTCAAGAACGGTAAATTTTGCGGGACCGCAAATATCCACTTGCCCGCCGGCCGCAAGCGCCATGCGCGCCTCTCCCACATGCACGGTGACCACGCTGCCGCTTGAGACCAGAAGGCTGCTGAACTGCCCGCCACCGTTCGGCACGCCGCTATTTCCGAGAGTGGCTGCTCCGGTTCCGCCTTCCACCGAAATGTCGTTGCCTTCCACGCGCCCGATTGCAGCGCCGCCCTGTTGTGCTCGCAAGGCAGACGCGGCGGAGAAAACAAAGATGAAAAGAGCGGGTGCGATGAGAGAAAGAAAGCGCGGATACAAGATTTGCGCGCGAGCGACGGTGAAAAAGGCGTTCTGCATGTGCGCGAATTTTGTGCTGGAGTACATCTGAAATTGCTTGAAGTTCTATACTATACCGCAGTGGCAAACGATGCGAAATCGGCGGTCCCCCTGAGCAACCAAAGTAGTCATCAGCAATTCCATGCACGTCCACCGGAGCTTTCCCGCTGGCGACAGATGCAGATTCCGGTCATTGCATGGCTGGTCTATGCGGTCGTGCGGCTCATCGGGCCCACGCTGCGTACAGAAGTGGTCGGGGTACACAACGCGGTGCAGATTCGAGATGGCGGTGAACCTGCGATCGGCGCGTTTTGGCACCGCTGCATTTTTTCCGCAATCTGGATCTGGCGGAAGCGGGGAATCGTGGTGCTAAACACGGTGAATTTCGACGGGCAGTGGACGCGACGCGTGATCGAGAGGCTCGGATTCGGGACGGCGCAGGGAAGTTCGTCGCGGGGCGCAATCGAAGGGTTGACCATCATGGCCAGCTGTTTGGAGGAAGGCCGCAACGTTGCGCTCACGATTGACGGCCCGCGCGGGCCGCGTTACGTGGCGAAACCCGGAGCGGTGATTCTCGCCCGGCGCACGGGGAAGCCGGTTTCCTCTTTCTATATTGCGCTGCAACGAGCGCACACGTTCAAAAAGTCCTGGGATTTGTTCCAGCTCCCCTACCCGTTCTCGCGCGCGGTGATGTTCGTGGCGCCGCCGATTCGGGTGCCAATGGATGCGGACAGCGACACGATTCATCAAAAACAAAATGAAATTCAGGCTGCGCTGGAGCGCGTTCGCGACGTAGCCGAATCATGGTTTCATCTAACCGAAGATGAGCGAGACCGGCTGCGCCAAGAATGGAGCGAGCGAGGACCTGCCGAGCAGGTTCCGCATCCATTAGAAATCGAGTAGGTGAGCTCCATCAATCGCGCGTTCGCGACGAAACGACGTCGGTGGTTTCGCGATCAATTTGATTTCGGCGGAATATGCACGACGCGGAAGCCGGTGTAAGCCGGGTCCGCTGGGCCATAACGTGCTTTAGGATCCGCGGGCCGGTCGGCGCTGCCACCGAGGGTTTTTCCCGAGCCATCCGAAGTGATCGCCCATTCTGCGACGTTGCCGCCCAGATCGAAAACAAGCTCTTCGCCTTCCTCGCCCTCGCCTGCGAAACTGCCTACTTCGCGAAGAAGCGGGGCTTCTGCTGGCAATTCTTTGACTTTTTCTTCCAGCTTCTGCGCGTCTTCGGGATTCAACGAGTATCCCGCCCAGTAGTCGAGCGTGTTTTCTCCCGAATGCTCTTTATAGAGAGTGCTCGCTTCGCTTTCGTTCGGCAGGCGATACGGTTCTGCGGTCAATTCGCTCAGCCATTTGCAATATGCTTTGGCCTGCTCGAACGTGATCCCGTTCGCGGGATAATTTCCCGTGCCGGCTTCGAACTTATAAGCCTTGTCGAAGGCGGCAAACTGAGCGCGCGTGATTTCAAAGCGGCCGATTTCGATGGCGCCGCGTTTCACAGTGTCGGGAAGCAACACATCCGGCGCCGGATTTTCCGGGATCGAAGGCGGATGAAAGAGCAGGCCGTACAAACCGTTGACTTTCTCGACCGAGCGGCGCCGCAAGGCGACGTCCAGGGGCGAACCTTTCTTCAAAGCTTCATTCTCCGACGGATTGATTTTGAAAAGGTATTCGTCGAACCAGGCATTCTCGTCGTTCAATTTGCGGAGCTGATGGGTGAGCTTGCGCGGACCATGCGCTTCGCCGGGGAAAAGCACAAGTTTCACGGGGGCCTTTCCGATGGAATAGAGGGCGCGATAGTGCGTCCACCCTTGTTCGGTGGGAACCTGGCGGTCGTTGGTTCCGAAGAAAATCAGCGTGGGAGTCTTCACCCGGTCCATTTTGAACAACGGAGATTTTTGGATGTACAGCTCGGGGTCTTCGAGAGGCGTTTTTCCGAAATAATAATGGTCGAATGATTCGCCAAAGTCTACGTTAGCCCAGTCGCTGATCCATTCTACGTCGCCCGCGCCCACGACTGCAGCTTTATAGCGGTCGGGATTTGTCACGGTAAGCTGGATGGACAAGATCGAACCGTTGGACCAGCCCATCGCGCCGAGTTTTTCCGGATCGACCAAGCCTCTTCCGATCAAATAGTCAACTCCGCGCTCAATGTCCGGAACTTCCAGGTCATAATATTTTCCGCAACAAATCGATTCCGCCCATTTCAAGCCGTAGTCCGCGCTGCCATGGTAATTCGTCTTCAGTACGAAAGCGCCCCGCTCGGTCAAGAGATTCGGCGCGTAGGCCATGCGCTCGCGCCAATTGTCGCGATCGGCGAGGTTGGGGCCGCCGTGAGTGGCGACGATCAGGGGGTACGATTGTCCGCGCCGATAGTCGTCGGGATAGTAGAGGATGCCCTCGACTTCGTCGTCATTTGCGCCCTTCCAGTGCACGATTTCCGTTTTCGCGATGGTTCTATTTTTGAATTGTGGATTCAGGTCCGTAAATTGGACAGGCGAAGAGATCTTTGTTCCGTCGAGCCGCGCGCGATACCACTGTGCGGGCGTGCTGGCGGTGGAATATTCGTAAAGGAGCGTGCGTCCGTCGTCGCCAAGTTCCACGTTGAAATAATTTCTGGTTTCTCCGCTGATCGATTTGCGGGACCAGGTTGCGCCGTGGCGGGTGTAGCGTACCGGCTTGCTGTAAACCCCATCGGCGAGCAAGGCGATAAAGCCGTCCTTGGTGGCGTGCAGCGAACCGTCCAGAGAACGGTCCCAGTCGAGGTTCACTTCCGTGGTGGTAGAGGAGCTGAGATCGTAGAAATAAACCTTCTTGACCGTGGCGGTTAGAAATTGTTTGTCGGTGGAATAGGGCGTCACTACGTAAAAACCTGAGCTGTCGGGATTCCACTCGAAATCGTCCGGCTGAATTCGGGTCTCGGCGAAGATTTGGGTCCGTTTGCCGCTGGCTAGATCGACAACATAAGTTGCGGGAGAGATTTTCTGATCCCAGGCGAAGCTCAATTCGCGGCGGGCCTCGGCGACGGCCTTCGTTTTGTCGCGCGACACTTGGAAATCCAGAATCCAGTCGTCATTGTCGGTCAGGCGCGTGACCTTCCTGTCTTTCAATGAGAGCTTGAAGAGCCTCACCGGCGCCTGGTGGGCGGCGTCGTCCACCACCTCAGAGTCGTCTTTGCGCGCTTTGGTTTCGTGTTCGAAAAGGGAAGGCTGTTCTTCGGCGCTGAACAGTATGGTGTCGTCACTCAACCACTCGTATTGCTGCACGGGACGTTCAAAATCCGTGGCCGGCCAGGGCTCGCCGCCGGAAACGCTGAGGAGCCAAATCTGCATGGCCGCAATTTCCGGCTTGGGTTTCGGCAGCGGACGATTACTTATAAATGCGATGGTCTCACCCGAAGGCGACCATCGGGGTCGCGAAACGGAGTTCGCGCCGCGTGTGAGCTGAATTTCTTTTTTTTCGGTCAAGCTCGAGAGATACAGGTTGGTGACGCGCTCGTCTTTTTCCTTGTCGCCGGTGCTTTTTATCCAAACGGCCCATTTCCCGTCCGAGGAAATGCGGAACTCCGACGCAATTTCCTGAAAGACTACGTCCTCCGGTTTCCAGGGGTATTTCTTCGCGGTTGCGCCAGATTCTTCACTCTGGGCGATCGCTGTTTGTTTTCCGGGAAGGTCTTCCGCGATGAGTAGAACCATAACCGCAAGCAAGATCCGCTTCATCCAACGGGATGGGCCTGCCGTGTTCATGAAACCCCCTGACCCTCAGCTACTCGAATGCGATTTATTAGCGTCCTGGAAAACTATCACAGAGTCAGCAGCGGAGATAATGTGAATGCTTATTTCATCGCGGAACTTTAGATAGAATAGGAGGAAGGAGACGCACCATGGCAATGAGCCGCGTGCAAACGCGCAACGAACATACCGCCAAGCTAGGGCACGACCAATTCAACGAAACCATGTACGGCGTAATCTGCGCGGCTTGCCACAATTACATCCTGATCGACCGCACGAATTGTCCGCCATCCTGCCGCGAACACGAATCCTGCCGCCAAGCCTACGCCTAATTATGAGCCCTGAGACTTCCATGTCCTATTAGCTGCGGGCATAGAACTGGAAGCAAACTCCGGATGGGACGATCATGTGAAACTCACGCCGCCCCCACGACTTCACTTCGAGCGGACCCAGCCGGGCGGTACTGCCGCGGAACTCTTGGTAGAGAGCGTCAAGATCAGAAACGCCGATGCTATAGCTGGAATTTTCTATCCATTCCCGATTGTTGTTCTCCACCAGATTGAAAGAAACCGAATCCCGGCTAACACCCGCCCCGGTATCCGATTGCCATAAGACGGAAAATCCCAACTCTTCCTTGTAAAACTTGAGCGCGTCAGCCAGGCTTCCGCCGGTGGGAATCATCGGGGTAACGGAGAGAAAAATCGCAGATTTCGTCGACATTGCGCAATCTTACCCGCTGTGTCTCGGGGATTCACTGCAAGAAAAAAATTGTGCCTTCCTTGGGCTACACTTGCTTGGAGCGAATCGCCATCGGATGTTAAACGCGCAGGTGGACAAGACCCATGTGACACTTCCGGAAATCGCACCCGGCGCGATTTGGACAACCAGCTCGAAACCTACCGATTCAGCGAAATTGCCCGAGTTGGGTTTGGGGATGATTAAGAAAGTGCCTCACAGTTAATTGCAGGCAGTGGTTGGCAAGATGCTTGGACTTCAAATTCCCGCAAAACCAACTGACGCATGTGTTTGCAATTTTGCATCCAAGACCCTACCCCGATAAATCGGGGTAGCTGGAAACTGGCCCAACTGCTCGATTTTGGCTCGTTGACCTAGGTGCTGGGTAGCCCGTATAATTGGCGTTTATCACGAGCTTCAGGAGGCAGCATGTACGCCGTCATTCGCAGTGGGGGAAAGCAATATCGCGTGGAGCCGGGCAAGACGATCCGCGTGGAGACGCTCGAAGGAAAGCTGGGCGGCAAGGTCACGTTTGACGACGTGCTGTCCGTGCACACGGGCGAGAAGAAATTTGTCTCCGCCGACGAGATCTCGAAAGTGAAAGTAGTGGGTAAGATCGTGGAACAAGGCCGCGGCCCGAAATTAAAAACGCTGAAGTACAAGACGGGCGGGCAATACAACATTCTGCGCGGCCACCGGCAAAACTACACTGCCGTTCAGGTCAGCGACATCCAAATTCCGTAGGGGAAATTCATGGCACACAAAAAAGGCGGCGGGTCATCCACTAATGGACGCGACTCGCACGGACAGCGGCTCGGAATCAAGAGATTTGGCGGTCAGCTGGTAACCGGCGGCAGCATTTTGATCCGGCAGCGCGGCACGCACTATAAGCCGGGCAAAAATGTCGGGCTGGCGAAAGACGACAGTCTTTTTGCGCTGATTGACGGCATCGTTTTGTTCGAGGACAAGGGCGGGCACGGGCGCTACATCAGCGTTCTAACGGTTGACGAAGCGGAAACGCGGCAATCCGAGAGGAAAGCCGCCGCAGCGCCTGCCAATTAATCTCCACACGTTTCCTACGCGTTCCAGGGTACCGGGGCGCGTATTTTTGTTTATGGACTCAGCATCGGCGTATGCTCTCTCAGGATCTCTTTGATAGCGAGTAATCCGTGTTTGCAGACGAAGCCAAAATTTCGATAAAAGCCGGCGATGGCGGGAATGGCTGCGTCGCCTTCCGCAGAGAGAAGTACGTCCCACGCGGCGGCCCTTCCGGCGGCGACGGCGGACACGGCGGCGACATTTACATTGAAGCGAATCCCCATGACAACACGCTTCTGCGCTATCGTTACAACCGCGAATTCCATTCTCAGCGCGGAGGTCATGGCGAAGGCTCGAACTGCCATGGCGCTTCAGGGGAAGAAATGGTGTTGAAGGTTCCCGTCGGCACGGTCGTTTTCGACGCTGATTCCGGCGAGCAAATTTATGATCTTACCCAAGCCGGACAGCGTTTCCGCGCAGCGAAGGGTGGCCGCGGCGGCCGCGGGAACGGCAATCCTCATTTTGTGCGCCCGTGGCATCAGGCGCCCCGCGAACACGAAGACGGCCAGCCGGGCGAAGAACGTCACCTGCGACTTGAGCTAAAATTGCTTGCCGATGTCGGACTGGTGGGCTTCCCCAACGCTGGGAAATCCACTTTAATATCTCGCATTTCGGCTGCGCGCCCGAAGATCGCTGCCTACCCCTTCACTACACTTGAGCCGCATCTCGGTGTCGTCTCCGCCGATCCCGACGCTGCGCCCGGGCAGGGCCGTGCGTTTGTTGTCGCGGATTTGCCTGGATTGATCGAGGGCGCCCACGAAGGAGTAGGGCTGGGCACGCGCTTCCTGAAACATATCGAGCGCACGCGATTAATCGCGCATCTGGTGGATACCAGCGACGCAAACGATCGCGATCCCGTCCGCGATTTCGAGATTATCGAACACGAGCTGGCCTCTTTTAGCCCAGCGCTGATTGAAAAACCGATGATCGTGGTCGCTACGAAGCTTGACGCCACGACGAACCGAGAGCATTTGGACGAACTGCGTGCGTTTGCCAAAAAGCGCGGCCTGGAATTTCATGCGGTATCATCCGCAAGTGGTGAAGGAATTGTGGAGCTGGTTCGCGCCCTGGCGGACGGGCTCGATCGAATTCCGAAGCCGTCCATGAGCGCCGAATCGGAACCTCAGCCCATGGCTTCGCGCGAACGCGAGGCCGAAGAGGCGCGCGCCGCTGTGGCGGGTCTCGATGATGACGATTCAGCTTTGCCGCCGCGGGAGAAGTCTTGAGCCCTCACGCTGTTCACAGGGCGCACGGGCCCGCGCATCGCCGTTCGGTCGCGCTTTTTGGCGGTACGTTTGATCCCATTCATTCCGGCCACATCGCGGTGGCGCAAGCTGCGCAGAAGCGTTTTCATCTGGACTCAATTTATTTCATACCCTCATCACGTCCGCCGCACAAGAGCAAGAGCGCGCTTACGCCATTTCTGCACCGCTATGCCATGGTCGCGCTCGGGTGCACCGATCACGCGGGATTTCATCCATCGACGGCCGAAGCTCCGCCGGAGGGGGCGGCCACACACGTGTTTTATACCGTGGACACCGTGCGGCGGTTTCACCGCGAACATCCCGACGATCGGCTGTCTTTTATTCTGGGCGCAGACCAGTTTTTGGAAATTCCGACCTGGAAAAATTACGAGGCCTTAATGGATAGCTGTAATTTTATCATCGCGAGCCGGCCGGGTTTTCGGCTGGACGCGTTGCGGCTGGTGATTCCGCCTGAAAAGCTCGGCCGCACGGCATCGCCCGATCCCCATACGATTGTGTTGCGCAAATCCGTGATTCATCTTCTTACGACGGTGGCGAGTCACATCTCCTCGACGGAAATTCGGCACCGCCTCGAACGCCACCAGACCATTCACGGGCTTGTGCCCGCGCGCGTAGAGGAATACATTCTGGAACAGGCCCTCTACCGGTGACACTCAACTCCCTTCGCCCCGAAATTCGCTCGGCCGTGGAAGCGGCTCAGGACAAACAGGCCGTGGACATCACGGTGCTGAATCTTTCCGGCGCCGGCGCGTTCGCGGAATATTTCCTGCTTTGTTCCGGGCAAAGCCAACCTCAAATCCAGGCTATCGGCGAGTCGATCGAAGAGAAACTTCTCCGCCAGGGACGCCGCGTCGCGCATCGTGAAGGAAAATCCAGCGCGGAGTGGGTGCTGCTCGATTACGGCGATTTCGTTGTGCACATTTTCAGCGAACGCGCTCGGCAGTATTACGACCTCGAAAGACTTTGGCGGTCCGCGGAGCGCCTGACTTTCCCGGGGCCGTCTCCTCATCGCTCATCTCAAAGCACTGCTGAAGGTGACGCAACCCAGCAATGAGCGCGCCGAATATTCAGTGGGTGGCCGAAGACCCCGCTTCGCGGCACGTTCTTGAAATTGCGGAAAAACTTGCAGACACCGGGACCACGGTCCTGATTACCGGGGAAAGCGGGACGGGGAAAGATCAGCTTGCGCGCTGGATTCACGAGCGTGGACCGCGCCGCGATGCTCCGCTGCTGAAAATTGACTGCGCAAGTTTGCCTGCCGAACTGGTCGAATCCGAACTTTTCGGCCACGAACGCGGGGCATTTACAGGGGCGGTCGCCTGCAAGCCGGGACGTCTCGAACTGGCGCAAGAGGGGACGATTGTCCTCGACGAAGTGGCGGCGCTTGCCCCTGGGATGCAGGCGAAGTTGCTGCGGGTTCTTGAGGAGCGCACATTCGAACGGCTCGGCGGCACGGAAACCCTGCGCATGGAAGCGCGATTGATGGCGCTTACGAATACGGACATGGCCAAGGCAGTCGAAACGGGCCGGTTCCGCGAGGATCTTTTCTTCCGGCTGAATGTTTTGGCGATTTATGTTCCGCCGCTGCGCGAACGCCCTGCCGATATTGTTCCGCTCGCATCACATTTGTTGGGGAGGCTAGCGCCGGTGCACGGGCGCGCGGAGGCTTCGTTCGATTCCGATTCGTTGGCTATGTTAAAGGCCTACGCCTGGCCGGGGAATGTTCGCGAACTCAAAAACGCCGTCGAGCACGCGCTGGTGTTCGCTACGGAGTCGCGATTGGGCCCCGAGGATTTTCCGGAGATTTTGCGAGCGGCAGGAAACGAGCGTGGTTTCACGGGAGCGTTGCGGTCTCTCGAAGACTTGGAACGTGAGGCCATCAAGGTCACGCTGGAAGAAACGCATTACAAAATTGGGCAAGCCGCCGATATTCTTGGAATTAGCCGCAAAACCCTGCTGGAAAAGCGCAAGAAATACGGGCTCATCTGAGCTTGCTTAGCTCGAAGCGATGACAAGGTGAAAATTCGCTTGGTTATGCTCGGTAAGACGCGGCAGACAGTGGGTCAAACCCTGCTCGATGACTATATTCGCCGCATCAAGCATTACGCTGAAATCGAGGTCATCACGCTGCGAGACGCCAGTTCGTCCGCATTACGGAAACTCAAAATGAATCCGGGCGCAGCCGCCGTGCTGCTGGATGCGGCGGGCCAGCAATTCACGTCGCAGCAATTCGCGCGCTGGCTCGGGGATTTGCGCGATCATGGCACGCGGGAAATAGTCTTTCTGTGCGGTGACGCGGAAGGATTTCCTGATCACCTTCGCGCCGAAGCGAAACAAAAAATCTCGCTCTCGACTCTTACCATGCCACACGAGTTCGCACGCGTGGTCCTAGCGGAACAGATTTATCGCGCTTTCGCAATTCTTTCCGGCCACCCCTACCCGAAGTAGCTGCTCTTCTGCAAGAATGGGGTCATCATGCCCATAAAAATCTCGCAGGACGCCAACGCTCCGACTGCTTCGGTCGAGATTATGATCACCGAGCCACTTTCAGACTACGATCTGCTGGAAATAGAAGCTGCCATTCCGCGCGATGTAGATCCGATGCTTGCGTCGCAAGGTTTCAAGGACCTGCTGGACGAGGCGCGGTCTTTTTTCGAGCTGGAGTTGGCGGGAAGTAATCTGGAAATCGTTCAGCTCACGGGCGCAATTTGCCACGACAGAGATGTCCACCGCCCCGGTATCTGGCTGGTACTGCGCGAGCGCGGCGGGGCGAGCGGTAAGCCCATGTCAGACGCTGCTCGAACGCGCGTTAGCCAGATCGCGGTAAACCTAGTGAAGTATCTGCAATTGTCCTAGCCCGAGTCGGCGTCGTTAGCGAGAAGCCACCTACTTTTTTTCTGCGATTTCGATGGAGGCGCGCGTCGTTTCCCAATCCAAGTGCATGGTGCATCGGGAAGCGGATTTGTCCAAGGAGATGGTGAAATTTTCCACCGGGGACGGAAGCTTGGAAACGCTCATATCCGCCCGCGCGAAATCGTCCGCTTCACCAGGATAAGGAACGCCCCAAACCGGACCGCCCTTGTCGTTCTTGGTCTTCTTGCTGATGATTAGCGTCCATTTATTTTCGTTCGGGATGGTGAAAATGGTATAAGCCCCCGCGGGCACGGCCTTGCCGCCGACCACTACATCGGTATCGCTAACGAACGTTGTGGCTTCATTCGCTCCTGCACGCCACACTTCGCCGTAAGGAACCAGACCGCCATAAATCTTGCGACCCTTGGCGCGCGGACTTGAGTAGTCCACAGTGATGGATTTGCCGTCCGGGAAAGAACAAGTTGCTTTAGCGGACGGGCTGGGACGCGGGCCCTTATCCTGCGCAAAACCTGGAATCGCTAGAATAGTTCCTGCCAAAAAAAGAACCGCAGTGACCGATGCGAGCCTTTCCAACATAGAGCCTCCTAAGCAATTTTGGTCAATACGCATCTACTCTGGCTAATAATTCTGACGCAGTATATCTCATTGCGAAGCTGACGGCCTATGGGGACATCGTTCTCGAACTTGACCTTTCAGACTCGGACGGCCAGTATTGAGAATTGTTCAAAGGCGCGAATCGATGCCGGAAGGCAAAGGACTGCTGATCGTTTACACCGGGCCAGGGAAAGGTAAGACGACTTGCGCCCTGGGTACGGCTTTTCGGGCGGTGGGACAGGGCTTGCGCGTCCTGATGGTGCAGTTTATTAAGGGCTCGTGGCATTATGGAGAATTGGACGCGGCAAAAATGCTTGGTGACGACAAGTTCGAAATCCGGCCGATGGGCCGCGGCTTCGTGAAAGTGGGCGGCGCGGGAACGGATCCGGAAGATGTTCGACTGTGCGAACAGGCTTGGGAATACGGTCGCGAGCAGATTTATAGTGAGAAGTACGACCTGGTGGTGCTCGACGAGATCAATTACGTGATCAGCTACAAAATGATCGATGCGGAACGCGTCGTCGAATCTCTTGTGAAGCGTCCCGAGCGTGTCCACGTAATCTGCACGGGACGCAATGCTCATCCAAAGCTGGTGGAAGCTGCCGACCTCGTCACGGAAATGCGCGAAGTTAAACACCCTTACACGAAGGGCATGCTGGCGCAGAGGGGGATTGATTACTAGCCATGGCTTGGTTCAAGCGCGAGAAAAAACCGATCGAGAACCCCACGCCCGTTGAGGAACGCCGCGTGCGCACTGAAGGCATGTGGACCAAGTGCGGATCGTGCCGCGCCATCATCTGGAAAAAGGACTTGGAGGCGAACTGGGAGGTTTGTCCCAAGTGCGATCGTCACTTTCGCCTGGGAGCGCGCAGGCGCCTGGAACTTCTTCTCGATGAAGAAGCTTGGACGGAGATGGACAGCGAACTTGCGTCAAACGATCCCCTGCATTTCACCGACACCAAGCCTTACGCGCAGCGCTTGAAAGACGCGCAGCATAAACTGGGGATGAAAGACGCAATCCTTACCGCCGAGGGGCACATCAATGGACGGCCGGTGATCTGTTGCTCGATGGAATTTGCATTCATCGGCGGCTCCATGGGCGCAGTGGTTGGGGAAAAGGTGGCGCGCGCAATCGAGCGGTCGCTGACCCAGAAAATGCCCCTGATTATTGTTTCCTGCTCCGGGGGCGCGCGGATGATGGAGGGCGTAGTCAGCTTGATGCAATTGGCCAAGGTTTCTGCGGCTTTGGCGCGACTGGACGAAGCGCGGTTGCCTTTCATTTCCATTCTCACCGATCCCACTACCGGGGGGGTCACTGCCAGCTACGCCATGCTGGGCGATTTGAACATTGCCGAGCCCGGCGCCCTGATCGGATTTGCCGGCCCGCGCGTAATTGAGCAGACCATTCGGCAGAAGCTGCCGGAAGGGTTTCAAACCGCTGAATTCTTGCTGGAGCACGGTTTTCTCGACGCTGTGGTACCGCGCAAGGAACTGAAGCCCTACATAACGCAGTCGCTCAGTTTCTTCCTCGGGTAAACCGGCAAGAAAAATGAACTACCAAGAATCGGTTCGCGCTCTATTCTCGCTGGGGAGAGAGCTTGCTTCCCCGCGCCAGCCGGCGCGAATCCCGTCCGGTTCACTGCGCGGAACTACTTCCAGTGTCACGCCGGTCCAGAAATTCGGCCTGGAAAACATCAGAATACTTGCCGACGATTTGGGCAGCCCTCATCTTGCGACGCCATGTGCGCATATAGCCGGAACCAACGGCAAGGGATCCACGGCCGCGATGCTCGAGTCGATTCTTCGCGCAGCGGGATTGCGCACCGGTCTCTACACCTCGCCGCATCTCGAAGTTATCAACGAACGGATGCGGATCAACGGCGAAAATATCTCCGACGAATTGTTTGCCGATCTCTGGACTCGCGTACGCGCCTCGATCGAGTCGCTAATGGCTTCCGGCAAGCTTGCGGCCCATCCCACATTTTTTGAATGCGTGACGGCCATGGCGTTCCTGGCTTTTGCGGACCAGCACGTTGATTTCGCGATTTACGAAACCGGTATGGGGGGGCGTTTTGATGCGACCAACATCGTTTCACCCGAGGTCGCCGTAATCACACCAATCGATTTCGATCACGAGAATTATCTGGGACATTCCGTTGAAGAAATTGCCGCGGAGAAAGCCGGGATCATTAAATCTGGAGCGTCGGTGGTAAGTTCAGTCGAACGACCGGAAGCCCGAGCAGTAATCGTCGCCCGCTGCAAAGAGGTAAACGCCCGCCTGGTGGAAGTGAATTCAGAATGGAATCTCAAGGAGTTGCAAGTATCGCGCGGCCTGTACAGCGCAATCGCTGGTTCTAGGCGAGGGCTCGACAAAATAAGGATCGCACCCTCACTGCCGGGACGTTTCCAGATTCAAAACGCGCTGGCAGCTGCCACCGCGGCCCGCCTTCTCGCCGACAGAGGCCCTGCAATCGGCGGCGAAGCAATCGCGCGCGGAATTGCCACAGCGTATTGGCCGGGACGTCTCGAGCGCATCAGCGAGCGACCGGACGTATATCTTGACGGCACGCATAATCCCGCCGGCGCTCGTGAACTTTTGAAATTCTGGGAAGAAAATTTTGTGGATCGCGGCATATTTCTAGTGTACGGAGCAATGCGGGATAAGGCCGTGGACGAAATTGCCAGCTTGCTTTTCTCACATGCCGAAGCCATTGTTTTCACCGAACCGCGCCAAACCCGCGCAGTTTCTGCTTCGCTGCTTTCGGAAATCACCGGCCATTTTGCGAAACGAGCACTCGTGATTCCCGATCCGCACCAAGCCCTCGAGCGCGCGATTGAGCTTGCCGGTCCGGAAGATGCGGTATTCGCCACTGGTTCGCTTTACCTAGTGGGTGATATTCGTGCGTTCTGGCGGTTGCGCGGTGACAAGAGGGTGGTTCCCGGGCCCCCCGCAGCCTCTTAGCGTCTCCCGCATTTCGTATAATTTGCTTTCAGATTTGCGGAAGTCTACGCGAAATTGCGCCCCGAATCGCGAGATTTGAACCATTATTGAAAATCAACCGAGATTTTCGTCCCATCTGCGTACACTGTTTCCCGAGGCGGACGCCCACCCAATACATTTGCAGATAAACCAGCCGGTGTCGGAACAATCAACGCTTTTTCTCCGTTTATTCGATTAGTGCTGGCAGCGAAAGTGCAGATTGTCGCGTCTAAGGAAATAATGCGGGAGGTGCCTATGAACGTTGGAATGCGACGACAACAATTAGAATCGTTCGGTCGAGCGCCGGCCTTGCTCTCCGCCGCATTGCGCCAGTTCCCTAAGAAGATGTGGCTATATAAGCCCTCGCCGAACCGCTGGAGCGTTCACGAAATTATTCTGCACCTCGCTGACAGCGAAGCAAGCGCATACGTCCGTTGCCGTCGTTTCATCGCTGAGCCGGGAAGTCCTGTTCTGAAATTTGATGGAGCGCGATGGGCCGGGACGCTCGGTTATTTTCACCAAAGTACTCGCGAAGCTCTCGAGATTATCCGGCGGCTGCGCAGAATGACCTACCAATTGCTGGTGACTATTCCAGAGCCGGTTTGGGAGCATACCGTGGGGCACCCCACGGAGGGCTGCTTGAGCCTGAGCCAATGGATTGAGATACAGGAGCGCCACATCCCGCACCACATCGACCAGATGAAGCAAAATCACGAGAAATGGCTGGAGACAAATCCACCGAGGAAGCCCGCCTCGCCGCGGGGCTCGCAACCCGCGCTACCGATGTTGCGGATGACCGTGAACACGTTTTAACGTTGCTGGAATATTGCCACCTCTGCACTCCAGCAAGTCGCGTACCTTCGTTTCATCGCTCGCAAGAGGTATTCCATTCCGGACCGCTTGCGGTTGCTGGCGCGAACTGTCAATGATAGGATGGGCCCTCTATGGCCAGCCAACCCAGCCAAAAACCGCGAGTTGGAATTCCGTATCGTACACGAAAAGAAGAACTTAGCGGTGATCGCGTCAAGTACGAGAGGTACTGTGAAGCGGTCCGCCTTGCCGGTGGCGCGCCGGTCGAAATTTCTCTCGCACTGACGCCTGAAAAACTCAAAGCACAAGGGCGCTCGCTCGATGCAATCGTGCTGCCGGGTAGTCCGGCAGACATTGCACCTGCGCGCTATCACGCGGCGCGCCGCCCAGAATGTGCGGAAAGCGATCAGGACCGCGAGCGAACAGATTCAATCCTGCTTGAAAATGCGTTCGCTGAAAGTAAGCCAGTCCTGGCGATTTGTTTCGGCTTGCAGAGCTTGAACGTATTTCTATCGGGCTCGCTGATCCAGGACATACCGAGCGAGGTCCGAACTAATATCCAACATAGATGGGACCGCGAAAACGGCGCGCCGGAGCCTTTTCATCTTGTTCGAATGGAGCCTGGATCGCGCCTGGCAGAACTGGCCGGGAACAGTGAAGTGCGCGTGAACAGCTCGCATCATCAGTCGGTGTACGAGACTGGGCGCGGCCTTCGCGTCACGGCGCAAGCGTCCGATGGAGTGATTGAAGGTGTGGAATGGGCGGGTGACGCAAACTGGGTCACGGGCGTACAGTGGCATCCGGAGCGCATGGTCGAGACCGATTTGCTGGCGCAGGCCTTGTTTCGCGAGCTGGTCGAAGTCGCCCGCAAAGCGCCGGTGCATTCAGATTCCTGATACACCATGGATACGGACCTGAACGGTCTGCTTTGTCTAGGCGTCTAGCTAGTTCCTTGGGGGACGAATGATCTCGTTGGCTGGAAAGGCCGCCATCATAACTGGCGGTTCGCGTGGGATTGGTGCAGCAACCGTGAGACTGTTCGCGCAGGCGGGAGCCGACGTAGTCTTCAACTATCATCGCAATCGCGAAGCGGCCGAGCAGGTGGAGCAGGAAACGCGCAAGCACAGCACTCGTGTGGAATCCTTCAAGGCCGATTTGGGCAAAATGGCGGATGCGAAAAAGCTCGTCGATTTCGCCCGCGAACGCCTGGGCCGCCTGGACATCCTGGTGGCAAACGCCGGCATCTGGAATGAGCAGGACACGCCGATCGAAAAGCTTACAGAGCGCGAATGGGATGAAATGTTGCGCGTGAACTTGAAAAGCGTTTACTCGGTGATTCACTACAGCGTGCCGCACATGATCGCGCAAAAAGGTGGCCGCATCATTGCCATTAGCTCCACAGCCGGACAGCGCGGAGAAGCTTTCCATTCGCATTACGGTGCGAGCAAGGGAGCCATCATCAGCTTCGTTAAAGGACTCGCGTCCGAGCTCGCCGGTCACAACATTCTGGTGAACTGCGTCGCGCCGGGTTGGGTGGACACGGATATGTCCGCGTCCGTGCTGCGGAAGAAGGCGCTGATCAAGGCGGCTGTGGCGCCCATTGCTTTGAAACGCCCCGCCACCGCGGAAGAAATTGCAGGTCCTATTCTTTTCGCCGCTTCCGACCTGGCAACCTTCATCACCGGGGAAGTGATCAACGTGAATGGAGGTTCTGTCCTTTGCGGATAGGAGCGCGCGGGCTGCTGGGATTGGCAATTCTTATGGTAGCGTCCTTTTCCGGGATTGCTCGATCCTCCGCGCAAGAGTCCGAGGTCTTGATGCCGGCGCAAAGCGCCGCGAAAGCCAAGGAACTTTTGCAGCAAGCCATCGAGGCTCTGGGCGGCGCCGCGTACCTAAATGTTCATGACCTTACCTGTACCGGTCGCCTGAGCGTATTCGGACATTCCGGTGAGCTCAATGGCTTCGCACACTTCATCGACTACACCGTTCCCATTCCGCCGTTTCGGGATCGCCAGGAAAATCTTCCCAAGCGCAATATCATCCAAGTGTACAACGGCGACAAAGGATGGGATCTCGACCGTGGCGGCGTCACTGAGGCGCGGGCCAGCGACCTGTCGCGCTATCAAGAAGACATGAAAAAAGACATCGACAACATACTCCGCCATCGAATCCACGAGCCGGATATGATCTTCCGCTACGGCGGCCCCGACGTTGTGGATCTGAAGGAAGCAGATTGGGTGGAGCTAGTGGACAGTGACAACCGCACAATTCGCATCGCCATCGCAAGATCGTCGCACCTGCCGGTACGCAAGGTGGTGGATACTCGCAATGCCAATACGCGCATGCGGACCGAAGAAATTGAATACTACTCGAATTATCATCCCTTCTCCGGCATTGAAACGCCGTTCCAAATCACGCGCGAGCGGAACGGAATCAAGATCTACCAGGTCTTCTTCGACAAGTGCGACTACAACACGAATCTTTCCGACTCGCTCTTCACCAAAGAGTCCCTCGACGAGCGCTGGGACAAAGTAGGCAAAAAGTCGAAAGACAAAAAATCCAAGAGTTCGGCCAAAGACGCCGACAACTAGCTTTATCCCGCCGCGATTTATTTCGCTCGCTTGAGTTCAAGCGAATTCTTCCTTGACTCGGTTAGGAGTCAGGAAATTACTCATCATCCCTGCATCGGTTCTGATTGGACGGATTGTTTTTCTGCGAGACGACGCGGGCTGAAAAATCGGACCAGCAGGATTTGCGCTTAGGCAAACAAAAAGGGGAGAGATTTCTCTCTCCCCTCTCCGTCATGAAAGTAGTTCCGAGCGATTACTGAAGCGGAGGGCTGGCGATCGTCGGAGCGCTGCCGTCCGTGGTGTAACGGATGACGCCGCTCTGGTCGCTGAAGAACCCGCGCTGTCCACTCTGTCCTACCGTTGCAGGCTGGCCCACAACTGTGTAGGTCTGGAAGCCCGTGCATCCGCCGACTGCCGGGGTTGCCGTGGCGCCCACATAGGTGAAGTAATAACCGCTCTTGGCCGTCGCTGCCGCAGTGGCCGCAGCCAGAACGGGGTCAATCAATAGAGCCGCGCCGCAAACTGCCACGCCGCCCGGTGCGCCGCCCATGGCCGCCATCGATCCTGGGAATTGCACGCCCCAGGTGGAGGAATAGGTGACCGCCGAAGTGTTCAGTGTACGAATCGAACCGACCGCGGAGGCCTCATTGGCCGCCATGCGGGCGCGCAGCAAGTTCGGAATTGCGATAGCCGCGATAATCAAAATAATCGCGACGACGATCAACAACTCGATGAGTGAAAATCCCTTCTGTTTCCTATTCATGTCTTCTCTCTCCTTGAATAAACCGCTGAAATCGTTGTACTCCCTGGCGGGGTACACCCCGGTAATGGCAAGTGCGGTGCCAGAATGGCGCAAGCTGTGTACCGACACGACACATCTAATTATACCGTCTATTATCACGGGAATAGGGAGCCAGTTCCACAACCGGCGAATCGGTTTCCCCGAGCGATTCTCATGCTAGGTTCATTTTAGGACCGTTTGTGACTGGCGAAAGCGCCGTGAAAGGTCGTACCTTGCCGGTTTAGGGTATTTTTGAACCGGAGAACGATGTCAGGTTAGCAGGCACTTATTTCCATCTGTCCGATGGAATCTATCCGGGGAATTGAGCCCCTAGCAGGAAGCAGGCCGTGGCTGCAATTGGCCGATGCCGCGCGCGGGGGGTATAATCATCGGATGCCAAGGAAGCGAAAAAGTGAACCGATGCACGGCACCACGGTGCTCTGCGTGCGCAAAGATAACAAAGTGGTTCTTACCGCTGATGGCCAAGTGACCTTGGGCGAAGGCGTGATCAAACACAACGCCAAGAAAACGCGCCGCCTTTACAATGACAAAATTATCGCCGGCTTTGCCGGAAGCACCGCGGACGCGCTCTCGCTTTTCTCGCGCTTCGAAAACAAGCTGCAGGAGTTTCACGGCAACTTGCCGCGCGCAGCCGTCGAGTTGTCCAAAGACTGGCGCACCGACCGCTCTCTGCGCCACCTGGAAGCTCTCTTGATCGTCGCGGATACAAAGTCAACATTTTTGCTTTCCGGCAGCGGCGATGTGATCGAGCCGGACGACGGGATTTGCGCCATCGGTTCGGGCGGCTCCTATGCGCTGGCAGCGGCTCGTGCGCTTTCGAAATTCACCAAGCTCAGCGCAAAAGATATATCGCAAGAGGCCATGCGCATCGCCAGCGAAATTTGCATTTTCACCAACGCGAATTTCAGCATCGAAGAACTATGACCGGAAAGTCGGAGAAAGACATGGTGATCTACTTGGCAGGTGAATCGCAGGCGGCCGAACCCGAGCCGCTTCCCTCGTTCGACGAGCTCACGCCTCGAGAAATCGTCATCGAGCTGGACAAATACATCGTGGGCCAGAATCTTGCCAAGAAGGCGGTGGCCATCGCGCTGCGCAATCGCGTGCGCCGACAGAAACTTACGCCCGAACTTGCTGAAGAAATCCTTCCAAAGAATATTCTGATGATCGGCCCGACCGGCGTGGGAAAGACGGAAATTGCGCGCCGCCTCGCGCGTCTGGCCGGCTGCCCGTTTGTGAAAGTCGAAGCCTCGAAATACACGGAAGTCGGATACGTTGGCCGCGATGTGGAATCCATGGTGCGCGACTTGGTGGAAACTTCCATCGACATGGTCCGTGAAGAGAAGCTGGATGAAGTAGCCGAGCGCGCCGAACAATCCGCGGAAGAACGCCTGCTGGATCTTCTTCTGCCGCCATCGCCGGTCCCTGCGGATGCCAATCCGGCCGGTGAAGCGCAGCGCCGCGAACAATTGCAGCGTACCCGCGACAAACTCCGCGCCCAGCTTCGCGAAGGAAAACTCGACCAGCGCATGGTGGAAGTGGAAGTGCGCGAGCGCTCCATGCCTGCCTTTGAAATCGTCACCAATCAGGGCGTCGAGGAAATGGACATCAACGTCAAGGACATGCTTTCCGGCTTCTTCGGCCAGCAGAAAAAGAAACGCAAGATGACCGTGGCGGAAGCCTTCGATTATTTGATCCAAGAAGAAGAGAATCGCTTGATAGACATGGATCAAGTCACGCGGCTCGCTGTTGACCGCGTGGAACAGATGGGCATCCTTTTTATTGATGAAATCGACAAGATTGCCGGCCGCGAAGCTGGACATGGACCGGACGTCTCGCGCGAAGGCGTTCAGCGCGATATCTTGCCCATCGTTGAAGGAACCACGGTAAACACGCGCTACGGCATGGTTCGCACCGACCACGTTCTTTTTATCGCCGCCGGGGCGTTCCACACCACCAAGCCGTCGGATTTGATTCCGGAGTTGCAGGGCCGCTTTCCGATTCGCGTCGAGCTCAGTTCACTCACCGAAGCCGATTTCGTCCGGATCCTCACCGAACCTAAGAACGCTCTTATCAAGCAATATATTGCGCTGCTCGACACCGAAGGGCTGAAACTGTCCTTTACCGACGACTCGATCGCAACCATTGCGCGTTTTGCCGCCAAGGTAAACGAGCAGACCGAAAATATCGGCGCGCGCAGGCTGCACACCATCCTGGAAAAGGTTCTCGAGGAAATTTCCTTCGAAGCCCCCGAGATGAAAAAGAAAAACGTGAAAGTGGATGCCGCTTACGTGCAGAAACAGCTCGCGAATATTGTGAAGGACCAGGATCTGAGCCGCTACATTCTTTAGAAAAAAAAAGACAAATGGAACACGAAATAGGGGAACAGACTCCCTGCCCGGCCTCCGAAACGCGCGCTCCGCTCTTTTTTGCTCTCCTGCTTTCGCTTTCACTGCTGGGTTCTGCGATTTGGCTGGCGGGTTGCGCCGCGCCCGGCGAACCCATCGAGCGCAAGCCTCAAGTTCCTACTCCGATCACGGACTTGGCGGCCCAGCAGCAAGGAAACGACGTGATCCTCACTTTCACGATGCCAAAGGATACCGTCGATCATCACGCTCTGAAACAGCCTCCCGGGATTGAGGTTTATCGCGCTTTCGAACCAGTTGCGTCGACTCCTTCGCCCTCCGCGTCTAGGGAACCATTGTCCTTGGTTCTCACGATTCCTTCGGCTATGGTCGGGCATTATTCCCAGAAAGACCACGTTCGCGTTGCAATCTCGCTCGACGCAAATGATCTGGGGCCGCACATGGGCTGGATAGCATCGTTCTCAGTCCGCACGCGAGCGTCGGTCAAGAAGGAATCGGCCGACTCGAATCGTTCCAACCTGCGCATTTATTCTGCGCCTGACCCCATTCCGGACCTCAAAACGGAAGTCACGCACGTCGGCATCATCCTCCGTTGGACTCCGCCGCAGAAAACGCTTATTGGCGTAGTTCCGCCAATCGCGGCCTACCACATTTATCGCGCCGAGGCCGCCCCGGAGTTGCAACCCGAATCGCCGCCGGCCGCATCTGGGTCTGTTGGCGGAGTCCCTAAATTGAAATCTCCCCTTGCGCGTATCGGTGAATCTTCCGAGGCCACTTTCCAGGACCTGCAAGTTGAGTTCGCGAAAACCTACGCGTATTCGGTGCGCAGCCTTGCGCAATATGGCGATGTGGCTCTCGAATCGACAGACTCGAACCTGGCCGTCGTTACTCCGCGCGACACGTTCCCACCGGCAGCGCCGCAAAATGTGATGGTCGTGCTGGTGCCCGCGCAGGGTGAAAATCCCGCATACCTGGACATTTCCTGGGCCATCAGCCCCGAAACCGACATAGCGGGTTACAACGTCTATCGAAGTGAGCTGGAGGGCGCGCCGGGATCACGCTTGAATTCGGACTTGTTGCTTACGCCCACATTTCGCGACTTGACTACCGTTCCCGGTCGCACTTATGTGTACACTGCAACTGCCGTGGACCGAGCCGCCAACGAAAGTCCCGCCAGCGCGCCCACTCCTGGCAGCGTTCCGGCGGAAGGTCAGCCAGAAAAGCCATGACGGAAAATTCTCCAATCGATAAAATTATCGGCGCCAAAACCGATGAGCCAGCGCCGCGCCCGGCCTTGGCGACCGGACTGTATACCGGCGCACTGCTCGTGATCGTGATGTTCGGAGCTCTGGTGGCTGCCAATCGAATGGCTTGGCTGGATAACCAAGCACTGGAACGGAACGCGGCGTTTTGTGGCCTGTTCGTGATTTTCATGCTGATTCCGATCATGCGCTTCTACCGACGCCCGATTCAAATGTTCACCGCGGGCATGCTCGCTTGGGGGCTGTTCGTAGTGGCTTACTACATCGCGGGCATGTTCTTCCGCAATCTGTTCGAGGTACTGCGCACGCCGTTCCAGGCGCTGGTCGAAGGCGCCGTGATCTACGGAGTTTTTGCGGTGGTATCCTGGGTCGGCGGCATGGTCCTACATACGAGACATCAGGCCAAGGAACTGCGCCGCCGTCATCACGATCCGAGTCCTCATCATCGATGAAGCTCTGCCGCTTTCAAACGCCCAACTTCTCCGCGAATGAGATGGACCGCTCGGTCCGCCAAATCCATCCCGAAATCCGCAATGGAATAATTGAGGGCAACCAGGTCTACGAAATTCGCGGCGACTTCTGGGGTCAACGCGAACGCACCGGGCTTTCCTGGCCGCTGAATTCTGTAAAACTGCTTCCGCCGGTCACGCCCAGTAAAATCGTCTGCATCGGGCGAAATTATCCGGAGCACGCCAAAGAACTGGGTAACGATGTACCTAAGGAGCCTTTGATTTTCTTCAAGCCGCCGTCCTCTTTGATTGCGCCCGACGAGCCCATCGTTCTGCCCCGCATTTCGGAGCGCGTGGATTACGAAGGTGAAGTCGCTGCGATCATCGGCCGCCGCTTCAGATTTTTGCCGGCCGGTCGAGATATTTCCGCCTACATTCTGGGATACACCTGCCTGAACGACGTCACCGCGCGCGACCTGCAAAGACGCGACGGCCAGTTCACCCGCGGAAAAGGTTTCGATACCTTCTGCCCGCTTGGCCCGCTCATCGAAACATCTCTCGACTTAGCAGACGCCACCCTGGAGACTTTCGTGAATGGAACCAGGAAACAGTCTGGACACACCTCGGAAATGATTTTTTCTCTTGATGTTATAATTCGTTACATCGCGCAGGTGATGACGCTCGAACCAGGGGACGTGATTGCCACCGGCACACCCTCCGGCGTGGGTTCCTTAGCGGCGGGTGATGTGGTGGAGGTGAGCGTCAGCGGCGTAGGCACGCTGCGAAATCCCGTGATCGGCACGGTTGAAGACGCGGTGGAGTGAGGTGAATCTGCCTCTCGATGTAATTCTTCCGCGGGCGCGCAAGGCGAGCGTTGAAAGAACTTCTTAGAGATTGGCGCAACTGGCTTCCGCTGGCGGCCCTCGCCGCGCTGGCGCTCGTTGGCATTATCGTCTGGCTGCGACGCAAGCCGGAAGATCCGGGCGAAGTCGAACGCCAGCGCTGCGCGTTTTTGAATCGTGTGGGACGCATCGTCGAAGGCCAAATTCTGGAGATCGTGGACCACGTCCGCGACTCTCCTGTCGAAAAGCCAGCTGGGTTTCGCGTCAAATTCCAGCCTCAAAGGCCCGGCGCGGGCCCGAACGGCAAGCAAAAACTTCTTTATTACACCTATTCCATCTCCGGCGTAACCTACGAAACCGCTCAGGACGTGACCGGACTCGAAGAGCGATTGCACTTGACTCGCGTTGCTGCGGGCCAAACCGCCAGTGTGAAATACGATCCTTCCAACCCCAGCAACTCCATCCTACTCGCCGAAGATTGGTCGGGCTTGCACTGACCGCTGGCTCTGTTCAAGTGTGCAACTCCCCGCCAGCCTCAACCTTGCGTCTAACCACGCACGGTGAATAGCAGCCCAGAGCAGTGGTACACTGCCACTTCTTCAGGGAGGGAGATTTGATTCGCACCCCGAGCCATTTGAGCATCTTGTTTATTATCTTCGCGATGTCGGCCTCAACCGCGCACGCTCAGCAGCAAACTCCGCCTGTAGTCGATCCCAGCCTCTATTCCGCCATGCGCTGGCGTCTGATCGGCCCTTACCGCGCAGGCCGTGTCTCTGCTGTGGCCGGAATTCCAGGCGACGCCGCGGTCTACTACATGGGCACTCCGGGTGGTGGTGTGTGGAAAACCACCAGTGCTGGCCGAGTGTGGAAGCCGATCTTTGACGATCAACACGTCGCGTCGATTGGCGCGGTCGCAATTGCGCCGTCGAATCCGAATATCGTATACGTCGGCACAGGGGAGCAGACCGACGGCAACGGCTTGTACAAATCCACGGATGCGGGCGCAACTTGGACGCGCATCGGCCTGTCGGATGTTCGCTATATCAATTCGATCATTGTTGACCCGCGCGATCCCAATATTCTGGTGGTAGGCGCTCTGGGCCATCCCATTCTCGGCGTCTCCGCAGCAAGTCCTTGGCGCGGTATTTTCAAATCAAACGATGGCGGCAAGACCTGGACGAAAACGCTATATCGCGACGACTTCGCAGGCGCTGCGGATACTGTGGCCGATCCCAACAATCCTCGCGTGCTCTACACCGCATTCTGGAAGCCGTTCGATTTCTTCACTGGCCCTCCGGACGTTCGAAAGCTGGATTCGTGGATTTATAAATCACAGGACGAAGGCGCCACATGGAAGGAGCTTCCCACCACCGGCTTTCCGGCGGATGAACCATTGGGCCGCGTCGGGTTGGCAGTCGCTCCGGGCACCCATGGCCAGCGGGTCTTCGCTGTCACCGAACCCGGCCTTTTCCGTTCCGACGATGGCGGCCAGACTTGGCGGAAAATCACTACGGACTCGCGCGTGGTAGGCAATCTTTACTTTAGCCGTGTCTTCGTGGACCCCAATAGCGCGGACACGGTTTACGTGATGCAAACGACCACTTACCGCTCTACCGATGGCGGGAAGAATTTCACCGCTTACAAAGGCGCGCCGGGCGGTGACGACTACCACGTGCTCTGGATCGATCCAAAGAATTCCGAACGCATGATTCTCGGCGTCGATCAAGGCGCCACCATCAGCGTGGACGGCGGCAAAACCTGGAGCAGCTGGTTCAACCAGCCCACCGGCCAGTTCTATCACGTGATCACTGACAACCAGTTTCCCTACTATTCGTACGCGCCGCAGCAAGACAGCGGCACAGCGGTGATACCGAATCGGAGTGACTACGGCGAGATCACCTTCCGCGATTGGTTCTCCACCGGCGGATTTGAATTTTGTTACATCGCCCCTGATCCGGCGAATCCCAATATCATTTATTCCGGCGGATGGTACGGCAGTGTCGTGCGCTTCGATAAAACAACCGGTCAGATCACTCACGTTTTTGTGCGCAACGGGAAATTCCGTACCACGCAGATGCCGCCGCTGGTCTTCTCTCCGCAGGATCCAAAAACGCTTTATCTCGGCACGCAGTTTGTGCTGGAAACCACCGACGAAGGGAAAAGCTGGCAAACACTTAGTCCCGACCTCACGGTTCCTCCCGGCGCTCCACCGAGTGGCGAGAAATCGCCGTCTGCTGCCTCGGGTCACACGCCTGAGTCTGGGCAGAGTATTTCTCCCGACCTGGATAGAGAAGCTCACGAAATGAATGCATTCGGGGCGGATGCAGACGAAAAAGAGTTCGAACTTCAGCGTCCCGGTCGGCGTGCTGCCATCATGGCGATGATGCCTTCGCCTCTTCAAGCCGCGGTGATCTGGGCTGGCACCAGCAACGGCCTGATCCAACTAACCCAGGATGGCAGTGCGACCTGGCAAAGCGTCACGCCACCCGGCTTGCCTGCTGGAAGCTCGATCATCGCGATAGAGCCTTCGCATTACGACGCGGCCGCGGCCTACGTCGTAATCCAAGTTGCCAAAGATAAACATCCTTATATTTATCGCACTCACGACGCCGGCAAGTCCTGGCAAAAAATCACCGAAGGCCTCTCGGATAGCTGGCTTGCTCGCGTGGTTCGCGAAGATCCTGTGCGCAAAGGATTGTTATACGCGGGCACCGAAAACGCGCTCTACGTCTCATTCGATGATGGCGACCACTGGCAATCTTTGCAGCTGAATTTTCCCGCTTCAGACGTGCGCGACTTGGCCGTGCACGGCAACGACCTGGTGGCCGCCACCTACGGCCGCGCCATCTGGATTCTCGATGACCTCTCACCTCTGCGGCAGGCCAGCGCGGAAGCTACCAGCGCGAACGCGTTTTTAATGCGGCCAGCCACCGCGGTTCGTGTTCGCTGGGACAACGACCAGGAAACTCCCCTGCCGCCGGAAACGCCCGCCGGGAAAAATCCGCCGGACGGTGCAATTTTCGATTACTACTTAAAGTCTGCCCCGGATAGCGTGATTACTCTTGAGATCCACGACGCGCAGGGAAAGTTCGTGCGGAGGTTTACCAGTGTCGCGCCCGCATCCGACAGCACGCCGAAGAATGTTCCGGACTATTGGTTCGGTCCTATGCCAGCGCTTTCGAAAAACGTGGGGCACAACCGCTTCGTCTGGGATCTGCGTTACGATTCCCCCAAGACGTTGCCGTTTAGCTATTACGGAAACATTCTTGATTATATCGAGTACACGCTATCGGACCACGCGATTCCCGAAGACACTCCGCGAGAACAAACACTGGGGCCGATGGTTGTTCCCGGACAATACGAAGCGGTACTCATGGCCAACGGAGTACTGATGAAGCAGCCGCTGACAATCACTCTCGATCCGCGCGCGCACGTCCCGCAAGATGATTTGGTAAAACAATTGGAGGCAGTGAACAGAATCGACGCCGGGCTCGCTTCAAGCTACCAGGCCTATCTCGCCATTGCTCCGATACGCAAAGCAATCGACGGAAGTCAGAAGAGTCTCGAAGATTTTAGCAAGCAGCATCCTCCGCCGGAGAAGAAACAAAATCCGGCGGGAAAAGGAAGCACCGACGAATCGGCAAAACCGGCTCCGCAGCCCAACGATTCGGATGCTGCTACGCAGAGTCCCCACGCGACGGACGTCGCCGCTGAAGCGCAACAAAAAGCGCAAGCGAAAGACGCTGCTGCCGCGCCCGTCCTAATTCCGGAAGAAAAGGATTTGGCGGACGCTCTGAAAGACCTCGAAAAGAAGATTGCACTGATTCAGGAGGGCACCTTCATGGCTCCAGGAATCGGGCCGGCTCACCGCGACCTTGCTCGCATCTCATTCATGATTCAAAGCGGCGATGCAGCTCCCTCGCGAACCGCCGAAGCAGCCCTGGACGAAACGTGCACCAACCTAAATAAAAATATCGCTGCATGGCGCGATCTGGCCGCACAAGGATTCGGCCAAGTGAACGCACTCCTTCCAAAATACAACCTCGCCCCATTGCCGGCTCCTGCGGGCCTGCCAGCTAAACCGGACGCCTGCCGGGAATAAACTCACCGCGGCTAAACAAACGCCCGCTCGGGATGATGCGAGAACCAAAATGTCTCTCGCTTCGGGCTCCAAAAGCTCAATTCCACATTTAAACGGGCAGCCTCGCGGGTTACGATCGGTCGAGAACAAATTGCAAACTGCTCGCCCATCTTCGTGGAAAATTCTCTCGGCATTCGCCATCATTTACTTCGTGTGGGGCTCGACGTTTCTCGCCATACGCGTAGGAGTCCGCGAAGTTCCGCCGTTTCTGCTGGCGGGGATGCGTTTCACAGCAGCAGGGATCTTTCTGTATGGATGGCTGCGAGTGACCGGCACTCCCGGACCTTCCCGTCGCGAGTGGGTGGCAGCAACGTTTCTGGGCGCATTAATCTTTCTGCTCGACTACGGCTGCCTGTTTTGGGCCGAGCAGCGCATCCCGTCAGGGATTGCCGCTGTTGTGCTCGCAACCATTCCTGTGTTTATCACGCTGCTTGAAATCATCTTCCTGCGCACACAGCGGCTCACTGTTCGTCTGGGCGTCGCGCTTTTGGTTGGTCTTTGTGGCGTCGCCGTTCTGGTGAATCACTCTGTTTCTTTGGGAGAAGTGCCCGTCAATCGTGCCGGTGCTCTAGCTCTGTTGATCGCCGCATTTACTTGGTCTGTCGCCACGATTCTAACCCGCCGCCTGCCGCTTCCGGCGTCGAAACCGATGAGCGCGGCGGCCCAAATGCTCGCGGGAGGACTTCAGCTATTCGTTCTGGCAGCGCTGACGCACGAATTCTCCGGATTTCACGCGCAGGCGGTTTCCTGGACCGCATGGTGGTCGCTAATTTATTTGATTATCGCCGGTTCTATCGCGGGATTCACCGCCTACATCTGGCTGTTGCACTATGAATCCCCCACAAAAGTTGGCACCTACGCCTACGTTAACCCGGTAGTGGCTGTAGCGGTAGGATACTTCATCGGCAAGGAGACGATCGGCCCCCGCACGCTGCTCGGGACGCTGCTCATTTTGATTAGCGTAATTACGATCACCACCACGCCAAAGCCACAAGGCTCGCCCGCTCGTGAAAACGAAGACCTGTCGCCGTCGTTGGGTGCTGAGACGCGCCGTCCCGAAACCGGCGCATTATAGCCCGACGTTCCTTGACGGAAAAATTCTCCGCAGTGTGTTAGCCTGACGCTCTGGCAATGGCGACGAAAAACACGCACGGCAAGCGTCACGACCGCATCGAGGAGTTGCGCAAGCTCAACGCTGAAGCCGAAGAGGGCGGCGGAGCAGAGCGCCGCGAACGCGAGCACAAGCAAGGCAAACTCAGCGCGCGCGAACGCATCCACTTGCTGCTCGACGAAGGCTCCTTCGAAGAGCTCGACAAGTTTGTTCGCCATCAATCCCATGATTTCGGCATGGAAGCGCAGCGCCCGCCTGGCGACGGCTTCATCACCGGCTATGGCCGCATCGATGGTCGCCTCGTGTACGTGTTCGCGCAGGACTTCACCGTCTTTGGCGGCTCGCTCTCGCAAGCCAACGCTTCGAAGATCACGAAAATTATGGACCTGGCGATGCGAGTCGGCGCGCCCGTAATCGGCTTGAATGATTCCGGAGGAGCGCGAATTCAAGAGGGCGTGAAATCGCTTGCGGGCTATGCCGACATTTTTCTCCGCAACACGCTGGCAAGCGGAGTGATTCCCCAGATCAGCGCGATCATGGGGCCTTGTGCGGGCGGCGCGGTTTATTCGCCGGCCATCACTGATTTTATTTTTATGACCCGCGATACTTCTTACATGTTCGTTACCGGCCCGGACGTGATCAGGACGGTCACTCACGAAGAAGTCAGCAAGCAGGAGCTCGGCGGCGCGATGACCCACAACGAAAGGAGTGGCGTGGCTCATTTTGTTTCAGGTGGCGACGCCGAATGCCTGGCTATGATCCGCGAACTCTTCGGCTATTTGCCGTCGAATAATGTTGACGACCCTCCGCGTCGTGTGTCGAATGACCCTTGGGACCGCGCGCATGCTGCGCTCAACGCCCTGGTTCCCGACGATCCGCAGAAACCTTACGACATCAAGGACGTAATCTACGCCGTCGCGGACGATTCCGAATTCTTCGAGGTCCACGAGCACTTTGCGAAAAACATCGTTGTCGGCTTCTCCCGGCTGGATGGCAACACGGTGGGCATCGTCGCAAACCAGCCTGCATTCCTTGCCGGAGTGCTGGATATCAGCGCATCGGTAAAGGGCGCGCGATTCGTGCGCTTCTGCGATGCTTTCAATATTCCGCTGATCACCTTTGAAGACGTACCGGGGTTTCTTCCCGGCACGCAACAGGAGTTTGGCGGGATCATCAAGCACGGCGCAAAACTGCTGTTCGCTTTCGCCGAAGCTACGGTGCCCAAGATCACGGTCATCACGCGCAAAGCGTATGGTGGCGCGTACTGTGTGATGGCCTCGAAACACATTCGCACGGACATCAATTACGCTTGGCCCACGGCCGAGATTGCGGTAATGGGGCCGGAAGGCGCGGTGAATATCGTATATAAGCGCGAGATCGATCGCGCCGCCGAAGCAGACCGCGAGAACATTCGCCGCGAGAAGGTCGACGATTTCCGCGATCGTTTCGCAAATCCCTATGTAGCCGCCGAGTGTGGTTACATCGACGCCATCATCGAGCCCGCGCAAACCCGCGCCAAGCTAATCGCCGCGCTCCGCTCTCTTGAAAACAAACGGGATGCGAATCCACGCAAGAAACACGGCAACATCCCGCTCTAACTCGCGCCACCGTGAGCGGCAGTAGGGCCACCAGCGATTCGCGGCCATATGTCCGCCTAGCGAATCCATCACTATCAATGCATCAATGCCCGAAAGCTGGCTTTTTACGGGGATTTCCGGTAGCATGCCGAAGTTTGCCTCACCGCCACACGATTCGCTAAGAAATTGGAGACGCTATGTCTAAGACGGCCCCGAAGACGAAGACTTTGGTCGAATCGCTTGACGCGCTGATCGAAAAGTATCATTTGCTGAAGCATCCCTTCTACCAGGCTTGGACTGCAGGCAAGCTCTCGAAAGACTCGCTCGCGCTCTACGCCGAGCAGTACTACCAGCACGTCCGCTCATTCCCCGAAAATCTAAAGCAGCTCGCGGCCCGCACCAATGGCGACGCGAACCTTCGCAACCTGGTGAACGAAAATCTGGCCGAAGAACTTGATCCTGCGGCGTCCCATCCCATGCTTTGGAGGCATTTTGGACAGTCCCTCGGCGTGAGCGATGCTGCCATGGAAGAGGCCCGCCCGCTGCCGGGCATCGCTGCTCTGCTGGATACCTACGACGAGGTTGCCGCGGAAGGTTCGAAAGCGCAGGCGGTGGCCGCATTTTACGCGTACGAAGCGCAAGTCCCGGAAATCGCGACGCAAAAGATTTCCGGTTTGCGGCGCTTTTACGACATCGCCGAACCCCGAGCCCTGGCCTATTTCGAAGTGCACGAAGAAGCTGACGTTCGCCATCGCGCCGCCTGGCGGGAATGGCTTGCAAAACAGAATGACGCCGACACCGTTTCGGTGTTATGTGCCGCCGAGCGCGGGTTGAAAGCACTCTGGGGCGCGCTCGATGCGGTGTACCCGCAAGGTTGCGCCTCGAAAAATTAGGAGTACTTCCGGAAGTATCTTCTGAAGGTCCCCGCAGGGCTAGGACCGCAGAATTCACTCTCCGGCTTTCATCAGGATGTTTCCGCACTACTGCGTGATTCTTGCGGCTGCCGTACCGTGGATCTTTCGGCTCTCTTTTTCCTGTACGAAAACTGTGAGGTGCAACTTTTGGCGCCTTCGGTTCGACTTCTACACGGGGGTTCCGATGGATTTCGAATCTGCAACTCCAAGCTTGTGCAAAGATCGTAGCATCGCAGGTGAAGCAATTGTGGCAGCATTCTCTCCGCGGCTCACCGATCGCTGAAGTCCGCCCTCGGTCACCGCGAGCCAAACAAGGTTAGCTGTATTTTGCGAATAAACTGGGGAAAATTACTGTCGTTTAAGTGGCGTTACTCCGCCGGGTCCGGCAATAAAAGCTTCGGAAGCGTATTTTAAAAACAAACCATGCTCCACGGCTCCAACCACATGATCGAGGTGATGGGCGATCTCTTTGGGATCCTCCATGGCCCCAAACGCGCAGTCGATAATGTAATGCCCGCCGTCGGTGACCAATGGTTTCTTGTCGCCGCCGAGCCGCAATGTTGGTTTGCCGTCCAGCCGAGCTAGCTTTTTCTCGGTCGCTTGCCAGCCATACGGAACAACTTCCACTGGAATGGATACCAGCGAGCCCAACTTTTCTACGATTTTAGATTGATCGGCAACCACAACCATCCTCTTGCTGGCAGCGGCTACAATTTTCTCGCGCAACAAGGCCCCGCCATGGCCTTTGATGAGGTACAGCGGCCCAGGCAGTATCTCGTCCGCGCCATCGATCGTGAGGTCAATTTCGGTGTGCTCGGCGAAGGTGGTGAGCGGAATGTTTAGCGAGCGCGCTAGCTCCGAGGTCCGCTCGGAAGTAGGGATTCCAACGATGCGCAGATTTTCTTCTGCGACGCGTCGCCCGAGCGCGCTGACTAGAAACGCAGCCGTCGAGCCGGTGCCTAATCCCACGACCATGCTGCTTTCAACCAGCTGGGCAGCAGCTTCGGCGGCAGCTCTTTTCCATTGATCGTGTAGCGATAGATTCATCGGCGCAGGCGGCAACTCCAGCGACCGACATCATAGCCGTACCCGCGACCCTTGCCAACCTCGGCGAGTCGGATGGGGAGAATTTCGTTTGCAGACTTGCGCCGCGGAGACGCGCGAGGACCAAAATGTTAGAATCCCGGCTGCTTTTGCGAAAAGGAAATGTTCAAGAAGATCCTGATCGCCAACCGGGGCGAAATCGCCGTTCGCATTCTGCGCGCTTGCAGAGAACTGGGCCTGCGCTCTGTCGCCGTCTATAGCGACGCCGACCGCGCTTCCCTTCACGTGCGGCTCGCTGACGAAGCTTATCCGATCGGTCCTGCTCCTTCTCGCGAAAGTTACCTGGTTGTAGAAAAAATCATTGGAGCGGCGCGTTTCGCCGGATGCGACGCAATTCATCCTGGTTACGGATTCCTTGCAGAGAATCCTGCCCTGGCGGGTGCTTGCGCGGACGCGAAGATAACGTTCATCGGCCCATCGCCCAAGGCCATGGAAAGCCTCGGCTCGAAAACCGCAGCGCGACACTTGGCTCGCGAAGCCGGAGTGCCCGCGGTCCCCGGCACGCTCGATCCCATCGCCAAAATGGAAGATGCCCGAGACGCGGCTCGGGGAATTGGCTTTCCCGTTGTGCTGAAAGCCGTTGCCGGTGGCGGCGGTAAAGGGATGCGTTTGATTGAACGCGAAACCGAGTTTCCCTCTGGCTGGCGTGATGCTTCTTCGGAAGCGGAAAATGCATTTGGCGATGGCCGTTTGTATCTCGAAAAATATCTCTTAAAACCCCGCCACGTTGAAATCCAAATTCTTGCGGATCACCACGGCGACATCGTTCATCTCGGCGAGCGCGAATGTTCCCTCCAGCGCCGCTATCAAAAAGTGATCGAAGAAGCGCCTTCGCCTATCATGACGCCGGAGCTGCGCCGCACGATGGGCGGCGCCGCAGTAAAACTCGCCAAGGCCGGCCGCTATGCGAATGCGGGCACCGTCGAATTCCTAGTGGATGCAAGCCGCAACTTTTATTTCCTCGAGATGAATACGCGGCTCCAGGTCGAGCACCCAGTAACGGAACTGGTCACTTCGCAGGACATCGTAAAACTTCAGATTCGTATCGCTGGCGGTGAAGCGCTACCTTTCTCGCAAGAGGATGTCACGCTACGCGGCCATGCCATTGAATGCCGCATTTACGCCGAGGATCCCGACAATAATTTTTTCCCTTCACCGGGACGAATCCTGGATTGGCGCGCGCCTGCAGGCCCCGGTATACGCTTCGATGACGGCGTCTATAGCGGTTGGACCGTGCCGAACGAATACGATCCCATGTTGGGAAAGTTGATCTCCTATGGAGGAGACCGCACAGAAGCGATCGCGCGGCTGCAAAGAGCGCTTACCGAGTTTTACGCCAGCGGAATCAAAACGAACGCTGAACTTTTCCGGCGGATTCTCGCAGACCCCGATTTTCAAGGGGGCGAAATATACACACGCTGGCTGGACGATTTTCTCGCTCGATCCAAGAAGACCCCGATCGCGGTGGCCGCAACCTCGGGAACGCTCTCGAGCGAACAAGATGCGGCAACCATTGCCGCTGCGCTCTGGCATATGGCGCATCGTGCGGATTCCTCGGACGAAAAGTCGACGCAGGCACCGCACATAGAATCGCGTTGGAAGCTCGAAGCCCGGCGCGAACAACTGAGAGGCGAGATTGAGTATTAGAAAGCCGGAACCATAAAATCTGAGCGTCGCTCTGGGCGGTCCATTGAAAATTGAAATTGAACTAGACGGTAAATCGCGCAGCGTTGAAATGATCCACACCGGCGAACGCGCGCGATGGACCGTCGACGGACGCGCGCTAGAGGCCGATGCGATAGAAGTGTCGCCTGGCAGTTACTCGATTCTGATCGGCGGGAAATCACTGGAAGCACGCGTGGAAGCCCAGGGCGAATCGGAACTCTGCGTCACCGTAGCGGGACGCGAGTACAACGCGGCGTTTCGCGATTCCCGCAAATGGAAACGCAATCGCGTCGCGGGAGTCGAAGCCCAAGGCCGCCAGCAGCTGAGAGCGCCGATGCCCGGCAAAATCGTGCTACTGCTGGTGAAAGCCGGCGACACAGTGAGTGCCGGACAAGGCATCATCGTAGTCGAAGCAATGAAAATGCAGAACGAAGTACGCTCGCCAAAGTCCGGCACCGTGGAGCGCTTGCTTGTTTCAGAGGGTCAAACGGTAAATGCCGGCGAAGTGGTTGCCATCGTCAGCTGAAGCAGGGCCTCCTCAACAGACGTTTACCTTTAGGTTCGCTTTGTCTTCACAGTGTCTTCCCAATCTTTGCGTCCACTGCCACCATACTGTTCACAAGCTCATGGCACGCAAAGCCTGGATCTGCTTGGGAGACACAACACAATGCTTCACAGTTTCTTAATTTGGTTCGCTGCCGTATTGGTGATGGGATCCGCAGCGCTAATCTGGGTCATGCTTTGCGGGGCAACCGCCCATTGGGGCGAGAAAGAAGGGCTCACCTTCTGGAAAACATTCACGCTTTCTTTTCTTTTGACTCCGCTGGCGGGAGCGCTGGCCGTTCTCGCGTTCAAACCAACCCGAACGGGACGCACTCTGGCGCATACGGCCAGCCGCGGCTAATCAACTCTCGCGATTCATCTTCCGCTCTCTCGACGCCCACAGTTCGCCTGTGACGGCAATCATCCAGAAACAGAAATCATCGCGGATTCGCGCAAACACTCGGCGTGCGAGTATGCGGGTTTACCCTAGTTTGAAGCAGGGAGTTTTCCCGCGGATTCCAGGATTTGCCGCGCGAGATAATTCGTGACGTGCGCTTCATCGCGCGCTTCAATCATGTACGCAGAGCGAAGCAGCTGCTCTTTGCGATTGCGCATCATGTCGCGAATGGACTGCTGCACTTGCGGATCAGAGAGCTGGCGCTGCCCGGCCGCTTCTTTGGCGATCATTTTGAGGATTCGGTAACCGCCCTGGTTGGCGATCGGCTGGCTCACTTCGCCCGGCTTCATGCCCAAAACGAGCTTCTTGAGGGCCGGATCGGATCGATTGAGCGCGGATTCGGGAACGAATCCCAGATCACCCCCGGTCGTGGCGGTTGAATCTTCCGAATAATCCATGGCCAACTGGCCGAAATCGGCGCCGGCGGCGAGTTTTTGTTCGAGAATCGCCACTTTGCGCTTGGCCTCGGCATCGTTGGTGGCCTTGTCATTTTTGCGATTGTGAACGGAAGGGTCCGCATGCGGCGTCACCACAATTTGCGCGATGTGATATTGCGGTTCGGCGACGTTGAATTGCGCGCGATTCTTGTTGTAGAAGTCGGTGACGTCCTGATCGGTGATTGAAATTTTTGCGATGACTTCGCGGTTCAGCAGCTTTTGAACCGAAAGTTGGCGGCGAATGTCGCTCTTCAAATCGTCGACAGTCAGACCCGTGTCATGCAGTTTCTTCTGAAACTCTTCCTCGGTATAGGGACTCTTCGATTCCGTGAATTTATCTTCCACTTCCGCGTCGCTCGCGATCAAATTCATTTTGCTCGCGCGTTCGAGTAGAATTTCGTTGTTGATCAATTCGTCCAGGATGCTGAGCTTGAGAGAGAGAGCTTCCTCCTGCGAAGGCGCCGGCGCCTCCGCATTCACGCGCGTGCGGAAATATTTCTCCACCTCTGCGCGCGAAATCTCCTTGCTGTTCACCGTGGCCCAGACGTCAGGCCCCGGCGCAGCTTCTTTCTTGCAGGCGGCGGCGAACACGCAAGCCGCCACCGCTACAAGGATCAGGATTCTCCGTTTCAAACGGAACTCCTCGCGGGTAACTTCAAGCAGCCTTTATCACTCGGCCGGAACGGATGCAGGACGTGCAGACGCGAATGTGCTTGTGCTCACCTTTGATGACCGTGCGCACTCGCCGCAGATTTGGATTCCAGCGGCGACGCGTCACGTTGTGAGCGTGGCTGATCGTATTGCCAAAACGCGGCTTTTTGCCGCAAAGTTCACATACCATTGCCATTGTTGCGTTGCTCCAGACGGAAAATTTTCAGAATACTTGAAGTTTCATGCTACCAGAGATTGCTTCGGGCGGAAAGAGATTTGCGGAACAGACGGCCCAGAAATGCCTCGCTTATGAGTTCGAAGGTGGCTGTCCTTGAATAAAAATCGGGTGGAAAAAGTTGGAACGACGGCGTAAGGTGTACGCCAGGAATTCAGCCGAACGTAGCAATCCGGGGAGAATTTCCGGGTGTGGAGCTTAACCGCTGTGAAGAATAGCCATGCGCGGACGCTCGCGAGATGGTGCGGAGTAGTCATTTTGATTGCGGCAGCTTGCGTGATCTGCCCCCTCAGCGCGCAGAAATTCCATGGCAGCCTGCGAGGGGTCGTGCAGGATGCTAGCCAAGCGCGGGTCTCATCCGCAACGATCGTTCTGCATGCTGCCGAATCGTCGGTAGAAGTTCACGCAGACGCCAACGAACGAGGAGAGTTCCGTGTCGACAATCTCAATCCCGGAACTTATCACTTGTTCGTGAATGCGAAGGGGTTCGCGGAGGCGCGCTCGGATGTAACGATTATGGTTAGCTCGGTCCGGGATATCACCATTACCTTGCAACCGGGCGCGGTACAGCAGACCGTGAACGTGCAGGCGCAGGGTTCCTCCGTTACCACCGAGCCCATCGACCTGGCTAGCGCGGTCCATCAGGGGGTGGTGACTTCGCAAGACCTTGAAACAATCCCGCTGGCTGCACGCAGTTTCGCCAATATCGCCTATCTGGCACCGGGAACCGAGCCAGTGGAGCCTTCCGACCCCACAAAAGCGCGTATCACAGCAGTTTCCACGGGCGGCAGTTCTGGACTGAATAATGAACTCTCCGTTGACGGCGGCGATAATTCAGATGACTACATCGGTGGCTTCCTGCAGAATTTTTCACCCGATACGGTCCAGGAATTCGCCGTGCGCACCGCGCAAGAGGATGCAGACACCGGCCGCACTACGGCTGGCTCGGTGGTAATCACCACCAAGCGCGGAAACAACGATTGGCACGGCGATGAGGCCTTCTACGAGCGCGCCGCGGCGCTCAACGCCCGCTTTCCCATCGAGAATCCCGCTCCGAATCCGAAGCAGCCGTTTTCGCGCCAGAACTACATCGGTACCATCGGTGGCCCTATCGTTCGAGACAAATTGTGGTTTTTTTCTTCGTTCGAATACGTGCACGAAGACGCCAGCATCGCCTACAGCCCGGCGAGCCAGGCACAATTCAACGCGCTCGCACAACTGGCGGCGGAGGGCTTGGTCGACGTAAACGGCACAGTAGTCAACTCCATCGCGGTGCCCAACAACGTGCCGGTCCCGTTTCGTGATTATCTGGGAACCGCTCGACTTGATTGGAAAGAGTCTGGGCGCTCGCAATGGTTCTTGCAAGCAGGGATCGACAATTACCTCACGCATAACGCCGGAGTGCAGCAGGCTGCTTTGCCTTCCACCGGCGCTGAAGCGCACAACAACTACATGAACCTGGTGGTCAGCAATCAGTTTACTTGGAGCCCCACCTGGGTTGGTACATTCGTATTCAGCGCCGGCGGGTTGCACCTAACGGAAGTGCGCAACTCGAATCTGGGCTTTGCTCTTGCATTTCCCTTCACCGCAACTTCCGCCACTATATCGGGCTTGGAAACTTTTGGCGACAACCAGTTCCTCACGCCGATCACCGCGTTCCCGGTGCTGCGCAATCAGGAGAAATATCAGTTTCGTTACGATGTCACTCATACGGTTGGAGCGCACTCGGTTCAATTCGGTGTGAACTTCATTCACGAGCCCGTTCTGGATGGTGCCTTGGCATCCAACGCGGAAACGCTAGTGACATTTCCGAATGATCCGACGTTTTATCTCGGGAATGCCGCGCAGTTCACCAGCGATCTTGCCAATGGCAGCGTGTCGGTTCCCGCGAGCAACGGCAGTTTTTCGCAAAACATCCAACGCCTGGGGTTATACGCTGAGGATGCCTGGCGAGTCACCTCTAGGCTAACGGTGAATTATGGCTTGCGCTACGACCGGAGTTTTGGCCTGTTCAGCGCGTCGGACCGCAGCCAATTGCAGAATCCCGCCTACTTGACTCTCCAGGCCCTCGATATTCCGCTTATCCATGGTGCTCCCCATGATTTCGATTGGGCCTTCGGGCCGCGTTTAGGCATCGCATATTCGCCCGGCCGAGCAGCAAACACCGTGTTTCGCGCTGGCATTGGCATCTACTCGAACGATCTCGCACAAAATGGTTGGGTGCCGGCTTTGCAGGCGGTGAACTCGCCCGTGGGGCCATGCATCTTCGATCCCACGAGCATGACGCTGGTAGGCTCCGGATGCCTGCCTCCGGCGGCTTCCACTGGTCCGATTGGCACCGTCTCCGGAGCGGGCGCTATCATTGCGCCGGGATACAAGACCCCGTACGCGATGCATGTTAGCGGCGGCGTCCAACACGCCTTCAACTCCAAGTGGATGATCGGCGCCGACTATATACACGAGCAGGGCAACCACGGCTTCCGCCGCTATCAATATCAGGCGGGCTTTACGCTGTTTTCGCCGCTGGTGCCCAGTGATGTAGACGATCAGCGCGCCGTGGTCCCCAACATCACCGTCTTCAAATCGGACAATCGTTCGAGCTACAACGGTTTACTACTCCACCTGCAGGGCAACGTGTCACGGCGATTAAATTTAATCGCAAATTACACTTTGTCGCGCGGTTCGACCTGGGGCTGCATCCTCGGCGAGCTTTTCGATTATGTGAACGGTGTGTGTAATCCGCTGAAGCCGTTCGGAAAGGGTGACTACGGTCCATCGGGCGAAGACGTGCTAAGTCGTTTCGTTTTGGCCGGAACGCTCAAAGTTCCCGGAGGGTTCGAGCTAACTACTCTCACACAAGCGGAAAGCGCCCGGCCGTTTACTTTGACTACTACCACTCCGGTCACCGGCCTCGGCGATGGCTTTGACGACCGCGCGGTAGTGAACGGCGTTCCCACCAACCTGGATGAACTCAGGGGAACTCCTTATATCCAGGTTGACCTGCGAGTGAGTCGGCCGATCCATTTTGGCGAGCGTTGGACCTTCATTCCTTTCATCGAGTTCTTCAATCTCTTCAACCGCAACAACCCGGGCGCCAATTACGTTACGGACGTCGGAGCACTACCGGTTCCGCCATCGCAGGTGGCGGCTGGGAATATCACCGACATTTGCACCAATCCCGCTTGCACCACGACAAAGCCAATCACCAGTCTCAATCAATTGCGCGTACCCGGCGGCGCGTTGGGAGATTTCTTCGGCCCCGGCACGACTGTGGGCATCCCCTTCGCCGCGCAAATCGGCGGTCGCCTTACTTTCTAACCTGCCTGGTATTGAGTTTTTTATGTATTCTATCCCCCGTAAATCGGGGAGGTGTGTGTTGTCCAGAATCTCGCGGATGTCACTAGCTATGTTTGTACTACTCATTTTCGCGCTAAGCGCTCGTGTAAGCGATGCGCAGCAGTATCCGGCAAGCACGTATCAGGAAATGCGCTGGCGCATGATTGGTCCATTCCGGGGAGGAAGGACGCGCGCCGCCACTGGCGTGGCGGGTCAGCCCAATATTTTTTACGTCGGACAGGGCGACGGCGGCGTGTGGAAGTCGGACGACTACGGACGGACCTGGACGGCCATCTTTGAAGATCAACCGTCGCAATCGATCGGCGCTATTGCGGTGGCCCCGTCGGACCCAAATATCGTTTACGCCGCCAGCGGCGAGGGACTGCAGCGCCCGGACCTTTCGGTTGGCGATGGGATTTACAAGTCCACCAATGCGGGAAAAACCTGGACGCACCTTGGCCTGCGCGATGGCCAGCAGATTCCGGCGCTGGCCGTAGATCCCCGCAATCCAAACCGCGTTTTCGCCGCAGTGCTCGGCCATCCGTATGGCCCGAATGAAGAGCGCGGAATCTTCGTTTCCGGCGATGGAGGTCAGACTTGGAAGAAATCGCTCTACATAGATCAGGATACCGGTGGCTCCGATATCCAGATTGATCCCACAAATCCGGATGTGATGTACGCTTCCCTATGGAAAGTCCGGCAAGGTCCGTGGGAGGACGGCAACGAATACAACAAAACCGGCGGCGGCCTTTTCAAATCCACCGACGGGGGAAGCACTTGGCATCCGCTCACAAACGGCCTGCCCAAAGACCTGGTACAAATCTATGTTGCGATTTCGCCGAGTCTGCCAAGCCGGTTGTACGCAACCGTAGGCACCACAAAACCTGGTGACTATTCCTCGGGTGCCGGTTTAGGTTTTTATCGCTCCGACAATGCAGGCGAAAACTGGTATAGCGCGACCACCGACGGCCGTCCTGCTTACCGCATCGGCGGCGGTGACCTGCCCGTCCCTAAAGTCGATTCAAAAAATCCTGATGTGGTGTACAGCGCCAGCGTCGTCACCATGCGTTCGTCCGACGGCGGAAAGACCTGGATCAGCTTTCGCGGAGCGCCGGGCGGTGACGATTATCAGAACCTCTGGATCAATCCAGACAATCCTAAGATTATTCTCCTGGTTAGCGATCAAGGCGCAATCGTTACCGTCAACGGTGGAGACACGTGGAGCTCCTGGTACAACCAGCCCACCGCGCAGCTCTACCATGTCGGCGTGAGCAATGAATTTCCCTACCGCGTTTGCAGCGGCCAGCAGGAAAGCGGATCGGTCTGCGTCTCCAGCCGCGGCAACGATGGCGAAATCAATTTCAGGGACTGGCATCCAGTTGCCACGATTGAATACGGCTACGTTGCGCCAGACCCGCTCAATGCCGAACTCGTGTATGGCGCTGGAAGAAAAGAAGTCACCAGGTTTTACTGGAGAACCGGCCAAGTAAAGAACGTCACGCCCATTCCCGACGCTGGTCCAAAATACCGCGCCGATCGCACGCAGCCCATCCTGTTTTCGCCGGTTGACCCGCACGTCCTTTATTACGCCACCAATGTTTTATTCAAGACCAGCGATGGTGGCGAAACTTGGCAGACGATTAGCCCCGATCTTTCACGCGAGAAGCCCGGTATCCCCGCGAGCCTGGGCAACATGGCCACCGAGGACACAAAAGCGGAAAAGATACGCGGAGTAATCTATGCGCTTGGCCCATCTTCCAAAGATTTGAATACGCTGTGGGCCGGAACCGACGACGGCCAATTCTGGATCACCCGCGATGGCGGGAAAAATTGGGCCAACATCACTCCACCCGATCTGATTCCCTGGAGCAAAGTAACCCAGATGACCGCTTCGCATTTCGACGAGCAGTGCGCCTACGCTTCGGTCAGCCGTTTCCGCATCGACGATCTTCATCCTTACATCTATCGCACGCGCGATGGCGGCAAATCGTGGCTGCTAATCACCAACGGCTTGCCCGACAACGCTCCCGTTGACACCGTGCGCGAAGACTCGGTTCGCAAGGGCCTGCTCTTCGCCGGCACTGAAAACAGCGTCTGGGTTTCCTTCGACGACGGCGACCACTGGCAGTCCTTGCAACTCAATCTTCCGCATACTTCCATGCGCGATCTTTGGATTCACGATGACGATTTGATCGTGGCCACACATGGCCGCTCTTTTTGGATACTCGACGATATCACGCCGCTTCGCCAAATCAACGAATCGGTAGCGAACGCGGATGCATTTCTGTTTAAGCCGGCCGCTGCTTACCGCGTGAAGCGCGACACGAATTCAGATACTCCCATACCGCCGGATGAACCCTCGGGCGAAAATCCTACCGACGGCGCGATCATTGATTACGCGCTGGGCGCTTCGGTCCGCGGCCCAGTAACTCTGGAAATTCTCGATTCACGAGGAACCGTAGTCCGTCGCTATTCGAATACGGACAAGCCGGATTTGAGCCAGGAACAGCTTGAAAAACAACTCATCCCGGTTTACTGGGTGCGGCGATTCAGAGCGCTTTCAACCGCCGGCGGCATGCATCGATGGGCTTGGGATCTGCGTTATCCAGCGCCGGAATCCACCAAACACGAGTATCCGATTGCGGCCGTCCCGCAGGATACTCCGCGAGGGCCGCTCGGCCCGCCGGTGACGCCTGGGGAATACACCGTCAGGCTCAGCGCTGATGGACGTAGTTCCACCGCGCCCCTCACCGTAAGGATGGACCCGCGCGTAAAAATCTCCTCCGCGGACCTCGAACAACTCTTCCAAACAGAGACCCGCCTCGCGCTCCTGATGACGGAAAGCACTCGTGCGATCGCGGAAGCGCGCTCGCTTCACGAGCAGATCGAAAAACTCTCCAGCCAAGCGAATGATTCGCTGGCCGCGGCGTTCAAGGACCTCGACAAGAAAGCTGCAACGGTTCTTTCAGGATCCGATGAGCGTGCGGCAACGGAACCAACGCTGACGCGCGTCAATGGTTCGGTGACGGCTCTGTACGCCGAGCTGGATCGAGCGGACGCCAAGCCGACTGCAGCTCAGGCGGAAGCGGTGGCGAAAATCGAGAAAGATTTCTCCGGCGTAGGAAAACAATGGGACGAGCTCAAATCCCAGGATTTGGCCGCCCTCAATCGTCAGCTTCATAGCGCGAACCGCCCGGAGATTCACCTTGCATCACACGGCGATACCGACGAAGGCGAAGGTCAAGACATAGACTGATCTAAGATTGTTACTGGCTTGCTTGTGTTCCTGGGTTGGCAGGCCGGTCCACGCCCGGATTCTCTTAGAAAGAATTTCACCGTCACTTGGAAACGCGCGCCTTCAACTTTACCCGGCCGCCTTCCACGCTGACTGTATATTCGACTTCTTCGTTGCCTTTGTCTTTCAGCTCTTTCGTCTTCTGCCGGACGAAGCGCTCGAAATCTTTCAAGCTGGGCGCGCCGGCTTTTTCACCGGTTTCGGTTCGCGCTTCGATCAATTTTTGATAAAGCTCGCGCACTTTTTCCGTTTCGCGTTGCGGATCGGAAAATGACGCGGTGAACGCTTTCGCCGCCTTTCGTTCCGCCAGGGCAACTCCCTGCCCTGTGGAAGGGGCTGCCGACGGCTTAGCCGCGGCTTGGCGCGCTCGTTCCGCCTCGATCGCCTTGGCGGCTGCGCCGAAATGGCGCTGTTGCCCGCCGGATTCCTTTTGCATCATTTTCTTACGCCACATTTCCACGTACTTTGCATACATCTGGGCAAGACCGTTATAACGGAATCGCTGCGCATAGCTCAATTCGGCCGTGCGCTCGTTGTAGCGCCGCAGAAGCGATTCCACGCGCCATTGTGTGTCCTGCGGAGGCCGCGAGCGCCCGCCGCCGAAGAACTGCTCGTACTCAATCTTCAGCGTGCGAACGTCGCGCTCGATCTGGTTCAACTCGTCGTCAATGGTAGCCATAATTGTTTGGAGGCAATTCCAGCCTAGGGGCTGCGCCAGCACGCGTCAATGCAGTCGTTTGCGACTATGTCGCAAGAGAAATCCCCTGGCCCTTCCGCTCATTGCCACTCTGTTTTCCTTGTGTTCAAATACCAGCGATGAATCCGCCTACCCATCCCCCGCAGAAAATGCCAAACGGTTCGTCCCGGATGCGCGAAATTCCTTCCGTCGATGAACTTCTTGGCCGTCCGCGTTTGCTCGCCTTGGCCGAAAACGCTGGGCGTGCGCTGGTGACCCAATCGGCGCGCGCCGTCCTGGCAAATTTGCGAGCGTGGATGAAAAGCGAGACGTCCGGGGCAGGCGATCGAGCAATCGATATCGAGCGACTTGAATCACGTGTAATAACCGACGTCGAAGTCGCCTTGGCTCCCTCACTGCGCCAGGTAATTAACGCTACCGGCGTGATCCTGCACACAAACCTGGGTCGCGCACCGCTTTCGACCGAAGCAGCTGCACGCATAGCGCAAGTCGCCGTCAGTTACTCCAACCTCGAATATGACCTCGAAACCGGCGAGCGCGGCCGGCGAGACGTTCATACCTCACGAATGCTCGCTCATTTGGTAAGTGCCGAAGCGGCCATCATCGTTAACAACAATGCCGCGGCGGTATTCCTGGCGCTGAACACTCTTTCCAAAGGCGCCGAAACAATCGTCTCGCGCGGCGAGTTGATCGAAATCGGCGACGGCTTCCGCATTCCGGACATCATGGCCGAAAGCGGCGCAATCGTGCGCGAAGTGGGAACCACGAATCGCACCGGCATCGGCGATTACGAGCGCGCTATCACCGACCGCACTCGCCTGCTCCTTCGCGTCCATCCGTCGAATTTCAGCATGACCGGATTCACCGAGCGTCCTTCGCTGGAAGAATTGATCGCGCTCGGGAACCGCTCGCAGATTCCGGTGTTCGAAGACCTGGGCTCGGGCTGCCTCGCCGATCTTTCGGCGAACGGAGTTTGCGAACCCGTCACGGCGACCAGTTGTGCCGCCGGCCCCTCGGCCGTTTCATTCAGTGGAGATAAATTGCTGGGAGGCCCGCAAGCCGGAATCATCGCCGGCAAAAAAGAAATCATCGAACGCATCCGGCGCAATCCGCTTTTTCGTGCGCTTCGCGTGGACAAACTCACAATCGCCGCGCTCGAAATCACTCTGCGAACCTACCTGCGCGGTGCGGTCGACGAGATTCCCGCGCTTCGAATGATTCGGCTCGAGGCTGGCGCAATCGCTGAGCGCGCGCGAAAATTCGTCGCGCAATTGCAGCCCTTGATAGCAAATGAGGTGACGCTCCGGATCATCGCAGGATTTTCCGTGATCGGCGGCGGTTCCACGCCGGACCAGCAGATTCCGACCAACCTAATCACAATCGCTAGCACGCGCCATTCGGCCGGGCAGCTCGAAGCGCGATTGCGCAGGCCGGGCAATGCCACGCCGGTAATCGCACGCATCGAAGACCATCGCCTGATTCTGGATCTCCGCACGGTAATGCCCGCCCAAGAGTCGGAACTCACGAGAGCGCTGGCTTCCGCGCTCTGCTAAGCAGCATCACGGTTCCTTGATCGGAGCGCTCGATGCGGCTTCAGCCGCTGAAGGTCCGCTATCGCGTCTCCCGCACCGCCTCTACAGCCGGTTGATCACGCTCGCCACGCAACCCGCCCCGAATCCGTTGTCAATATTGACGACGCTCACATTCGAGGCGCAACTGTTCAGCATGCCGAGGAGGGCGGTCAGTCCTCCGAAGCTAGATCCGTACCCGGTGCTGGTCGGCACCGCAATCACTGGCACAGCGACCAGTCCACCGACCACGCTCGGCAACGCACCTTCCATCCCTGCCGCGCAGACGATCACACGCGCCTCTGCCAGCTTCCCGCGATGCTCGAGCAGCCTATGCAGCCCTGCGACGCCAACGTCATACACCGCTTCCACGCGATTCCCCATGGTCTCCGCCGTAATCAGCGCTTCTTCCGCCACCGGGATATCGCTCGTACCCGCCGTAACCACTAAGATCAGTCCTTTCCCGTGCGCCACGCGCGTTCGCTGAATCGTAATCGCCCCGGAAAGCGGGTGAAATTTTGCCGCCCGCGCTATTTTCCTCACGCCGGCAAATGTCTTTGCGTCCGCGCGCGTAATCAAAATGTTGTGCGACGCCTTCGCGCGCAGCATTCCTCTCGCAATCTCGCTCACCTGTTCGGGAGTCTTCCCTTTGCCGAAGATTACTTCGGGGTAGCCTTGGCGCAATGTGCGATGGTGATCGATCTTCGCAAAGCCCAGGTCTTCGTAGGGCAGCCCGCGCAGCCGCTCGACCGCCGCTTCCAGCGTAAGTTTTCCGCTGCGCACTTCACTCAGAAATTTCCGAACGTCGCGCTCGTCCATGAGATACTTCACCTGCCGCTTTCCCTCGACGTCCAGTCGCGGCTCTGGCATTCTAGCATTTCTCCGAGAGTTGCTCCGGAAGGTGAGCGGTCTCTGCCGAACTCCGCATCCCGCAGCGCACGGGTTCCATCTGTGCTAGAGTTGCGCCCAGTCGGGCGTCCACATCCCACCACTGGAGGACGCCCTTTGATCCATTCCATCACTTTGGAGGCAAACGATGTGGCTGCTCTGGGAAATTCTGATCGGTATCGTTATTGGTTTCCTTGCGGGACAAATCGTCAAAGGTCACGGCATGGGCCTCTTAGTCGACCTGATCGTAGGAATTATCGGATCGCTCCTGGGTGGCTGGATATTCGGCTTGCTGGGCCTCGCCGCTTACGGGTTGATTGGACAGCTGGTAATGGGAGTTGTCGGCGCGGTCGTCTTGCTGTTGCTCATCCGGCTAATCAAGCGCGCCTAATCGAAAAAAGGGCATGCACGATTTCGGTGCACGCCCTTGTGGGGTTGCGGTTGTCTTGCGCCGTTACTTTTCTGCCTTTCCGTTCACATCGACTACCGTCACTGGCCCATATTTCGATAATGCGTCCTGAATCTGCTTGCGGTCGCCAACCGCCACCCATTGCATATGGTTTAGGTCCACAAATCTCCTGGCCGCGGCCTGAACGCCTGCGGCGTCAATCGCCGCAATTTGATCCGGATATTTGTCCCAATAATCCATTGGCAACCCATAATGCTGCACCGTGAGCCAGTCGTTCAGTAGCTGCGCTGGTTGTTCGAGCGACAATGCAAAACCCGCAATAATGGCGCGATGCGCGTCGTCGAGTTCACTCTGCGGCACTGGTTCGTCATTGATGCGCTTGAATTCGTAAACGAATCGCTCCATCGCATCACCGGTTACTGTGGTTCGCACCGGCGCAAAGGCCAGCCAATCACCGGGATATATTTCGGCGTTGAACCGGCTGTAGGAACCATACGTCAGGCTGTGCTCTTCGCGCAGGTCCAGAAAAAGCCGCGCTTGTGGTCCGCCTCCTAAAACCTGGTTCATCACTACCAGCTCGTAATAATCCGGATCTACTCGCCGGATGCCGCGATTGCCTCCCACGATGTATGTCTGTACCGAGGCAGGCCGGTCAACCAGCGTGATTTTTGTCGCCTGCGAAAATGGCACGGGGTACGACACCGCCGCTTCCGCTTCGCCTTTCCACGCGCCAAAATATTTTCCCACCATCGCGCGCATCTCATCTGCCTTGAAATCGCCCGTCACTCCCAAAATCGTATTGCCGGGAACAAAATGCTTGTCGTGAAATCGCTTTAGATCCTCGACCGTCAGCTTTTCGAGCGATTCCTTGGTCGGCGAAGTGACAGCCAGAGGCGCGTCGCCGTAAAGCACGCGGCGGAACGCTTGTTGCCCCAGAAAATTCGGATTCGCGAGCTGTTCTTCCAGGCCGGCTTCTTCGCGCTGCTTGTATTTTTCCAGTTCGCCGGACGGAAACCCCGGATGCAGCACCACGTCGCTCATCAGGTCCAGAATCTGTGGGGTGCTGTTTACGAGTCCGGACGCATTCACCGACGTGTAGCTCGCTCCAAATCGCGAACTCGCGTCCAGCGTCGCGCCGAGCTGACCCACTTCCTGGGCAATCTGTGAACTGGTGCGCCGCTCGGTGCCCTCCTTCAACATTTCAGCGGTGAATGACGCCAGCCCCGGCAAATCGGCTGGATCTGCAAGCTGTCCGGGACCTATCCACATGGTGAACGCAATCGTGGGTAGCTTGTGGTCTTCCTGCAGAATTACCGTCAGCCCATTCGGCAGTTTTTCAACCTGCGGTCGGGGCAGTTGCACCCGCAACACCTCCTTGTTCACCGGCGCGCGATTCAGCCGCTGCACTTGGCTCAACGGCGCCGCCTTGTCTTGCCCCTGTTGCGCTCGCACCCTGGGCGTCACAAAAAGCAAAGCGGCCAGGAGTGCGGAGGCAACCAACGCATATACCGCGGTTTCCGAAAGTCGTTTTCTCATCGAGCCTTCTCCCCTGTTCATCCCGCTTGTGATCGAAACCGTAGCTCTGCTCATTGTCCCGCCTTTGCCGCTCTAGACGCGTCCGCGACGGCCGGCAACGTGATAACGACCGTTCGCTGATCGCGTTCCAGGAATTTCTTCGCCGCGGCATTCACCTGCTCGAGCGTCACACTGTTTTCCTTATCCAGGATCGTATTGATTAGGTTTGGGTCGTTGAAATAGACGGTGTAACTGCCGATCAGGATCGCGGTGAACAGATCGGACCGTCTGCGCTCGATGAATTGCCGCAAAAGCTGGGTCTTGGCTTTCGCCAGCTCCTCCGGCGTAACGCCGTCCTTCACCACCTCCGCAATCTCTTGGTCCATTCCTTTTTCCAGATCCCCCACCTCCACCCCCGGTCGCGGGTTGGCGGAAAGATATAGCTGGCTCACGCCGATCCGTGCGTCCGCCTGCACCGAAACATCGGAGGCGAGCTGTTTTTCCTTCACCAGGTGCTGATAAAATCGCGAGCTTTCCCCCTGACCCAGAATGATCGAGAGCTGTTGCACCGCGTAATTTTCCGGAGTGTTTCCTGCGGGGACGTGATAAGCCATGTCGACCTCCGGCAAACGCGCCAGCGGATCGGAAATAACCTCGCGGCGCTCGCCGTAATGTGGTTCTTCATCCAGCAGCACTTTGGGCGGTGCGGGCTGCGAGGGAATCGACCCGAAATATTTTTTCACCTTCTCCAGCGCTTCGTCCGGGTTGAAATCGCCCACCAGCGTGAGCACCGCATTATTCGGGGCGTAGTAAATTCGGAAGAAGTCCTTTACGTCCTGAATCGTTGCCGCGTTCAGATCCGTCATCGACCCAATGGTGGAATGTTTGTAGGCGAAATTGTCGTAGGAAAGATTGTCCACATCAAGCGATGCGCGGCCATAGGGTTGGTTGTCGATGCCCTGTCGCCGCTCTTCCTGCACCGCGTTGCGCTGGTTGTCCAGATTTGCCTGGGTGATGTTCAGCGCGCGCATACGATCGGATTCCAGGAATAATCCCAGGTCCAGCTGGTTTTTCGGCATCTGTTCAAAATAAGTAGTGCGATCCTCGTTCGTGGTGCCGTTCATCCCGCCGCCATTGTTAAACACCAGCGAAAAATGTTCACCCTTGCCCACATTTTCCGATCCTTGAAACATCATGTGCTCGAACAGGTGCGCAAATCCCGTGCGGCCGGGCCGCTCGTTGCGGCTCCCGACGTTGTAGCAAACGTCGATGGCGTACACCGGCGCGCTGTGGTCCGGAACCAGAATTACGCGCAGACCGTTTTCGAGCTTGACCTCCCGAAATTCGAGCTTCGGCACCCTTAATTCGTTCTCCGCCGGCGTCGCATTGAGCGCCGCACTCATGCCCACCATCAGGGCCATTGCGGCGACAACGGTCGCAATCGCTCTCCGTCTCAAAAGCATTTTCTCTCCTCCCCAATTCGAGGGTTTATTGTCCACATTTCCACTAGCGCTGGCAAACCACACGTGCAGCAATAGCATTTAGACGCAGTTCTACCAGAGACGATAGCCAAGCGAACCTAGGGGGCTTGCTCTGCCTAGCTCCTACGATTTGAGAATGTTCTGAGCATCGACACGGCGGAATTAGATTACGAACCTTGCTGGGGGGGTGCCCAAGGGCCTTTTAACCGAAGCGTTTCCGTAAAGGAAAACGCCGCCGGTCGGCCGAAGCTAAACCGACGGCGCGTGATACAGGTGTAGTTAGTTTTCAAGCTGCACTTGCAAAATCTCGCCGGGTAGACGAGTCATTCGCGATGAATGTGTCCCAGTCCGCTGGCGCATCGCTGTTTCCATGCGCCCAATCGCCACTGGTTTGCGGGTGAGCTGTGTAGGCACTGGCTCATCGCTCAATTGTATTCGCTCGATGCGAACGCCAAGCGTGCGCTCAAGCTGCTGTAGCTCCAAGCGTTGTTCGCGCGCGAAAAGCGTGGAAGCAACTCCGCGTTCACCTGCGCGTCCTGTACGACCCACGCGATGAATGAAATTCTCCGCGATGTCCGGCAAATCGTAATTGATCACATGCGCGATATCCTGCACGTGAATGCCGCGCGAGGCCAAATCCGTAGCGATCAACACCCGGATGCGTCCCTGTTGAAATCCAGCCAGAGCCGCCGAGCGCTGTGACTGCGAACGCCCGCCGTGAATCATCGCGGCGGCAATCCCTTCGCGGTTCAAGCTCTTGGTCAACCGCTCAGTTCCATGCTTGGTGCGTACGAAAACCAGGCATCGCCCTTTTTCCTTCGCCAGCAAGCGATGCAGTACTCCGAATTTCCGGTCGCTGGAAACTTCGAATGCCTGCAAGTGCACATTTTCCGAAGGCTTCAGGATCGACCCGAAAGCGAGCCGCACCGGATTGCGCATGTAATCGTGCACCAAATGCGCCACCGACGCTTCCAGCGTCGCTGAAAAACACATCGTTTGCCGCTCTTTCGGGAGCACTCCTGCAATTCTGCGAATCGCCGGAAGAAAACCCATATCCAGCATGCGGTCTGCTTCGTCCAGCACTAGCACGCGCAGCGAACGGAAGTTCACCAGCTTGCGCCCGAGAAAATCTTCGAGCCGTCCTGGAGTGGCCACCACCACGCGCGCACCTCTGCGCAGCGCGTTTAGTTGCGTCCCTTCGGACAAGCCGCCGACTACCAGCGCCGCTGGCGAAAGCTGTTTGCCCCGCAACGCGTCATACTGCGCCACAACTTGCATGGCCAGTTCGCGCGTGGGGACCAGCACGAGCGCCGCGATTCCCGGCGTCACTTGCTGCAATAGCTGCTCGATCATGGGGATCAAGAACGCAAGAGTCTTGCCCGTACCGGTTTGCGCCGTGGCCAGCACGTCTTTGCCTTCCAGCGCCTTTGGAATGGCCGCGGCCTGCACTGGAGTTGGTATCGAAAATCCGACTGCTGCCAGCCTCTCCTTGGCGTAGGCCGAAATCGCCATGTCTGAAAATACTTCTGAAATCACTTCTGTGGAACTTTGCATCATTTACCTTTTCTTGTCTGGCAGGCTGTCGCCGCGCACATACACCATTTAGGCGAGGCACGACGATCAGCTCATGACCAGTTCTTTTGTTTTAAATTACGCTGAAGACTTACGGAGAAGACTGATGGCGGGTGTTCTCAGATCAACTACTCAACCAGAGGAACCGCACAACACAACCGCGGTATTAAGCGCAAACGCAGTATAACACAGTTCCGCGGCTCGTGCCGTCTATTTTCACCTGGTTTCCATTCGCATATCGAACCTGCCGTTGGCTTAGGGAGTTGTCTTCGATGTTGCTTTCCTAGCGCCGGGCCTTCCCCCGGCAGCTCTCTTTGGCCTTTGCGGCCTGTCCTAGACAAACCAATCGGTCCGATAGGCAAACCACCAACTCGCAATCCCAACCGGAATCGTAGCCGCCAGCGCCCACCACAACGGCAAGGCCATGTCCGCGACCAGCCCCAACACGGTGAACGTAGCCCAAAAGATCTTCTTCTGCATCCTTCCATTTTATCCCTGCGTTTTCCTTAAGTCTCGCGCGGCGAAAAACGAAGTTCCACAGTTCGCTCTAGGCCATCGAGGCCAACAGCTCCGCCAGCCGGTCGTAACTCATAGCCGCGCCATGCTCCATTCCAGTTTTCAACGCGCCATCGCGAGCCGCTTGCGACGAGTACAGCACAGTCTGCGTCACCGTGGTCTTGCCCGCATCCTCGGTGAACACCATGGTCACCAGCGTCTCGCCGCCCGTCCAATCCTGGTCCCACACTTCGGTGAACACCAGTCGCTCCGGCGCCACCACTTCGCGACACACGCCGGTCAGTCCCATTCCTTTCCCTTCCGCGTTTCGCCATTCAAAACGAACTTCGCCACCCACCCTCAAATCGAACTCGCAGACCGCCAGCCGCCACTCCTCCGGCCCATACAACCAGCGTTTCATTAGCTCCGGCGTGGTCCAGGCTTTGAACACCAGCCGCCGCGGCGCGTCAAACACGCGCGTCATCGCCACCTCGCGGTCTGACGGCGCAGTCACTTTCAAGCTACCGCTGTTTTTCCTAATCGGCGCTCTTTCGCTTTTTGCTTCCACGTTTTTTCTCCTTAGTTTTTAATTCCTCCAGCACCGCGTCCAACCGCTGAAAGTTGCCTTCCCAAATGCGCCTGTACCGCCCAATCCATTGCTCCAGCTCCCGAAGCGGTGCCGCCCGCAACCCATAAATCCGCCTTTGCGCGTCCACGCGAACATCCACCAGCCCGGCCTTGCTTAACACCCGCAGATGCTTCGACACTTGCGGCTGGCGCAACCCCAGCCGTTCCACCAGGTCACCCACCGGCCGCGGCCCCCCGCGCAAAAGTTCCACGATCTGAAACCGGTTCGGCTCAGCCAGCGCTTGAAGCGTCTCTAGCATAGCGAGCTATAATATGCCTAACGTGGAATATGCTTGTCAAGGAATATTCTCAGAAACGAATATAATGAGGATGATTTGTTAAGCAAATGTTCCTCGAACGGATGTGGAACAGAACCGCAGCGTCACATGGATCCGCAAATACTGCCTACGCTCGCGTTGCCTGCGCCTTGACTTTGCAGAAACCGCCCCCCTAGACTCGATGGTTCGGCTATAGCCATGGCGAAAACCAGAGGAACTCACATCACGGTCGGAGTAACCGGCGCAAGCGGCGCCCTCTACGCGCAAACCGTCCTGCATTTGCTCGATGCCGATCCTCGCGTCGAACGAGTTTTCCTGGTCGTCACCGAAGCCGGCCTGCGCCTGATCGCTGCCGAGCTAGACATTGTCGCGACCGAGACAAAAAAGCTCGCCTCACTTCTCACCGGCACGTCCGCAAAAAAAATCGAGTACTTGCCGAATAAAGACATCGGCGCCACCATCGCCTCCGGCAGCGCGCCGGTTGACGGCATGGTCGTCATCCCCTGCTCCGCCGGCGCTCTGGCCTCCATCGCTTCCGGCATCGGCAACGATTTGCTCTCCCGCGCCGCCGACGTCTGCCTGAAAGAGCGCCGCCGTCTGGTGCTCTGCCTCCGCGAAACTCCCCTCAATCGCATCCATCTTGAAAACATGCTCCGCGTTCACGACGCAGGCGCCACCATCATGCCCGCCATGCCTGCCTTCTACTACGCCCCCCAATCCATCGACGATATCGTCACCCAATTCGCCTACCGCGTCCTGGCGCAGTTGAACCTGCCGCAAGAAAAACAATACCGCTGGCGCGGCAGCAAGCTTTCCTAGCGCCAGGCATCTTGCCGTTGCTCGCTTCCGCAAACGGAAAAAACAAGATGCCGCACTAGAGTGCGGCGCTAGGAGAGTTAACCCGGATCTTGCGGCATCCACCTGTACCGGGGTTTTTCAGACGGAGGCTGCTGAGTTTTCGGGTGCTCCATCCTTGGTCTCTAAAGGAAAGGGAATTCGACTTGCTTCTTCAATTTCCAGCTGGCTGTGCGTAACGCCGAAAGAAACTGTCCTGCTTCCACTGCGGCCGCTGCGGATCGTTCGCCACCGCAATCATCAACCCGCGCATAATCTCCTCGTACGCCGCGGCAGCCGACAGATCGACCGGCTGGTTCAGGTCATCCGACGGCGCATGGTAACGATTGGTCCGCCAGTCCTTGACCATTTGCTCTTCCGCTGACCCTTTCTCGAATCCCACCTTCATGGTCAGCGACGGAATTCCAACGCGAATAAAACTGTACTGATCGCTGCGGATAAACACGTTTCGCAACGGCTCCGGATCGCTTTGTATGCGGATGCCGCGATCGTTCGCCACCTTCGTCACGATCTCGCCCAGGTCCGATTCCTGCAGCCCGTATACCGTCAGCACCTTCAGCGGAAAAAGGGGTAGGAACATATCGATATTGATGTCCGCCACCATCGAATTCGCCGCGACGGTCGGATGCGCCGCAAAATACCTCGACCCCAGCAGGCCTTTCTCTTCGCCGGTAACAAAAACGAACAGCAGCGAGCGCTTCAGCTTCTCCCCCGACTTCTTCAGCGACGCCGCCACGTCCAGCAGCACCGCGTCGCCCGAAGCATTGTCCATCGCCCCGTTATAAATTTTGTCGCCGTTGACCGGCGCTCCAATCCCCAAGTGATCTACATGCGCCGAGAGCACCACATACTGATCCTTCAGTGACGCATCGCTGCCCGGCAACTTCGCTACCACATTTGCCGACTCCACCGCCTTCTTCTCGATCGTCGCTTTCACCCGGAGGGAAGCCGCCAGTGGAAAGTGCCGCAGCGGATCGCGGTCTTTGGCCAGTTGCGCGATTTGTGCAAACGAGCCGGGGGAGCCCGCGAAAAATTTCTCCGCGCTGGTCGGATTCACCAACAGCGAAACTTGCAATCCTTCCGTATCGTTGAATCCTGGTTCCGCAAGCACCATACTGGGCTCCGCGCGATTCCCCGAAATTCGCGACCACGGAATATCCATCGACGCCGGATTCACAATGCTCACCATTCCGATCGCTCCCGCCGCGCGCAACGCTTTCCATCGCTCAGCGATCGACTGATAGTGCGCCGATAGCGCCGCCGGCATGTCGGAGGTCGAACCTGAAATGTACACCGCCACTTTCCCCTTCAAATCGAGTCCCGCAAAATCATCGTACTTCTGCTCCGGAATCCTCAGCCCGTATCCCACGAAGACCATCGGCGCCTCCACTTCCCGCGCCGTCTCCGCTCTGGTGCCCATGATCACGTCTTCGCCCAGCGTCAGCGGTTCGCTCTTCCCGTCCCGCACCAGCGCCGCGCTCGAATCCTTCTCGATAAGCTGCCGGGACTCGAATTTCACCGCCTGGTAGTACCCGTCGCTCCCCGCCGGCTCCGCACCATTCTTCTTCAGCTGCTCGACGACGTAGGCTTCCGCCCTGCGCAGCCCGTCGCTTCCCGTCTCGCGTCCTTCCATGTTGTCGTCCGCCAGCACCTTGATGTATTCCCACCAACTCTTGCCATCAAAGTGCCCCGGCGCATCTTGTTGCGCTTCGCCAGGCCGCGCCGCAACTGCAATTGCAAGCGCTGCCGCAATCGGTAAAGCCACAAGCAGCCAGACGAATTTCTTAGCCATAGAAGAATCCCTCGTTGTCCCGGGAGAAATTACCACACCCGCCGCGCCGCCGAAATCCAAATGTTCGCACCTAGCTAGACCGCTTTGAAGAATTGGATGAAAATGACTTGCATGCGCGGAACAATCCGCCGCTCGACAAACCTCCCCAAGCTCCCGCGGCGAAAATGTGGGCAAGCGGAAAGGGGCTAGGAATTCTAGCTAGGCAGCTTCGACAGCGCCGAACACAATCTTCGAAGTAGAGGCATCGAACACAAAATAATCGCCGGGGCGGCTTTCGATCAATTTCGCTAGTCGCATCTTGGCCTGTTCCAGGTCTTGCACGGTCTCAACCCACATCGGCCCACCGGGAAATCTCCTGAAGATATCGTAACTTACCCTCATGTCTCCCCTCCAAACTTCAATCTCAGCGGCGTCCGGTTACTCGGCAACCGGGAATAGATCGCAAACAGCAATCGAACTGCCAGCCGCAGATTTCCGCGACCCCTGCAATGGCAAGTAAATACAGTATTTACAACCTGCCACTTCGTCGCGCCCATGATGCGCAGAATTATCGCGTAAAATTCTCATAGTATTCACGTAGATATTTCGGGCGCGCTCAGGAGAATCCCTATCTCTTCGTCACCACCTTCCCTTCTTATTTATCCGCACAAACCGGGGAAATTGTCGTTGCTCTATCCAGCCGAGGGAATCCAGATATTCACTCAGGATTACCATTCGCTCAGCGGTGCTGCCGTTTCCATCCGGAAGCGTGGCCGCCGCCTGGCGACGGGCAAAGCACGTAGCTCTCGATTGTCGAACCTGTGCTCAATTGAACAGTGACAGTTCTCGCTTTGGTAATAGGTTAACTGCTGGGGTTGATATGGGGATTTCCGCCTGGCTCATGGCTTCTAAATTGTGGTCGAGCCTGTTGATTGGAATTTAGATGGTCGATCCGAGTGCGTTGCCGGGCATGTCGGGATATCTTTCGTTGAGCAGAAAGCAATCGTGGCTTCGTCACGTTTTACTATCCGCATCTTTTGTACTTTTTTATCTGGTCTTGAACCGTCCTGAAATCCTCCTCTTATCAAAGCTAGGTTTCACCACTTGGTACCCTGCCACGGGTTTGGCGTTCGCTCTGATGCTCGGAGTGAGCCCCTGGTACGCGTTTCTGGTATTCTTCACAAATTCTCTAGCAAGCATGGCGATTTACCAACAGCCCTTGCTTTCATGGGGCAATCTGGCGGGTACCGTCGGTGAGACTGGCGTTTATGCTGTCGCCGCGATACTTCTCAGGGGACCTCTGCAAATCAATCCGGGCTTGAGCCGCCGCGTGGACGTCGTCCGTTATACCGTTGTGGCCTTACTCGCGGCGATAGGATCTACCATTTTCGGCGTCACCTCCCTAGTTTTAGATCACACCATCACCTGGTCCGATTATTGGAAGGCCGCCTTCGGCTGGTATGTAGGCGACATGGTCGCCTTGTTGGCTTTTGCTCCATTCTTGCTCATACATGTTCTTCCCTGGGTTCGAAAAAGTCTCGCGCCACAATCCACGTCCCCTACAACCGCAAATCCTGCTCACGTGAAGGTGTCCCGCTTGGCCGAGGGAATTGCGCAGGCGGCCGGAATACTGGGTGTTCTGTGGATCATGTTCGGTCGGACGTTGGGCCCCTATCAGTTGTTCTACCTGCCTTTCGTCCCCATCATTTGGGTTGCGATGCGGAATGGGATTCAGCGTGCCGTGATTGCCATACTGATGCTTGATTTCGGCATCGTAGCGGCCTTGCATTTTTATCCGGTCGTGCCGACGGTCATGCCAAAAGTTGCATTACTGATGCTCGTGGTTTCCGCCACCGGACTGATTGTTGGTTCGGCGGTGAGCGAAAGACAATATATCGGCAGAGAATTGCAGCAAAGAACCATCTATCTAAATTCATTAATCGAAAATAGCCCCTTCGGAATCGCGGTGCTCGATCAGGCCGGCAGAGTGGACCTTTGCAATCGTGCTTTCCGGCGACTGTTTGGCTATGAGCGAAGCCCAGTCGTTGGCAAAAAACTCGATTCGCTGATTTCCGGGCACCAGCCAGACGATCTCCTCGAACTCTCACCTCGCGTTTACGCCGGGCAATCCGTCGAAGGAAGCACTCGGCGCGCGCGAAATGATGGAACCCTCGTGGATGTGGAAGTGCACGCGGTCCCTCTCATCATTGACGGTCAAGTGCGTGGCGCATACGCGCTCTACAACGATATCTCCGACGCTATCAAAGCCGCACGCGAAAGAGAGGAACAGGGGAATATCCTGAAGCGCTCGCTAACCGAATTGCAATCGCGCACCAACGAAATGACCTTGCTCATAGAACTGAGCGACATGCTCCAGTGTTGCGCCAGCCTCGAGGAGGCCTATTCCGTCGTTACTCAATTCGGGAAGAAATTGTTTTCTGCTGACAGTTCCGGGTGTCTGTCCGTATTCAAATCGTCCCGCAACCTCCTTGAAACTGCGGGCGGCTGGGGCACCGGCCCAAGCCCCTTAACGACATTTCCGCCCAATAGTTGCTGGGCGCTGCGCCGGGGCAAACCACATTGGAGCACGGGTTCTTCGGCTAAACTCGTATGCGATCACCTGAAGAATTTTCTCGGCGCTAACGATGGCCTGTGTGTCCCCATGGTGGCCCAAGGCGAAACCATCGGCGTTTTACAATTACAAATCTCCCCTGCGTCGGAATCCAAATTATCAAAGGAAGGCAGCCAGGTAGTTCTGCAGCGAATCGCCAGTTCCGCAGCCGGCCAAATTGCTCTTTCCATCGCTAGCTTGAAACTCCGCGAAGTTCTCAAAGACCAATCCATTCGTGATCCTTTAACCGGCCTTTACAATCGGCGTTTCATGCAAGAGTCGCTCGAACGCGAACTGCTGCGCGCGCGCCGCACAAATCGTCCCTTTACCGTGATGTTTATAGATATCGACCACTTCAAGCGATTCAACGATTCCTTCGGGCACGACGCTGGAGACTTGGTCTTGAAAGTGTTCGCCAAAGCGCTCACCGACCATTTCCGTGGAGGCGACATAATCTGCCGCTATGGCGGCGAGGAATTTGCCCTGCTATTGCCCGACTCTTCTTCAAAAGATGCAGAAAGGCGCGGCAACGACTTGCGCGTTCAAGTCAAAAAACTATCCATAACTCACCGAAACGCCGTTCTGGAACCGATTACGTTTTCAGTGGGCTTGGCCGCCTTTCCCGAGCATGGTTCCACCGCCGAAGAACTATTCCGCGTAGCAGATAAATGTCTCTACGACTCAAAGATCCAAGGCCGGGACCGCATCACCGTCCCGGTTTAAATCATTCCCGTCAGCTGCACGTGAAATCGAAGCGGCCTTTCGCAAGATTGTGGAGCAGAAAGGCCGCGCTGCCTTTCCAGGAAGAGCTCAATCGTCGTGAGGCTGAAACCCAGAAAATCTACGACGACCAGCAGCGCCTTCGTGAAATCTAAAGGGGTGCGCCGAAGAACGCGCGCTCACGCAGCGTTATGCCCAGCAACTCGCCGATCAGGAAACTCGGCTAGAGACGATCCAGCGTGAGACCGCCGATTTGCAATTGCAGCTCGACCAGGCACGATCCCAGCTGGACTCCATGGTCGAAAATCTCACCCTCGACACAACTCTACAGCGGAATCGTTCGCCAGGGCTCCGGGCTGGAAAGGGAGGTAGGGGACGTTCTCGCGATCGTAATGCTAGGCCGTCCACAGGCTCCACAGGCACAGGCTTCGACTCCTTGAAACTAACCACGCGAAGTGCTAGCGTGAATCGTGATTATTTCTGACAAATTTGGCGACGACCCGTCGGTGCCGAACCGCCGCCCGAACGGGATCATGCCCCCGTTTCCTTCATCTACCCCCCTGCTTGAAGAGTCCCCTGTTTTGACCACCCCGAGGAACGAAAAACCTGCCGTCCGAGACGAAGAGTCCGAAATTTCAACACAATTTTACAACGGGTCTAGACCACTTCTAACCGGTTCTGGCTCACAGACAGAATTCGACGTAGCTCACAGAAGACAAACGACGGATCTAACCCGGGCCAGAATAGCGATTAACGATTTAGCAATTTGGCGGAACTTGTCATGACAAAAAGCCGCGTCCGCACCGTCCTGGAGATGATCAAATTCGAGCACTCTGTCTTCGCCCTGCCCTTCGCGCTGGTGGGAGCATTGCTCGCTGCGCGGGCCGCAGGCGCACTCCCAACCTGGCGGCAAATTCTCTGGATTGTCGTCGCCATGGTGGGCGCGCGTTCCGCCGCCATGACCATGAACCGCATCGCCGACTTGAAATACGACGCGCGCAATCCCCGCACTGCCAATCGCGCTCTACCCACAGGCGAACTCACCGTCGGCTTTGCTTGGATGTTTACTTTGATTGCGTCTGCGCTCCTGGTGCTCGCCGCCTGGCAACTCAATCCGCTCGCGCTGAAACTTTCTCCCGCCGCGCTGGCAATTTTGTTTTTCTATTCGTACACCAAGCGGTTTACCTCCTGGTCGCATTTCGTTCTCGGCTTCTGCCTCGGTATTTCGCCCGCGGCTGCGTGGATTGCAATTCGCGGCTCGCTCGACTGGCGCATGCTGATACTCTGCGCCGCTGTCTCGCTCTGGGTCGGCGGCTTCGACGTTCTTTATGCTTGCCAGGACGTGGAATTCGACAAGACCGCCGGCCTCCACTCCATTCCCCAAAAATTCGGCATCGCACGTGCGCTCGTCATTGCGCGCGCCATGCACATGGTAATGGTCGGATTGCTCGCCTGGCTCGCCTTTAGCTTTCAACTCAGCTGGCCCGCATGGGTCGGAATAGCAGTAGTGGCAACCCTGCTGGCCTACGAGCATTCCCTGGTGAAGCCCAATGACTTGAGCAAAATGAATGCTGCCTTTTTCACCGTGAATGGCTATATTAGTCTGTTGTTCCTGGTCTTTTGGGGCGCAGCGGTCGTACGCCCATGAACGGCTCTTCGACCGGAAATCAAATGGCGACAGGACTACAACTTGGCGCACAAACAGTGCCCGCATTCCAGGACGCGCGCCTCGAGCCGATCTCGAAAAAAGTCCTTGTCGGCGAGCGTCTCTCCGCCGACGAGGGCCTAGTGCTGTACCAATCGCACGATTTGCTCGGAGTGGGCTGGCTTGCGAATTACGTCCGCGAAAAACGCCACGGCAACGTGACCTACTTCAACGTCAATCGGCACATCAATCCCACCAACGTTTGCGTGGCGCATTGCAAGTTGTGCGCTTTTGGACGCTCGCTCGACGCCCCCGGCTCTTACACCTTCGCCCTTGACGAAATCTGGCAGCGCGCCGCACAAGGTGTAGCCGAAGGCGCCACGGAATTTCACATCGTCGGCGGCCTGCATCCGGATTTGCCCTTCGAGTATTATCTGGAGTTAATTCGCGGCTTGAAACAGCGCTTCCCGCAAGTCCACCTGAAGGCGTTCACCATGGTCGAGGTGGGCTACTACGCGCGCATCTCGAAGAAATCCATCCGCGACACATTGCTGGCTATGAAAGAAGCGGGCGTCGACTCGCTGCCCGGCGGCGGCGCTGAAATTTTCCATCCGCGCGTGCGAAAAATGATCTGCGACCACAAAGTCAGCGGGCAAATGTGGCTGCAAATCGCGCGCACCGCCCACGAAATTGGCCTGCGCTCGAATGCCACCATGCTTTACGGACACATTGAAACGAACGAAGAGCGCGTGGACCACTTGATCCAGCTGCGCGATACGCAGGACAAAACTCACGGATTCGTCGCCTTCATCCCGCTGGCGTTTCACCCGGCAAATACAGGCCTTTCGCACATCCCGAATCCTACCGGGTTCGACGACTTAAAAGCCATCGCCTGCTCGCGCCTGCTGCTCGATAATTTCGACCACATCAAAGCCTACTGGATCATGCTCACGCCGCGCATCGCGCAAGTCGCACTGCGTTTCGGCGCAAATGATCTGGACGGAACCGTAGTCGAAGAGAAGATCTATCACGATGCCGGCGCCACCACTCCCGAGCACATGAGTCGCGCCGAACTTGAGCGCTTGATCCGCGCCGCGGGCCGAGTCCCGGTCGAGCGCGACACGCTCTACAATCCGCTCGACCGTACAAAAATGCCGTCTCCGCCGGTCCGCGGTTCATCCAACCGCATCGACGGGTTCATCCCCGAAACTTCTCTCACCCTGAATATCTAGGAATCATTGTGGACATGCAGGTTGATGCCAACCGCTACCGTGAGCGGATCGTACGAATTTAAAATCCGCGATTTTCGCGACCGCTATTTTCAAGAGAATATGCTGCGATTGAATGTGGTGCGGAATCAAGCGTGTGGATGAGCTTTGTCGTACACCGCCATCAGCTGCTCGATGCTGGCCTGCGTATATCGCTGTGTAGTGGAAAGCGAGACATGCCCGAGCAGCTCCTGGATAGCGCGCAAGTCAGCCCCGTCGGCAAGCAGATGTGTGGCAAACGCGTGGCGCAATGAGTGCGGATGCAGATTCCAGTTCACGTTGGCGAGCCGCGCGTAGCTCTTCACAATCTGGCGGATGGATTTCGAGGTCAAGCGCCCTCCGCGATGATTCAAGAACACAGCTTCGGGAGCCGGTTTCGTGCGCGGACGCGCGAGAAGCTTGCTGCGCAGCGGCCAATACGCCTCGAGCGCTTGCTCCGCCTTCGCCCCATACGGCACCACCCGTTCCTTGCGGCCCTTGCCCAGCACACGCAGCATCTGCCCGGCGCGGTCGAGGTTCCCGACGGTGAGCCCCACCAACTCGCTCACGCGAATGCCTGAGGCATACAACAGTTCGAGAATTGCGCGGTCGCGGCAAGGAATGAGTTTCGCATCCGGAGCGGTTTGTTTTTTTCCTCGCTCGCGTTTTTTGCCGGCCGCGCCGCCGGGAAGCGAGTCGAGAAAACCGTTCAGCTCTTCCGCGGTCAAAACGCGCGGCACGCGCTTGGGAATCTTAGGTGTGCTCACCAGTCGCGCAGGGTTCTGCTTGGTAATTTGCTCGCGCACACAAAACTTAAAAAACGTTCGCAGCGCGGCCAACTTTCTGGCCACCGACGCCTTCTGCTGTTTGCGGTCGTACAGCCAGCTAACGAATTCGCGGATGATGCGATGGTCCACATCGTCAAGAGCCAGGGTGGCCTCACCCGGCGGAGTCAGGAATTGCTCGAGCAGCGCGAGGTCACTCCGATAGCTCAAAATCGTGGCTGGAGAAGCGTTTCGTTCGTAGAGCAAATACTTGACGAATCGGTCAACCGTCTTCTTCATGCCAAACCACTCATGGCAGGATTATAAGCTGGTGCAGGGATAACAGAAGGAAACAAACGCAGACCTGTTGCGGGGGACTCCCCGGGGAGCCGCGCCTGGCGTTCAATCCTCCACTGCGCTGCTAGCCTGCGCCGACGGGATGTGCCGAAGCGGAGCCGGACGGCCGCAGAGTGAGCCAGTCAGTCCGCACGCTATCCCACTCCTGAATTAAGAATCCGTAGGATTCGAGAAATGCGCGAACTTGAGGCCGCTGCCAACCGGCAATTTTTTGCAGAATGGGCACCACCACGGCAACGGCATTGTCACCCAGAACGGTTCGCTTGGCGATGTGCGCTACATGTTTCGTTTCAGAAACCGCGATAGTGAATCCGTCACGGGCGTTCACATGCAGCATGACGTGGATATCCGAACTACCGTCTCCGGCATAAATGATGTGGTCCGGGCCGATCTTGAGTTTTGCCTGAAGCTTGTCCAGCACCGCGACTTTTCCGTAACCGGCGCGGGCGCAGAGAATCGTATCGATTTCGCCGGTACTTTTGTATTGGAACTCGGTTCCGTAAATGCGATCGGCCGGAATAATCCCTTCCAGCGCCGATTTGATGACTTCGACAGGCGCGGCAGAAACAATCGAGAAATCGAAGTGAAAGCCATCGATGCCGCGGTCGAGAATCTCATCCAACAATGCAATATCGTCTTTGAGACGGATGCGTTTCCCTACTTCGTAGAGGTGTTCCTTGCGGACTCGCGACTGAAATTCAGGATCGTGCAACAACAGATAGGCAAGTTCCGCGCCTTGCTGGACAAGATTCAGCTTCGCCATACCGGCGGCTTTACGCTCGAATTCCGCAGTGGGAATGCCGACGATCTCGCTCAAGACGTAACCAGAATCGTTGAAGGTCAGCGTTTGATCAAAATCGCTGGCGAATAAATAGTGTTGTACCGTTTTCTCGTTCATGGGCAACAGCACTCCTTAGAAGCGGTTAGGATTGCGGTGCGCGACCTGACAGTGCTTATACAAATTGGATGCAGAAGCAGAAGAGAACGACCCAAGGGATTGGCATCCGAACCAGTGTCCTATATCAGTCTTACTCTTACGACCGGATTAACGGTACTTTATTTTTTGAATAGGATGGATCAGCGCGTCCTAAGCACCGCGCGAGCGCTGAAATGCTTCTAGCGGGGGGGCGCAGTGCAGGCACGGCTCAGGATTTCACAGGTGCGAATGTATTTTCTGAGTGAGGCTCTTGAGGGTGCACGAACGGAGCCCCGGAAGTTGGGGTGCCTACGGGCGGACCTGAGGATTCAGAGGGAGATTCAATTTCCCAATCGCATCCTTCTTTCACACAGGAACGGAAGTTGCCCGCCTTAGTGCGCTTCTCAACGATGAACGGAGCACCGCACTTCGGGCACGGCTCGTTGATGGGTTCGTGCGGCGACGTGTAGTCGCAATCAGGATAGCGGCTGCAGCCATAGAATATTCTGCCACGCCCGCGTCCTTTGGCCGTGCCGCGACGAACGAATTCACCTTCGCCACATCTCGGGCACTTGATGCCCAGCGTGATGGGACGCGTGTATTTGCACTTGGGATAATTTTCGCAGCCGATGAAATCGCCGAAGCGGCCTTGGCGCTGAAGGAGCTGGCCTCCGTCGAGCGGGCATTTTTCGTCGAGACGGACATCCGGCTGGCGCGCCGTGCGCGTGCCGCTAACCAACCGGCGCGTAGTCTTGCAGTCCGGATAGCCAGTGCAAGCCAGGAACACGCCGAAGCGGCCGCGCTTGATGGCCATTTCCTTGCCACAGTTATCGCAATATTCGATTTTTACTTCGCCATCGTCTGCGGGAAGCTCGGGTGACAGGTCTTTAATAAAATCGCATTCCGGATAGCGGTCGCAGCCCAGGAAAAATCCGTGACGGCTGATGCGTTCGAGTAGTTCTCCCTGGCCGCATTTTTCGCATTTCTGTCCGGTCGGAATGCCCGCTTTGTAAGAGAGCATTTCGTCCGAGGCTTTATCCAGATCCAGCAGGAAAGGATCCCAGAATTCCTTTACCGCCTGGCGCCAGGGCAACTTGCCCTCTTCAATTTCGTCGAGTTCTTCTTCGAGGCGGGCGGTGAAACCCACGTCGAAAATATCCTCAAAGCTCTTTACCAACAGTATGCTGACGCGTTCTCCGAGCATGGTCGGAGTGAATCGGCCTTGGTCTTTGGTGACGTACTCGCGCTCGACGATGGTGGAGATAATCGTGGCATAAGTGGACGGCCGGCCAATGCCTTTCTCTTCGAGCTCTTTCACCAGCGTCGCTTCGGTATAGCGCGGCGGCGGCTCCGTGAAATGCTGTTCGGGACGAATGGTTTCAAGACGTAACTGATCGCCTTCGCGAACCGCCGGCAACCGGTTGCCGGCTGCGTCGCCTTCATCGTCTTTTTCTTCCTCTTCCTTGACCGCCTGGTAAGCCGCCAGGTAGCCATCAAATTTCTGGACCGAGCCGGTGGCCCGGAAGGTGTAATCATTGGCGTCGACGTCGATGGTGGTCTGGTCAAACACCGCCGGGACCATCTGCGAGGCTACAAAGCGCTGCCAAATCATCTGGTAGAGCTTGAACATGGATTCTTCGAGATAGGGCTTCACGCTTTCCGGCGTGCGCGCCACATCCGTGGGACGAATCGCTTCGTGAGCTTCCTGGGCGTCTTTCTTCGATTTGAAGAAATTCGGCTTTTCCGGTAAGTATTTTTCGCCGTAGTTCGAACCGATGTGCTCGCGGACCTGGCCTAGCGCGTCATTTGATACCTTTACGGAGTCCGTGCGCATGTAAGTGATCAGCGCTACGGAGCCCTCCGGCCCTAGTTCCACGCCTTCGTACAACTTTTGCGCCAGCGTCATGGTGCGCTTAGCGGTGAAACGCAGACGGTTGTAGCCGGCTTGCTGCAGCTTGGAGGTGGTGAATGGTGGCGGAGCGAAACGGCGCTTTTCTTTTTGCGCAACGCTGGAGACTTGCCATATGGCGCGTTGAACGGCGGCCAGGATGCGTTGCGCTTCTGCTTCGTCCGGCACTTCGATATCTTTGCCGTTGTACTTAATCAGTTTGGCTTCGAACGATGGCGGCTCGCTCGCGCCGAGCAGCGCATGAATCGTCCAGTATTCTTTCGGGTTGAACGCGCGAATTTCGAGTTCGCGCTCAACAATCAGACGCAGCGCGACCGTCTGCACGCGCCCCGCAGAGAGACCGCGGCGCACTTTGTTCCACAGGAGCGGAGAAACCTTGTAACCGACGATGCGATCGAGAACACGGCGGGCCTGCTGCGCATCCACCAAATGAGCGTTCACCTGGGACGGCGTTTCAAAGGCGGCTTTGATGGCTTTCTGCGTGATTTCGTTAAACATCACGCGGTAGATCGGCGGAACTTCTTGCTTTCCTTTTGCGACTTTCGGTTCCCTCTTGGCGCTCTCTTTTGATTCGTTTCCGTTTTTGGCTTCAGCTTCTCCCTCTTCTTTGAGGTTAGAATATTCGTGAGGATTGCTCAGAATCTCTTCCAGGTGAGCACAAATGGCTTCGCCTTCACGGTCCGGGTCACCAGCCAGATAGATGGCGTCAGCGCCGCGGGCCGCTTTGCGGAGATCGTTGATGACTTTGATTTTTCCCGGGATAACCTGATAGGTAGGCTCAAAGATGTTCGTGGAGGTGACCGTGACCGGCTTGGGAGTTTTTTTCTCCGGGGCAGCTTCAGCGCCTTTGGCTTTCTTTGTCTTGCGCTTTTTCTTTTTGCTCTTCCCGTTTTCTTCGCCGGGCAGCAGAATACCGATCGTTTTCCGCGGCAGGTCCATCACGTGGCCGTAGGAAGCCTTGACCGTATAGTTCCGGCCCAGGTACTTATTAATGGTTTTCGCCTTAGCGGGCGATTCGACGATTACGAGTGATCGTGCCATTTTCTTTCGTGTTCCTTGTGAAACAGCCTGGAGCGCCGGTGCCAGCAGGCACCCGCGCACTCCCCATCCTAGCCTGCTATCCCCTGGAAGGTTACAACAGGACTTTCAAGAATTGCTTACCAGGTAACTGACGTACCACGCCTTTGAGCTCCAGGTCAAACTAGAGCCGCCAGCACTTCGTAAGGCCGGAAACCTCGACGAAATCGTCGCTATGGCGCGACCGTTCTCGGTCAGAAGCTCGTAAAGCGTCCGCTCAGCCGGGGCCAGGCTTTGTCGTACCAGCTCTGCCCGCTCCTCGGAGTTTGCCGCCTCGACGGGTAAACGCTCGTCCAGGATCGGGGCGGGCAGCTCCTCAATCACATCTTCCCATGATGTGACCACCTTGGCACCCTGCTTTATAAGCTGATTCCGCCCGAAGCTAGAGTGTTGCGCGGCATTGCCCGGCCCGCCGTTCACCTCGCGGCCAAACTCCATGGCAGCAATCAAGACTACTGTACTCCTCCACCACCAGAACGCTCAAACCCGATATCCGGCCGCGCGTAGGGAGTCCTGGAAACGTGCCCATGGGGAACTCACGTTGGGTCATTTCCTTGAAGATCTTCTTGTTCTCCTTGGGATAAACCACATGGATCCCACAGCCCAGCACGACCATGCTCGCGCCCGTTTCCGAACCTAGCGCGCGCCTTTGTGCGCACTCGAGTCAATACTGCCGGCCAGGCCTGAAACGACAATTGGCGAGGACCTTCGCCAATCCCTGAACCATTTGATTCCCGTAAGGGGTTGGAGGACGCGAGTCAACTATGGAAATTGTGCGGCGATTCAAAAGTTCTCTATTTCCGCGAACATACAGAAGGGGGCGGGTCGCCAGTGCCAGCCAACCCAAGCATTGGTCCGGTTGCATTGAGAGGAACATCCTAAGCAGCGGCGGAGGTTACGCAGGAGCGAGCCGCGTTGGGTATGAACCGGACAATGTCGAAACGAGTTGCGAGGTTCCGAGGACTTCAAGTTGGCCGAATGCGCCGATGCTTGCGAGCCGCTTGCGCTGGACATGTGAGCCGAGTGCGTTAAGAATACATGGGCGATAGGGGGCGGAACATGATAGCGCTTGGAACAGAAGCTGCAAATCGATCGGTTGTAGACGCGAAAATTGTAGGAGGTCTGCGAATGGCCCGCGGGTGCGGATTTTTGCTCGCGGTTATGGCGATCTCGAGTTTATTACCCCCTAGCGCCGCAGCGCAGGACGCGCCTGATGCACCCGGACTTGAAGGCGCTTGGGAAGGTACCTTGGGTGGCAGGCTTCATCTAATTGTAACGATTTCGAAGACAAGCAGCGGAGATCTTGCAGGACAGCTTAACAGCGTGGATCAGCACGCAACTTTGCCGATTGAGAAAGCCTCGCTCAAAGGGGGCCAGGTTCGGTTTGAAGTGAGCCGCGTGGGCGGAGTGTACCAAGGAGAAATGAATCAAGACGGGACGGAGATCTCCGGCACCTGGGTACAGACTGGGGTTCCGGAGCAGCCGCTTTCGTTCAAACGCAGCGACACGCCCAAACCGTCTCAACAGGGCGCGATAAAGAGTCCGGAGCATACCTCGAAGCCGCTGACCATGCCTCTGGACATCGTGATTCCGATCGCGCCCACGGCATTCAAGGCCGACGGGAAATGGCATCTGGTGTACGAACTCCACGTCGCGAACCTCGGCAAGTGGGACTGCGAACTGACACGGTTGGAGGTCGTCGCCGGAAATGGTGGACAAAAACCGCTGGCGAGCTTTTCCGGCGGCGATCTTGATGGAATGGTCGTTCATCCCGGTGGAGACGCAGCGCAGAAGTCGAAAATAGGCCCTAGGCAGTTCGCCGTGGTGTACATGTGGGTCACGTTTGACAATTTGGACGCGGTGCCGGATTCCATCCGCCAGCGAGTGAGCGCGAAGATTGGCGATTATCCCGAGGCGTTTGCAATTGATACACCGGCGACGCAAGTGGATCGAAAGCCGGTGATGGTGATTGGAGCGCCATTGACCGGGGAAAATTGGCGGGCGGGCAACGGCCCATCTAACACTTCAGGACATCGTCGTGCGCTGATTCCAGTCGACGGGCGCGCTTATATCTCCCAACGTTTCGCCATTGATTGGGTGCAACTCTACCCCGACGGGAAGACTTACCAGGGCGATCCCGCTGACAACAAAAATTATCGCGCGTACGGACACGAAATTCACGCGGTGGCGGACGGAATCGTGACTGAGACGAAGGACGGCCTTCCGCAAAACACGCCGGGCGCAAAGTCGATGGCGATACCGATTACTCTGGAGACGATTGGCGGCAATCACGTAATAATAGACCTGGGGAACGGGCTATACGCGTTTTACGCGCATATGCAGCCCGGCTCGCTGCGGGTGAAAGTGGGAGAGAGAGTGAAGACAGGGCAGGTGCTTGGGCTTCTTGGCAACACTGGGAATTCGTCGGAGCCTCATCTACACTTTGACATCTGCAACGCCAGTTCCATGCTCGCTTGTGAAGGGCTGCCTTATGCTTTCTCCTCGTTAGAGGTTGCCGGAAAAGGGGAAGGCTGGAAACCTTCTGACGCGCACGATACGGGCGTTCAACACCAAATGGAAATTCCGCTGGAGGATGAAGTTGTGACATTCCCTCCCGCGCCCTAGTCGAATTCCCTGATTTCGATCAGACGCATCTTTAGTAGCGGTGTGCTAGGCTTCAACTTGGCGTGTTTCCAAACCAATGATGGCAAAACTGCGGATTTCGATTGTTGAGTTCCTGAATACAGCGCCGCTGGTCTGGGGATTTACGGACGGGCCGCTGGCGGGAAAGTATAGCCTTTCGTTTACGCTGCCGTCGCAATGCGCGGAAGCCCTGCGGCGGGGCGATGTGGACATCGCGATTATTCCGGCCATTGAATATCAACGCATGGAGAATGTGGTCGCGCTGCCCGGAATGAGCGTGGCAGCCAAGGGCGAGGTTCGCAGTATTCTGTTGGTGGCGAAACGACCGATCGAAAAAGTAAAGCGCATTGCGCTCGACACCAGCTCGCGGAGTTCCGCTGCGCTGGTGCGTTTGCTGGCGTCCGAACATTGGAAAATCCAGCCGGAATTCGTGGACGCCGCTCCGGACCCTTCGGAAATGTTAAAGCAAGCTGACGCGGCACTGGTGATCGGCGACCCAGCACTCCGCATTACGCTAAAGATGGAGGCGCTGGCAGGAAAAGCTCCCAGTGGCGAGGAGTGTTGCAAAGGCGATCCGGAAACGATGCCAGTGCCGGGATTTGAGACTTTGTTCGTATACGACGTCGCTTATCAATGGCAGGAAATGACGGGAAAGCCCTGCGTGCTTGCGATTTGGTCCGCGCGTCGCGGTGCGGTGAATGCGGAAGTGTTGGCCGATTTTGAAGCCTCGAAGGAATACGGCCTCGGACGGCTACGCGACATCGCGGAAGGCGCTTCGTTGAAGCTTGATTTGCCCGTGCGCGCACTGGAACGTTACTTGGCCGAGAATATTCATTTCGGGCTCGAAGAGGAATATCTCGCGGGGCTGCGGCTGTATTACGAGAAGGCCGCCGCGGCCGGCCTGATTCCGCGCGCGCGTCCGCTGGAGTTTTTTCGTTCCCCGGTGAAAACAACAGCGCAGTTTGGAGCGTAGGGTGTGGAACGCATCGGGCAGTTAAGCATTCTTCGTCGCTATCCGGTGAAAAGCATGGCCGGCGAGGACATGGAGGAAGCGCGCGTGAGTTTTGCCGGGCTGATTGGCGACCGCGCTTTTGCGTTCATCGATAATCGCAATCGCTCGAACTTTCCGTGGATGACGGCGCGACAGGGACGCGAGCTAATCCTTTTTCGCCCGCGTTTTCTGGATCCACCTCCGCTAGAGGAGCCGAATCCGGACGCTGCGTCCTACGCGACGGAAGTGACCACGCCGGAAGGGGAGCGTTTCCGAATGGGTGATTCACGCTTCACCCAGTACTTGGAGGAACGATTCGGGAGATCCTTGCGCTTGAGATTTTCGGAGCGTTGCCAGACCGATGCCCAGCCGGTTTCGCTGCTGGGATTGGGCACGGTTAGCGCGCTCTCCAGAGAAACCGGTATGGACCTCGATACGCGGCGATTTCGTGCTAACTTTTATGTGCGCTGGGACAACGATCAGCCGTACTACGAAGACGAATTGATTGGGCACGAGCTGCGAATCGGCGATACGGTCACGGTACAGTTGATGAAAAAAGACGAGCGCTGTGTGATGATCACGCTCGATCCGGACACCGCGGTGCCCGCGCCAGCGGTGCTGCAAAATGTGGCCTTGCGCCACGAGGGCTGTTTTGGAGTTTACGGCGCGGTCCTGCGCGAAGGCGTTGTGCGCATTAACAATGCGGTTTATCTGGTTTGATGGCCGATAAGGGAAGAATCGAAAATGAGTATTTCTCAACAAGAAGCGCTGGATCTTTTCAACTCCGATGATTTGATCGGGATCGGCATGGCCGCCAACGAGGTGCGTCGGAAGAAAACCGATGCGCGCGTGGCTACCTATCAGATCGACCGCAACATCAACTATACGAATTTCTGCACCGAGTACTGCTCGTTTTGCGCGTTTTACCGCCCGTTGGGAGCCAAAGACGGTTACATCCTGCCACTGGAGACAATTTACGAAAAAATCCAGGAGATGCTGGAGCTAGGCGGCACTGGCGTGCTGATGCAGGGCGGCCTGCATCCGGATTTGCGCATCGAGTTCTACGAAAACATGCTGCGCTCGATCAAGGAGCGCTTTCCGCAAGTTCACCTGCACTGTTTTTCGGCTCCGGAGATCACCTGTATCGCCGAAGTTTCGGGACTTTCGCTGCGAGATACCATCGCCCGGCTACGCGATGCCGGACTCGATTCAATTCCCGGAGGCGGCGCCGAAATTCTGGATGACGAAATACGCGCGCGCATCTCGCGATTGAAGTGCCGCTCCGAAGAATGGGTAGAGGTGCATCGTGCGGCTCATTCACTGGGCATGCGCACGACGGCGACCATGATGTTCGGCTGCGGAGAAGAAGCGCGCCACCGGGTGAACCATCTGGAACTGCTGCGCCGCATTCAGGAAGACACCGGCGGGTTCACCGCTTTCATTCCCTGGATTTTTGCGCCTGAAAATACTCCGCTGGGAAAGAAAATTCCGGAAGCGACGGCTTTCGATTATCTGAAGACGCTCGCCATCAGCAGGCTGTACCTCGACAATATCGACCACATACAGTCCAGCTGGCTCACGCCAGGGATTAAAATTTGCCAGGTAGGTTTGCAGTTTGGCGCCGATGATGTGGGCAGCATCCTGATCGAAGAAAATGTAGTGTATGCAGCAGGCGTGCGTACCCGCACGAATGAGGCCGAGCTTCGCCGCATCATCTCCGACGCGGGCTACCTCCCCGCCCAGCGCGACACGCTCTACCGCTCCTACGTTTTAAAACAAGTCCAATAGAGAGCCTTCGGCTTTTGTTTTCGATTATCGCGGGGCGCTTAGGCTGTGAGAGCGTCGATGGGCTGGACTGCGGAGACCGCCACGGGTAGTACGAGCACGACCTTTGCACCGTACGGCTGCATATTCTTGATGACGATTTCGCCGCCGCATTCTTGTGCAATGCCGTAGCAAATGCTGAGGCCGAGCCCGGTGCCTTTGCCAACAGGCTTGGTGGTGAAAAACGGATCGAATGCGCGATTCAAGTCCGTGAATCCTGGGCCTGAATCCTCAAACTGAATTACCACGGTGTTCTGATCGCTGAAGGCGCGGATTTGAATGGAGCGTCGCGCGCTATCTTCTACCGCGTCGATCGAATTGTTCAAGAGATTCAGAAGCACCTGTTTCAACTCGTCCTCGCCTATGGCGATGCACGGCAGGTTCGGATCGACGTGCGGCTGCACGCTAATGCCGAGCTTGCGCAGGTGGAATTCGCGTAGTTGGATGACGTCGCGCAAAGCGGCTTCAAGATCGGCTGCGCGCGCCGCGGGATTATTCTGGCGCGCAAACCGCAGCAGGCCATCCACGATTCGCTTCATGCGATGAGCTTCGTGCCCCAGTTTCTGCAGGCGCTTGACGACTTTCTCGCCCTGGACTTCCTCGGCCAGCAATTCCGAATAACCGATAATTCCAGTGAGCGGATTATTTAATTCGTGGGCGACGCCCGCCACAAGCTGTCCGAGCGCAGCCAACTTTTCCGCTCGCACGAGTTGATGATGCAGCCTGGTATTCTCGATGGTCACGGCAAGATCGGATGCCAGCACTTCCAGCTTCACCATTTCCGATGCGTCAGGCCCCGTTTTAGGCTGCGCGCAGAACAGGAATAGACATCCGACGTACGAACCTCTCCATGAAATAAGTGGAATCAGGATTTCGTTCTGCGGGCCGGCCACGCGATAGGAATTGCTGCTCAGCTGCGTTGAGCCGCTGCACAGCGCCTTTAGTTGTTCAATGGTGAGGTTTCTCGCCCGCTCTTCAAGTTCGCGGCCTTCCTTCGGCGAAAAACCGTTCGAGCCCGACAGGCGAAACGAGCGGTCCTCCGCAGCGAGGAACAGAGCGGCTTTCGAGAAGCTACTCGCGTCAGTGATGGCGATGGCAACCTCGGTGCAGATCGCCGCAGGATCCTTTCCGGCAAGCAGGCGGGAAGTGATATGCGAAAGACGCTGCAGCATCAAATTCTCGGCGTGTTCGCGCGCGCTGGATTGTTCGATAATACGGGACTTGTCTTCCAGAAGGGTCAGCACCATTCCCAAAGCGACGAAATATTTTGGCACGTTCCAGATTTCTGGATTCATTTGCAGCTTGGGAAGAAAATAATCAAAAGCCGCGCCCAGTGGAAAGACCACGCCCCATGCGAGGAAGCCTCCCGACACCGCGATGACTCCCGGTGAGGGGCGTGGATATCGTCTCCAAAAAAGAAGCCCGCACAATCCAAAAGACAGGGTCAGGATGGCGTTAATGGCGAAGTCGGGGCTGCCGTGTATCTGATTGCGAATAGCCCAAACTCCCGAGGCGATCAGAACGACGGCCACACCGATGTTAGATGGGCGCGGTGGCGAGGTAGACAAAATTGTGAATATAGCGGCGCCGAAGAAAACGACCGCAAGGGCCGCCGACATCGCGACCGGGATGCGCGAATTAAAACTGGCTGCGAACGCGTGGAATGCGACGGGAACTCCGAGGAGCGCTAACAAGCCCAGCCGCTTCGATCGAATCTCCACCTCTTCCATCATGGATGTGACGAAGACCACCCCAGAAAGCTCCAGAGCGATGATGTCAATCGCTTCGATAGTCGTTTCCAGCGTCCCGGTATGCGTTTCGAATGCTTGAACGAAGAAGTGCAGGAAAATGAGGGCCCAAGCGTAAGTCCAGAGCCGGATGCGAGCTGACGGGGCGTGTTTGCGCAGAGATAGAAATATCCCAACCAGAACGGCGAGCACAAGAATCGTCGGAAGTTTGTCGAGAAGTGGAGTCACAGGCTTGGTCTTACGAGAATGAGGTTATAGGCCTATTGGCAATGGAACAATAGAGCTTTGGTACCAAACCAAGTGAAACATTGGCGGGGAGAATGTCCGGTAAGTGCTATCTGGTCGCCTACTTGCGGACGTCGAGGGTAACTTCGCTGCCTTCCGGCAGATCAGGCGTTTCGACTGGAACAAATACGCCGTTAAGAAACCGCGCACGAATCCTAAAGGATGAAGGTGAGCAATCACGTGTCGTGTGCAAGGAAGCGTGCGGTGGTTCGAGCGCCGCCTTAGCTGCTCGGGATTCGGATTTGCCGCGCAGGCTTCGCACATCGAATTTCGACTGGACTCCGCGACGCTCGCTGGCCTGGTCGAGCGAGATGTTTGCCAGTGCGTCCGCATCGGCATTCAATTCGCGGCGCACGTGCTCGATGACGAAGTACTTAAGCTGCCGCGCGAGTTTCGCCGCGCGTTCATGCAGCGGCTTCAGGTCCGGACTCTTCACTTTGTAGCGGCCCTGCATCTGCCGGACCAAAAGCTCGGAATCGCTGCGAATGCGCAACGCATGAACCTGGTGAGTCGCCGCGTAGTCTAGCGCGGCCAGAAGCGCGTAATATTCGGCGACGTTGTTCGTTTCGCGGCCAATATTTTTCGCCAGTTCGAGAACGACCTTCCCGGAAGGATCGCGCAAGACCACCGCATAGGACGCCGGGCCAGGATTGCCGCGCGAAGCGCCGTCAATGTTAGCGATGTACGCGCTGGCGGGCGGAGCAGCTGGCAAATGGGTTTCGTCGAACAGACGCGCGCTGGCTGGTGCAGTGAGTTTGGGAGAACGCTTCATTCCTAACTATCCTCGCCGGCAGTATTACAAGAAGGTCGCAGCTTATGTGTCATTGGAGAGCGAGCCGGCGGGAGAAGTGGGATTGGCCGAACTAGCCGTAGCCGCCGAAGAGACTGGCTCGTAATAGTAAAGAATGCGTGTGCACGTCTCGCAGTGAAACATCTCCTCGCTGTTCGTGCGGCGCATCTCCTGAAATACATGCGGCCGCACGCGCATTCCGCAGGCGGTGCATTTTTCATCGCGAACTTCCGCCAGGGCAACGCCGTGATGTTTTCTTACGATGCGATCGTAATGATCGAGCATCTTCTCCGGGATTCCTGGAACGGTGGCGGCTCGTTTGACGTTTAATTCCCCCAGAGCCTTTTCGTCCTCTGCTTTTTCGGCGTCGATTTTCGAGCGCTCGCCGCGGACGACTTCTTCCACTTCCTTCAGCGCTTTCTCGGAAATCTTGATGCGACGCTCGTAATCTTCGCCGGAAACCATTTGTTCCAGCAAACGATCTTCGGCCTTGGCGATCTCTGCTTCGGCCATTTGCACTTCGTGTTGCAAGGCTTTATAAGCTTCGTTCGTTTTTATCTGCGATGTCTGGTCTTTGTATTTGCGGACTTTTTCTTTCCATCCCTCGACGTCGAGCTCGTATTTTTTGCGGTCTTTTACGGTGGCCAGCTGTGCGGCTTTGCTGCGTTCGACCTCCGCTCTTGCGGCGGCCGTGCGAGCTTCGGCTTCTGCGATTTTCTTGGGATAGGCCGCCAGGCGCGCGTGGACGTCTTGCAGCCGCATGTCAACGGCTTGCAGTTCCAGCAGATCCTGAAGAATCTTCAGCACTGTCTGAATATTCTAACACACGGCGCGGGCTAACCTCGCTGATAGCACGGGATTTGCAGCCCCTTTCCTGGCACGCGGGCTGAGTCTTTTCTAAGCCCTCATCCGTAGTATGGATATGATAGGCGGCGCATCCATCTGGTGGGAGGGGCGTGTGGGGCTCGAGAGCGAAGTAGCCCAGCTACAGCGCGGGGACCTGGACGCGCTTTCGGCGCTGCTCGCCCGCTATCAGAACCGTCTCTACCGGTATTTACTGCGCATGGTGCGTGAACCGGCGGAGGCCGAAGATCTGTTCCAACAAACCTGGATCCGCGTGGCGGAGAAGATCAAACAGTATGATGCAAAACGCAATTTCGAGGCTTGGCTGTTCACCGTGGCGCGAAATCTTGCGATCGATCACCTGCGTAGGATCCGGCCGGCAAGTTTGGACGAACCTATAGCAGGCGCCCCCGGGGAATCCGCGGCCACTCGTTTGCCGTCGGGCGAGCGTCCCGTCCTCGATGGAATCGTGGAGCGCGAACGCACCAGCCGACTGGCTCAGGCGCTTGAACTTCTTCCCGTGGTGCAGCGGGAGGTTCTCACCTTGCGATTCGAGGAAGAGATGAAGCTCGAAGATATCGCCGAGGTGATCGATATACCGGTGTCAACGGTGAAGACGAGATTGCGCCGCGCGCTCGAGAGGCTGCGTCAAACTCTGGAGACGAATTACCCGGGAGAAGTATGGCAATGAGCAATCATGAAAAAATCCGGGAGCTGCTGGCTCTGGCGGCAGCAGACGCGCTCACGCGCAACGAAGAGGAGCAAGTGATGACTCACGTGCGATCTTGCACGGCGTGTTCGTCCGATCTCGACGGTTGGCGTCTTCTGGCGGCTGGGATGCGCCGACTGCCGACACCGCAGCCCCGGCCGCTGATCGTGGAACGGGCGCGCGCGCGCGCCGCCATCCGGTTCGCGGAAGAAGCCGAACATCGCTGGCACCGCATTGTGATGATGGGCGTCATTTTATTTGCTTGGGCGCTGACGCTGATTAGCTGGCCCATCGTTCGGCTCGTGAGCGGAGGCTTGTTGGGAATGTTGGACCCCGGGTTGAACCATGCCTGGCTGGGATTCGCAATCTTTACGACCATCGTTTGGATGACGGGTGGTGCGGCGGCCGTGTTCTTGTCACTTCAGCAGCGGCGCGAGAGGAGCTTGGCATGAGCCGATTTCAGAAAGAATTGCGGGTGATTCCGCGGATTGCTTGGATTATCGGTTTGCTCGTTTACGTTGGAGCGGGATTGCTTCTGTTCACCGTTGCGTTGCCGAGCGATAACCACATGCGCCAGTGGGATCCCAGCTTGCAGCTGCTGTTTTCTCTTGGCGTTCCGCTCTTTCTGCTCGCTTATGTGTTGCTTGCGGGTTACGTGTATGGCGACGCAAAACGCCGCGGCATGCGTTATGTGATGTGGACGCTGCTGGCGATTTTCATCCCGGACGGTATCGGCATCATTTTGTACTTCATCTTGCGCACTGCGGTGCCGAAGCCGTGCCCCGGCTGCTCTCAGGATGTTCCCTCAGGATTTGTCTTCTGTCCGCACTGTGGCACAGCGCTTCAAGCCACTTGCCCGAATTGCGGCCGCGGCGTAGAGCGCGGCTGGGCCAACTGCCCTCACTGCGGTACAAAACTCCCCACCCAAGCCGCTCGCATGGCATAGCGCGGCGTCACGCGCATCGATCGCCGCGAGGGGCACGCAGTGGGTGGAACCAGCGATAGCTGAGTGGGATGATCTGTCTCCATTTGATTCTTCATTGCACTGAAGCGTTCTCTCAGCGACCAATTCCCGGTAGAATGCGGGCGAAATATCGAGGAGGCTTTCTGCCATACGTACAGGTGACCTGGGTGGAAGGACGCACGCCCGAACAAAAACGAAAATTGGCCGAGCGCATCACGCAAATCTTGGTCGAAGATGGAAAAGCGAAGCGCGAGAATATTCAGGTGACGTTCGTTGATTTGCCGGCAACCGATTACGCGGAAGCGGGCGTAACCGTTGCCGACCAGAAGCGCGCGCCATAGCTCAGAACCTCAGCTGATGAGGGACCAGACCAAATTACGCAGACGGTCGAAGCTCGCGCCGCACAAGCACGGCATCAATGAAATAACCGATCCCGATCGAAATGGGAATGATGCCAAAAACCGCGGCTTGCATCGCATCTGTGTCGAATCTTGCCAACAGCACGAACGTCAGCATATAACCCAGCCCGCCGGCTACCAGCAAAATCGCCGCGTGCCGCGAACGTGCGTGCGGTGGCAGCTCCCCACCGATGGGTACGGAAACTCCCTTGGCGATAGCCGCCAGGCGCTCTTCGGTCTTAAGCTTTCGAACGCGATACCACGCGAAAATGCCGGCAAGCGGCACCGAAAACGCCAGCACCACAGCAATGAATCCGATCGGTTCCATGCCAAGCCTCCTCTGTTTTTTCAGCTTCTTGAACTTCATGCCAAGATACGCAGAAGGGCTTTCAGATGTTCCTTCAATTTCTGGGGCGGGAGCAAATGGCCGCGCAAGACGGGCAACAGCTACCCCAAATTACTGCGCGACTTGAACTTCCATGCTCTGATCGATGAAGTAATCGCTACAGCCTGGATTCGTGGCAGCGGGGCAGTGCGCGACCACGCGAAACCCGCCGGACGGATTCTGAATCTCGTATGTGTAGCCTTGACGGCCCCGCTTGTCGAAGGTGAGCGCGCCGTTCGAGGTAAGGTCGTCTAAGGAAGCATAGCTGCCGTGTTCGGCCTGGTAGGCGCGTTCAGACTGCCCAATGGTGATCAGATCGTTCTTTACGCCAACAACATTGATGGTCTGCGCAGGCGTTCCGGCTCCGTCCGACTCGGCCTTCCCAAAGTAATATTTGTAAATCAGAAGTGAAACCACGACCGTGACGAGAATTGCTGCCATGCTTTTCATGGGCGCCTCTTCACCTGATTTTACGATACGGATCCATCCTGGAGGGTTCTGCGAAAAGGCTTGTTCCATCAGAGCAACGCAACTGGATTCCTGGCGCAATTACCGCCCGGAAGTTGCGAGCTAATCGTTTTTTCCTGGCAGACGTCTAACCACTATTAACAGGAGACAATTCCAATATGACCAAGTGGATACGATCCGGCGCAATTTTTTGTCTTCTAGCCCTGCCCTCCGCGTTGGTTGCAAGCACGCAAGGTACCCAATCTGCCGCCGGCGCGAGCGACGCGGCCAAGCGGGGTAATGAAGTGTTGCTTGCGGCGGCAAAGGCCGCCGGTGGTGGCGAAAAGCTAAATTCCGTAGCGACGCTTGCAATCGAAGAGAAAGGAAAAATCATCACTGCGCAAGGAGATACATCGCTGGCTGTGAAGTGGATCGTGGCATACCCCGATCGTTCCCATGGGGAAGTGCTTTACGGGGATCAGGACGTCGTTCAGGTTTGCGACGGTACCTCCGCATGGTTGCAATTTTCCCAGGGTATCCGTGACACCACGCCCGTAATCTCGGAGTTCAAACGCGGCATTTCCCTTTTTGGAGGCGGATGGGGAATTTACGAGCAAGTGCTTGCGGGAAAAATGAACGGACAATTTATCGGAGAAACCGACATTGATGGAAAGAACATGCTCGGTGTAGCAGTAGAGGGAGCCTTCGGCCCATTGAAGCTTTACTTTGATCCCGCTACGCATCTGCTTTCCGCGGCGCGATATGAATCCGCCGGACCGCACGGTACTTCGGACAACGAACAGCGCTGGAGCGATTACCGCACAGTCGAAGGCCGATTGTTCGCGTTTTCCACAGTCACCTACCGCGATGGAGCAAAATTCTTCGAATCGACGATCCAGAACGTCCAGCTCAATCCCAAAATTGACGAGTCTCTATTCGCCAAGCCCGCCGCCCAGTGACGTTCCAGTTCATTTCACGGTCAAAATCACCTTGCCGATGTTTTTCCGCTCTTGAATAAATCTATGAGCCGCCGCGGCCTCCGCCAAGGGAAAAGACTTGCCGATCACAGGTTTGATCTTACCCGCTGCGTACAAGCGGAAAATCTCATCGAGCTCGGCGCGCAACAACGGCCCGCGCGTCTGCAATCGGCCGAGGTTCACGCCGATCACCGAGATATTGCCGCTCATCAGTTTCAGCGGATGAAATCGCGGAGTCTGGGCCAGCGCTGTGGCTCCGCGTATCAAGCTTCTTTTCCCCCCCGGTCCCGCAGCAGAAGACAGACCGTACACCACGAGCCGGCCGGTGGAACCGAGGCACTTATAACTTCGGGAAAAGGATTTCCCGCCAATCGGATCCATTACCATCTCGATTCCGTCCGGGGCGAATTTGCGCACCACCTCGACAAAATCGTGTTTCTGGTAATCGATTCCGTGATCTACGCCGATTTTTCGAAGATATTCCTGCTTGGTAGGCCCGGCTGTCCCGAAAATTACAAGCCCGCGCGCCTTGGCAAGCTGCACCGCGGCAATACCGACGCCGCCGGCGGCGCCATGAATAAGAATTCTGTCGCCTGGCTGCAGATTGCCCATCGTAACGATCGAGTGATAAGCGGTCAAATAATTCCCCGGGATGGCGGCGGCATCCTCAAATGGCATACTCGCGGGAAGGCGATAGACCTGATGCGCCGGGACCGCGACCCAGGCCGCATACGCATTGAAATTCGTGAGCGCAGCTACCGCTTCGCCAATTCTCAGCCGCTCGCCTTCCGCCGGTCTGCCGCCGCCATCGGAGATTTTCTCAACCACACCGGCAATTTCCAGGCCGGGCACAAACGGCGGCTTGGGCGTTCCAGGGTAAATTCCCATTCGCTGCAGAAGGTCGGCGAAGTTTACGCCGATCGCTTTCACGCGGATCAACACTTCACCCGGTTTGGGTTGCGGGTCGGGGACCTCGCGAGCCTCAAAAACCTCGGGCGCCCCATACTTCCTTACGACCATGGCCCGCATCTAACTCTCCTTGCGCCGCTACGCTGTTTCCGCTCCGGATGTGTCCATTTCGCGGCTTTTCATTTTGGATTCGAGGCCTCCTATCTTAAACTGTAAGGCTTTGTGCAACCATGAAAACTAAACTGAAGAATACTCTATTTACCGCAGCGGCTATCTTGCTCACCGCCTGGGTTTGCATTGCCGGCGACGCGAAACCGGCGACAGCGACCCCCCCTGTGCTTACCGCGATGCAGGAAGAGCTCGATCGCTCGATGGCGGGAATCTCGAAATCCGAGCCGCCCGATTACTTCATCAGCTATACGGTCGCGGACAGGCAATATTCCGAAGTGTCCGGCTCAAACGGCGCTCTGCTATCGAGCACGGACAACAGCGCACGTTGGCTCGAAGTGCAAACCAGGGTGGGTACCTATCAACTCGATGACACGCACAAGCTCGGCGACCGTCCTCCCAGCTGGACCAGTCCAGGAACCACCATGGCGCTTGACAACGACATCGCCGTGCTCCGCCGTGAAATTTGGCGCGAAACCGACCGGCAATACCGCGCGGCTACCGAAGCGCTGATCAAGGTTGAAACCAGCCAACAAGTTCAAGTACAAACCGCCGAAGGCAACGCCCCGGATTTTTCGCGCGAGAAACCCCATGTCTCGATCGGGCCGCGCGTCGAAATTAAAGTTGATCGCAAGCCCTGGGAAGAACGCGTGCGGAGATATACCGCTGCATTCAGCAAATCACCCGCGGTTCTCAATTCCATCGCTACCTTCACAGCTCTCGGCATGAATCAGTACCAAGCGAATACGGAAGGCACCAAGCTCGCGTTCGGACAAGTGCATTACCGACTCGAGCTCTACGTTCAGAGCAAAGCGCCCGACGGCATGGACATTAACCGCTACGCCAATTTCGATTGGCTCGATCCCAAAGATATCCCCACGGATAAAGTGGTCTTTGAACGCATTAAGACCATGATTGCCGAAACGGAAGCCCTGGATCAGGCTCCGTTGGTTGAACCCTACGCCGGGCCCGCGCTCCTAACCGGTCGCGCCGCCGCGGTTTTCTTTCACGAAGTTTTCGGTCACCGCGCCGAAGGATTTCGCCAGAAGGACATAAACGAAGGCCAGACTTTTACCAGCAAGGTCGGCGAACAGATTCTCCCGGCATTTATTTCCATCAAAGACGATCCCACCGAAGCCGCCTTTGGCGGCCAGATGCTGCTGGGCAACTATAAGTTCGATGATGAAGGAGTGCCGGGCGAAAACGTTTCGCTGGTGGACCACGGGGTATTGAAAACTTTCCTGATGTCACGCTCGCCGCTAGTGACCATTCCAGAATCGAATGGCCACGGCCGGCGCCAACTCGGATATGTTCCAGTTGCGCGGCAGGGAAACCTGATCGTCTCGAGTTCGAAAACCTTGACCGACGCGCAACTGCGCCAAAAGCTAATCGAACTCGTCAAACAGCAAGGAAAACCCTTCGGCCTGCTGATCGACGATATCGCCGGCGGCTTCACCTTTACCGGACGGTCTCAGCCGCAAGCGTTTCAAGTACTTCCGCTGGTGGTTTACAAAGTGTTTCCCGACGGCCGCCCCGATCAACTGGTCCGAGGAGTCGATATTGTGGGCACGCCGCTAGTCTCGTTGACGAAAATCGTGGCCACCGGCGACACGCCCGATATTTTTAACGGCTACTGTGGAGCTGAATCTGGTTCCGTGCCGGTGTCGGCCGTAGCTCCCGCGATCTTGATCTCTGAAATGGAAGTGCAAAAAAAGGAGACTTCCACGGACAAGCCGCCCATCCTTCCGCCACCGGCGCATGACCCGGCCGGAAATTACCCGTCTGCGGATAAAACCGCGGAACGTACTTCGCAATCAAAGGAATGACAGCCTTGAAGAAATTCTCAATGATGGCTTCGATTGCGGCGTTTGCGATTCCGCTGTCCGCGGGAGTGCCCGCTCCTCCAAAACACGCCGCTACGCCGGTTGTCGCTCGCGCTCAAGCACCCGTGCCCTCCAGCGAAGAGGATCAAACGCTTCACGCCATGCACGATGAAATGGAGCGAGCGCGCACGCGGTTGCAACTACCCGGCGTAAGCAAGCCTTTTTATATCGAATACCGTTTGATGGACTTAGACGTCCGCGCTGTGACCGCTTCGTTCGGGTCGCTGATTAATACTTCCACCACGCGCAACCGCTTTATGAGTGTGGATGTTCGTGTTGGCGACTATCACCTGGACAGCTCGAATTTCATCAGCGAAGAGGGCTTTCAAGGTTTTCTCGGTTCCACCGGCGAAGTCGGAATCGACCGCGACTACAATTCGCTTCGCCAGGATTTGTGGCTCGCCACCGACCAGGCGTACAAGCAAGCGGTCACACAGATGTCGCTCAAGCAGGCCTTTCTACGCAGCTTGACCAAGCCCCCGGAGATTGACGATTTCTCGCAGGCCACGCCAGCCCAGCAGATTGATCCGCGCGTCGATCCGGATTGGACCTCGCGCAGCTGGGAAGAAGAAGCGCGCAAAGCTTCTGAAGTTCTAAAGGATTTACCTCAGCTCAATGGCTCGCGAGTGAACTACTACATGGTGTACGTCACCTACTACCTGATGAACAGCGAGGGCACCACGCTGCGAACGTCGCGTAGCCTCGCCGCTATTGAAGCGGCTCTCGACACGCAAGCCGACGACGGCATGCTGCTGCATAATTTTTATTCCGTGTATGTCGCGCGGCCAACCGATCTCCCGGACCCGGAGGCCTTGAGCAAATCCCTGGCGCAAACTGGAACCGAACTCATGATGCTGCGTGCGAGTCCGCTGGTTCCGGATTACACCGGCCCCGTGCTTTTCGACGCGCCTGCGGCCGGCTCGGTTCTCTCGCAAGTGCTGGCGCCGTCGTTGTCTGGAGCGCGTCCGCCGCTTTCGATGGGATCGAGCTTCGAAGCAATCATGGAGCGCTTCGGCGGGCGCAGCGAATGGACTGGACGCGTGGGGACCAGAGTCCTTCCAGCCGATGTCACGCTTGTGGACGACCCCACCTCGAAAGACTTTCAAGGGAAAACCTTGTTGGGTAATTACGCGGTAGATGACGAAGGCGTGAAAGCCGAACGGGTGACCATCGTCGATAACGGAATTCTTAGGGACCTGCTGATGTCCCGCCGGCCGGGCCCCGATTTCCAAAAATCAAATGGGCACGCGCGCTCTGCAAACCTCTCCGACACAGTGCCGCTCGCCAGCAATCTCGTGTTCCAGGCCAGCGATCCGCTGGGCGCCGCCGCGCTGAAGAAGAAATTCATCGATGCATGCCATAACGACGGCCACGAATGGTGCCTGGAGGTGAAACGCATGGACAATCCGGCGCTTTCCTCCATCCGCCAGGAGGATTTCAACGAGTTCATCGGTGCTATCGCCGGCGGTCTTTCCAGCGGCGAACGCATGCCCTTAACCGTTTATCGCGTATACGTTGCCGATGGCCGTGAGGAAATGGTTCGCGGAGGCCACATTGAAGGGCTCACTCTTCGTTCCTTGCGGAACATCCTTGGGATCGGCGGCGACAGCACGGTAGTGACCTACATGCAGAATCCCGCCGGCGGTTTTGCCGGGACCGCTCTCGGATCATTCGGTTCCGCTCAGGGCGGAATTCCCAGCACGGTTGTGGCGCCTTCGCTGCTTCTGGATGAAATCGAAGTCCGAGGTTTCCACGGCGAACCGCGTCGTTTACCAATCGTTCCCGCTCCCCCTCTGAAATAGCTTTCGATGGGTCGTCCCGTCCAAAAACAATCAAATTGGTTTATAATCCCGCCTCGTTAATTCTCCGGGCGCGGAGAAACTCAAGAAGTTGAAGGAGATCCTCCCATGAGCCAGAATCGCAGGGATTTCATGAAGGGCACAGGCGCGGTCTGCGTCTTGGCGGCGGCGGGCCGTCTACCGGAAAATCTTACAGGAGCGAAACCTGCCGCTGCGGAGACGCGCGGCATGGCGCACGGACTTACTTTGCTCAACATTCGCACCGGCACCGGCTACCGCTTGGGCGTGAAGAACGAAACAGGGGTGCTCGATGTAGTCGAAGCCTCAAAGATTCTGCGCATGCATGCGCCGGCGACAGTTGATGATTTGCTTCAGAACCAAGATGGCCCAAGCCTGAATGCGCTTGTGGACGCGGCCGCTAAATCCAAAGCGGCGCAAAAAACATTCCTCAAGGAAGATTCGATCGAGTACGGCCCGGTGGTAACGCATCCCGAAAAAATTGTCTGCGTGGGACTGAACTATCGCCAGCATGCCATGGAAATTGGCGCGCCCATTCCGAAGCAACCCGTGCTTTTCAACAAGTTCAACACTACGCTGAACCATCACAACGGCACGATAAAACTCCCCGTAGATTACGCGACGAAATTCGACTATGAAGTTGAGCTGGTAATGCTGATCGGACGCGAAGCCAAAGGCGTAACCGAAGCCGACGCGCTTTCCTACGTCGCGGGTTATGCCACTGGCAACGATTTCACTGCTCGCGATCTGCAGCTCGATACCGGCGGGCAATGGATGGTCGGCAAAACTCCGGACCAGTTCGCACCCATCGGACCGTACATGGTGACCGCCGACCAGATCGATCCCGACAGCCTCAAGCTCGAGTGCCGCGTAAACGGCGAGACGCGCCAGTCGTCCAACACGAGCGATTTCATCTTCAATACGCGGAAGATGATTGCCTACATTTCCCGCGTCATCACGTTGAAACCCGGCGACATTATTTTCACCGGCACTCCCCAGGGCGTGATTCAGGGCAAGCCCAAGGACCAGCAAGTGTGGCTCAAGCCCGGCGATAAGGTCGCCTGCAGCTTGGAAAAGCTGGGCGAATTGAAATTCGAGCTCGTGTAGAGGGAAACAACTGGTCGGTCTTGTAGCCGGAACACGCCGGCAAAGAGAGGATCGGCGCGGCAAGTCGGGAAGATTTTAATTGGCGATCACTTGCCAACCTGGGGTGAGGCTCGGTTGTAACGTGGGACCCACTTGATAATCTACTCCGCCGAAAGAATTCAAATACCAAATAATATTTTCCGAGGCGCCTGCGTTCCACAATAGAAGATCTTTTCCCCCATCCCCGTTAAAGTCAGCGACCGCCTGAATCTCTGTATCGGCAGGCAAAATTGCAAAGACCTGCCCGAACGAGGGTGTATTCAGAAAAGGCGTGAAGCGGGTGATTCCCAATTGTCCTGCGGAATGGTTCACCCAAAGGATGCTTGCATACGCTGTTCCCAGAGTTTGAAAAATCCCGGTGGAAGCGATACTCCACGAAGTATCGAAACGGCCTGACGTTTTCCCGTAAGTAGCCTGGTAATAAGAGGTCGCTGAATAACCCAGGCTCGTAACTTTGAAATCAGCCGTGGTCGGCGGAGCAGAAGAATAAAAATAAACAATTTCCAGATTACCTTCCGTATCCCTGAGCAAGACGTCAGAGAATCCGTCTCCATTGAAATCGGCCACGGCGGCCACGGACCAGATCGAGACTGTCGCGGGCTGAAAGATTTGCTGCCTGATAACTCGATCGCCGTTCATTAATAAAACTTTCCCCGTTTGCGTGCTGCCATTCCAAAGCAGGATATCCGAGTATCCGTCGCCGTTAAAATCTCCAGTGCCCGCCACCGCGCCGTCAGCGCTAAGCAGTTTGTAGACTTGGCTGAACTGCGCACTCCACGGGTTAGCACTGTTACGGTAAGGCTCCTTCCATAGGCCCACTTCTCCGCTGGCCGTGTTTGTGACCACCGCGCTAGAGTACCCATCCCCGAAGAAGTCCCCGCTGCCTTCCACTTCAACCGCAGCCGGGAGGTTCGGTTGAGAAATGGAAAAAGGCGAGTATTGAAGCGGGGTCGTAGCCGTGGGCAAGCTGAACACAGGAATTTCAAATTGTGTAGGATCGCTCTGGCTTCTGAACAGGAGATCGCCCACCGTGTTCCCGGCATAACTCATATTGCGGTTAGCGTCCAGAGTGACGGCGGGGCTTGGCGTCGTCACGCCCCCGATCACCACGTTTTCGAAATTCACATTCGAAACTTGATGGGCGAGATCAAACCCCCGGAAGACCGGAGGGAACTCCTGCACGTCCTTGGCTTGAATATTCGTAAAATTCAGGCCGCTGATGGATCCAAGTTGCGTGTTGGCGCGCTGAAAGTTGCTTGGAACAACTTCAATTTTGAAGAGCTGCCAGTTTTCATTCTCCACGCGAATATCGTCAAAAGTATAATGACTCAGATTTCCAGAGCCCCCTTGATTTGCGGAGATCACCGCATCCGAAGTATTCGGCCAATTATATTCGCCGCGTATCACGTCCGAATTCCGTACCGTAACATTGGTCACATCGGTACCGATACCCGCGCCTATTTCAAAAGCGGCAGCGTTGTTCAATTTCCAGACCACGCAGTTTTGCACCAAGAGATTGCTTGCCGTGATTTTGATCGAATCGTCGCCATTCTTGACAAAGCTATTTTCAATCACGCTGCCCGTGTCTTGCGCTCCATAGCTTGCTTGAATGCCGTCGGAATTGCCCAGCCATGCGATCACTTTCACGTTGTCCACCGTGTTGCCGCTCCCGCCATTGATGGACACATTGTAAAAAGGCGATTGGATGAAGGTGAGCCCTTCAACCATCAGGTCTTGTACATTTCCCTTGGTACCGACCATGTCGGGGCAACCTGCCGTGGTTCCAATGCACTGCGCTTTCGGCAGATCTTCTCCTGACAGAATTCCTCTTCCCCGAATCGTCGCATTACGCGCTTTGGTTCTGAAGGCCAGAAAGCCTTTCACATAAGCACCCGCTGCCAAATAGACGGTGTGATCAGAATCAATAGACAACGGCGTGAGTCCCAGATCATAGATTCCCGGCCCAAAATACAGGGTGTCTTGGAAGCCGCTGAGTTCCGGAATGGCGTCGCCTGATGGGACGGACAAACCTGGCGTGACTCGCAAAACATTGGCAGCCAACGGATTTGGAATTTCGGTTTCCATCGGATTGGCAAACACCAACATTGGATTTGTCAGATCCGTATCGTTGGCCTCGCTGCAAGTCGCACCGGTAGGGCAAAAATCGACAGCGAATTGGCCGGGTTGATTCAGAGTGAACGAAACCGTGTTGCCGTTGACTGTGGGGATGATTTGCGCATGGCTAGGAAGAATGCGAGCTGACCTAAACGGATTGGTGTTGGTCACTTGAACCGTAATCGAGCCTACAAACGAAAACGATGTCCACGATGTTGCATGCTCCAGCGTCGAGGAGCTGCTGATGCCGCTGGGTTCTCCATTGGGCAAAAACCCTGGATTCTGTACTTGGTAAACGAACGAACGAATGTATGAATCGCCTTGACTGAGCCGCACGGTGTACTGCGCGGAAGGAACGATTCCAGCAGGAGTTTCATCAACCTGAAGCGTGCCGCCCCAACCTCGCGACGCTTGTGAAGAGGCGGAAGATGTGGAAGCGCCAGTGCTCGGATAACCGACCGAACAAAGGCCTAAAACCAGGGTCACTAGGATAGGTCCCGACCTTAAGAGCATTCTTCGCTTCTTATGCACCCGTCCCTGAAACATAACCAACTCCTCTTTCGAAGCATGGACGCAACCATACCAACCCCACCATTTTAACCCGAAGCTGCGCCAAAAGTTTCCAGCGTCAAAAGGCGCGCATTCGGGTTGAAGCACAAGAGAGAAGATTTTGCTGGAAAGAATAATCACAGGGTTTGAAGATAGACCTGTGAACGATAAGGAGAGCGAGAAATGAAAAAGCATGGCTGGCTGATTCTGCTGCTGGCGGTTTTTGCGATCCCATTTTTCCCGCGACTCCGCGCGCAGCAGAACCAGAATCCGCCGCCGAACTCGGATATGCCTGGAATGGACATGGGCGAAATGCAGCACGACACCAAGGCTGTTCCGCAAGCGGCTGCGACGGCAAACGAGCAGATGTCCGACACGCATATGGACATGGGTCCGCACATGCACATGACCGGGCTGCGGAAACCTTCCCCCGGTGACGAACAGCGCGCGCAGCAAATCTTGGAAAAACTCCGGCCTGCCATTGAACCGTACAAGGACTACCACAAGGCGCTCGACGATGGCTTCAAAATCTTCGGGCCGGGCGTTCCGCAGGAGCATTATCACTTCACAAATTATCGCTACGCGATGGAGGCCCAGTTCGTTTTCAATCCCGCGCATCCCACCTCATTGCTCTATAAGAAAGTGGGAGACGGATATGAACTCGAGGGCGTCATGTACACTGCGCCGAAGAAATTTGACGAGGAGCAATTAAACCAGCGCGTCCCGCTGAGTATCGCGCGCTGGCACGAGCATGTGAATCTTTGTTGGCCGCCGAAGGGCGCCGCCGGAATAAAGCAAGCGAATTGGAAGGAGTTCGGCCTGCGCGGATCCATCGACACCGAGGACGCTTGCGAAGCCGCCGGCGGGCGCTGGTTTCCGATAATCTTCAATTGGATGGTTCACGTCTATCCCTACGAGCAAGATCCTGCCAAAATCTGGGCGCACTGATTGTGACGCGCGGCGCCGCCGTGCGCTAACAACCCGGAGGGTGCAACCGCGCTGACCACATCCGAAGATGTAATGGTGATTTTGTCGTGCTTGGCAGGGTCGCTGCTATTTCTGTCGATTCTGAACGCCTCTGGCCGTCAAACCTGCGCCGCGGTCATGACGACATCATTGCATTCAGGTCGTGTCGCTAGCGCTCTTGCTCTCGCTCGTCCTGGTCGCCAAGCCAACATCGATCGTCCGTTTCAAGGCACCGTGGCTACCCGCGTGGTTTCGAACGCGCCCGCGAAACCTTTTCGCAGCTTCCTTAGCCTCTCACTGCATCGTTATAACCAGCGCGACAAGATATCGGCGGGTCAATCGGGACGAGCCCATTCGGTTTGCAGCTTAGGAGGAAGCTGCAAGGTTTGCATCACCACGCAATACTGTTCTGTCTTTTCTCGCAACCCGGCCATTTGTTCCGGGGTTGCTTTAGGCGCGATAACGACAAAGCGAAGACGAATGCTCTCAAATCCGACCGCCACATCTTTCGATATGCCCAGGGTCCCGCGCAGGTCTAAGTCTCCCTCCACCGTCACCTCGATGCGTTCGGTTGGTATGCTCATCGCAGCAGCCACCATCTGGCAAGTGATCTGCGCGCAAGCCGCCAGAGCGCCCAGCAAAAGATCGCCGGAGCAGGCCCCCGCACCAGCGCCTCCCACCCCCTGGTGCGCCTCGGCGCGGTAGATCGCGCGGCCGAGATCGACCGAACACGACACCGGAGCATCCGTCTGCGAGCCTTTCGCCCGGATGGTGATTCGCGAGGCGCTCGGGTCGCCGCGATATTGTTCTTTCAGCGGCTTCTGAAGGGATCGAAGGTCCATGGCAACCTCATTTGTCTTTATTGCTGTTATCTGTAACCGGACGTAAGGCAACTTCGGCCAAGCCGTCCCTGTCGAGCCATTTAAGAATGTAACCCTAGCGATGATCGTCGAGACATTTGAAATGTAACCGGAGAACCGCCCTCGTCGCCGTGGCTGTGGGAAAGTGGAAATCGCTTTTGGATTTCCAAGCTCGCGGAGCGAGCGTCTTTTCCACAGCCTTTTCCCCGCCGACTCGATGCGGTTTCCTGCACCTCTTTCGGGCTCAGGCGCCGATTGGCCAGTCGATAAATCCGCACCAATTTCCGTTCGATCGTCCCTGCCAGCTGAAACGGATCCAGACGCTTTCTGCGCTCCTCGAGCTGAGCCACCTGTTCCCGGTCGGCCTGGGGACAAGCCCGTACCCGTTCGAACGGCGTTCGTGGCCCGTCATAAACTCGCCGTACTTTCGAGCCCACACGTACCTTCTTGAGCAGCTTCACCGAAGGAAGAAACAGGTTCAGCCACAGCCGTAACTCGTTCCGGTAGAGATCATGAATGGCTGCGATCGCCTCGTGTGTATCATAGCGTTCCCAGCCCAGCAGCTTCCGTACATGTGTCCAGTTCTTCTGCTCGATGTGCGCGTTGTCGTCCTTCTTGTAAGCTCGCCCCCGCGTGAGTTGAATCTCCTTCTGCTCGCACCAGCGCTTCAGGTGCCAGTTGATGAACTCCGAACCGTTGTCCGAATCCACTCCCAGCAGGCGGAAAGGCAACTCTCCAGCGATCTCGTTTAAAGTCCGCTGTACGGCCTGTTCGCCGCGTCCCAGCACCGCCCCGGACTCGGTCCAGGTCGTATGAATGTCGGTAACGTTGAGCGTGTGCCCGAACTCTCCACTGGCCGAATTACCAGAATGGGATACCAGATCGACTTCCGTGAAACCGGGACTCTGCACATCCCAACGATCGGTCTTCACCGGAATGTGGTGCTTGAGCAGATAGCCCGGCTTGGTACGCCCGTAAATCCGTCGCCGCCGGTGTGTCTTGGCCGCTTTCAGCCGCCGATTCATCTGTCGCGCACTGATCTTCAGCAACTCCTTCTCGACTTTCGGCCGCAGACCAAAGCGTTTGCGAATCCAGGGCATCCATCCGGGTAGTAGCGCCTTCAGTCGCGCCGACCACGGATAGCCTGCCGCCTCCCACACCTTGGTCAGCACCTCCAGAGTTTCCCGACCGTAACTGGTCCCACGCCTCCGCGGCGGTTTTGGCCGCTTCTCGGGCCGCGCTCGGTTCAATAGCCGAATCGCATACTTCCGGTTATACCCAGCGTTGGCGCAGAACTCGTTCAAGATCGCTTTCTTGTCCTTTCGTCCCGCCTTCTGGTACCGCTCGTAGATCGCACGCAGATACTCCCATCGCCCCTTGTTCCCCAACCTGACCTCCTCAAATCCTTTTTCGTTGGGTTACATTCTAAATGGCGCGACGTTACACCCTTCGGTTACATTCTAGATGGCGCGATTCGCCGTCTTGAAGCCCGTCTAGGTGCGTGCTAGCATAAGCGCGCACAACAGGGAGTTCCATGCCAAAATTCGTAATCGAACGCGAAATCCCGGGAGCCGGAAATTTAACCGACGCGCAATTGCGCGAAATCTCACAGAAGTCCGTCGGCGTTCTAAAGAGCATGGGTCCCGAGATCCAATGGCTGCATAGCTACGTAACCGGCGACAAGGTGTACTGCGTTTACCTTGCTCCTGATGAAGCCAGCGTCCGCGAACATGCCAAGCGCACAGGCATTCCGGCCAATCGCGTCTCCGCCGTCCGCAGGCTCATCGATCCTACGACCGCAGAGTAAGCATTGGCCGTCGCCATTACGAAGAAGTCGTCTCTGGCCCGAGCGCTTCTTCGACCGCTTTCTCTACCGGCATACTCCAACCTTCCAGCCAAGCCATCGCGCTGGCTGTGTTACTCAACCCCTGCCGCGCAGGGTCCAGAAAAGCTTCCAGTTTGGACTGTTCGTCAAGCGTGAGCGGAGCGCCGATATTTTTCCGCAGCGCAGCCGCGGCGCCTGCCAGCCGCAAGGAACGTTTTGCTTGGAGTTGCACGGCAGCCGAACACGCGCAACACTCCAGCAGGCGGGCAACGCCGCGTTTGTGATCCAGTTCTTGAAAAATCTTCAGGCTTTCTCGATACAGAGGATGCGCCGTGGCGCAATCTCGCTTTTCCCTCGCCAAATTTCCCAGATCCGCCAGGGTACCGGCGACGCCCCAGCGGTCATCGAGTCCGCGAAATATTTCCAGGCCTTGTTCATACAACGCCCGCGCGCCTGCGGAGTCGCCCTGATCGCGAGCCACATCCCCTTGGGAGTTCAGCGACCAAGCCACGCCGGTGCGATCTGCCAATCCTTCGAATATTGCCTGACACTCCGTGTGAAGCTGACGCGCGTGCTGATACTCGCCCTGCAATTTAAGAACGGTCGCCAGATTACTGAGAGCCCGAGCGATGGCCTTCAATTCGCCCGATTCTCTCCACAGCGCCAGACTCTTCTCGAACAGGGAGTGCGCGACTGCCAGGTCGTTCCGGTCCCGAGCGTTCACCGCCATCGCATTGAGAGACACTGCTGCGCCTTGCGTGTCGCCCAAATGACGAGCGATCTCCAAACTCTCACTGAAGAGCGCATCTGCCGCAGCATAGGCTCCTTGTTCGCTGGCAAGCACCCCTGCCGCGAAGGAAGCTCGCACTCGCGCCTTCGTCGGCGCGGACGCTTCTTTCAGTCTTAAAAGCTTGCCAAGACTGTCGCTGCCTTCGGCCAGATATTCGCGCGTCTCCCAAAAGCGAAACAGCGCCGCGCCGAGGCGCAGTCCCCACTCCACCTCTCCCGTTTGCGTCAGCCAATCAAGCGCGGCGCGAAAATTGTCATGTTCCAACGTCAAGTGTTCCAGCCATTCCGCTCCTTCCCCGCCACTCTGTTCGGCCGCCACCTCTTCGGCCAGCACCAGGCAGTAGGCAGCATGCGCGCGCTTTGTCTGAGCTTCCTCGCCGCTGGCCTCCAATTTTTCTCGAGCGTATTCTCGAATCGTCTCCAGCATCGCAAAACGCGATTCACCAGTCGCTTGCTCGACCTGCTGTAGCAGGCTTTTGTCCACCATCGACGCCATACCGTCGAGCAGGTCCAAATCGAGATCGCCGTTCGTGTCGCACACCGCTTCCACGCCTTCCAGTGTGCATCCCCCTACAAACACCGATAATCTGCGAAAAAGTTTCTGCTCCGCGGCGCAGAGCAGGTCGTAGCTCCAGTCGATCGCGGCTCGGAGCGTCTGCTGCCGCTGCGGTAAATCCCGCGCCCCGCCGGTCAATAGCTGTAGGCGGCTCGCTAGGCGCGTCTGCATGGCAGAGAGCGAAAGAACTTTCACACGCGCAGCCGCCAGTTCAATCGCGAGCGGCAAACCGTCCAACCGCGAGCAAATCTCGGTGACGGCGCGGGCGTTTTCTGCGTTCAGTTCAAAATCCGGCTTAGCCGCGGCAGCGCGTTGAACGAACAACGCGACCGCGGGATACTTCGACAACACTGCAAGCGAAGGCATGGACTTCGAGTCTGGCAGTGCAAGCGGCGGAACCGGAAATTCTTGCTCGCCGTAGACGTGCAGCGCCGCGCGGCTGGTTACCAGGATCTTAAGATGGTGGGCTGCGGCCAGAAGTTCCGCAACCGTAGGCGCCGCCTGCATAAGATGCTCGAAATTGTCCAGCACGAGCAACATGGACGCGCGCAACGAATCCCTGAAATTCTTCTTGAGTATTTCGAGCGGTGACTGCCCTCCGGCCTCCCGAATCCCCATCGTCTGCACTATCGCCGACGCCATCGATTCCGGATCGCTTACCGGAGAGAGCGGGACAAAATGAATGCCGCCGGGAAATCGATCGACCAAGCCGCTCGCCACCTCCACCGCGAGACGGGTCTTCCCGATGCCGCCCGGACCAGTGACCGTGACCAGCCGCACATCCGGTCGCAGTAGAAGTTCCTTGGCTGCAACCACTTCTTTCTCTCGCCCCACAAAACGCGTCCGCTGCACGGGAATATTCGTTGTGCGCGGTTCGCCCTGCTGGACTTGTTTTTCCGAAAACCGATCGCGTATGGCTGCAAGTTCCCGCGCGAGATCTTGCGTGGAGGCGTAGCGCTTAGGGGGCTCTTTTTCCAGACACCGCTCGATGGCCCAACATAGCGGCGCAGGAGCGTCGGGATTCTGCGCTCCGACCGGTTCGGGCTGCTCTCGAAGAATGGCAACTACCGTCTCCGCTACCGTGTTTCTCCTAAAAGCGCGCTTTCCGCTCACCATCTCGTACAGCACCAATCCAAACGAAAACTGGTCCGACCGGAAATCTATCGGGCCGCCGCTGGCTTGCTCGGGCGACATGTATGGCACAGTTCCCAGCACCCCGCCGGCCTGCGTCTGCCATCCGGATGTCGTGCGCGTCTCGGACGTTTCACCTCCCGGCGAAGCGAGCTTGGCTAAACCAAAATCCAATATTTTTACGAATCCATCCTGAGAAAGCATTAGGTTGTCGGGCTTTAAGTCCCTGTGCGCGATACCCGCCTCATGCGCCTTGGCCAGTCCCTCGGCGACTTGTGCAGCGATCTCAATTACTTTTCGTATCGGCAGCGGCCCCCCGGCAAGCAACTCACGCAGCGTCTTCCCTTCGATCATCTCCATCGCCATGTAATGAGTGGAACCCTCCTGTCCGAGATCGTAGATGGTTACGATGTTGGGGTGATTGAGGCTGGAGGTTGAGCGCGCCTCCCGCTCGAACCGGTGCAGCCGGTCGCTGTCTGCAGCGAGTTCGGCGGGTAGAATCTTGACCGCAACGATGCGGCCTAGCCGCGAGTCCCTGGCTTGATAGACCTCGCCCATTCCGCCCGCGCCAAGCGGGGCGACGATCTCATAGGGGCCGAGTTTGGTGCCGGGAGCCAGCATCGCGAGGATGAGGTTACAGCCGGGCGGGAACTATCCACCGTTCCTTCAGCTTACATGGATGTATATCAAACTTGTCGTAGAGGAGACAACGCGGATTTCTTGGCCCTGCTCTCGATACCGGATTTTGGGCAAATCGTCCGGTTGGATCCCCCGGCCGCGATTCGACTGAGCGTATAATCCCCCGCATGTCATCTGCACCCGCGATCGTCGGCCAAGCGTCGCGTGAAAAGCGCATGGCGGCGCTCGCCTCGATTGGATCCGCAGTGGTTCTTGTCACGCTAAAAGTTTTCCTCGCCGCGCTCACCGGCAGCTTGGGAATTTTGTCTGAGGCGTTGCACTCGATTCTCGATCTTGTAGCCGCGGTGATTACCTACCTCTCGGTTCGCGTGGCGGACAAGCCCGCTGACTCCGACCACCTCTACGGCCACGGTAAAGTGGAAAACTTTTCCGCGTTCGTTGAAACGGCGCTTTTACTGTTCACCGCGATTTACATTATTTGGGAAGCGATTCAGCGGCTTGTCTTTCACTCTGTCGAGGTGCGGCCCAGCGTGACTGCGATAGTTGTCCTCGCAGCAGCCATGGGCATAGATTTCGTCCGGTCACGCGCCCTGAATCGTGTCGCCAAAAAATATCCCAGCGAAGCCTTGGAAGCCGACGCGTTGCATTTTTCTACGGACGTTTGGAGCACTTTCGTAGTCATCCTCGGCATCACGGGCGCACTGCTGGGGCAGAAGTTCGGCATACCGTGGTTGGGCAAACTCGACGCCGTAGCTGCTCTCGGCGTCGCTGGCGTGATCATCTGGATCGGCTCGCGCCTCGGCAAACGCACCGCGGACGCGCTGCTCGACGTGGCCCCCAGCGGGCTGCGCGAGCGGATTACGGCGGCTTTGGATAAAACCGAAGGCGTCTTGCGTACCGAACGTGTTCGCGTGCGCCGGGCAGGCCAGCGCTATTTTGTGGATGCAACCATCAGCGTTCCGCGCACTGCAAGCCTCGAGCAGGCCCACGCTGCCAGTGAATCGGTAGAAAAGCGCATCGGCCAGATTGTCCCCGCCGACGTGGTGGTGCACGTCGAACCGCGCGCCAGGCAAAACGAGCATCCCTTTGAAACCATTCGCGCCATCGCTCAGCGTCGAGGTCTGGCCATTCACGAAATCTCAGCCAATCACTATGACGGCCATCTTTTTATCGAACTGCACCTGGAAGTGGAAGAGGGATCGAGCCTGCGCGAAGCTCATCGCCGCGCCACAGAACTCGAACAAGAAATCTTGAAGGCCAGCGAACCTGGAGCGCGCGTCAATATCCATATCGAGCCGCTGGGCGTGCGCATCGGCAGCGCAGCAGAAATGAAAGAGTTATCGCGCGCGGTCCAGGATTTTCTGAATTCCCTTCAATCGGAATATCACGAGTTGACCGACTGTCACGATGTGCGGGTGCGCAGCGCCGATCATAAAATCCTGGTCTCTTGCCATTGCGCCATGGACGGAAGTCTTCCCATCACTGAAGTTCATGACATCACCGCCGCGCTGGAAGACCGCGTAAAAGAAAGATTTCCTCAGATTTTTCGGTTGACGATTCACCCCGAGCCGGTCGAAGAAGCCTAGTTGCGACCGGAAAACACCCGCGCGGCCAGCGCGATCACCGCGGGAAAACATTCCAGCACATAGCGAGGCTCCGGCGTCTCGACGAAAGTCGTAAAGAACGCCGTGCGGACGATAATGAACGCAATCAAGAGCGCCGCCCCCGGCTGCCGCCGCGCCATCCAAGCCCCCGCCAGCGCAAGCCCGAGGTAGCCAACATTCGCGAAAATCAGACTAAGCGTCAAAAGAAAATCCGGACGATCGTCTTCCCATTCCACGCCTACGGGCCACAAATGCCCTGAATATGGCAGCAGCTCAATCCGAGGCGTAAACCACAAAGTGAGCGACCGCAAAAATGGCACGAGGAGATGAGTGCGCAATGGGTGCCGCTGGGTGCGTTCGCGCGCGAGCTCGCGAAATTGCTGATCAAGCGCCGGTCCCACCGTCAGCTCTTCGTTGTATTGGTCCAACAAATCCGAAACGCGCGCGCGTTCTTCGGCCGAATCGAACGCCGAAGCAGGAAGATCATCGAGCGAAATCTCTTCCTCATTGAGCTTCCACTGCGTCAGATATACGTCGCGAAAATGCCAAAGCCAGGTATTTGTCCAGTCGTTGAATCCGAGCGGCGTGTATTCACCGGGAAGTTCGCTGTATCGCGGCGCCAAAAATTGAACGTCGTGCAGCGTGTTCCAATTGCGCGCCGCCCAGGGTATCAGCGGCAATATCGTCCCGGCGGCCAGCAGCAATCCGGTACGAAAAAGTTTCGCCCAATTCACTGGCCGCCACCACTCTGTGGCCAGCACCAAGCCAGCGGCAAAAAGGACCAATGGCGTTTCCGGGCGCACGAGTGTCCCGAACCCGACCACGATTCCCGCCAGCAACCATGGATTCAACAGTCCTTTGCCAAAATTCACTCTGCGCGACAGATCGATCTTTTTGCCGAAGTCCGTCTCGAGCAAAATCAAAAGCGCGAGCGCGGTCAGAAATATCGTCAAAGTCTCGGTGAGCACCACCGCCGTGTAGTTGGCCGTAAAGGGACAAAGCGCCGCAAGCCACAGCCCCGCCAGCATCACACGCCTGCGGGATATTTCCGGTGCCAGCCGCCCGGCGATTAGCGCGATCAGGAAACAAGTGGCCAGGTCGAGTACGACTTGCGCAAGCATGACGGCGCGCGGGGAATTTCCTGCGAAGGCGAAAACCGCGGCAAGGAATGCCGGATAGCCCGGAACGCGCATGTCTACCGGGGTCAGGTGCCCATTGACCGGAAATCCGTATACTCCGTTCTTCAGCCAATTCCAAGCCAACTCCATGTAGAATGGAGCATCGCCCGAATCCGTGACGGGGAACTTCAGTACGAAGAACACTCTCAGGGCCAACCCAGCTGACACAGCGAGGCCAGCATTTACGAGCATCTTAGTGTGTTGGGTAATTGACACCATCTTGATGGACGGCTAGCTTGGATTGTCCCGATGCCTGAACGCAAGCCCATTTTCTATGATCAAGAGCGGCGCCGCTGGCGGCGCACTCGCCGCGTGCTGGAAATTGCCGGCAGTTTCTTTACCATCGTGCTTGTCATTTTCCTGGTCAACGTCGGCCGCAATCCCGCGCTCCCTGAAATTTTGCAGGCGGATACTCACGGCGGACTCCACGCCATCCGCACGCATCTTGCGGTCGTGAAGACAAAAACCACTCGGGGCCGCAAGCGCAAGATCGCCGCCCTGGGAAAAATTCCGCAGAACTACGATCCCCTGCGCGCGGCCTTTTACGAAGAAGATGACGCATCGAGTCTCGCTGCGCTGCAGGTGCACTACCACGACATCGACTTGCTCATTCCGGACGCGCTGCACGCCGCTTGGCCGGACGGCCATTTGGAGATTGACCGCAATACGAAACTCGACGCCTGGATGAAATCCATGCAGCCCACCGGCCTCGAGCTTCCGGTGATGTCCATGGTCAATAACTACAATGGAAAAGACTGGGCCATAAAAGATATGGCGGACATGCTCGGGCATCCGGCAGCGCGCGACCGTCTGCTAAGGGAGCTCTCTGATTTTGTTTCCCAGCAGCACCAGCCCGGTATCGTCGTCGATTTCGAGCAAGTCCCGCAATCCAGTATGGCGGACTTTAACCGTTTCATTCACGATTTAGGCGCCTCGTTGCGCTCCGCCAACCTGAAATTGATGGTCGCGCTGCCGGCCGCGGACTGGAGCTACGACTACAAGTATTTGGCAGCGCAAGCCGATGCCATGATCCTGATGAATTACGACTTGCACTACCCCACGTCCGATCCCGGCCCCATCGCGTCTCAGGATTGGTTCGTCACCAACATTCAAAACATAACCAAGCTGGTGGCGCCCGAGAAAATCGTGATGGGCATCGCGAATTATGGTTACGACTGGCAGCCAAAATCGAAAGCAGCTCCGCACCCCATCGCCCAGCCCGTCACGTTTCAACAAGGCATTGTTACCGCCGTGGAGTCGGAGACCGATGTCGAGTTCGATTCCGATTCTCTGAATCCGCACTACTCCTACGAAGATGAAAAAAATAACGTGCACCAGGTTTGGATGCTGGATGCTCTTACGGCTTACAACGAATTGCGCGCGGCCGAACGTGCCGGCGTCCGCGGCACAGCGCTGTGGCGCCTGGGTATGGAAGACCCGTCGATATGGTCCATATGGGACGCCACCCATCCCGACGATACGATTCGCAACAAAGTGCACGACGTTCCACCCGGCTACGACTTAATTCTGGAAGGCCAGGGCGATATATGGCGCATTACCGCCACTCCGCAGAGCGGCCGTCGTGAGTTCGAATACGATTCCGACACCGATCTTTTCACCGACGAGACGTTCAAGACCTATCCGCTTTCCTGGCGCATCGATCAGATGGGATACGCTCCGCACAAAGTAGCTCTTACATTCGACGATGGTCCCGATCCCAACTGGACTTCGAGAATCATTGACGTTTTGCATCAGAAACAAGTCCCCGCGGCCTTCTTTGTAATCGGCGAGTCCGCAAATCAGTATCCCGGAATCGTGAAGCGTGAGTTCGATCTCGGAAATGAAGTAGGCAATCACACCTTCACGCATCCCGATTTTGAGACCATTTCGAAATCTCAGCTCCAGTTTGAGCTGAATCTCACCGAACTGCTTTTGGAAAGCAACCTGGGTGTGAAGACTCTCCTTTTTCGGCCACCTTACGGTATCGATCACCAGCCCGAAACGGCCAGCGAAATTGCGATGCTTCCTGTTCCGCAATCGATGGGATACATCATCGTGGGTGCTCAGATCGACCCGCATGATTGGGGCGAGCCAGACGGCGGCTCACCTCCCCCAGTGGATACGATCGTCCAGCGCGTGCTGACGGATACGCAGACCGGCAAGGGAAACATCATCCTGATGCACGACGGCGGCGGAGACCGCAGCCACACACTTGCAGCGCTACCGCAAATCATTGATGCCCTTCGCGCGAAGGGCTATGAATTTGTCTCGGTGGGCAGTCTGTTGGGCCAAACCCGCGCGCAAGTGATGCCGCCGCTCAGCCATCAAGAATGGTTGCTCGCGCGCGCGGACGCGTTCGCCTTTGAGGCCTTCCGCTGGTTTCGCTTCGGCATCGGCTTCATTTTTATGACCGGAATTTTGCTCGTCAGTGGCCGCGCGCTGGTCGTGGGCTTGCTTGCTCTTGCGGAGAAACTCAGGCCCAACCCGGTGGATCATCCCGAGTACAAACCGGAAGTCACGGTTATGATTCCGGCGTACAACGAGGAGTCCGTCATCGTCGATACCCTGCGCTCGGCGCTCGCTTCCACGTATCCCCATCTCGAGATCCTGGCGGTGGACGACGGTTCCACCGATCGCACCGCCGAACTCGTGCGCGAAAATTTTGGACGCGACCCGCGCGTGCGGTTGTTGTTGCAGCCGAACCGCGGCAAACCGGCCGCGCTGAACCATGCCCTCTCGGAAGCCGTCGGTGAAATTGTCGTTTCTATTGACGCGGACACAATCGTGGACCCCGAGGCCATCTCGCGCCTGGTCCGGCATTTCGCGGATCCCAAAGTAGGCGCAGTGGCGGGAAACGTGAAAGTGATGAACCGCAATAAGTGGCTCACACGCTGGCAGGCTCTCGAATACATCACCAGTCAGAACTTGGAAAAGCGCGCGTTCGATTTGTTGAATTGCATTCCGGTCGTGCCCGGCGCGGCAGGAGCGTGGCGCACGGATTTGTTGCGCGCCAATGGCGGCTTTTCGGGTGACACCGTGGCGGAAGATACCGACCTCACTCTTACCATCCGTCGCAATGGATGGAAAATTCTATATGACGAAGACGCCATCGGACGCACCGAGGTTCCCGATACCGTCGAAGCTCTGATTCGCCAGCGATTTCGCTGGACTTTCGGGACGCTGCAAGCGGTATGGAAGCATCGCGACGCAGTGGGCAAGCCACGCTATGGAACACTCGGCTGGATCGCAATTCCGAACATATTTCTATTTCAGATTATTCTTCCGCTCGTTTCACCGGTAATTGATCTCCTGTTCTTGCTTTCCATCGCGCTCTGGGGGCTCGCGCAGCTTCGAATCGCGCACTTGCCCCAGCTCTGGACTCTTCAGGACGTCGAGCGTTCGCTGATCTTCTTCGCCATCTTCATGGTCATCGACTTGTTAACCTGCGTCGTCGCATTCGCGCTGGAAAGGAATGAAGACTGGACTCTCTTGGCGCCCCTGATCCTTCAGCGTTTTTACTACCGTCAGATGATGTACGTCGTTCTATTCCGCGCGTTGAAAGAAGCGGTCCAGGGACGCCCGGTCGGATGGCGTGGCGTCGAACCCCAAATGCCGGCCCCCGTCGTTCAATCCTGAAGTTAGTGGCCCCCCTTGCAGCCCCGCGTTTCAAGCGGTGCGCTAATAATCTGAACCCTGCAACTTTTGCTTGCCGGCTGGGTTAGATCAGGCGAATATGGAGAAAATCCAAGTGAGCCGTATGGCAAAGAGGAATAGGGGTTTTCATTTGGAATTGACACTCCGGCGAACCTCGGACTATAGTTTCCCTACTTATTACTGCCCTTGTAACCTGGCTCTTGCAGAGGCCTGTAGTGAGACCAGTCTTGGGGCTTGACTGGTTTTATTCGTTCATATTCAGCAAGCTGGATGACACGCACGCTTCTGCTGATTCGCTGCTCATCCAGTTGCACGCGATCTCAAACTTAGGGCGCGCTCGACGCTCTGGGAAAGTATGCGCGGCAATAGTAGGAAGATTTCGAGTTTCAAACGGCCTTGAACGTGAAAATTAAAATAAGTTCCGAATGAAGAGGAGATAAATATGAAATCCGGCCAGCCAGGTCGCAATCTCGCAGCAAAGTGGACAGTATTTCTCGTTTTACTCATGCTCCCAAGTCTAGCTTGGGGCCAAAAGAATAAAGGCGGTGGCGGTTCTTCAGGTGGTGGGTCGCATCCGTCAGCGCCGGCTCATACGAGCGCTCCGTCACACTCGACTTCGAGCGGCGGCTCGCATACAACCACGGCAGGCGGCTCGCATACAACCACGGCAGGCGGTTCGCATACAACTACCGCCAACGCCGGTCACACGACTACGGCCGGCGGTGCCAAGACAACCACAGCCGGCGGCTCGCATACAACCACAGCAGGTGGGGCGAAGACGACCACAGCAGGTGGGGCGAAGACGACCACAGCAGGTGGGGCGAAGACAACCACGGCAGGTGGGGCGAAGACGACCACAGCAGGCGGCGTGAAGACGACCACGGCAGGCGGCGCGAAGACGACCACGGCAGGCGGCGCGAAGACGACCACGGCAGGCGGCGCGAAGACGACCACGGCAGGTGGGGCGAAGACAACCACAGCAGGTGGGGCCAAGACAACCACGGCCGGTGGCGCGAAGTCCAATACGTCGGGTGGCAAGAACGCAGCAGCCAGCAAGACCGTCACCACTGCTCACGGAAACACAAAGACAATCAACGGCTCGGGCAAGACCACGAGCGTCACGACCAAGAGCGGAACAAAAGCGACTTACAGTTCCAGTGGCAAAGTCAGCTCGATTCATACCAAAAGCGGCACGACTATCAACCACGGCGCTAATGGAAGCCGTACCGTAACGTCCACGAAAGCCAATGGCACTAGAGTGGTTAGCACTGGACATGGTGCCGGTTACACAGAACATAGCTTCTCGCGCGGTGGCCGCAGCTACAACAGCCGCACCTACTACCGAGGTGGCCATGCTTATGCGCATGTTTATGGCCGTGGCTACTACCACGGTGGCTACTACAACCACTACTACCCCGGACACTACTGGGGCGGTGGTTACTATGGTTGGGCCTACGGCGGATGGGGTCCGGGAATTGGTTGGGGCTGGGGATGGGGTGGAGCTCCCTGGTATGGTTACTACGGATACTATTTCAATCCTTACCCGGTTTATGCAGCCCCAGCATTCTGGATCACGGACTATCTGATTGCAGCCAATCTGCAAGCCGCCTACGCAGCCCAGGCTTCAGCTAACGCCGCTGCTGTTGCGAGCGCAAACGCAGGTGGTGACGGAGGAGGCGCTGTTGCTGCTGCTCCCGCGGACGGCGGAGGTGGCGGTCAGCAGGCAGTCGTTCTCACTCCGGAAGTAAAACAGGCAATCGCTGATGAAGTGAAAGCCCAGATCGCAGCCGAAAGGGACGCGGCAGCCGCGCAGTCGGCCGGGACTAGTGCTCCGGCGGCAGCGCCAGCAGCCGCGGCGTCAGACTCGGCCTCAGCTACTCCGCCAGAAGTGGTTCCGGACGCCTTGAATCCTAACAATCGTACTTTCATCGTAGCGGACACTATAAATCCCCAGTTGCCCGATGGCACAGAATGTTCGTTGACTCAGGGCGATGTTCTTACCCGCATCGACGATACTCCTGATGCCAACCAGAACGTTAAGGTGCTCGTTAGCGGCAGCCAGAAGGGCGACTGCAGTTCGGGGGTTCAGGTAGCCGTTGCTGTCAACGATCTCCAGGAAATGCACAATCATTTCCGGGAGCAGATCGATGACGGTCTCGAACAGCTGGCAAAGAATCAGGGCAAGAATGGTATGCCTGCCGCTCCGGCTGGCTCGGCTGTATCGAAGCCCAATCCGGAAGGCCAGGCAACGCCCGATCCTAACGCAGCCGCTGATTTGCAGAAACAGCAACAAGAGGCGGACGAGGCTGAGAAAGAAGTCCAGGTAGCCCAAAACGATGGGATCAGCAATTAACAGCGCCTAATCCCATTAACGAGTGCAAAGGATCACCGAACCGGGAGAGTCAGCTTACAGGCTGGCTTTCCCGGTTTAGCATTGAGACAGCAGATCGAACTAATGCGCATTGAGTCACGCTTAGTTAATGGATTGGTTGACATGGTTAATCCGCTTACCTATAGTTACGGCGTTTCATCCAAAGGGATGCTCCCCCGCTCCCCGGAAAAAAATTCTTCTTAGTGAGGGAAGCCTATGTTTTCGCGCCCAGCATTTATTAAATTAGGGGTTATCGCGGCGTTGGTGTTTGCATCGCTCGGGATCAGCCCTCGCAGCGCCGCCCAGGGACTTCAACAGCAATTGGAATCAACATACACCATCACCAAGCCCACCGACGATAAGAGCGACATCGTCACCGCCGGGTCCGTTTTGATTCTCCAAAAAGACAAAATAATAATGTACGCCATTTCTAACCAGGTTCTGCCCCAGAATACCTATAAAGCCGGAAGGCTCTCTGAGGGTGCCTTCGGTGTGCATGATAACGTGCAGAAATTTGGCAGCTTTATCGGCCACCCGCCCCCATCCCAGGCGCAGACGCAATCGCGGCACTTCGTTACCGGCGAAAAGTTCTGGGTGACCGGCATTGCTGTGCAATCAGATGGCGTTGTTTTCACCTTGTTCAGCGATCCCTATAGCGACGTGCGTTACCAATGCACACTCAAATTTCTTTACTCCAAAGGCTCCACGCCATCCAATGATGAAGTGTTGAAGACCGTCGCGGAAGTCTTCAAAGTTCAACAAGACGATTCCGCGAAGTCGGACGACAAGGGAAACCAACAGCCCGCAGCGGGCCAGGCGCCGGCAGCAGACGCGGCTCCCGCGGCGGAAGCGGCTCCTGCAGCTGAAGCAGCTCCGCCCGCCCCACCAGCGACAATAGAGAAGGGCCAAACTCCCGATCAAGTCCTCGGGATACTTGGACAGCCCGAAAAGATCATCAACCTGGGAACCAAGCAGATCTATGTTTACAAAGATCTCAAAGTCACCTTCGTAAACGGTAAGGTTACTGACGCTCAATAAACGGCAGGCGAGTGGATGGTTGTCGTCGCCGTCGCCGCCGGCCAAGTAATTTTTAGTGCAACCGGTCGCCATTTGCTACAATGAGATTGTTGTATGGGCTGCATCCCGAACCTGGGAGCGGCACCGGAGGCACTATGAGCGTTGCACCTCGCGCAGGTAACGGTAAAATTACCGTGCCTGACATTCAATCCCGCAAATTCAGTTCCAGTTCCCCTGAAACAAAAAAGAAAATCACTTGTTTGACGGCCTACGACTATCCCACCGCTCGTCTGCTTGACGATGCAGGCGTGGACATATTGTTGGTCGGTGACTCGCTCGGCATGGTGGTACTTGGCTACGACAGCACCCTGCCCGTCACGCTCGATGAAATGCTGCACCACGTCCGCGCTGTCCGCCGCGGCACCAAGCGGGCGTTATTGGTTGCGGATATGCCGTACGGAAGCTTTCACGTTTCCCTCGACGAATCGATCCGTAACGCGATGCGCCTGGTAAAAGAGGGCGGAGCGGAAGCCGTCAAGATTGAAGGTGGCGAACGCCGGCTGGAATTGATCACGCGTTTAGTGGAAGCCGAAATACCTGTAATGGGCCACGTCGGTCTCACCCCGCAATCGGTGAATGCGCTGGGCGGATTCCACGTGCAGGGCAAAACGGTCGACGCGGCGCGCCAGCTCGAGCGCGATGCGCAAGCGGTCGAAGCCGCCGGCGCGTTTTCGGTCGTGCTGGAATCCGTTCCGCGCGACCTTGCCGCTCGCATCACTGAGAAGCTCCGCATTCCAACCATCGGCATAGGCGCAGGCCCCGATTGCGATGGACAGGTTCTCGTCTTCCACGATCTGGTGGGCCTCACCGTCGGCCACACGCCGAAGTTCGCGCGCCAATATGTGAATCTCGCCGGCGAAATTTCCCGCGCCGCGGAGGCATTCTGCCATGATGTCGGCGCCGGGTGTTTTCCATCCGATGCGGAGTCTTTCCATTCGCCGGCCGAATTGCGCGAGCACTTGCTTGCGCGGCAGCGCGTCTGATGATCCTGTCGCAGTTTAATGCGCGCTCCGTATCCTGAAGGAGACAACTCGCATGAACCTCGACGATTTCCGCCGCCTGTATGATTACAACTCCTGGGCCAATCGCCGCACTCTCGAATCATGCACGCCGCTCAACGACGAGCAATTCACGCGCGACCTGCGATCGAGCTTCCGCTCCGTGCGCGATACGCTCGTCCATATCTTACTGGTCGAATGGTTGTGGCGCGAACGCTGGTTGGGCCGTTCCCCGGATCACTTTCCGCCCGCAAGCGATTTTCCCACGCAGGAAGCGGTACGCCGTCGCTGGGCTGAAGTCGAAAGCAATCTCCTCGACTATGTCGCTTCGATGAAGCCCGAGGATTTGGATCGCGTGATCGAACACAAGACAACTGCCGGCGTGCCGCAAGCCGCCCCGCTTTGGCAAATGCTGCAACATCTGGTAAATCACGGCACCTATCATCGTGGACAAGTCGCAAGCCTGCTCCGTCAGCTGGATGCCAAGCCCATCGGTACCGACCTCATCATTTTCTATCGCGAGCGCGCTGCACAGACTAAGGCATGAGGCCACCAGACCGTCGACAGATCTCGATCAAAGCAGCCCCCTGAGACATCTCCTGCACCGACGCCATGGAAATAATTCGCACCATATCGTGGATGAGCCAGGTAGCCCGCGAAGCGCGCGCCCAGGAACGCATCATCGGCCTCGTTCCAACCATGGGCGCCCTGCACGAAGGCCACTTCTCGTTGATACGCGCGGCAAAAGCCGAATGCTCTCCGGTCGTCGTTTCGCTTTTCGTCAACCCGAAACAGTTCGGTCCCTCTGAGGATTTTCAGAAATATCCGCGTGCTTTCGAAGCGGACCGCACCGCGCTGGAAAATCTCGGCGTGGATTATCTATTCGCGCCAACACCCGAGGAAATGTACCCGCCCGATTTTGGCACCGTCGTCACCGTGCAAGGGCTTAGCGACAAGCTCGAAGGCCGCTCGCGTCCCGGCCATTTCCAGGGCGTCACCACCGTAGTGCTTAAGCTCTTCGAAATTGTTCAGCCAAATCGTGCGTATTTCGGACGCAAGGACGCGCAGCAAGCCCGAATCATCCGCCAAATGGCGCGGGACCTCAATCTTCCCGCTCAAATTGTCGTTCGCCCGATTCTTCGCGAGCCCGACGGCTTGGCGCATTCGTCACGAAATGTTTATTTGAACGCTGACGAACGCCGCGCCGCCACCGCGCTCTATCGCTCGCTTGAGTCCGCGCGCCAGGAAATCGTAGCCGGTGAACGTAGCGCCGCGCGCCTGCTCTCCACATTACATCACGTGATCGAAGCCGAGCCCGGCATGGTCCTGGATTACGCCGAAATTGTGGACGCGGAATCGCTTGAGCCGGTGGTAAGCCTCCGGGGAAGTTGCCTTATATTGCTTGCAGCAAAATTAGGTAAAACGCGGCTGATTGATAACGCGCAGATCGAAGAGGGAAACGGCGTCTTCCGTGTGAATGTCTAGTACGATTTATCCAGCCTCAATCGCGGCAATCACCTCGGCGGCATGTCCTTTCGGCGTAACCTTATCCCAAATTTTTCGAATCTTTCCGTCCGGTCCGATCCAGAATGTCATGCGCACGATGCCTAAAAATGACTTTCCCAGAAAACTCTTCATCCGCCGAGCTCCGAAGGGTTCAATCACTTCGAATTCCGTGTCCGCTAGCAACGGGAAATTCAGTTTATGCTTGATCTTGAATTTGGTCTGAGCTTCCACGTCGTCTGCGCTGCATCCCACGATGGCGGTGTCCAGTTTTTCGAACGTCTTGATGGCGTCACGAAACTCGGACGCTTCGTTGATTCAACCGGGCGTGTTGGCTTTGGGATAGAAATACAGGACCAGATTGCGCCCGCGAAAATCCGACAGCCCCACGGGCTTGCCGTCGTCAGCCGTCACTCGAAAACTCGGAGCCTTATCGCCTTCCTTCAACATGACGTATGCTTCCCCTGTCCGCTTAAGGCTAAGATTCCGCTAGTACGCGCTTCAAAACGTCGTTCACCACTTGCGGATTAGCCTGCCCCTGTGTTTCCTTCATCACTTGCCCGACGAAAAACTTGAACACGCCTTCATTTCCCGCGCGATATTTTGCCGCGTTCTCCGCATTCTTGACCACCACTTCCCGCGCAATCTTTTCAATGGCGCCCAAATCGGTAATCTGTGCCATTCCTTCGGCTGAAATAATATCGGCCGCGCTCTTGCCTGTATCAAACATCGTTGTAAATACTTTCTTCCCGGTCGCCGCGGTGATCGCACCGCCTTCAATCTTTGCCAACAATTCCGCCAGCGCGGATGGCGTCACGGGACAATCCTCGATGTTCTTTCCGCCTTCATTTAGCCGCCGCAATAGCTCGGTCGAAATCCAATTGGCCGCGGATTTGGCCGGCGCTCCTGCGCGCACAGCCGCCTCAAAATAATCCGCCAGCGCCCGCGTCGCGGTCAAAACCTCCGCGTCGTACGGTGTAATTCCATATTCCCCCAAAAACCGCGCGCGTTTTGCGTCGGGAAGCTCCGGCATCTCCGCGCGAACTTCTTCCACCAGCCTTTCGGGAGCCAGCAGAGGCAGCAGGTCCGGATCCGGGAAATACCGATAGTCGTGCGCGAATTCCTTCGAGCGCATTGGCTCCGTGTGTCCAGCCGCGACATTCCAGAGCCGCGTCTCTTGCGCGATTTGCCCGCCCGCTTCCAGCACGCCGATTTGCCGCTCGATTTCGTATTCCAGCGCGTGCTGAAGATAACGAAACGAATTCAGATTCTTCGCTTCCACTTTGGTCCCAAGTTTCCGAGCGCCTCGCAAACGCACGCTGACATTCGCGTCGCAGCGCAGCGAACCTTCTTCCATGTTGCAGTCGCTCACGTCGGTATACTCCAGAACCTGCTTCAGAGTCGTCAAATATGAATACGCTTGCGCAGGCGTCCGAATATCAGGCTCCGATACGATTTCTATCAGCGGCACCCCGCAGCGGTTGTAATCGATGTAGCTCCAGCGGTCCGAATCCGCAAATCCTTCGTGCAGATTTTTCGCGGCGTCTTCTTCCATATGCACGCGCGTAATTCCGATTCGCTTCGCCGCGCCATCCAGATCGATTTCCAGCCATCCCTCGGTCGCCAGCGGCAATTCATACATCGAAATCTGGTAGCCCTTGGGCAAGTCCGGATAAAAATAATTCTTCCGCGCGAACACGGAACACTCATGAATCCGGCAATGCAGCGCAAGCGCAGCTCGAATCGCCAAATCGCGCGCTTTTCGGTTCAGCATCGGCAGCGCCCCCGGTAATCCAAGACACACGGGACACGTGTTCGAATTGGGCGCGTCGCCGAAGCGCGTCGAACAGCCGCAGAACGCCTTCGTCAACGTTTTGAGCTGCGCGTGCACCTCCAGCCCAATGACCGCTTCGTAGCGCTCCAGCACCTCGGGCGCAACGCGAGGTCGTTCCTGTACCGTCCGGCTCATCGGCAGCGCAGGATTATAGCATCCGCAACCGCGCTACGCCTTCCTCGTGGCGCGGCAGGCTCCATGCCAGAATGAAGCGTCAAAACCGCTGAACGAGTTCCGCCTCTCAGCCGAAAAAAATGTTCTAGTCTCGGCCCCATACGTAATGTATCCCCACGCGGTAATTTCGCCCCAGTGCAGGATACCCCACCGCGTCCTGATACTTCCGGTCGAACAAGTTCTGCACTTGCCCGATTGCCGAGAGTCCCTTAGCCACCGGAACGGTCGTTGCCGCGTCCCATCGAACGTAGCTCGGATCGCTCCTAATGCAGTAACCGGTGCAGACCCCTCCGACGATCACGCTGTCGAAATCACTATCGGTCCGACGTCCCACGTAGTACCCCGCCAGGTTCATGTTCGCCCAACGGAAATGTGCATTGGCGATCAAGCTGGCCGAGTTCAGCGGCCGCTTGAAAAGACGATTGCCCTGCGCCAGCGCCGGATCCATCAGCGGATTGGTGGTTTTTAGCACCTTCGAATCGTCGTAGGTGTAGTTCCCCACGATATTCAACCAATGCAGCGGCTTCGCCTCGACTGTTGAGTTTATACCATTGGCCCTCGCCAGATCGGTGTTGAAGAAGCTTCCGCCGAACGCCGGGCAGTTTGGGTTAGTGATGACATTCGCAAAACTGACGATATCCTGAAACCGGTTGAAAAACGCCGTGGCCGAAAAACGAATTCGGTCCGAAGCAAGCACTTGATCGAATCCCACATCCACCGTCCGGCTGCGTTCTGGATCGAGTTGTGGGCTGCAATCGGGAGGAAGCGATTCCGGCTCTTTGATTCCCAAGCCGTACGATGCGCGCAATCGCGTCGAACCCCAGAACCCCGCGCCATAACGCAGCGCGTATGCCGCGCCCACTCGCGGGACCGCGCGCACACCGTAAAACCCGTTGCCATCCACGCGCCCGCCCGCAATCACAGTCAACCGGCGTGCCAGCTGGTAATGCGCCTCGACGTAACCCGCTTGGTTGTGCCGCGCGGTGGCCCCGCCATTTTCCACTTCAAAGAAATATCCAACCGACACGCCGCCATTGGGAAAAAGATAGGTCGATTGCTCGTTCAGCCCCGCTCGATTGAACGTCGAAGGGAAAGTCCCGAACGGCGGTACCACATCCATCGAATTGTCGCGCGATTCGAATCCGAGAATCTGGTGCTGCCAGGTACCAGTATTAAAATCCCAGGTCAATCCCGCGGCGAAATCGTGGAGACCCGTGCTTTGTCCGGGCACGAAAATCGGCGGATCGAGCGCCGTCTGCCCCGGCTGGCCGGCGTCGCTAGAACTGTTTCGCAGCGTCAGCCGCAGCGTGTTGGTATCGGAAAACTTCCAGCCGAAATTGCCCCACAGAGTGGTGTCACGGAAATAATTGTCAGGACCCTGGCCATCGCTGTCGAAATAAGCCGCGCCCGCCGAATAATCGAAAGCGCCCAGCATGCCGCTTAACTGGCCCGAAGCATGCTGCGTGTTAAACGTTCCACCATCGGCAGTCAGTTCCAGCACCGGCTGGCTCGTCGTGCCGCGATGCGAAAAGATTTGCAGCACCCCGGTCATCGCATCCGATCCATAAAGAACGCTCGCGGCACCGTGCACCACCTCGATCTTGTCAATTCCATCCAGCGAGAAATTTGAGAAATCCACCAGCCCGCCCGGCTGATTCACCGGTACGCCATCAATCAGCACCTTGGTGTAATTCGAATTACCACCGTCCAAAAAAAACGTGGTCGAGCCGCCCATCGGACCCAGTTGCGAAAAACTCATCCCCGGTATCCCCTGCGTCAACGGCGTCAGAAAGATACCTCCGCGCTGGTCGATTTCCTCCCGAGTCACGATGTTCACCAGCGCGGCCGTATTCTCAATCGTCGCCGGTTCGGCGGACGCGCTTACCACCACGTCCGCTGACATCGGCTCAAGTTGTAACCGAATGTCCCAAGTCCGCGTCTCCCCGGCAGCGAGAGTAAATTCCTGCTCCTCTTTATGGAACGCCGTATGTTGAATGCTCACGCGATATCGTCCGGGATTCAAGGTCAACGAAAATTTCCCGTCGCGGCCGCCTTCCGTGCGAACACTTGCGCCCTTTGTGTCGAGTGGTTGCGCGATTACTACCGCACCCACGATTGCCGCGTCGGTTGGATCGGCTAACGTTCCGGTGATTGTGGCAGTTTGCTGTGCGGGCGTTGCGGTCGGCAGAAAAAACAAAGTTCCAAAGCAACTTGCTGAAGCAAGAACTAAAAAGCGGAGCAGTCTCATTTTTTCCTCCTCTCCCTCTCGCGCGGGAGTTGAAGGTTGTCCCGGCAACTACGCGTTGTGCTTTGCTTGCCTGCGATCCGTCCATGAATCAAAGGATCCGCAGGTTCTGCGCATCGCATATTTACCAAGATTGAGATTCCGCTCGGTTTCCTGGCTTGGCGGCTTGTCCAACCCCATCGAACCTTCTTCGATGACGCAAAACATCAGCGCGGCCTTCCCATCGTAGGTTCAAATCGCGATTCCTCACGATTCAAAACGAACGACAGTGGCGCGTGCCGAAAATATCCGCCTTACAGTCGCGCGGCGGCGACGGTTTTTCACCGTCTTCCCGTGCGCGGAGTCTCCAGTCCTTGTTGACGGCGGGCACGCATCATCTGCAGCTCGCCGCTTGCGAAGGTAAATTTCTACCTCCGCGACATAACTAAAAAAACTTGTGAACTCTCTTAGCGGCTCGCTCGTAGAATCACGCGCGGCCGGCCGCTATACCCCGCCTCTACTTCCAGCGGCGCCTCGAAAACCTCTTCGAGCAATTCACGCTGATAAACTTCCGCCGGCGTTCCGATGCGCGGACACTTGCCCTTATGCAACAGAACGATGCGGTCGGAAAATTCCGCTGCCAGATTCAATTCGTGCGTCACCACGATCACCGTGTAGCGATTCTCGTCCGCAAGCCGCCGCAGCCGCCGCAGCAATTCCACTTTGCCGCCAATATCCAAATGCTGGGTAGGTTCGTCTAGCAGAAGCAAAGACGGCTGCTGTGCCAGCGCGCGCGCCAGAATCACTCGCTGCTTCTCCCCGCCGGAAAGTTGGTCCATCCAGCGGTCGCGCAAGGCGTCGGCGCCCACTTGCGCCAGCGCGTTGCCCGCGAGCAGGCAATCCTCGTCCGACTCAAATCGCAGCCTTCGCCCGTACGGATAGCGCCCCTGCAAAACGTATTCCCACACGCGCAGGGAAAACAGAAGTTCGCTTTCCTGCGCCACCAGCGCAATCTTCTGTGCGCGAACTTTCAGCTCCAGCTCGCCCACTTCCGCGCCGTCCACTTCGATTCGTCCGGAAAGCGGTTTCAATAGTCCCGCGAGCAATTTCAGCATCGTGGACTTCCCGCTCGCGTTCGGCCCTAGAATCGCCAGGAGCTCGCCCCGCTGCGCTCCGAAGCTTGCCGGACCCAGCGTAAATGTGGGCGCGGACCGGTCTGTCGCGGCATACGCATAGCTGGCCTGCTCGACTTTCAGCCGAACAGGAGCGTCCGCACCGGCGTGTGTGGGCTGTGGCAAGGTCACCGCTCCACCTGTTGCACCCGCACTCAACGCATCCTCCGGCGCATCAGGTAAATAAAAACCGGCGCCCCCGCCAGCGCGGTCATCGCACCAACGGGCAATTCCGTGGGCGCGACCAATGTTCGCGCCAGAGTGTCCGCCACTACAATCGCAATCGCTCCGCCGATCGCCGCCGTGGGAATCAGCATACGGTAGTCTGTGCCGAACAGCATTCGCATCACATGCGGCACCAGAAGCCCCACATACCCGATCGCCCCACTCACCGAAACCGCCAAGCCGGTGAGCACCGACGCCGCGATGTAAACCACAAATTTCACGCGATTCACGTTAACGCCCAGATGTCGCGCTTCTTGTTCCCCAGTCAGAATTAGATTTAAATCGGACGAAGTTGTGTACATCGCTCCGGCAGCCACCACGAATACAAAAAACAGGAATCCCAGCCAGCCCAGAACATTTGTCACCGGTGGCGGAGCGGTAAGATCCCCCATCAGCCAGAACGCGATGCTACGCAATTCCGAACCCGTCACCATGGTCAATAAAAACATGATGATCGCCGAAAGAAACGAAGCCGCTACGATGCCCGCGAGCAAGAGCGTTGGGCTGTCGAGTTGCCCTCCGCGCCTGCCCAGAAAATAAACCGCTGCGATTGTGGACGCCGCTCCTATAAACGCGGCAATCTGAATCGCTCCCACCGTGTGAGGCGCCAGGATCAGACTTATGATTGCTCCCAACGCCGCGCCGCTTGAAACACCAAGCACATACGGATCCGCCAGCGGATTCCGCAAGAGCGCTTGAAAGCCCGCGCCGGCTGTCGAGAGCGACGCGCCCACCAGAATTCCCAGCGCGATCCTTGGTAGCCGCAGCCCGAAAACCACTTGCCAGAACTCCACCGGAATGTCTTCGCGCCGGCCGCTCGCCGCATTGAAGAGCGTCGTCACGATGTCGCGGATGGAAATCGGATACGCGCCCATGCGCAGCGAAATCACGCCCACCACAAACAACACGCCGCAAAGTCCGGCGCAGGTAAAAAGAATCCTCCGCGGAGTTAAAGGGCGCAAAAAATCCACTCCGTTTCCGCACTCTTGGCCGCGACGATTTCCATCCCGGTTCGCTCTTCGAGTTGCGGAATTATTTCGCGCGAGGTCTGAAACGCCTCCGGATGCAATTCGCGGGCGATTTGTTCGACGGCGCCTACTAGTCCGGGCGACGGCTTCGTGATTTCGTCATCCACTTTTACAATGTGCCCCGTTTGAATCGCCTTTAACGCCTTCCATGCCGGCCGCGTGCGCAAACGCCTCAGTTCCTGGTCGTCGTTCGATTCCGAATGGTTCTCCGTAAACAAAATGTAGTCCGGCTGCAGCCGCACGATCTCTTCCATGCTCACTTGCGGCCAATTCTGGTTCGCAATGATCACCGACTCTGCTCCCGCCCATCGCAGCGCGTCCGCAATAAAAGTACTCTGTCCAATCGTAATCAGCGGATCCTCCCAGACCACAAACAGCACATGGACGAGCGGCAATTCCGCAATCCGCGCGTGCACCGAGTCCAGCCGCGCTTGCAGTTGTGTCACCAATGCCGTCCCCTGTTCGCTCGCGCCCGTCAAATCAGCCATCCGCGCGATGGATTGCAGCATCCCGCGCACCGTATGCGGATCGCTCGTGTAAACCGCGATGCCCAGCCGCAGTAGCGCGTCCACTGTCTCTGGACGGTTAATCGACGTCGTAGCCAGCACCAGATCGGGATGCAACGCGACAATCGCTTCCAGATTTGGAGTTTGCGGCGAGCCCACATGCGGCTTCAGCTTCGCATCCGGCGGCGTGTCGCAAAAAGATGTGTCGCCCGCAAGTTTATCTTCCAGTCCCAGCGCGTACACCGTCTCCGTCAAGTCCGGAGCAAGCGTCACAATATGCTGCACCGCAAACGGAATCGCCACGCGCCGCCCCGTTTCATCCGTCACAAATTTCATCGCACGTTTGTACGCAGGCGTTTGTTGCGGCGCTGCCGCGGAGGCTTGCATTGTGCCGCAGCACGCCAAAATATAGATCACGCACAAAAGTTGTCGCCCAGCGCGCGTAAATTCTCTCCAATAAAAAAGCCTCGCGAATAGAGCGAGGCGATCGCCACACCCTCTCTCGCGAAGAGTGTCAGCTTCGACCAGTTCGGGTAGGTTTCCTGACTTTCGGCTCGCGCAAAGCGCCAACCGATCACAGTGGCGGGACCGTGGCCGATTTTCACGGCCTTCCCCTTCACTTTCCGAATCGCCCCATGGACGCTTCGAAAAGTGTCTCCCCGAGCCAGCTAAGTTGTCTCCGGCGAGTTTATAAGCCTCGCCTTTCGCTGTCAATCAATGGAGACTATTGGGCACTGTCCAGCATTTCTGTTGAAACCGAGTATAGGGGTATCTCGCATTGTCGTTTCCTCAGGCATGCATTCGTTCCGCAGCCAGCAAGTAGCAGCCCAAGACTTGTTCACTATGAACGGCATCCACGCAGCCAGGAAAACGGCTGAGATAGCGCCGCAGATGCCGAAAAAAACCTTCCGCTAAGTTGGTCGTACGCAAACGGTGTCGCCAGTACCGCGGAAATTGCAAGTAGGCCAACACCCGCGGCAACTCCTGCTGAAACTTCTCGACCATCTCCGGAGCCCAGAAACGCCAGCGCCGGGCAAAGCTCCCGGCCCATTTCCGCAGCTGAGTCTCCTGCTCGGCTTCAAAGATCCACCAGAACTCGCGCCGAAACTTCCGCCGCTGCCACCATTGCAGACGCGGCGTCAGTCCTTCCAGATTGCGAAACCAGTGCGCCAAGCACAGCTGGTGCGCCGCCCCCGGATAGACCACCGCCGCCGCACTGGCCGCACCCTCGGCTCCATCGCTGATTACCAGCTCCACCTGTTCCAGTCCCCGTCGCCATAGACGCGTGAACAACTCTTCGTACGCTTGGCTGCTCTCCGCCTCCGCCGCCATCCAGTCCAAGACTTCGAACCCACCCCCCTCGCGCACGCCCACCACCACCAGCAGTACTCCTTTCCGTGCTGGGCTTTTGGCCGATCGCCGATACCTTAAATAGATTCCATCCACCGCCAAGGCTCGATAGATCCCAGAACTCAAACGTTGCTCTCGGCGTCCTTCAATCTGTTCTTGCGCATCGCGCAGCACGGCCCCGATCGTGGCCGCCGACAGATGTCCACCCAGAAATCGCCGCACCCAACTCACCACTTTGCGTTGGCTCAACCCACCTACCGCCAGGGCGAACAACACTTCCTGCAGCGCGTGCCGCTGGTATTTCTCCAGCAGCCCGATCTCTTCCCGGCCTCGCAGCCGCGGCACCCGCACCTGCTGCAGGGCTCCCCAGGCCGTTTGCCAGCACTTCCGCACCGTGAAACCCCAGCGATAGACCTGCTCCCCTCGCTCCCTGCGTTCCGCCACCCGCCGATCCCGCTCGGCAGCCAGCAACCCTTCGATCGTCTTTTTCAACTGCTCCAAGAAACCGCCCTGTAACTGTTTCCAGCCTTGCTCGATCACATCCGCTAATGCTAGTCTGCCGATCTGAGATGACATGGGGTGTCTCCTTTCTGCCCGGCTAGGCAGAGCTGTTGGGAGACACCCTCTTTCTTTTTATCCCCACTTTCAACAGGAAATCTTACAGACGGAGACTATTGCCCGTTTTAGTTTGCAACGTCGATTTCCTCTTGCCGCGCTTTGCACGCGCGAGTCTGTCAAAAAGGTCGGCCATCCGCCGTGAACCGGGGGCGAAATCCGATTTGCGCTTGGTCCCGTCTTTTCTGCGGCAACAATATTTTTTCTGGCGACCGCTCGCAACCGTTTGCGTTCCTTTTTCTTGTGTCGAAAAGGGGAAGTCATAAGCCTAATCAGAACGCGGCCGGAAATGTTCAGGCGACTAGCGGTTCTTCCACTTCGGGGCGCGCTTCTCGACGGTCGCGCGCAAACCTTCTTGCGAGTCTTCCAGGTCGGCAAGCTCATTGAGGAAAACTTTCATGGAGTTGCGCACGCCTTCGCGCAGCGGCAAACCAAGGCTGCCCAGAATGGCTTTCTTCGCCATGGTCAACACCGGGCCCGACTGCGCGGTAACCTTCGCGCAGACTTCGTCCACTTTTTTCTGCAAATCTTTTTCCGCCACCAGCCAGTTCACTAGGCCCAGCTCGCGCGCCCGTTCCGCCGACATCGTTTCGGCCATAAGCACAAGCTCCAGCGCCATTTTCGGTCCGAGAATATAAGGCAGCACCGCCGCAGCCAGCGGAGGAAACGCTCCCAGCTTGATCTCCGGCTGTGCAAAACGCGCGTTGGGCGTCGCAATCACCAGATCGCCCAGCGCCGCCAGTTCCGCGCCGCCGCCGAACGCCGGTCCATTAATCACTACCAGAATCGGCTTGGCCGTTTCCACCATCGCCGAAAACGCGCTGTGAAACGCGTCCAGCAACTGAAAGACGCGCCGCGCCGTATATTCACCCAGCTCGATGCCGCCGCAAAAAGCCTTCGCCGCCGAATCCAGCAGGATGAGCTTCACCTCGTGCGTCTCGCTCACCGAGTTGATTCCCGCCACCAGCTCCATCAGCACCCGCTCGTTCAGTAAATTGTGTTCGGGACGGTCGAGCGTCAGGTGCGCAATCTCGCCTTCCACGCGGAATTTCACGAATTGGAAGTCCTTTGTCTTGGGAGCGGCCAGCGCCAGCGTCCCCAGCATTTCCGCTTCGCGCGCCGCTTTGTTGATCTGCATCAGAGGCTCCGATCCATCTTCGCATACGAGCCTAACCTGTTCTCGCGCGCGCATCCACGCGCTTCCCACGCCCTGCGCTCAATCGGGCAAGACCTGTCCCTCCGAACAGGTCCGCATCAGAATCGCGCTCCCTTTCTAACAGGCTCCTGCCTTCGGGGTTCGCTTGCCGTTGCATAGCCCGGGCCTTCAGCCCGTTTTTGCCGTCAAGCAAGGGTTCTAGGCGCGACACACTGTCGGCGTTCCGGGGAATCTGATCTCGCCGAATTTAACATGGCCGAAATGACCCTGCTTTTCTTGGGTTAGTATTATCTGCTGAGTCTTCGGTAAATGAACTACACAATCAAACTCCCAGCCTTCCTGTTCTTCGCCCTTGCGTCCACCTCCGGTGCGAAATTCGGAGGCCAACAAAGCGCCACCGGAACCGTCGTAGTGATCGGTTGGTCGCAAACCAAAATCGTCATCGCTGTTGACAGCCGTGGCTTCGACGACGACGGCAAGCGTCGCGACGACATCTGCAAAATCGTCCGCCTCGACGCCCATTCCGTCTTCACCGCCGCCGGGAACATCATTCACGCCCATGACGGCCGCGCGCTATGGGACGCGCAAAGAGAAGCCTCTCGCGCGTTCCAGGCGGCGCAAGAGTCGGCCACCCCGCGGCCTCTGAAAACTGCCGCCAAAGACTGGGGCGCGCGCATGGTCGCCGACATCAATCAATCTCTCAAACTCGATCCTTCCGGCTCCCTGCTGATGCTGGAGGACAATATCTTCCTCACCGGCGTGTTTATCGGCTTCGAAAACGGTTCCACTGCCATGTATCAGGTGGAAATTGTTTTCGACCCCGCCATCCGCCAGGCCCGCCAGGACTTCTATATCGAGCGCCACCACCGAACAATTCAATTTGCTGCCTTGGGACGAAACGAAATCGTCACCGAAGTCGTGGCCGGAAAAACTCATTTCGCAAAGGTCGAGGGGCGGAAGTGGCTCGCCTCAGAAACAAATATCCCCATCGTGGACCGCGATGTCCGCTGGGCAATCCGCCTGGTCCAACTCACCATGGAATACCATCCCCACAAAGCCGACGTAGGCGGCCCCATCGACGCCCTAGAAATCATCCGCAAAGGCATCCGCTGGGTCCAGCGCAAACCAGCCTGCCAGCCATAGCTGCGACACCGGCGACTTCACTTCGGGTTCTGCTTGAAATCCGGTGTAGAACAGACGGGCCTAAGGCCGGAGAGATGGCCTCGGCTGATTTGCGGGCGGTTCGTCCGCAACCCTAGCTTCACAGCCCCTACTCCCTTCCTGTATTCTGCTGAGCCTATGCTGGATCTGGGATATGTGCGGGAGCACCTCGACACCATTGAAAAGATGGCGCGAGATCGCGGCATCACTCTGGACCTCGCGTCCTTTCGCGAAATTGACACGGAACGCCGCCAGCTCATCACTGCCGCCGAGCGCCTGAAGGCCGAGCGCAACCGCGCGAGTGAAGAAATCGCGCGAATGAAGAGGGCCGGCGAAGACGCCTCGCAGCTTTTGACGCTGATGAAGGAAGTTTCCGAGCGCCTCAAACGCGACGACCAGCGCATCAACGAACTGGACCAACGCCTGGAACAATTCCTCCTCACCATACCAAACATTCCGCACGCCAGTGTGCCGGCAGGAAAAAGCGCCGCCGATAATGTGGAAGTCAGACGCTGGGGTGCGCCTCCAAAATTTGACTTCAAGCCCCGGCCGCACTGGGAAATTGGCGAAGGAGCGGGAATTTTAGATTTTCAGTCAGCGGTAAAAATCGCCGGCGCGCGATTCGCGGTCTACAAAGGACTGGGCGCACGCCTCGAACGAGCCCTCGCGAATTTTTTCCTCGACGTGCACACCCGCGAACATGGTTACACGGAAATTCTTCCACCATTTCTGGTGAATACCGCTTCGCTTACCGGCGTAGGCCAGCTACCGAAATTCGCCGCCGAAATGTTTCACGTGGAAAACACGGATTTTTGGCTCACTCCAACTTCCGAAGTGGAGCTTACCAGCTTGCACCGGGACGAAACTCTCGACGCAGACAAGTTGCCGGAGAAATTGTGCGCCTGGACCGCGTGCTTCCGCTCGGAGGCCGGTGCGGCGGGGAAAGACACGCGCGGACTCAAGCGCAACCACCAATTTCAAAAAGTGGAAATGTTCAAATTCACGCGCCCGGAACAAAGTTACGACGAGCTGGAAGCGCTGGTGCAGGACGCGGAATCAATGCTGCGACGCCTCGGCTTGCATTATCGCGTAATGCTTCTCTGCGCTGCGGACATGGGATTCGCAGCCGCAAAAACCTACGACCTCGAAGTGTGGCTGCCCTCCACTGGCGAATTCATGGAAATTTCATCCTGCTCCAACACGGAAGCATTCCAAGCGCGCCGCTCGGGCATTCGCTTAAAAGGAAAGACGGGCAAAAGTGAATTCGTGCATACCCTGAACGGTTCCGGCCTGGCAGTAGGCCGCACGTGGATCGCTCTGGTAGAAAACTTTCAGCAGGCCGACGGTTCAATCCTCATCCCCGAAGTTCTGGTCCCTTACATGGGCGTGGAACGCATCCCCGCTGCGGCAGCTACTTAAAATGGCTTCCTCTCACGATTTGATCGGATTCCTGGCGGGAGCTGGGATTGTTTTAAGCGCCCCTCTTGGTTGTATTGGCTTCGCCAAGTTGGTCGCGAAGTGAACAAGATTCTCTCCGAAGATGAATGGCTCGAGTGGGTCTATTCGAAAGGGTGCCTGGCAGAATCCCCGGTTCTGGGTGGAACACGAGAGGCTTTTGCGAAAAGTCGCGAGCCTACGCCATGCTCTCTATAGTTCTGCTTTTTTCAATTGATCTCACTTACCTTCTGCTTGCGCGAGTCAACGACCTGGTTAGGTGACCGGCCCAACCAGGACCATTGGCCCGGTGGGCTGCGGCATCCCTCCCTCCGGTTCGAGCGTTACGGCGAACGCTTTCGCAGCCACGCCCTGCGGAATCTTCACCGTCCACGGATTGATTGGTCCGGTGGAAGACGCTATGAGGCCGGCGCTGATGGGCTTGCCTTCCATGGGGACCAGCCACAACTGGTAGCTCTTGTTCGCCGGCGCGGGTTCCACCCACCCGTCGCACATGGCCATCCCCATTTTCGCGTTGTACATCACGCGCACGTCTCCCTTAGGCATGCCCGGCTGCGAAGCGAGCGAGACATGTACTGTGTCCTTCGCTTCCATTAGTGCAGCGACGTGGCGAGCTTCGTCGAGCTGTTTTTGTTGCTGTTGCATCGTTTCGCGCTGCTGCGCCAACTCGCGATTGAGCCGGGCGTTCTGGGTCCACAGGAAGATTGTGGCAATCGCCAGCGCAACTCCCCCGGGGACGAGCACTGCACCCCACCATCGTCTGGAGAAGCCCGCATCGCGTTCAGGTTCGCGCGACGTGATTTGCGCGCCGGAACTTTCAGGCGACGTATGAATCCGGCGCATCAGCCGTTCTTTAACGGCCGGCGACGGCGACACGCGAGGCGCCGAGAACGCGAGCAACGCAATTCGTCCGCGCGCTTCCGCCAGTTTCGACGCGCACGCAGCACACGTAGGCAGGTGCGATTCGATCGCAGCTTTCTCCTCGCCTTCCAGGACGCCGAGAGCGTAGAGATCGAAGTCTTCCGGCCGAGTTGGATGTCCGTTCATGACAATAAATTCCGTTTCAGACTTTCGACCGCCGAGCGAATCCGCGTTTTCACCGTGCCGAGCGGATCGCCCGTCCTGCTGGCAATTTCGTTGTGCGTCAATCCTTCGAAATACGCCAGCTCCAGCGCGGCACGCTGCTCGGTGGGAAGAGTCTCCAAAGCGCTCTTCACGCGCCCAAGCATTTGCTGCTGCGCGACCGCGTTTTCCAGGTTCGTCGGCACGATGACGGTAGTTTCGAGCAGCTCTTCGCCTTCGCTCGGATGCTGCCGCCGAAGCCGCGAAATGGCGCGGTTGCGCGCGATCACCGCGAGCCATCCCGGGAGCGAACCGCGAGAAGGATCAAACTGCGCGGCGTTCCGCCAAAGCTGAAAAAAAACATCCTGCAAAATTTCCTCGGACGCCTGCGTGTCGCGGAGGATGCGGTTCAGAACGGAAGAGAGCAATGCGGCATAGCGGTCGTAGAGCGCGGCTAGCGCCGACTCGTCCCGCTGGACGATTTTCTGAATGAGCGCCGCGTCCGTGGCCCTCAAGTCTACTCCGGTATGACCGCTCACCAGGTTCTGGCGACTCCATTATCTAAGGTACGCACGAGAAAGGCGTTTCGGATGTCGCAGGAGCCGCGAAATCACGTCGGCCGGCCTCGAAGTCTTACAACGAGCTGCCCGAAAGGCCAAACGCAGCCTAGCGTGTAGGGAGTGCGAGCGTCAACCCAGTTGTAACGCTTAATTTAGGCCGGAGCGCGCTTGCCGGAAACCCCGGGAACTCAAAGGTCTGGCCGACAGCTAACTCATTAACACACAATTAGATACGGAGGCCAAGGCGCGACCGGATAGCTAAGAACCGCCTCCACGACCTGAATAAACTCACAATTTTGTCCGTGGTTTCCATTGACATCCTTGGCGGCTTGGCTAAACTTCGACTCGCGTAGGACTTACGGCAATCAATTAATCGAACGACTTTCGGGCGAGCGAAGGAAATGACGCTTCGCTGCGCCAAGATGCACGACAGGAAGGAACGCTAGATGGCCACCGTCGCCAAAGCCGCACCGCAGCCGATCCCCCGAATTGCACCGCGCGAGGATTTGAATCCATACCGCATCGCGCAAATCCAGTTTGATATTGCGGCCGAATATTTGAAGCTTGATCCAGGACTTCGGCAGATATTGCGGACGCCGAAGCGGGTGCTGGAAGTGTCCGTGCCCACCAAGATGGACAACGGACAGATCAAAGTCTTCACCGGATTTCGCGTACAACACAACATCGCGCGCGGCCCGGCCAAGGGCGGCATCCGTTATCACCCGGCGGTAACGCTGGACGAAGTGAAAGCGCTGGCCACCTGGATGACCTGGAAAACGGCGACCGTCAATATTCCCTTCGGCGGCGGAAAAGGCGGCGTGATTTGTGATCCAAAGCGCATGAGCAAGTCCGAGCTCGAACGTATGACGCGGCGATTCGCGTCTGAAATTTTCCCCATCATCGGGCCGGATCAGGATATTCCCGCGCCGGATGTTTACACCGATTCTCAAACCATGGCCTGGATCATGGATACCTATTCCATGACCAAAGGGCGCACGTCGCTTGGAATAGTAACCGGCAAACCGATCTCCATCGGCGGCTCCGAAGGCCGCAACGAAGCGACCGCGCGGGGCTGTCTAGTTGCAGTCGAAGAAGCTTGCAAGGTAAAGAAGATGTCCTTGCGCGGCGCCAGTGTAGCGATTCAGGGCTTCGGGAATGCAGGATCGATCGCTGCTCGCCTATTCGCGGAAAAGAAAGCTCGCGTAATCGCGATTAGCGATTCTCGCGGAGGCGTTTTCAATTCGCGTGGAATCGATCCGCTGAAAGCAGCGCGTTATAAGGAACGCTCCGGAACCGTTGTGGGCATGCCGGGAACGTCGCGCATCTCGAATGACGATCTGCTGACTATGAAATGCGACATTCTGATTCCCGCCGCGCTCGAGAACGTGATTACGCTAAATAATGCCGATCAGATCAAAGCAAAAATAGTCGCCGAGGCGGCCAACGGCCCGACGACCCCTCACGCGGACGAAGTTCTAGCGCGCAAAGGCATCACCATGATCCCGGATATTCTCGCCAATGCAGGCGGCGTGACCGTGAGCTACTTCGAATGGGTGCAAGACCTGCAAAGCTTCTTCTGGTCGGAAAGCGAAGTGAATGCCAAGCTCGAGATGGTGATGCGTCGGGCGTTTCACGAAGTGCACGAGACGGCGCGCAAACATCGCACCCACATGCGCACCGGCGCTTACGTTCTTGCTGTCGGACGCGTAGCGGACGCCACATTGGTTCGTGGACTCTTCCCATAAAGCATTCACCAGCGCACGCTGTTCCAGATCGCCATCGGCGGTAAGCTCATTGGAAAATTTCCTCTTGCGTAGCAAGCAAGAACACGCGTACATTTTTGTTTAGCCGGTGCGCTCATGCGAAAAAGGGCAGCGCCGGCATATTTGTCTGCGTGACTTGGGAGCAAGGGGCGTCAAGAATTGAATAACCACACGAATCACACTCCACCGATTCTTCTGACCATTGCTGGTTTTGACCCGTCCTGTGGCGCTGGCGTGGCTGCTGACCTGAAAACTTTTGCCGCGCACAATTGCTACGGTGTAGCGGCGGTGACCGCGCTCACGGTGCAATCCACCCAGGGAGTCATCTCGGTGCACGCGACGCCATCGGCCACTCTGCGCGCGCAACTAGACGCGTTAGTCGATGATGTCGTGATTGCCGGCGTGAAGATCGGCATGCTCACAAATCGCGGCAATGCATCGGCAGTCACCGAGTTTCTCGACAAATACAAATTTCCGCACATCGTGCTCGATCCCGTTTTTCGCCCGACCGCTGGGAATGCGGAGCTGCTGGACACGTCCGGACTGAAGTTCGTGCGTGACGAGCTGCTGAAACGCGTTAGCGTGATTACGCCGAACCTGCCAGAAGCGGAATTCCTGACGGGGATGGAAGTGAAGGACGTTGCGGCGATGAAAGTCGCCGGGCAGAAATTAATCGAGATGGGGGCCCGCGCCGTGGTGGTCACCGGCGGACATCTGGACAAGCCGACCGATGTCTACTGCGTCGGAACAGAAGTAGAGACTTTCGGCGGCGACCACGTAAAGAGCCCGAACACGCACGGCTCGGGATGCACTTTTTCATCCGCGATCCTGGCTCAACTAGCCTGTGGGCAGCAGCTCCGCGAAGCTGTAATTTTGGCGAAGGCTTATGTTACGAAGGCAATTGAGAAGTCGTATCAGATTGGCAAAGGCGCCGGACCTCTGAATCAGTTTTTCCGCTTTCATCAGGAACAACCCTTGCGCGGCGTCCACGAAGTTCCTCAACACGGCATGCATCCCGCCGCAGAACCCGCCGCGCATTAGGACCTCAAGTACGAACTGCGAGTTTCAAGTGTGCTTAAATCATTTCCTGCCGCCGCGCCTTTTCCAGACTCAAAAATCTTGCTGAACACCTCTCTCCCAATTATCATCCCGAACTGAATCTTGAACGAGGTGGGTCATGAAGAAATGCATGCAAATGCTGATTGTGCTGATCGGGATCTCAGTTGGGGCCCAAACGACGGTCGCGCAGGAATGGTCGCAGCCTTGGGCCCGTGCGCGAATCGAGAAATCGCCGCGTCATAGCGAATGGGTTACAGTGAAACACGATGGCCGAAACGTGGAGACACTGGTTGTCTACCCCGAATCGAAAGACAAGCGTCCTGTGGTTCTCGTGATTCACGAAATATTCGGGCTGAGCGACTGGGCGCAAGAACTGGCAGACGAACTCGCCGCAGCGGGCTACATTGCCGTGGCGCCGGACCTTTTGAGTGGCATGGCGCCAAACGGTGGCCGAACCAAGGACTTTCCCACCGGAGTCACCGAAGCCATCAGCAAGTTGAATCCCGATCAGATAACTGCGGACCTCCATGCCGCTGCGGACTTTGGCTTGAAGCTGCCCGCCTCCAACGGAAAAATTTATGTTGCCGGTTTCTGCTGGGGTGGCGGACAAACTTTCCGCTTCGCCACGAACCGCGCGGATATTGCTGCAGCGTTTGTTTTTTACGGCCCGCCGCCACCTACCGATGCGATGTTGCGAATCAAGGCGCCCGTTTACGGCTTTTATGCAGGTAACGATGCGCGCATCGACGCCACGATTCCAGACACAATCGCCGCGATGAAAGCAGCGGGAAAAACCTACGAGCCGGTGACCTATGAGGGCGCCGGTCATGGCTTCATGCGCGCTGGAGAGGCACCCGACGCCAGCGATGCCAACAAGAAAGCCCGTGAAGACTCGTGGAAACGCTGGAAAACCCTGCTCGCGCAGTGACCCGTTACGCTAAGTTGTCTGGTCGGCTGCAAGTCTTACTAATGGACCCTGGATAGTGCTCAGCGGCGATAAACGATCTTGCCCGCGACCATCGTGGCCGTCGGCGCACCGCGAAACTCACGGCCGTCGAACGGCGTGTTCCGCGAGCGGCTGGGCGACTCTGCCGCGCGATAGGTCCAAGCGCGGTCTGGCGAAAAAATCGTTAAGTCGGCTGGTTCATCGGCGGCAATTTTTCGTTCGATGCCGAGAACGCGCGCGGGACCTGTCGTAAACAATTCAACCAGACGCATCAGCGAAAGTTTGCCAGGCTGCACGAGCTCGCTTAACGCCAGAGCAAGAGCGGTTTCGAATCCAATAATTCCGAACGGTGCGCGGTCGAACTCGACATCCTTGCTGGATGGATGATGCGGCGCGTGGTCGGTGGCGATTGCGTCAACACTGCCGTCGGCCAGGCCTTCGATTAACGCCGCGCGATCCTCGCGCGAAGCCAGCGGCGGATTCATTTTGTAATGTGAGTCGTAGCGAACGTCTTCATCGATGAGCGTGAAATGATGAGGGGTGACTTCGCAAGTAACTTGCAAGCCTTGCTGTTTCGCCGCCCGCACGTACTCGAGCGAAGCGCGAGCGGACATATGCGCAATGTGAAGACGCGCGCCCGTCAGCAGGGCGACCTCCACGTCACGGCCAACGCAAATGGATTCGGACTGCGCGGGAATTCCCTTCAGGCCCAGCCGAATGGAACGGGGGCCTTCACGCATCACGCCGCCCGCGAAAAGCGAAGGATCCTCGCAGTGGTCAATGACCGGCAGATCGAGAGCGCGGCAATAATCCATCACCTGGCGCATCAGGCGCGCCGTCGCCACAGGTTTTCCATCGTCGCTCACGGCAACGATGCCCGCCTCCTTCATCGCTGCGATTTCAGAGAGCGCTTCGCCTTTGCTGCCGACTGAAACAGCGCCGATGGGCCACACTCGCACTGCACCGGCGGCCGCCGCACGTTCCACAATTCCGCGCGTGACCGAGGCGTTGTCATTGACCGGTTGCGTATTCGGCATAGTGCATACCGCAGTAAAGCCTCCGCGAGCAGCGGCGCGCGTGCCGGTTTCGATTGTTTCAGAAAGCTCCTGGCCAGGTTCCCGCAGGTGGCAGTGCAAATCGATAAAGCCGGGCGCAACGATCATTCCTGCCGCATCAAACATTTCTGCATCGCTGACGGAAAGATTTGCTCCCACCTTCGAAATTCGAGGGCCGTCGAAAAGGATATCGAGCTTCGCGTCCGTGCCGCTTGAGGGATCGAGAACACGACCATTCTTAATCAGCAGCATTATTTATCCTTGCCGGCCATTCCTGGTGCACTGGCCGGTTCCGACGCCGCGCCGCCCACCAGATGGTAGAGAAGAGCCATGCGAATCGCGAGCCCGTTGGTCACTTGCTCGAGGACGCAGGACTGCGGCCCGTCTGCAACGCTCGGATCGATTTCCAAACCGCGAATCATCGGACCGGGATGCAAAACGATCGCGTCTTTTCGAGCCAGTCGCAGTCGCTCTACAGTGAGCTGAAATTGCAAAATATATTCTTCGGCGGAAAGCGCAGGTTCGTGAATGCGCTCTGTTTGTACGCGCAGCACAATGATTACATCGGCGCCGTCGAGCGCTTCGTCGATGTGCGATACGCGGCGAACCTCCGGCGCGAGCGACTCCAGCTCGCGCGGCACCCACATGGCCGGACCGCACAGTGTGATGTGCGCGCCGAATTTGCTGAGCAAATGAATATTCGAACGCGCCACGCGGCTGTGCAGGATGTCGCCAAGAATAGTGAGACGCAAGCCTTCCAGTTTTCCTCGGCGGTCGCGAATGGTGAGCGCATCGAGCAAGGCCTGCGTAGGATGCTCGTGCGTGCCGTCGCCCGCATTCACCACCGGGATGCCGAGTCGCTGGGCCACGAATTCCGGAGCGCCTGACGAGCTGTGGCGTATCACGATGCCGTCGGGGCGCAGGGCTTCGAGCGTCCAGATTGTATCGAGCAACGATTCGCCTTTCTTCAGGCTGGAAGATTCGGCTTGCAAATTCATGGTATCGGCGCCAAGCCGGGCTGCCGCAGTAGCGAAACTAATACGGGTACGCGTGGAATTTTCGAAAAACGCCAACGCGACAGTCTTTCCACGCAGGGTGGCCAACTTCTTTAACGGGTGCCGATGGAATTCCTGGAAAGGTTTTGCCTGATCCAAGATAAAAGAGACTTGCTCGCGGGTGAGATCTTCGATTCCAAGCAGGTGTTGCAGACGCTGCAGCACGTTTTCCCTTTAATGCCGTTTGGTCCGGGCCTCCAAAAGGATTGCCGGTTTCTTCAAGAAACGCGATCGACCAGCATGACGCGTTCTTCACCATCAATTTCCTTCAGCCGAACTTCTACTATTTCAGAGTCGCTGGTTTCCACGGTCCGGCCCACGAAGGAAGCCTCAATAGGCATTTCGCGATGGCCGCGATCGATCAATACGCAAAGACGGATTCGCTTCGGTCGGCCCAGGTCGAACAGACCGTTCATGGCCGCGCGAATGGTCCGGCCGGTGTACAGGACGTCGTCAACAATGACTAGGTCGCGATCATCCACCGGGAAATCAATCTCGTTGGAATGAAATACCGGTTGCGCGCCCACGGTAGAAAGATCGTCCCGATACAACGTAATATCGAGGGTGCCCACAGGTACGTTAACCGCAGAAGATTCGAGAATGGTTTTTGCCAGACGCCGCGATAGGGGAACGCCCCGGCGACGCACACCGATCAGCGCCAGGTCTTTCGTACCACCACTTTTTTCGACGATTTCATGCGCCAAACGCTGGAGGGTACGGCCAATTTCTTCCGCAGAGAGCAATTGTCTTTTTTCTACGACGCGCATTCTGACACGTCATCCTAGCACAGACCGCTGAAGGTTGGCAGGGGCGGAATAATGCCGCAGAGCCCCAAGATCCCGGCGCTGGCTGGCATAGAGGCGACCTAGGTGCTAGACTACCGGTCGTGAATCCGCCGCAGCCGGCACGCAGTTCCCCACGGCCCGCGGGAGTTGACCTTCGCGTCAGCGTCGGTGCCCTCCATCTTAAAAACCCTGTCATTGCAGCTAGCGGTACTTTTGGCTATGGAATCGAATTCGCACCGATCCTAGATCTCAGTCAGCTGGGAGCCATCGTTGTAAAGGGTCTTTCGGTCCAACCCATGGAGGGAGCCCCGTCGCCGCGTATCTGCGAAACATCGAGCGGTATGGTAAACGCGATCGGTTTGCAGAATATCGGCGTGCGAGCGTTCGTCGCCGGAAAACTGCCCGAACTTCGACGCCATAGCGCTACCGTTGTGGCAAACGTCTTCGGCTGTACCCTCGCGGACTATGTTGAGGTCATTCGGGTTCTGGAAGATGCTGAGGGGGTGGCCGCCTACGAACTAAACATCTCCTGCCCCAATGTAGAGCACGGGGGCGCCGAGTTCGGAGTTGACCCAGTACTGACCGCGAAAGTGGTCCAGGCCGCCCGAAAGGCTGCCCGGAAGCCTCTGTGGGTGAAGTTATCACCTAATGTTAATACGATTGGACTTACGGCTCAGGCAGCCGAGTCTGGCGGAGCAGACGCCGTCGTCATCGCAAATACCTACCCGGCATTGTGTATAGATGCACACAACCGGAGGTCACGCCTGGGTAGTACGACGGGTGGGTTGTCGGGCCCGGCGATAAAACCTATAACTATGAGACTGGTTTACGAAGCCAGTAAGGTGATTAATATCCCGATTATAGGGCTTGGCGGTATTGAGACCCCGAACGACGTAGCTGAATATATCCTGGCGGGCGCCTCAGCGGTCCAGGTGGGCACAGCAAGTTTTGTGGACCCCAGAGCTACAGAGACGCTAGTCAGAGGATTGGAAAGGTGGTGTCAAGACAATACAGTACCTGAAATCAGTAAGTTACGAGGTGGCATAGAGGTTGCTGGAACAGGCTCTGGATAGTATAATTTACTGATTCAACTAAGGTTAGGAGATCATGAAAGCAAAAAACTTTGTAGTGCTCGAGTCGGTGTTCTTAGGATTGGGTCTGCTTGCGTTTACCCCGTCAGTGAACCCAACTGTCGCCGGGCGGCCAAGCAACCCGTCTCTGGAAACCTCTTCCCTGAGCCAAACTCCTTCCACAAAAACGAATGGTCCGAAACCGCTAGCGGTCTGGGAATGCACCACCAGCTGGTACGGCGAGGATTTTGACGGCCTGCCGACCGCCACTGGCGAGAAATACGATATGTACGGCGAAACAGCCGCGCACCCCACGCTGCCTCTAGGATCCATCGTGCGGGTAGTGAACCCGCGGAACCACCGCAGCCAGATTGTCCGCATCAACGATCGCGGACCCTACGTCGAAGGACGTGAATTGGATGTTTCCTACGAGGTGGCTCGTAGGTTAGGATTTGACCAGCGCGGGCTCGCCAAAGTCCGGCTAGAACTTCTCACGGTGCCTACACACTGGGAACAGACGCATCACAACGACTGATCGTTGCCCTGGATGTCGACCGTCTCCAGGCTGCCAACGCTTTGGTTAGAAAACTCCAAGGGACGGTCGGACTCTTCAAGGTGGGCAGTCAACTCTTCACCGCCGAGGGTCCGCGAGCAGTTGAAAAGCTCGCGGACGCCGGCGCCAAGATTTTCCTCGATCTGAAATTCCATGACATCCCAAACACGGTGGCGAAAGCTGTCGGTGCCGCGGTCAAACTCCCCGGGGTGCGTCTGCTGACCCTGCATGCATCGAGCGGAAGCGCCACGATGCGGGCTGCTCGCGAAGCCGCAGGTGACAAGAAAGACCGCGCGAAGCTGCTGGGCGTCACAGTTCTGACAAGTTTTGACCAGGCAACGCTGCACGAGATTGGGATGTCCGGCTCGATAGAAGCGCGGGCGGTGGCTCTGGCGCAACTGGCGAAAGCAGCTGGTCTCGATGGCGTGGTTTGTTCCACATACGAAGCACGCGCGATTCGGCGGGCGTCTGGCCCAAAATTCATAATTCTCGTCCCCGGAGTGCGTCCCCGGAGCGAAGCCGCAAATGACCAGTCGCGCATAGGCACGCCGGCGGAAGCCATTCTGGCTGGCGCGGATTATCTGGTGGTTGGTCGCCCTATCACCGCTGCCGAAAATCCGCGCGCCGCAGCCTTAGCCATCGCGTACCAGATCGCTTCCGCCTCGCCTCGCTCCCGATAAATCTATGCTGCACCGGATTCCCACGCCCAACATTTGACCAATCGCGTTGCGCTTCGCTAGCATCAGTGTGCGAAGCGCGATCTCTCCATGGAAGAAATTAAGCATGTAATCGTAGGTACCGCCGGCCATATCGACCACGGCAAATCCGCACTGGTTGAAGCCCTCACCGGTACTAATCCCGATCGGCTGGAAGAAGAAAAGCGCCGCGGTATCACCATCGATCTGGGATTCGCGTTTCTCGACCTCCAGGGAGTGACATTTGGGTTTGTGGATGTTCCGGGCCACGAACGGTTCGTTCGCAACATGCTGGCTGGTGTGGGCGGGATCGATTTGGTTCTCTTCGTCATCGCCGCCGACGAATCGATCAAGCCACAAACGCGCGAACATTTCGATATCTGCCGCCTGCTGGGTATCTCGCGCGGGATTATTGCAATAACAAAGTCTGATAAGGTCAGCGCAGAAGTGCTGGATACGGTGCGCCTGGAGACTGAGGAATTCGTGCGCGGATCGTTTCTGGAGAGCGCGCCCCGGGTTGCCGTGAGCGCACGCAATGGAACGGGAATTGAAGACCTGAAACAGGAGCTGTTTCGGGTAGCCCAAACTGTGTCCCGGCGAGATGAAAAACAGCATTTTCGCCTTCCGATCGATCGCGCTTTCGCCATGAAAGGCTTTGGCACGGTGGTCACCGGCACTCTCCTTGCCGGAGCTGTGAACATGGAAGACGAAGTGCAGCTTTATCCCACCCGCAAGCGAGCCCGAGTGCGCGGCCTGCATTCGGGAGGAAGACAAATCGCCCGGGCGGTGGCCGGCCAGCGCACAGCGGCCAACCTTGCCGGAATTGACCAAGGCGAAATTAGCCGAGGAATGGTTCTAGCAACGCCCGACATTTTCGAGCCGACTGCGCGATTCGACGCGAGCGTAACGCTCCTAGCTTCCTCCCGCCCGCTGAAGAATAGGGTGCAAATGCACCTGCATCAGGGCACGGCCGAATCAATTGCCGAAATCGTTCTCTTGAATGGAAGCGCGAAACTGTCTCCGAGAGAAAGCGGATTCGCGCAGTTGCGGCTGCACGCACCGATTCTGGTCCTGCCTGGCGACCGGTTTATTCTGCGCCAGCTTTCGCCGGTCGTGACGATTGGCGGCGGCACGGTTCTCGACACGCGCCCCGCCAAGCACGGTCGCAAAGTCGACACCGTCGAAGTTATGCTTGGTCTTCTCGAACGAGGCAACAAGGAAGAAACGCTCTTCGCACTGACCGAAGCATCCCCGCGAGGATTAACCTTTCTCGAAATCCTTTCGCGCACCGGCTGGACGACAGCAGAAATCCGTGGCATCGCAGGAACGCTTAGCTCATCGAAACGCGTTCAAATTGTGGGGGACACGAATTCGTCAGATTTCGGGATAGTATCCACACATGCGTTTACCGATTGCGTCGCTAAGATACGCAAGGCCATCGATGATTTCCACGCCGCGGACCCTCTCCGGCCCGGAATCCCGAAGCAAGAACTGCGAAGCCGCGCAGGAAATCCTCGTCCCGAGACGTTTCAGGCCGCATTAGACGACCTGCTGAGTTCCCGCACAATCTTCGTTTCAGGAGACCTCGTCCAGCGAGCCGGACGTGAGATCGTATTGTCCCCCGAGGAGACGCGCGCCAAAGAACTGATCGAGCGCGAATTCGCTAACGCCGGCCTTGCCGTTCCAAGTTTCGGCGCGGTACTAGCCAAGTTGCCGGTGGAATCGCGCCGCGCGCAAAAGATCTTACAGATTTTGCTGCGCGAAAAAGTGCTGGTGAAAGTTGCAGAGGACCTGGTCTTTCATCAAATGGCTGTAGAAAACCTGCGCGAAACGCTCGCCAAGTACCGCAAAGAGCGAGGAGTGCGGCTTCCCATTAGCGCGTTTAAAGAACTTACAGGTGTCTCGCGAAAATACGCAATTCCTTTGCTCGAGTATCTTGATCGCGAACACTTGACGCGCCGGGTCGGGGATGAGCGTGTTATACTTTAGGTTGATGCCCGGGCTCGCGAAGCGGTTTTCGCTGATCTGGCAAGCCGGGAAGGCAGGTAAACATGGGAGAATTTAGCCCAATTCATTGGTTAATTGTTCTGGCGATCATCGTCCTCCTATTTGGAGGAAAGAAAATTCCTGAAGTAATGCGCGGGCTCGGCGAAGGCATCCGCAATTTTCGAGAAGGTATGCATGCCAATACGCAAACTCCGCCACCTCCTTCGCCCCCGGCAAATCCGCCGGCTGCTACGACGGCGCCGCCTCCGCTGGGCGAAGATAAAAAGTAACGCGGTTTGCGATGACATTCTGACGGCGGCCGCCGTTTTATTTTGTATCCTTCCGGCCTTCAGCCGAATTACCTAATCCGAATTCGCGCAGCAAAGTCCGTACTCTGGCGAGTGGCAATCCCATCACGTTAAAATAGCAGCCTTCGATGCGCGTCACGTAACGCCCTGCAATCCCCTGAATTGCATATGCGCCCGCTTTGTCGAAAGGCTCACCGATTGCAATGTAGTCTTCAATTTCCCGATCGGTCAGCTGCGTGAAATGCACTCGGGTAACCTCCTCCACCACGCGCGGTTGCTTCCCGGATATTTGCAATAGCGCAACCCCGGTGTGGACCTCGTGAGAGCGTCCACTGAGACGCGCGAGCATTCTGCGTGCGTCCTCCGGCGAAACCGGTTTGCCGAGAATATCTGTGTCAACCACCACGACAGTATCGGCGCCGAGTACCAGAGCATGGTCCCCTAGTTCGGGATTTCTGTCCGCGGCCGAAACCGCCTTCGCCAGTGCCAATCGGCCAACATACTGAGCGGGGGTTTCGTCAGTGAGCCGGGATTCATCCACGTCCGTCGCTCGGATCTCGAATGGAATTCCGGCATTGCGCAGGATTTCCGCTCGGCGTGGAGAAGCCGATGCCAGAATCAGTTTCAACGGCGCTCCTTGCTTTCAGCGATCGCTTCCCGCGCTTTTGAGAACTAAATTACTACCGATTCGTGGTATTCGCCGAAGGCGCGGCGCAATGCGTCGGAAATCTCGCCGACGGTGACAAACGCTTCGACAGCCAGCAGGATAGCGGGCATCAAATTTTCACTGCTGCGAGCCCGACGCTCCACTTCGACCAGCGCAGCTTCTGCTTTCGCTGCATCGCGACGCGCGCGCAACGCTTTGAGCCGGGCCACCTGCGTGCGCTCAATCTCCGCGTCAACCTGCATTGTGGGAATAGAACGCTCTTCCTCCGCCTGATAACGATTCACGCCTACCACTACCTGCTCCCCCGTATCGACAGCTCGCTGATATTCGTAGGCCGCTTTCTGGATTTCCGACTGCACGTAGCCGGTCTCAACGGCGCGCAGCATTCCGCCCATCGCGTCGATTTTTGAAATGTAATCCTGAGCTGCCGACTCGATTTCGTCGGTCAATTTCTCGATGGCAAAGGACCCGGCCACGGGATCGATGGTATTCACCACGCCGGATTCGTGGGCGATGATCTGTTGCGTGCGCAGAGCGAGCAGCGCCGCTTGCTCGGTGGGAAGCGCGAGAGCTTCGTCCAGCGCATTCGCGTGCAGCGACTGGCAGCCACCCAGCACGGCCGCAAGACATTGGAGCGCGACGCGCACGATATTGTTTTCCGGCTGCTGTGCCGTAAGCGACGAGCCCGCGGTTTGCGCGTGGAAGCGAAGCATCATTGAGCGAGGATCGCGTGCGCCGAAGCGTTCGCGCATGGTTCGCGCCCACAGACGGCGCGCTGCCCGGAATTTCGCGACCTGCATTAGCAGTTCGTTGTGAGAGTTGAAGAAAAAAGAAAGCTGCGGAGCAAAGTCATCCACCACCAGCCCCGCCGCGATGGCGGCATCCACGTATGCGACGCCGTTGGCGAGAGTGAATGCAACTTCCTGCACATCGGTCGAGCCGGCTTCGCGAATGTGATAACCAGAAATAGAGATTGGATTCCAGTTGGGTATTTCCTGCCGGCACCAGGCGAAAACATCGGTGACCATGCGCATGGCGGGACGTAGCGGATAGATGTAAGTCCCGCGCGCAATATATTCCTTTAAAATATCGTTTTGCACTGTGCCGGCAAGGCGTTTCAAGTTTGCGCCCTGCTGTTTGGCCACCGCCACGTACAACGCGAGCAAAATTGCGGCGGTGGAATTAATCGTCATCGAAGTGGAAACGCGTTCGAGTGGAATGGAGTCGAAGAGCGTTTGCATATCTTCCAGCGAGTCGATCGCTACACCCACCTTGCCGATTTCACCCTGCGCCAGAGGGTGGTCGGAATCCATCCCGATCTGCGTGGGCAAATCGAATGCGACCGACAGGCCCTCCTGCCCTTGCGAAAGCAAGTAACGGTAGCGCAGATTGGATTCGACGGCGCTGCCAAAGCCGGCGTATTGCCGCGTGGTCCACAAGCGGCCGCGGTACATGGTGGGATAAACGCCGCGCGTAAATGGAAATTCGCCGGGGTAGGCGAGGTCGCGCTCAGCGCTCCAATCCCGCAGGTGGTCCTGCGTGATGACAGTTTCCATGGGCAGGCCGGAACTAGAGGCGAGCCTTCGTTCCGAGCGGTCCGGGCGTTTTTTAATGTCTTCGGGCATGGGGAAACTCAGCGAACTCGACGTGCTCGACGGAATGAGGTGAAAGCGAAGGCTGCCATAGTCACCGCGTACACAACGGCAAATCCGAGTAGCCAAGCGGCCACGCGGCTATGCCATTGTCGCCACGCCGCTACCGCTCCGTATAAGGCAAACGTAGCGAATAGGGCCCCGGTGGCTTCGTGAAAAAATTGGCGCGCGGCGCGCCACACAACGCGTCCGGTTACTTTGAAGGAGTTCCACAGCGCCAGGATCAAGCCAGTTGCCATAATGCGATTCTAGTATAGATTGCGGCAGCTTGCTGCGGTTCGGCTGCCGTGTTGTTAGAGAGTACGTGCCCGAAGACCTTCTCGCAGCATCTAACCTGAAGCGGGGTACAGGTAACATTCGCGGTTCTTCGGCTGTACCTGGGCCTTGTTTCCGCATTGCGGCAGACCTAGAATTGGTGTAGGAAGGGCTATTTACAGGAGGCGCCCTTGCAACTTGACGATCGCATGAAGCAGTTGCTGCGAGATTTGGGACACGCCATCAACGATAGCGTGTCGGATTCCGATCGCATCGCGGAAGCTATTTCCAGCGTGCGCTCTGCAGGTTTCGATATTGTCTTGAAGTTGGACGCTACCATTGGGCTGGCGCGCCGATCGGAGCAGGACGCCAAACTCACTTCGCTCGATCGCCGCTTCCTGGAGTCGCTGCACATCCGCGTGGATGACGAAACCCTGGAAGAAGAAACTGTCGCGCCGCGCGTGGAAATTACTCCGCAGGATATTAAATTTTTGAAGTCCTTGAAGATTTCATTTGATGAAGAACTCTAGATTTCTCGCTGTGCTGATTCTGGCCACCATCGCTGGCTTGTCGCCGGCGGGCAGCACCGCCCTTCGCGCGCAGATGAGCAACAGCGCGCCCATAGTCGTAAAGCAGAAGAAGCAGAAACCCGTATGGCTGAAGGCGGAAGTGATCCATGCGGACAATCACACGCTGCTGGTGCGCGAACAAGCCAATGAGATGAACATTCATACCTTCACTTACGCGGATAAAGCGCAGAAGAAAATGAGTCAAGTCTTGGACAAAGGCGGCTATCAAAGCGGCGACCGCATTAAAATCCTGTGGATGTCCGGCGGCTCCGAAGCGCTCGATATTAAAGGGAAGCCTTCGAAAGCCATTTGAACGTGGTTACAGAACTGCTTCTACAGCGCGGTAGTTCCTAGCGTCGATTGACTCCATGATTCGCCCCCCTGCTGTTTCCGGCCGCTTTTATCCCTCCGACGAAAAGAAACTCGCTCTGGAAGTCGCGCAATACACGTCGGGCGCGAACAAAAAAGTTTCCATCCGCGGATGTGTGGTGCCGCATGCGGGATATAAGTACTCCGGCCACGTCGCCGGAGCGGTCTACTCCGCGGTTGAAATTCCTTCTCGCTGCCTCTTGCTCGGCCCGCGCCATTTCCCTGGCGGAGAAGCCATGGCGATTGTTTCCGAGGGCAGCTGGCGAACTCCGTTTGGCGATGCGCAGATAGACGCGAAACTCGCAGCGGGACTTAAGCGAGCCTGCCCTCTCTTGCGGGAAGACGCTGTGGCGCACCAGCGCGAGCATTCGCTCGAAGTGCAGATTCCATTTCTCCAAAGACTTGTCGTAAACCTGCGATTCGTTCCCATGGTGCTTGCGACGCAGCGCTATCAGGATCTCGAAATACTAGGGCACGCGGTGGGAAAGGTGATCGCGGCGGAAAGCGATCCTGTCCTTCTAATTGCGAGCACGGATATGAATCATTACGAAAGCGATGCCATCACGCGCGCAAAGGATCAGAAAGCAATTGATCGGATTCTCGCGCTCGACCCGCGCGGCCTCTACGATACGGTCAGGTCGGAGGACATCACCATGTGCGGCTACGCCGCTACAGTTGCAACTCTGGTTGCCATGTGCGATCTAGGAGCGAAGCAAGCCAAGCTCGTTCGCTACGCAACTTCAGGGGACATCACCGGCGACCGCGACGAAGTAGTCGGCTATGCCGGCCTCATCATCCGCTAGAACCGCGGATTGCTAGTTTCGAGTTTAATTGACGGTCACGCTCAGAGTAGCGGTGTGGTTGGTCGTTCCATCTGAAGCGCTGACGATGACGGACTGATTCTGAACCGGCTGTGTTCCACCAGTCGGATTCGTGCCACCGCCTCCGCCACACGCTGCAACCCCCAGGAGGCAACAAAACGCAAAGGCGGCGGCCACTGCGCTCCATCGGCGTCGTTTCATCTGCATGGCCATCCACAGCATCCCAATTGAAACGAAGGAAAGCTCAAATGCTTTCGTCCCTGCATCTAGGCCGGTCGGACGGCGCATTGGGGCAACGGTACTGGCGGCTTTCGTTGTAATAGTGACCATAGTAGTGCCGCTTCCCGTCACAGACTGTTGACTAAAGCTGCAACCGAAGTCATTCGACAAATTCGTACACGAGAAATTGACAGTCCCATTGAAACCGTTCGTTGCACTCACCGTGAGCATCGCGGACCCACTCAGTCCCGGACTGGCTATCGTGATCGTGGTGGGATTAAACGCAACATTGAAGTTCGGCGCAGTAGAGTTGCCAGTCCAATTATTCACTAGATTGGCGGCATCCACAGATCCTAGGCCGGTAGCCAAGTCATAGCCGGTGCCCGCGTTGTAGGCTAATTGTTCGCCGCTGCCGGGGTTATACTCCAGGATTCCGTAAGTATCCGAAGAGTTCGTTTTGTCGCAGTTTGGAGAACCGGAGCTGCAAAGAACCGCGATGGTCCCCGAAGTCACGTCGTGGAAGGCGTTGGGTTGCGATGCATACATCGGATACAGAACGGCATTCGCATTACCCTGAGTGGATCCAGTCTTCTGATTTACCATGGCCATGATGGCGGCGAAGGCAGGAGTCGATCCCGATGTGCCGCCGAGCGGGAAAAAAGAGTTATTGGGATCACTCGGCGTGCAGTATTCGCCTTTGGTCTGATCCGCCGCGCACACCATAAAGAAGTTTCCGTTGAAGCCGTTGCCCGCGAATAATGAGATGTCGGGAATATCGCGTTTGGTGTCGTTCGGCACTCCCGTCGCCACCTGCCAGGAAGGTTTCGCATAGCCGCCGGAGCAACTCGACGGAGTCTCCCCATTTGAAGCGGTACAACTGCTCGCGCCGCCGCTACCCGCCACCGTCCATTGTATTGAACTAAAATCTGCGGAATCGTTACAGTCAGATTCCTCAGTGGCCCCGCCTTGCAGCAGTTGAGTGCTGCTGCATGTACTATTCCACGTAATTTCAGGGATATAGGATTTAGCCGAAGCTAGTGTGGTCGAATTATTCGAGTTGTTCCAATAGGTTGCGGGATTATTGGCGTCGTTGAAATCAGTCCCGCCTACGGCCACGTTGTAGGGCGTCGAGGCAAGTCCGCTCACTTGCAAACCGTTCTGCGCCGGGAAGGGAACCGTATCTTTAGTAACATCACAAGAGGCCGAACCTTCATCGCCTGTAGCTACGACCACGGTTATGCCTTCTGTAGCAGCCTGTTGCCACAGAGAGCTAGTGTTTCCGTTCTCGATCGTACCCATAAAAAGTTCGCAAAGACCGTAGCTTTCGCTCAAAATCGGAGCTACGAGCGGCATGTGATCGACCGCATATTGGGCCGATAAGTCCACACTTGGCGAAAGTACAAATTGAAGTGTTGCTCCCTTCGCTACCCCTCCTGCCCATTCCAGATCTAGGTCGGATTCTGTCTCGTCTCCGGCCACGATGCCCGGATTGGTCCCGGGGGGGACAGCCAAAATTCTGTTCGGGGCGTTCGCCGGCAAACCGAAGACGCTGCGGAACGTGCTGATGTCCTTCATGTCCACATCGCTCTGGCCGATTATCGCAATCTTTTGTCCCGTGCCGTCGATACCGGCGTTCCAAAGCGGCGTAACGTCATAGATAGTCGCAAAATCGGTCGGTCCTAAACCGTAGCAATTACCGTTTTGATCGCACCCGCCGGCATACGTGTAAAGCGGATTTGCCGAGCCGGCATTCGTGGATTTTCTGGGATGCGCCACCACGTACATCGGCTTCTTGTGAAAGTTATGCAATGGAAACACACCGGCCACGACCGGCGTCAGAGCAGCGGGAATTGCCGGATCGCTCGAGTTTGCATAGTGCTCTTTGCCCTCCACAAAATAATTGTGGATCACGGTGTGAAAAGCCGTTTGCACCTGTCCCACGTTGCCCTCGAATTCGATCACCGTGCGGCCGTTTGATACTGCGACAGACCCGAACCCATGGGACTCGAGCCACGCCGTCACAACTTGAATGTCCTGATCGGATGGGCCGAATTGCTGCCCGAATTCCACCGGCGTCAGCCACTTGTGAAAATTAGGCGAGGATTTATCCAGTTGCTCGGCCATTAATTTGTCGAGCGCAGCTTCCTGCGCCGGGCTGCGCTTGAGCGCCAGCATCATCGTTTCCATCACCTGGCTCGCGGGCGCGAGGCCGCGGTCGAATTCAGCGCGGGCAAGCGGATACGTGTTGCCTTGCAACACAGTTAGTTTGCCTTCGTCTACCGCCTGCGTGATGCGCGGCTGCACCTCGCTGGATTGTGCCGAAGCTTGCGGCGCGGTGAAGGAGGCGAAGGAAAGGAAAGCAACTAACGCGGTAGAGCCGATCGCAAACAGTTTTTTTGGTCTCATTGGCTTGATTAATTCAGATGCAGGGTATCCCACACAGGATGGTTCAAGCATAGCGGCAAATTGTAAAAAGTGTCAACCTGACCTGAGGAACAGATTTCCACCCTAGCCTGCGGCGAATCGAAAATATGCGCTTTCCAACGAAAAGTTACGAAAAAATTACATTTTGCTAGTGCGCTGACCGAATGCGGCTGGCGAGAGCACGGGCGCGCTGGCGAGCGATGTCGATGAATTTGCTGTCACCGGCAAGCTGGTCGAGCGCCGGAAGCAGCCGCTCGGGTTCCGGGAACAGCTTGTTATTGTAGTCCTGTTCGATCTGCTGCAAAACGTCATTCACGCCCAGCCGGTCGTAACGCATGGTGCGTTCTAGATCCGAAAGATCCGTGGTTTGCCGGGCCAGCCCCTCAAAGATCGCCATCAACTGACTGGCGGAATCGTCGAGCGTGTAGTTGAACTTCGCCTCGTGACTCTCGCTCCCCTTTTCGTATCGAAGAGTTTTTTCACCCAGGTTCGCAATGCGCCTGTGAACGTCCAAGTCCACACCTTGAAAATTGTGGAGTTTCGCGGCCAGGGCGAAGATTTTCTCCGCCAACGGAAAGCTAACTTCAAACGGCTGCGGATTGCCTTCCTCGTCCAGTTGGCGGATGTCGAATGTTCCGTGGCCACTCACGTTCAGCTTGATTTCCACGAACTCGGGATAGCTGGATTTAAAGATTTTTCGGTACGTGATCGTTGGGCTGTTGGGTGCTGACGGGCCTCTGCCCGTCGCGTTCCGCGCGAAGGTAGGAACTAGGAACCCGAGTGCAAAGGCCAGCACAGCCAGGAGAACTTTGGGGACGCTCCATGGCCCGCTAGCGTTCAAACCGCGAATGGTTTCAAGCTCTTCCATCACGCTTGAAAGACGTGGGCCACGCGCGGCCGGTTACGCGCGCGGGTTTGCGCGCTCCGAACGATGTTCCGCGGCATCAAGCTGCCGGACCCCGCAGCCGTCGCGACATTCATGCGCTCCTGTGCACTTGCAAAATAGGCATGGCATAGCGCCACGGCGAGCGCGTCGGCGGCGTCCGCCGGCTCTGGAATTTCTTTCAGGCCCAGTGCGGACGTCACCATCTGCTGCATCTGCTGCTTCGAAGCCGCGCCGTAGCCCGCCACGCTGCATTTCACTTCGCGCGGGGAATAGCTATGTGCCGGGATCGAAGCTTGTGCCGCGGCTAGCAGCACCACCCCGCGTACTTCCGCCAGTTTTAGCGCGGTCTTGATATTCAGCGCGGTGAACACGGATTCGACCGCCACGGCGTCGGGCGTGAATTCCGCAACCAGTTGAGAGATCAGCGAGTGAATTTCGTAAAGGCGTGCGGCCAGCGCTGCGCGCGCGGGAAGTTTGAACGCACCGAAGCGCACCAGATGAGGCGTGGAACCAACGAACTCGATCACGCCGTATCCGGTAGCTCCCGCCAGTGCCGGGTCCACCCCCAGCACGCGCAGCCCGCGCAAGGTTGGTTTCACTTTCGAAATAGGAGTGGAAGGCATTGCGACCCGCACAAGTGTACGTGCGGGCCTAAAATGAAGGCTAGTGTTTTTTCGCACAACGCGACCCGAAGAGAACTATCCGGCTACCGCAGCCTGGATTTCCTTTTCGTCGATATCGAAATTCGCGTAAACATGCTGCACGTCGTCGTGATCTTCGAGCGTTTCCATCATGCGAACCATCTGTTGTGCTTGTGCGCCGGTAAGCTTCACGTAATTTTTCGGTATGAAGCCAACTTCTGCCGAAGAAGGGGTTATTCCCGCAGCATTCAGAGCCTCGCGAACTTTCTCCATGGCTTCCGGTGGAGTAGTGACCTCCCAAGCCGCGCCATCGTCTCGCAAATCCTCAGCGCCCGCGTCCAGCACGATGCCCATCATTTTCTCTTCGTCAGCAGCCTCTTTGGGCACCAGGATGTCGCCCTTGCGTTCAAACATCCAACCCACCGCGCCCGTTTCCGCCATGTTGCCGCCGTTTTTCGAGAGCATGTGGCGAATCTCGCTGACGATGCGGTTTCGGTTGCTGGTCACCACCTGCACCAGCAGGCCAACCCCGCCCGGGCCGTACCCTTCGAAGGTTACTTCATCCAGCGTCTCGCCTTCCAAATTGCCGGCGCCGCGCTGAATCGCGCGCTCGATATTGTCGTTGGGCATGTTCTCGCCCTTGGCGGTAAGAATAGCGGTGCGCAAGCGTGGATTGGTATCTGGGTCCGTTCCGCCGGTGCGCGCAGCAATGGTCAATTCGCGTATCAGCTTGGTGAAAACTTTGCCGCGGCGAGCGTCGGTCGCGGCCTTTTTATGTTTGATTGTTGCCCATTTTGAATGTCCTGACATGGATAAACCTTTTACAGGAAGTATGGCAGGAGCAGCAGTAGCTCTTGCCGCGACAGTGTAGCAGTAGCCCTGAAAACAGGCAAGCCGAGCGGCGTCGTGGTAGTGTTTCAGTTTGAAGAAACCGAGACACTACCAGCATCGTAGACGGCGAGCAGGGTTTGTCATAATCCTATCGTTCTCAGTTTCCCGCGGTCAAATCTCGCTTCGGAGCGGACGCTAAGGTGCGCAGGTCTCGCGATTACTTCATGACCACCGATCGCCTGGGCTTCAGCCATTGGCGGGAGGGCGACCTGCCGCTCGCTACGAATCTGTGGGCCAATCCGAGGGTGTCTTCTCTGATCGGCGGCCCTTTCCCAGCGGAAGAGGTAGGCGCACGGCTCAAACGAGAAATCGAATGCATGCTCGTCAGCGAGGTTCAATACTGGCCCATTTTTCTGCTTTGGAACGACCAGTTTGCCGGATGCGCTGGATTGCGGCCGTACAAACTCGATGAACGCGTTTTCGAGATGGGTGTCCATTTGCGGCCCGAGAACTGGGGCCAGGGTTTGGCTCAAGAGGCCGGGCGCGCGGTTATCGAGTTCGCCTTCGAAACTCTGGGTGTTAAAGGCCTCTTCGCCGGACATCATCCCGCTAACGATGCTTCACGGCGATTGATCGAAAAACTGGGGTTTCATTTCACTCACGAGGAATTCTACGCGCCCACCGGTCTCAACCATCCATCCTACCTGCTGGCAAACCCGGCATCTCGCGTGTAAGGCTAGACTGCGCGCACTTTTTGTACCGTGAAAGGCGTTATTGGGAAGCGGAGACGATGATTGGCTCAGCGGTTTTGCTCCAGCCTTTCATCGAGATTTTGCCATCACCGCGAACAGTGCCGGTCATCATGCCGGTGGTGTTGAACGGCGTGGTGACGTTGCCTTGGTGGTCGAGAGCGATTACGCCGCCTTCGCCGTGCTGGTCAACGAGTTCCTTCATCACCACATCGCTTGCGGCTTGCTCGAGAGAAACGTGCAGGTAGCGGACGCGCTCGCAAATGTCAGCAGCCACGATATTGCGCATGAAAAATTCGCCGGTGCCGGTGGCGGAAACTCCGCAACTTTCGTTATTAGCGTAGGTGCCGGCGCCAATGATGGGCGAATCGCCGACTCGGCCGGGCATTTTCAATACCGTGCCGCCGGTGGAAGTACCAGCGGCGAGATTTCCCTGTTGATCGAGTGCGACCACGCCCACTGTGCCGTGCTCGTCGCTGCTATCGCCTGTCAGCGCGGCGGATTTCTTTTCCTCAGCGGATTTCGCGTTCTTGTAGCGCTCCCAGAGGTGCTCGTTGTAGAAGTAAAAAGGCGAAACCAGTTCGATTCCTTGCGACTTGGCGAATTCTTCGGCACCGGGGCCAACCAACATGACGTGCGGCGTTTTCTCCATCACGAGGCGCGCTAGATGAATTGGATTCGCGATGTGCTGCAGAGAGGCGACCGAGCCGGCCGCGAGAGTGCGGCCGTCCATGATGGCGGCGTCCATTTCAGGGACGCCGGCGCGCGTATAGTAGGCGCCGCGGCCCGCGTCAAAAAGCCCCGAATCTTCCATAGACCGAATCGTTGCCTCCACTGCGTCAAGGCTCGTGCCGCCAGCGGCGAGAATTGCGTAACCTTGCTTGATGGCGACAACCATGGCATCGCGACGCGGCTCGATAACCCCAGGAGGCGCCTTGCTGTAATCCCCCGCGCCGCAATGCGCGACTAGCACGAAACCGGACGCCGGTGGCGCGGCGGATGTGCGGACGCCCTCTGCGGAGAGAAGCGCGGCAAGAGCGGCGAGAAAATAAAGCGCAGCGAAACGAACGAGTTTCATGGCGGCCCTCCGGCGCATTGTGATCCACTAAATTCCGATTTGGACTTCTGGTGCGCACATCGTACGCTCCTCCTGTCCCTGGAGACAACGGGTTCGCAACCGGGCACACGTCTTAGCGCTCACTTTACCCCCGCAACCCCTTTACGCTCCTTAAGGGAGCGCTCAGCGGCCGCCTCTTGACAATAAGAATGAGGTAAGTAAAGTTGACGCCGCTAAGGGAAGGTAAGGTGTCCTTGGCCCCTCTGCTTGGCATTCCAGCAGGTCATTTCCCAACTTAGAGGCCACCGATGGAAGTCAACACCTCAGTTACGTCGCGCTTTTCGGCAACCATCAACGCACCCATCGAGAAGTTGGTGGACGCTCCCATGCAACAAATCTGATCTTCGATTTAGGTGAACGCATAGGAGGAGAGAACATGGCAAATGTGAAGCCGGAAGTCGGTAGTAACGACGCCAAAAACGCGAGCGTCGCGAAGGTCGACATGAAGTTTGAACTCGTCGTTATCCCGGTCTCGGATGTCGACCGGGCGAAAGAGTTCTATGGGAGGCTCGGGTGGCGCCTCGACGCCGACTTTGCCGCCGGTGATGACTTCCGCGTGATCCAGTTCACGCCGCCTGGCTCCGGGTGCTCGGTCATTTTCGGCAAGAACGTCACTGCGGCGGCACCCGGCTCGGCCCAGGGCCTGTACCTGATCGTCTCCGACATCCAGAACGCCCGCAAAGAACTGCTCGATCGCGGCGTCGAAATCAGCGAGGTGTTTCACCACGCTGGCGGCGTGTACGTTGGTACCGACGAGCCCTACCTGTTTGGGCGGCTGCGCGTGAGCGGTCCGGATCCCGAGCATCGCAGCTACCGCTCGTTCGCCTCCTTCCGTGATCCGGACGGCAACGGATGGCTGTGCCAGGAACTCACCACCCGGCTGCCCGGTCGCATCAACCCTGCGACGACCACCTTCGCTTCGGCGAACGATCTGGCGAGCGCACTTCGGCGCGCCGCGGCCGCCCACGGCCAGCACGAGAAGCGCATCGGCGCTGCCGATCCGAACTGGCCGGACTGGTATGCCGAGTACATGGTGCGCGAGCAGTCCGGCCAAGAGCTGCCGCAATGAACGACTACGCCCAGGCGGCGCAAGCGACAAATCGGTTTAGGTGTGCGCCAGGGAGGAAGGAAGCTGCTAAATCTGAAATCTGAAAAAGAGCTCATCGAGCTTGTCCTCATCCATCCCTATAACGGTTTCATTTCCCAGGGCGGCAAGGTATGGGATCGCTTGAAGATTGTCGCAGAAGCGAATGATTGCATTCCTGATATGTTGCAAGTCCTGACTGCCGCGCGCAGGGCGGAGCTTCGCCTTTTGTATGCTCTGCATAATCGATACCGTCCGGACGACTACACGACCTGGGAGTATATTGCGCCCATCCGGAAGGCAGCTACTTAGTCGCGAAAGACATTCGAACAGGCACCCGGGGTGGCGAGATCCGCAAGGAATTCGAGCCTCGACCGGGTGAGATTGTGGCGCAGGAGCATTGGTGTTCCAGCGGCTTTGCCAATGCAGATCTGGAGTTGCAGCTCAACTGTTTGCATTGCCGCTGAGCTGGGCTTGGAAGGTGGTGCTCAAAATTTTAAAAGGAGGAACACTATGAAACGGATCGGTTTCTTGCTGCTTGCAGTTGCAGCCCTGTCCGGCATTTTCGCCTACATGGCCAATGCATCTGGACAGTCCGATGGAGATTCTTCCCCGATCTACGGAGTCAAAATCCCCGCTGGATACCGCGATTGGAAATTGATCGCCGTGGCCAACCTCCTAGTGGCAGGCAAGGTCGACCAGTTGCGCGCTCAACTCGGTAACGATATAGCGATCAAGGCCTTTAAGGAAGGGAAGGTCCCGTTTCCAGATGGCAGCATCATTGCCGCGATTCATTGGACTAGAGTCTCGTCAGAAGACAACAACAAAGTCCTGGACGGTCCATTCCCCGGCGCTCAATCTTTCGTTGTTGGATCCCCCGTGAATGTTCAGTTTATGGTCAAGGACTCAAAGAAGTACGCCGCGACCGGAGGCTGGGGGTTCGCTGACTTTACGGGCGGAAAGCCGGGCGACAAGGCGCTGCACGAGACGTGCTTCGCCTGTCATACGCCGGCGAAAGATCGTGACTATGTTTTCACCCGTTACGCACCTTAATAGCGAGAACGAAATCGTTGCGACTCGGCTCGACTCCAAAAAAGATTTTCGCCTACGCCTCACTTCACCGCGGGCGAGGATTATTGAGCCGATCTTCGTCGAGGAGATACCCAAGAGATGCGGCCGATCCGATTAACTTGCTCTCATTTCCGCTGACGTCAAACATTTACCGGGCTGACAGGTGCCGTCGATTGATGATGCGCAAGACTTAGACTTTCATGTAGAAGCGCCTGTGCCGCCATACTATCGACAGGCTTCGAAAAGAAATACCCCTGAGCAAACTCGCAGTCGAGAGTTTTCAAATAGCTTATCTCCTCTGCCGTTTCAGTTCCCTCAGCAACGACATCCATTCCCAGATTCCGAGCGAGTCCAATAATGGTACGTATAATCTCGCGGTTTTCCGGATTGCTCTTCAGGTTACTCACAAATGAGCGATCAATCTTCAGAGTATCCATCGGAAAACGCCCCAGATAGCTGAGCGACGAATAACCGGTTCCAAAGTCATCGATACTGAACCCCAGTCCCAACTTCTTAAGCTCATTGACCACCTTGATCGTCCTTTCCGCATCGCCCATAGTCACGCTTTCTGTAATTTCTAGCTTAATAGCTGTAGGCGTGACCTGGCTCTCCCGCAATATCTCTTCGACTTGCGTCACGAGGTCGTCTTGCATGAACTGTCGAGCTGAAATGTTCACACTCATCGTCAATGGCACCTCCCGAGGATACTCGAGATCCCACTGACGGGCTTGTTCACAGGCTGTCCTAAAAACCCAGTTTCCAATCGAGACAATCAAGCCGGTTTCCTCAGCCAAACCAATGAACTCTGCTGGCGAAACGAGCCCCTTTTCTGGTCTCTGCCAGCGCAATAGGGCTTCAAAACCGCAAATATTTCCAGTCCGCAGCGCAATGATTGGTTGGTAGTAAACGCGAAACTCTTTCCTTTCAAGAGCCTTGCGTAGGTCGGTCTCCAGGTTAAGCCGATTCACCGAATGCTCATGCATCGCTTGGTCGAAAACTTCGCAGCGAGCCCCTCCATGAAGTTTCGCGCGATACATTGCCGTATCTGCATCACGCATCACGTCGACAGCGGTGGCATGGGTGGAATTGGCGATGATACCAATACTGGCGGTAGTAAAAACATCCTGGCCACAGATTACAAACGGTTCCGCGAACGAACTCTGTATGCGTTCCGCGACGCGGATGGCGTCACTTGGGTCCCGAATGTCGTCCAGAAGAACGGTGAATTCATCGCCTCCTAGTCGGGCCAAAGTATCATCCTTCGGTTTCCATTGTGGACTGGGAATTGTTGCTGGTTGAGAAACAAGATCCTCCAGCCGTAGCGAGTGCAGAATGCGCTGCGAAACTTGAATGAGGAGATCGTCACCTGCCGGATGTCCCAAGCTGTCGTTCACAATTTTGAAACGATCGATGTCGATGAAGAGTACGCCAAAATTATAGTCTGTGTGTCGTTCCGCGCGAACGATGCTTCGCGCGAGGCGATCCAGGAACAATGCGCGGTTGGGAAGAGCAGTGAGGGGATCATGAAACGCATCATGTAAGAGTATCTCTGCGGCACGCACGCGTTCCACTACTCGTCCCAGTAGAGTGCCAATCTGGGACATTATCCGGAGAAACGCAGCCGGTGGTTCCGAAACGGCTTCGGAGAAAAACTCCAAGATAGCCGCCACCTCGTTGCGACTCAGCACGGGGAAGGCGAAGGCGGATCTCAAACCCGCTTGCCGCGCCGATGGCCCACGGGGAAAGTTGGTGTCGTCCGTTACATCAGTAATCCAGGCAGGTTGGCGGCTTGCGAAAACCCTTCCCGGTAGGCCGGTTCCAGGAAGAAAAGCTGTCCTTTCGGTCACTTCGCGGAACTGATCGAACCGATCATCATCGGTGAGATGCCAGATATTCGTTGAAACCATTGACCCTGTATTTCCGTCGGGAGCCAAATACAGGTGTCCGATTGGCCAACGGGTGTAGGCGCACACTCGGTCCAATGTAAATTTCATCGCTTCCGGAACCGAAGATGCCTGGTTAGAGGAAGTTGCGATCTCTTCCAGTAACTGGAGTTGTTCCTGATTCTCATACAGCGAGCGCAGCCGATCTTCGGCGACCGCGGCCAAGTGCGATAGATCATTTTCACGTTGCTTGCGTTCCGTAATATCGCGGATTGATGCCGTGACCAGAATGCCGTCTGCGGTATCGAGTGGGCTTAGCATGATCTCGATGGGAAAATCGCTTCCATCCTTGCGCCGCCCATAGAGTTCGATGCCCGTGCCCGCTTGCGGTACAATCGGATCGCCGGGGGTTCCAATCCCATGCGTCGCCAATTGCTCCGCGAAGCCCTTCGGAATGATGTTCTTCACATTCTGCCCTACGAGTTCATTCCGCTGGTATCCGAAATGTTTCTCAGCCAGAAAATTTAAAAGAACAATCTCGCCGTCCTGGTTCACCACTACTACGGCATCCGGAGCCGCTTCCAGTAGGCCGCGGTACTTGGCCTCCATCTGCACCAGGTGCTTTTCGACCGCCTTGCGCACGGAAATGTCGCGGCCGATAGTGGACGCGCCCACAATTCTCTCCAAAGCGTCCCGGATTGGCGACACGGTGACCTCGACTTGAACTTCTTTTCCGTCTTTTCTTATACGAACGGTCTCGAAATGATCGACGGTTTCACCCCGCTTCAAACGTTCCAGCAGACTAGCAACTTCATCCGAACAATCAATAGGAACAAGCATAGTAAAGGGCTGCCCAATGGCTTCACTTGCTGCATAGCCATAGATTCGCTCCGCCGCGGCGTTCCAACTAGTGATGATTCCTTCCATGGTCTTGCCCACAATCGCGTCATCGGAACAGGCCACGATCGAAGCGAACCTACGAAGGTCTTCTTCGGTCCGTCTCCTTTCACTGATATCGCGGATAGCACTAGAAACCAATACTCCCTCTTTTGTGTCCAATGGACTTAGTCGTATCTCAATTGGGAATTCGGTGCCGTCTTTGCGCAACCCAAAAAGCTCCAGGCCCGCCATCGCTGGGCGTTCCTGAGGGCCGGCCAGAAAGCGAGAGTGCTGTTGACTATGTTGATCTCGGAACTTTTCGGAAACTAGAATTTTAGCGGGTCGACCAATCAACTCCTCTCGACGGTAGCCAAAAAGTTTCTCCGCCTGCGCATTGACCAGGGCAATAACAGCCGATTGATTGACGACAACAATGGCATCGGGGGCTGCTTCCAACAGGGCCCGATATTGCGTCTTTTTTCGGACGTAAGGCGGCGAAGGCATAGGCGAGGACTGATCGTAGGGGTCTTTCTTCGGCTTCGTGATAGGGCGTTTCATAACGAATCTATCGGCGCTATAGATTCAGTCTGCTTGGTGATTGGGGACTGTACCGAACAGCACATCTGTGTCGTGCTGATTAACGGTTCAAAATGTTCCGCACAAGATTTTCAATGTCGGGTAATGCCGCTCGTACGGTTCTGTGCGGCGTCCCCTAGGCGACAATCGATTCTGGTTTGCCGGTTTCGAGCAACTTGACGAATTGCCCGGATGGGAGTGGGTGGCTGAAATAGTAGCCTTGGGCTTCTTCACATTCTTGGGCTTCAAGAAAAGCCAGTTCTTCTTGTGTTTCTACGCCTTCGGCGATCGCGCACAGACCGAGACTCCGACCCATGCTGATGATCGCAGTGACGAGAGCTCTGTGTTCATCCTGCCGATTTGCTCCTCGGCCTTCTCCCGGCGACCAATTTCCTTCGTCATACCGCGAGTTACATAGAACCCGACAGCGACGCAAAGGCCTGCCGCCAGGATGAGAAGGCTCAGGACCATTCTATGTGCCCTCGAATAACGACTTCTCGATTCCTCTGCGGCTTGATCCATCCGTTCTCCCTGAAACTCCACGAAGCGGTTCCAAGCGTCGTGGTACCGGGGGTTTATGGCGCGGAGGTCATCGAGATGACGTCCGCGCAGCCATGAAAGAGGAACTCGCAGAGAAGCTAAGCCTGGTAAGTTGTGCCGACACCGATCGGTTAGAGGCCCTTGTTGGCGCTGAAGCGCAGGCGGACGTAGTCGGCGGTCCATTTTCCCTCGGCGTCGCAGAGTTCTGGGCGCAAGGCTTCTCGGACTTCAGCGATATAGGAGGGTCGTTCGGCGGGCGGCAAGGATGAAGTGAAACTCTCGGCGAAGGTTTCCAGCCAGCCGGTGATATCTCCTGGCAACGGAGTTGGACGGGGTATCAGGGCGATGTAGCTCACGACGAATCCACCGCGCGTCAGTTGCTGTGAATAGTCTTCGACGGTTGGGAAATACCAAGGGCTTGCGGCTTCACCGTTGATGCCGCGGCGATTGAGGGCTTCGACTAACGCCTTCCTGATCTTGGCCACGCAGGCGTGGCCGCCGAATTCGGCGACGAAACGTCCGTGCGGCTTGAGTGCGCGGCGCACTCCGGCGATGACCTTGGCGGGATCGCTCATCCAGTGCAGCGCTGCGTTGCTGAAGACGGCGTCGAATTCGCTATCGAAATCGAGAGCTTCCCCGTTTATCACATGGACGTCCAGGCCGAGTTTTCGTGCGGCGTCGATTTGCGGTGCGCTGGCGTCGACACCGATGACATGGCATCCCATCGAGACGAGCTTCGCGGTGAGCACGCCGTCGCCGCAGCCGAGGTCCAAGATGCGCTCGCCGGCGCGCGGCGCGAGCAGATCAACCACGGGCGCGCCAAATTCGGCGACGAAGCGGGCGTTGCGAGCGTAACGTTCAGGATTCCAGGTTTGCGGGTGTGGCATTTTGGAGTGCCTCGCCGTGCCGCAAAAGCTTATCAGCCTTTTTTGTTTTGGGCGTTTGGTAATTCGGCCTTGTCGAGCGTAACTCCCGTCGGATAATCCGCTTTTCCGATAATTGCGTTAATTCGCCAGAAGCACACACAGACTGACGGGATGAAAAACGCGACCGCGAGGGGGCTGCGCTCTCGCCTTTCTATTTCCTGTAAGCGGCCCACATATCATCGATAAACGTGTATTGAGGAAATTGGCCCTGCAGCCAATATCGGGTCTGGCGTTGCCGTTGCCACGTTGCGCTGTAGTCAAAACCGCTTTGCGCTTTGATCTCCGCAATCGCTTGCGTGTCGTCTTCGGTCATCCACCGATCGACATAATCGAAAAACGCCGGATAGGCCCATGCTTTTTCCGCGTGCATGATATGGACGGCCAGCGCCTCTCCTACCCACGACAATGAAGTGCAACAGCGCCTATAGGATTCTCCAAGTTGCTCATTCACATCCAGCAACGGCCACTCCTTGGGTTGCAGTTGTTCGTAGGGTCCGTACAGTCCGGCGCTGACGGGCGTACCGTTCCCGTTCACTCCGTAGTGGCCTCCATAGATCACCGCCGCGCCTTGCCACGCAGTTTGGAATCTTCCGGCCGGAGGAATCTTGTTGACGTAGACCGCCTGCATGTCCTCGCCAAACTTGTTCGGGTAGTTCACCGAAACGTTTTTCATGCCATCATCGTTCAACAGCATTCCTGCGAAGATGATTGGCAATTTCCGCCCGCTGCGGTGCCCCCCAAACGCCGGCCACCCGTATCCTGCTTGCACGCAGCCGTACAAGTCGATGCCGTACTGCACGAAGTAATTTGTGAGATTCACTTTTTGTTCCGCTGGAAAATTCAGCATCAAGAGAAGTGCCGCGTACGAATCCGCGAAAGCGATATGCTCGCCATAACTCGGCATGTACTCAGCGGGCGCGTCAAACAGAAAGGCGTTTGTATCGATCCACGGCCTTCGGTACCACGCTTCGAATTGCGAAAGAGGCGGCGTGCCAGATGGATTTGGCGGTGCCAGAGAAGGCAGCAGTTCTCTCCGGAGCGAATTCGCGTGATAGATCATTTGGCGCCGGTCGCAATAAGACGGGCGGAATGCGTCGGCGCTTGGCGTCGCAGAAAGCACCGTAAGCACCGATTCGGTCGCCACCGGACTCGAGCTCTTATCCGATGCACGCATCACTTCCGGCAGCGAATGAATCTTAGCGACGCTGATCGACGATACCAGCGAGTCTCCTGGCTTCAAACTGATTGGTGCATAGACTCGCACCGATGGGTCAAACCACCACGATTCGTCTCTGCCATCATTCAGTCTTGAATCGAAGCCGCTCTTGCCGCTTGATGTCGGCAGGTTCTTCACCGACCCGTTCTGGTATGGTGACGAAGTCGTGGGAGCAGGATCAATTCTCGTCGCCGTAACCGGACCCACGACGTAGTAGTCGCCATTCACAAATTGCCCCACGGGAACAGGGGCGCTGAACGTCCACGTGATACCGTCCTTGCTGATCGAGGAAGCCTTTGCCGGCAGTGTGGCCGCCCCGGTGACTGTTGCTGCCGCTTGCGCTGGCTGGGCGGTATGATTCGGGTCGCTCGAACCGGTTCTCGAGGCGAATCCAGCAAGGCTCACGATCGCGATCAAAAAGTAGAGACTTTTCACATTCATATGGTACGCCCGATTCCCGCAGCCGTGCGACGTCGAATCGATGATGCGGAACGCACGGAAGCGAGCACGCAGTTGACGAGAACCAAACGCGTCCCAGATGGCTTGGTGGCGGCGGACGTTGCCATCTTGCTTCTAAGTAGTTGTCCGCCCCCCATCCGTTCGCGACTTACTTCATAAAGAGCCAGAGTAGCGGCAAGGACCGCGAGAATAAAGAAAAGTAAAACTGTCGGCCAGTAGTAGCTCACGGGAACCGGCAAGCTGGAGCCCAGCATGCCGACAAAATGCATGGAACAGATGCCAATGCCCATGGCGATCGAGCACCACGACAGCCATGCCGCGAAGGACCAGCCTTCGCTCGAGCCTTGCTGAGAATCCTTCACAAGGAGGGTTACGAGGCCGGCCATATCGAAATCGTGGAATCGACTGTCGACTAGCTGGCTTGGTAGCGGGGCGGGAGCACGTCGTCACGCCGAAGCGCAAAGTCATCGAACGTCGCGGCGTATCCATGCCATCCGGGCTGATCCACTTCTTCTGTGCGGATGATGTGGGCCGCTGTGCACATTTGCACGCTGCCCTGGCCTTGCGGACGTTCGACCAGCGCGACTTCCAGCTCAATCGCGGTGCCGGGATCGAACTTGCGCGGCGCCAGGAAGTAGATGCCGCCGGAGCTTATATTCCGGGTGACCAGAGTAACCGGAACAGGTTCCTGAGTGCCGCCCACTCGAATTAAGCGAAGTGGCAGCGAAAGAGAAGCCCGCGGCGCTCGCCGACGTTCAGCTGCCACGCCGATTGCGTGCGTTGGGATGCGAGCGAAGCGGCGCGGCCCCGGTTTTCCTACCGCTGGTACCGACGTCGTCAAAGGCTGAACTTCAACGATGCGTAGCGGCGTTGCTGCCAACTGCTGTCTGTTCCGTTGCGGAGCAGCCCCCATAGCAGTCTCCCCTAAGCGTTACCGACCCCACCCCATGTGGAAATCGAATATGCGCGTCCTCTATTATGCCGTCAACTGGGGTACAGGCGAAAGTGTCTTATTATGTAACACTAAGTCGGCAAGGCATTTGTGCAGTTTTGCACACCTGCTTGTGTGTAGAGGGCGAAAGCGGTCAAGGACTTTGAACGCAAGAAACGGATAGCAGTTCTCCATAGGATTCGATAATTTCGACCTGTCATCGAATCATATTGGGCGATTCAACGCAGGGGGCAGATCCGATATGCACCGACTTAGCGAGCGCGGCCGATCAGAATCTTACTGGCAAGCTGTGCAAGCGCGCGATCGAGGCGCCGACGGCGCGTTTGTATATGCCGTCCGCTCGACGGGAATTTATTGCCGGCCCTCTTGCCCATCTCGCAAGCCGCGGCGCGAGCAAGTGGTCTTTTTCTCGATTCCGGAAGCCGCTGAGCAACAGGGATTTCGTGCCTGTCGACGTTGCCGGCCGCGCACCATTCACTTGCGCGATCCACGCACCGAAGCAGTGGCGCGCGTTTGCCGCGAAATCGAGGTCCGTATTCGTACCGAGGCTGAAGGGGACAACGATGTTCGCCTGACCCTTGCAACGCTCGGCCGAAGCGTCGGAATGGGTTCACATCAACTCGAACGCGCCTTCCGGCGTGTCATGGGCATCACACCCCGGCAATATGCTGACGCGCAACGCATGCGCCGTTTGAAATCCAGTCTGAAAAAAGGAGACGATGTGACCACCGCACTCTACGACGCAGGATTCGGTTCGAGCAGCCGTTTATATGAACGTGCGCCCTCGCAGCTCGGCATGACCCCGGCTACTTATCGCCAGGGCGGCGCCGGAATGCGGATCCACTACACGATTGTTGATTCGCCGCTGGGGCGCCTGCTGGTGGCCGCCACCGAACGAGGAATCAGCGCGCTCTACCTGGGCGAAAGGGATGCTCCGCTGGAAGCCACGCTGCGGAAAGAATATCCCCGCGCGGAAATCGACAAAAGCAGCAGCGGATCGAAAAATCTCGGCGGATGGGTTAGTGAGATTCTTGCGCACCTGCGAGGCAAAGAGCCCGACCTCGATTTGCCCACCGATGTGCAAGCCACGGCATTCCGCCGGCATGTTTGGGAAGAACTGCGGCGAATCCCTTACGGGGCTACTCGAACGTACACTGAAATCGCACGGGCCATCGGCCAACCCAGGGCCATACGAGCCGTAGCGCGAGCCTGCGCTACAAACCCTGTTTCAGTAGTCGTTCCATGCCATCGAGTGGTTCGCGCGGACGGAAAACTGGCGGGATACCGCTGGGGTCTATCCCGAAAACAGGCATTGCTGGATCACGAAGCAAAGGCGTTGGGAACGAAGAAAGTCGGTCAACTTACCTGAGCATCTTCGTTTTCACCCGCAATTAGCCCTGCGGACGGGACTTTTCGGTGTTCTTCGGCCAGTGAGGTTTGAACTCAGACTCGCTGATCGCAGGATTACGCACGATTTTGGAGTAGCGGATGGTGAAGTAATCCCCGGAACCCGTTTCGTTAAATTGTTGCTGGACCGGAAGCCAGGACGACTCATCGAACCAAATCTGTATCTTCGAAATCTGGTTCCGAACCTCCCCCGACTTTGGAGTTAATTCGAGCTCGACGGTCTTTTTATCGTCGAGGGCGGGTTCGCCCAGTAGAGTGATGAGATAACTTTTCTGAAGCTCCTTGCCGGAGGTGCCGAATCCGAGCAGCAGAAATTGATCCACCATCGTGCGATTCTTGCCCAGGTTGTATTCCTCGACACGATTCAAGCCAGGTGTATATACGTAGAGATTATCTCCCGTGCGCAGGACCGTACGGGCGTCGGGAGCTTTCATTTGCAGCTGCATTTTGTCGCCACGCACGAGCAGGCTGCCCGTTTCCGTGGAGTGATCGTTGACGACCACGGTGACCTTCGTGCGTTCCACATCCGCGGAGAGGCTGTGAAAAGTCTTCGCTTGCATATCGAGTTGCCGCAGAACGGATTCCAAAGTCCACGGACCTTTGCCCTGCGCTGCGGCCGTCAAGATGTGCGCACAAGTCACGCAAACGGCCAGGCATGCTAGCGCCATCCACTTAATTCGATTGGCAGTCAATAAGTCCCCCACCGCGCCCCGAGTTCCCCGCTAAAATTCGCGCCATCATAGCATACCGGTTTAGATGCGCCTCTGGTTCGGGAGGTTCCGTGTTATCGGAAGGATACAGCGGTATGGCCTACCTGAAATCGGGTTGAACGGTGATGTCGTAATAGGCGATGGAGCCGTCGGCTGCGCGGACCGGGTCGATACGTTTCACCTGAAAAGTACGCTCTTTCAGATCGTCCACGGCGCGTCCCAAAATGTCGTGGGTTTCCCGTTCAAGCTCCGGAGTGGGTTGCTTGGCGCGCTTCTGGGGCTGCAACACATTGGCGTCCAGGCGGTAGGTTCGCGTTTGGGTACGGGGATCGTCGGACAGGAGCTGAACGTCGGAGCTTGCCAGCGCGGTTGTTTGCGGCTGGTCGTGGAACACGCGGCGCGGCGTGGCCAGAACGAAAACAACGATGGCGATGACCATTAAATCGTAGGGCCAGCTGCCACGCTCGAAGGACCAAAAAACTGTTCGGACGATTCCTCGCCACACTTTGCGCATGTTAGTGAACTGCGGAGCCGTCCACGACCTGGCCGTCGCGCATATGCAGCACGCGATTTCCGTAGGCGGCGGCATCGGGGTTGTGAGTGATCATCACGATGGTCTGTCCCAAATCTTTGTTCAGCTCGCGCAGCAACCCTAGCACTGCGTCCGAACTTTTTGTGTCGAGATTGCCGGTGGGCTCATCTGCCAGAACAATCTTCGGCTCGCTGACAATTGCGCGCGCGAGCGCCACGCGTTGCTGCTCGCCACCGGAAAGCTCAGAGGGCTTATGGGTAAGCCTTTCGCTTATTCCGAGAAGCTTGGCCACAACTTCAAAACGGTGCGGATCGAACCCGTTTCCGTGAATGTGCTGCGCCAGCGCAATGTTGTGATAGGCGTCGAGGGTGGGCAGCAAATTGAATTTCTGAAAGACAAAACCGACCTTATGGCGGCGCAAAAGAGTCCTGGCCGCATCCGTCATGGTGGTGAGATCGTTTCCGTCAAGAAGCACGCGACCGCGTGTGGCCTGCGCCAAACCACCTATCACGTGCAACATAGTGGACTTTCCGCAGCCAGAAGGGCCCATGATGGAGACGAATTCCCCGGGATAAACTTCCATGTTGACGCCGCGGAGTGCCGGCACCTCAACCTTGCCGGAGTGATATACCTTCCATAAATCTTCCGTTTTGAGAATAGGCTCCAACGCGCGCCCCCGTGCGAGTGTTAACACTTCCGTGGACGGAAATATTCTAGTCGCGTTCGCCATTTCTTCCTAGCAGGTATGTGGCGTTGGGCAGAAATGAAATGTGGCAGATTTTACTCGTAGGCGAGCGCTTCGACGGGGTCTTTGCGGCTAGCGATCCAAGCGGGATAGCAGGAGCCTAACAGCCCGCCTGCGATCGCGATCAAACCGGCGCGAACCGTCCAACCGTAGGTAATCTGGATGGGCAATGAAGGGTGGAGATCGTGGATAATCGCCCGCAGGGCAAAGCTCAGAGCAATCCCGACAGCCGATCCCACCAGGCAGAGCAGGGTTGTCTCACTCAGAATGATTCTCACGATGTAACTCTTGGAGGCCCCCAGGGATTTCAACACCCCGATTTCGCGCGTGCGCTCGATGACGGTGGTGTACATCGACAAGAAAGTGACCAAAAATCCGACCACGACGGCAATACTTATCATGACGTTTATGAAGGTGCCGAGATAAGGCACGTTCGACGAAGTCATCAACGCCATGAGGTCTTTGGGCTGGCGGACTTCGTACCCCGGGAGAAGCTGCTTGGCTTCCTCCGCCACGGCGGCTGAATGGTTGGAGCGGTCGGCCTTAATCAAGAATATTGACGCCTTGTCATGCGCCCCAGCCATTTCCTGCAGCGCGGAAAGGAGGACAAATAGCCTGGCGGACTTGCCGTGCTCGACGATTCCAACCACACGGAAATCGTGGGCGAGGATATGCAGCGTCTGCCCTACCTTTACGTTCTTGCCCTTAGCGTAAATGTCGTCCACCAAAATGTCATTGGGGTCCTGCAAATCCCGGCCCGCGTAAAAGACAAATCCGCCGGATACCTCGCGGAAGCTTTCCGGGTCAATCCCGAAAATATTTTCCAACGCAGCGACCGAATTGAGCGAAATCAGGACGGGAGAAACGGCCTGGACGTAATCGAGCCGGCGTAACTTGTCCCCAATACTGATGGGCATGGGCGCGCCGCCAAAGTTCATGAACAGAGAAGAAGAGGGAGGCTGGACCATGACGTCTGCGCCGATGCCTTCGGTGCGCTTGGCATAGTCCTGCAGCAAGCCAGTGGTTAGACCGACGACCATGATAACCATGGTGACTTCGACGGCGACGGCGATGGCCGTGATCAATGTACGAAGAGGCCGGTGCAGCACGTTTTGCGTGATCATGTAGCGGATCAAGGCTTTTGCGGCTCCTTAGCGTCTTCGTCCGGGTGAATCAGTTGAGTGCCCGGCGGCTGCTTCAACACAAAGCGATCGGCGGAGATGGGCTCGTTGATGGTGAGTTTTTTGATTTCAATTGCGAGTTGATAATCATCGCTGGGGCGGCTAATCGCAATGTGGCGCGGATACATCGTGCCGCTGGCCGCAGGTGTTGCGGTCGATGGCGCCGCCGTGTCTGACGGCGTGGTAGTCGCAAGCCAGTTTGAGTAGCGGACGTCGGAAGCCACTTTGCCACCATAAGCAAAATTTTCCACGCGCGCAATCTGCAAGTTCGTGCGGTCGAACCAGATCTTACGCGATATTTCCCAATCTGGTGAACCCGATGAATTTTCCTTTGTTGCGTTATGGTCGGAGGCGGCGCGGACCGCGGTCAGGATGTAGAAGCGATTGGAGCCTTCGCTTGCTTCCTCGAACAATACCGGCGCTCCCTCTGGAACAGGCGACCACAGCAGGGCATCCACCAAATGCTGCGGCCGCAGATTTTCGATGGGCTTTGAGGCCTGCCGCTCTAAATGATCGGGGCCCTCGATGAAATCGTTCTTTGATGGGATATAGATATGAAACATATCGCCGTCGCTAACCATGTCAAAAATATTCTTCCCCACCACGGGAGCCTGGCCGATCACGCGGATGTTCGTGGGCCCTGCCGCGAGGACGAATCCGTTTATTTCGTGGTATTGCTCGATCACGCCTGAATACGCGGAGCCGGCAGTGAGTTTCATGGATACGCCGGCATTCAGCGAGGTGACCGATTGGGCCTGCTGATTGTAGCGCCCGATGAGGTCGGCTTTGCTCGCTGTTAGAAGCGGCGCGGGCGCGTTGCCCGGCTTGACGACGGTTTTCTGGCTGACCGAGCAGCCGCAGACCCAAGCGGCCATGAGCGTCAAAGCTATCCAGACCGCGAGACTAGAAAGTTTCAGTGTGGTGCGCCCCCGCAAACGCTAAATAAACAATTTAGCACATCTCCGATTGCGGGACTCAGCAGGAGTTGGAACGAGCATCGGCCGAGTTCAACGATCCATGGCATCGATGCCGATAAGCCAAACACTCGACTGGACATAATCGGAGACGCCAGGGCCACGCTGACTGATTAATCGTGGGGAAGCAGGCCGGAACGGACGACTGTGTCGGCGCCGCCCAGCGAGATGAGCAGGCGGCGGAGCTTGGCGCGGTCTTCGAGGTTGATGCCCATCATTTCGAAACCGGCTTGCTGCGAGCGGACAAATCGCACGACTGCTTGCATGCTGATCGAGCGCAGGCCGGCGGGAATTTTCAGAGTGGCTTCGGTGCCGACTGGAATTTGAATGTCGCCGCTTAACAGGCCGCCATCCAGGCTGAGCACGCTGATCGAAGATGTGAATTTTCCGCGCGCTGAGGTGATGGTGGCGGGTACCGCACGCGGGAGGCGCACGCGGCGATAGCGGCGATGGCGCACGAAATCCCGGTCGGGAATGGCGTCGAGCGGCGCCAGAGAGATCACTTTAGTGTCGAGGCCGGAATTGGGCAGAAAGGCCTGTATCCATTCGGGGTCAAGCTTCATTAAAGCTTGAGCAGCGGCCATGCGAATTTCGTCCGCGAAGGCCCAGCCAAAAGTTTTGCGCGATTCTACAAAGTGGCGCAAGTGTCCGGCAGCGGCTGGAGCGCGCATGCGGCCCAACGCTTCGATGGCCTTGACGCGAAGGTAGTCCGAGCCTTGAGCGAGAATTTCGCCTTCAGCGATGCGCAAGAGCTTGGGCGCGGTATCAGTATCGCCGCACATTCCGATCTCGTCGAGCGCGAGAGGAACAATCAAGGGGTCAAAAATTTCAAGCGATTCGGCGAGCAATTTGCCGCGCTCGGGCGCGCCGGCGGTGGAGAGCTGACGCACGACCGCGTCGTGAAAACTGCGCACGCCTTCGCGAAGGCGTGCTGGAAGCATCTCCTCGAGGGCGAGGGGGTCCATACGACTCAAGAGACCGACCACGGTGGCAGCTTTAGCGGGCACTTCGGTTTTCAGAATTTCTTTCAGATACCTGACGCAGGGCGAACCCACGGATTTCGCGAGGGAGACGATGCTCTCGCGTTCAGTGCGGCGACCGGAACGCGCCAAGCGGACGGCTAAATGTTCGGACGCAGACTGCGGAACGCGCATCAGGACGCCGACAAGACCTTCGGGCATTTGCTCGGCGGCCAGCGCTTCTTCGATGAATTCGGGAACGCGATTATCGATTCCGACGCGTGGACGCAAGCTTTGGACCCAGCTCGGGCGCGATTCTTCGAGGTCGGCCAGAGAATCGAGGGATTGTTGCATCGCGCGGTAGTAACGACGCGTGGCTGATTCCTGACTGAGACGCACGAATGCCGCGCTTAAAAGAGTTTGAAGCTCGGTATCCTTTTCCGCGGCCATTTGCTGGCCGATTTGTACGAGAGCATCTTGCAAACGCTGGCTGGCGGCTTTGCTGAATAATTCAGCGAGCTGGCCAAGACCGATAGCGGCTTTTTTGCGCGCTTCCGAGTCTTTGTTTCGGACGCAGGTGGCGTACTGAAGCAGGATGTCTCCGGCAGCGGCCGCGTCACCGCGACCGAGAAGTTCTTCCACGTATTGCTGCACGTTGCGCGGCGGGATACACCAGGCTTCGGCGGACATCAAGACATGTTTTTTGCCGGATTCGGGGACGGCGGCCCAGAACTGCCGGTCGAGCACGTCGGCGTGAGACTCCATGAGGATGCCGGCGCTGGCCATTTTGTCCTCGCGCGAGCGCAGGAGTTTGCGAAGAGTGTTGAGTTCGCTGCCCATGCGGTCGAGCATCTGGCGCACGGCATTGACTTGAACTTCGCCGCGCTGGTAGCGGTCGATGGCAAATTTAATGGCCAAATCTTCGGCCAGACGAAGAAGCATGGCTTCGTCCACTTTGGCGGAAGGCGATTTCGCGGCAACCTGCGCCAGCGCCTGACGCAAAGTTATTTGAGCGTTCTGCGGGAGACCGGCGAGTTTCTGTTGCCAGGAATTTTTGTCGAGCTGGGGACTTTTCGAATTTTGCGCCTCGCCGAATTGGACGAGCAATTTGAGCAGGCTTTGAAGCTCGGCTTCTTCGAGGCGCGAAAACGCGCCGGAAGCTCCGGGAATCACAGCGGCCTCGGCTAACGCCGAACCGGCTCTAGCGTCTTCGTTTAATCCCGCGACTGTGCCGGAACCGGCGACTAGTCCCGCTTCGCTGCTGGGGCCGGCGCCGTATGATCTCTGGTAAGGTGATCCGCCACTTACGCCAGCCCCCTGATTCGCTGTGCCTCCGCTGTGGGCGCCTTCGGCGGCAGCGATTAGCTGAATCATCTTCTCGGGAGTTCGGAACCAGTCCTGGATCATGTCGGCGTCAGCGCCGAGCGTTTTTGCAGTGAGAGTGGCAGCTACGCGCGCTTCGGAGAAACCAGCATCTTCCGCAACGAAACGAATTTCGTTCACGCGGATTCCGGAAACGTTTTTCTTCCCGAAACAGGCTTCCAGGCGTTCGGAGAGAGTGCCAGCCTTCGGACCGGTTTCCATGAAGGCGCGGACAAGGTTGGCAAAATCAATCTTGGTGACGCCGTGAGTGAATCCAATGCTGGCGACACCTGAACTGGTGAGCAAATTGGCGAAGCTGCGTTCGGCGGGAGTGGACTCCAAAGGGACGCCGTCGAGCAAGAGCTGAGAGTCGGAAGCGCCAAGCAGGAGGCCGCCCTGGCCTGCGGCCTCAACCGCATCCTGGAGTTCGATCCACGAGGATTCAAATTGCCGGGATGAACGGGAGTGCTCTAAGCCATAGAGCCGGGCGTACTTAAGCAGGATATTCAGGCTGCGGATGAAGGCACGCGCGTTCGGGACCCGGGGTTCACTATGCACGATCAACTCGTGAGGATGGCTGGACATCGGCTGTTCTACAGACAGTGTACTAGAACCAATGTCTAGGGAAATGGTACGAAAGACCTATAGAGGTACAGGACAGGAACACCGGCCTTCAGGAGGGCAGGCTGATCTCGACATCCAACCCTTCGAGAGTGGGGCGGATGCGGCGAATTATTTCGCTGGCCCAGAGCTTTTCGCTAAGGAAAACCAGAGAGCCGCCTTCAAATCCGCAGACGGCGCAGAAGAAATAGTTGGAGAAGGCGGAATGGTATGCGTCGACGCCATGGCGGGCTAATTCGCCTTCCAGCGCAGGGTCTCCCTTTGCGACCAAGGCTCCGGCGCGAGCGCCGAACGTCTCATTCTGAAAACGGTCGATCAGAGGCTCGAGCGCTTCGGGCTTGGGGGCCGGAATTACGATGGAGCGTTTGGTGGCTTCGCGAAATTCGATTTTGTGGAGATGGCAATATTCGCGGAGGCGATCGAGATGACTGAAAAAATCGAGCGCCCAAGCTTCGTCGGCTGCCGTTGCCCGGAGGGTGCGAGTCCAGATTCGCGCGGCGTCGGGGCCTCGGACCGGCTCGCGATTTTCGTCGGCTTCGGTGAGTTCCAGGCCGACGGCACGAACGTCAGCGCCCAGGTCGAGAGGCTCGACATCGAGCAGGTACATCTATACTTCCTCGTCAGGGGAGTGCGGGAAGCGCTTCTGGAAATCGGCAGATTGCTTGCGGACTTCGAGCCAGTCGAAGAAAGCGTCGGGAGTTTCCAGCCAGATTCCGAACCAATGCGCGATCTCCTCTTTTTCAGCGCGCTTGTTGGCCTCTACTTTGTGATTGCGCGAGATCATTTCCGCGCGTCGACGTCCCAGACGCGCGACTTCGCGGACGCGTTCGGCGGCGGGGGCGTCGGCTTCGAGCACAAATTTTCGGAGGAGCTCGTCGAGGCGGACCAGGCACATCTCCGCTTCGTCCAGAGTGGAAAAATGCAGGAGGTCGCTGAATTCTTCTTCGTAGCGGCCTTCGGTATCCGAGCGCGTGGACCACACCACGCGCATTCCGGCTTCTTCAAGGACGCTAACGATATAGTCGGCCGAAGTTTTCCCTTTTTCTCCGAGATGAACGATCAGCTTGCGCCGGATCTGCTCGATTTCGGCGGGCGTGTAGCGCGGCTTGGCCAGACCCAGCGCCACTTCAAGAATTAATTTCTTCTTGGTCGGAGAGCCACTCTCGTGGCTCGCGCTGGGATTACTTTCGTTCAAGAGGGACCTCGATGCCTGGGCTTAGCAGGATCTGTGTTCGTGCCATCGGCGGCAAGTAGATGGCGGTAACGCGCGACATTGCGATTGTGTTCGGCCAGAGTTTTGGCGAAAAAATGTCCGCCTTGATCGTTGGCGACGAAGTAGAGGTAGTCAGTTTGCGCAGGGTTGATTGCGGCGCGCAAAGATGCTTCTCCCGGATTTGCAATGGGTCCCGGCGGCAGGCCGGGATGCTCGTAGGTGTTGTACAAAGAATCGACGTGCAAGTCGGCGGGACGGACGTTTTTCGTGTGATGGCCTTCGATTTCCAGCGCGTATTGCACGGTGGGATCGCATTGCAGGGGCAGGCCCTTGCGCAGACGATTGCAGAAAACTCCAGCGACCATGGGACGCTCGTCCGGCTTGGGAGTTTCGCTTTCGACCAGTGAGGCGAGGGTGACCACTTGGAAGAGCGTCAGGCCCAGCGGAAAAGTTTTCGCTCCGGGAGGATCGAGCGATTCCAGCTCCGCCCGAAAATTCTGGACCATTCGTTTTGCAATCAGTTCGCAGGTGGTATGGCGGGTAAATTGGTAAGTGGAGGGGAAAAGAAATCCCTCGAGACTGGGAGCGTCTGGCGCCAAGTCCGCAATGAGGGAAGCATTTTTTGCCGCTTCCAGAAAGCCGTCGCGGGTGCAAACTCCCTGACGATCGAGCTCTGCGGCCATCTCAAACATGTTCCAGCCTTCGGGAATGGTCACAGTGCGGACGTAGATGCGGCCCCCGGCGATTTGCCAGAAGACTTCACGCGAGTCCAGCGGACGATCGAAATAATATTCACCGGCCTGCAGCGGTTTTCGAATATGCCACATGCTGAAGAATTCGAAGGCAAGCTGGCTGCGAATTACATCATTTCTTCTGAGAATGCGGGCCACTCCCAGCCGGGAAGTGCCGTGGGGTATGTCGACAAACACTCTTTCAGGGCGATGACCGCGATACGGGCGGCTGATTTGCGAATCGAGCCAGCCGGCTCCCGCCCCGAGGGCAGCGATCAGAAGAAGAGCGATGAGGCCGAGTCTACGCATCGCGTTTAGCGGTTCTCCACGGCGGGAACCGGGGGCCGACTGAGCTCTTTTTTGTGTTCGAGATAATCGCGCAACAGGACTGCGGCGGCCACGTCGTCGATCGGAGCGTGTTTACTCCGCGAAGATCTCACTTCGAACATCGTTTGTGCTGCCTCCCAGGAGGTTAACCGCTCGTCCACCAGCTCCACTTCGATACCGAGAGCTTTCTGCAATCGAGCGGCGAACCGAGCCGCTTCATCCGCCATGGGTCCGGCTTCGCCGGTCATGTGCAAAGGATGGCCCACGAGGATACGCGCAACACTATGCTTCCTGCAAATTTCGCGCAAGCGTCGCAAATCGTCGCGGCGGTTGGTGCGCAGGAACGTGGCGAGCGGATGCGCCGTGAGGCCGAGCTCGTCGGAAACGGCCAAGCCGATCTTTTTGCGGCCGTAATCAACCGCCAGAATACGGCTCGGTTTGACAGCAAGAGATTCGGGCACACCGATATTCCGCGCACGTGCAGTCATCGCCATATTGCTCTTATTATACGTGAGTAAACGCTCAAGATCGCATTTCGGAGGCGGGCATGGGTTGGGATTGTTTTCATTTGCTCAAGCAATTTTCTCGCTAACTGGGCCGGCGGCTAGGGCTCGCGGCCGCGTTCTCCTTTCTCCCAGAGGGGCCAGAAACCGGCGTCTTTGATTTCCTTGTCGAGGCCGGTCTGCTGGAATAGTTGTTCGATCTGCGCGCGCGACTGGCGCGGGCCGATGCGGTCTTCGCGATCCGCCAGAGCGAAGGCCGTGATTGCCGAGATTGCCACGCTGCGTTTGAGTTCCTTGAAATCAACTTTGTCGTAGGTGTCGGACGCTGCGTGATAGTTCAGCATATAGTTGGCCGGCTCCTGGTTGGCTTCTAGCGTGGGAACTCCTTCGAGAATGAAATCGAAGTTGTCGGTGTCCATACCGGCATCGAAGGTGAAATTCAAAGGAGTAAAAGTGCGGAGCGGCTGGAGGGCATCGCGAACCGCGGGTTCGATATCCTTGCGGCCACCGAGAGAGTAGCCGATGATGCGTCCCACTCCGGAATCGAAGATCACGGCCGCGATCATGCGATCGAGTTCGCCGCGGTGCGCGTGCGCGTAAGCTGCGGAACCAAGCATTCCTTCTTCTTCTCCGGTGAAAAAGGCGAAACGAATCGAGCGGCGAGGGATGGTGCCGGAGGCGTGAATAATTCGCGCAGCGTCAATGAGCATGGCTACATTGCAGCCGTCGTCGAGCGCGCCAGTACCCAATTCCCATGAATCAAGATGGGCGCCGAGCAACACGAATTCGTCCGGCTTCTCGCGGCCGCGAATTTCGCCGACTACGTTTTCAGATTCTGTTGGCCCGCTAACATGATTTGGCATCTCCAGATGCGCGTGTATTTTCTGTCCTGAGGTCAGGAATCTTGCCATGCGCTCGGCGTCTTCCCGCGCCAGGACCGCTTGCGGCAACTGTTCGAGTTCGCCATTGATGGAGATATTGTGGCGATAGAGCAGAAGATTGGGCCGCGTGGACATCCAAAATATGGCGGCGGCACCCGCCTTGAGCGCCCTGCCAACAACTTCGCGGTCCACATCGTATTCGTTGATGAGGTCTTCCCAGGTGACCAGGAGGTTCGTGTGAACCAGAACGATCGCGCCATGGGCCAGGGTGCCGGCCGTGGCGAAACCCTTTTCGTCGCCGGCTCCCACATCGACCACGTCGGCTGTGATCCCGCCTTCGGGCGTAGCGGGGGACCAGCCGATTGAAACCAAGCGAACCGGGAAGGGCGCCGGGGACAGGATTTCCACATGGGTATTGCCTTCACTCCAGCCGACGGGAATAGTGAATTTTTCCGCGTGGACTTCGTCCACGCCAGCGCGGCGAAGCGCTTCGACTGCCCAACCCACGGCGCGGTCGGCGGCCGGAGAACCGGTGACGCGGCCGCCGACGGAGTCGGTGAGATAGCGCAAATTTTCTTCAAGCGGTGAGGGGCCGAGAGCGCTCTGAATCATCCCAGGCATCAAATCGGCGCAAGATTTTTGCACTGAGCAAGTGCCCTCTCCGGTGGGGACCTCGAGGGGAGCTGGTTTGGCCGGAGGAATCTGGGCGAATATGCCAACTGGAAACAGAATCATGACCGCCAAGAACAAAGTGGATCGCAAAATTCTTTTCACGATTTTGTCCCTTTCACGCGACTTCGATTCGAGAAGCGGAGTTTACCGCAAAAAACGCGCCGATGAAGGCGGAGGGCGGAACATTTTTCTGCGACCGAGAACTTTCTACCCATGTTGAAAAAATAGCGAAGATCTACCGACCAAATATGTGTCTCATTTTGAGTCGTTTAACTGGGCGCTCGAATGGCACCACACCTGCCATGCCCGTGCTTCTATCCAAGTTTTGGTAGAACGGCTCTCAAGGCAGTCGTCAGGGCGATGGTCATGATAGCCGCGTTAAGTCCCGTATAGCGGTCGTAACAAAAATCTAATGAGGCTTCGCCGAATAGTCCTGGGCGAGCAGACGGGAAGGCCCAAAGTGAAGAAGGTACGTGTGTTTGGAAAGCTGGTGCAGCAGGATAAGAAACAGGATCTAAACAAGCCTAACCTTTTCGTTTTCTGTGAAACGACTACAGGAGTGGCACAGTTCCGTACGGAGGCGTATGCGGACGCTGAGTCAACTGTAGAGCGGGTGGCGGGCCTACTGGCGATGCAATGCTTGGTAAGAGGGCAGAACCCCAGTGACTTTCAGGTGCTGGTCCCGGCCGAGAAGGTGCTGATGAGCCGGCTAGTATCGCGCGCTGAGGAGCTTTTGGAGGAGGGGCGATCCATTGCGTGTCCGACATCATTGAGCCCCCGACAAAAGGAAGTTCTTCACTCTGTGCTGTCGAACCGGGCCAACAAGGAAATTGCTTCCAAGCTGAATATCACGGTTCGAACGGTGAAGTTCCACATCTCGACGTTGCTCAGCAAGTTCGGGGTCGAAACGCGATCGGAATTAGCGCGCAGAGCCGCGGGTTTCGCGCGGCCAGAGTTATTGGACCCCGACACAGCGGCAGAGAATTCTTCAGTTGACCAGGGAAATCCAGGGCCGGTAGCGATTGTTCGCAAGACGCCGCTGCAGATAACCAATAAGGGGCAGGCTGTGCGCTTTCCAGGAAACGCTCTGATGGCCTAGGGGACTTCTAATTAACGGCCGAACGAATAGTATTCAAAGCCGAGAGCCTTCATTTCAGCCGGATTCAGAAAATTTCGGGCGTCGATAACCAAGGGCCGAGCCATTTCGTTGTGAACGCGCTTCCAATCGAGCTTCTGAAATTCATCCCATTCGGTCGCTAGTATTGCAGCATCCGCATCTTTGACCAGCTCATACGGATCTTTGGCAAAGGTTATTTGAGGAAGCGACTTGCGGGTCTTGTCCATGGCCTGCGGGTCATAGGCATGCAGGCTTGCGCCTTCGGCTAGGAATCGCCGGGCTGCATCGATGGCGGGCGAAAACCGAATATCATCGGTGTTCGGTTTGAAGGCGAGGCCTAGAAGCGCGATCTTCTTCCCCTTCAGCACCCATAGAGCTTTTCGGGCTTTCGAAAGAAGCAGCTCGATTCGTTGCTTGTTGACCTGCTCCGCCGCCTTCAGCAAAGTGAAGTCGATACCGACGCGTTCGGCCAAACGAATGAAAGCTTGCACGTCTTTGGGCAAGCAAAAACCACCGAACCCGAGGCCGGCTTGCAGGAACTGGCGACCGATTCGAGGGTCCATGCCGACTGCGGCAGTGACTTCCTGGACGTCCGCGCCCAATTGATCGCACATGTCAGCCAGAGAATTTGCGAAAGAAATTTTAAGAGCGAGAAACGAATTCGAGGCGTGTTTTATAAGTTCCGCGCTATTCACGGTCGTGACGACAAAAGCAGGCGCGGCAGCCTCCGGGCACTTGCCTTTGTGCGCGGGACATGCGAACTTTTTATCCAAGATTGGCGCATAAATTTCGCGAAGCTTTTTAGCGGCCGCTTCCTCGTCCACTCCGATGACGATTCGATCAGGGTGCAGAAAATCAGTGACCGCAGTGCCTTCGCGAAGAAATTCCGGATTTGATGCGACTGTAAAATTAGCGCCGGACTTCCGGCTATAGACGGTGAGAGCGCGTTTCAGCTCCTGACCGGTTTGCGCCGGGACCGTACTTTTTTCAACTACTAACTTGGCTCCGCCGCCTTCGGTGGCGATCATTCGCGCGACGTTGTCGATGGCGCTCAAATCCGCGTCGCCATTATCCAGGGGGGGAGTTCCCACGCAGATGAATACGGCTTCACTTGACCGTACTGCTTCGCCGGGATTGCTGGTGAAATGGAGGCGCCCTTCACGGATGTTTTTCTCGACCAGAGCGTCCAAGTGCGGCTCGTAAATCGGCAGTTTGCCGGCGCGCAGGGTCACGATCTTGGATTCGTCGTTATCGGTGCAAGTGACATCGTGCCCGATTTCCGCGAAACAGGCGCCCGTGACCAAGCCAACGTATCCGCATCCAATGACCGAAATTCGCAAGATTCAAATCTCCTTATAAGGAATTACGATTGCTTTTAATTCAAGCGCGTTACTCACTGTCCTTCCCGCATCCCCTTTTAGCAGTGAAACAGCCCTGAAATGAAAAGTCACGCGGATATACCCGATTCGATTCCTCTGAGTTACCGTCCAACAGCGGCTGGCTTTGCGGGCATGACTATGTCTGCTACCTTCAATTAGCCAGCGCGGTTCGTGCGATACCAATCGATCGTTTGCTGTAGTCCTTTGTTGAGCGGAACAACTGGTTTCCAACTGAGTTCGCGCTGTATCTTGTCCGAGTTCAGAGCGTAACGCCGGTCGTGGCCCGGCCTGTCCGGCACATGGGAAATGAGATTTTCAGGCTTGCCCATCATGGCAAGAAGATTGCGAGCCATGGTGAGATTGTCCTTAACGTCGAAACCCCCAATATTATAAACATGACCTTCGCTTCCCCGTTCCAATACAGCAAGAATGGCGCGGCAGTTATCTTCGACGTGAATCCAATTGCGCTGTTGTAGCCCGTCACCATAAATCGGCAGTGGCTTGTCGTTGCATGCGCTCATGATCATCAGCGGAAGAAACTTTTCAAGGCACTGATGCGGCCCGTAGTTATTGGAAGAGCGCGTAACCAGCGCAGGAAAGGCATAGGTTCGAACGAAAGAGAGAACGAGCAGATCGGAAGCCGCTTTCGAGGCGGAATAGGGGCTGCTCGGACGAAGAGGGGAATTCTCATCGGAGAAAGATGCGGGCGGAATATCGCCATACACTTCGTCGCTTGAGACGTGGATGAAGCGCTGTATTTGCAATCTTCGAGCGGCTTGAAGCACAACGAACGTGCCGGTTACGTTGGTTCGAACGGTGTCAGCCGGTTGAGAAATGCTGCGGTCCACGTGTGATTCGGCGGCGAAGTGAACTACCGCATGGCAGCCTTCCATGGCGGATTCGACCGCGTTGACATCGCAAATATCACCCTTGATAAATTTGTAATTGGGATTATTTGATACGGAGTTGAGATTGGCGAGATTCCCAGCGTAAGTGAGCTTATCAAAATTGACGATTGAAAACCCTTTATCGAGGGAGAGCGTGTAACGGATAAAGGTCGAGCCGATGAAGCCGGCGCCACCGGTGACCAAGAGCTTCATAGGGATGCCTGCTTCTGCGGCGCTGGTGCGGCACCAAGTGATGCGGAGTCGGAACGAATCCACAAGAATCCGGCGACGATTAGCGAGAGCGAAAGCAACAAAGTTGAAGTAGAGAATCGACGGCCGCTGATCTGCACGAGGATGAACTCGAGCAGAAAGGCAGGCAAAATAAAATACAACGCGATGCCCCAAAGGCTTAACCAGCGCGGCCGAGGTTGCGCTTGCGCCGACATCCCTAGAATTATGCCGACTGGAAAGAACACAAGTAAGTAATAAATATCCATGTAGCCTTGCAACTCGGCGGGGCGGACCTTGCGGAGTAGACGCGCCAGGGCGGTACCGGGGCCTAGACGGTAGAGCCTGCCACTTTTCTTCCCGTTGATGTAAAGCGAAAGGTTTGCGCCATCGTAGGAGTACAGGATGTTGCGCGTTTTTGTGTCAGTGAAAACGTTTGGGACATACCAAGCGAGGATCGCCCTTTTGACCGAGAGCGGGTTGCGAAACCATAGAACCAGAGCTGATTCTTCTTGCCTGACAGTTAAGTCGACGAATGATGGCGAGCGGGAAATGGAAATGATGTGGCCGCGGCCATCGTGAGTCGCTTGGGCGGCGCAGATTAGATGAAGGGCGAACTGGTTCGTTTTCTGAAGATCGGCGACTAAATCTGCAACTGCCGCGTCAGAAGCGAGCCAAGACTTGCCGTTTAGCACCAGAGCACCCGAAGGCGGGGAAGCGAGCGCAGGCGCAGCCCATGAAAGAGTAGCAAGGATGTCTTTTGTGTCTTTGAATGGCGGGGCACCCGCGAAATGATATTCGGCACGCCAGTCCGGCAGAGGTTCCGCGCTTGCTTGCCCGGACGTTAACTCGAGGGCCGCAGCGCTCGGGACGGCTCGATCCGCGATTTCTAACTCCTGAATCTGGCCTTTCCAAGGACTCTGGCCCGCGGCGTCGTTACCCACCACGAGCAAACAGTCCGGATCCCAGTTGCTTAACCTGGTCTTCGTTTGCAGGGCGGCAGAAAACGCAAACCAGGAGAGAAAATAGATTGGAAGAAGAACAGCAATACGCTTGATGGTTAGCCAAGAGAGGCAGGCGGACTCGGCTCTGGAGAGGAGGGCGATCGTAAAGGAGCCCAGAATTTCGAAGAGGAAGAAGCCGACGACAGCACCTGTGGAATTTGTGAGCACATCCTCCCACCCCGAATCGCGCATGGGGATATAGATCTGCGTAAGCTCGATGACATAAGAGAAGACCGCGCCTGCCACCCAAACTAGCAAGAGAGTGGCCAGCCGTGAGAGTTTTCTTTCCCGCAACTTCTCCGCCAAGCCGAAACCGAAGGGAACGAAGAGCAAAACATTCAGGAATGCGTCAAAAAACCCTGAAGTCTTTATGCCGCTACCTAACAAAAAGGGCGATGAATTGCCCGGAAGCCTCGATTGAAAATCAAAGCGAAACGGAAATAGCGTGAGAAAGAGAATTCCAACAATAGCGGCAATCAGAAACCGGTTCGACCAACGCGAGGTGTACGCCGGCGAAGGGGAGTCGACAGTGTGAATCTGCATTTCGTTCAGAAGATGGACGCCTCGCGATTCATTCAAAAGTCTAGCATGAGTGCGGGTTGGCCTGCCGCGAGCAAGGGTAGCTGGTTACTTCGTTGTACGCGGATGGCGTTTGGGACCGTACCGAACTGAAATGCACCGCTAACTCATCGAGACCAACCGCGTAAAAACCTGTCCCTTCGGTGCGGCCAGTGCTTTTTGGCCCGGCCGGACAGGCGAAATTAACTGCACTTCGTTGCTGCCTCTGACCAGTAGTTCCCCTCTCCCCGGGGTCTCTAAACTGTAGGGGACATGAAAAATTCCGCGCGAAACCTAAGACAAGAACTTCAGCTCCAGGCCCTGGGAGCTCGCTTCCGAGTCAGCAACGGCCGCAAGCCACTGGCCCTTATCGCCTTCCTGGCCGTAATGGCCGCGATTGGTGGGTTGTCCGGCTGCGTTGGCTCTACCGGCGCAAAGACGAGCACGGGCAACGCAGGAGTGCTATCTGGAAGCGTGGCGACGCTAGCTTTCGGAAACGTTGGGGTAAGCAAGACCGCGACGCAGAGCGTTACGATCACAAATACAGGGACTGCGACCGTAAGTTTGGGGCAATCTTCCATCACCGGCACGGGCTTTACGATCACTTCAGGAAGCCTTGCAGGTTCGGTTGGTGTGGGGCAAAGCGTAACCGTTCAAATTCAATTCGCGCCACTTACGGCGGCCGCCGCTAGCGGCAGCTTTACACTGGCGAGCGATGCGTCGAACTCACCATTTTCTGTTGCGCTGAGCGGAACGGGAACGCAACCGGGATTGGCGAGTTCTCCTGCAGCGGTGAGTTTCGGAAACGTCGGTGTAAAGGGCAGCGGTTCTGCAACGGTTACCTTGTCGAATACGGGCTCGGCGAACGTTACGATCGCCCAGGCGAGCGTCAGCGGGACCGGTTTTACGATAGGCGGATTGGCCGCTGGGCAGGTTATCCAGCCGGGACAGAGCGTGAATTTTACCGCGCAGTTCTCACCGACATCGGCTGGGAGTGCCAGCGGGAGTATCTCGGTGTCCAGCAACGCGCCGAATTCTCCAATGACAATTGCAGTGACCGGAACGGGAACGCAACCGGGACTAGAGAGTTCTCCTGCAACCATCAGTTTTGGAAATGTGCCAGTCGGGACCAACGGCACTGCTACTGTTAGCTTGTCGAATACGGGGACAGCGAACGTGACGATCAGTCAGGCGGCCGCCACGGGGACCGGCTTTAGTATCAGTGGTCTGGCGGCTGGGTTGACAATTCAGCCGGGACAAAACGCGAGTTTCACTGCGCAGTTCTCACCGAGATCCACAGGGAATGCCAGTGGGAGCATTTCGGTGTTCAGCAATGCACCAAATTCTCCAATGACGATTTCAGTGACCGGGGCCGGAACGCAACCGGGCTTGGGAAGTTCTCCCTCAGCGGTCAATTTCGGAAGTGTAGTTGTCGGGAAAAACGGGTCTGCGACGGTTAATCTGTCGAATACAGGGACAGCAAGCGTGACGATCAGTCAGGCCACTGTCACCGGGACCGGTTTTGCGATCAGTGGGTTGGCGGCTGGGCTGACAATCCAGCCGGGACAAAACGCGAATTTCACTGCGCAGTTCTCACCCACCTCTGCGGGCAATGCGAGTGGAAGCATCTCAGTGTCCAGCAACGCGCCGAATTCCCCGTTGACGATTGCTCTGGCCGGCAAAGGAACGCAAGCCCAAATTGCCGCAGTCCCTTCGAGCGCGCCTTTTGGAAATGTTAGCGTCGGAAACAGCAATTCACAGACGATCACGCTTACGAACAGCGGCACGGCAAACCTTGTCATTTCGCAAGGCAGTGCGTCAGGCAGCGGGTTCACCATAACCGGGCTCAGCACACCTTTGACGATCCCGCCGGGCACGAACGCCACGTTCAATGCTGTGTTCACACCTTCGGCGGCTGGGAAAGTTAGCGGATCGGTATCACTGGCGAGCGACGCACCAAACTCGCCACTTCTGATACCTCTGAGCGGAACCGGCATCGCGTCGAGTCTTTTGCTGACGTCTAATGTACCGAGTCTGAGTTTCGGCAGCGTGAACGTAGGCAGCAACAGCGACCTGCCGGCGACCTTGACGAACACAGGAAATTCAAACGTTACGATATCTGGTTCAAATACCTCTGGTGCGGGCTTTACGGTCAGCGGTGTTTCTTCGGGAGAAACGTTGACTCCCAACCAATCCATCCAGGTGACGGTTCAGTTCGCGCCGACCACGGCGGGGTCGGTTAGCGGGAAACTGAACGTGCTTAGCAACGCCACCGATTCACCGACACAGGTCAGCTTGTCGGGAACGGGCGCTCAGCAGACGGCTCTAACCGTCGGACTGGCATGGACGGCCAGCACATCGACAGTGATTGGCTACAATGTGTACCGCGGAACGGTCACCGGCGGTCCTTACAAGTCGAAACTGACCTCCTCGCCGGTATCGTCAACTCAATTTACAGATTCGGGAGTGCAATCCGGTCAGACTTACTACTACGTTGTCACCTCAGTCGATTCAAGCAACGTAGAGAGTGTGTATTCAGGACAGGCTAGCGCGAAGGTTCAGTAGCCCACGCTGAGTACGGAGAGTGGGAAGCACAGGATGAAATACAGACTGAAGACCTGAATCCCCGCAAGGTCCTTCGCCGGGTACCAGATTGCACTGTTCTGACGGACAGGATTGCACACCTGTCCTCTGCGTGTACCCCTGACCAGTAGTCTCCGAAGAGTTCTTTCCCGCAGAATCCTACCGCTCATGAATGGTGTATATAAAGCGAACGATCGGCGCTCGAATCCGTTTCTGCCTATCGAGGCAAAGCAAGCGGCACGCGTTGCAGGAATACTCCCCGCACTTCTAGCGCTCATCGGATTGCTGGGTACGTCCGGTTGCATAGGTTTCGCTGGCAAACCAGGGGCAATCTCGAATGGAGGACTTCAGGTCACGCCCAACGCAATTAACTTCGGGAGCGTGGGTGTGGGATCCAGCGCTAACCAGAACTTTATTGTAAGCAATCGCGGTTCGGCACAGATAACGCTAAAGAACGTTTCGGCGATCGGCTCGGGATTTGGCGTCACAGGTTTTTCAGGTCCAACCATATTAGCTCCCGGTCACAGCCTACAGCTTACTGCCGCTTTCAAGCCCACTTCGGCAGGCCCGCTAAACGGAAGTATTTCGGTCACGACTGGCACGCAAAGTTCCCAGGTGATGGGCACTCTTACAGGGATAGGGGCGACCAGTTCGCTGAGTATAACGCCGTCCACTGTCGGATTCGGAAATGTGATCGTCGGGAGCTCGTCAACCCAGACACTGCGGTTAACGAACAATGGAACTGAGAGCGCGGCAATTAAGTCCGTGAGCGTGACTGGCACAGGGTTCGGCATATCTGGGCTGAGTACCCCGCAAACGCTCACCCCCAACCAATCTGTAACTTTCAGCGCAGAATTCAACCCGAAAGCTGCCGGCAGTGAAACCGGAGCCATTTCAGTCGTGGCAGCTGGAAGTTCAGTGGGGGTCAGTTTGAACGGAGTAGGAGCTGTGTCCGCTGCTCAATTAGCCCCGAGTGAGACTACCGTGGCTTTTGGGAACGTGACCATAGGAACGACCGCTACCCAACAAGTGACACTGAAGAGTACGGGGAATTCGAATGTGGACATTTCGAACATTTCGCTCAGCGGGAGCGGATACACGCTCACCGGAGTGACATCCCACACGGTGCTAGATCCTGGGCAGAGTGCGACTCTAACAGTGAGCTTCGACCCAAAGACTGCCGGAAGCTTGCCTGGAACGGTGACGATTTCCAGCAATGCTCTGAACTCTCCATTGACCATTCAGCTTTCCGGGGATGGCACGCAAAATAGCCAGCAACCATCGGTGACGCTCAACTGGGGAAGCGTGTCGGACGTCGTCGGATATTTCGTGTATCGGAGCTCCAAATCGAGCGGCCCATATACCAAGTTAAATGCCCAAGCAGACTCCGGGACCAGTTATACAGACAGCAGAGTGGCCAAAGGCGACACCTATTATTACGTGGTGACCTCGGTTAATGCCGAGAATGTCCAAAGCACGTACTCGAAGCAGGTTAGCGTGACGATTCCCTCGCAGTAAGTAAGCAAGCATCCACTCTTAGGAAGCTAGTCGTTGGATTTTTCGCGCCCGATTCAGCAGGTTGGCTCGCGCGGCCAAGTCTCTGGCGACTTGGTCCGAGGCCACGGCAGGAGTCCGCAGTGCGTTCAACAAAGCCCCCTTGAAGGTGGGTGCAAATACGTGAACGAACGCTTCTTTGTGTTTCTGGTCGCACAACCACTCTTTGTAAGGATAGTCTCCCGTACCGTAATCGATGAATGAGACCCGTTCATCGGCGGCTGCGCTGCAAAATTGCTCGATTACTTCCATGGTGAGGAATATACCCGGAGAAAATCGGTTGTATGCGCGGTCATGAGCCATGTACTGTCCGGAGAACGTCACGCCGTATCGCAATCCGAGCCAGAACCCAATCGGAGTCTCGCGGTTGAACAACACGAAGCAGCGCAATAACCCTCTTTCGGCCTGTGCACGCAGGAGTTCGCGAATATGCTTAGAGTCTCTGAATCCCCCTCCGAGTCTTCGCTGAAACGATTTATTCGCCACCGTCTCCAGGTGCCCCACCATCACTTCCAGTTCAATGGGGTCTCTAAACAAACGGATGCTTAGTCCATCGGAGCAAGCCGCGAGAAACGTCCTCATCTTCCTGCGAATTTCAGATCTTCTGTGGCTGGAGAACCGCTGATAGAAAGCTTCCAGGCTCGAGGGCAGTGTCATTCCCCAGTGAGTCCGCCAACGAGCCACGTGATCGCGACTTATGAAACCGGGAGTTTTTAGTGCCTCGTTGCAAAACGTTGTGCCGGATTCCAATCCCTTAAACACGGCGACGTCGCCGTGTCCCCGACCGAGGCCCCGAATGATCGCATCCACGAGCACTCTACAATTTTCAACGCGTGAATCGCCTAGAAGAGATCCGCGCGGAAACTCGATCACGTTTGCCTTCGGCTTCAGCGTCCAGAATCCAGTCCTCCAGCTCAGATCGTTTTTTCCGACTTTCCCGACGAGTATCGTGACCGGCCGTTCGTTGTCGTACAAAACGATGACGTAAGGGCTTACCTCGACGCCATCCCAAGAGCGGATCTTTTCATATAGCTCGAAATCCACGTCGTGCACGTGTTGCCATGCTTTCCACGGCTCTCGCAGTTCGCGGATCGCTTCGAAAGTTCGAAAGAGCCTCACGGCAACAGAGCGCTTCTCGTTGCCTGATGAAAGGAGTGCTCCTTGTATGCTTGTGCGGACTACAGCCGCGTTAGCACGCGTGCTGACCGAGGAATCGCTGATCGATTGGAGCCCGCAGCGGTAGACATAGAATTGCTGTCCGAACGTCCTAAACTCACACATCCGGTGGAATACGGGGTTCTGCGAAAACGCCTTCGCGAAACTTTCCGGCAAATTCAGGCGTTCGGAGTAGATGATGGTGAGGGGGTGAGTCCGCTCGGCCGCCCGGTCCACAAGCTTGGACAAGACGATTTGCAAGAATTCCCAGGAGAACGGACGATACATGAAAAATACGTCGCCATCAGTGTGCTCACAATAGTCCGACGCGTCTGCTTGAATGATGTTAATCGGAATCGCGCGAGACGCTGCTGATCGGCACCGCGAGATATTGTCGCGGGCGATATCGCACAATTCAGGCGCTAACTCGACGCCGGTAACTTTGGCGAATCCATACTGCGCCGCCAGAATGCACGCCCGGCCCAAACCGCAGCCCAGATCGACAAAGTGAGAAGTCTTGGGCAGGTTTAGATTTCGAAGGAGTTTACGGAAGGCCCAGGCATTGACCGGTCCATAGCGGTTCGCGTGAGGCAATCTGGAAGGATCAACCGAGGTGTTCGCAAGAGAAATATAGCCGCTGGTCTGCACTCCGTAGATTCGATCGAAGCATTTCAGCCAATGATCCTCCACGACGGATAGGCACGCAGATAGGGTGTGTCTGATGCCCGTACCCTTCAGAATGCGGGAGAGACGCTGGAAAGATGGATAGAACTTTGTGCTGGAAACCGCGGCTCTGGTCACAATTGCTGTCCTGGCGCAACAGCTGGCGCAAATTGCATCTGTTCCACTGCGGTACCCTCGATCGCCAGTTCGGCAACACGCTGGGCCAGTGATTCGACCGATTCAGCGGACAATGCCGCGTACAAAGGCAAAAGGATTAGGTTCGCGGCCGCCCAAACGGCGTTCGGAAATTGCAGATGTTCGGAATTCGACGGCAATAAGTTCTCGTACTCCACTTCGAGATAGAGCCCGCGCTCTAATGCATCGCGAAGAATGTGGGCGCGATTTCGGCTCGGCAAAACAATCGGCAATCGCAATAAGCCGGCGTAATCGCATGCAGGCGAAAGGCAGATTTTCCAGGGGCTATTGCGTAGTGTGCGAATGTAGGTTTCGACTGCCTGTGTGATGCGCTGCTGAATCCGACGCATGCGCCCGAGCATGCGCAGCACTAATTCCGCTTGATAGGGGTGCAGTTCCTGCGTGTAGTAAGGGCTCTTTTGAACGTAGTCTTTGGCTAAGGCGATTTCCGCAGCGAGGTCCGTGTCACTGTCCGCTTGGTTGTTCTGCGCCCATGCTCGCTTGCGATATCTCCGCAGAAGTCGGGGCACCGTAAATCGACCATAAATCCACGGAATGGAGGCAAAGTTGTAAATGAATGTTTCGAGCAGCTCACGAAACGGCATACTGCGGTGGGAGGCCGCCAGGCGAACCGATTCCAGTTTCGCAGTTTCTAAAATGCGATCGTTGTTTACGACAATTGCGGCCCCGCGGAATGCAGGGATGCGCTTACCGCGCTGGAAACTGAAGATCCCGAAGTCTCCGAACGTGCCGAGCGGGCAACCGTGCAAGGAACCGCCAAAGGCCGCAACCGAATCCTCAATGACGATACAATCGCGGCGCTTCGCCAGCTCGCAGATGGCCTCAATATCGGTGGGGACGCCAAACTGGTGCGTTGCAAGCAGAACTCTTCCGGGCCGAGCAGCTTCGGCAAATTCGGCAGAGGTGGAATTTACCGATCCTTCTGCCAGATCCACATAAATGATGCGCTTGCCAGCCGCGTGCGCGGCCGCTTTTACGACGCCGCAGGTGTATGCGGGTACTACGACCTCACGCTGAGGCAGCAGTGACAGAATTTGCGCGATTGCGGATTGACCCGAGGGACAGAAGACGATCTGGCGTCCGGTGAGCTCCTGGAAAGCTTTCTTCAGTTCCGCTAAAGAATCGTGCCGCGCCCAACCCAGCGAGGCGAGCAGATCCAACGTGCGAGTTTCCAGTCGATTGAGCGGAATAGCGCTACGACGTTGCCAGGGATTGGCACCCGCCAAGGCGAGCGCCGCTGCGTACGCGGTTTCCATACGGAGTTCACTCTCGGGCCAGGAAAAGTTAAGATTCGAATACCGCAAAAAAGGTTACGAAGATTATGCATGTTTATGAAAAATAAGCGAGAAATCGAAGTACCGGTACTCATACGGAGTAGATTAGGTCCGGGTAATCTGTCTCCCTTTCAACGTCCCTCGGTCGCAACTGGATCAGACCGTGATATATGGTCATGGCAACGCGCAGACCTGCTTCGTTGACTCGAATGACCGCCAATTCTAACATTACCCATAATGGGTGCTAACTCCGTTACGAAACAGATGGGCAAAGTCGCTCTGAACATTTGGCAATTGTTGCCGCCAAAATTGCAGGAGTGGCCAACCGTGAGGGCCTTGGGAGCGGGTGTGCACCGGCTTTCCCGAAAGTTCAGCAACCGAGGACAGGTGGAGTCCACCTGGTTTCTGAGAAACGAACCATTGCTTTTAACCATTGCCGAAATCGTGGATAGAGATTTAACGAATGATGAACCCGTTCGTTTATGCATCATGGGCTGCAGCACTGGCGCGGAGATGTTCTCTGTGCTTTGGGCGATCAGGAAGAAGCGGCCCGACCTAAAAATAGTTCCGGTGGGGGTGGATATATCGAAATCGGCGTTAGACAGGGCCAGAGCGGGCCGTTACCAGCGCGATGATTGGGAACTGCGGGGGAAAATTCCGGACGAGGTATTCTCGGAACTGTTTGACGTCGATGGGAATGAACTGAGCATCAAGGGCTGGATTTCTGAAGGCGTGCGGTGGGTGTTGGATGACGCTCGTGATCTCGAAATCGTTCAACATCTGGGCCAGCAAGATATTTTAGTGGCCAACAATTTCCTGATTCATATGAAGCCGCGCGAGGCCACGGCTTGCCTCAACAATATTATTCAATTGGTCAGGCCGGGCGGATTCTTTGTTTGCCAAGGAGTAGACTTGGAGATACGCGAGCGGGCTGTCGAGGAGTTTCAGTTGCAACCAATTTCAACACGAATCGAGGAAATTCACGACTGGGACTTTTTGGATCTTAGGTATCGATGGCCGTTAAAGTATGACGGGCTTGAGCCATTGAACAAAAGCAGGAAGGACTGGGTTCAGCGGTACGCTGCCATCTTACGGATGCCGAGCAGGTCAAAAGCCGAGCGGGCTTCCATGGGTACAGCGAAGAAGTAAAATTCCACAAAAGTGGAAAGTAGGTGGCAATATTGCTGGCGAGCCGGTGACCGCCTCGGTCAACGGATAGATGACCGTCCTCGAATTCGAGTGGGGTCTGTAAGCTGCTGATTTATAGGTACTTATGGTATGCTTCAAGACGGATGCAGCAGACGAGGGGCGTAATTTCAGGACCACTGGCAGCCTTGTTGCAGTTATTTAGAGATGCCAGCATTGGACATAATGAAGAGAGATTCTGTGGAAGCAACATTGCCGAAGAGCGAAGCCTCCGACCGCTGGATTGTGGGCGATCCCACCCAGTTCAGTGAAAAGTTCAATCGGCGAAGCTTCGAAGTATCGCACTATCTGGCTAAGCACCCGCTATTCCAACTTCCGAAATTGGTGGAACTGGCGGAGCGGACGATCAAGGTTCGACCAAACGACATTTACTATGACGCCGGCGAAATTCGCGTGAACCAACGCTGGGATGAGTCGCCGAAGCTGGATTTTTCCGCGCAGGAAGCGCTCAGGAGAATCGAGAACTGTGGAGCATGGATCATTTTTCGGTCGGCGCAACGGGACTCGGAATATCGCGTCCTGTTGGATCGAGGAATGGCGGAGTTGAAAGAGCACATCGGTTCCGAAGTTGAATCAAAGATCATGCAAGAGGACATCATTATTTTTGTAACTTCGCCCAAGCGAGTGAGCACCTACCATATCGATCGCGAATGCAATTTTCTGCTGCAGATACGCGGCACAAAAACGATTCACGTTTTCGATAGGGAAGACCGGGAGGTATTACCGGAAGAAGAGATCGAGCGGTTTTGGACGGTGGACAACAACGCCGGAGTTTACAAGCCGCATCTGCAACATCGTGCTACCTCCTACAGACTCGCGCCTGGCACGGGGGTCCACATTCCCGTGAATTGCCCGCATTGGATTGAGAACGATGACAATGTCTCAGTCTCGCTGAGCGTCAATTTCCAATTTAAGGACTCGTTGCGGGCCAATCCGTACCGCGCGAATTTCCTGCTGCGGAAAATGGGGCTGCATCCAACTCCGCCGGGGAAATCCACGGTCCTCGACTCAGTGAAATCAACTGCCGTCACGCCAATCGTCTGGGCTGGGAAAGCCTACCAACGGCTGAAACACCGGCCGTAGTCCGCCTCGCCCCTCCATCTGGCCTCGACCTGGCCGCGCAGCTTGTCACCGACCTTCCCCGAATTGCTTAACACTTGCCAATCCGAAATTTGAAAAGTATTGTGATGTCCCTCTAGATACTGAATTGCCATACCTCTGAAGTAGAGGAAGGAGGGAGCTTGCTCGCGAGCGACAGGGCGAAACTAGTCCCTGCGTTCTACTCGATTGTGTTTTCCGGCGCTGCGCTCGTAATGCCGGCCATCGCGCTCGCGCGCGCACTGCTGAATCTGCGGAGCGAGTACTATATATCTTTTGTCGATGGCGCCTATGTTAACGGCGCATGGCTGACGCTGGCTTCTGATTTTTCACATGGCATCTTGTACCGTCCGCTATTTGGACCGCTCGGATACGGAGGGACGCGATTTTTCCCGCTGTACTTCGTCTTAACTGGTTTTATCTCCAAGTTCCGCTTGAGTCTGGAAACCTGCGGTCTGCTTCTATCCATCATCAGCGTCATACTGTTGGCGACCGGCTGCTATTTTCTGTTGCGACGATTGGACGTTCCTTTCGTCTTGGGCATAGCTGCCCTGGCGGCGGTGTTTGTGGCTGGGACCACGCTGGAAGCCTTATTGAAAACAAAAGGCGATGGTCTGGCGGCAATGCTGAACCTGTGGGGACTGGCGCTGTGCATTAGTCCTAAACCGAAGCGTGAGTTGCTATTCCTTCCGGCTACTTTCTTCACGCTCGCATTTGCCGCCAAGTTAACCACGGTTTTCGGATTTTTGGCGGTATTCCTGTATTGGTTATTCAGCCAGCGACGAAGGGAAGCGTGGCGGCTGGCCCTGTGGACAGTTTGCGGGTATGGGCTGGTGCTATGCGCAATCTATTGGGAAAGCGGCGGGCGGGCGTTTGAAATATTTCGCGAATGTGTTGTGAGTGGTGCGACGCTGACCAGTGTCTTGTATGGACCATTTAAGCTGGCTGGGGTCGCCTACGAAGCGGATCCGGTAATGCTCTTCTTTTTGATCCCCTGCGCGGCGATGGCAATAGCCTACGTCCGCGAACCCGCTATACGGTTACTCGCGACATATTTTGCGCTGGTTTTTCTTTTCACCTCGGTGATCTTCGGTACCCAGGGAACGTTCGTGAACCACCTGATTGACCTGCACATTGCTGCCGTACTGCTTCTTACGCTATTGGTTTCAGGCTTCCCGGAGATTCGGGACGTGGGCAAAGGAATTATGGCTCTAAGTTTGCTTGTGGGGTCTGTGCCCAGGATGCACGATTTGAGAAAAGACGTCGGCAGGGCGTCCTATGTGGAAACTTCGCGAAGAATTCTGAAGCTTGTACCGCAAGACGGCCGGCCACTTTTATCGCAAAACCCGCTCTGGGCGCTGAAATCCGGGCAAAGTCCCTATCTCATGGACGCGTTTATGTTTCGAGTAATCACCGGCAAACGCCCGGCCCTCGGAAAAGATATGTGGGACATGATTAAGCGCAGGGGTTTCTCTGGCATCATTCTGGACGCAGATCCGACAAGCGAGTTTGGCAAGAGATGGTACGGGGAGATGGAAATGGGAGGGGAGTTCCTGGAAGATCTCGACGCCAATTATTCCTTCCGCGCGAATCCGGAAGGGCTGTACGTGTATTTGCCCAGGCAGGGACCCGAAGCGAGCTCGCGAAAAATCAGCGCGCGACCCGGCTTCGACGCCAAGTAAGAATTGTATTCACGCCATAATTCCAGACAGAGCTTATCGCCATTCCCGAGATCCCGGCCAAATACCAGGGCACTCGAGAAGATAGCAAGAAGTCGGCAAAGCTAACGTTGATCACTGCTCCCACCGAGCATGCCAAATAAAACGTCAGCAGTCCGGTTAAAATACGCCAGCCGTGCAGGCGGCGGTCGCGGAAAGTCACGAGGTTGTTGAGGAGAAAATTAAAGGTCATGGCAACGAGGGTCGCGATGGCTTGCGAGACTGCGAAATTCTGGTGAGCCCAGTAATAGAGCAGAGCCAAACTCGCGAGATGGACGAATAAGCCGAGCGAGCCGACTAGGACGAAAATAACGAATCGCGTGGGCACCCACTTGCCGATTACTTTGTCAACCAGGAGAAAGAGGTATTCAAGCTCTACGTTGACGTCGAGTTTGCTTTCGCCACGCTGGCGGTTGCGAAAATGGTAAGGAACCTCGCCAATTTGAACCGGGCGGTTACTCGAAGCCAGGAGATCGACAAGTATCTTGAATCCTGTACCAGTGAGACGGCGTACGACCTGCTGAAAATACGAGCGATCGACAAGGAAAAAACCGCTCATTGCGTCGGAAACATCACAGTGGCAAACCAATTTTCCGATGCGCGCCCCCATATTGCTCAACCAGACTCGCCCGGAAGAAAACTCTCCCATGCTTCCGCCAACAATCGTTCGGCTCGCCACTACAACATCCAGGTGTTCGGATTTCGAGCGCTCGAGCATGCGGGGCAAGACGCTTTCGTCGTGTTGTAAATCCGCATCCATTACGGCGATGTAGGGGGCTGGGGTTGCGAGCATTCCTTCGATGCAGGCAGAAGCGAGGCCGCGTCTTCCGATGCGTTCGATAACCCGGACTCTTCGATTATTGGCTGCCACACCACGGATGTATTCCGCCGTGCCGTCGGGGGAATTGTCGTCCACGAAAACCGCTTCCCATTCGATTCCGGTGAGAGTCTTTTCCAGTCCCGCCAATAACAGAGGAATATTGTCTTTTTCGTTATAGGTCGGGATCACGACCGCTAGCTCGATGGGTGGATAGGCGGCGTGATTTTGGCGGGGGAGTGTCATTCCGGATTCCGTGCTTTCCTCTCCGCGGATCGTATTCACTCGTGACATTTAATTGGACCCCTTCTCGTTCGGTCCAAGATTGGGAGTATTCGTCGCCGAGCCAAAGACGACAATGTTGTCGAACACCTCAGATCGGCCGGCCATCCCTCGATATTCAGCCCATTTCTGAGGCACGTTAGCACATTCCAGACAGATCACCGCGCATGGAGCGGGATGACGTTGCTCAGTCTGGTATCGAGTGGTCAGATTGTCCACACCCGTGTACCAGATGGTGCGCTTCTGTCCATCAGCGTGAATCAATGCGAACAGAGGATACACAAAGAATGATTTTGGCTCGTAACTGATTTGCGACGCCGGTACCTCCGAATACGAATCAATGGCAATATTTGCGCAGTTCAGCTGTTTCACGGCGCTGGCTGTGGCTATGTAGTTCTGTGCAATAGCCTCGTGAGAATCGGAGAAGTACAGAATCGAGCGTGGCTGATACACATCGTCCACTCGGCTCCAGGGAATCAGCGACCGCGTGCGGTTAAGCAGGGCAAATGGCAATGCATAGAGGATAACTACAATGGCGATGGCAGTTCCGGATCGCCGGGAGAAATACTTCTCGAGGACTAGCCCCGAGAGCGCCGCCCCAAGAACAAACAGGGGCAAGTGATGGCGGCTGGCCCAAGGCTGCCAGCGAAGTAGCGCGGAGAAAAACAAGAACGCGGCGACAATCCCCAATGTGTACCACAGTGCCGCCGGCTGCACCCCCTTGCGTTTCCAGAGAACCAATCCGATGGAGACCAGCAGCAAGAGCAGATGAAGCGGATTCCCCGCGTGCGATTCATGGAATGAGAAATGATTTATGTCGAATCGATACCCGGGCCATACGGACTGCGGATCATCGGGACTTACACCGATGCCCTGAATTGCGCCGCGAACCACGCTGTCAATCCGCCGATTGACGGACTCAACTGGAGTGAAGATGTGTACAGAAAGGTTGCGGACGGTGTTAGCCGCTATGCCTCGCAAACTGAAGGAATCCACCATCCAATGAAGCCGGGGTCCTCCGTCGGGAAAAGGCAGCCCGAGCGGCGAACCAGTCAAGCCGTAGGCGCGAAAGAACTGCGGGCCATTCAACGCAGAAATCAGAAGGAGGAAGATCGCGCATCTTTTCATGAACCGAATGCGCGCGACGGACGATCCCATCCACCAACAAGCGAGCACGAGAAAAGGAAGATATATGTAGGTATCACCCTTGGAAAGGATGGCCAAGCCTGCGGCGAGGCCGATACAAATCGCGATGAGCCAGCTTTGATCTTCGTTCCAAACCATCAAGAAGACTACGGCCGTCATGATCCAGAAGGAGACCACATACGTATTCATGGGGCCGGAAGCTTCCAAAATTCCTTCGGGAATTGTTGCGCAAACCACAGCCGCGAGCGCTTGGCCGCGCGGGCCTGCGCCCAGCATTTTCGCGATCAGCGAAACACCGATAATGCTTCCAAGAAAACAAAAAAACTCGACAAAATTAACAAATCGATCGCCTGCCGAAAGCAGGTACGTGTGCATCATGGCGTACTCCGCCCAGGGGCCGAACATCAATTGAGCGTAGTCGGGCGTGGGGTAGAAACGCACGCTGTGATTGCTCATCCACATTGTTACGCGGGGAAGGTGATAATCCATTCCATCCCAAGTGCTGGGCGGAGCGACGATGGCGGTAATTGCGACGAAAAGCACGATGATTCCGCAAGCGACCAAGAGCGCTTTCGTCACCCGGTCCAGACCTTCTTCGGAAGATTGCGCGCGAGCAGAAATCGGTTGCCGACGGCGCCTAAGCGTGCGGAAGTAGAAGAAGCAGAGCAAGCAAATGATTAACCAAGAGAGCGCCACCGGAGCAGGAGACAAAAGCCGCGGCAGGCTAAGCGTTTCGGTAATCAGTACAACCGCGGTGCCGCAGAACACCGCCGCCGCCAATACGGCGCTGCGCCAATCCATCTTCTTTTCGCGGAAAATCAGAAAGAGTAGCAGAAAGGCGGCCGCGGGAAGAAATAACAACATTCTGAAGACTCCTCAAACAATTCGGGGATGCAAGCTATCGGCGGAAACATTTACTGACACTTCTATTCCGCGTCGCGATTTTGTGCGGTTGCGACGATGGCTTTATCGACGGACGTTCTCAGCGCGGCGGCCAAATGTTTGACAAAAGGTTCGACTAACATGCCGGCGGGAAAGACGGGGAGGGTGACTACTTCTTGAGAGCGAGACAAATTCTGCCACTTCATGTCCGATCCCTTGTATATCGAGTACTGCTTCGTTGGACGAAAGTCTGTAATGACTCCGGAATAAGGCTGCGGCGTGTAATTCAGGGCTGCACGATCGTTTATTTTCCACATTTTCGCCAGCAGCAATGATTCAGATTTTTTTCCGCGCTCGTTTTCCATGAGCTTTCCGAGCATCATCCCGCGCCACACGCTCGTTCGGCTGCGCAGCGACTTCCACTTTTCCCGGAAGAATTTAACCTGGTCCTTGAAATCGAGAAGGAAAACGTTTTGGGCATGAAAGAGCAGTCTTTGACCCTGATAATAGGCCTTGCTCCAGAACGAGGTATTCCGAATTTTCGACCAATTCATGGTGTCGAACAATGCCAGGAGGGCAACTTGTTCACCCTTTTTCCTAAATTGTTGCGCCATCTCCAAAGCGACGGTGCCTCCTAGGCAATAGCCGCCGAGGAAATACGGGCCATGCGGCTGCATACGTTGAATCTCTGTCACGTAGAGCGCGGCCATATCCTCAATCGTTCTCAAAAATGGGCGTTCGCCGTCGAGACCTTGCGACTGCAAACCGAAGAAAGGCTGGTCCGATCCAACGTAGCGTGAGAGGTCTCGATAAATCAGGACATTTCCGCCGCCGCCATGAACACAGAAGAAAGGCGGCCGCGTTCCAGCCGGTTGTATTTCGACCAAAGAAGACCAACCAGCGCCCGCACCCTGGTTGCGAATGATACGGGACAATTCTTCGATTGTTTGAGCCTCGAACAAGGTGGAAAGGGGCAGTTTGAGGTTGAAGACCTTGTCGATCTGGCTGAACAAACGCACGGCCAGAAGCGAAGTTCCGCCGAGGTCAAAGTAATTCTGCCGCAGGCCAACTGTCCGAACACCCAAGACCTCGGCCCAGATCTTTGCCAACCGCTTTTCGGTTTCATCTTGCGGAAACTTAACTTCGCTGCGGGCTTCCGTCGCAGGTGAAGATACCTGTGTTTTGGGCTGCGGAGAAACCTGCAGTTGATTGAGGGTCTGCTCTGGATTCTCGAGCATGACACCGAGGATCTTTCGATAATCTTCGAGAACGCGCCGCATGGACGAGGAGTCGAATAGATCCGCATTGTATTCAAGTTGAAGCCGGACGCCTTCCGCGCGCTCAATCACACCCAACTGCATCTCGAACGGTATTCCGACGCTGAAGGTTGGCATCGGGGTGACCGACAGCTCTTGGAGTTGGCGCGGCTGGAGAAAAGCCGTCTGATAGAAGAAATAGAACTGGAAAAGCGGGTTGCGTCCATTGACCGAACGCACCTTTAATTTGTCGACCAGAATTTCGAAAGGCAAATCCGCATGGCTCAGGGCGTCGAGTGTAACCTCCCGAGCGCACTCGAGAGCTTCGCGGAGCGTGCGAGTAAGGGAAAGATTCAAACGCAGCGCTACAGGGCCTGAAAATGGGCCGATAAGGGGTTCCGTCTCCGTTCGGCGATTCGCGACCGGCGAACCGATGATCACATCTTCCTGGTTGGCATAGCGAGCCAGGAGAGTGGCAAAACACGTCAACATCAGCATGAACATGGTGACGTTTTCGGATTGGCTTCGAGACTTGAGCGCGCGTGTCAAATCTTCCGGCAGAAGCAATGTTTCAAGGGCTGCTTTGGAGGTTGCTCTATGACTCGGGGGGCGATCGGTCGGGAAATTCAGCACCGGCAAGGGGGCCGAGAGCTGCTTGGTCCAAAAATCAAAATGCTCCTTCGCTTCGGCGGAATTCAGCCATTCCCTCTGCCAGGTAGTGAAGTCGCCGTACTGAATCGGGAGAGGCGGCAGTGCGGTCTGCTTGTTCTGAGTGATCGATGCGTAAGAGGCCCAGAGTTCGCGCTGGAACACATTTTGCGACCAGCCGTCAGTCAGAATGTGATGAATGGTGACGATCAACGCGTGATCGGACGGGCTCAGACGAAATAGCCGAGCGCGGAAAACAGGTCCTTGCGCAAGATCGAAAGGCTGCCGCGCTTCTTCGCGAATTAATTCCTCGAGGCGTTTTTCCCTCGCGCTGTCCGTTACATCGTCAAGATTTGAAAGGGGGAGCGAAAACTGCGCTGATGGAGCGATGATCTGCACGAGTTCGCCATTCAGCTCGTCGAAAGTGGTTCGAAGCGTTTCGTGCCTGTTGATCAAAATCCGAAAGCTCTGTTCAAGAGCGGCGACATCGAGCGGTCCCGAAAGCCGCACGCTGGCCGGCATATGAAAGGCAGGGTTACCGGGAGAAAGCTTCGAGAGCAGCCAAAAACGCTCTTGCGCAACACTAGCGGGCATTGCATAAATCTCCGCTCCATCTTGTTTGCCTGGGTGAGCGTCAGTGCTGTTCAAGGGCTCTTTTTTTGCCATCACGGGAGCAGATACAACGGCAGGCGCGGCTTTTCTACGCGGCAGCATGCTGCCGCCGGACAAAGGAAATTCAGAAAGGCGCCGCTTCGGATTTGTGACGATCCCTTCGAGCAGCTCCTGGAAATGTTCAAGCATTTGTTGCGCGGTGGCCTTACTGTAGAGGTCGGTGTTGTATTCGAGCGAAAGTCTCCAGCCCACCTCGCGCTCAACCATGAAGAAATTCAAATCGTAGAGCGCGCCCTGCGATTTAGAGGGCATGGTGGACATGCGAACGCCGCCAAATTCGAAGACGAAAGTCGAAGCCCTGGCGTACTCGCGTTGGCAGATGAAGTTGATCACATAAAAAGGGTTTTGTTGCGCATCCACACCCGGCTGAACCGTCTTCAGAACACTTTCAAACGGCACATCTTGATTGGCAAATGCTTCCCAGGCAGTTTCCTTCACGCGCGCCGCAAAATCGGGGAAGAGCGGATCGCCGGAGGCGTCGGTGCGAAACACCACGTGATTAACGAACAGCCCAATCAAGTTCTCGAGATCCGTGCGATTTCGTCCGGCCAGGGGCGAACCAAGCGCGATATCGTTCTCTCCGGTGTAGCGGCGGAGGAGCATCATGCAACAGGCCAGGGTGGTGGTAAACATGGTGCCGCCCTGCTGATTGCTGAATTGCTTTAGAGCGTCGGAAAGCTCGCGGGGCAAAAGCGAGGACACGATTTCGCTATTGGTAGTTCGCTCGACCGGGCGGGAGAAATCGGTGGGTATCTCAAGCCGGCGGTAACCGGCGAGCTTCTTTTGCCAATAAGCCAGTTGCTTTCCAATATCTTCCAGGGCGAGCGACTCTTGCTGCCAAATAACGTAGTCCGGATACTGAATGCCAAGTTCAGGAAGCGGAGCCGGTAAGCCAGCGGCAAACCCGCTGTAAATCTTCTGCAACTCCTCCATGATGAGCCCGATAGACCAGCCGTCAGACACGAGTTGGTGGAGTGTTAGCGTGAGGATGTAGCGCTCGTCCTCCATGCGCAACAAGCCGACACGAATAAGCGGCGGCACTTCGAGATCGAAGCTCTTGCGAGCCTCTTCGGACGAGAGGCGGTCCATTTCGGCCTCGCGCTGCTCATTCGGCAAAAGGCGCAGGTCCTTAACGTCAACTCGAATCTTGAGAGAGGGGAAAATTATTTGAACTGGATTTCCGCTCTTGACGGTAAAAGTGGCCCTCAAAGCTTCGTGGCGGCGCACGATTTCATTGAATGTGCGCTCGATCAAGGATGGATTGAGGGGGCCCTCAAGCAGCCAGCGAAAGGAGCCATTGTAGGCGGGATTCCCCGGAAATTTCCGGTCGGCGAGCCACATTCTCTGTTGCGCAGAAGAGAGCGGAAATTCGAAGAGCTCGCCAGCGGGGTCTAATTCAGACTCCACGGGCTTGGTAGCTAAAGGATCCGAATTCCGGAGCTGGGTAAAATCCGTCATCCTTTTGTTTCCACTTGCTGCGGAGCCTCCCGATTCACACGGTATTTTTGGCGCTCAACCGGAGTAATCACGGATGCCGCGGGCTTCACATTTCCTGTCTTGGCTAATTCCCCGAAAATCGCGGCGATGGTGCGGTATTGAAGGATCTGCCGCGGCGTCACAGCAATATCCGCTTTATTGGCGCGCGCCGCAATCTGAAAAACGTGGAGGGAATCGGCACCGAGCTCGAAAAGGTTGTCATTGATGCCGACTCGTTCGAGATGAAGGACTTCGGCCCAAATGCCGGCCATCTTCTGTTCCTCCGGCGTGCGCGGGGCAGCGAAGGGAGTACCGCGCGATTGCTTTGACCAATTGGGAGCAGGCAAGGCGCGGCGATCAATCTTCCCATTGGGAGTGAGCGGGAAAGATTCCAGCACGGCGAACGCCGCGGGAACCATGTAGTCCGGCAGTTTGGCGAGCAGGAAATTCCGAAGCTCGGAAGCTGGAGGCGGCGCGGCATCTTTAGCGAGCACTAAGTATGCGACAAGCCTCTTTTCTCCGGGGACATCTTCCCGCAGGATGACGATCGCTTGTCCGATGCCGGGGTAGCTTGAAAGAACCGTCTGGATCTCGCCGAGTTCAATTCGAAAACCGCGCAACTTGATTTGATCATCCAGGCGGCCAAGAAATTCGATGGAGCCATCGTTGCAACGGCGCACGAGATCTCCGGTCTTGTACATCCGGGCGCTCGGTTCCTTGCGGAAAGGATTCGGTATGAATTTCTCAGCGGTCAATTCCTTGCGATTTAGATAGCCTGTAGCCAAGCCATCCCCCGCGATGTGAAGTTCACCCGGAACGCCTGGAGGGACTAGCTGGAGCTCTTTGTCGAGAATATAGAACTGAGTGTTGGCGATCGGTTGGCCGATGGGCACGGCTCCGCTTCCGCTTTTGACCTGGCCCGTTGCGGACCAGATGGTCGTTTCCGTCGGCCCGTACATATTCCAGACAGACTTGCTCAATTTGACCAGTTCGTTGGCCAGCTCGCGAGGAAACGCTTCCCCGCCGCACAAGGCTTTCAGCGCGGGACTGCCATTCCATCCTGCTTCTATCAAAAGCTGCCAAGTAACGGGGGTGGCTTGCATCACCGTGGCATTCACTTTTTTCAGATAATCCAGCAACTGGACGCCATAAGATCCGGTTTCTCGACTGACGATCACGAGCTTGGCGCCGACGCAAAGCGGGAGATAGAGTTCCAAGCCCGCGATGTCGAAAGATAGAGTAGTGACCGCGGCGAGCGTGTCACTCTTCTCCAAGCCCGGCCTCAAGAGCATCGCTTGCAGCAGATTCGCAACCGCTCGGTGTGGAACTTGAACGCCTTTGGGACGCCCGGTAGAGCCGGAGGTATAGATGACGTAGGCGGGATCTTCAGGAGTAATCACTTCTTCCGGCTTCGAAGTAGTTTCCTGAGCGATCAGATCCCAATCTGTGTCGAGATGAACGACGTAGGCTTCCCCAAAGGACCAATTCTTGGTTAGCGGCTTTTGCGTCAGGACTACCGGCGTTTTTGCGTCTTCCAAGACATAGCGGAGGCGCTCGGGTGGAAAGGTGGGGTCCATGGGGACATACGCAGCTCCCGATTTCAGGACGCCCAGCAATGCAACGATCATTTCCAGGCTGCGCTCGACGAAAACTCCAACGCGCGTTCCAGGCTTTACTCCGAGTCTGCGCAGGTGCTGAGCCAGCTGGTTGGCGCGGCGGTCGAGCTCGGCGTAGGTGAGCTGCTGATCTTCGAAGACGACGGCGGTGATGTCCGGCGTTTGTTTCGCTTGCCGCTCGAAAAGTTTATGCACGGAAAGATCGCGCGGGAAGGCGACGTTTGTATCGTTCCAGTGCAGCAGCTGCCGCCTGCTTTCGGCGTCATTCAGAAGAGGGAGATGCGAAACGGGCTGGTCCACATCCGCGACCATGCCTTCGAGCAGCGTTTCGTAATGTCCCAGCCAACGCGCGATCGTTTCTTCGTCAAAAAGCCCAGTATTGTAGTCGCAATCTAGCGTGAGGCCGTCTTTCGATTCGACGATGTTCAGGAAGATGTCGAAATTCACAAAGGCTTTCGGATTGGGGTCAACTTCGGCTTCGAATTCGTCGAAATTCATTCCTTCGCCTACGCGCTCGAGGTTGAACTGCACCTCGGTGAGAGGCAGGCGGCTTGGATCACGCTGTAACGTAAGCTTGCGAACAAGGCGGCCGTAGGTGTAATTCTGATTTTCGTAGGACGCCAGCACGATTTGTCTGACCTGGGATAGAAATTGCGAGGCGGTTGGATCATCTGTCGTCTGTGCGCGCAAAGGGATGAAGTTTACGCAATGCCCCACCAAAACTTGGTCTTCTATCAACGATTGCCCGGCCGTGGGGATGCCGACGACGATATCGTCTTGACCGCTAAGCCGGCTTAACAAGATCTGGAAACCGGCAACGAGCGTGACGAATAAGGTGCATTTTTGCTTGGCGCCGAGCTTTTTGATGTTGTTGTAGGATGCCGCTCCGATTTTGCGGCGGAGCGTCGCGCCCTTAAATTCTTTTATCAATGGGCGAGGGCGGTCTGTCGGAAGATCGAGAAGCGGCGCGGGCTTCTGAAATTGTTCCAGCCAGTATTTTTCGACCTTCTCGCCTTCCGGACCATTCAAGAATTCCGATTGAGATTTAGCGTACGCTGCGAAACTCATCGGCACCGGCAAATCGCAGGCCACCCCTCGATTTCGGGCATTGTAAAGTTTGGAAAGCTCGTCCAAAAGGACGTTGGTGGACCATCCATCGCAAACAATATGGTGCGCGGTGAAAATAAGCAGCTGGTGATTCGGCTTCAATTTGACAATCTGTGCGCGGACCAGAGGGCCATCCGCCAGATGGAAAGGGGTGTGTGCGTCGTTCTCGATAATTTGTTTGAGCTGAGATTCGCGCTGTTCGGCGCTGAGTTGGGTCAGATCGACGGTGGGAATTTCGAGACGCAGATTCGGAGCAAAGCGCTGGATTTCTCCCTCGCTACCAAAGGAGGCGCGTAGAGCCTGATGGCGCGACACCAACTCTCGCAATGATTCTTTCAGGACGGTTTCATTCACAGTCCCGCGCATGTGAAGGGTAAAGGATTCGTTGTAACTGCAGGACGCTTCTTCGCCAAGTTGATCGGAAAGCCAAACCTCAAGCTGCGATTCGGTAACCGGCGATTCCACCGGTTCGGTACCGGCAGGGGCTGAGACGATCGATGAGGCGTTTGCGAGAGTCTCACTGGTGCCGCTAGGCGTCGGGAAAAATCCGGCCTGCTGCATCTCAGCGACGCTTTCCTTGAACACATGGATGATTTGTTCGATGTCTGCTTCGGAATGGGTGGTGGTGAGGAAACAGGGGAAGCCTTCGAGAACGTGAATGCCCTTCGCGCGCAAGAAATAGTAGAGCAGGCTCGCGAATCTTTCTTCGGCGGGGAAAGCAAAATAAAAAATACTGCCAAAAGATTCCAGACGCGTCGGAACGGCGTTTTGCTCCATAAATTCATTGATTCTTCGGACCATGCCGGTGGTGCGTTCGGTGAGTTGTTCCTGCAGGGCCGGACCTTGCGCTTTGAAATGCTGCAAAACTGCTTTAACCGCCGCGAGCGTCAGCGGATGGCGCACGAAGGTCCCAGCAAAAAATGTGACGCCTACTTCCGGGAATGAATCGTCGCCATATTGCCACTGGCCGCCGTCGAGGGCATCCATGAATGCAGCTTTGCCGGCCAGTACGCCTATCGGCATGCCCCCAGCGAGAACTTTCCCATAGGTTGCCAAGTCGGCTCGAATGCCAAACAGCGCCTGGCATCCTCCCTGATGAACCCGGAAGCCGGTGACCACTTCGTCAAAAATCAAGGCGGCGCCGGAATCCTGAGTGATCTTGCGAATCTCGTGCAGAAACTCGCGCGGCTGCAAATGGGGATGGCGGCTTTGCACTGGTTCGACCAGCACAGCGGCTAGATCGTTTGCATTCTGCCGAATCCATTCGAGAGATTCCGGCGTGCCATAATCGAGGACGATAACGTTGGCCACTTTTTCACGCGGAATTCCCGGCGCGACTGGTGCGGACTGCGGCACGCCGCCCTTCTTGAAGCCTTTAACGAGGACTTCGTCAAACATGCCGTGATAGGCCCCGGCAAAAAGCACAACCTTGTTGCGGCCGGTGACGGTGCGTGCAACACGCAAAGCGGCAGTGACAGCTTCCGAGCCCGTGTTGCAGAAGGTCATGCGCTCGTTTCCGGTCATATCGCAGAACATTTTTGCTACTTCGCATGCGAGAGGGGTTTGGGGACCGATTTCGAAGCCTTCGTGAAGCTGCTTCGCGATTGCCTGCTCCACGAAATCCGGACGATGCCCGAGCATAATGGGGCCAAAACCGTTCAGGATGTCGATGTATTCGTTATTGTCCAGGTCCCACAACCGCGAACCTTTGGATCGTACGGTGGTAATCGGGTACACCATTTCTTTCCACAGCGCGCGAAAACCTGAAACGACACGCGGATCCGCAAGAGGTTTACGATACTCCTGCGTCATGGCTTTGGACTTCGCGGTGCGCTTCGTATATTTATCGACGAGCGTTTGCAGACCTTTTTTCTGTCGATCGGTGAGGTCCCCGGAAGCACCTTTCTGTGGAGGTTTGTAAGGTCCAAACGGCTTGAATTCTTCCTTTTCTGCTCTTGCATTCGAGGGCAAATGCGCCACCGCATTGCTCACATTGGAAGGCAAAGGAACCGAAGATGCTGCAGGCGACGTCGTTACCGTGCCAGCCCCTGCGATGTGGGATGAAGGCGGGGCGGAGGCTGACATGCCGGAGGCGGAACGAACCGCGTCAAGTTGCTTGGCGAACAGATCATTCATGGCCTGGCGCTGTTCGCGCAGCAGACGTTCCATTGGAGTCTCTCCCAAGATCGCGTCCTTGTTCACAGCGTGGGCTGTGGCTGGGTCTGGCGTGACACTCGGCATATCGGTATTTGGGGCTGCTTGCGGACGCGCGGCAACTGGAGCGGTTTCGGCGAGAATGTTTGCTGGGAGCTTGGCATCGACGTAGTCAGCCAAGGAATCCAGCGTTGACTGGTCGCCGAGAAGCTGCCGGAAAGTGACCTTCATGCCGAACTTGCTGTGCAGTGACTGAGTCACCTGCGTCAAAAACAGCGAGTCGAATCCCAATTCGAGGAACGTGGTAGCGGCATCGGCTTGCGAAATCTGCGTACCGGAGAGTTCTTCGAAAATTTCCGCGACAATGGTGCGGATTTTGGTTGCGCGGCTCGGAGCGTTCACCGCGGCGGCTGAGGGTTGCGTCGTGACGTTCACAGGTTTTGTTTCCTCCATAATGGAAGGCTCAGCAGCGATCGGCCGAGTTTGAACATCGGATGTTCGATCGACAGATGGGTCCCTATGCTGCGCGACAGATAATTCCGGAGCCGCCGGTTCCAGCCAGAAGCGCTTGCGTTCGAAGGGATACGTAGGCAGCGAAATCCGCTGGCGGTGTTCTTCACCGTGCAGCGACGCCCAATTCGGCTGCGCGCCCGCGAGCCAGACCGCGCCGAGGGCAGTCCGCAGAGCGGCAGCATCACTTTCTCCCGAGTCAGCGCCCGGCAAGGAGGTGGCGATCATTTGTTCCGATGAAGTCCCGGTGTGCTGCCGGGACAGGGTGCTCAACACATTGCCCGGACCCACTTCCAAGAGAATCGCGTTGGAGTTTTTGCGAAGTTCCGTGACTCCAGCGGAGAACTGAACGGCTTGGCGGAAATGGCGTGCCCAATAGGCAGGATCGGTGGCTTCGGAGTCGGTGACCCATGTCCCGGTGACACCGGAAATGTATGGAATTTGCGGTGGACGGAGATTCACTTGCGCCACGCGCGCGGTGAACGGCTCAATGAGAGCGTCCATCATCGCCGAATGAAATGCGTGTGAAGTCACCAGGCGGCGGCAAGCGATTCCTTCGCGACCGAGATCTAGCTCCAATTTTTCCAGGGCTTCGAATGGCCCGGCCACGACGCACAGCGAAGGAGAATTCACGGCTGCAACCGATAGATTGCCGCTACCATTGATGCGCGACCGAATTTCTGATTCCGGCAGGCGCACTGAAAGCATTCCACCGGGAGGCACGGCCTGCATCATTTTCCCGCGGGTAGCCACGAGTGCGAGCGCATCTTCGAGCGAGAACACACCAGCGAGGCAAGCCGCCACAAATTCACCAATGCTATGGCCGAGCATGGCTGCCGGGCGGATTCCCCAGCTCATCCACAATTGCGCAAGTGCGTATTCAACAGTGAAAATCGCGGGCTGCGCGATGATCGTGTCGGTGACGCGCCGCTGGGCTTCTTCCGACATGCCGTGCGGAGGATAGAGCAGAGTGCGTAGGTCGAGTTCGAGATGTGGAAGCAGGATCTTCGCGCAACGATCGACAGCGGCACGAAACACCGGCTCGGTTTCATAGATTTCGCGCGCCATGTTCGCGTGTTGCGAGCCCTGGCCCGGGAATAAGAAATAAATTTCAGCGTTTTCTCTTGTGCGCAGACGGGTTTGGGATCCCTTGCGGTTCGGTTGCGAGAGAGCAGCAATTGCTTCTGTCGTATCGTGTGCAACTACGGCGCGGCGGCACGAAAACGCTCGGCGGCCAGTCTGGAGCGTCCAGGCTGCATCAGCCAAATTCAAGTCGGGATGAGATCTGAAATGTTCCGCAAGGTTTGCGGCGGCGGAATTAAGCGCTGACTCGGTGCGTGCGGAGAGCACCAAAAGCTGCGCTGGCCGCTTTGAGGGTTCGGAGACTCTTTCCGGCGCTTGTTCGAGGACGATATGCGCGTTGGTGCCACCCACGCCAAACGCGCTGACGCCCGCGCGGCGCGGAGTTTTTCCGGATGTCCAGTCCGTCCTTCCGGAGTTCACATAGAACGGGCTATTTTCAAGATCAAATTGCGGATTCGGCTTGCGAAAATGGAGCGTCGGCGGGAAGACCCCGTGGCGAACGACGTGCGAGGCGTGGATCAGACCGGTGACGCCCGCGGCTATATCCAGGTGGCCGACATTTGTTTTTGCAGTGCCGATTGCGCAGAACTGTTTTCCGGCCGTATGCGCGCGAAACGCTTGCGTGAGTGCGGTCAGTTCAATCGGATCTCCGAGAGGAGTACCCGTGCCGTGCGCTTCGATATATCCGACGGTTTCCGGGTTAACACCGGCAGCTTCCTGAGCGAGTGCGATAACGCGCGCCTGGCCTTCCACGCTGGGAGCCGTGTAGCCGACTTTCGCGGAGCCATCATTGTTGGCGGCAAAGCCGCGAATAACGGCGTAAATTTGATCTCCCTCGCGCACCGCATCTTCCAGCCGCTTCAGCAACACAACCGCAACGCCACTGCCGAAAACAGTTCCCTGCGCATCGGCATCGAATGTGCGGCAGTGACCGTCCGGCGAAACCATGCCGCCGTCCTGATAGTAGGAGCCGCGCTTTTGCGGAAAAGTGATGGAAGTGCCGCCGGCGAGCGCCATGTCGCTTTGGTAGGTAAGCAGCGATTGGCAAGCTTGAGTGACCGCGAGTAGCGACGTGGAGCAACCGGCTTGCATGGTGAAGCTGGGCCCACGCAGATTGAATTTGTAAGAAACTCGGGTGGAGAGGAAGTCGAGATTGTTGCCCATCATCTCGGGATAATTTCCGACCTGATAGCCGCCAGTAAAGCGATCTATGAAGCCGGGATTCGTGCACAAGCGGGAAAGAAAATATGTGCTAGTACTGCTGCCGGCGTAGACGCCGACCGCACCCGGAAACGTAAATGGATCGTAGCCAGCGTCTTCGAAAGCTACCCAGCAGCTTTCCAGGAAGAGTCGCTGCTGCGGATCCATCAATTCGGCTTCGCGCGGGTAGATGCCGAAGAATTCGGCGTCGAATAAATCCACGTCGTCCAGTATCGAGCGAGCGCGGACATAGCTGGAGTCTTGCGCCACGCGTGCGGCGTCGGGAATTTCCAGATCCTCGATGCTGAATTGCGAGATCGCTTCGACGCCGTCGAGCTGATTGCGCCAGAATTCAGCAACGCTTCGCGCTCCCGGAAAACGCCCGGCCATGCCGATGATCGCGACTCCGTCGAAGAGCGGGCCTTTGGATTCGTTAGAGTTCACGATGTACTCCGGCACGAAGCTCGCGCTGGCGTTCGAAAGCCTCGCGCTGCTTCTGCGCCCGATGTTCCGCTTCCGAGAACGAAGGCCGGGTCGATTGTTTTTCACCTAAATGCGAGGCGAGGGTGCGAATAGTAGTGAACTGAAACAAATCGGTTACCGGAATTTCGATCTGCAAAGTCTTCTGTAAATTCGAGTGCACGGCTACCAGCAGCAGCGAATCACCGCCCAGATCGAAGAAATTATCGTCGAGTCCTATGCGCTCGACACGCAAAATGCGCTGCCACAGTTCCGAGATGGACCGTTCGAGCTCGGTCGAGGTTTGAGTGGCCGTTGAGGAGCTAATCACGGGCGCCGGCAGAGCCTTACGGTCGACTTTTCCATTCGGGGAAAGCGGCAACGCTGCCAGTTGGAGGAATGCCGCAGGAATCATAAATTGCGGAACCTTGCCCGCCAGGAATTTTTTCAGGTCCAGCGCAGAAACGCTTGCATCGCCAACCGTTACGTAATAGGCGACGAGGCGCTTGGCACCGAGTTCGTCCGCATGCGACGTTACGTAGATTTGTTTCAAGCTCTTGTGCGTCTGCAAGGCGGACTCGATCTCGCCGGGCTCGATGCGGTAGCCAAGAATTTTCAGCTGATCATCGCTGCGGCCGAGAAAGTCAATGACGCCATCATCGCGCCAGCGGGCAAGATCGCCGGTTCGATACATGCGCGCGCTTGGTTGCGACACAAAAGGATTCAATAGGAATTTCTGAGCAGTCGCTTCTGGGTCGTTCCAGTAACCGCGGGCCACACCATCGCCCGCCGCATACAATTCCCCAACGATCCCGGGCGCAACAGGATTTAACTGCTCGTCAAGGATGTAAGCTTGTGTATTGGAAATGGGCCGCCCGATAGGAATCGATCCGTTGATACGATCTGCCGGCCGCATTGAATGGCAGCAAGTGAATGTGGTGTTCTCGGTCGGACCATAGCCATTAATCAAAGTGCAGTTCGGCAGATTCTCCAAAACTTTTCGAACGTGCGGTGGGGACAAGACATCGCCACCAGCCAAAAGCTGACGGATGGGGCGCAAACCTTCCAGGCGTTGATCGACCATCAAATTGAATAACCCTGCCGTGAGCCATAAAGTTGTGACCCCGTGGTCCCGAATGGTCCGGTCGAGATCTTCGAGAGAAGCAGCGTGAGGCGGCATCACCACGAGCCGGCCGCCATTGAGCAGAGGCCCCCAAATTTCAAGCGTCGCTGCGTCGAAAGAAATCGGGGCGAACTGCAGAAATGTTTCGTTCGGTCCCATGCGGCAAAACGTTGTATTACGAACCAAGCGAACAATTGCGCGGTTCTCGACCATCACGCCTTTCGGACGTCCGGTAGAACCCGAGGTGTACATGACGTACGCGAGACTGGCCGGCCCCGCGAGGTTCTCGAGGTTAGAGTCGTCCGCGGTGAGCGCGTCGGAATCCGTAAGCAATCCATCCACAAAAATCGAGCGGACATTGGCCCCGTGTGAAACAGTCGACGCTAGCGACTTCTGAGTGAGCATCACAGGAGTGCGCGTATCTGCAAGCAGCCAGTCAAACCGCTCTTTTGGATAGGAAGGATCCAGCGGCACGTAAGCGCCGCCCGCTTTGAGTATCGCTAGTAGAGCAACAATAAGTTCGAGCGAGCGATCGATGCAGCAGCCGACCAATATTTCCGGGCCAACGCCGGCTTGCTGCAAGCGCCGCGCGAGTTTATTCGCGCTACCGTTTAGCTGGGTGTAGGTGAGCTGTTTGCAGCCAAACTCAACGGCAATCGCGTCCGGATAAGCTGAGACGACTTCTTCAAAAAGCTTCGCAACAGTTTTCTCGCGCGGATATTCCGTGCGAGTTTCATTCCAGCTTCGCATCGGTTCAGGCATCACCTTGACGCGTTGCGTCTCCGGATGTGCAATGCTCGCCGAATTGTGAAAGCCAGTGGTCATGTGCAACGACTTCTGCCATTCCAGAATGCCGGATGGCTTATGACAGAAGGATCTCCTTCTCGCCAAAAAGCCGCTCGGCGATCATTCCGCGGCACCGGCAAGTCTCGATCAGGCGATTCGATTGAATAATGGGATTCGATTTGTCCGTGTACTTGATGCTCATCACGTGATTGAGCCAGGGTTCCTGTCCCATCGCGTAGACATACACTTCCTTGCAATGGAGCTGCTCGACGATGGCCAGAGCACGTTCGTAGTTCGATCCCGCAAGCCTGCGCGAGTGGTCTTTCGGGCGTTCGAGGCGCTGCGTCAGCAACGGGCCGTAGATCCAGGAAACTGGCGCGCCGTCGCATTCCATTCCCACAAAAAAGGCGTCTACGTCGCCGATGTCACGATGAATATGCTCGTACATCTTCGGAGCGATATTGCAGGAGTCGGCCGCGAACAGTAGCGTGTGTTCATCTACACGCAGCAAGTAAGCGGATTTTGTCTGCACGTTCAGGTCGCCATGTTCGCCTAGAAAGGGGATAGCAGTGATGGAGCCCCGATCGAAAGCAATTTCTTCCATTTCCGAAATTTCGATCACGTTCTTGAAGCCGCACTGCTTCAGCAGGAGCTTGAGTGATGGATCCTGCAGCGCGCCGCCGCCGTTCCTTGGCACCACGATATTGCGGATGCGGTGACGAAGCTGCAGCAGGGTTTCGAACAAAATGTGGTCCTGATGATTGTGCGTGATCAGGGCGTAGTCGATTACTTCGGGAAGATCCTCGTAGGTGTAGCGCGAGACGTCGCTTTCATACGTGTAGCTCAAGACCGGATCCATCAACACGCTCACTCCGCGGGTCTCCAGCAGAATGCAGGCGTGTCCAAAGTAACGCCAGCGCGCGCCCTCTCCTTCATATTTCGCGTATGGCCGCGGCTTTTCGGTAGTCACCAGGGAGCGAAATCGTTCCGCGTCTGCGTCATTCAGATTCAGAGCGCTGCGGATGCTGTCTAAAGATGACGGCTCGTTCTTCATGCGGAATAGTTTTTCAATCTGTTCGCTGGCAAAGGGAATCTGTAGATGCAGCGCGTTCCCGGTATCGATTCGCGGCGTGCTCAGGACAAACGGACGGTCGTCGCCGGAGATTTCCGAAAGCATAAGGCTCTGCAGCGAACTATCGTAAAACGGGCTTTTGTACAAAAGTGGCTCGATCAGCCGGAACGACGGATGATTGTTGAGATCGTAAACCAGTTCGACATATCCCTGCAGGCAAGCGGGCACTTCTGCATACAGAGATTCGAGGCTGTGCCCGTCCGCTTTTTTGCGAAGGAGCTCGTCAAGTTGTTCGATGGCCCGAGACAAGCTGATCAGGTGGCTTCGCTCGGTAAGCGTTCGCTCGCGAAGCTGCTTTACGTCTTGCACGCGATCGCGATCGAAATCCATGAATGGACCGCCCAGCAATGCGGGATTCTTCACCGCCGCCTGGTGGGATTCGGGCGAATCGATATAAGAATCCATGATCTTGAGGTGACGCTCGGTGAGATTCCGAGCGGTGGTCGCGGGCGGAATCAGATGCGCCCAGGCGTACCACCCGTCGACGAGCGGCTCGATCATCACATTGGGTTTTAGGTAATATTCGCCGTTCGTCATGTCTCTCGGGTAGAACTTCTCATCGCGTTCGTAAGGTATCCTACGTACGGATGTGCAAGTAAGGTGCCACATAAAACTGACTCTAACACGCTATATTCGAAGCACTTACACCTAAGATGATCAGTCGTTCCATGCCTCCTAGGGCTATCAAGTGGAAAGGCTTTTCCCAGTCTTAGACTGCTACCTCCACTATTTTCCCGAATAACTGACCATTTTCCGGAGTTTTCCTACATCGCTGCGAATAAACGAGTTATAGCCGGTTCAGGCGGCTCCAGACCCCACAAATAGGAAAATACAATGGGGATGGCGCAGGAACAATAGGCCGTCCGTTTGAAATCATTAGTTCTTCGTACTACCTCGATTAGAAACCCCGCGCTGATGGAGTGTTTCAAATCTCAGCAACTAGCCGTTACTATTGGCCATGCTAGAGCCAACAGTATGGTCCGCCGCATCCGGACGGCCACGACTTTCCGAGCCAGACATCCATGTCTGGCGAGCTTTCCTGGATTGCGGACCAGATTTGATGCGCCAGCTTGAGGCTACGCTCTCGACCGATGAGAAAGTACGGTCGGAGCGGTTTCACTTTGCGCGCGATCGGGATCACTTCGTTGCCGCTAGAGGAATCCTGCGGCAACTGCTGGCAAGCTATACGCAATCTTCTCCTGCGGAATTGCAATTCAACTATGGCGCGCAAAAGAAACCGGCCTTGATGGCGAAAAATATGCCCGCTGCCGTGAGATTCAATCTCTCGCATTCGCATGGCTTGGCCATTTTCGCAATTTCCGAGAAGCGAGAACTGGGTATTGATCTGGAACTAATCCAACCGCGCTTTGCTGCTGACGGTATAGCCGAACGCTATTTCTCTTCTCGCGAACTTGCGGAGTTGCGCGCGCTTCCGCCGGAGAAGACGGCCGAAGGATTTTTTCTTTGCTGGACGCGCAAGGAAGCGTACGTGAAGGCACACGGTGCTGGCTTGCATATTCCTCTGGATAGTTTCGATGTAACGCTGACCCCGGGAGAGCCCGAGCGGCTGTGCAGTACAGACTCCGAACGATGGAGTCTGCGTTCTTTCGAGCCGGCTTCGCAATATGTAGGAGCCATAGTGGGCGAAGGAAAAGGTTGGCGAGCCAGTTACTGGGATTGGGCACCGTGACAAGTGCTTCTGAATAATTTAGCAAAGTTGCTCCGCGGGCGAAGTGCAAGAAAGCACTAAAAGCCGCGCTTCAAAAGCAGATACGGGAGCAAAAGACATTCTGCGATTGCCGGGAGCGGATCCTTTCGATTGAACACCGCGTCCGTATGGCAGTCTCGGAGCGATTGGGCGTAGGCCCGCCAGGTCAACCGCTTTCGTAGAACATCATTAATTCCAGTGGGAAGATCCGTCAGCAAACGAATCCAAGACACCCCAGGTCTGCCCCGGCAGGGTGCGACCTCTTCTCCCAGTTGGTCCTCGTAAAGAAGGTGCGGAAAATCGACTCCGGCCTGCGGTCCAAGGGAGTGATAGCCCCAGGTCCGCGGATTCACGTCGAGGAGTTTGAATTGCCCGTCGCGAGGATCGAGTTTGAATTCGATCTCAACTAATCCGTAATAGTTTATAGCCTGGAGAAATCTTTGGGCCAAGGACTCGAGAGCCGGCATCTCGATTGTTTCGACATAGGTACTCGCGCGTCCAAATTCATGAGGATGTTGCCGCCACCTTCTGGTGACCATGCTGCCAAGCGCCTTGCCGCCCTTGAAAAACGCACAATAGGCAAACTGATGCCCGCCATCACCGGGGATCACGTCCTGGAGAATAATCTCTCCCTCCCCTGCAATTGCGCTAGCACGCTTATAGAGCTCGCATAGCTCTTTTGGATTTTCCGCACGCCAAGCCTTGGCTTTAGTGGCGTAAAAGAAATGTTCCTTAATCGCGGGTTTCAAGGCCAGCGGGAACGACATGTCGATTTTGTCGAGATCGTCCGTATTGGCGGGAAACCAAGTTTTAGGAATTGGAATATTCAATTCCTTTGCAAGGTGATAGGTGCTGCGTTTATCCCACATCCATTGAACCGTGTTCCAGTCAGGAGTTGGAACACGATAGAACTCCGACAACGCGGCTTTATGACGTGAAATCGAGGCAACCAGTTCGTCCCGAGTAGGAAAGATCACCCAGCCCTGAAGATCCAAACGGCGTCCCAATTCAAAGAGCGTATCAACCACACTGTCACCATTCCGCAGATCCGGGACGCGCACTCCGAATGTTGCGTAGCGAGAAAAGCGGGAGATGGAGTGCTCGTCATCCAGGACGCAGATCGGCACACCGTGCCGGCCCAGGCTCCGCACGATTCCTAGCCCTTGATAGTCACCGCCGATTACGACTGCGCCAGGCAGCTCGCCGGGCGCGCGTTTCCGCTGGCGCAATTTAGTGAGATCAGAAAACGAACTCATTCATTTTCCATGGTCGCCATCAAGATCGATACTTGCCGCTTATATGGCGCGAAAGAGTGGTTGCCGCGTACTTGGTTCCTGACACGAAGTACATTAGTGGCCCGTAGCTCCATCCAGCGGGGGCGCCCAGAAAGTGCAAGCCCGGCACAGAACTTTCAAAACCGGGTCCCAGGTCTGGAAAACCGTCGGACTGGCGAAGGCCTGCCACGATGTCGGCTGCAAGAAAATCGTAGCGAGTAACATCCACGCGGTAACCAGTCCCCAGCAGTAGGTGATCAATTGATCGCTCGCTTCCGTCGTCCAACTTGAGTCGAAGGCTTTCGCCCAGCTGAGCTGCGGAAACAACCGACCTTCCGGTGGTGAGAGGAACTTTGGCCAAGCGCGCGGGAAGCCAACTAGCCCCTGCCGGGCGTATCGAACGCTTACGCAACCGGGTTTGAAGCTCGCGTGGCAGACGTTTCAACAAATCAGGAGAGGACACGATACGGCTGATGCCTGCCGGCCCTACGTCTGTCCAAGAATAGAATATCTTCGAAATTGGCCCCAGGCTTTGAATGCGGTGCTTCCACCCGAGCCATTTAAGCTGCGAGGCGCGAATAATGACTTCCACATCCGCGCCAGCCTCGTGCAACAGTGCTGCGGACTCCAATGCGCTTTGCCCGCCGCCGATGACAGCGATTCGTTTGCCGGCAAAACGGCTCAAATCCGGATGTTCAGAAGTGTGCGAGACCAGAGATGAGGGCAACATTGAAAAAACGGGCGGGCGCCAGGCAAATGCGTGGATTCCAGCCGCAATGACGACGCGCTTCGATTGAAATTCTTCCCCATCCTCGAGAGACAGGCGAAATCCGCCAGCACCCAATTGGATGCTCCGGATCTTCCGCCGATCGAGATCAGGGAGGGCCCGTTGCTGAAACCACAAGCCGTAATCGACAAATTTTTCCAGCGAGATCGGGGAAGCCATGTAATTACCGTTTTGCAAGCGATAGGCGTCCAGGGTAAAAGCCTTATTCGGATCGGACAGATGAGACGCTTCCCACGAAGACCTGAGCAGCATGCCGGCTGGCATCTGGCTCTTCCAGAACCACATGGGATCGCCGAAAACTCGGACGTCTAGGCCCTTTATCGCTCGCAAGTGGGAACCCGCAGCAAGTCCATAAGGACCGGCGCCTAAAATGACAACGTCACATGTCATATGAAAACTTCCCGATCGATCTTGATATCGCTGTACATCAGGTCTACGCCAACCCCGTCTCGGACGCTGTTTGGTTTTTCGCAGGCCGCGATAGCTTGTGGCGCTCCGATTTCTGCAATAGCAGAAGCACAGGCGAGAGGATTACGAGCGTTAGAAGAAAAAATACGAATCCGCCGTCGTGGTGCAGACTTCCTTTTAGGAAGCCAGGGTCGACATAGATGCTGAGAAGAGTCAGCGTCACAATTCGGATCGCGTTTTTGACAATTGCCAACGGAAGGGCTAGGAGGACAAATAAGGCCATTTTCCATCCGGTCCGTAGAAACAAATGGGCTGCGAGCAGACAAGTGATGAAGAGCGCGATGCTCGAACGGATGCCGCTACACTCTTGTGCGACTTCAATTCGGACGCTTGGCAGAGAAAGGATAAACCCTTGGCGAAAAACCGGTACGCCTACAGCTTTGAAAAGGAGAAATGAAAGCTCCGTCGAACCTTTCTGAAGGAGCGAAATCGTCTGCTGCAGAGTATTTTCCGGCAAAGGAATCATCAGCAGGAGAAACAGCAATGGAAAGGCGGCGGCGCGCCCTGCTTTGTTGCCGTAACAAATGAAAAATCCACCTATCCACATAACAACAAGAGCCAGTGTCGTTCCGGGTAGATAACTAACCGGATCCTGGAAGGCGGTGTAACGAAATGCCAACCAATACACCCCCAGGGCCGCCAACACCAGCGCACCGCCCACAAGGAGCGAAGTGTGAATGGACCGGAATATTCGGCTTCTTTCTGTGTAAAGAAGATAAGCAGAGATAAATGGAATCAGAATGACGTGAGAGGAGAATTCATGATGCAAAGAAAAAACAATCAAACTGCTGAACGTCTTCCAAGAGGCCAGGATAGTTGTCAGGATGAAAACAAGGAAATATGCATGCCTCGCCTTCATCATTCCAGTTACACTTCTCAACGCTCCACGGCCGAGTTCTGGCTGATCGGCGGACAACAGTGGTCCCCCGTCTATTTCCACGGGCAGATTGTCATGGCGCAGTTCCGTCACGCGCGCACACCTGATTCTTTGCGCGACTCAATTTCGTAAACAATATTTCCGTCTTGCTCCCGCGCGAAAGCAACTCGGGCTCGTTCTTTACCGGCGCCCTCTACGCGCCAGTCCCCATTTTCCTGGATCAGCTGCATTTCGCTCCTCATTCTCCACCAGGAATTAACCTCGCGCGGCAGGGGTAGCCATATATGGTAAGCGCTGCGAAGGTCTGCCAGGTGTGCGAGGAGCTCCTCATAGACCTCGCGCGCTCGTTTCTCAATGACATAATCCGGATGGACTATAAAACTGGCCATTCCATGCTGCTGACGGATCAGCCCGATTTGTTGCTTCCAAAGATCCGTTGAGTACTGCTGAAAGATATGAAAGAGAGTGTAGTCCTGCGTGGCAGTCACCGGGATCTCGAGAATCTTTCCAATAAAATAAGGCTTGCTGGTACAACAGCCGCCGGGCTGGGGATCCAAGTGGCCCACATTGGGCACCGACATGTCGTAAGAGAAATCGAATTCATCGTACCAATCCAGGTTCCGGTAGAGCACGCCCGAGCGATAGCCGAGGGCTTTGAACTTCTTGCCATAGTCATTGATTCGTTTCACCCGATCTAGGAATTGGTCGCGGTCACGGAAAAGACTCCCATCATGATTCAGGTCATGCACATTAACTTCAAACCCACGGTCGCGAATAAGTTGCAGATATTCCTGCGGCACGCTGTAGCGTTCTTCCGGGACCACTTGGAAGGAAGATTTGATTCCGTAGGCATCGTTTAAGTCCATTAACGATGAGCAGAAATCGCGCCCAGCAGCGGTTTCGACATCGTGAGTCATGATTGCGCAACTTGAATGGTCATCTGGCCAAAACCAAATGAACGGAATGCGATCCAAACCATTTGCTCGGAGAGCCAGACGTAGCATTTCTTCGAAAAGACGGTCGACCGTTTGATCGACGGGCCAATGAGGAAACGGAATCCGTTCCCATCCGCGCAAGGCGGCGCGCTGCAAATACTTCCGCAGTGCTACAGGCAGAAGTGGCCGAACCGCATAGTACGCGCTCCTGACCAACGACTTGCCTAACGAATCGTTGCCATTTGGTTGAACCGGCGTTCGGTAACGCTCACAGCGCAAGTTGTCGGCGACTACGTTTGGTTCAAACGGTAAGAAACAGCGGTTCTCCTCAATTCTTACGCGTGGAAACATATCCACAAGAGGTTCAGAAACAATCTTCGCGATTTTGCCTTCGCTGAGACGTCCGTAAAGGATCACATCCTCGCCGAATTGGAAAAAACCAGATTGCTCGGAAAGCCCGTCGGGAGAGCAAAAGTCTGCATACTTCGCCGGGCACCTAAAATAATCGAGAAATGAGTTTTGCATGCAGGACGTCTTGTTTTCGATCGAACTCACTGATTATCCGATGTGGCGGTAGAGAAGCCGGCCCGTGGTTGTGAGAAATACATCCGGCATTCGCGAGCATGCTTGCTTCATAACGCGCGTTTTCCAATCTGAATTGAAGGCCAGCGAGTGCTGGGGCGGGAACCGGTAATAATTCAGAGGGACACTTCTTGCTCCCCAATTTTCCTTAAAGGTGATGAGGCCTGGATTGTCCAGTTCCGACCGGCCTAGATCGTACTCAACGGCCCCGAGTCGTTTTCCATCTTGGATTGCCTTCCAAAACACTAGCAAGGTTCCGCCCAAATTGTGAAAGCGAGCATCGGAACAGCCGTACTTATAGACAAGCGATGTCTTGTGAAACAGCGTCAGGATACTAGCGACGGGTTGGCCGTCCTTCGAAGCCACGCGAATGGAGATATTTTCTCCAAGAGATTGAATAAGATTTTGAAACCAAATCCTTGGTTGAGGAGGAAGACCATGGCGGCGTCGAGTTATGATGAGCAAGTGATAAAACTTATTGAGCAAATCTTCAGAGCGTCCTTCTTCGTACACCAATTGTTCACGCTCGGCGCGATGGATCTTGCGTTGAACACAACTCTTATGAAAGGCGCGGAATAAGCTATCGAGATCGGGCCGCAGGTCAAGCATCTGCAGAGAATAGGATTCGGTCTTGGCGTTATTCCCGGCAGTCCCTAAAGGCAGACTATCCGCCCACAATGGCCGCAACTCGATATACTTACATTTCTCTTGCTTCCGAGAGCTCTCCAGCCAAGAAAGTAAGGCATTGAAGCTCTCAGGACTGTCCAGCAAGGGCTGGCAATGGTCCGAAAAGGGCACCGAAACCAAGCGGTAGCCCGTGAGCCAGCTCTTCACGCGGCAGAAAACCAAGCCGTTCCCAAGCTCTTGGCCCGGAGCTGAAGTCGTGTAAACAACAGGGTCGTAACCGTAGGTCCGGTGCAGAGCTTCCAACCACGCTGTGCTGTGAAAAATCGAAGCGTCTGGATGCCTTTCGACGAGATTCTCCCAACGAGGATCCTGAAGCGGATTGAATTCGCAAACTTTCATTCTAGGATCGTTAAGCCCATATCAAATCGTCGCTCTGCGCTCTGAGCCGTGCCTGTCTTAGGTCCGGTTCGAGCATCAATGGGCACCGTCGTGGACAGTTGCGAGCGTTCGAACGCCTTCTCTCGATTTTGCTTCAATGACGTCACGATAAACATCCAGAAGCATCTCCCCCGCGACGGTCCAGGTAAGCTCGGGAGCCACACGAAGCGAGGCGGTACGCAATCTTTCAAGAAGTGAACGGTCTTGATGTAACAGAGTGATTTGTTCTGTGAGTGTCTCGACATCGCCGGGGCGATGAACGAGCGAATTCTCCATGTGTTTGCATAGATCGGTACAGGCCTCGGAAACCAGCGGAACGCAGCCACTGCCCATCGCTTCCGTACAAACCAGACCGAATCCCTCCTCAATACTAGGAAGAATTAGAATATCGCTTTGGCGCATCAGTTCTGGCACGTCTTTGCGATGTCCGAGTACACGCACACTTGGATGCAAAAGCATTGCGGAGAGTTTTTCTTGATAGGCAGGAAGAAATTCCCCCGCAATAAGGAACGTCCCGTCCCGATGAGCGGGTGATTTCAGCCAAGCTTCCAAGGCGAAATGAAGACCCTTTCTTACGGCGCAGACGCCGACGAACAGCATGGTAAGTCCGGCCTTCTTTTTGCGCGGCACGAGGGTAGGGTAATACACCTTTTCGTCAAAACCGTAAATATGTCGAACGAGCTTTTCACGCGGGACGCCGTAGTCCAGAAAAGTTTGTACCGTAAATTCCGAAGGGCACAGAAGGCGGTACGCCAGACGATACTCTTCCTCTTCTTTGCTGAGAATTTCCGTGTTGTAGGCATGCTCATGGCCGGGAGGTAAACTCACCCCGAGGCGGTCGCATTCTTTTTGCACTACTTCATAGGCAAACCGCGTATGGGCGTTTGGCCTCTCTAACACCGTGGGAATCCCCAGCCTCGCGGCGGTTTTAAGCGTCTCTTTAGCCGCTATCGGCCAAGTATGAACGATATCGATTTGACCGGCCATCTTTTCAAGACGACGGGACACGATCGAATCGTGGAGCGCGCAAGCGCGCATGGCGCCAAGAAGCTTGTAAGAAACCCGCAACTTGCCCAAAGCAAGTGTAGGAGAAACTTCGACACCCTCGGGAACCGGCCGCGAAAGAACCCCAGGATAAACCAAGAGGTCCGCTCCAGCCGCCGCAAGTCCATTGACCTGCTGCCACGCGGTATAGCAAATTCGGTCCGCACCGAGTTTGTGCGGGAAGCTGTACAACACTCGAACGCGTTCGTGTTTTTTGTTCATCGGCTTTCCAGTTTCTACGATTCTGAATGAACGTCCAAATCTATTACGCTAAATATGTCTTAGAGATGAACAAGTGACGAGTTTCGTGATCAGCGTCGAGACGAGTTGCTTAGGAGACGGCAGCTGCATCCAGTGGAGCTTGATGTAACGAAGTCTCTGCTTTACCGATGAACTCTCTATGCCACAGTTCCAATACCACTAAATCGAAGATTTCTTTCGAATGAACGCCAAAACGCGCATTCTCCGACAAGAGGTTCTCGACGCCTATCCGTTGAAAATACCCCCTTGCTAAGGTTTCCCGGTCCAGCAGTATGTCGTGGACCCAGCCGCTCAGATCCGACCGTAGCCAAGCCTCGTAAGGAACCGGGAAGCCTGTTTTCTTCCGATTCAGGATTTCTCGGGGAACGCGGCCCTGCAATGTTTTTTTCAGAATGTATTTGGTTGTCGCGCCGTGAACTTTAAAATCAACAGGCAAAGATGCCGCAAATTCCATTAACTTGTGATCGAGCAGGGGCACGCGAAGCTCGATGGAGTTAGCCATGGTCATCTTGTCGGCTTTAATCAGAAGGTCATCGGGAAGCCAAGTTTTGGTATCGACGTAAAGCATCTTGCTTAAAGCATTATTTCCGGTCGTATGTTGGAATAAGTCGACGAGCACGCCTAAGGATTGCTGCTTGTTAACAGAATGGGCGAAGGCGCTAGAGTATATGGAAGCGCTGTGTTGGTTGAAGAAATGGAACGGGCCAGAAGTACGGCTGTAATAATATTGCTCCAGAGGAATGTTACACAATGGAGCATATCTCAAGAGTTTCCGAGATTTTAACGTCCGTCCAACAGTGGCAACACCTGAACAGAGGGCTCGGTTAAGCGGCTTCGATATACTCTTCAACCGCTCCATCCACAGCATGTTCCTGTAGTTTGAATATCCAGCGAACGCCTCGTCGCCACCTTCACCGGAAATCAAAACCTTCACAAAGTCTTTTGCGAGTTTCGATACGTAATACAATGCCACGGCGGGCGGTTCACAAACGGGTTCTTCCATGTGCGACACGTAACGAGGCAAAAAATCCGCGAAGTCCTTGGAGTCGATCGTCATTTCATGGTGTTTGGTGCCATACTTCTGCGCTGCCAATTTTGCATAGGGTCGCTCGTCGGTTATGCCAGCGTCAGAAAATCCAATGGTGAAACTGCTGAGTTCGCGATCCGTCTTCCCTACCGCGAAGCCAAGCATCGCCGTGGAGTCGACTCCGCCGCTCAAAAGAAATCCTACGGGCACGTCGCTGATCATGTGCAGCCGGACCGATTCTTCGAGCAGCGCCAAGAGCTCGGACTCTGCTTGGTGCAAGCTGATTTCCGACTCGGAGAAACTGAGATCCCAGTACTGTCGAATTGTCTGTTTTCCTTCGCGTACGACCATTGAGTGACCTGGAGGAAGCTTACATACACCCCTGAGAAGCGTTTCCTGTCCCGGTAGATAATTGAAGGTTAGAAATCTGTCGATCATGCCTGGCACGACTTCAGCCTTCACTTCCGGATCGACCAGAATGGCCTTGATCTCGGAAGCGAAAATCAGGCAGGAATCCGACAGGAAGTAATAAAGAGGTTTAATTCCTACCCGATCTCTTGCCAGAAAGAGGAGCTTCTGGCGCTCGTCCCACACGGCGAACGCAAACATACCTCGTAGCTTCTCGACGCAACGTTCACCTAACTCTTCGTACAGATGCACGATTACTTCCGTGTCGGTTTTCGTTTTTAGGATATGCCCTTTCGACAGTAAGTATTCGCGCAGTTCTTGATAGTTGTAGATCTCGCCGTTGAATACGACCCACGCAGACCCATCCTCGTTGGAAATGGGCTGGTGCCCGGTATTCAGATCAATGATTGAAAGCCGGCGAAATCCGAGGCCGATCTGCCCACGGACGTAATATCCATCGTCGTCCGGCCCGCGATGGCGTATTGCGTCTGCCATGGCTTTCACCAACGCGGGAGACACGTTCGCCTGCCGATCGAACATCAGCTTTCCGCAAATACCGCACACGTCAACCTCACTTTAGCTAAGAGTTACCAAGGCACTGAAAGTCGGGAGACATTTACGGTCAAATCTAACGGAACTTGTTGGCGTCTTTCTTTGTTTCGGTTGCAAGGGTTGCATTCAATCAACGAACTCGGGCCTTGAACTGCCTGTTGATCTGGGGCTGCGGACGAACAGAGCTCGAAGTCGATGGCACAGCGGGATACGCGAAGCGTGAATTGGGAAAACTAAACTTGGGAGGCTGCTCTGGAGCAACTGCCATAGCCAACACTGGAGCCGTGGCGCATGATATAGCAGCGAGCAGAATGAACCACGAAAATCTCGTCTGATCGAAGTAACTGACGCCAAAATAGGCAACGATGTGAGAGAAAAGAGCAGCGCCAAAAATCCAGAAATACCACTCTTGCTGCTTGTCTCCCTCGACGGTTTTCCTGGCAGTTCCAAGCTTTGCAAAGGCTATGCAAATTATTGCAATGAAACAAACAAATGTCACCAAACCACCCACTTCGCCCTCGGCGACGAATTGGTTGCATAGATCCCAAGTCATGTGGCCCCAAGTTGCATTGTCCTTAGTCCCGATAATCCACCAATCAAAAAAATGCTTAAAAAAGACATCGATCAGTTCGGCGCGGTGCCAGCCCGAAGAACCTCCAATCAAGTCGAGATGTTGAATTGCCCACCAAAAGTTGGCCTTCATAGTGAGCTGCAACGCTACCAATCCGAAAACGATTCCCCAGCGGACCGCGCGCATCTGTTTGCGTAAAGGCCAAAAGCATATTGCAAAAGCGGCGGCTCCGTACGCCATGATTGGCGTGCTGCATGCGGTAGTGAACGGGACAATGCTGGAAGCCAGGATTCCTATTAAGCCTAATATCTTTGATCTTCCACTGTTCCACAACCAAAAGAAAAATGGCAGTAGGGTGGCGGCAAATGTACCCGCTAAAAGTGCGTGTTCAAACGGACCTTGGGCCCGAATACTTCCGTTTCGGGTTTCCGGGATGATTCGAACGCCGGCGATGATTCCATACAAATTAACTCCATTTATCCTTTCGTAAACCATGGTGACCGCGAGCACGGCGCAAATCATTGCAAACGTCTTGAAAACTCTATTGATGTCTTCATCGTCTCGAAGAAGGAATCGTAAAAGAAAGTAGCCGCCGATCACATCCCATAGAAAACCGCCTTGATTGATTACGGCTCCTGCCTGCAGATAGGTGAGTACAAAAGCGACGGTTCGGAAAATAGCCCAAAGCAGGAAGACCTTGTCGAGAGAGTTAAATCCACCAGCCAGGAGCGGAGAGGTCGAAGGTTTGGATTTAATCAAGCGAACCAAGCCGGCTAGGATAAGAATCCGAGTGACAAATACATGAAGTCCTCCGATGACCAACGTTTGTCCCGCAGGACACAAAAACGTTCCGATCATCAGGGGAACAATTATGTACTTCCGCGGCAGCAGGAGTATCAGCGCGACCGTCAGAAGCATAGCGACCAAGACGAAAGGCCCCAGTGTGGTTTCGCTGGCTCCTCCGCCGAAGTGGAAATTATTGATTGGCATTTACTACGACTCCAGGCTCTCTTTGCGACCGACAGCGATTAAGAATCTCGGAGCGATCGTTCGGTTGGTGCTGCGCGATCATCTCACTGCACCAATCGATTGTAATACGCATTGCCGGTATTCATCCGGAGTTGCTGGTTGTGCGGCGGCTAATTCGACAAGAATACTGCACCCAATCGCGAGAAATTCAGCTCGACGCGGGATTCTTCCTAAAGACGCCTAGAATCGAGCGCACTTCGGATTTCGAGACCGATCCCGTCAAAAACAATATCGGATATGCAGAAATAAGGATTGCCAGAATAACCGCGCCCATCCTCCAAACAGCGAATATGCGTGCGTTGGACGCCGGAACGAACGATATATGGCCAACGAGGACTCCGACAAAGACGATTCCGAATGTTGCCGCAGTCAATCTCAAAATCTCCGGGATGAGTGCCTTTGCTTCAAAAATAGGATACGTCTTCTTGAGCGCAACCAACATGAAGATCATGCTAACTAGCTCGGCCACCGCCATTCCAGCTAATACGCCGTAGAAACCCAGCTTGGCGGCAAAAGCTGCGGTTATAAGAATAATTACAATTCGCAAAACTTCTCGAAGCATGTCCATCAATGCCTTGCCCGAAGCGCGGTATAGGACTAATCCGAGCAAGGAGAAAGCTTGGAACAGGACCGCCGCGGATACTAGCCACAAGGTAGCGGGTATGTGTGGATCGGCCTGTCCGGTCCAAGCCAGAATCAAGGTGCTCCCAAAAGCGCAGATAAGGCCCAATGGAAGTAGCGTCATTAACAGAGTAACTTTAAAGGACTTGGCCAGCAGGACGCGCATTTTTTCAACCGAGCCCGAGGCAAATACCATAGTTCCGCCGGACAGAATAGGGAGCAGAAATGCGTAAATGCACATCGTAACGGGGGACACCAGTCGAGTTCCCAATGCGAAGATTCCCGCTGCGCTGGCACCATAGGCCCGCAAGATCGCAATGGGCACGATTGCGCCATAAATTACTTGCATGATGTTCATGAGCTGGTAACTGCCGGCAAATCGGACGAGTTCGGGAAGAACACTTTTCGTCACGTACTTTGGGGACAACCGAATTAATGGCACCACACGATGCGAAGCAACATAGCAGGAAGTTATAAAAACCAGCTCTGACAGCGTCATGACCGCTGTCATAGCAATCAAGCCGAACCCGAAACGGAGCAGAATAATGATGGCCACCGCTTCAGCGACGCAGAGGACGGTATTGAACTTTCTGGCTAAGTCGATGCGATGACCGCCGAGCACTGCCGCATCGTATGCAGCCCCCCCATTTGCAAAAATCATGAATAGGGCCAGCATGGAAATTGCCCACGCGGAAGCATGAAGAAATTCAGGAGGAACGCCGGCGGCTTTGGCCAGCGTTCTGGAGAAGAACGCGATTGGTATGAGGCCGATAACCGAGAGAACTACCATCACGGCAGTGCCGGTGCTTAGGAGCCTGTTCGCGTTTAAATAATCACCGTTGCCTGTCGCCTCGGCGACGTATTTTTGAAATGCCGATTTGATTCCGGCGCTCCCGAAGCGCATATACGCGGCGGCATTCATGATGATTGACCAAATGCCGTACCCCCCGAGACCCAAATGCGCGATGATGATCGGGACGGTGACGAGTCTCGTGGCTACCTGGGCAAAACTAGCTACAATGCCGAAGAGAGTATTCTTCCCTATGGAGGCAGTCAAATGCCGGGTCGTCGCCTGATCGGGTAATGGTTTCGCGATGGTCGCTGTTTCCAAGATTAGGCTCCAACTCCAAGAAGAGCTATTACCAGAATTTTGATAGTTTTAAACATGCAAGCGACTGGACTGAATATGGGAAACCCCGATCAATCTAACGGTGAGATCTTACAAAGGTTCGCGAGTGAGGACGATCTGATTTTTTCGGCTGTGTAGATTACCCTCTATTAACAAGAGGAGCTCAAACGCACGACTGCGGCGAGCAAACGCGATTTGAGGAGTTCTCACGGTCTAATTCACTGTCGCAACTAAGCCTGACGGCGGCGAAGGCTGAGAACTGCTCGTCCCGCCTGTATAGGCGCCCACCGACCATGGAGCAGTGCGCGAACTTGGCGAGCGCGTATTGCCTGCGCTCGTGTCGCTATCGAGCGCCGTAATGTTGAGAGCTGAAAGAGCTACACCAGCGCCGAGCACTGACGAGCTTGCGTTCGGAACGCCCGTGCTGGTATTTACGTCAACCGCCGATTGTGAGAACGAACCGAGAGCACTCGCGTCGCAGTTGGCGAAATAGGCTCCGCAAGTACTTTGCCAAGAGCTGAACGAACCTTGGGGCGTGGTGGGCGCTCCAAACTCCCACTTCGGAACGTTTTCGTAGACGTTGTGGTCCATTGCCAGGAAGGATGGAGGACCACCATAGTTTCCGCGGCTGTAAATGTAAACACCGACCCCGCAACCGACCATCAGGTTATTCTGAAACGTGAAATTCACGTCGTCGTTTAGCTGGACGCAATACATGCCAGACTGATTGGGATTACCGACGAAAGTGTTGTTGACAACACTGTTCACACCGCTCGTAAATCCATCGCACGTCATTAAGCCGTTGCCGGACGCAATCGCGTTTGGCATTAGAAAGAGGTTGTTGAATATACTTACATTTTCAAGAACACCGCTGACGGCAGGAGGTCCGCCCTGGTTAGCCCCGGCCTGGCAGTAGATCTGCGACGTGAAATGCGCGCCCCACGAGCCGTCGAACAGATTATTGTAAATGCTCAAGCCATTTATCGACCCGCCACCTCCACCGCCACCGCCGTTATCCTGAGTGTAAATGTGGATTCCGTCGTGGTGGTTATCGTCAGCGGGATCGTCCCAGTTTGCGGTATCGTGAATGTGATTGTCGTGGATAGAAGTGTTGTTCGCGGTGCAATTTGAAGAGCAATTGGGTGCAAGCGCGATTCCATGATCCACGTTGTAGATATTGTTGTTATAAATGGTGATACCACTCCCCATATTCTCGAACAGATCGAGGGCCCATCCGATGTCATGGAACGTATTGTCGTGAATAGATATGTTACCGCCGGAAGCATTAAAGTAAATTCCGGAGTCTGTACTCGGATCAATGGGCGCAGAATCGCCAGAAGCTCGCACATATAAATTTTGGATGGTCAAGTTACGGATTTCGACATTGGATGCGTTGCTTGCCTGAATGCCGAAGCTCGGCAAATGGTTGGCACTCGCGGTTCCGTTCGCAGTATCTTGAATAATACCGTTCGAACCTCCGTCAATGATTATATGGCTTAGTCCTCCGATATATAGGCAACCGTTGGAATTGTCACAAACTGGAAGACTGATCATTGCGTTCGTGTCGAATTGAATCAGAATCGGGCTGGTGGCCGTTCCGCTACCATGAGCATTCAATTCCGTCGTAATAGTGCCGCACAGCAGTACGGTCGTTCCCGGGCCAATCTGATTTGAACTCGTGCCCCAACTGGCTTGATTATTGAACCCAGCGGCGGAAAGCAAAGGCGTGCCAGTGCAATTTCCCATCGAGCTTCCCGTCTGCGTGACGTACACATGGGGCGCTTGGGCCTGAGTTGAGATAGCAAACGATGGCGCCAACAAGAACATTACAATTAGAATTTTATTACGCATTATCTCCCGTCCTGAACGCTGCCGCGAACTCAAGCCTCACCTAAACAACGGTGTGTGCTATTGATCAGCGTACCTACAGCCGCTTGCATACACCACTGTTCGGGAGGACAGTTTGAGGACAGGTAGAAGCCATAACCGGACCATCCGTGCGAACCTGAATCGGAATCTCCATTAAAAGCAAGCGCTTAGTAGGTCTTTGCCGATGGATGCGAACGGTTGGCAGCCTCAGATTTTTTTTGGAGGTAAAACGCTGCCCTGCCGCCTTGACGTTCTTCATTTAATTTCCGCGACTGTTGACGGAACTCTCGAAGTTTCTTCTTGGTGAAAATTCGTGACAACTCCTTCTGGTTTATTGTTGCTAAGGGGATATCGCGCAGATAAAGTTCGCTTCCCCAAAATTGAAACTCGGAGGAATCGTATTCCGAAGCTCTTATATCGAGTTTCGCTTGATCGGCCAATATCTGCATGCTTTTCTCGGTATGCAAGTAAAAATGCCGTGGCGCATCAAGCTCCACCCAACTGACTCCGTATTGTTTCCATGGTCCGGCCGCGACCGGGACGCGGATTAGACATTGCCCTCCGTTTGATAGCAACTCCCACACTTTCTCAAGCGTACGACGCGGGTCCGGCATGTGCTCGAAAGAATGGTTGAATATAATGACATCCCACATGCCTTCAGAGAGATCCTCCAATACTCCCTTCTTGATCTGCACTCCATTACTGTAGTGAATGTCTCTTTCGATGAAAGCATCGACCCCGAGTAGGTTCACGAAACCTAGGTCCCGCAGTTCCAACAGAAGGCCCCCTGACCCACATCCAACGTCAAGAATCTTGGAGTTTCGACTGAGCCTCAGCGGACGAAGCGCCCGGAGTTCGGGATAAGGAAAGATTCGACCCAGAATATCTCCCAGTATCGATGTACCGTTGAGGGAACTCTTATTTCGGTGCTTTCTAAGGTATTTCTTCAAACGTAGCGAAGCTCCATTGCTAACTTTCGGCACCTGGAAGCTGTAATATTGCGACGGGTAGTATTTTGCCAAATCCTCCGGCGGATTTTGCAACTGTACGCAACCGCAAGCTTGGCACTCCAAATAACCGAATTCAGTTCTTAAGCCGAGCATCATCTCGCGAGCAACGTGCGTTCTGTTGGCGCCACGGTTCCCACAGATCATGCAGCTATCGTCAGGCATTCAAAACCTCCGATTTTGACGATATGCCGCATTGTCGTTTTTCGCTGACATCGCGGTCCGCAAAGGCATATAGCAGCCAACCAAGCTCATAGGGGCGGCACTCTTGCAGAACTGCAAGATCCTTGTGCGAATCGGTGTCTTCGCGGGCGATTAGCACTGCCAGAGCGGAATCCCAGTGCCTCTTATAGTCACTCCGGTAGACGGATCGCCAAACCACATCGGCGGAATGATCTTGCATATCAACTTCGAGGTCGTTGTCTCCATTGATCCAGCGCAAACCCTTGTAGATCCAAGGCGTGAAATCGGATTGAACAGTTTCTCCAAGCGCAAAAAGCGCCATCGGAGCCATGCCGTGCTGATGAACGGAATAAACCGGATATCGGCCCAGCACTTTTCCAGTACTGGCGTCGTAATGCCACCACCATTCTCCCAGGGGGCCTTGAAGTTCGCACAGAGTTAAGGCGCAATCCAGGGCACGTTCGGCGGCTTTTGGCACATCGAACGATTGTGAAAATTTCGACAGGGCATAAATGGGATAAACCTGGTCCGCGAAACTTCCGATACGGCCGCGCATCAGGCCCGTCCAACCGCTTTTTTCAGCAAGATGGCTGAACACGCCATGCTCTCCCTGGTTTTTTTTCAACAATGCGTAACATTCCATTGCTGTTTCTCGCAGATGCGGCAGACGATTGGGGCAAGCAAGATTCTGGTGCGCCAAACCCGACAGGAACCACGCGAGCTCCATCGTTCGGGCCCTGCGGGATTCGTGAAAACGCAAAAGAGCGCGCTTCAGAACAAGTTGGGCATCGAGTCCCGGCAGTCGCTCCGGATCAGCCTTCGCGCAGACCCATACGAGCAGCCCCAGGTCGCCGACGTTGTTAATCCAGCTCGTGTCTCCAAGAAGAGAGTCCAGAGTGGCGCGGATATCAACGGGACTCGGAATGCCAGCGGCCTGAAGGCGCTGAAGGCCTAGCAGTGACATCATTGTGTAACGATGCGAGACGCCCTCGCGCTCCAAACCGCCAGCGCTCTGTTTCAATCGATGGCAAAACAACTTACGCTCCGAATCGTACATGGAAGCCAGGCCGCGCACGGCAAGCTCCTTGAGACGAGAAATTTCGTCATTCGTCTTCGTTTCGTGCGGCAATGCGATAAGCGGTCTAGACATGATCCATGCCTTGAACCAGACGCTCTGACGACAAATCGTGTGCTAGTTCCTCTATCCTTGCGACGATGCTCGGCAGGGCCTTTGCACCGTTGTGTGGCGGATTGGGCGGCCGGTAGCGACGAACCAGGGCAATCTTCGAGACCACTTCGTTCGGGCTTTCGAGCAGAATCAATCGGCCTTCGCTGGCGAGGAATTGATCCACGGCTCCGATCTTCCCCCGAAAGATGCTATAGACCGGCACGCCAAGCGCTGCGGCTTCGCGATTCATTGTTCCACCACCGCTGATGACCAAGTCGGAATACCACATGAGGCTTAGCGCATCGACGGCGTGACCGGGAATTACCATGCTGCGGTTAGCAATCTGCTCCGGCCATTCCCGGCGAATGGAAGTTGCCTGTTTTTCATTTCGCGGCAATACGATGATTTTCGTATCTGCCTTGGCGGCCAGCAAATCGATCACAACACGAAAAAGCTCATCGGTTTCGGAGTTGTGATAGTGAGCTTCTACTGCGGGAGGACGTACTGTGACAATCAATTCGTGTGGGTCTAGCCCGAGTTCGGACTTTAGAGCAGGGTTTGGTCGGAATCGAGGGACGTATACATCCTCTTTTATGCCGGGATACTTGAAGATACGCCCGTGAGTCACACCGAGACTCTCGTCAGATATTATCTCGGGCACCATGGTCCAAACCGATCGGAGGCTCGCTAAAGAATTGTCCGCGAATTCGTAATCGGTCATCATCAAGCAAGGCAACCGCAATATCGCCGCGAAAAGCAGTTGAGCTCGGGAGCCGTGGGAGAGTGCCAGGAGCGGCTTATTTCTCATCACGAACGGGACGAGCCGAAAGGCACGGAGGAAAGTCCCGGCAATCTTCAGTATTTTGTACTTTCCAAAACTGCCGCCAATGCGAAGGCTTTCGAGATGGTAATAATCCAAAAGTTCGCGCATTGGTGCTGTATCTCTGGAAGTAAGAATCACGCAAAACCCTTTCGCCTCCAGCGCTTCAATAATTGGCACGAAGAAAGGCACGTGGGGTACATTGTCCAAATCGATCCAGATTTTATTTTTGTTCCACATTCGATGGAATGACGAACGAAGAGGTTCTATCGCCAGATACTGTCGAGCAAGAGCAGTCGTCGCAACTGCTGCCTTCTCACATATCGAATCAAATCCGGATCTGGAACACGGGACGTTCGAGCGATATAACAGCCCAGAAACCCATACATCAGGCCCGCCGCGCCAATCAGGTACGGTTTTTTCGAAACCCGACCGAGGCATTTTACGAACATGAACAAAGGGTGATAGCCTGCGATGTAATTCGCGCGTCCGTTCTTCACCCAATTACCCCATGGCGTGTTGGTGGCACCAGTAGGCCGGCGCTGCAGGAGCTGAAGGTTTGGAAAGCTTCTCGTTTTCCAGCCCAGCATGTTGGCTTTCAGTTCGTCCACGGTGTCCCAGCCCGGAGCTTTCACCAATCCACCAAGAACGTCCCAACATTCTCGCCGATATATTTTTGTCGCGCCGCGGACGTGGAACATGGGATTGTTCTCAATAAACATGGCGCCATCACTCAAGTGTCCGATCACGCCACCGCCGATTCCTAACTTTGGATCTTGAGCAAACTCTGATAGACATTTTTCAAAATAATCCGGCTCGAGGAACAGATCTCCGTCGAGCTTGACGATGAAATCCCACGCGGCTTTGCTGATGAATTTGTAGCCGTAATAAAAGGCATGGACGACCCCGGTCCCCGGTTCGCGGAAACCGCGATCCGTGCGGTGCACGGCGGTGATCCAGGAATATTGTTTCGCGTAACGGTCGATTATCGAGCCGGTATCGTCTTGCGACCCGTCGTCAACGATGATCCATTGAAGCGGCTGGGCGGTTTGCGCCGCGACGGATTGAATCATCTCCTCGATTAGATGACCTTCGTCGCGAACTGGCGTGATTATGATGTAACGTCCAGTTGCAGACGACTCGGGCGAACGTATTTCACGCGATTCCGCTTCCGAATTCATCGCAATGGGTTCAGATGGACGCATCGCTCACCGGCTCGATCGAGAGTCATAAACCAGAGGAGATTCGGCCGAGGATCCTTCCGCTGGCGAATCATCGACGCGTTTCGTCCTCGGTCGGCTCGGATAAACCAAGGAGTCCACCAGATCCAAATAGTCTCTCTTTTTTGAGCCCCAATTGTTTTTTTCGATATAGTTCCGCGCGTTCGCTACCAATCGAGCCCTGAGTTTATCGTTTTGTCGGAGTAAGAGAATATGCTCTGCCAGTTCAGCATCATTGTGAGATTCGAAGAACTTAACCATGCTCTCGTCGTAATAATATGCATGAATGCTCGTCCGCGATACGATCACCGGAACGTCCACGGCCATAAATTCCATAATCTTCATGCTGGACGCTTCATTCGCAAAAGCCGAGCGAGCCTGCTTGGGCTCGATGGCGAGGTCGGCATTGGCCATAACGCGGGCAATTTCACTAGCTGAAAGCGGCGTTGGAAATTGAATCCGCTCGGTCATGCCCAAATCCCTAACCAGTTCTATCAGTCCCGGTTTTGCCGCTCCGGATCCGTAAATGTGAAACTCAGCTTCGGGCATCTTGTCCGCAACCCGTGCAAACGCCTTGATGGCGACGTCCACTCCTTGATACCAATTGAGCGAGCCGGGATAAATAATCAGGAACTTCTCGACATTCCTTTCTTTTGCAAACGGGTGAAATATTTTCTGGTCCGGATAGTTGCGAATCGTAGTGCACTTTTCCGCCGTCGTCGAGCGCGAAATCAGCCGTTTGTGCCATATGTCGTTGGCTATGATTGTATGGCTCGAAAACGCGATGGAAGCTCTCTCCGCGAGTGCGAGCGCTTTGAAGAGTAATGCATCATTTGTTATTCCGAATTTGTCGGCGAACATTTCGGGCAACACGTCATGAATGTCCAGAATCACCGGTGTGCCCATCATTCGCGGAACCAACGCTGTAAACACAAGAAAGTCTGGTACGTTATGAACGTGAATAAGCTGGTACCGCTTTGCGAGATGCTTTCGCGTCAAAAGGATTGTGGCCAGGACCCAAAATCTCAAAATCCGGGATAGGTAGGAGAATTGGCCCCGCTCGTTAATCTTTCTCTCTTGGATGCGATAAACCCTGACGCCGCCGATCTCGGCATACTTCGTATGTCCTTCCTGCCTCAATGCAATAACATCGACCGAATCTCCACGCTCAATGAGTGCGTTGGCATACTGCATCACGCGCATGTCGGTCTCGTAAAACGAATATACAACCATGCAAACGTTCATTTTGTTTTTGTGATTGCACTCCGCTTGTTCGCGGAGTGTCCGTTTTTTGGATTGGCTACCGGGCTGCGGGAGTTACCGGCTCTTGTACGTTCTGAGCGCGCCAGGCGCTCCGGGAAACGAATGATTTCACTTCCTCAACAACACGGTGCTGTTGTTCCTGTGTCAGCTGCGGATACATGGGCAATGAAAGAATTTCGGCAGAAATTCGCTCCGTAACGGGAAAATCTCCTAGCTTGTAACCATAGTTTGCGTATGCCTTTTGCAGGTGTAGGGGAACGGGATAGTGAATGCCCGTATCGATCTTGACTTCATTAAGATGTTTTTGGAGTCCTTCGCGGTCAGGCACACGAACCACGTATAAATGGTAGACGGCGCGAGACGAATCCGGTTCATGCGGTAAAGTAACCCCTATTGGGTTTGAGAACAACGAGTGATACCGGCGAGCCGCTTCTTGGCGCTTACAAGTCCATTCCGCTAGATGGCGAAGTTTCACGGTCAGAATTCCTGCTTGAAGCGAATCGAGACGGCCGTTGTATCCCTCTATATCGTGGTAATACTTTTTCGATTGGCCGTGGTCGCGCAACATGCGCATTTTCCGAGCCATTTCCTCGTTGTTGGTTGTCGCAGCACCGGCTTCACCACAAGCCCCCAGATTCTTTCCAGGATAAAAGCTGAATGCCGCGGCATGACCCATCGATCCAGCCGTGCGCCAGCGGTTTTCCTTCTTGGAAAAATACTCGGCTCCGTGAGCTTGGCAGGCGTCTTCCACAACGATCAAGTTATACCGACGCGCGATTTCAAGGATTGGATCCATATCCGCGGTCTGTCCGTACAGATGCACCGGAACAACCGCTGTGACCGGCGCCCGGAGTTTGCGGTGATACGGTTTTCCGGTCTCGCGGTCCAGGAAGCATTCTCGCTCGATGTATTCCTGAAGCTTGGCAGGGTCCATGCAGTAAGTTCGCTCGTCCACATCGACGAAGTCCGGCCGTCCGCCGGCTTGGCTGATACCTTCCGTGGTTGCGATGAACGTGTTGGGAACCGTGAGGACTACGTCGCCCGTTTGTACTCCCGCGGCCATTAAAGCGAACCGAACAGCATCGGTTCCGCTGGCGAGACCAACGCAATATTTCACATCGCAGAACTTTGCGAATTCGCGTTCGAATTCGTCCACCATTGGCCCGCCCACAAACCCGGCCGTTCGCAGAGTCTTTTGAAATACAGGAAGCAGTTCCGCTTCGAGTTCTTCGTGCAGGCTTACCAAATCCAAGAATGCAATTTTTACGATGTCTGACATTATGCCGTCCTCGTTTGGTCAGTTACGCACCGCAAGGTCTTGGCCGGATTTCCAGCAACGATTGTGTTGGCCGGAACGTCTTTGGTTACAACACTGCCGGCGCCTACAATTGCTTTTTCTCCAATAACAACGTTGCTGAGAATCGTAGATCCTGACCCGATGGATGCGCCTTTCTTCACAACTGTCTTCTCGACCTTCCAGTCTTCCTCGGTCTGCAAACGACCATCCGCGGATGTCGCGCGCGGATAAGAATCATTGATGAACGTCACGCTATGCCCTATAAATACATCGTCCTCGATGGTCACGCCTTCGCAGATGAATGTGTGGCTGGAAATCTTGCAACTCTTGCCGATGACTGCGTTTTTTTGAATCTCGACGAATGCTCCGATCTTTGTATCGTCTCCCACTTCACATCCATACATATTGATGAACTTCGACATCTTCACGTTCTTGCCGAGTTTCACGTCCGGCGCGATACAGAGATACTGCTCCATGAATTGATTATTCCTTTCTTGAGTTCGAATTGGTCAGAATTTTGGAGATGAACTAGCTGCGCGTTTTTGCTACGCTCGCCCAACTTTTTGGCAAGTTCTTTGCGATTTCGATATCTTCAAAAACATTGCTCTCCCGTGCGCCATGCTGACTCACCCACTCCGCCATCGTACCGATGCCCACTTCCAGGGTGGTTTTCTTGCGCTCTCCAAAAACACGCTCTGCGCGAGAATGATCGGAGAAAGCAATCTTCACTTCATTGCGCGCGTCGAGATGGAGCACATTACACTTTTTGCCCATGGCATCCGCCACCACCTGTGCAAGCTCGTTAACGGTGTAGGGCTGGTCCGCGCCGACATTGAAGAGCTCGTTGCGCGCGCCAGGAAAGTCAACGGAAGCGGCGATTACGGGAGCTACATCATTGATGTGAGTGAAGGCGCGCTGCTGCGATCCGTCGCCAAAAACTGACATCGGCTCGCCCTTCATCAGCTGGTTCATAAAAATTCCGACCACGTTGCGATAGCGGTCAGCGATGTTCTGCCGCTCTCCGTATACGTTGTGAGGGCGAAAGATCACGTAATCGAGCCCGAACATTTCATGGCTGACCTTCAACTCTCGCTCGACCGCCAGTTTCGCGATTCCGTAGGAGTCTTCCGGCACCGGAATCATGTCTTCGGACATCGGCGATTGCCCCGCGCCATATACGGCAATCGAAGACGTGAATACAAAGCACTTCACCCCGTGATTTACGGAGGCGTTGATCAAGTTTACTGACCCAATCAAATTGTTCTCATAGTTAAACCGCTTGATGAAATGACTCAGCCCTTCCGCGGCGTAAGCAGCCAAGTGATAAACGTAAGTGAAATTGTGACGTTCGAAGAGCCGGTCAATCAGTTCATGGTCGAGGATTGACCCCTTCACGAAAATGGCTTCGCTCGGGACGTTGTCTTGAAAACCTCCGCTCAAGTCATCCAAAACGACTACTTTGTGGCCCATGGCCAGCAGCTCGTCGGCGACATGCGATCCGATGAATCCAGCTCCACCCGTGACTAAGGAAGTGAACATTTCAGAAATCCTCTCGTTGTTTATGGAATTTTGTTTCTAAGCGATCTCGATACCTAGGAGGCTTGGACCACTGGCTGGCCTTCGATTTCCGGCTCTTCGCCATGCTCGACAAAGCGAACGGGATCCAGCAACTTATTCCAGCGGATTACCACCCGGTAGGTGTCCAGCCGGTTCTGTAAAGCTTCTGAAGGCTTAACCAAATTGAGCAACGTGTATCCAATCTGACGTACCCGGAATGACGCGAGCGTCGCAAGGCGGCACCGTGCGCAATCCCTCGGCCCATAATGTTTGTACATAAATCGATAGCGGTTGCGCAATTGTTCCAAGGCAAAGCGTATGGGAAAGCGGCCGACCGACTGGCCTCCCAAATGTGTAATGCTGGCCTCCGGCGTGAAGACGATCGGAAAACCTTCTTTACGCACGCGGTAACAAAGATCGACTTCCTCGAAATGATAGAAAAATTGCTCGTCGAATCCGTCAAGACGCCTCAATAAATCGCCGCGGAACATCACGCAGCAGCCAGACTGCCAATCAACGGCACGTTCCGATTGGCCCTTCCAGCGCGGATACATGTCGGAAGCAAACACGTTTGACAAATTGCCAAGCGCACGGAGATAAAGTCCCGCGATCCAGAAACGCCACACGTTTGGAAATGGCCGCGCGGAAATTTGATAGGAACCATCGGGGTTTAGCACACGACAGCCAAACGCCCCTGCTTCCGGATGGCGTTCCGCGAAGTCCACGAATTTATCCAGAGATCCTTGGTGAATAATCGTGTCTGGATTCAGGATCAGCACATATTCGCCTTTGCTCGCTCGGATCCCGGCATTATTGCCTTTGGCGAAACCCAGGTTCGCGCCGTTCTCGACGACTACGACTTGGGGGTAATTTTCGCGAATGAACTCGATCGAACCGTCGGTTGATCCGTTATCAGAAACGACCACCTCGAACTCGGTTTTGTGCGTTCCATCGTAAATGGAGCGCAAACACTCGCGGATCACTCGCAGATCGTTCCAGCAAATAATTACAACGGACAGTTTCATTGCTGTGGCTCCCTTGTGGGAAATCACACCCTGGGTTTCATCTGATGGCGCGAAATCGGAATTACAGGCGGACGATTTTGCCTTTCTGTTGAAGAGACTGATCAGCGGCTTCCAGCATTTGCACTACGTGCAATCCGGCGGCGCCGTCATTGAAGGGCCGCTTATCGTTCAAGATGCAATCGACGAAGTACGCAGCTTCTAGCTTCAGGGCTTCTACTTGTTCCACTCGGGGCGCCCACATATCGCCTGAACGGTAGCTGACAAGCAGTTGGTAAACTCCGTCGCCGCTCATCTGCACGCCTTTATCGTATATTTTCAGCTTTTCGTCGGCTTCCAAATCGTTCCAAACCAGCATTTTCTTTTCGCCGCCGATCAGCGTAGTGCGCACCTTTACCGGAGACAGCCAGTTCACGTTGATATGCCCGATCATGTTGTTCGGATAATAGAGTGTCAGGAAAGCGATGTCTGCCACGCCATTTAGATGGCGTTCTCCAGTGGCAACCACGGCATCGGGCTTGTCCTTGATCAGGTAATCCATGATCGAAAGGTCATGCGGCGCCAAATCCCACAGCACATTTACGTCATGCTGAAAGAGTCCCAGATTTACCCGGGTGGAATCGTAATAATAAAGATCGCCCAGCGTGCCGTTATCGATGAATTCTTTAATGCGCTTCACCGCGCCGGTGAACAAGAACGTGTGATCCACCATAATTTTTAGATTCTTACGGTCTGCCAGCTCGATCAGCTCTTCGGCTTGCGCGGTTGTGCAAGTGAAGGGCTTTTCAACAAACACGTGCTTGCCGTTCTGCAGGGCAATTTTGGCGAGCTCGTAATGCGTCCAAACAGGCGTGACGATCGCGATTGCGTCAATATCTGTAGCAGTCAAAATGTCATTGCACTCATCGATCGCGCGAATTTCCGGATAGGCCTGCCGGGCGCGATTCAGAGACTTCGGGCTCTTATCGCAAATAGCTACGACGCGCGAACGTTCTTGTCCGTGAAAGTTTCGGACGATGTTCGGACCCCAGTAGCCGTACCCAACAACGCCCATCCTTATGACGTTCGGACTGGACCCATGCTGTTGCCGGGCTTTCGCCGCTGCGTCGACATCTAGACTGGTAGCCATCTTTTTCACCTTGAGAGTCCAACCCTGAAGGAACCAAATGGTTGCGCTTACAGAAAGAAAAACACCGCAGAAAATGGAGAGCTTTCTAGATTCCAAACGCGCTGCGAAGCCGAATTGCGAAAAACGGAAATCTCAGAGCGCGTTTCATCGGCCTAATATGCTCCATCGCCTGAAAAAACCGCACGAGGAGTTTGGAGAAGAATTTTTACGTCTAACATCGGTGACCACATTCTCGAATACTGCAAATCCAGTCTTACCATTTCGTCAAAAGTGGTTTTGCTACGGCCACGCACCTGCCACAGGCCAGTAATGCCAGGTCTGGATTCAAGCAGGCGGCGCCGGTGCCAAATATCGTAGGCCTCGATTTCGTACGGAATCGGGGGTCGCGGACCCACCAAGGACATCTCACCATTCAGCACATTCCAAAATTGAGGAATCTCGTCGAGACTCGTGCGGCGCATGAATTTTCCAATCCAAGTCACTCGCGGGTCGTTTGTGATCTTATAGACGCCCTTCTTGCTTCCTTCTCGGGCCTCAGAGTTTGCCTTCCCAGCGATAAAGTTTCTGACGTATTCCTTGTGTATGGCAGCGTCAGTGGAAACGAACATGGACCGGAATTTGAGAAATACGAAGCGCGAACCGAACTGGCCAACACGCTCCTGACGAAAGAAGACAGGGCCCTTCGAGGTCAGCTTGACGAGCAGGCCCAGCACCAGAAAGACAGGTGACAGCAGTAGCAGGGCTACCGACGCGCCGAGGACATCCATAACTCGTTTGGTCAGCAGTGACAGCTTCTTCTTTTCCTTAACTTCGAAAAGGTCGGGATACATCGTGGGGTCAACCGGACGCTGATGCCCGTCTCCCTTCCAGCCGTCTGGGAAAGCGTAGAACGAGATCTGGAAGCTGCTTAGTTGCGTAGCCTTGAAAGCATTCTGGAGCCCCGCGGTAACTTTCGCTTCGATCGTCTTGACCGCTGCGCTCACATCACAATCTCCAAATTCGGTGAATATCACTCCGAACACGGAATTTGATTCGAACCATCCGGCCAGGTCCGTCTCCCGAATCGATGCGCCTAAAACAACGGCAATCTGCTCGAGAAGGGCGTCCGTCTTTTTATTCTTCAATCCGCCATCGATCAACATCAGAACCAGATGCTTTCGCGAACGCTCGGACCGTTTTCTCTCCCGAGCCAGCATTCGTCGGAAATGTTCCTCGGAGAGAAAACCTGCCATCGAACTGGCAGACTCTCCGCCGAAACCAGTCGGTTTCCGAATCGGTTCGACAATTCGTGGTTTGGCTGTTGACACGCTTTTCACTAGGTCCCTTTTGTCAAAAAGCTCACAGTTTCTTGCTACGAAACAATTTCAACCGGTCTGCAGCGTACAAGCCTCTTTTCGAGTCGTAAGGGTTGCTGGGAGGTTGAAGCCACAAAAGCTGAATCGATTTCGACCGCCACCGAGCGTTGTAGCAGCGAGATGGAAAGCACCAGTCGATGGCTTCCCTTAAAATCCAGCAGGATCCCTTCCAGTCCGCAGAGAGAACCCGATTCAATGCGGACCTTTTCGCCCACTTGCAGGAACGGCCAAGGCTGGTTTGAAACGCCCGCCGCGACTATGGTCTGGATTGCACTGATTTCGGCCTGATCCACGGCAACGGGGGTCCGGTTCGCACCTACGATTTGAATGACACCCGGAGTTTTCAGAATAGGGAGCCTGTCTTGTGGGTCGAATCGGCAGAACAAGTAACCAGGAAACAATGGTGTCTGTACTTCTTTAATTCGATCCGACCATCGCCTTCTGCACTTGTAGAGCGGAAGAAGCCACTCGTAACCTTGCCCACGCAGATAATCAGCAACGCACGATTCGCGGCGCGAGCGCACTTGCAGAGCAAACCAGGGATACTCCTCGGAACGGCTTTGGTTGTTCGTTGGTTCGGTGCCGAGATCGAATTGGGATTTTGCTGACATTTTACTGACTAGCTACTTGCGCTACCGCCATGAGAGTCACAATCGGCTCTCCTTAAAACTAGGGTTGCACGATGGTTGCCACCCTGCTTCCCAGTCGCTGTTCTTTGTAAACCTATGTCGCTAAATGCCTTTATGCCGAGACTGCACCTTCAAATAAGCTCGCCAGTGACCGCCGACCAGTATCTTCGTGAACATTGCTATCCCAGAGTTGCAATAATTTTCCGCATCGCAAACCGCACTGAATAAAGGACATACACTTAAGTCTCCGCGATTTATACATATTTTTCGACCAGATCGGCTCGCTTTATTGTTGAACTGTCTTACCGTCTTCTTGTCCATAAGTGGAACCGTAGCCGTGATAATAGTAAGAACCGTATCCATGTTCCTTTTCCACGGCGTTCAGGACAACTCCTACGACGTTTCTGCCTTGCAATTCTTGACAGGCTCGTTCGGCCACCGATGTTTGTGTGGAAGCAGCACGAATTACCAGAATCACCCCGTCAACATGGTCCGCAAGCAAGCTTGCGTCAGCTACCGGCAACAAGGGCGGTGAATCCAAAATCACCCAGTCAAAAACCGGCGTAACGCGCTCCAATAAAGTCTTCAGCCGCCCGTTCAAAAGCAATTCGCTTGGATTTGCAACCTCTTTGCCGCCCGGGATAAAACAAAGATTTCCTTCCATACCGTGCTGGATCACTGTCATCTCGTCGGCTTCTCCGGACAGGTACTCGGTTAGACCGGGAGAAGGCGGTGCACCAAGCGGAACGTGAAGCCGCGAACATCGCAAGTCCGCGTCGATAATCAGGCACCGGCGGTCCGGCTGCCGCACGATCGCTTGTGCCAGATTGTTGGACACAAACGTCTTTCCTTCCGCCGGCAGGGAGCTTGCGATCAAGAGCGTTCGCAGTTGCTGACTGCCCCGTAGTTGGTAAAGCCGGGATCGCAAGGTCCGAAACTGCTCGGCTGCGTGCATGCTAAGCCCGGGATTGGAAAAGATGCTTACGTTTGGGTCGGGGTGCCAATGGGGATGAGAGCAACGCTGGCACAAATCTTCGAAGCGTCTAAGAATGGCTGCCTGGGGAGCGGTCGTCACGGACTGCTGTTTGAAAATATCTGGAAGAGAACCCCCTCCATCGATTGGGCTAGCGCCGGTCTCGACCGCTTTATTTGGTGTGGGCGCCACGCCGTCAACAGCTTGGATGACAGCTCTTTCCTGTTCGGCCTTCTTTAAAGCTTCGTGAATACGACTCATGGTTTCCTCTCGCGCGCCGTAACCGGCATGATATTCGCCTCGCGCAGGCGACTAAGTAACTCATCTAGGTTCTGAAGCAAAACTTGAGCGTCGATCGTTTGTCTGTTGCCGTTCGAAACGCCCGCCGGCGCGATCGGTTCGATCTCATCAAGCTGGAATTCCCGCGCGACCTCTTCCACCAAATGCGCGGGGACAGGCCGCAAGTGGTCCACGTACGCATTGATCAACGAATGCTCGCAAAGCAGGTTCACGATGCGAGGAATCCCTCGGGAGTACAAATGAACCGTCTGAATAGCTTCTCTCGAAAATATCGGCTCGCCATTTGCGCCGGCAATACGCAATCGTTCGGCGATGTACCCGAACGTTTCTTCCAGGGTCAATGCGCCTGTCCGGCATCGCAAGGTAATGCGCTGGCGAAGCTGGCGCAGTTGCGGCAATTTCAGTTTCTCTTCCAGTTCCGGTTGTCCAGTCAGGACGATCTGAAGCAATTTGTCTGTGGAGGTTTCCAGATTTGTCAGCAGGCGAATCTCTTCGAGCACCTGCAGCGACAAATTCTGAGCCTCGTCCACGATGAGAACCGCCGTTTCGCCGGCGCGGTAGCGATCGAGCAGCCAAGCATTGAGTTTCAGCAGTACCTGGCTTTTGTGCCGCGTTTCGCACGGAATTTCAAAATCGGCCATCATAAAATCAAAAAGCTGACTGACGTTGAGCTGCGAATTGAAAATGAAGGCCGTTGCGACACGTTGCCCGTGCAGCCAATCCAGCAGCCGGTTCAGCAGGGTCGTTTTCCCCGTGCCGACTTCGCCCGTAAGCAGGATGAAGCCTTTGCGGTTCTGAATGCCGTAGGTCAATCCCGCAAGTGCTTCCTGAATCTGTTTTGTCAGGAAAAGATAGCGCGGATCAGGGTTGACGTTGAACGGGCTCTCGCGAAGCCCAAAAAATTTCTGGTACATGGACTTAGGCCCCCGCCTCGGCCTGAACTGGGGAATCGCTGGGTTTTTGAGCCACCGCGTGTTTCGATTTCCTGGATATCATGGGTTCTATCGCAGGAACGATTGCCAGCACGGGCAGCCGCAAGGCAATTTCGACATCTCTTTCCGTCCTGAACGAGGTGTCTCGTGACTCCAAAAAGAATGCAAGACCAATCCCGAGGCCTAAGCCACCCGCAAAACCTCCGAGTGCAAACAACGGATGATTCGGAAAGGATGGCTTATCCGGCAAATTGGCGGGATCCAGTATGGAAAAATTCTCGCCTTCCTGATGGCGTTCAAGATCGGCGGCCATTGCGGATTGATCTCGTTTCTTCAAGAGATCGTTATAGAAATCGAGCGCAGTCTGGTAATCGCGAGTCAATTCTTTATATTGTTGTTCCACCACGGGACTTGACTGCACGCGGTCCTGGTAAACTCTAATCTCTTGCTGAATCTTTTCCTGCTCCCTGGTTTTTTCGGCGATTACCTGATCGGTAGTGTGTACTTGTGCCCGCAGTTGCGCGATTTGGGCCGGCTCCGCGGCGGTTCTGGACGACTTTCCAGTGCCGGCGGTTTTTGGAACGTCACTTTCGGCAATCTTTTTTTGCAATGCCGCGATTTCGTTTTTGGTTTTGACTACATCTGGGTAATCGTCGGTATACCGCGCCTGCAGGTTTGCCAGCTGCGTTTGCAAAGCGGTTAATTGCCGGTCCATCGTTTCCGGGTTCGTACCGGTCTGCGCTGCTTGCCATGCCGCCACCTGTTGTGCCAGCATCGACTCTGCAAAACTCTTATCTTGCTGCGCGCGCGCCAAGGCTTGCGTAGCCGCATCGAGTTGCGAAGTCAATCCCATCAAGACATTTAAGTTCCCCTGTTCCTGATCCGGAAGCGACCCGATGTAATGGCTCTTAAAGGCTGCCAAACGAGCATCCTGTTCATCGAGCTTGGCTTTGGCATCCACAAGCTGCTGTGCCAGAAATTGAGTGGTGTCTTGGGATCGTTGCTGCCGAAGGCGAAGATTTTCCTCAATGAACATCGACGTGACGGTGGAACAAACTTCCTGTGCGGTGCGCGGATTGTCCATGGTCACGATGATGTGAAATCCGGGCAATGCTTGCGATTGCGTCTCAGCCATCGGCTGTACTGGGGTCACTTGAATGCTTTTCTGGAGCCGTGCAACCAACTCCTCGACCGGCACGCGGTTGACGTCGCTCGAATACAATCCAAACTGATGGATAATCGGCTCAAGACGACTCCTGCTTAGAATTTCTTCCTGCATACTGGCCAGACGTTCGTTAATTTCCGTCGTGATCACGGGCTTGACGAAGTCCGTGGGCACGGTTGGCTGCTCAATAAGCACGAGCGTCTGCGACTTATAGCGATTCGGAAGCAATCGCGAAACTCCATAAGCCAACGGGGCTCCCACTACGGCGAGCACGGTTATTAACACCCACCGGCGCCTCAGTATTGCGATGTAATCAGTTAGTGTCAGTTCGCGTTGAACCATTCCAGTCCGTCCTCTTTCGCGGGAGCACTTCCGCTCAAAATACCTTAGGCTGTGCGCGCCATCCCAACCCTACGCTAATCAGATTGCGGGTGTAGGAACCTCCGCACGCAGTACCGATACAAAATGAAGCATTCGAGTTCTGATATTGAAACTGATAGCCCACAGTAAGCTCTACGGTACGTCCCCAAGGATGGGTCAAATGCCCACCGGCAGTTAAATAGTCATACGTCCCGGTAACAGTTGGCAGTCCGGCCAACGGAACCGCTAACCCCTGGTTTCGAGCATATCCGAGATCAATATCTCCGTTGAGCGTTCTAGCTATTTTCCGCGAGACAGTACCTAACACCGCATCCCCAATCGCGCCGGCCAGGACGCCCGATCCGCCGGTAACACCGTGGCTGTACGTTGCAGATATGCCGGTTCGCTCAAGCTGATAACTCAATGTAGTGTTCAACGACCAATAGAGTTGGCTCGTAGAGCCGCTGGGCGGACTCCCGGTTGTTCCACCGGAAATGCTAGTTTCGAAAGTCGCGAATTCAGGCCCCGCGGAGATTTGAAACGCCAGTTTGCCTGTTATCCGCCGGCCGTAGGACAGGAGCGCACTATGAGTGTCGATCGACTGCGCGAAATTACTATAGCGAAACCCATTGAAAACGTAAGAAATGCCCAAGGTATCGGCTCTGCTCAATTGATAGTTATAACCAGCCTGGAAATGAATTTCCGTGCTATCGAGTAAATCTTGGTCGAAAAAGTACAACTCTGAATACCCGCCCGAAAACGTAAGCGATGACCGCGGGGACAGTAGTACGTTGACCTGAGCGGCGGATGCATTGGTGAGCCTTTGTCCAAATTCGCTCAAGATTGTTTGATCAATGCCAATCGGGAGGCCGAGCGGAACTCCGACGGTCGTCGAAATTCCTCCAAAACCAGTATTTCCGAACGCGATTTCAGGGGTATACCTCAGCTCATCGATTAACGTAAGCGTCCACCGTCGAAACGTGAAGGCGGCCTCGAGATTTGCATCCTGCAATACGCCATTGCCTAAACTGCCATCATTTGAAAAAACTCCTCCCCCTAAATAATCGAAGGTGAGTTCGGTGTTGCTGGAGTAGTGGTGCAGATCAACGCCTCCAACAACCGTCGTCCACGTTGTCCATCCCCCCGCCGTCGTGTCAGGCGGTTCAGAATCTGCCGTCACATCAACCTCTGCATGAGGCTGCCAGTAGCTGTGGCGGTCCCGCGGTACGCCGAGAGACAGATCTTGAATTCCAGTCAGCGGGCGATTATCCGGGGCCAACTGGTTGTTCCCACCGGTATCACCATTATCCGCTTGTGACGCTAGGGGAGACTTGTAAGCCGGAATCGGCTGTTCTTGTCCCTGCGGCTGCTGTGGCTGTTCTGGTTGCTGTGGCTGCTGCGGCTCTTGCGGTTGGTCCGGCTGTTGTTGCTGTTGGGACCAAGCAGCGGGCACACTAATCGTCAGCAGAAATACGAGCCCAGCGATTTGGTACGACCTGCGCATCCCTCCCCCTTAAGGCACTATGATTGTGTCGCCTGCTTTTAACACAATGTCCTGCTCCGGATGTTTTCCGCTCACTACGTCCTTATAGTTAAACGGATATTTCACCTGTTTTCCGTCTTCTAATCTCAGGACGTAAACCCCTTTAAGCTTTGCAAATTGTGTAAAGCCGCCCGCGCTGGAAAGACCGCGCAACACCGTGGTCCCTGGCAATAACGGAAAAGCGCCGGGGCGGGTGACTTCGCCGAGAATGTAGAAGCGCTGGCTGTTAATTGCAGTGACGATCACGGTGACCTGTGGATCTGTCACATATTTCTTCAAACTTGCTGTGATTTGCGCGCCTAGTTGCGCCGGAGTCAAACCTGCAGCCTGCATATCGTTCAACAATGGCAACGAAATCTTTCCATCAGGCCGGACCGGAACTATGCGAGAAACATCGGGCTCTTTCCAAACCGCAACGTCTATCACATCGTCAGGTCCAATCACGTAGTTAGGGTCGGCCGTTGCACTTTTCTGCGGCACACTGCCTGCAACCGGTGCGGCAGCCGATTGTGCGTCCGGCTGCGACGCTGGCTTCTTGGTCGCGTCCTGATGAGCCAATGTCGCAATTGCGGCGAAGAGCGAAACAATCATCAACATGTGCAGTTTCTTAATCATCTTTTCTCCTGCCTCGATCACTCAGTGCGGGTTTCCGGCAGCCCGATCTGTTTCAATTTATAAAGAAGAGATTTGTAACTGATCTGTAATTCCTGAGCGGCCCGCTTACGATTCCAGCGAGTGCGCGCCAACGCTTCAAGGATCATGCCGCGCTCCGCTTCCCGAGAAGCCGCTCGGGCAGCAGCCTTCAACGAGTAATTTCGTGTTTCCGTCGTCTCCAGGCGTACAGCAATCGGCGCCGCCACGAGTTCCGGCAGCGCGAGGTTTTCGTCACCTAGTGCGACAATTTTCTTAACCACGTTACTCAGCTCACGTATATTCCCCGGCCAGGAATGGTCCAGCAACATTCGAAGCGTGCGCGGGCTCAGCGAAGGACGCGGTCGGCCGAGTTCCGCAGCGTATTTCGTCAAGAAAGATTCCACCAGCAGAGGAATATCCTCTTTGCGGTCTCGCAGCGGGGGCAGTCGCAAGCACGCACCCGTGATGCGATAGTAGAGCTCGCTTCGAAAGCGTCCCGCCCGCATTTCATCGTCAAGATTCCGGCTGGTTGTGGAAATCACCCGAGCTCCAAGCAATCCGCGCCGAAGCCTCGCATCACCATCTGGCAGAGCGTAAAGAAGGCTTCGCTGGCAGGCCAGCTCAAGCTCGCTGATTTCGTCAAAGAAAACGGTTCCAGGCCGGCGCTTGGCGGCATCTTTCGATACATCGCCGTTGCTATCTAACCCGAGTTCAGTCGCAAAGTTGGCCGGGCTCAGGGAGGCGCATGCAATCTTTACGAGGGGTGCGTCGGTGTTCGCCGAGAGGCGGTGGATTCTTTGCGCGAACATCTCCTTACCTGTCCCGCTCTCTCCCACAAGCAAAACCGGAATGTTGGTTAAAGCAATTTCTGCCACCACACTCTCAAGGGTTTGCACTGCAGGGGACATCCCCCCCACAAAGCCGTACTCCTCTCTCACCGGTATAATTTCGACATCATTGCTCGCCATAGATTCTTTCTCATCCTCGATTACGGCATCCTGCATGTACATAGGACTACGGTTCGCTAACCATGAATGCAATGTCAATGCCATGGCTTTGGCGAGCTAATAACTCGGAACTTTTAATGTAAGGTCATTCATATCTGTAATTTGGAGCCCATCTCCGCCCAAGCGACCATGCCCTTGCGGTCCTGGAAATCCTTGCAAACTTCCATGTTTGGGCAAAACGCTTCCGCTTTATAGCCGCTCCATGGCCGCTTAAACAGATTACGATGGCAGCTCTAAGGTTACAGATAGACGTCTGTTCTCACCGCTATCATCTTAAGTCATGTAGTATCTTTTAGATAGATATACATGCTTAGAATATCATCTTCCTGGAACAGTGCTATGGATTGCCTGACAATGAGAAGATAGAATCGCAGTTTCGTTTTGGCTGACTGACGACACTCGTTGGCCGAAAGGTTTGAAATGAAATTTGGCCGAAGCCTAGGTCTCTTGCTGGCTGTGGTGCTAGTGCTTGTGACTGGCTGCTCCCATGACCCGCAGGTCCGCAAGAAAAAGTACTTGGACAAAGGCGTGTCGTACTTCGAGAAAGGCAAGTACGACGAAGCCATAATCGAATATCAAAATGCCATCCAAATAGATCCTGACTTCGCCGCGGCCCACTACGAACTCGCACGTTGTCTGATTAAAAAAGGGGACTGGACGCACGGGTTCCAGGAGTTTACCCGAACGGTTCAACTGGATCCCCAAAATCTAAAGGCACAGCTCGATCTCGCTGATCTCTATCTCGCCGGCCGCAGGTTTCAAGACGCGCACGATAGCGCCGTTTTGGTTCTACAGAAAGATCCTCAAAACTCCCAAGCGGAAGCCATTCTTTCCAGTGCAGATGCGGCGCTGGGCGAGCTTAAGAAAGCGTTGGGCGAGGCCCAGCTCGCATTGAATATGGATCCCAGCAGATCCGAATCATATTTGAACCTGGCTTTCATATATGAGAGATCGAATGACGTCGCTGCGGCGGAACAAAACCTTTTGAAAGCCGGGTCACTCAATCCGAAATCCATCACTCCGATTGTGGCACTGGCGGGTTTTTATCAACGGCAGAAGCGCTGGCCGGATGCCGAAAAAAAATATCAAGCCGCTATCGCTCTCGATCCCCAGAACCCTTCCCCTCGCGTTGGTTTGGCCAACCTTTATCTTGCGCAAGGAAACAAACTCGCCGCTGAACGAACCATGCAAGAAGCGAAGAGCGCCTTGAAAGATAGTCCGGCAGGCTATCGTTTGCTCGGAGATTTTTTCCTCAGCCAGGGAGAACTGGACAAAGCCGTCAACGAGTTCAGCGCGCTCTACGCTCAGCATCCCAAGGATAAAGCGATTGCCGAAACCTATGTTCAACTCCTGGTCCAGCAAAATCGCCTGGACGAAGCTGCCAAGGTAGACGACGCTATCCTAGAAAACTTCCCTTCGGATCCGGGAGCCGTGATTCTCCAAGGCGCAATTTTGAATCGGCAGCAGAAACAATCTGACGCCGTGCACGTCTTGGAGCAAGCGGTAAAAGACGCACCCGACAATGCTGTTGGACATTTTCAACTCGGACTTGCATACGCGGGAACTAGAAACTTGGGTCAAGCCGAAACTCAGTGGCGGGAGACCGTGCGCCTGCAACCAACGATGCCGGATGCCCATCGCGCGCTCGCTAATCTCGCATTGCAGAAGCACGACGCAAAACTACTGGCCGAAAGTGGTGCCGCTCTGAAGTCTATCGCGCCCAACGCGGTCGATGGCTACATCTATGAGGCCGAAGGCTATTTCTGGCAGGGCAACCAAGCAGCGGCGGAAGCCGATTTGATGAAAGCTATCGAAGTGATGCCGCGAAATCCGTCCGGGTACATCCAAATGGGTAATTTGCGAGCGAGTCAAAAGAAACCGGACGAAGCGCAGAAATATTTTGCGCAAGCTCTGAAGCTCGATCCCTCCTCTTCAGATGCTCTCGCGGGACTGGTGGACGTCGCAATGGAACACAAAGACTCGGCCAAAGCATTGCGCCTGGTGCAGGATCAGATCGCGCTCGTGCCCAACAGCAGTAACTTTTATTTTCTGTTGGGGCAAATCGAACTTCGCAGCCAGGACCAGTCGAAGGCGGAAAATTCTCTACAAAAGGCCGTCGACCTGGATAAGAACAATGTGTCTGCAGTCCTTTTACTCGGAAGCATTCAGGTTTCACACGGGTCGGCCGATCAGGCCCTTGCGACCTACCAGCGAGCTATCCAGAACAATGCTGGCGACGCTCGTTTGTATGTTGGGCTCGGCGGTGCCCTAGAAGCCCACAATGACTGGCAGCGAGCGCAAGAAGCTTACAAGAGAGCTCTGGAAATCCAGCCGAACTATCCGCTAGCGGCAAATAATCTCGCGTATGTAATGCTTGAGCAAGGAGGCGACCTCGACGTCGCACTTTCGCTCGCTCAAACAGGTCGCAAGGGTTTGCCCAAGGAGGCTTACTCGGCTGATACCCTCGGCTGGGCCTACTACAAAAAAGGTATTTATAACGCTGCGATTGAGACATTGCAGGAAGCCGTGAACGCAAGCCCCGACAATCCTACGTATCACTATCACCTTGGCATGGCCTACCAAAAAGGGAACAATTCGCCCCTGGCCAAAAAGCAGTTTGAAATCGCTCTGCGGCTCAATCCCAAGTTCAGGCAGGCCGATGAGATCAAGAAAATGCTCGGAGCTTCGTAATCAGCCGAAGCGAGGCTAATGTGCAAGGCGCATGGAACATTCATTCGTAAAGCTGTTTTTCGGAGCGCGACAGCAAGCGAACCGTGTTTACTCGCGCTCTCTGCCTTGTTAGTATCTCGTGCGATTCAAGTGTATTCCCAAAGGCCATACCGATGAGACGGTGCAGTATCGGAATCAGAGTGTTTTTGTCGACAGTCCTACTAATGGGCTTGCCCGAACTCTGCAGCAAGTCGGTGCGCGGCGAGCCTCGGTATATGTTTCTGACCGTTACCGATTTTGAAGCTGGAATTTCCTACCGCCAAGCTCAGTGGCATGCCCCCATCGGGCAGTTGATCAACCCGTGCTCTTACGCCGACCATTTCACGGCAACGATCGATTGGAACGACGGCACTGGCGAACACAAGCCGGATATCAACGTCGCCAAAAAGATGCTTCAAACGATACCCGTGGTCGAAAACGGTACGTATCTATTCTGGGATGACGAGCACGTATCAAGCGCGGCCGGCACGCGGATTGTAACCACGAAGCTGCTCTTGCACTGCGTGGGAGAACCGGAGGGAGACCGCCAGTATATCTACCGCAACGTGGTGAACGTGTTTTCGAGGATCCCGGTGAACCAGGTTGAGTTCACAAAAAATGGGAAAAGCGTGAGCAGTGTGAAAGGGCACGACGTCGTCGATTTGACGATCACGCTGGACGCTCCTGCGCCTCCGTCTGGTATCTGGGTGAAGGTTGAAGTGACGCCACCCGGAAACCTAAACTCGTTACCGCCGTATGTGCGGGTCTCTGCGCTGGAGACCCAGGAGACGGTACCCAATTTGGAATTGAAAAAGCCCAATGCGGATATGAGCATCCAGGTGACTGCATCTACCGTAGGACGCGCACAAGAATCGCAGAAGCTCACCGTGTCGCCGTGAGGCTCACGCGCATGCAATCCGGTTCCTTCTGTGCTCAGAACTTTTCTCATAATCAGTAAATGAATTCCTGCGAACCCCTGATACTCCAAAGCGACCACTATACGCTCGTCAAGCCATTGTTTTTCATAAGGTTAGATTTAAGATTGTTAGCAGTTAAGCGCCTATTCGGTCATTCAAATGCACGTTTATATGCCTCGATAAGACCAACGGTGCTCCGGGGTTGATCCGACCGATGAGTGATAAGTTTTTCAAGGCAGAAGAGCTAACTGCAGGCTCGCCCGACAGCCGGCATTTCGCGGCTGAGTTCTGCTTGAGGCATGCAATTTCCAAAATCTGGGTCAAAACGGCGCTGGTTGTCCTGGCGGTCCTGCTCGCCTCTCTAGCTGCTTCTGCGCAGACGAGCATTCTAACGCAGCACTACGACACCGCCCGCACAGGACAAAACACCTCTGAGAGCGTCCTGAACCCAACGAATGTGAACTCCACAACATTCGGAAAACTTTTTTCAATACCTGTACAGGGATATGTGTATGCACAACCGCTGTACGTGCCTGCCATTGTTATACCGGGAAATGGAACTCACAATGTTTTATATGTCGCGACAGAGCACGACATGCTTTATGCCTTCGACGCGGATACCGGTTCGCAATTGTGGCAGGTGAGCTTTCTAATAAATGGAGCAACTACCGTTCTACCCAGCGACGTGGGCAACACGCAAGACATCAACCCCGAAATAGGAATTACGGGGACTCCCACAATCGATCCCACGACCAATACGTTGTACGTTGTGGTGAACACGAAAGAGAGCGGCAATATTATCTACCGGTTGCACGCCATCGATATCACTACGGGCGCGGAGAAATTAGGGGGCCCGGTCTTAATAAACGCTGCCGTACCGGGCACGGCTCCAGACGGAAATGGCTCGACCGTGCCATTGAACCCGCAGTGGGCGAATCAACGTCCGGGCCTTCTTCTGCTGAATGGTTACTTGTATATCGGTTTTTCATCGCATGGAGATAACGGCCCGTGGCATGGCTGGCTTCTCGGTTATAACAAGACGACATTAGCTCCAACGGGCGCGTGGTGCACTTCGCCGAATGGAAAAGGCAACGGAATATGGGCAGGTGGTTCGGGGCTCGCCGCCGATGCCGGGGGAGGCATATATGTCGCCACTGGCAACGGCGATGATACTGTGGCAACTCCTGCGCCTCCGCCGTCTACAACCATCGACTACGGCGACAGTCTCGTACGCGTGGGCGTGGCCAATGGAGTTCCAGTTCCCACGGACTATTTCACCCCGTGGAATCAATCCACGCTAGATACCTCGGATATGGATCTCGGTTCTGGCGGCGTACTCGTATTGCCTGATCAGCCAGGTCCGTTCTTGCATGTTTTGATTCAGAGCGGAAAGCAGGGTCAGGTGTATGTGGTCAATCGCGACAAAATGACGAGCGATGGCAGCCACTACTGCAACGGCTGCACCAGTGATCCCGAAATTATCCAGTCGATATCGAGTGGCGCGGGGCTCTGGGGCATGCCGGCGTATTGGAACAGCCAGATTTTTCTATGGGGAAATGGCGGTCACCTGCAGGCTTACTCGCTCACGAGTGGCATGCTCTCTCAATCTCCCACTTCAGAATCGGCGGAATCGATCGGATACCCTAGTTCGACTCCAGTGGTGTCGTCGAATGGGACGAGCAACGGAATTGTTTGGGCGGTTGAAACAGATTATTACGGTTCAGGTGGTCCGGAAATTCTCCGCGCATATTCTGCAAGCAACGTTTCCGACCTTCTGTACGGATCCAATCTAACGAACGGTCGAGATACACTCGGACCGGCAGTGAAATTTGTGGTGCCGGTCGTTACGAATGGGAAAGTCTATGTAGGGGCGCAACAAGAGGTCGACGTATTCGGTTTGTTGAGCGGCGAGCCTCAAGCCTCAGCTCCTGCCTTTAGTCCTGCGGGTGGTTCTTATACCGTTGGGTTTCAATTGACGATGACCAGCACAACCCCGAACTCCAGCATTTATTACACGACCGACGGAAGCACCCCAACGAACGCCTCAACTCTTTATTCCGGACCCCTGACTGTAACTGACACCACGACATTCAACGCCATCGCAATCAGCGAGGGTTACGTCCAGAGCGTGGTTTCGGCCGCGACGTATACGATTCAGGACCAAGCCGCGCCTCCTGATGTATCGCCCGCAGCTGGAACTTATAGCTCGGCACAATCCGTCCAGCTTACAGATACTTCGACCAGCCCCACCATCTACTACACGACCGACGGCACCAAGCCGACACACAGCTCAACGGTATATACCTCGCCGATTTCTATTACTTCGACCACAACAATTACGGCGATCGCGTCTTCGCCGGGTATGAACGACAGTCCCGCCGTGACGGCGGTATTTACGATTAATCCGAACGCCACGACCATCAACTTTGGCATGGGCTTCTCGACGTCGACCGGCATGCTATTCAACGGCTCTACAGACCTGGACGATAGCAGGCTTCAATTGACCAACGGGGCGGAGAACGAAGCTGGAAGCGCTTTCTTCACCACTCCGGTAAACATCGGCAATTTCACGACAGACTTTACGTTTCAGCTTTCCGACGCTCAGGCTGACGGAATCACCTTCACGATTCAGAATTCCGCTGCGGCCGCAACCGCGTTAGGTCCTAGCGGCGGTGGCCTGGGATATGGACCTGACGCGCCGGGCGGAACGCCTGGAATTTCGAACAGCGTAGCGGTGAAATATGATCTCTATGACAACGCCGGCGAGGGCGACGATTCGACCGGTCTGTACACAAATGGCGCCTCGCCCACTGTGCCTGCTACGGATATGACTGCATCCGGAGTGAACCTGCACAGCGGGGACACGATGACCGTTCACATCAACTATGACGGCACGACTCTAACCATGACGATCACCGACTCTTCCGTGAATGCAACATTCACAACGAGCTGGCCAATCAATATTCCGCAGACAATTGGCGGGAACATGGCATTCGCCGGATTCACAGGCGGCACTGGCGGACAGACGGCAAGCCAGAAGATAGAAACGTGGACATTCGCGTCAATACCTACGGCCACGCAAGTGCAGACGCCCGTACTCACGCCAGGTTCAGAATCGTTTTCAGGAACAGCTAGTGTAACGATCACTGACGCGACGCCCGGGTCGTCAATTTATTACACAACAGACGGAACTGCGCCGATGCCGGGCGTAGGAACTACTCAGCAGTATAGCCAGCCGCTGACGATCACTTCGACAAGAGCGGTCAATGCCGTGGCAACCGCTCCATCGGACTCACCCAGCCAAACAGCCACGGCGACCTATACTTTGGAACCACTAGCGGCCACGCCAGCGCTTACTCCCAAGGGAGGCAAGGTTACGACCACGCAAGGAATTTCTATTACGGATGCGACCAGCGGCGCCGCGATATATTACACGACTGACGGCACCGTGCCTTTCCCCGGCGTGGGAACTACACAGCAATACGGCGCACCGTTTACGCTCCCCGCTTCGGCCACGGTGAAAGCCATTGCGACGGCGAAGGGATATTCGCCAAGCGCTGTGTCAACTCAAAGCTTCAGTGTACAACGCGTCGCGATGCCTGCCTTTAGCCCTACGGGTGGCGCAATTTTGACGACGCAGACGATCACAATTTCCGACGCGACCGCCGGCGCTGCGGTTTACTACACCACAGATGGCACAGCACCTTCGCCGGGAATGGGTAGCACAAAACAATTTGGCGCTCCCTTTGCACTTACTGCGGCGGGAACGGTAAAGGCCATTGCAATCGCGAGCGGTTACGAGAACAGTCCCCAGGGATCGGGGGCCTACACGTTCCAAAAAACGGCGACGCCGTTGCTAAGCCCCAAGGCCGGCACGATTCCCAGCACGCAAGCAATTACCATTACCGACCCGACTAGCGGTGCTGCGATTTATTACACCATCGATGGCAGCACACCGTCTCCGGGCGTGGGAACAACAAAACAATACAGCACCGCGTTCACGCTTCCTGCTTCTTCTACCGTGAAAGCGATGGCAACCGCTAGCGGACACTTGTCCAGTTCTGATGCGAGCGGCACCTACACTTTACAACGCGCCGCCAAGCCGGCGTTGAGTCCAACGGGAGGATCAATCTCCACAACGCAACCGCTTACCCTTACGGACGCGACCGGCGGTGCCGCAATCTATTACACCACCGACGGCAGCGTCCCATCGCCCGGCGTGGGAGCCACGAAACAATATAGTGCGGCATTCACTCTTCCAGCGTCGGCCACGGTCAAGGCGATTGCAGTCGCGGACGGATACATGAATAGTCTTGTAGCATCGACAAGTTATACCGTGCGGTAAATGATCACGCCAACATTTCTTCTAGCGCCCAAATAAATTATCAAAGGATTTCCGGCGCAGTCTACTCTGGCGTCAACTGACGGCGCCTTCAGGGTCAGAGAGGCGTCAATTCTACGGCAGCGTTCCGTACACATCGAGCTCGGTTTGTGTGCCGATATATACTTTGCCGTTCGCGACGGTGGGGACGGCAAATTTCACCGCGTCGCCTGCGGTATCCCTCGTTCCAGATTGGCTGCTAGTCCATAACGTCGCGAGCGTGCCTGCTTGATATGCATAAAGCACGGCAGGACCGAGCGAAGTTGGAGTTCCATACTGAGAAGAATCAATGGCCCAAATGATTCCATTCGTGCTTCCATTCGCGGAAGCCACTGGAGTGGCGCCGGGAAAGTTAAAAGGATGGGCGGAGACTTCGCTCGGTGTAGTAGCCAGCAAGCCGTTACTAAGCGGAAACGCCTTAAGCGTGTCTCCCGCGCCGCAGAGATAGACAATGTTATTGAAATAAGCAGGCGCGCTAAATAACCAGTTGTTGCTGACAGGCACTTGAATTTCTTCCGTGATCTCCGGGTCCATGTTGTTGCAATTCGTCTGACAGTAATGCTCATTATTCGTCGTCATCTGATCCCGGTTGATTAGATAAATTGTCCCATTTTTTCCCGCCTGCACCAGCTCATGCGTAACGCCTCCCGGTTGATCGGGAAGCAACAAAACGCCGCCGGACCCTACGTCCGTATCGCTTTGATCGAAGGTGGCTTGGTCCCACGGAGTGAAGTAGTCCACCAGGGAGAGTGTCGAGCTCCCCGCATTGAATAGCTTCATCACGGTGTCGCCCAATTCTTGTGCCGGCACGTGCGTGGTGTCGAAGTCGCCGTTTCCCGAGGCGATAAAAATGTTTCCGTTTGAATCCGCCGACACACCTGCACCGGACATCCAGAAGCCCCCTAGGCCGCCGTTGGGAGTTGTGTTCAGCAGGGCTGTTTGAGTAAATGTACCGGCATCGTAAGCGATGAGCCAGCCGTGATACGGCCCGTCGTCGCAATGGGAGGCGTATCCAAGATAAATCGTTCCATTCAACCACAGCAATCCGGGCCGGTTCAGATGATGCAGCCCATCGAGGCTAACCACCCCGCCGCTGCTGCCGTCTCCGGTCCCCGGAACTGATGCTGTAATCTGAACCGGTCCAGGCGATTTTTCTGCGCCGGTGGTAATGTCGAGCGCGTGGAGACGATGAATGAACGCTCCATTCTCTTCGGAAGTAGCTTCGACATACATTGTTCCTGCGCTGGGATCTATTACCGGCGTGCTGGTGATGCCAACCTGCGGAATTAGATCAGTACACGTTGAATCGAGAGTGGCTTCAATATTAACGGTCGTTGCACCTGCAGCGGCTCCGTGCGCCGTATCAATCATGCTTGCATGCCACAGCAATCCCGCATTCGTCCCAGTGTTGCTGTCCGCGTCAAACGCGTATACGCTGTCGCCTTCCGTCGCGACGTAAATCACATTGTGCGTGCTTCCCCCCATCGTGACGTGCGGGACGTAGAGCGGCTGGGCATAGACGAATCCATCCACAGGTTGCGAAAATATCTTTCCGAAAGTGGATGTGTTGACGTTCGACGGCGTCAGAATCGTCTCGCTTAAATTTTGTCCCGTCCGTGCTATGTCGTTGTGCTGTGTAAACACACCTGCAAACCCGCTGCCGTTGCTCGTGTGATTGGTCACACTCAGAATCGAGAGGCCCTTGATTGACCCCACCGCCGCTTGTATGGACGTGAAGCCCGCACCCACTCCGCTCACGAGTGGTTGGCTTGTCGCCACCCCTGCGGCATTTACGGAAGCTACGCTGGAATTCGACGATGTCCATGTCGCGGTGCTGGTAAGATTCTGTGTGCTGCCGTCACTGTAATGCCCCGTAGCTGTAAAGGCTTGCGTCGCGCTGTTGTCAGCGATGGAAGGATTTTGCGGACTCACCACAATTATCTGAAGTGTAGCGCTGCCGTTGGTTACAGTCAGGGTCGTTGACTGTTGTACCGATCCGAGCGTGGCCTGAATTGTGGTAGAACCTGAACCGCTTGCCGCCGCGGTGGCTAAGCCATTCGAGCCTGCGATATTGCTGATCGTCGCAATGTTCGTATTGCTCGAACTCCAAGTCACCGCAGTCGTCAGGTTCTGTGTGCTGTTGTCTGAATAAGTGCCGGTGGCCGTGAATTGCTCCGTGAGCCCATTACCGATTGTTGGATTCACTGGCGTAATCGCAATCGACACCAGCACGGCAGCTGTCACCGTAAGCGTCGCCGATCCCGTGATGGCTCCCGAAGCTGCCTGAATTTTGCTCGTTCCAGTTCCCGCTCCGGTCGCTAATCCGCCCGAAGTGATTGTGGCGACCCCAGTACTTTGTGAACTCCAGGTTACGGAGTTCGTTATATTCTGCGTGGAGTTGTCCGAGTAAGTCCCGGTCGCAGTGAACTGATCGGTGGTGCCTTTAGCGATTGAGAGGGTGGGTGCGGTCACCGCAATTGAAACCAGCGTCGGGGCAGTCACCGTAAGCGTCGCCGATCCTGTGATGCTTCCCAAGGTTGCTTGAATCTTGCTCGTTCCTGTTCCCACACCGGTAGCTAATCCGCCCGCAGTGATCGTAACTACGTTCGTGCTCTGCGAAGCCCAGGTCACCGAATTGGTCAGGTTTTGCGTGGAGTTGTCCGAGTAAGTCCCGGTCGCAGTGAACTGATCGGTGGTGCCTTTAGCGATTGAGAGGGTGGGTGCGGTCACCGCAATTGATACCAGCGTCGGGGGAGTCACCGTAAGCGTTGCCGATCCCATGATGCTTCCCAAACTAGCCTGAATCTTACTCGTTCCCGTTCCCGCGCCAGTTGCCAATCCGCCCGACGTGATTGTGGCCACGCCGGTGTTTTGCGAACTCCAGGTCACAGAGTTCGTTATATTTTGCATGGAATTGTCCGAATAGGTCCCAGTCGCGGTGAACTGATCGGTGGAGCCCTTAGTAATCGAAAGAGTGGGCGCTGTAACAGCAATTGATACGAGCGTGGCGGAAGTCACTGTTAGATTCGCCGATCCGCTGATGGCTCCCGAAGCTGCCTGAATTTTGCTCGTTCCTGGTCCCACTGCTGTCGCTAGTCCACCCGAGGCGATTGTGGCCACGCCGGTGTTTTGCGAACTCCAGGTAACCGAGTTCGTTATATTTTGCATGGAATTGTCAGAGTAAGCCCCAGTCGCGGTGAACTGATCGTTCGTGCCTTTAGCGATTGAAAGAGTGGGCGCCGTTACCGCGATCGATACCAGCGTCGGAGGAGTCACCGTGAGCGTCGCCGACCCAGTAATTGCTCCCGAAGCTGCCTGAATTTTGCTCGTTCCTGTTCCCACTCCCGTAGCCAATCCACCCGACGTGATCGAGCCAACCCCAGTGTTTTGCGAACTCCAGGTGACTGACCCAGTCAAGTTTTGCGTGGAATTGTCCGAGTAAGTTCCGGTCGCGGTGAACTGATCGGTAGTGCCTTTAGCAATCGAGAAAGTGGGCGCCGTTACCGTAATTGAAACCAGTGTCGGCGGAGTTACCGTGAGCGTCGTCGATCCCGTGATGCTTCCCAAGCTAGCCTGAATCTTGCTGGTTCCAGCTCCTACTCCTGTAGCCAATCCGCCCGCAGTAATTGTAGCCACACCGGTGCTCTGTGAAGCCCAAGTAACCGAATTGGTCAGGTTTTGCATGGAATTGTCTGAGTAAGTCCCAGTCGCCGTGAACTGATCGGTCGTGCCCTTGGGGATCGATTGGTTTGTCGCCGTGACCGCGATTGCAACCAGCGCCGAGGCAGTCACTGTGAGCGTCGTTGAACCGGTGATAGCTCCCGAAACAGCCTGGATTTTACTCGTTCCGGTTCCGACAGCGGTGGCCAACCCACCGGCCGCGATCGTAGCCACCCCAGCGTTTTGCGAACTCCAGATGACTGAGCTAGTCAGGTTCTGCGTGGAATTGTCTGAGTAAGTTCCTGTGGCAGTGAACTGATCGGTCGACCCTTTCGCAATTGAAAGGGTGGGCGCCGTCACCGCTATCGATACTAGCGTAGCAGCGTTTACCGTAAGCAAGGTTGATCCAACGACACTACCTAATGTCGCTGAAATCATGCTTGATCCCTGAGCTTTTGCCGTGGCCGCACCATTCGCGCTTATCGTTGCTGCATTCGTGTTCTGCGAATTCCAAGTTACTGCGGTGGTGAGATTTCGTGTCGAGCTATCGCTGTACGTTCCAGTCGCCATGAACGGTTCTGTCGTTCCGACGGAAACGGTGGGGTTCGCTGGTGTGACAGCAATAGACTTAAGAATTGGGTCGACAGAAGCTACCTTATGAGCGCAGCTTGACAACAAAACGAGAGCACATGCTGAAATGAGGACTGCGCTATGTCTCAGACGCGAATGCCACAGACATGCCACTCTGAAATCCCTCCAGCGACGTGAACTCTCCTGCACTTGCCCTTGACTCCACTTTCTCGCACAGATCTACTTCAGCCAAAGCTAAGAACTACAAGCTATTACGCGGAGGGACGGTCCGTACCCTAACTATAGCAAATTCTCAGGTCCCCAGAAAAGACCTGGAAAGCCGAATGCGATTCAGTTAACTGGGGCGACGAGCCAAGTCATAAATATTTTTACGGGATTTGACTCGAAAGGCAAGAGCTTTTCATCACTCAGACGACTGCCGGGACGGCTGCCTCGTTTGAAAAGGCCGAGGCCATCTTCGCGGATCAAGTGCGGGAAAGCCAAACTCTCAAGAGACCAGTAGCGTTGCGCCAAGCAATTGCTGGTACGCGCCACGGTTTGTAGACGACGCTCGTGCCGGCGGTGCGGGACCTGTGATTGACGGGAACCTCCTCTAATCGAATGCCCCTGCGGCTGGCCCTAGCAGTGACCTCCAGCCAGAAGCCCTCAGGAAGGAGGCCAAGTTGTGGCAGCAGCATCTCCACCGCGGACCTGTGCATCAGGACGTAGCCGCAACTGGCGTCGTGCAGTCCCATACCAAACAGAAGGCGATGCAGGGTTTTGAAGGACTGAGACATGATTCTGCGGCTCAGAACGTCGGCGCGATATTGACGCCAGCCGATCAACAGCGGGCACTCTTCCCGTTTCTGCCAGAATTTCCGGAAGTCTTTCGGGTCGAATTGCCCGTCTGCATCTACCGCCAGCACGTACATAGCAGTGCTCATGCGAATTCCGACGATCATTGCTGCGGTGTAGCCACGTCGCTTGTCGCTCATATCCAGCAGGATTGGATAGCGCGTAGCCAGGTCGGAGAGCACTTCCTTGGTGCCGTCCTTGCTGGCGTCTTCGATGATGATGAATTCAAGGCTCAGGTGCGGTGACAGCTCGTCGTACCATTCCTTTAATGTGGTGCGGATGCCCGCAGCCTCGTCGTGCACGGGCATGACAATCTGCAGGTCTGGAATTATGTTCATTTCTCCGCTTTTCATTCCGGATTTGCGGGGTACGGTGTGCGGGTACGATATGCGGAGAAGACCGACAGTTCAAGACGGAAAGAGTTACGGGCGCGGTCGATAGAGCTGGTATTGACCAACGACACGGTCGAGTTGATACGCATTTTGAACCGCGACAACCAATCGAGGATTCCATACTTCAGGTTTGGAGAAAACGATCATGGCGAAATCCTTCGATTCGATGCGGTGCTCAAACGGAGACTGATCCCACGTACCGACCTCCGCCAAATACCCCATGGTAGCTGGCTCAAACAGCGTGTCCTTTCCCGCGCGAGTGAGCAGAACCATGTCATCGGACAGAACGGGACCGGACGCGCCGGCGATCAGTGGAAGCAGCTGCTGGTAAACCTCCAAGCGATCGCGGTGCATAAGCGGCGTACCGGCAGACCCTGCGGGTGAATTGAGAATGCTACCCAAGCTGTGCCCGGCCAATACTACTGGAATCATGAGTGCCGCGGCGAAAGTTGCGGTGAGCCGGGGAGCGCGCTGTGCTTGCCAGAACAGAATAGCGAGAGAAAGTCCGCTCAAGACGCACAAGGTGGCGTCGAATTCCAGGAAATAGTTGGCGCTGGATCCGGTCTTACCGTACGTGAGGGAGATCAGGAAAGCGAAAAGGCAATGGAGAATTTCAACGGAAAGCGCCAGGAAAAAAGGACTCCAGCTCAGTCTGGCCTTCCACATTCTCCATCCACGGCCGCGCGTCAAGCGGTAGGCGCGAGAGATTGCGAGTACAATGAGCGCTCCAGGAAGAATGAGGAATAACCGAACGTGGCTGAAGTTCCAGGAGAGGCCGGCCAGCGCTCGCCTAAAGCTGAATGTGTGCGCGTTGTACAAGATCAGATTGTAAGCGAGGCCGCCGTTTGTCCAGCGCATACCAAGCCAGAATGCAACTGCACCAAGCACGGCGCACAGCGCTCCCAGGCGCAGGGCGCGTCCCGGGGCGGTAACTAGCGTTATAAGAAAGCACGCGAGCGGGGCCGCCACAAACGTCTGCTTGGTGCAAATCGCCAGCAAGAAAAACAAGAATGCCAGATAGGTTTTCCATTGCCTTGATTCAGCCGATAAGTAGAGAAAGACTCCAAGATATGTGGCGAGCAGTCCCAGCCAGTCTACTCGCATGAATGGAAACCAATAGAGAGCCGGCGCAGTGCATAAAAAGAGTAAACCCGTACCGGCAGCGCCGAGACGAATTGAGCTGCCGAACCTGCTGGGTGAAGCTCGATAAACAATGGCCGCCAGCAGAAGGGCAATACCTAGGCCGCTCAGAAACGACACGAATCGACCGGACCACAAAAGGTCACCCTGCACCAACCAGAGTTCGCGGACTACGATGAGATATGCCGGAGGGTAGTTCCAGATTACCAGCGGGCCACCGTCAAGTCGAACATAAGCTCTCGAAGGATCGCTTACATTCAGAACTTGCCACATGACCGGGCCTTCGCCGTAATCCAGTTCGTATGGGACGTTTACGCGTTTCCATCCTTGATGAACGGCGCCTGCGGTGGCGATAAGGAGAAGTGTTGCCCAAACCCCGAGCACAAGTTTGAGCACTTTCACGGTACGTAGATTGCGATCACGAATGTGTGTTTATCCTGCGACCCAAGTTCAAATGGTGTGTATTAAAGTATCTGAGGTAGGAGCAATTCTCAAGGTAGGTTT
>CAVPFK010000023.1:0-295357 GCA_963703705.1 uncultured Acidobacteriota bacterium | reverse complement strand
CATGTCCACAATCCGAACGGGTTTGTTAATCATCTACGTGTTGCTTCCTGTAGTCGCGGGCGCACAGACAAAGCAGGCTGCAAAAGAGACTGTTCCGCGGAACTCGAGTAGCTCGATGATTGTAGAGCCGGGCTCGGAAAAGTGGGGTGACGTCCCCGCAGCCGCGATGGTGGGCACACCATCGGTTGAAATGGGCGGCACGGTGCGCGTTGCGGTTCTGCAGGGCGACCCGATGACGGAGGGGCACACATATACTTTGCGCCTTTCATGTACCGACGGAACCAAGATCGCGCCACACTGGCATCCGACGACGGAAAACGTTACGGTGATCAAGGGCGCGGCCGCCGTAGGAATGGGATCGAAATGGGATGAAGCTGCGCTGAAAGACGTTCCCACCGGCGGATTCTTCTGGGCGGGTCCGCGTATGAAGCACTTCGCGGAATGCAAGGGCGATACGATTCTGCAGGTACATGGAATCGCGCCTTTTGTAATCAATTTTGTTAGCCCCGACGATTCTCAACCCGCCAAGAAACCAATGTAGCCTTAGAGGAACTCCTGATTTCACAAAAATCATGTGCACGGTTTCGAAACCTAGAGCTTCCCCCAGAAGGCGAACGCCACCGCTCCGATCAGAAATAGAAATGAGACAGCATGATTCCATTTGATACCTTCGCCGAGGTACCACCACGCGAAGATGACGAACACGCAGAGGGTAATTACTTCCTGGATGATTTTTAACTGAAATGCCGTAAATTCGCCGTAGCCGATGCGATTCGCTGGGACTTGAAAACAGTATTCGGCGAACGCGATCAGCCAACTTACGATGATTACCGCGATCAGCGGAGCTTTACGGTATTTCAGGTGCCCATACCAAGCAATCGTCATGAAAATGTTCGAACAAACGAGAAGTAAAATGGTTCGCATGGCGCTCCAAAGCGTACCACGGTCCAGCCGCGCGGTTGAATCGTCCTCGCGCCGGAACTGCTCAATTCCTAATAAGCCGGACATCTCTCCGAGTAGAGCAGAACCCGTCGCGCTAACCGTGAGACAGCGCGCCGCCTGGATGCAAGTATTGAGTTAGCGGAGTAACCCTCATAAACTTGCATACTATGAGGGAGCAAAGACGAAGCCGTCGTATCCTGGCAAGCATACCCCTAGAGATTGAATGGGATGGTGAATCCCAGCCAGCGACGACGGCAGTGATAAATCTTAATGGAGCTTTGATTCTTTCTCGCCTGAACTGGCCCGCAAGTTGCGAGCTTAGAATCAAGAATCCGAACACTGGATTGCAAACTCTAGGGCGCGTGGTGTGGTGCGGAAATCACGACGCGACGGGATGGTATAAACTCGGCGTCGAATTTGGAAATCCGTCCTCTGAATTTTGGGGAGAACTCTACGACGCTCAAGGCGAAGAAGCACCGTAACGTGGACCGAATCGCCTTTGCTGCGGTGTTCTCTGTTCGCTGGTAGCGCGAGGGGCGATGCTCGAAATCGAATCGAGCCTGCGAGGCAGCAACTCCGACGCGTAGGGTCTTCTTCATTTCACGCGGTCCTTGGGCGAGGCAATTCGAGGTAGCCCCTGGCTGCGAGCAGTTCGGCGTTCAAGATGGCCGCGCCGGCCGCGCCGCGGATTGTGTTGTGGCTCAGCGCGACAAAGCGGTAATCGAGCACGCGGTCGGGTAGGATGCGGCCCACCGTAACACTCATGCCGCCGCCCGCGTCGCGGTCCAGACGTGGTTGGGGCCGATCGGGCTCGTCGCGCACGACGAGCGGCCTCTCAGGAGCGGTGTGCAACCGCAATTCTTGCGGCAGCGAAGTGAAGGAGGCAAATGCCTCACGAACCTCTTCCAAACGCGCCGGGCGCGCCAGTTTCACGCGTACGGCACCCAGGTGTCCATCGGAGACATTCACGCGATGGCACTGCGCGCTCACCGAGAAATTAGCCGGTGCGATTTCATCCGCGTTCTCCCTTCCGAAAATCTTCAGCGTTTCGCGCTCGATCTTTTCTTCTTCGTTTTGAATATAAGGCAGGATGTTGTCGATCGCGTCAAGCGACGCCACGCCGGGATACCCCGCCCCCGAGAGGGCTTGCATGGTGGTCGCGACGACAGCCGTTACTCCGAAATGTTTGTGCAACGGAGCGAGCGCAAGCGCGAGCATCACGGTCGAGCAGTTGGGGTTTGTGACGATGAATCCGCCCGGGCGGAATCCGCGCGCGGCTCGCTGAACCTCGATCATGCGCAAATGCTCGTGGTTCACCTCCGGGATGAGCAACGGCACATCTTTCTGCATGCGGCACGCGGAAGAATTGCTAATTACCGGATAGCCGGCGCGGGCGAACTCTTCCTCCACATTCTGGGCCATCTCAGCAGGGAGGCTCGAAAAGATCAGATCGCAATCAAGCGGCGGCCGAGGCGCTTCGACGCGAAGCTTCCCGACCGCGGTGGGCATTCCTCCCACGAGCCTCCAGGTGCACGCTTTCGCGTAGGCCTTGCCTTCCGAGCGGTCCGAAGCCGCGACGGCGGTAACTTCAAATTGCGGGTGGTGCTCCAGCATTTGGACGAACCGCTGGCCCACCGTCCCCGTCGCGCCGAGAATTCCGACGCGGAATCTTGAGGACATCGAAACTCCCTTCGCTCATCGCTTGCCGAACTTAAAAGGAGCGAGGTGTACCTGCATCACGTCCGGATAAGGTCCACAAACTATACACTATCTTCAAATCCGGAGAACGATCCCGGTTTGAGAACTGGATCGGTGGTCCGGCGTATCCGGAAGCGTCGAGACCAAGACGCCTACACGGTCGCGACGCGGGGCATTTGATCAGAATCATGCCAAGCTGAGCGAAATCAGTTGCGAAGCTATGCGTTGATCGTGGGTCACAAATCTCTCCATGCAACGTTGGCAGCGCCGATCAACGGGCAGTCCTCATTCAGAATCACGTGGATGGGAATCTGCGAGAGGAAATCGCCGAGCTTTTCCTTGTGCTTTACGGCCGCGGCGAACCTCCCATTTCTCAATTTGGGCAGGACTTTAACGGCAATTCCTCCCGCGATAAAAATTCCTCCGCGTGCGACATTGCGTAGCGCGAAATTCCCGGCTTCCGAGCCATAAATTTCAACCCACAAGTCCAATGTTGCGACACAGACCGGGCACTCACCAGAAAGACCCTGCCGCGTAATTTCGGGCGCCGGATCCTTTGCGTGGCCGTCAAAAGAAGGATGGCGCACCGACGGATTCAAGAATTCATGCACACGCAAAAACCCGCTTCCGGATAAAATGCTTTCGGCGCTCACGAATTCTTCGTGTTCTTTGATGAACTTCCACAGATCGGCTTGCTGCACCGTGTTCGGAGCGTAGTCGGCGTGACCGGATTCGGTAGCCATGGGCAAGTGTCGCTTGCCATCCCAAAACAAGACGCCTTCGCCCAAACCTGTGCCCGCGGCGATGACGACCTGATTCGCTTGAGGTGCGGGCATTCCGGTGTAAATCGTTTCGATGTCTTTCGGATCGAGAACCTCAATGCCATACGCTGTCGCTTCGAGGTCATTCAGCAAACGAACATAGCTCAGACCCAGGTGTTTCGCGACCGAGGTGCCGTCTACCACCCAGGGTAGGTTCGTAGCACGCACTCGATTGTTAACCACTGGCCCCGCAATTCCAAACGCGGACTGAGTAACTTTTCCGGGTGTCTCGGTTAGAAAGTCGGTGAGAATTTCTTCAAGGCCGGCATGTTCTTGGCTGGCATAGCGTTTATGGGCCACGCGCACCAGCTTCTCGCGCTGCACATCGAACAGCCCGAGATTGGACTTGGTCCCTCCCAAGTCGCCCGCAAGAATCATCGAACCCTCCGCCCGTCCAGTCGAGAATCTACATCGGCAACCAAGCCGAAACCCATTTGAAAATCCTTGGGCAATGCTGCCTTACAACGGACGCCACCGGCGGCCTTCGGAACTCGTCAGATCATCCGCGGCGCGCGGACCTTCGCTGCCGGCAGGATAGTTTGGAAATGGCGGCGGAGAGGCGCTCTGCCACGCATCCAGTATCGGATCGACAAGAGCCCAAGCCGCTTCCACGCTGTCGGCGCGATCGAAAAGCGTGGCGTCTCCGCGAATGCAATCGTTGATGAGCGTGGAGTAAGCGTCGCGCGAAACTCCGCCAAATGTAGCCCGGTACTGGAAATCCATGGTCACCGGACTGATATGCATTTGGCCGCCGGGCGCCTTGGCCCCGAAGCAGAGCGAAATGCCCTCGTCCGGCTGAATATTCAGCACGATGCAATTCATTTCCGTACTTTCGCCGCGAAAGACTTTGTGTGGGGCAGCTTTGAATTGAATGACAACTTCGGTCTCCGCTTTCTTTAAGCGTTTTCCCGTCCGCAAATAAAAAGGCACGCCGCTCCAGCGCCAGTTGTCCACCAAGATCCTCATCGCCGCAAAAGTCTCTGTCGCAGAATCCGGCTTTACACCCGGCTCTTGTCGGTAACCGGGCACCGGTTTGCCATCTACTTGTCCCGGGCCGTACTGGCCTCGCACAATATTTTTCCAGATGCTCTCCGGAGTGAACGGCCGGATCGATTGCAGAACCTTGATCTTTTCATTGCGCACGGAAGTCGCGTCAAAGTTCGCAGGAGCTTCCATGGCCACCAGCGAAGTGAGCTGCAGCACGTGGCTTTGAATCATGTCGCGCAGCGCGCCTGTAGATTCATAAAATGCGGCGCGGCGTTCAACTCCCAATGACTCCGCGGCTGTAATTTGCACGTGATCCACATAATTTCGGTTCCACAAAGGCTCGAAAATTCCATTGCCGAATCGGAAGACCAACAGATTCTGGACCGTTTCCTTGCCGAGATAATGATCGATGCGGTAAACCTGCGATTCATCGAAGACGCTGAGCACTTTTTCGTTGAGCGCACGCGCGGACGCTTGATCGCGTCCAAACGGCTTTTCAATGATGACTCGCGTCCAGGATTTGTCTGACTTGGGGTGCGCCAGACCAGCTTTTCCCACTTGCTCGATAATCCCGGCGTAGATCTCGGGAGGAGTGGCGAGATAAAAAAGGCGATTGCCGCCAAGTTGGCCTTCGCTGTCTAGTTCATCCAGCCGCTTGGCTAGACGGCGGAAAGCCTCGGGATCGTCATAATTCCCCGCAAAGTAATGGAGATGCGCTAGAAAATCATTTCGCCTTTTATCCCCACTACCGGGCGTCTCAGCTTTGGACAAAGCTTCCTCTGTCTTACGCCGGAATTCCTCATCGTCCATTTTCGTGCGGGCGAATCCCACCAGACGAAATCGCGGCGCGAGGCAAGCGTGGAACGCTAGGTCCCAGAGCGCGGGTAGGAGTTTTCGCTGGGCCAGGTCGCCCGAGGCTCCAAACAATACGATCGCGCATGGTTGCGAAGGAACCTCACAGTAGTATGCGTCGGTCTGCGGATTTTCTGCGGTTCCGGATGTTTGTGCGCTCATTATAAAAACCTCCCGGAGTCTTCCCTACTCGTAGCCGGGCGCGAGCCTCTCATCTTATCCAGCCCAAAACTTTCGCAAAGAGCCTATCATAATTATTGGCGTGTGCTGCCCCCATCTAGCTTCGGACTAGATGATCGCGGTGCTAACTGGAATTTCTCGCGCGGTTCAAGTATCTTCAATAAGACCACATTTCAGGGGAGGGCTTAATGGCAGACGAGAAGCGTTCCGATAGCGCGGGAACAGCCGCCCAGCCCGCAGCGCAGGGAATGCACGTTGTGAAGTGCGTTAAATTCGGCCGCGAAATGCCCGGCCTCGACCGTATTCCCTGGAAAGGCGAACTCGGCCAGCGCGTTTATGACCACGTTTCGAAAGAAGCTTGGAAGCTGTGGGTTGAACATTCCAAAATGCTCATGAACGAATTCCGCCTGAATCCGCTCGATCCTAACTCTCAGAAAATAATGGGAGAACAAATGGAAATGTTCTTCTTCGGAGAAGGAGCAAAACTGCCCGAAAGTTACGTTCCTCCAAAACATTAGACCCCAACTCGGCGTGCTCGAAATGCGCTAAAATTCAGACAAGCTTCAATCACAGGAGAATCTATCGGCAGATGACCCGGACATCAAAAGACTCCTTCTCCACACGCTCGGTTTTGCGCTCCGGGGATGAATCGTTTGAAATATACAGTCTGAACGCGCTCGAACGCGGCGGCGTAGGGAAGGTTGCGCGCTTGCCCTTCTCTTTGAAAGTCCTGCTGGAGAATCTACTGCGGCATGAAGATGATCGGTTTGTTTTTGCCGATGATATTCGCGCGTTAGCCGGGTGGGATCCATCCAGCGCGGAAGGGGCTTCGGAAAAAGAAATTTCGTTCATGCCCGCTCGCGTTCTGCTGCAGGATTTTACCGGCGTGCCTGCGGTTGTGGACCTGGCAGCCATGCGCGAAGCCATGCGTACGCTCGGCGGGGACCCCAAGAAAATCAATCCGTTGCTCCCAGCTGAACTGGTCATCGATCACTCCGTGCAAGTGGATAAATTCGGGGCAGCGGGAGCCTTTGCTTTCAACGCGGACCTCGAGATGCAACGCAACATCGAGCGCTACGCGTTTTTGCGCTGGGGCCAAAAAGGCTTTCAGAACTTCAAAGTTGTCCCGCCCGACACTGGCATTTGTCACCAGGTAAATCTGGAATATCTCGCGCGCGTGGTTTTCCGCGAAAAACAAAACGGCGCCTGGACCGCCTTCCCCGACACCCTGGTCGGCACCGACTCGCATACCACCATGGTCAATGGGCTGGGAGTCTTTGGCTGGGGTGTTGGCGGAATCGAAGCGGAAGCCGCCATGCTTGGCCAGCCTCTTTCGATGCTGATTCCGGCGGTCGTCGGCTTCCAATTGCATGGACGCTTGCCGGTAGGCGCCACCGCCACCGATCTCGTCCTGACCGTCACGCAAATGCTGCGCAAAAAAGGTGTGGTCGGAAAATTCGTGGAGTTCTACGGCACAGGGCTGTCGAGCCTCACGCTACCGGATCGCGCGACTATTGCCAACATGGCTCCGGAATACGGCGCGACCATGGGCTTCTTCCCTGTCGATTCTGAAACGCTCGCTTACTTGCGTTTCACCGCACGCCATGAAGACCAAGTCGACCTCGTCGAAGCCTACACCAAAGAACAAGGACTTTTCCGTACCGATGCTACTCCGGATCCAATTTTCTCCGATACGTTGGAGCTGGATCTGGCAACCGTGGTCCCCACGATGGCCGGGCCGAAGCGCCCGCAAGACAGTGTTCCTCTCACCGACGCAAAAACTTCCTTCCAGAAATCTCTCGGAACCGCGCCGAGATCGGTAAGCGTGCAAAGCAACGGCGACCGTTTCGAACTAAGCGACGGTTCGGTAGTAATCGCCGCGATTACCAGCTGCACCAACACTTCGAACCCTTCGCTTATGCTCGGTGCCGGCCTGCTGGCTAAAAAAGCGGTTGAGCGCGGACTAACTTCCAAGCCCTGGGTAAAAACGAGTTTCGCGCCCGGGTCAAAGGTTGTAACCGATTATATTGAAAAGGCCGGCCTGTGGCCGTACCTGAATTCGCTGCATTTCAATCTCGTCGGTTACGGTTGCACAACCTGCATCGGCAACAGCGGTCCGCTGTCTGAACCGATCAGCCACGCGATCAAGGGAAACAATCTCCTCGCTGTTTCCGTGCTGAGCGGCAATCGCAATTTCGAGGGCCGCATCAATCCTCTGTGCCGCGCGAACTATTTGGCGTCGCCGCCCCTGGTCGTGGCCTACGCATTGGCCGGACGGATGGACCTCGACATGGTAAACGAGCCCCTCGGCAACGACAAAACCGGCAAGCCCGTTTACCTGCGCGACATTTGGCCCACACCCGCGGAAGTGGAATCGACTATGCGCTCGTCGGTCTCAAGCGACATGTTCAGAAAAGAGTATGCCGACGTTTATACAGGTGACGAGCATTGGAAAGCGCTGCCCATCCCGGAAGGCGATCTCTACGCCTGGGATCCCAAGTCCACTTACATCCAGGATCCACCGTTTTTCCACGACATGCCGCGCACTCCCGCCGCGCTGAAAGACTTGACCGGGCTGCGCGCGCTGGCTGTGCTCGGTGACAGCGTCACCACTGACCATATTTCTCCCGCTGGCTCGATTCCTGCCGACACTCCGGCCGGTAAGTATTTAATTTCGCGCGGAGTGCAGCCGAAGGATTTCAACTCATACGGCGCGCGGCGCGGCAACCATGAAGTGATGATGCGCGGCACCTTCGCAAATATTCGACTGCGCAATGCCCTCGCTTCCGGCACCGAAGGAGGCTGGACCATTCATCAGCCCAGCGCCGAAAAAATGTCCATCTACGACGCGGCGATGAAATATCGCGACGACCGCGTCCCGCTCATCGTCATTGCCGGCAAAGAATACGGTTCGGGTTCTTCGCGCGACTGGGCTGCAAAAGGCACATTGTTACTGGGCGTTCGCGCCGTGCTGGCGGAAAGTTTTGAACGCATTCATCGCAGCAATCTGGTAGGTATGGGCGTTCTTCCGCTCGAATTCCTGCCCGATGAAAATCTGAAAACGCTCGGGCTTACCGGCCTTGAGGTTTTTGACATCGACGGCCTTGCGCAAAATTTCACTCCACGCAAGAAAATGAAAGTTCGCGCGCGCGACACGAATGGCGCGGAGAAAACCTTTACGGCCATCGCACGTGTCAGACACGCCTTTCGAGCTCGCCTACTACCAACACGGTGGAATCTTGCAATACGTTCTGCGTCAAATGTTATAGTCCAGCAATCGCAGCGACATCTTCCCGTCACCGTGAGGTTACTCGCGGCGAAAGGATGAATGGGGTGATCTTGCGCAAACGGAAGTGGGCGGCTCTCACACTGCTCGCAGTTCTCGCCATCGGTTATGGCGTGCTGAGCCATTTCGTGGGCGGCCCGCGTGACGTGTACGGCTTCCTGCGCTATGCCCTTCCGCAATGGCATGGCGGCAACCTCCACGCCGGAGATCGCGCCCCCGACGTCCCGCTGATGAGCCTCGACGGTCAAACCAAATTTCATCTGAGCGACCGCATCGGCCAGCGACCGCTTGTCCTGGTTTTCGGAAGTTACACCTGACCGCCGTTCCGCCGCGAGGTAGGCTACCTCGTAAACCTTTACGACGATTACAAATCCCAAGCGGATTTCTTGACCGTTTATATTCGCGAAGCGCATCCCCAAGACGAATGGCAGATGAAGAGCAACGTGGACGAGAGCATTTGCTATCCGCAACCGCAGACGCTTGCACAACGCGTCGCCATTGCTAACGACTTCATCCAGCGCTTCCACTTCCCCCTGCCGATTGCCGTAGATGACATGCACGAAACCGCCGACCGGGCTTACGGCGGGTGGCCCGAGCGTATTTACATCATCGATGAGGCCGGGAAAATCGCCTACCGGGGCGGACTGGGCCCCTTTAACTACCATCCCGAAGAGGTTCGCGCTTGGCTCCAGAAGCGATTCGGATCCTCGCACGCCGAGGTCAGCAGCGCGAATGCGAAATACTAATCCGTGTACGATAGCGTACAGGCAAAGAACAGAATCCAACAGCGGCGAACAGCGCATTTCCACGCGAAGATAGCGTTAGGCCAGCACCCCGAAACATGCTATGCTGAGGGTGCGTTTGTTGCTCTTGTAACACCTTTAGATTCGATTGAAGGGGCTGCAAGTTCACACTTGCGGCCTCTTTTGCTTTACGGCTGGAGGCGGTCGAGAACTACAAATAGCTTAAAAAGAAGGAAGTACATAAGTGAGAGAACAAGGAACAGTAAAGTGGTTCAATGCCAGCAAGGGTTTTGGATTCATCCAGCGCCAGTCCGGCGAGGACGTTTTCGTCCACTTTTCCGCGATTCAGGCGGAAGGGTATAAGTCGCTGAACGAAGGCCAGGCGGTTGAGTTCGAAGTTACCCGTGGCCCCAAGGGCCTGCAGGCTGCGAACGTCACCAGCCTCTAGTCAAGAAGGGCGGACCGGCTAAACCCGGTTCGCCCTTTTTTTTCGCACACGCAGTTTCGGTCTCAGGAGCCTCGTTGAAAGCACTCCCCGAAGGACAGTACATCAAGCACTTTCAGTATGGTTTGGGCGTCATTACAGAATCGGATCACGACCGCACTTCAATCGATTTCGACCTTCACGGCATGAAGAAATTCGTAACCAGCATCATGGTGGTCGAAATTGCTGAAGGTACGCCTCCCAAGCGCAAGAGGGCGAAGCGCACCAAGAAAACTGTAGCAGCCGTGGTGGCCGCCGTATCTGTAGCCGGGACGAAATGAACGCGCAAATCATCGTCCAGTTCGTCGGTTTCCAATCCAAGCCGTCTGCGCGCGAATATACTTTTACCGTTCGAGAGCCGCAGACCGAACCGCGTGAATTCATTCTGTCGATTCCAAACGAAGCGTTCAATACTCGCCGCGTGCGTTATCAAGATGCGCCGGACATCTGTTCGCACAAGCTTCACCGTGAACTGGCCGCTACCGAAAACCACCCCTCGGATACCCATTTCAATCTTACGGATGCTGAGTTAGATGATTATCGCACCACGCACATGCACAAGCCTCCCAAATATCCTTACGCTCCCAAACCCGATCAAGACGCTTAACCCGCGCATCGCTCGCTCACATCTTTCTGTAGAAACAGCCCTACCATCCTGTTCTGTCTTTGCAATTTCTGCACCATTCGTGCGCCGGAATTTTTTAAAAATGTTTGCCATTTCCGTGCTCGTGTTGGTTCCCTGCTTCTGGCACAGACGCATCGCCGCAGGCGACCTGGCCAGCCACATGTACAACGCTTGGTTAGCCCAATTGATCCAGCACGGCCAGGTGACTGGTTTATGGATCGCTCCCCGATGGAACAACGTTCTCTTCGATCTGCTGGTGAGCGGCCTGGGAAAGTTTTTCAGCCTGCAGGTGACCGAGAAGATTGCTGTATCCCTGTGCGTTCTGGTTTTCTTTTGGGGAACGTTTGCTCTGGTTTCCGCCGCTAGCAAAAGAACGCCGTGGTTTTTAGTTCCCGCGGCCGCAATGATTGCATACGGCTACACATTTCACATGGGCTTTTTCAACTACTATCTCTCGCTCGGCTTATCGTTTTTCGGAATTGCGATTTTCTGGCGAGGTAAAAAGTGGGAGAGGCTGATCCCGGTTGCTCTCGCGCCTGTGGTTCTGCTCGCTCATCCGCTCGGCCTCGCATGGATGGCGGGCGCCATTGCCTACCTTGCGACCGCTAAAGCGACCCCGATTCGCTACCAGCCGTTGATACTTCTCTCCGCTGCGGTGCTCCTCACCCTGATGCACTACTACTTCTGGCATAACTATGTTGTCCAGGAGCAGGCCAAGCCGTTTTATTCTTTCACCGGTGCGGATCAGCTCCTTCTCTATGGATCGCGCTACTCAATCCCCAGCGTTGCTCTAATCTTTTTTTCTGTTCTCGCACTGGCAATCGATATTTTTGCCAGGCTTGCGGAGCCCGATTTGTGGCAGAAATACTCAATTCCGGTGCAGCTTTACGCGCTTGCTCTACTTAGCGTTGTGTTACTGCCTGAAGGCATCCGACTGCGTCCCGACACAGTCGCTCTAGCACTTCTGACCGAACGGCTGACTTTGGTTTCTGCCGCAGTAATTTGTTGCCTTCTGGGCGTACTGCGCCCGCGCAAGTGGCATTTGGTTGGTTTGGCCGCAATCGCCGCCGTGTTTTTCGTATTCCTCTACCAGGACACCGGAACCGTGAATGGGTTGGAGCAGCAGGCGGAACGGCTTGAAAGAACGCTGCCTCCAAATCAACGAGTACTGGCCACGATCAAGCCCCTGCCGGGTTCGCGCATATTGATCCAGCACATCGTCGACCGCGCTTGCATCGGTTATTGCTTCAGTTATGGCAACTACGAGCCAGGTTCCGGCGACTTTCGTGTGCGCGCGTCGCCGGGGAATCCCTATGTGATGTCTTCCTTCGATCATGTGCCCGACATGGAAGAGGGAAGCTATGAAGTTCAACCGGAGGACTTGCCCGCGTACCAGCTGTACCAGTGCAGTTCTAACGGCTTGGAATTGTGCATTCGTACTCTCCATGCCGGAGAGGAAAACGATCGTTTGGGCATCCATCCCGACAACTGAGTGTGATCCGCGCTGTTCTGCGAAGCCGAAAGGAACAACTAAGATTCGGATACGGCTGAAGGAACATCAGATCCTGAACGCTTACCCCAGGGGGAGATGCTTCGACGACTTCGCGGATGATTTCCCGCGCTCGCGCCGCCGAGGAAGGCACTGGGATCGGTTCCCCGCCAGGCTATTGCCAGGTCTTGGTCACCGGGCGGTTGATCGGCCGGGAGAGCGCCGACCAGCGCAACATTGCACTCCGACAAGTTGTGAATCCTCACCGTACTCTGATTCGCAGACGGGACAAAACAGGAAGGTCAGTACCGCTGCACCGCCAGCGCGACAGCATTTCCGCCGCCCAGGCACAGCGCCGCGATGCCCTGTTTCAAATTGCGCCGTTGCAACTCATAGAGCAGCGTGACGAGCACTCGCGCCCCTGACGCCCCAATCGGATGCCCCAGCGCAACCGCCCCACCATTTACATTCACCTTTTCGGGATTAAGTTTTAGCACGCGCGTCACCGCAATCGCAGCAACTGCAAACGCTTCGTTCAATTCGTAGAGGTCCACATCTTTGTCCCGATCCCATCCGGTTTTCTTCAGCAGCTTTTCCACCGCGTCTACCGGCGCCATCATCACCCATTTCGGTTCAACGCCACTCACGGCCTGCGCCACAATTCGCGCCATCGGCGTCTTCCCCAAGCGAGCCGCGTTCTTTTCACTCGTTACAATCACGGCGGCAGCGCCATCATTTGTTCCCGGCGCGTTCCCCGCCGTCACCGTGCCATCCTTCTTAAACGCCGGCCGCAGCTTGCCGAGCGCTTCCAGCGAGGTATCCTCGCGCGGCGACTCATCCGTCTTAATAATTACCGGCTCGCCTTTCTTTTGCGGAATCTCCACTGGCACAATTTGCTCGCCAAAAAAACACGACTTGATTGCGCGCACCGCTTTGCGATGGCTGTCCAGCGCGAATTGGTCCTGTTCTTGCCGCGTGACAGCGTACTTTTCGGCCACCAGCTCGCCGGTAACGCCCATGTGATAATTTTCGTAAACGTCCCACAGCCCATCGGTAATCATCGAATCGAAAATTTCCTGATTGCCCAGCCGGAATCCGGTTCGCGCGCCCTTCAGCAAATACGGGCAGTTCGACATCGACTCCATGCCACCCGCCACCACCACCTCTGACTCGCCCAGTTGCACCGCCTGCGACGCCAGCGCTACCGCTTTCAGTCCTGACCCGCAAACTTTATTGATGGTCATCGCCGCCACACGCGGATCAAGCCCGCCTCGCAAGGCCGCCTGCCGCGCGGGATTCTGCCCGAGGCCGGCCTGCACCACATTGCCCATGATGGCTTCGTCCACTTGGTTCGGCTCGATCTCCGCCCGCCGCACGGCCTCCGCCACAACCTTGGCGCCAAGCTCGGGCGCAGACAGCGGCGCAAGCCCACCCATGAATTTCCCAATCGGAGTGCGCACCGCGCTCACAATGACAGCTTGTTCCATGTTTTCACTCCTAGGTGTGCGATTCGGTTAGAAAATCAAGTATATGCGCGCGGGAAATTAGCGTCAAATTGCACTCCCATCGGTAGCGGGATTCTATTCACGTTAGCCCGAGCCCGGTATATGATTTCCCTGCGGCAGCCCAGGAGGTTGCTTGATCGAACGCGATGATTTTCTTCATCACTTAGAGCAGGTCCGCGGGCGCACGATGCGCCTGGTGCGCTGCGTCCCGCCGGATAAGGTCGAGTGGACCTGCAGGACCGGAGAATTCACTCTGGGCGATCTCGCACGCCATATTGCCGCCACCGAGCGCTACGTCTTCGCCGAATGCGTCTGCCGACGTCCAAGCCGTTACAAGGGCTGTGGCCGCGAACTCGCTGATGGATTGGACAATGTCATCGCGTTCATGGAGCGCATGCATGGGGAATCGCTTGAGATTTTCACCAAGATGACGCAAGCGGATTTCGAGAAAAAAGGCACTTCCCCGGAAGGGGTTCCCATCACCGCTTGGAAGCTGTTGCGCTCAATGCTCGAACACGAAATTCATCACCGTGGCCAAATCTATGTGTACCTCGGGATTTTGGCCGTCTCTGTTCCATCCCTTTACACGCTCAAGGCGCGCCAATTGGAAGCGCTGTCCTCTTAAATGCTGCGCAACGGTAGGTGGTTTGGTGAAAGTCTCGGATTTTCGACGTATCGCTCTGAGTATGCCGGAAGCAGTCGAAGGCTCGCACTTCGGCAACGCCGACTTTCGCGTCAACGGAAAAATCTTCGCCACGCTCGGTCTTGAAAAGGAAGGTTACGGCGTCCTGCTGTTAACCCCGGAGCAACAAGCCGGAATGGTCCAAGACGCGCCGGAAATCTTTTCACCCGTCCCTGGGGGATGGGGACACAGAGGCTCCACGCGAGTCCGCCTGGCGAAAGTGCCGCCGGACATTTTGGAAGCCGCGCTCCGCGCCGCCTGGAGCAGAAAGGCACCGAACCGTCTTTCACCCGCTTCGAGCGGCGGCCCCCCTATAAACTCAGAGGACGTTCACCGCCCGCGCCGCAAGCAACGCGACAATCGTCAACGAAATTAGCGCCTGCAGCATCATTCCTGCTTTCGCCCAGCGCGAAAGCACGGCCGTATCGGTCGGCGAGAAGGCGGTGCTGGTATTGAATGCGAGAAATAGGTAATCCATAAAACGCGGCGACCAGGAGTCGTCTCCGCCCTCCTGACTTAGCATTTGCGGAAAAAGAAACGAGCTGTCCACCCGGCCCCGCGCAGTCTCTCGCTTGAGCGGGCCCCCCGCATCCAACTTCCAGTACCACAGCGCGAATACGAGAACGTTGGTAACCCACAGCGCAGTCGCCGCACGCAGCAGGGTCTCCGCCGGTTCGCGATGGTGTGGAATGCCTTGAATCAGAAAAGCCAGCGACGCAATCATAGCGATGGTAATCGCGCCGTTTACGGTGAACGTCAAAATCCGGGCCACGTTGAAATGCCCTTTATGGCTCGAGATCACCAGCGGAATGGTGAGCACCAGGATAATTGCCAACAGCATCCAGCTCGGCCCCACTGAAAGCGGCTCCGGCAACGCCCAGTACACACAACCCGCCGCCAACATCGCCACTACCGCCGGCCAACGAGGTTCACGTACAATTTCAGCGCTCATAAGTTTAAGCCGCGTGAAGTTTAACTCAGTTTTCGGCGCGCCTCAAAATCTCCTCACCTTCCGTGCCGCCAAGCACTCTGCTGTGCGCAGCGCCGGCGACAACCGATACCGTTCGGAAAAGTTGCCTCCTAGGACGGCCGGGATTATAATCGCGGGCATGAGACTTAAGAAGGTATTGGGCGTTGCTTTGCTGCTTTGTGTGGCGCCTCTCGCCCTCTCGATCGCAGCGAAAACAGTCGTCCACCTAACCGACGCTCGGGGAAAAAGCGTGGGCACCGTGGTTCTGTGGGAGCAAAAGGGAGGTGGCGTAGGCCTGGAGCTCAATCTCGAGAATCTTCCTCCGGGAGAACACGCCATCCATTTCCATCAAACCGCGAAATGCGATGCGCCCGACTTCAAATCCGCCGGCCCGCACTTTAATCCCGATGGCAAAAAGCACGGCTTCGATAATCCCGATGGCCACCACGCCGGCGACATGCCCAACTTCACCGTAGACGCCGACGGAAAAGCCAAAGTCAGGCTTGCGGACAAAGACGTAAACCTCGGCAGCGACGCTCACTCGCTTTTCGGCAATGGCGGAACAGCCATCATTATCCACGCCAAAGCCGACGACATGAAAACCGACCCATCCGGCAACTCCGGCGATCGCATCGCCTGCGGCGTGGTAGGGAAATAGCTGTTGCCGTCCTTTTCCCGAAAAAGGATCTCACGCCTTGCCATTCTCGTTCGAGAACGACTGCGGTAGAATCTTGCGCTTTTGAATTCTCAATGACAGGATCTGCGAGGTGTATGGATGCGTTTCCTATTCCTGCTCGGTTCATTACTGCTTGTTGCGGCAGTCACAGTCACCATGGCCCAAACGCAGAAGAAAAGTGATGTCGCTGAGTTCATAAGTGTAGATGCGCCGGTCGTGGTCCTGAATCACGTGCGAGTGATCGATGGAACGGGCGCGGCGGCAACGGAAGATCAACTGATCGTCATCTCGAACGGCAAGATTCAGTCTATGGGACCGGCTGCGTCGGCTCAAATCCCTCCGGGAGTTCAAGTCTTGGATCGCTCCGGCTACACGGTCATCCCGGCATCGTAGGAATGCACAACCACCTCTACTATACGAACTCAGTCTCGGTGCAATTTGCCGGCGGCCACCTCGGCGAGCCAGGATTCTTCGTTGCGGAAATTCCTTACACCGCGCCGCGGCTGTATCTAGCCGCTGGCGTAACCACCATGCGCACCACCGGGAGCCTGGAACCGTACACCGACCTAAAGGTAAAAAACCGAATAGACGCGAACCTGATGCCCGGACCAAGCATCGATGCCACGGCGCCGTACCTGGAAGGAGCGCCTACTTTTTTTGCTCAGATGCATGAACTAACCGGGCCGGACGATGCAAAACGCACGGTGGATTACTGGGCGTCGGAAGGCATGACGTCCTACAAAGCGTACATGAATATCACACGCGAGGAATTGCAAGTAGCGATCCAGGAAGCACACGCGCACAATCAAAAATTGACGGGACATCTTTGTTCGGTGACCTGGCCGGAAGCTGTGGCTTTGGGAATCGACGATTTGGAACACGGACCCGTATTTAGCGACACCGAATTCGTGGCGGACAAGAAGCCGGACGTCTGCCCAGCGGAAGGCGACAGGAGTTGGGCGAAACAAGACGTCCATGGAGCGCAGGTGCGGGGTTTGATCGATAATCTCGTATCCCATCACGTTGCTGTCACTTCAACGCTGCCCGTCTTCGAGGCATCCGTGCAGGATAGGCCGAAACTGCAGCGCCGCACGCTGGATGCGATGTCCGCAGAATCGGCGCAAAGCTACCTAATCGCCCGGGCCAACCCGAGGTTGGATCTGGCTCTGCTCCGGAAAGAGATGGATTTTGAGGCGGCGTTTGTTAAGGCCGGGGGATTGTTGCTCTGCGGTCCCGATCCAACTGGAAATGGCGGCGTCCTGCCGGGATTCGGCGATCAACGCGAAATAGAGCTGCTCGTCGAGGCCGGATTCACTCCCGTCGAAGCCATCCAGATCGCCACGGAAAACGGCGCGAAATATCTCGGTCAGCAAGATCGAATCGGAACGCTCGCGATTGGCAAACAGGCGGACCTGGTTGTGATTAAAGGCGATCCCTCAAAGAACATTGAGGATATCGAGAATGTGGAGACCGTCTTCAAAGCCGGCCTCGGCTACGATTCCAAGAAACTAATCGATAGCGTGCGAGGCCAAGTCGGCATCCGTTAACAGCAGCCCGATCTGCGTTTTCCCCGAATTGCTGAGCCCACCCAGGCCGCACCGGCCCCCGGCCCATTCTCTAAATCCATGCCGACCTCTGGTGATGCGCAGAGATGCAAGTGCGCAGAGAAATTGAAGCAAGAGCATGTCGAAACCGCACTCCTTGACAACAGGCCCAATCCCGGTCGGCGCATCCCCTATTCAACGTTACCTGCGGTAGGACCAGAAGATGCGCTTCCGCTACCAGTTCGGGAGGCACCAAAGAGTATGGAAAGATTGAGTTTAGGCATTGCGCGCGAGCGAAATCGTTCGCGTTTGGAGCACCAATCCTAAACCGGTATTCGAGGGCGAAAGAAAAGCGTAACCTCAGAAGCCCAAATTCCGCTACTATGGTTCCCTAATGTCTCGGACGATTTCGCGCGAAGGTCTCGCTTCTCTCAACGCCCAACAGCGCCGGGCTGTGGAACACGGCGAAGGCCCGCTGCTCGTCGTCGCCGGCGCCGGGACCGGCAAAACGCGCGTCATCACCGAGCGCATTCGCCATCTGCTCGAATCAAACTCCGAGCTTGCCGGGGAAAACATTCTCGGACTCACCTTCACCGATAAATCCGCCGGCCAGATGGAGTATCGCGTGATCCAAGCGGTTGGCGAACGCGCCGAAGGCATCTGGCTCAGCACTTTTCACAATTTCTGCCTGGAAAAAATCCTGCGCGTCGTAAATCCCGATCTGAAGGTTCTGGAAGACATCGACCACTGGATTCTGCTGCGCCGTCACATGGCCGAGTTGGACTTGAAACATTTCCGCCGCCTCGCCGCACCCGGCGAGTTCCTAAACGATTTCCTGAAATTCTTCTCGCGATGCCAGGACGAACTCGTCACGCCCCACCATTACCAGCGCTATGTGGATAAAGCCCGGCTGGCCTACCTCGCGCGGCGCGAATCGCTGGATCTCGACGTGCGCGCACTTGAAGAGGAAGAGTTGGCTCGTCAGGAGGAACTCGCGCGCGTGTATCGCATCAGCGAACGCTTGTTGCGCGAGAGAAACCTGCTCACCTTCGGTGCCATCTTGATGCAAGCCGTGCAATTGTTGCGAGCCGACGCCGCACTTTTGCATAGCATGCGCGATCAATTTCATTACATCCTGGTGGATGAATTTCAAGATACCAACATCGTTCAACTCGAGCTGCTCTGGTTGCTTGCTGGCGACCGGAGAAACATCGTTGCAGTAGGCGACGATGACCAGGCCATCTACCGTTTCCGCGGCGCCTCCTTCGGCAGCTTCACGATTTTTCTGAAACGTTTTTGCGGCGTTACGGAAAACAATCTCACCGAAGGCGTGCGCCAGTTCATTGCGCCACTGACCCAAAATTACCGCTCGACAACGCGAATCTTGCGTGTGGCCGGCGAAGTGATTTCACACAATGAAAAATCACCGCTCCTGCCTCTGAAAACTCTGACCACCGAAAATCCCGACGGCGAAAAAATCCGCGTCGCCGAGTTCGTCGGCCCCGAAGAGGAAGCGCACTGGATCACCTCGGAAATCGAGCGCCTGCACGTGCCCGGGAATCCCTGGCGCAACTTCGCCGTGCTCTATCGCAAGCATGCCCACGTAAAACGGCTGATCGAAGCGCTTCAACGGAGAAAAATCCCATTCGTCATCAAGAAGTTCTCAATTTTGCAGAGCACCATCGTGCGCGATCTACTCGCCTACCTGCGGCTCACCGCTGTCCCCTCTGACAATGTGGCCTGCGCGCGGGTCCTTGCGGCGCCGCACTGGAGGCTTCAACCGCGCGACCTCGTGCGTCTCGCCGAACGCGCCGAACGAAATCGCCGCCGACCTCTAAACGACGAAATCAACGCGGCCCAAACCGAATTGCCTTTCGCCTCTCCCACCACGTCGGAAGGGTCACGACTGCTGGAGGCTGTAGCTTTCCTCGCGCGTTTTCGCCAGATGGCCCGCAGTTCGTCCACCAGCTCGCTGCTGGACGAACTGATCTCCGCTCTCGAGCTCGCGCCCCTTCCCTTCGAAGCCGACCGCCGTTATCTTGAACGCTTCGTGCAGTTCGTCAAGGATTGGGAACAGAAGAGCGACAAAAAAAGCCTGCGCGATTTCATCGAGTATTTGGACTATTTCTCGGAAGCCTGCGGTGACATCAATCTCGAAGAGGAATCCTCCGACGACGCCGTGCAGCTAATGACCGTGCATTCGGCCAAAGGGCTCGAGTTCCCGCATGTCTTTATCATGCACGTCAACAAGAACGACTTCCCTTCGAACGCGCGCCCGGTCAAATTTGAGTTCCCGCCGGAGCTGATGAAAGAGGAAAAGCCGGCCGGCGATTTCCAGATTCAGGAAGAACGCCGCTTATTTTACGTAGCGTTGACGCGCGCCCGCCAGCAGCTCACGCTTTCACATGTAAACAACAAATGGAAGCGACCTTCCCCTTTCCTAGAGGATTTTCTAAGAAACGCCAAAATTCAGAAGGCTGACACAACGCAGTCCGCGCCACAAATTACCGTGCCGCCTTCGGAGGAAGTCGACCGGTTCTGCGCCGGAGTCCTCCGATCCCGCTCAACTTTTTTCCTCTGCCGCCGGACGTGACGAAAACGCGCGCGCCTATTCCCGCGTGGCGCTGTGGGCCATGGCCTACCACCCCGCGGTAGCCGAACCTCTGCAACTCAGCGCTTCCGCCATCGAGTGCTACTGCAAATGTCCCATGCAATATCTATTTCAAAATATGTGGGGCATCCGCGGCGGTCCGCGCGCCACCATGACTTTTGGAAGCGTGATGCACACGACGATCAAAGAATTTGCCGGCGGGATAGCGAAAAATGGAAGATTTCCGTTTGAAGACATGATGACGGTGTATGACCGCGAATGGCGTTCGCTGGGCTTTCCCGACGACTATCAAGAAGAGGAATACCGCAAGGCCGGCCGCGAGCAGCTTGAGAGCTTTCACCGCACCTACCTGGCCTCGCCACCAGACCTGCTGCACCAGGAAAAATCGTTCGAGCTTCACCTCGATCACGATGTCATCGTGAAGGGCCGCATGGATCAAGTGAACCGGCTGGGCTCGAAAGAAGTGGAAATTGTGGACTACAAAACCGGCAACCCCAAGGATGCAAAAAAGGCCAAGGACAGTTTACAACTGAGCGTTTACGCTCTGGCCGCAGAAGAAGTGCTGGAATTGAAACCGGAGCGCCTAGTCTTCTACAACCTGACCAGTAACGAGGCGGTGATGAGCGAACGCGACGCCAGGGCGCTCGCGAAAACAAAGCAAACCATTTACGAAGTAGCCGGACAAATCCGCGCTGGCGAGTATCCCGCCAAGCCAAGTTTTCTATGCGCTTATTGCGACTACCGACCCCTTTGCCCCGCCCACGAACAACTGATCTCCATTCAACCGGCTCCCGCGGAAATCAGCCGATAGCGTCCGTTACAGCTTGCCACCCGTCGCCCAAGATTAACGCGCTCCAGTAAGCTGGCTTTGAAAATAACCTTGCCGTGCGCTTACATCCAGATTCGGGCGGCGAACGCGCACCTCGATGCTGTGGTAGTCCTTGGTGCGGTCGGGTTGCCGTGGCGCGAACGTAAGGGTGTATTCATTGCGGGCCTGCTCGGTGACTTCCGAGTAAAGCCGCGCCAAATCGTTATCTTTCGCGGCGTAAAATGTGTCGCCGCCCGTGGCAATTGCGTATTTATCAATCTCCGCTGCTCCGTGCTGCACGATCGAGCGGCCGATCGGAGTCTGATGGGTCACGGAAATCGCGAATACGGAAACATCCGCGAGAAGAAGCGAGTGCAGGGTTTCGTCGAAGGTATGCTGATTGTTGTGGGTATTGCTGCCGTCTGAAATCAGGAAAATTATTTTCCGGCGATCGCGCCCGCGTCCCTTCAACATCTCCCCGGCTGCATAGATCGCATCGTCCAGGGAATTATGGATGGCTGGTTTTCCAAAGCCGCGGACCTGGACACCGCCCATCCCGGTAGTTCCGGTGCCATCCGGCTGGGTCTGCCCATTAATGATCGGCCCGGCGGTCGTAGGATCGTTGATAATTGTCGTGCTGTGCGAACTGAGATCTAGACGTTTCAGCGCGGTGAAAAGCTTGTCATTGCTGAAGGAAAAATCGGCCACCGTCTCCGGGAATTCAGCGTAGGTCATCAGGGCTACTTCGTCCGCCGTACCGAATCCGGCGGCAATCGCGTCCAGGCTTTTCTTGACTTGGTCCGCTTGTTTTTCCGCAAGATCGTTGTCGATTAGAACCACCGCCGAAAGCGGGTATGGTTGCGAATCGAATAGTACGATCTGCTGTTCCACTCCGTCGGAAAAAACGCGGAACTCATCACGCTGAAGATCACCCACAAGCTGCCCGTCGCCGTTCTTCACCGTGACCGGCACAATGACAAGTTCCGTTCTTGCTGTGATGCGGTTGCGAGTTTCCCCTTGCTGTGCGGGGGCTGGCCCTTGCGGAGCCGTGCTCTGGGCAGCTTGCGGCGTTCGCGGGGGCTGGGCGGGCTGGCCCGGTTGCGCTGGGGTAGCGTGAGTAGGCGCCTGCGAATCCTGCTGCGGTGTCCCGGGTTGAATGGGTTGTTGCGCATACGCGGGAACGCAAAGAAGTAATACAATGGCTAGCGGCAAAACGATTCGCGTCATCGGCGTGTCTCGATTCGCGCCCGTCGCCAGGCGCTCTAGAATGCTAACCGGCCCTCGGACAGTTCTGGTATCGGCTAAAATCTCGCGAGCGGCGGTACCAAACGAACATCCGTCTGCGCTCGAATTGCATCGTACGTAGCGCGATTTACCTGGAGAGATTATACAATGCGGCTGACCCGCCTCGTGGCAGGCTTTTTCATCATGGTCTTGGCAACCTACCTGGGGCTGGATCCAGCCTGGCCCGCCAAGGAAAACGCTTGGTCGGCTTCTTTGCGAAGCGCGCTGCATGCGCAGCAGGACCAACAGAAGCCCACGCAATCGCAGCAACCCTTGCAAGTTCAGACCACCGTGGTCAACGTCTTCGCCACCGTCCGCGGGAAAGGCCATGAGATCGTCTCCGATCTTGCCCAAACCGATTTCAAAGTCTTCGAAGACGCGCAGGAGCAAAAAATTTCCTTCTTTTCGAAGGAAGTAAACATGCCCATCACGCTCGGCTTGCTGATCGATACCAGCGGCAGCATGGAACGCGTCATCGGCGCGGAACAGGACACGGCCTCCCGTTTTCTGCGGGAAGTGATGCGCAAGAAGGACGAAGCCATGGTCATTACTTTCGACTTCGACGTGGACCTGCTGGCAGACTTTACTCAGGACACGAATGTTCTGGAACGCGCGATTCGTCGGGCGTCCGTTAATTCCGTGGGAGGAGGCGGGGTGGTCACCCCTGGCACCATTCCCCAGGGAAACAACGCTGGGGGAACCGATCTTTACGACGCGATCTATCTGGCATGTCACGACGAACTAGCAACCGAAGCGGGACGCAAGGCCGTGATCGTGATGAGCGATATGGAGGACACTGGCAGCAAGCTAAGACTTCAAGATGCGGTCGAGGCCTGCCAACGAGCCGACGGAGTGATCCACGTGCTTTTGATCTCAGATCCTGGTGCAACATTTGGCGTGGGGCCTGGAGTCGCTAGAAAAGTGGCCGATGATACCGGTGGACGCGTAATCAACGTTCACAACGAGAAGACACTGGAGAAAGCGTTTGACGAAATCTCAGAGGAGCTTCGCTTGCAGTACGTAATCGGCTACTATCCAACCAACGAGAAACGCGACGGAACTTTCCGGAAAATCAAGGTGGAAGTCACCCATCCAGACGTCAAAGTTCTCACACGCAGAGGTTACTACGCACCCTTCAAGTAGGCGAAAGATCGCACGAGCAACGAGGTTCAGAAGGGATACCGTGAAGAGTTATTTTCCACCGGACGGCGCGGCAACTGAGTAGTAGCCTTTGCGGGTCCGGACGGCCATACCCTTCCGGTCTGTTTGAACTTCAATCTTCCGGTATTTGCCGTCGACCTCTGAATTTTTCGGCGAATACGCGATGAAATACTGGCTGCGCAATTCCGCCCCAATATCCACGAACGACTGCGCAAGATCCTCGACTTTGTAGGGATAAAAAACGCGGCCGCCACTTTGGTCCGCGAATTCCTCCAGCACTTTGTCTCCGCCTTCGATATGCATCTTGTGCGGCTTATCCCCGCTGATAGCGAGCCAATCTGTGTTCGTACTAATGGCATAGATCACCGCCTCCGCTCGAATCGCGGACTCGACTGCTTCGCTGAGCGCGTGGTCGCTCAGAGTGTCCTGGCCATCGCTAATCACCACCAGCACTCGACGAATCTCCGGATTCGGCCCCTTGGGCAGCGGAGGGCTCACCAGTTTCTCGGATGCCCGATAGATCGCGTCGTTCAGCGCCGTTCCTCCTCCCGCGCGTTGCCTACGGATCGCAGATGTCAGCAGCGCAAGATCGCCCGTGTAATCCTGAATGACCTCCGGTTCGTTGTCGAAGGTCATCAGAAAAGCCATGTCTTTATTGCGTCGAATCACACTGTCCAGAAAATCGATCGCAGCATCCTGTTCGAACGGTAGGCGTGGCCGGATGCTGTTGGAAGTATCCAGCAGCACCGCGATGCGCAGGGGCAGATCGGTTTCTCTCCCGAAGAAACGGATATCCTGCGGCGTGTTGTCCTCCAGAACCTTAAAATCGCTCTGCTCTAGGTCGGTCACGAAATTGTGACGCCGGTCGGTGACCGTAGCGACCAGATGCACCAGCCCGGTGGTAGAAACGATGGGGGGCGTTTTTTTCTGTCCGCTCTTCCCCGGATCACCAGCGTCTTGTTTTGGCCGAGGCTGCTGCCCGGGTTCCTGCGCTTGCGAAGCCGGAGCGCTCCAGTCCGGCCGGGCAGGCGCCGGAGACGGAGCGGGCTGCTGCGCCTGCGTACACATCACGGATACGCCAAACAGTATCGTCATCAGGAAAAATCCGGATGTTTTCATTGGATCGATTATAGAAACCCCCGCAAGGCAGCGTCAATCGCCCCAGGATCCGCATTCGTCGCGCGGCCTACTACCTGAAGATAAGACACCAATTCCGGCGAAAGTGGAGCGCGGCATTCAATTCTCTTGCCGGACTTTGGATGGGTAAACGCAATTCTCGCGGCGTGCAGGAAATTCCTCTCCATCTCAGGCAGGCTCCCAGCGCCGATGCGCTCGCGTCGTGGAGCCCCATACACTGTGTCGCCCACCACCGGGCATCCGAGCGCCGAAAAATGTACGCGAATTTGGTGCGTCCTGCCGGTGTACAGGTCCGCTTCGATGAACAAATAATCGCCGGCCCGCAAACGCAATCGCCAATCCGTGCGCGCTTGGCGGCCCTCCCGGCGGCGCGCGGTCATCCGCGACCGGCGCCGAAGATCGCGAGCAATCGGCAACTCGATCCTGCCGGATTCGCCTTTCAACTTCCCATGCAACAGCGCCACATATGTTTTCTCAATCCGCCGCTCGCGAAAGTCTTCCACAAGCTTCAAGTGAGCCATGTCGGTCCGTGCGATCAGTAACGCACCGGAAGTCCCTTTATCGATACGATGCACAATCCCCGGGCGGAGAGGCCCCCCCACTGTGGACAATCCTTTGCCGCCATACCGGTGCAACAGCGCGGCAACCAAAGTGCCGGTGTCGGCGCCCGCCCCGGGATGAACGATCATTCCCGCGGGTTTATTGACCACAGCCAGATCCGCATCCTCATACAAAATATCGAGTGCGATATTTTCCGCTTCCACGCCGGGCAAGGGGGGAGGCGGGATCTTCACCTCAACTGTTGCGCCAGATTCGAGCCGGTAGGACGGCTTTTTCGCAACGCCATCCACCAGCACGCGCCCCTGGTCTATCAGCGTCTGGAGGTGAGTCCGGCTCATGTCACTGAAGTTGGCGGCAAGAAAACGGTCCAGGCGCTGGCCCGCAGCCTTTTCGTCCACAGCAAAAGAGTTCTGCCCAGAAGAGTCTTGCTCGAATTCTAAATTGTCGCGCATCTCAGATGGGCCGCGCCTGCCCGACTTCCAGATTCGAAGTGGATGGCATCTAACGCGCGACCGTAGTGCGTGCAGCCGAAACAGAAGGTAGGTGTCCGCCCTTCGACCCGCGCCACCAAAGGAATACACCGGTAAGGATCAAAAACACGCTGAAGAGTTGCATCAGAGAAACGGTATCGTGAAACATCATGGTGCGTCCCGGATCGCCTCGAAAGAACTCGATGATGCCGCGCTCGGTCCCATAGAGGATCAAATACGTGCCGATGATCTCCCCGGTAAAACGTTGCCGCTTGCCGATCCAAACGAGTATAAGAAAATTTAGAAATTCCGCTGCAGACTCGTAGAGCTGCGTGGGATGCAGGTGAACCCCCAGCGGAGTCCCCGCTAGCTGCTCCGCCGCTGGATTGGTAAATGTGACGCCCCACGGAACACTCGTCGGTTTGCCGTAGCAACATCCCGCCGCGAAGCACCCTAACCGGCCAATCGCGTGGCCCAACGGTAATCCCGCCACGCAGGTGTCCAACACCGAAAGGATCGGCATCTTTTGAAAATGCGAATACAAAGCTATGGTCAGCACCGCACCGCTGACACCGCCATAAAATGTTCCGCCCGATTGAAACGTAGTCATGCTGAAAATGTCGCGCGGATTAGCTGCGTAGTAACTCCAATCGCTTAGAAGCAGCCAGATTTTTGCCAGCAATAACGCAGCCAGAACGGTGTAGATCCCCATGTTCCAGATTTTGTCGGGATCCAGACCCGCGCGGGGAGCTTGCTTGCGCGCGTACCACAAGCCGAACAGAACGCCTGTAGCCACCAGCACGCCGTAGGAGTAAATATTGATTCCGCCGAAATGGAAGAGAATCGGATGCATCACTAGGCTCGCTCGTGGGTAGGATGCCGCCAATCGCGAAACAGTTCCAGAATCACAAGTCCGGCGCCGACCACAATCGCTGAATCGGCAATGTTGAATGTATACCAATGATGGCTGCCAATATAAAAATCGATGAAGTCGGTCACGCTGTGCCGCAAAGCGCGGTCCAGCGCGTTTCCAATCGCACCGCCCAAGATTAAAGCGAGCCCGCACTGCGCCAGCCGGCCTCCCGCGCGGCCACTCGCGAGCATCCACACGAGCAGCGCGATGACCGTAACAGAAAATAGAATCAGCATGGGAGCCATCCATGGCTTGGCGGAATCGGCGAACAGTCCGAAAGCGACCCCCGGGTTCCTCGTGTGCACCACGTTCAGCAAACCCGGGATGATCACGCGAACCGTCCCGGTGGGCGTCAGCTTCTCGATCACATACTTGCTGAACTGATCGGCGAGAAGCGCTCCGAACGCCAGAAAACCCAAAGCGTACCAACTTGAACTCGGCGCAAGAGATTTCAAGCCTTGGCACTCCCGGTCGCCAGGCCGCCATCCCTGTCGATTTCAGCAAGCGCCGCGACGCATCGCTCGCACAGCGTCGGGTAGTCCGCGTTCTCGCCAACATGGGTGGAGTAATTCCAGCAGCGTTCGCACTTCGCGCCCTTGGCGCGCTCGATGCGGATTTGCAACCCTTCGAGTCCCGTCGCCAGCGCAGCTCCTTCGAAGTGTCCCTCGGTGATCTCCACCTGCGAAACAATGAACAGCGCCGGAAGCTGCGCGGAATAATTGCGCAATAGATCCACCAGCCCGCCCGTGGCCACCAGCGTGACGCGAGCTTCCAAACCGCCGGAGATCGTCTTAGCGGCACGCGCAGGTTCAAGCGCCTTCAGCACTTCCTCGCGAACTGTAAGCAACCGTCCCCAATCCGCCGCGCGCGATTTATCGAACGCAGCCTCCAGGATTTCAGCCTTTGGAAACTCGGACATATGCACGCTTTCTGCTTTCGAACTCGAAAGCGGCAGGTGTTTCCACACCTCTTCGGATGTAAACGCAAGAGTCGGCGCGATCAACCGAACAATCGCGCCGGAGATCCTGTAAATGGCCGTCTGCGCCGAGCGCCGGCCAACGCTGTTCGGCGCAAACGTGTACAGCCGGTCCTTCAGCACGTCGAAATAAAACGCGCTCAAATCCACGGTGCAGAAATCGTGCAGCGCGTGGTACACGCGGTGGAACTCAAACTTGGCGTACCACTCGCGGCACTCGCGCACCAGAGCGCCGGTACGCCGCAGCATCCACGCGTCCATCTCCCAAAGCTCGGCGTCTGGAACCCGGTCGCGCTCTGGATCGAAATCAAAGAGATTTGATAACGCAAACCGGAAGGTATTGCGGATCTTGCGATACGCTTCTGCAAGCTGCGTCATCATCGCGTCAGACAACCGCACATCGGCGGTGTAATCCTGCGACGAAACCCACACGCGCAGCAGGTCGGCGCCCCACTTCTCGCAGATTTCTTTCGGCTCCATGGCGTTGCCAAGCGATTTCGACATCGGCCTGCCGTTTTCATCTAGCGTCCAGCCGTGCGTCACCACCTCATCGTAGGGGCGCATGCCATCCACGCCAACCGCAACCATTAGTGAACTTTGGAACCATCCGCGAAACTGGTCCGGCCCCTCAAGGTAAACGTCTGCGCGAGGCTTCCCTTCCCTCTTTTGCAGCACCGCCAGATTGCTTGTTCCGGACTCGAACCACACATCCAGAATGTCGCTCTCCTTGCGCCATTTTGCTGCGCCACACGAACCGCACTTGGTTCCCGGCGGCAAAAGCTCCTCGGCAGTATGCGTGTACCAAGCGTCGGCCCCTTCCTGCTCGAAAAACGGGAGCACATGGCGCAGCGCATCGAAGTCCTTCAAGACCTTCCCGCACGAGTCGCAGTAGAAAATCACCAGCGGTATTCCCCAGAAGCGCTGCCGCGAAATGCACCAGTCCGGACGGTCCGTGATCATGTTATGCATGCGCTCTTGTCCCCACGCCGGCATCCATTTCACCTTTTTAATCTCTTCCAGGGCCGTGCTACGCAAGGCCGGTGCCTTGGGTGCTGGCACAGTCGCGCTGCCGTCATCGAGTTGTATAAACCACTGCTCGGTGGCACGGAAAATTACCGGATTGTGGCAGCGCCAACAGTGCGGATAGCTGTGCGAAAATTTCTTCTCGGCAACCAGCATGCCGCGCTCGGTCAGCAGCTTGATGATCGCCGGATTCGCTTCGAAAACGGTCTTGCCCTTGTATGCCGGCAAACCTTCCACAAAGCGTCCGTCGTTATCGAGCGGAGCGTAAGCTTCCAGTCCATATTTCTGTCCGGTCGCAAAGTCTTCGGCGCCGTGACCCGGAGCGGTGTGAACGATCCCGCTGCCTTGATCCAGTGTGACGTAATCTGCCAACACCGCCGGCACCTGCAGCTCTTCGATGAACGGATGCTGGAACACTACGCCTTCGAGCTCTCGGCCCTTTCCAACCTTGCTGAATCGCGCGCCAGGCTCCAGCCCGAGCACCACAGCTAATTCCGGATGGCCCGCTCTTTGCTCCGCAAGCAAGAGCTTTCCAGCTCCAGTCTCCACAACCACATAGTCATAGTCCGGATGGAAGGCGAGCGCGCGGTTTGCCGGCAACGTCCACGGTGTGGTGGTCCAAATCAGCGCGCTCACCTCCCCGCCCATCCCAAGTTTCTTGGATTTTTCCCCGGGAATGACGGGAAACTTCACCCAGATCGATGGGCTGGTGTAATCCTCGTACTCGACTTCCGCTTCAGCCAAAGCCGTGCGGTCATAAATGCACCAGTAAACGGGTTTCAGCCCTCGATACACGTAGCCTTTTTCAAAAAACGTAATGAACGCGTGGGCAACGCACGCTTCATAGCTCGGATCCATGGTCAGGTACGGCTTTTCCCATTGCCCGAACACGCCTAGCCGCTTGAATTCCCGCCGGTGCGCATCGATGTAGCCTGCCGCAAATTCCCGGCACATCCGCCGAAATTCGGCCGCGGACACTTTGTCCGTTTTGCCGCCAAGTTCCTTTTCAACTTTCGTCTCAATCGGAAGCCCGTGGCAGTCCCAGCCGGGGACATAAGGTGTGCGGAACCCGGCCATGGTCTTCGACTTCACGATCATGTCCTTCAAGACCTTGTTCAACCCGGTCCCCAGGTGAATTTCACCGGTCGGATAGGGCGGGCCGTCGTGAAAGACGAAAAGCGGCGCATTCGATCGCGATTCCTGGATGCGGTAATAGAGTCGCATGTGATCCCAGGCCGCCAATTGTAACGGCTCGCGCTCGGGCAGTTTCGCCTTCATGGGAAAATCTGTTTTGGGTAGATTGAGTGTGGCCTTCAGGTCGCGCGTTTTCGCCATCTAATAGGGAGCAAATGCCTTTCCACTGATGCAGGCCGGGAAACTGGGAGCCTCAGTTAAGACCTGTATGTTACAATGAATTTGTAACGGTGTCAGCCGTACCCGCCCAGACATCCTTTTTCGCGGGTAAGCGTCTAAGTGTAAGCAGGACCGAAACGGGGATGTCTTAGGCAAAATCCGATGGCAGACTTTACCTCCAGACTTGACGATGCCGGTCGGTCGACCACCGAGCCGACACTCCGCGTTGGACGCTTGCCGTCTCCGGTCCGCAGCTCGGCAGTGAAAGACTTCTTTTCCAATGTAAAGGATTTCCTCTCCGAACGCCCCGCGAAACTGAAAGGCGGCGAACCAGACGTCTTCAACAATCCCGGGTTCGGAGAAGGATTGCGCGACAATTTTAAGGAATTTTTGCGCTCCGCGCCTCGCGGGCCGGTGAAATCGGACCTATTGATCGACTGGAGTGCCGGTTTCGGCGGCTTCTGGCAGAACCTGCGCGACATCATCTCTCCGCGGAAACTGCCCCCTCTGAAAACTACCAGCGCGCCCGTGGCCGTGCCGGATATCTGGTCCAAGAATACTCAGTTCACGCGCGTACAGGCCCTCTCGTTGGCTTTTCACGTCGTGGTAATCGTACTCATTGTCCTTCCGTTCTTGCCGGGATTTATCTCACCGGCAACCACACAGGCCAAGTCCATGACCGTCACGCCGCTCGACATCACGTCGCCCTATTTGCCAAAGCTTCCCCCTGGCGCCAAGAAGGCCGGTGGCGGAGGGGGCGGTGGCTCGCACGAATTGTTGCCCGCGAGCCGAGGCAAGCTTCCCAAGTTCAGTCTGACGCAAATCACGCCGCCCAAAGTGAAGCCGCCGGATAATCCTAAGTTTGCGGTTACTCCCACAGTTCTCGGAATACCGGAGATGAAACTGGCCAGCCCTAACATGTCAAATTGGGGCGATCCGATGTCCAAGGTCACAAACGATTCAAACGGCCCCGGCAGCGGCAACGGGATCGGCTCCGGAAACGGTACGGGCGTCGGAAGCGGAAGCGGCGGCGGAGTCGGACCGGGCGAGGGCGGAGGAACCGGAGGCGGCGTGTTCAACGCCGGGACCGGAGGATACGGGTATCCTGCCTGCATTTATTGCCCGAAGGCAGATTTCACTGACGAAGCCGTAAAAGCCAAGTATCAGGGAACCGTTCTGCTAAGCGCCATCATCACCGCTGACGGCCGGGCCACCGACGTCAAAGTTGTGAAAGGTCTAGGTCTCGGTCTGGACGAAAACGCGATTGCGGCGGTAAGAACCTGGCGGTTTAAACCCGCTCTGGGTCCCAACGGCAAGCCCTCGGCCGTTCGCCAGGAAATCGAAATGGCTTTCCATTTGTACTGACTTCTCGTCTGCTCTGCACCTTCCCATCGTTTCTGAATGGCTCGCCGACGTTTACCTTAACGACCACCTCGTATCTGCGCGCTTGCCATTCTGCTACGATGAAGATCATGAAAACTGGAATGTGGACTTCGTGTTTTCTGCTTTCTGTGGTCCTTACGGTGGGGCTGCAGGCCTCCCCGCAAACCGGCACGATTGAATTTATCGCAAAAACCACGCCTTCAGGCGGCACAGATGAACCCGTGCGCGGAATGACTTTTTATCTCTTGAGCAAGAGCTTCGACGAAATCACCAGGGAATCGGAAACGACCTATCCGCTCGCGGAAATGGATGCCTTCATCGAAAAGCTCGACGTTTCCAAGGAATTAAAAGCGTGGATGAAGAAAAACCATTGGGTCAGTCTCGAAGGTGAAGAGTTCATCAAGAAAATTACTACGCCCGACGACGTCATGAACGTCCCGGAATTCTTCAAAGCTTACATCGACAGAATGGCCGGCGACCAGACCGTACCGTTTCCCACGCCGAAATACACGCCCGCCGAGAAGAAAAAAAATCCAGAAAAGTATGAACAACATGTGAAGCAGTATCACGCTGCCGTCCGAGCGTTCCTGGTTTTGAATCCGAAAAGCACGGAAGGAATCGATCTCTCGCTCGAAGAGCTGAACCCCGGTCACAAGTGGGACATCATCACTTCAAACAGCATGGCTGAGCTGCATCGTCACACGATCGAGCTTGCGGAATCGAAATATCTGGTCGCTCGCACCGACACGGATTTGCAAGGACAGGGTTTTCTGCGCGGAATTCCGCCCGGCACCTATTGGCTCAGCACGCTCGACATCGCTGCGCAGGCCGGTGACGCGCGGCAGCGCTGGGACGTGCGTATCCTGGTGCCACCGGGCAAAACGACCTATGTCGCGCTATCAAACATCAACGCCGTACACCCTGCTCACGCCGCGCCTTGATTGGCCGCTGGCCAGGTGACGCAACCCTCCGACATCGCTCTCTGGATTCTTAAGCTCGCGGATTCTGATCCGCGGAAAAGATCCGAGTCCGCCAAGCGGCTGTATCTGGAAGGCAGCAGCTTGTGCACCACGCTCCTCAAACAGTGGATCACGGATCCTGAATTTCGCGAACTGATCCTGCCAAGCGCCCCGAATCGAACCGGGAAAGCCGATTCCGAGCCGGGGTCGATGGTAGTTGGAATCGCTGTCGAGCCTGAAACCTTCGAGAAGATTCGAGACGCAAATGGTTCCCCGGCGCTTTCCGACGTTCCGCCGGACCAGGACGCCAAGGAATTCGAATTGCACTTCGAGGATCGCGTCGATCTCGATATTTTGACCACGCGGGAACCAGGCGGACCGGGCGCGATCGCTAAATTCCTGGCCAAATTCGGGGAAGGTATTCAACAAATTGAGATTTATGTCCGCAGCGTGAATCGCGCCATGGAAATACTCAGTTCGCGATTTGGTTTGAAGCCAATTTATCCTGCCCCGCGCGCCGGAGCCGGCAGCACACGCATAAACTTTTTCCTGGTGTCGGCGCCCCAGGGAAATAAAGTCCTTATCGAGTTCGTCGAGAGCTGGACCAACAACCAGTAGGCGGCTATTCTCCGCTCTGCTGCAGCAGTTTTGCCACCAGAGCGGTCCATCCAGTTTGATGGCTGGCGCCCAGCCCTGCCCCGGTGTCCCCATGAAAATATTCGTAGAACAGGATGAAATCACGCCAATTCGGATCCGTTTGGAAAACAGGAGAATCCCCGTAAACCGCGCGCCGCCCGTCCCGCCGAAGAAAGATATGGGAAAGCCTCCGCGATATTTCCGCTGCGGAATCCCACAACGTCATGTGGTGTCCCGAATTGGTGGGAAATTCCACCTGGAATTCGTCGCCGTAGTAAAAATGAACGCGCTGTAGAGACTCAATTAGCAGAAAATTCATGGGGAACCACACCGGCCCGCGCCAATTTGAATTCCCCCCGAAAAGATCGCCGGTGGATTCAGCTGGCTCGTAGTCCACAGCATTGGAATGCCCGTCCACCGCAAGCACGAAAGGATGGTCGCGATGAAATTTTGAAAGAGCGCGGATGCCGTGCGGAGACAGAAACTCATTCTCATCGAAAACGTAACGATAAATGCGCTCAAGCTTTTTGCGATTGGCGATCGTGAGCAGCAAGCGGCTGCCCTTCTCCGTTTTTTGGCTCATGTCCACGTGTTCGCGAACTTCCGGATTGTGGTCCAAAAACCATTGCATCCGCTTGCGGAAGCTCGGCAAACGTTCCAATACGTCCGGCTCGAATGTTTCCACCGCAAACAGTGGGATCAAGCCCACCATCGACCGGACTTTCATGGGCAGTGGCGTGGATTGCCCTAGGTGTAAAACATCGTAATAGAAGCCGTCCTGTTCATTCCACAGTCCGACACCTCGGCCGCCCATGTCGTTCATTGCCTGCGAAATATAAATAAAATGTTCGAAAAACTTGCTGGCAACATCCTCATAGGCCGCATCCTCATGCGCCAGTTCCATCGCCATCGCCAGCATGTCCAGGCAATACATGGCCATCCAGCTCGTTCCATCGGATTGCTCGACGAAATTTCCAGGACCGAGCGGCTGCGAGCGGTCAAACACGCCGATATTGTCAAGCCCCAAGAACCCGCCTTCGAAAACATTCTTGCCTTCCGGGTCCTTGCGGTTTACCCACCAGGTGAAATTAATCAGCAGTTTGTGGAACACGCGCACCAGAAACTTCCGGTCTTCTCGCCCCTGAACGCGCCCCGCGATTTTATAGACGCGCAATGCTGCCCATGCATGCACCGGCGGATTCACATCTGAGAAATTCCATTCGTAGGCCGGCAACTGGCCGCTCGGACTCATGTACCACTCGCGCATGAAAAGAACGAGCTGCTCTTTCGCGTAGTCCGGGTCGATCAGTGCCATCGCCACGCAGTGGAACGCCAAATCCCATGCCGCGTACCACGGGTATTCCCACTTATCCGGCATGGATATCACGTCGGAATTGTAAAGATGCGTCCAGTCGTGATTCCGTCCGTTCAGGCGCTCGGGCGGAGGCGGTGGCTGCGTGGGATCGCCTGCCAGCCACCGGCGAACGTCATAGTGATAGCTTTGTTTTCCCCACAAAAGCCCAGCGAGTGCCTGGCGCTGGACCATGTGCGCATCCGCACCTGCGCAATGGCCGGCTCGCCGCGCATAAAAATCGTCCGCCTCTTTCAATCTTTGCTGAAATACTTCATCGAAGGCAGAACCGAAAAAATCCTGCGCAGACGTGTGTCCGTCGGTCGGATTTTTGTCCAGCAAGCGAAGTCGAATCGTTACATTTTTCCCCGGTTGAATTTCACTCCCGTAGTGCGCCGCCGCTTTCGTCCCAGTCATCGCGGGATTCACAGCGTCGCGCTTGCCCTCGACCAGGTAACGGTGGAAGGCGTCCTTCACATACGGCGAAGCATTCTTCTGATTGAATAACCGCTCATTGTTCGTTTCGTTGTCGGTCAACAGCGGCTCGGGCGCGCCTTCGGCAATCAGCCAGCGCTTTCCGTAATGGAATTCGTCCAAAGCGAAAAGTTCAGCACCTTTCAAACCCTGTTGGCGGGCAAGTTGCGGCTTGTCGTACCCTTCGCCCCAGTCCCAGCGGTTGCGAAACCACAGCGTCGGTAGCAAGTGCAGAGGCGCCGCGTCCGGTCCTCGATTCCACGCCGTGATGCGAATCAGAATATCTTCTGATGAAGCCTTGGCGTACTCGACGAAAACATCAAAATACCGATTCTCTGAAAAAATCCCAGTGTCAATGAGTTCGTATTCCGGTTGCTGGCGCGTGCGTTTCGCATTTTCCTCCACCAGTTGATCGTAAGGGAACGATCCTTGCGGATACTTGTACAGGTATTTCAGGTAAGAGCTTGTAGGCGTGGCATCCAGATAAAAATAGTATTCCTTTACGTCCTCGCCGTGATTTCCCTGGAGATTGGTAAGCCCAAATAGCCGCTCCTTCAAGATAGAGTCTTTCTGGTTCCACAGCGCTAGCGCGAAACAGATGTGCTGATGGCGGTCGCAAAATCCCGCGATCCCGTCTTCCCCCCAACGATAAGCTCGTGACCGTGCGTGATCGAACGGCAGGTAGTTCCAGGCGTCGCCATTCGCACTATAGTCTTCGCGAACTGTTCCCCACTGGCGCTCTGATAAATACGGTCCCCACCGCTTCCAGTGGACTTCGCGGGTTTCGCTCGCTTCCAGCCGTTGCTCTTCTGCCGTCACAGCGCGACTTTTCCTCTGGTCATTCATCGCCTCAATGCTACCGCGAGACCGCTATAATTTCGCGACTTTCGCGCAACTTGTGCCGCACGGCAAAAGTTAAATTTTACAGCGGTGAGGACAAGAACCGCGCGATTCTGTATTCTTTCTCCGCGGCACCGGGCTTCGGCACGGAGTCTTGCCGTTCGAAGAGAGCTTACTGACATTCCTACGAACCCCACCAAAGCAAGCGGCGAACGGATGGGGGAGAACGCCTCTCCCTATAACGGGCGTAAGGCGTTCCTGTTCGCAAGCCTCGCGGCATCAGCCGTCGTTGCGCCAATGCTTTTCCTCGGCAACGCCTCCGGCCACGATTTCCAGTTTCATCTCGCTTCCTGGCTTGACGTCGCGGGCCAGTGGCGCGAAGGCATTCTATTTCCTCGCTGGGCCGAGTGGGCCAACTGGGGCTTCGGTGAACCGCGCTTCATTTTCTATCCGCCCGGATCCTGGACGCTCGGCGCGGCGCTCGGCTTCCTGCTGCCCTGGAGGATGGCTCCGGGAGCGTTCATCTGGCTCGCGCTCGTTCTTTCAGCGCTTACCATGTGGCGCCTCGCAAGCGAATGGCTCCCATACCGGCAAGCGCGTATCGCCGGCATTCTCTTCGCCTTCAATCCATATCATCTCGTGATCGTTTATTATCGCAGCGACTTCGCCGAACTCCTCGCCAGCGCGCTATTCCCCTTGCTTGTTCTGGGTGCCATAAGCGTCGTGCGTGACGGCGGGAAACGCGTGCCCAGCCTCGCGCTCGTTTTCGCGCTCATCTGGCTTTCAAATGCCCCCGCCGCCGTCATCGCCACGTATTCTCTCTTGCTGCTTCTCGTCGTGGGATGCGCGATTCGCCACGATATCAGGCCTCTGTTTCCCGGCGCGGCAGCGATGGCAGGCGGCCTCTCTTTAGCGGCCTTTTATATTTTGCCGGCCGCCTGGGAACAGCGTTGGGTTCAAATCTCGCAGGCGCTCACGCAAAACCTTCGCCCCGTCGAGAATTTTCTCTTCACGCACTCGAATGACCCCGAATTCGTTTTGTTCAACTGGAAGGTTTCTGCGGTAGCTCTCGGCACGATTCTTCTAACCGCAATCGCCGCAGTTTTCTCGGCCCGCTACCGGAGAGAGTTTCTTCAGCTCTGGGGGATGCTTCTGGCGCTCGCTTGTGCTTCCGCGTTCCTGATGTTCTCGCCGAGCCTTTTCTTTTGGCAGCACTTGCCAAAGCTTCAGTTCGTCCAATTTCCGTGGAGATGGCTCGTCCCGCTCGATGTCTCCCTGGCCTTCTTCGTCGCCGCAGCATTGCGCAGCACTGCCAAACAATGGTTAGGCTGGATTGCAATTCTTATCGCCACAGGAGCGCTGGGGGCGGCCTTCGTTAAGGACACCTGGTGGGACAGTGAGGACATCCCGGTTTTGGCGAATGCAATTCATTCCGGGCAGGGCTACGAGGGCACCGATGAATACCAGCCGCTCGGCTGCGACCGTTATCAATTACCGGGACAGCCGCCTGCCTCAGTGGACAGCTCCGACGCGCCGACCCCAATTCTCGGCGCGTCACTGGCTATCGCGGCACCGAAGATTGGGAAAATCGATCCGGAATCCGGAGCAGTAACCGCACTCAACGATGAAGAGCTTCATCTTGAGCGATGGACCGCCGAAACAAAATTTCTTACCATCAACGCGAGTCAACCTGTCTCATTGGCTCTGAGGCTTATAAATTATCCAGCATGGGAAATCCAAGAAGACGGAAACGTCGCGCATGCTCGTTCGCTTCCAGAAACAGCACAATTGTCAGCGCAAGTTCCCGCCGGCAAACATCCCGTGAATGTCCATTTCCAGCGTACCTGGGACCGCACCGCCGGGGGGGTTATCTCAATCGTTTCAGCTTTCTTGCTCCTAGGATTCGCGTCAAAGTCGCGCCAGAACCGTCGGATTTGGGCTAAATATTGAGGAGCGCGCAGATTTGTTCCTGACACCAAAACGCTCACAGCGCTCTTCCCGCTGCCGCTCCCGAAGCCCAAGCCCACTGAAAATTGTGACCTCCTAGATGCCCGGTGACATCCACGACTTCGCCGATAAAAAATAGACCGGGAACTTTCTTGCTTTCCATCGTCCGGCTGGACAAGTCGTTGGTATCAACCCCACCCGCCGTCACCTCGGCCTTTTCATAGCCTTCCGTATCCACCGGCGAGACCGTCCACTCATGAATCTGTTTTTCAGTTTGTTCCAAGACTCGGTTGCTCCAAGCTTCAGGCGGATGCAATGCAAGCCAGCGCGTCGCAAATCGCTTGGACAAAACTCCTTGAAATGCAGCTCGCGCGCGAGCCATGTCCCGAACCTTGGATTTACTCATCGCCGACAACACATCTTGGCCGGGCGCGAGGTCTATTCGGATCGGCCGTCCTTTTTCCCAATACGAAGAAATTTGCAGAATCGCTGGTCCGCTCAATCCTCGGTGCGTAATCAGCATGCTTTCGCGAAATGATGTTCCATCCGTCGACGCAACCACTTCGGCCGAGACCCCTGCCAAATCGCAATATTGCTCTCGATTCTTGGCGTCAAATATCAATGGCACCAGCGCGGGACGTGTTTTCCGGATCTTCAATCCAAATTGGCGCGCAAGGTCATATCCGAAAGCCGTTGCCCCCATCTTCGGGATTGAAAGACCACCGGTTGCAACCACCAGCACGGGCGCGTCAAATTCAGCAGAGTCCGCACACACCTGGAACTCATCCGCGCGATTGATCTCGCGGATTCTGGTATTCAGAAAGACCTTCGCTCCCACCAAGCGGCATTCAGATTCGAGCATTCCCAACAGGTCGTTCGCGGAGTGGTCGCAAAACAACTGGCCCCGCGTTTTCTCGTGGTACGGAATGCGATGAGTTTCTATCAGCGCGATAACGTCCGCGGGCGTATAGCGAGCCAGCGCCGACTTGTGAAAGTGAGGATTTCCGCAAATGAAGTTCCCCGGGCCGCAGTAAAGATTCGTGAAATTGCACCGGCCCCCACCGGAGATGAGGATTTTCTTGCCGGCGCGCTCACTTCGCTCGAGGACCGCCACTTGGCGCCCACGCTTACCCGCTTCGATCGCGCACATGAGGCCCGCAGCCCCAGCGCCCAGGATCAAAACATCAAATTTGTGAACTAATCTTCCAGCCAAGATTCTTCTCTATTTCAAGGATTGGTCCGCCGCCGAACGCCTCTGCTGGTATGCTCAAGGTTAAACCCAGTTGCAGGAGAAGACTGAAACTTTTGCCTCCCATCATTAATGCCCAACAATTGTCGAAACGATACGGCCCAGCTCCCCTGTTCGAGGATATTTCGTTCACCGTTTCGGAAGGTGAACGGATCGGCCTCATGGGCCCCAATGGTTCCGGCAAATCCACCTTGCTCGAAATTCTCTTCGGGCGCGTGAAGCCCGACAAAGGCGAAGTGGCCATCCGCAAAGGCGCGAAGCTGAGTTTTGTCGAGCAAATTTCGCGTTTCGCGCCGGAAGCGACGTGCCGGTCCCTTATCGAAAGCGCTTTGGAACGCTCTGGTGCATCGGAGCAGGACCTTTCATTCCGCGCCGAAGAAGCGCTAAGCCGCGCAGGTTTCACGGATTTTGAAACTCACGCCGCAGCTTTATCAGGCGGCTGGCGAAAGCGCTTGGCCGTGGTTGAAGGGTTAGTCCAGGACCCCGACATCCTGTTGCTTGACGAGCCTACCAATCACCTCGACCTCGCCGGAATCAAGTGGCTGGAGGGACTGCTCGAAGACGCGGAGTTCGCTTGCGTCGTAGTCAGCCACGACCGCTACTTTCTAGAAAATGTCGCAAACGATATGGTCGAACTCGATCGCGCTTACCTGGAAGGATTTCTCCGCGTCAAAGGAGCCTACAGCACCTTTCTGGAAGCAAAGGAAGCGCACCTTCACGCTCAGGGAAACCGCCAGGAAGCTTTGGCCAACCGCGTTCACACCGAAATCGAATGGCTGCGCCGCGGTCCCAAAGCTCGCACGACTAAATCAAAATCGCGCATTGATAAAGCCCATAAAATGATCGGGGAATTGGCCGACCTGAATTCCAGAAGCCGAACTCTTACCGCCAAGATTGATTTCTCCGCTTCGAATCGGCAAACAAAACAACTCCTCGTTCTCGATGGCGTCAGTTACTCAATCGGCGGCCGTTCTCTTTTCAAAAACGTTGATCTCACCGTTACATCCGGAATGCGCATTGGCCTGGTTGGCCCCAACGGCAGCGGCAAAACGACGCTTCTCCGCTTGCTGCGTGGCGAAATTGATCCAACCGCCGGCACCGTCGGTAAAGCTGACGCGTTGCGAACCGTTTACTTCGACCAGAATCGCGAACTCGACCCCAACCTTACCCTCCGCCGTGCTCTCGCTCCCGACAGCGACTCGGTGATTTATCAGGATCGCGTAACTCACGTGGCTTCCTGGGCCGCAAGATTTCTTTTCAGCGCCGAAGATTTGAATCGCCCGGTCGGCCGTCTATCAGGTGGCGAACGCGCTCGCGTCTTGGTCGCGCAGCTCATGCTCCAGCCCGCCGATGTTCTTCTCTTGGACGAGCCGACGAACGATCTCGATATCCCCACGCTGGAAATACTCGAGGAAAATCTTCTGGAATATCGCGGCGCCCTGGTCCTGATCACGCACGATCGCTACATGCTGGATCGCGTCTGCACCATCGTGTTTGGGTTGGACGGCCTCGGAGACGCCGAACGTTTCGCCGACTATTCCCAATGGGACGCGTGGCAAACCGCGCAAAATGCCGAATTCGCCGCCAAGCGCACAGCCGAAGCCAAGCGCCCTCCTGCAAAGGCCGCAAGCCCGCCCGCCAAAATACAAAAGAAACGCTCGCATACGGAATCCCGCGAGTTCGCCTCCATCGAAAGGCAAATCGCCAAGGCCGAACAAGCACTTCTTTCCAAGCGCGCCGCGCTTGAAAGCAACGAAATCGCCAGCGACGCTTCCCGCCTACAGATCGCGTTTGCCGAGATGGAAGCCGCCCAAAAAGCGGTGGACCATTTGTATCAGCGTTGGTCCGAGTTGGAACGAAACAAGAGCTGAATTAGCTCCTGCCAACTACCCCGAGTGAGCCGAACCTCGAAGCCCCGCTTTACAGTACCACTGGCCCTGAAAATGCTTTATATTTCGCAGCCGAAATCCTTGCGCAAAGATTCTAGTCTGGGAGGGGTTTGCATGCCGGCTAAGTGCCTACGGCTCTATGCTTTACTTTTAGTTCTGGCGGCACTCCCTCTGGCATTTCCCTTGATCGTCCGCGCTCAGCAACCGCAAGGTCAGCAAAACCAGGAAAAATCCAAGGAAAAGTTCGAGAAGGACTTTGAAAGCGGCGAGGAGGGCAACTTCGCCCGCAAGCGCATGGACTGGTTTCACGACCAGCGCGCCTACCCGCACAAACGCATTCCGCCCGGCGTCCGCCTCAAAGCTCTCCAACAGCTCAACGTCAAGCTTGCCGCCGAAGCCGCCGCTCGGGCCCACGGAATTCCCGGCAAACTTCAGCCTCAGACGCAACCGCCGTCTGGCCCACCCACCTGGCAGGAGCTCGGCCCACAACCAGCTAACTCATTCGGCTTGGTGAGTTCTGGACGCGTTGCCGCCGTCGCCGTCGATCCTACAAACAACGAGGTAGTCTACGCCGGCGCCGCGCAAGGCGGCGTCTGGAAAACCTCAGACGGCGGCAACACTTGGACTCCTTTGACCGACACGCAAGCCTCGCTCGCCATTGGCTCGATTGCCATTGATCCTGAAAACCCCCTCACCATCTACGTTGGCACCGGCGAGGAAAATAATTCCGGAGATAGCTACTACGGCGCCGGTATTTTGAAATCCACTGACGGCGGCAATACCTGGACAAACTACCCTGGTCCTTTCGCTGGCGGAGCTAATGGCGGCGCCAGAATCGGCGGGCTGGTTGTCCACCCCAAAAACTCCAATGTGGTCTTGGCCGCAGTGGGCTGCTGTAATCCAACTCTTACCTCCGGGGTCTATCGCTCAGCTGACGGTGGTCAAACATGGACGCTTACTGGCAACGCGAACAATTCTCAAGCCTACAATGTGATCTTCGATTCCACCGGCGCCAATGCCTACGCTTCGTTTGATGGCAATGGTGTTTACAAATCCACCGACGGCGGCGTCACTTGGTCTGCCGACAATGGCACCGGCGCGAATGCCCTGCCTACGGGTGCTGACACGGAGCGCGTCGCCCTGGCGATGGACCCCAACGCCTCGACGACTTTTTACGCTGGCATCGCGATCACGCCGTTTAACGGCGGCTCAGGCGAGCTCTATGGCCTCTATAAGACGACAAACGGCGGCACGAGCTGGACTCTACTCACCAACACCGACTACTGCCTGAGTCAATGTTGGTATGACAATGTGATCGCCGTCGCTCCCGGTAACTCCAACGTAGTTTTTATTGGCGGCGCGGGCTGGGGAGATCAGATCTTCCAATCGTTGAATGCGGGAGAAACCTGGACGTTGATCCCGCCGGATGAATCGATCCATCCTGATTTGCACGCTCTCGCTTTCACGCCCGACGGCACCATTCTTTACGTTGGCAACGACGGCGGAGTGTACAAAATTACCTCGCCAAAATCCGCAGTGACCAGCGCCGACGTCACCTCGCTCAACGCCGGTAGCTCTCCAGGCGCCGGGCTCGCGACGCTCCAATTCTACGCCGGTCCGGCAATCCATCCGACCAATGCGAATCAAGGTGTCGCCGGCACGCAAGACAACGGCACCTTAGCATATTCAGACTCGCTCACTTGGGGCGAGGCTAATCCAGAATGTGGCGACGGCACTCGTAATCTGATCGATTTCGCCAACCCCAGTACGCTGTACGAAACCTGTGTTGAGTTGACCATTTTAAAGTCCACCGACGGCGGAACTACTTTCCAGGAGGCTCAGACCGGCATCGACCCGAGCGGTAACGACAGAATTAATTGGGTTGCCCCCTTCACCATGGATCCCGGTGAGCATCTGAACCTCTACGCCGGCACGAACTTCGTCTACCAGACCACCAACGGCGCATCGAGCTGGAGCGCAATCTCCCCGGATCTTACGGCCGGCTCCGCCAGCGGCGACAGCCTGATTGCGCTCGCCGTATCGCCGCTAAGCTCCAATACTGTTTACGCGGGATCGAGTGACGGTCTTGTACACGTCACCACCAACGCGCTCTCCGGTTCCAGCGCTACGTGGACGAACATCACCGGCTCTGGCAGCCTTCCGAATCGCAGCATCACCGCACTCGCCGCCGATCCCTATTCCGCAACCACAGCCTATGTCACGTTCTCCGGCTTCACGGGGTTCGGCGATAATCTCGGCCACGTCTTTAAGACCATCAACACCGGAAGCACCTGGACCGACATCAGTAGCGATCTGCCCAATACACCGGTAAATGACATCATCGTCGATCCCACACAAGCCGGCACGATCTATATCGCCACCGACGTCGGCGTCTTCTACACCACGAACGCAGGCGCAAGCTGGGCCACGCTGGTTACCGGTCTTCCTCGCGTAGCAGTCCTCGGCTTAGCGTTCCAAGCGCAATCGCACATTTTGTGGGCCGCTACTCACGGACGCAGCATGTGGAGCCTCAGCCTCGCCGGAATCGAAAACTTGCCCGCGATCAGTTCCCTTTCGCCGTCAGCTACTGCTGCTGGAGGTCCCACCTTCACCCTGACTGTGAATGGCACCAGCTTCACTTCTACCTCCGTTGTCGAATGGAACGGGTCGGATCTCGCCACCACGTTCGTCAGCGGCACGGAATTGACGGCCACGGTTCCATCTACCAACATCGCCACTGCTGGCACGTTTCAAGTGACCGTAGTCAATCCCGGCGTCGCGCCATCAAATCCCGAATCGTTCGCTGTGGACAATCCAGTGCCGTCGGCAAGTTCGCTCTCGCCCACTAGCGCAACCGTCGGCGGCGCAGGCTTCACTCTTACCGTGAACGGGGGCAGTTTCGTGAACGGCGCGACCGTCCAGTGGAATAATTCAAGCCGCGCCACGACCTTCCTCAGCTCGACGGAAGTCACCGCTACGATTTCGGCCACCGATATCGCCACCGCCGGTACCGCCAACGTCACCGTCTCGAATCCGTCCCCTGGCGGCGGCCCTTCGAACGCGCAAACTTTCACCATCAACAATCCCGCGCCCTCCATCGCCACACTGTCTCCCGCCAGTAAAACAGCGGGCAGCGCCACATTCACACTCGTCGTAAACGGTTCGAATTTCATCAAGGGCGCGTCCGCAGTGAACTGGAACGGCGCGCCGCTAACCACCACCTTCGTAACCAGCGCCAAACTCACCGCCTCCATCTCGTCGATGCTTCTTACCGCTGCCGGAACCGTGCCGGTCACTGTCGTCACTCAAGGCCCCGGCGGCGGAAGTTCCAACGCGCTCACCTTCACCATCGACAATCTCAAGCCAGCGATCACTTCCACCTCACCTGCCAGCGCAACAGCCGGTGGCGCCATGTTCACGCTTACCGTGAACGGCACCAATTTTATCAACGCTTCAGTAGTGGGCTGGAATGGCGCGCCCGCGTCCACCACTTTCGTCAGCAAGACCAAGCTCACCGCCCTAATCACCGCTACCGACATCGCCACACCCGGCACCGCCAAGGTCACCGTAACCAGTCCCGCGCCCGGCGGAGGCGCGTCAGCCCCCAAAACATTCACCATCGACAATCCGGTTCCATCCTTAATTTCGATCTCCCCACCCAGCGCAATCGCTGGCGGTAGTTCGTTCACTCTCACCGTAAACGGCTCAAGCTTCGTTTCAACTTCAAAAGTGCAATGGAACGGTGTGGCTCAGGCCACGAAATTCGTCAGCAGCACTCAAATCACCGCGACCATCACTCCTGCCGACATAAAAACGGCCGGCACCGCGCAAGTCACCGTGTTTAATCCCACTCCCGGCGGCGGCACATCCAGCCAAGAACCTTTCACCATCGACAATCCAGTCCCCGTGCTCACGAAGCTCGCTCCCTCCACCGCCTCCGCGGGCGGTGCAGCTTTCTCCCTAACAGTGACTGGAACCAAATTTAATTCTTCAACGGTCGTCAACTGGAACGGGTCGCCTCGCGCCACGACCTACGTCAGCGCGGCAACGGTCAAGGCCGCAATACTGTCTTCGGACATTACAGTCGCGGGCACCGCTCAAATCACCGCTCAAAATCCATCGCCCGGCGGCGGCGCCTCCAACGCTCTCACACTCACAATCAATCCGTAGCGCAACGCATTGAAGCATCGCAAGCTGGAACTATTTCTTGTGGGATTCCCGCTTCTTGGCCTAGGTGAAAAACCTCTTCCGTTTAAGTATTACCGTGTATTCCAGTTTCAAGCGGTCTAACCTAGAAATAGCGTAAGGCACACTAGACCATGCTCGCCTCGACTAAGTCACTCGGGTTCGCTTTGGTTTCGATGATCGTATTCATGCTCGCACCCGGCCGGCTAGTCGGCGCCCAGGGTGTCCAGCATTTCACTCTTCCATCGTCGCCGCATGCCCACCTGGCAACGTCGTTTGCATTCCAGGACGCAACCTTTTCCGTCAGGTCACACGCCTCGGCCGTGTATCATTCGGAGAATTCTCTCGGCGAATACGGGTTTCGTGTCACCGAGAACCATCCACCCGAAAATCTCGCCACGCTGTTTCCTTTTCAGGAGACCAAGACCTCCTTCATCACGGAAATTCGACTGCCGCTTGCCCAACTCTACGGTTCTCGACTCCATGTGGGCTTCTTCATGCTCACCATGCAGAATGCCAACTTAACGTTGGGACCGCTGGCCACCTCTCAAGCTCTCCATTCACTGAGCCAGCCCCATTCGGTCACTCTGTACGGTGTCGGCTTTAGCATTCCCCTCGGGAAACAGACCCACGCCGAAATTTCAAAACCTCTTCCCTGGCACACTCTGCAACAATTTATCCACGACAGATAACTGGGGGCGGCCTTCCCATTTTTCGCCAAACAAAAGGCCCTATCTCAGCGCTTCCCTTCTTCGTCTTCAGCATAGAATTTTTCAAGGAGCCTGTGGCGCTGAAGGAAATGGTACTGTCGCAGGAACATCGCCGCGGTCAGTCTGTCCCGCGTCCTAGCGTACTTATTCAGATTCTTCGGCTCGACAGTAAGACACTGATCTGCTTCCTTGTGCCAGGAAAGCAATGTGGGAAATGTCACGTGGTCAGCTCCACCGTCTCCGCTTTCAAGAGTCGCCTGCCACTTTGCTTGATCAATTTGACATTGGCCGACGGTCGGGGCCTGCTCGGCTTCTTTTTGTGCCGCAATCGTCGCTACCGAAAGAAGGATCAGAAATGCGACCACTACGGTTGTTAGCCTCGGCTCAATTTTCATCTTATTCTCCCGGGAGCGGCTAAATCAGTGAGCGTGCTTGCAAGATCTATAAATCAGAGTTTGAACCATAGGCCGGTGTCCTGTGCCGACATAGCTGGCATCGGCTACCTATTAATCGAAGCAAAGGAATCGCTGTACGCTGAGGTTTTGCTGTTTTCTTCAAAGAGCGATAGCGAAACAAGGTGTTGCTCTGGACCTTTTTGTCCTATTCCCCATACAGCACCTTGCACTCTGCGATTCCGTCGCGTTTTTCCCGTTCCATCTCCGCCATGGTCGCCTTTGGAACATCATACGTGCCATCACTTCGCTTCGTGCCGTTGCGCTCTAGATTTCCCTGAAATTTCGAATTTGCCTCGAAAATGCAGACCTGAAGCTGAGTATGGCGTTTAGTTTCTTCGTCGGTGATTTTACTTTGCGCTGATTGTAGCTGTTTCACCGATTGCTCGAGAGCCTTGACGCGCTGATCGAGATCTGAAACACGCCGGTCATCGCAACCCGCCAAAACTGTGAATGGAAGAAGTGCTGCCGAGAGGACCAATTTCATAGCCGCATTCTATAGCTGTTTCTCCTGATTCTTTTGAATTCCTTTAACACAGTAAGCGAAGCGAACGAATCCGTCTCGGATGAGGAAATCCTGCAGAGCGTTCGCGCGTATCGCAAGGAAAGACGTGCGCCGGAGATCACCGTTGCCGCCGAGAGGTAAGAAGCACACTCCTCGGGGAGTTGTGGACACGAGCGTGTTGGTTGCGGGCGTTTCAGCATTCAGAAAACCTTATGTCCCGGGCAAAAATCCAAGCGCCGATTTGCTCTACAGGTGGGCCGGAAAGGGTAACTTCGTGTGGCTTGTGACCGAGGACATTCTGGATGAGTACAAGGAGGTATTGAAGCGGTTAGGCGTGCGCTCAAATTAATCGGCGCTGTGATTCATCTTATCCAGGAGCGGCCGAACAGGTTGATGCTCGCCCATACTTCAAAATCTCTCCCGATCCCAAAGACCTCTCCCAATGGTGTTGGTCGATTATCTACCCGTCACTCGCCGAGCTAATTCATTGATAAGATTGGCTGGGAGGCCTGGACTCGAACCAGGATAATCAGATCCAGAATCTGATGTACTGCCAATTGTACGACCTCCCAGCAGAACAAAAAGAATGACTTACACTGCATACGGAAGCTAATTGATTATACTTGACACCCGACTTGATCATCCGTTTCTTTTGGTGATCACGAGCGGCCACGATTGGAGTCAAACAACAGATACAAGGATTGCACAACTTCTACTCTTGCGCGGCTCTGGCCTTCGTTGATACAATTGTTATAACAACTGGGAGGAAGAACATGGTTGAGCTTAAGGTCCGCAAAATTGGTAATTCTCTTGGCGTCGTTCTGCCGAAAGAAGCGGTGCAGCGTCTTCATGCCGATGAAGGGGACCGTCTTTTCCTCATTGAAGGCCCAAACGGCGCTTATCAGCTGACACCCTATGACCCCGCCTTCGAGAAGAAAATGAAGAAGGCCGGCGACATCATTGGCCGTTATCGCAACACGTTGCATGCGCTCGCCAAATGAAAGAGCCTGTCTGGATCGACGAGCGCGACGTCCTCGTGCTGCATAACCGTCTTCTTGCTCTCGACGGCGGTTCCGTGGGCGTTCGCAGTGAGGCGCTCCTGGCATCCGCTTTGGCACGCCCGAAGCAGATTCGTGCGTACGGCGATTCCCCCGACATCATCGATATGGCCGCCGCCTACACGGTAGGCATCGTTCGCCACCACCCATTCGTTGACGGGAACAAACGGACCGGTTTTATCGCGGGTGTACTCTTCCTTGAAATGAACGGTTACCGCTTCAACGGGTCCGAAGAAGATGCCACGCAAATGATTCTGGGACTCGCCGCCGGATCCCTCAACGAAGTGGGTTTTACGGCGTGGCTACGTAGTAATGCCCGAGTCGATCGGAGCTAGCTATGCCAAGCGTCGTCACACGGGGAAGAACGAATGTACGAACGCTGCACTCAGGAACGATCGGCGGAAGGCGTTAGCGTCAGGAATCTGGACTGCGGTGAAAGATTCTTGCCCGTGGTGAGCAGCACCTCAAACGCGGCTTCTTCTGCGGCCTTCATGAGCGCGCCGTTGCTAAGTTCGTGTGATAGTCCAGTCAGACAGTCAGGAAGCGATGAGCGTATGCCCAAAATGAAGGTTCCCAGAGAGCAGCGTTCATATTTTCAGATAGCGGTGTTGCAAAAGTTGCTTTGTGCCTGGGTTGTCGCGTTACCGGAAACTGACCCACCACCTAAAAATTGTTAATTCTTTTTACCGGGGCCGCCTCTTACTTCCATCATGAAAACTGTCGAGATTTTCCTTTGGCCATTGGTCTTCTTTTTTCTTTTTTTTTACGCCGCTTTACTTCCATCATGAAAACTGTCGAGATTTTCCTTTGGCCATTGTTCACAATCCTAGTCTGATTCGCCGTCCAGTGGCACTTGTGGTGGCACTTGCCACTTCGCGTCCCGCGTCCTTACCTGACCTGCCGCAAGTCGGCCACTCTTCAGTTTGTTCGAGTTACAAAATTCCGCGGGCTGCCGCGTCGCTCCGCAAGCTGGCGAAATCGTTTCCAGAATCTGATGTACTGCCAATTGTACGACCTCCCAGCAGGTCGAAGGACAAATCCGAAGGCAAAAAAAAGGGGCCGTAAGCACGACCCTAAACTACTTTACCGGGCGAAAGCCGCTTCGTCAACCGTGTGCCAAACAGATCTCTCCGCCACAAATCGCGATTTCACAGTGAATTCCGCGGCGGCACCGGGACCAATCGTTTCTCGCGCACGAGAAATTCCCGGTCGCGCCAGTGAATGCGCTGCGGAAAAAAGCTCGCCATCCAAACCACAAACGCAAACGCATCGCGCGGAACAAGCATCCAGAGCTTTCCAAGCGCACCGCGATCTTTCATTCCACCAACGGCCACCGCAATCGCCATCGAAGTTCTGCATCCGAAGTAGGCGGCGAGATAACAAACAGCGATTAGGCGCGACGGCGCCACCAGGGCAGCCACGAGGGCCCAAGGCAGACCCTGAGCGAAAAGCAATCCAAAATGTCCCCACGGCCGCGAGTAGCGGATGCTCAGGTTCCAGCGAAGCTGATGCCGAAACGCATCGCCAATCGTTTCATGCGGGTAACTGACGGCCACCGGAAAACGGCTCAGCTCCACACGATAGCCGCGCGCCGCGATTCGGTTCCCCAGCTCGTAATCATCGCAAAAATAATCAGCCAGCGATTCGAATCCGCCGATTTCACCGAGGTGCTTCTTGGTGGTCGCCATAACCGCGCCCAGCATGAAGTTGAGCCCGCCGAAAAGCCGCGCGACCAGCACGCTCGGAGCGAAGTCGGCGCTGTTGCCCAGCGCTTCGAGGTCGGCCGCGAAGCCTCCGTCGGTAAGTCCGCGGTACAGGCAAGTAACTCCGCCCACCCGGGGGTCCGCAAACGGCGGCACAACCGCGCGAAGAAAACCCTGCTCTACGCGCACATCGCTATCGCTGACGATCACGATCTCGTGCCGCGCTTGGCGAACCATGCGGCAAAGTTTGTTCACTTTGTCGCTAGCACCGATTTTTTCGGCGCCAACCAACAGACGGATCGGCCGCCGGGGAAAATCGCGGATCAGTTTCTCGATGATAGGAACCGCCGGATCGCTCTGGTCGCTTACGCAAAAAAGAATCTCAAACTCGGGATAATCTTGATGGCAGAAGCTAGCGTAGTTTTCGTAAGTTTCGCGGTCGAGCCCGCGAATCGGTTTCAAGATGCTGGCCGGAGGCTCAAAATCCGACGGCTGGAGGGACTTAGCAGACCTACCGCCAAAAAATTTGCGCGCTGCAAGGGTAGCAATCAGGTAGTAGATGACCGGAGCGCCCGCCAGCACCAAAAGCGCGTCGCGAACCACAGTCCACGCCATCGTCCACCACATAGCGCACTAGCCTTTGCCTTGCACTACCAAAACGACCCCAAGGCAAACCAGAAGAATTCCTGCCCAACGCAGTGGCGTGACTCGCTCACCCAAAAAGAGGCTCCCTCCGTAGGCGCCGGCAGCGAACGTGAGCGCGGTCATAGGAACCACAAAGCTGACGTTCTCCAGCGAGAGCATGGCCAACATCGCGAAAAAACCAATGCCCATCAGCGCGAGGCCAAACCACATCCAGGGGACCCGCATCGCGCGCCCAAAAACACGCACGAGCGCGTGCGGCCGGAAATCGTGCACTTCGCCGACGACCTTCATCGCGCGCGTGATACAGAGTTCGCCGGCAGTGCCACCCAAAACAATCAACGCCAGTAAAGCCGACTCCAATGACATCAGTGGCGCTCCGTGGTTCTAAAGGCCGTGTTGCCGACGAGCAAAACGCCGACACAAATAATCGCAATCCCGACCCACCGCCGCGTGCTCACGTATTCGCCGAGCCAGAAATGGCCCAGCAAGGCGACGATGACGTAAGCAATCGCAGATGCAGGCTGCACGTAACTGAAATCCGCCCACGACAGGACCAGGGTATAGCAGACCAAGTAGGTGAGCAGCGAACCGATTCCTAGCCATACGACAGGGGAAGCAAAGGCGCGCAGGAAAAAGTCCAGGATTTCAGACGGCGTCCAGGAAGGCGGAACCCCGACCGTTTTCATGCCTTTGCCCAGCAGGATGTCCCCCACCGGGCCAAAGGTGACCATTAGAAAAAGCAGAAAATAGGTCTTGAGATGGAGCCCTTCCGACGACCTCATGCGCTCTGTGTTTCGTTAGGCACTCCGACGGCGGGACGCGGCTCCATGGGCGGCGCTTCGACCAGAACTCGTTTCTGCACGCCTTTCTTTGCAACTTTCCGGCGGTCGTGGCGGAGCTTCAAGAAATCCACTGCTTCGTGGTACAAGCGTTTACGCTCGTGGGAATCCCAGAGCGATTCGCGCACGATGCGCCAAGCCACGCGCGGACGGAGATAGTACCTGTCGTAGAAACGGTTCACGGCGTCCACCATGTACTCGCGCGAGAGACCCGGATACTCAAGGTGCGGAAGCTGGTGGCCATTCACATCGGTAACCGCTTCGCTAGCCAGGAAACCTTCGCGCATCCCCTGATCGTAGAGTTCCGTACCAGGATAGGCATGAGCCATGGAGACCTGAATGGTCTCGCAGTCGAGTTCTTTCGCGTATTCGATGGTCTTCTCGATGGTCTGCTTGGTTTCACCGGGCAAGCCGATGATGAAGTCTCCATGAACGTGGATGCCAACTTTCTTGCAGTTTTGAACGAAAGTGCGGCCCATCTCGACGGTCGCGCCCTTTTTGATGTTCTTCAAGATTTGCGGATCGCCCGACTCAAAACCCACAATCAACAAACGAGCACCGGCATCGGCCATGGCCTTCAGCGTCTCATAGTCGCTATGCACTCGGGCGGTGCAGGACCACTGAAAGCCCACCGGCTTGAATTCCTTGCAAAGGGCGAGAACACGATCCTTGCGGATATTGAAGGTGTCATCGTCAAAGAAAAATTCCTTGGCCTGCGGAAACATCTTGTGCGCCTGCTTGAATTCGCGCGCCACGCTGTCCACCGAGCGCACGCGCCAGGCGTGGCCGGAAAGCGTCTGGGGCCACAAGCAAAAGGTGCAAAGAGCCGGACAGCCGCGCGCCGTATAGAAGGAGACATAAGGGTTCAACAGGAATGGAACGTTGTAATTCTCGACCTTCAAATTCTTTTCATACACTTCGGTTGCGAATGGAAGCTCGTCGAGTTCAGCGGTCTGCAGCATCGGACGCGGCGGATTGTGGACGACCTTGCCATCTTTCACATAGCTTGCGCTCAAAATTTCCGACAGAGGTTTGCCCTGTGCGTATTCCACGACGGCATGATCGAACTCACCGCGCACGACGAAGTCGATATCCGGACTTGCGAGCAGGCTTTCGGCTGGCTTAATTTGTACTTGGGGGCCGACAAAGCAAATCTTCAGGCCCGGCTTCTTGTCTTTCATCGCGCGAGCCATGCGCAAGTCGCTGAAGAAACCAACGGTGGAGGTAAATAGAACGACGAATTCATAATCCTGCGCGATGCGAACAACTTCCTCGGGCGTGATGTGATGCGGCGGCCCATCGAGCAATCGGCTTCCTTCCAGCATTCCCGCCGGGTAGGCCAGCCAAACCGGATACCAATAAGACTCAATTTCGCGTGTGGCAGGCCAACGAGAACCTGCACCGCCGTCGAACTTCTCGAAACTGGGCGGATTTAGAAGCAGTGTTTTCATTACCGACGCCATATTTACCGTTACCCCCTCAGGGTTCAAACGAGACCTGATTGCTTAGACGGATCCCAAGCACCTAGTTTACTTGATTTTGACAGCAACCCCAACATAAGGTTGCTTGAAATTTTCTATTGAAACACCTTAGCCAGCTGGCCGGTTGCCTGCAAAAGAGTTAGCTGGCCTTGCTGGCGCGCAAAATCGGCATCCAGGAACGCCACCCATTTATCACTCTCCTCCAAACGCGCTTGTTCGATATCGCGCAAGGTGAGTCGTCCTTGGTCAAACCTAGCTTGGTCCAACTGCAGCGTCTCTTGCGCTAATTTCAGGTCCAAGCGAGCTACTTCGCGGGTGGCCTCCAACTCGCGAACGGTGCGCGCTTTCTGCTGAACGTCCAGCCGAACTTGCTGCCGTTTATTTCCAAGGGTGAGCTCGGCTGCGTTCAGTTCGCTTTTCGCCAGCGCGACATTTGCGCGGGTCTTGGCGGCAAAGATCGGGACGGTGATTCGAACGCCTATGCTTACGTTATTGCGTTTGAAGGTCTTATAAAACTCATCATAATTGTTGAAGCTGCTCAAAATACTGTACTGCCCAACCACATCGGCCGTAGGCCAATAACTCAGGTGCGCGCCGCGCAGCAGGTGCTGACGTGCCAAGCGTTCGTTTTCAGCTTCTTGAATGCTGCGATCGCTTTTGATGGCTTGCTCGGTCAGCTCGCTTAGCGGCAAGTCGGTGGCAAAAGACGGCTCCTCGCTGTCCACCTCAACGGACTGAGAGTCCGGGATCCCGGTTAGGTTGCGGATCTGCCCTTCCAGCGCTTCTTCACGGCCTTCGAGCTTCAGGATCCTTTCCACAACGCGCGCTTGCGCCAATTCACCGCGAGTAACTTCAATCGGCAACTCTTGATTCGCCGTAACACGCTCGCGTGTGACTTCAAGTATTTTTGCCGCGCTCGCTTGTTCTTTGCGCATCAGTCCAAGCGAATGGCGAACCTTGGCGAGTTCAAGATAGGCTGTCGCGGCGCGTACAATCACGTCATCATGAATGCGATCCAGTTCGAGCTTCATGTTCTTGGCGCGATCTTCGGCAGCGTGCTGCTGGCCTTTCAGCAGCGGGTTGAATACGGATTGGTTGTAGTTCATCTGAAAAACGGCTGGCGGATCGCCGCCGATCGAAGGGAATCCGGAGGTGTAAGCAGCGCCGGAGCCGGTATAGAGATTCGGCAGGAACGCGGCACGATCGACGCCTACTTCGTTAAGCGCAACGGTGTACTGAACGCGAGCAAGCGCCAGGTCTCGGCTATTCTGCAATGCCAAGGTGACGGCCTGACGCATGGTTAGTTTTTCACTGTCCTGCGCGCGCGCAAGACTCGCGGGCCAAATGACTCCCACTGCCAATCCAGCGGCTGCAATTTTGAGGATCTTATTCATAGCGCAGCGATTCGGTAGGATGAAGGTTTGCGGCGCGGTTCGCGGGAAGGTAGCCAAACAGCAGTCCGGTGGAGCAGGATACTATGAATGCGAGCAGCACGGAAAGCCACGATACGGGAATGGTAATCCCGCCAATCTCGGGGAAGAAACCGATCAAGAAATTGAGGGCCAGCGGAATTGCAACAGCGATCGCGATTCCGATGAGCGCTCCGGTGCCGCTGATTAACACGGCTTCGGTGAGAAATTGATAGAGGATGGCATCGCGACGAGCGCCAATCGCTTTGCGGATGCCGATTTCGCGCGTTCTTTCTGTCACGGTGACAAGCATGATGTTCATGATGCCGATGCCACTGATGGTGAGGGCGATCAGCGCGACCAGTATCAATAAAACGGTCAGCGCCAGAGAAATCTTGTGAGCTGCTTCAAGAATTCCGGCAAGGTTTTCGACGCGATACTTAGCCTCGGGACGATGGCGGCTAGCCAAGACTTGCCTAACTTCGTCGGTCACCATCACGACATCCTCGGACTTGTCCACCTGGACGTACAACGTTCCAAAGAATTCCGTACCGGTGTAATACTTAATTAGCGAAAAAGGCACGATGACGGATTCTGGACGAATCTCCGTCTGGCCAAACGTAGCCACTCTTTCTTTGAAAACACCTATGACGATGAAATGCAGTTCTCCGACCGCGATGTTCTTCCCGACCGGATTTTCAGTTGGGAACAGAAGCTTGGCCAGCTGTTGAGTGAGCAAGCAGACTTTGCTTTGAGTTCTCAAGTCGTCCTGATCCAAATAGCGGCCTTCCAAAATAACCAGGTTGCGTATCTTCTGATATCCGTCGGTCACACCTACCAAGTTAATCGGATGTTCCTGGCCATCCACGCTGAGGGACATGGTCATATCACTTGTGCCGGCGGCCTCGACGACCGCGGGAATACTCTCTCTCACCGCTCGCATGTCAGTAGGTGTGATTTCATCTGTGAGTGTGAGGGGCCTCACCATGCCCGAATGGATGATCTCGGCATAAATGAGATTGGAACCCACTGCTTCGATTTGCCCAATAATGTAACGCTTCCCCGCCAAAGAAACAGTGACCACGAGCACGATGCAAGCGCTGCCTATAATGACGCCCAGCATGGTGAGCATGGCGCGCACCTTGTTGGCGCGGAGTGCTTGCAGTGCAAGCGCCCAGGTTTCACGCCATTCAGTTGGAGAACCGCGCAGAGGCTGCATATTGGCTGCCAGCTAATCGGATGCGTGTAAGTGAATGAGAGTTTCCAGCCGCGTCGCCGGCCCTCAACTCGATGACTTCTCGAGTTTTTCGAGTCGGGATTTGGCTTCTTTGCGCCCGGGATCCAATTGCAAAGCCGCACGATATTGCTCCGCGGCTTCCGCGCGTTTCCCTTGCGCTTCATAAAGCCTTCCCAGCCATTCGCGCGCGGCGGCATGGGAAGGCCAGTCACTCCTATCCGGCGTGCTCGCAAGATACGACTTCAAATATTCCTCCGCGCGCGGAATATCTTTGTTGGAAAGCACGCCTAAGACACCGCGATAATAAGCCAGGCGCGGATCGTTCGGAGCCACTGGTGCCGCTGCCTGAATCGCCGCTTCCAGATCGGCCGGTTTATTTTGATGAACGAAGAAAGACATCACGTCAAGGTAAGGGTCGATGCGCTTCGGTTTCGCCACAAGCACTTCGCGATATTCTTTCTCGGCAAGCTCAGTTTTCTTCGATTCCAGCTCGAAGTCGGCGCGGGCCAAATGGCCCTGAATGGGATCGATGGCCTCGATGGCGGTAACTTGATTGCGGGCCTCATCCTTATTGCCCCCCACGACCCAAGGAGCCTCCATTAAATATTGTTCGAGATCGCGGCGCGCTTCCACATTCGACGGATTCAGGCGGACCGCTTCTTCGAATTCCTTCTTTACCTTCCGAGCAAAAGAAAAGCTGCGATCGCGGTCGGCTTTCCCTCCATAAATCGTACCCAGCCATTGGTGGTAGAGAGAATTTTTCGGATCGAGACCCACTGCTTTCTCGCCGGCCGCGATTGCGTTGTCAAAGTCATGAAGCTCGTAATAACAGCGCGCCAGCCAAAATTGAACTTCGGCGTTGTTGGCATCCTGGGTGGCGGCCGATTGCAGCGTCTTAATCGCTGCCGTGTAGTTTCCGGAATTGAACTGATGCTGCGCGGATTGGAGTGCTGCGGATACATCGGAGGAAAATCCGGCGGCGAAAATTACCGACGTTGCCGGGGACACGATTCCCGCTAGCGATACAACGGCAATCACCAGAGCGAGTGAAATTGCGACAGCGCGGGCCGAACGACAGCTAGAACGCATTCTCATTTGCCCTCCGTGGGCCGGATTTCCATGCCGTCCTTCAAATCTGTGTCTACCGGCAGGGCTATTTTATCTCCCAGCGCCAGACCCGATACCACCTCATACTTCGTGGCGCTGGCAACGCCGACAGCGATATCGCGGCGATGAACCCTTTCACCGTCGAAGACCAAGACGTAGTGTTGCCCATTGTCGTAACGCACGGCGACGCGCGGAACCACGAGCACACCGGGGCGTTGACGGACGACGATGTGCACCTCCACATTTGTATTGGGGAGAAGTTCGACTTTGTCGTTCTTCACCGAGCACAGCACTTCCCCAACGCTGCGCGTTCCGCGCGCCACCACTTGCTTCGGAACCTGCTCCACTTTTCCAGTCCACGTGCGGTTGGGCATGGCATCCCAATTGACTTTCACATCCTCGTCCGGCGCGAGCCAGCCGAGGTCGGGCTCGTCGACAAAAGCGCGCACGCGCACCTGGCGCAAGTCCGCCATTTCAGCAAGAATGTCGCCGACTTTCACGTAATCACCCACACGCACGGGCAGCGAATAAAGGGTGCCCTCAAGCAACGCCGTAACAGTCGCGGAGCGCAATTTTACTTCGAGTGCTTGAACTTGATCCTGCAGTTGTTTCACACGCAAACTGGCACCTTGCGCATCCACGCGGGCCTGTTGCTTCAAAGCCTCGGTTCTCTGCTCGAGGGCCTGAAGGTTGGCGCGAGCTTGTGCCAGCGCGGCTCCGTTCTGGGCTAGCTCATCTTGGGTGGCCGCCTGTTTTGAAACCAGTTCCGTCAGCGCTTTCTGCGTGCGTTCCAGATTCGCAACTTGCGATTGCGCTTTCTGCAAATCTCCCGCAAGTTGTGCAACCTCGTTCGGAGGGCCGCCCGCGCGCGCATTTTGCAAGTTGGTCTGCGCGGTAATCAGATCGCCGCGCGCCTGCGCCAGCTGAGAACGCGTATCTGCGTCGTCCAAGGTCAGAATCACCTCCCCGCGGTGAACGGCCTGCCCTTCGGTGTCCATTACTTTGGCTACAAAGGTGGGAAACTGCGCACGAGCTTTGTAGGGAGAAATCGGCTCGACTTTTCCGTTGCTGGTAATGGTCGAGGCCAGATCCTCTCGCGACACCGTTACGATTGGCACCGCGGGAGCCTGGGCGCGTCCAGCGAGAACAACTAAAACGATGACGACCAGCACCAGGGCGAGGGCCAGCGCGATCCATTTTCGCTTGTTGTTTTCCGCCATGATTGAATGCGCAGCTTACCTCTAGTCATAAAATTGTAACAGACCCGTTTCGCACCTGCCTACGCAAACACCAACTCAGCCTTGGAGTTGCTTCCTTGCCGATGTTATGCGGCGCAATTTGGTTGGAAGATTTTTGAGCCTCCGGCGTGGCGTGCTAGAATTCGGCCATGAGCGAGCCGCACGCAGCCCCCCCTACCGACCACGCGGGGAAATCCGACACAGGCAGCAAGTCTAGGAAAATTCATCGCGTCTGTATCGGCTGCAACAATATGTTTGAAGTCACCATGGAGAATTACGAAGCCAAGCATTGCCCGGTTTGCCACAAAGGCTAGTCCGCCGCTCTGTCACGGCAAGACTCTAGAAAATTTTGAGATTTCCCGCATTCCTAAGACGCCGAAAATGCGGCCCGAGCGTCTAATTTTCCCAGGGGTCGGAGCCGGGCGCGCCACGCTTGGCGACCGCGCTGGTGCTAGAATTCAGGTATTCATGAGCGCCGATTCATTAATTCACGTCCACGAACTGTGTAAACACTTCCGAACCTTTAACAGGCGTGAAGGAGTCTGGGGCTCGATCCAAAATCTCTTTGTGCGAGACTACCGCACGGTTGCGGCCGTGGATCGCGTCAGTTTTTCAATCGGGCGCGGTGAAATGGTGGGCTATATCGGCCCCAACGGGGCTGGCAAATCAACCAGCATCAAGATGCTGACGGGCATTCTGGTGCCCACCAGCGGCGAACTTCGGATTAACGGCTTCGTCCCCTACCGGCAGCGGCGCCAATATGTGAAGACGATTGGAGTCGTTTTTGGGCAGCGCACGCAGCTCTGGTGGGATATAGCGGTCATCGAAAGCTTCAAATTGCTGCGGCGGATCTACGACGTCTCGCAACGCGACTTTGATGCGCGTATGCACCGCTTCGACGAAATCCTCGGGCTGCGCGACTACCTGCATACGCCGGTGCGCAAACTTTCCCTCGGCGAGCGCATGCGCTGCGATCTGGCTGCGGCGCTGCTGCACAATCCTCCGCTTCTTTTCCTGGACGAGCCTACGATTGGGTTGGACGTTGTGGCGAAAGACCACATTCGCCATTTCCTGCGCGCCATCAACCGTGAATTTCGCACTACGGTCCTACTGACCACCCACGATCTCGACGACATCGAGGAATTGTGCCGGCGCATCATGATCATCGATCACGGCAAGGTGCTCTACGACGGCCCGCTCAGCCATCTAAAGGAAAAACTGCTGCGTACGAAGCAGATCAAGTTCGCGCTGAAGGATCGCGCGGAGGCCGCCGGTATCGTGAAGTTTTTGCGGGATGGCCTCGAAGTAGATCAGGTGGACGAGCTGACTTACCGCATTCGCTTCGACCGCGTAAAAGTTGCCACCGCCGACCTGATCCGCCAGATTTTGGGCGCGGTCGAAGTCCGCGACATCCTGATCGAGGACGAGCCCATTGAAGAAATCATCAAACGCATCTACGCCGGCGAAGCTCTCCCGGAGGTCACGGTATGAATTTTTTCAGAAAACCGAGGCCGGAACCCGCTGATGTTTATCAGAACCTGCGGCTCCCAACACTCGAAGCCTCTGGCGCAGAACTCGGCCTTCCTGCAATGCAAACCGAAACTCGGACATGGGGAGTGCTGATGGATGGGGGCACTAGCAAGCGGTTCGGCCACCGTCGTAGCATTGTCCGGCGGAAACGCCAGTATCTACCTTAGCAGCGGTGGTGGATCGATCGGCGGGGGATCGTCAAGCGAAGCTATCCGCAAAGCGGCGCAAAATGCTGTCGCCACTGCCGCAGAGGTTCAGTCACTCTTGAACCCAGTTACCAGCTTTCCGGTCCCCGCTGCCGATCAGGTAGTTTTTTACGCAATAACCGATGCGGGGGTATTCAGCGGGAGCGCTTTGGTGGAGGATCTCAGCACCCACGGACATCGACTGTCCCGCCTAGGCGACGCGATGCAAGAGATCCTAACGCGGTACGAAAAGATTCAACAATGAGTTCTTGGGCCCAAGCGCTGGTACCCTACGCCGAGTTTTCGCGCGTGGGATTCGTCAACATCCTGGCATTCCGCCTGCGCTATTTCACCGGCATCATCACGTATTTTCTCAACGTCACGGTGTACTACTTCATCTGGAGCGCGGTATACCGCAGCGGCGAGTCCATCGCGGGATACAACCTGGCGCAGATGATCACTTACGTCAGCGTAGGCTGGATGATTCGGTCGTTCTACTGGAACACCATCGATCAGGAAATGGCCTACGAAGTGATTGAAGGAAAGATTGCCATGGACTTGATCAAGCCGGTTTCCGTGCAATGGATGTGGATTTTTCGCGCCATGGGAGAATCGGCATTTCGTTTGGGGCTATTGACGCTGCCCACCGCGGTCGTAGTGTCGTTCGTGTTTCCGGTACAGAGACCTGCGTCGCGCGGGGACTTTCTTCTGTTTTTGGTGGCGGTACTGGGAAGCTTCTTTTTGATGGGCGCGATCAACTTCATGATCGGCACTTGCGCGATTCCGCTGAAATCAATCCTCGCTCTCATTCGCGCAAAGTACTGGCTGATCGAACTGCTTTCCGGCCTGCTGATCCCCATGGCGTTTTTTCCGGAAAAAATCCAGAAAGTGCTGGCCTGGCTGCCCTTCGAGCACATTGCCTACACCCCGCTGCAAATTTATCTCGGCAAGCTCGACCGTGCGCATGCCTTGCGCGCGCTCGCCACAGAGTGGTTTTGGGTTGCCGCACTGCTCCTGCTCGCGCATCTTTGGTGGAACCGCTCGGTGCGCAACATCACCATCCACGGAGGCTAATCGTTATCTTTATGAAAGGCGTGATCAAATCCGACGAGAAAGCGCCTTCGACGCGTCAGGAAACGTCGTTGCAAGAAGAAACAGGTCTCCTGGGTGCACTCGCTGCCGTTCAGCGCCACGCGCTTCTCTTTTTTGACTACTTTACGCAATACGCCAAAGTGCGTGTCAGCTACCGGGGCGATTTTTTCATCAGCCTGGGAACGAGCTTTGCCGCGACGATCTTCGGCCTCGGATTCGTTGTAATTTTGTTCCAGAAAGCCACGCAGCTTGCGGGCTGGCGCTTCGAGGAAGTCATGTTTCTTTACGGATTTTCGCTGATTCCCTATGGCGTATTCAACATCGTCAGCCTGAATCTTTACGACTTCGGCAACAATTTCATCATCGAAGGGAAGTTCGACCGCGTTCTGCTGCGCCCGGTTTCCTCGCTGTTCCAAGTGCTGTTTGAGACATTTCGCATCGAGTCCCTGCAAGAAATCGGTACGGGAATTTTTTGTCTGTGGTGGGCATCCCGGCGGCTCGGCCTCCTATGGACGCCGGGCAAATTCGCCATGCTCGCTTTCTTCGGAACCTGCGCCGCCATCATTTACATCTCGATTTTCCTGCTGCTAACCACCGTCTGCTTTTGGTTTGAAGACCGTATCGGCGTGCATCCGCCCATCTGGAATGTGATCGCTTTTGGACGCTATCCGCTCTCCATCTATAGCGGAGTGGTGCAATTTTTCCTCTGCTGGATCGTTCCCTTCGGCCTGGCTTCGTTCTATCCCAGCGTGCGATTGCTCGGCCGCACGGTGCATCCCGAGTATGCCCCGCTCGTCCCCGTGGTTGCCTTCGCATTTCTAACGCTGGCTATCTCCTTGTGGAATTTCGGCACTCGCCATTACTCTTCGACGGGGTCTTAAGCTCTTGCCGCTGGATCGAAACATTGCAAAAGCCGCGCTGAAACAGTGCATGCCCCCACCGCGTATCATTGACAGACGCCCATGCGCCGCACCGTCTACATCGCGATGGTTATTCTGGCGCTCCTCGCTGCTGTCGCAGGTTTGGTGGGGAATTCGGTGGGCCCGGGCATCCTTCATCCTCAGCATCTGAATTCCGAACGCGCACAACAGGTTCAGGAAATGTTGCAGCGAACGAATACAATTCCAGAGGACCTCGTAGTACAAACCAAAGACGATATCGAGCTGCGCGGCTGGAAAATTAACGCCGCAAAACCCAATGGAGACTGGGTGCTTCTGTTTCACGGCGTGGCGGACAATCGCACGGGCGTTCTCGGCGCGGCCGAACTTTTGCTGCGCCATGATTTCAGCGTGGTAATGATGGACTCCCGCGCTCACGGCACGAGCGGCGGAGATATGGCCACCTACGGCTGGAAGGAACGTTACGACACCGTCGCGATCACGGATGCTTTGTACGCAAGCGAAAACAAAGAGATTCGCCACCTTTTTGCCTTGGGCGTGTCCATGGGGGCGGCCATAGCGTTACAGTCCGCGGCGGTTGAACCGCGCATTGAAGGCGTGGTCGCCGAAGACCCGTTCGCCGATCTGCGCGAGGTCACCTACGACTATGCAGGCCTGCGCACGTCGCCGCTGCTGGGCAAAACATTATTTCGCCCGGCTGCGATTATGGCGCTGCGTTCAATGTCAAAGGCGGGTGGTTTTGCTGCGGACGGAATTTCTCCCGAGAAGGCCGTGGCCGAACGGCCGTTTGCAGTGCTGTTGATCTGCGGCACGCGCGACGACACAATTCCCTGCCGGCACACCGAGCGAATCTACCAAGCTGCGACAGGGCCAAGAGAACTTTGGGTTGTCCCTGGAGCTTTGCATGCTTCGGCCCTGGGACAAGAGCCAGCTGAATATGAAAAGCGTGTAGTGACTTTCTTCGAGAATATGCAGGTAAACCGTTGAAGGAAATGGCTAGACAACTTTGAGGATCATCATCACGCGATCATCTTCGTGGGTGCCTCCGCGAGAGAACAAGTCCACTTCCTCGAGCACGATATCGACAATTTCCTGGGCCGACTTCGAACGCTCGCGTACCGCCAGATCCACAAGCCGCGGCTGGCCAAATTCCTCGGATGCCGCGTCCATGGCTTCGGTGATTCCGTCCGTGCAAGCGACCACGAGGTCGCCCGGGTTGAGCCGAACATGCCCGCGATCGTAATGCACGCTGGGGAACAATCCAACCACCATGCCACCTTCGCGCAAATATTCGACCGAGCCGTCGGCGCGCACGACGGCGGGCGGCACGTGTCCCGCGTTCACATAGTGCAGCGTGCGATGCGGCTGGTCGAGCAAACCGATAAACATGGTCATGAACTTCTGCCCGCGCGTATCGGCCAGAATCATATCGTTCAGTGACTCAACAAGCCGTTCGAGCGAATGCAGATGCGCCAGCAGGGCATGGAGGGTGGCCTGCAGGTTCGCCATCACCATGGCCGAGCCCACGCCTTTACCTTCCACGTCGGCGACCACCGTCAGAATCGTGTCCGGCGCCAGCGGAATGAAATCGTAATAATCGCCGCCTGCTTCAAGCGATGGCCGGTGCGACACGGCAATGTCAAACCCTTGCAACAGCGGAGGGCGTTCGGGCAGCAGCCCCACTTGAATGCTGCGAGCCAGCGCCAGGTCGCGCTCCATCCTTTGCTTGTGAATCATTTCGCGGTGAAGCTGGGCATTTTCGAGCGCGAGCGCGACGTGATCGGAAATCGCGCGAAGCATGCCTTCATCCGCGTGAGTGAAAGGGCCGGCTTTTTTGTTCAGAAGTTGCAAAACGCCGATGGTCTCGCCGTCTTTATTCCGTATGGGAAGACAAAGAAGCGAACGGGTGCGAAAACCGAGACGAAGATCGACTTCAGACTCAAAGCGCGGGTCGGCGTAAGCATCAGGCAGGTTAATCGTGTCGCCGCTGGCAGCCACGCAACCGGCAATTCCGCGGTTCATCGGCAAGCGAATCTCATGCTGGTCCAGGCCCATGCCCACGAGCGACCAGATTTCATCTCGCTCGCGGTCGATTAGAAAAACCGTTCCACGCTCTGCTCCCGTTTGCCGGGTGGTCAGCTGCAGGATGATGTTCAGAAGCTCGGCAAGATCGAGCGTGGAGTTGAGCCGTTTGGTGGCTTCCACAATGGTGGAAAGTTCGATCACAGCATTGCGGCGTTCGCTGCTTTCCAGCGCCACTTCCGCGTAGCGCCGGAACAAATCCAGCCACACGCGGGTCTTTTCGTCGAGCGGCGCTTTCAGCGAAGCCTCCAGCACCCCGACCGGATCTCCCGCGCGTCCCAGCAGCCAAGTGTGGCTCGTTCCATTTGCTCCCCGATTCTTCCCTTTCAAGATCTTTTGCATGGTGGCTAAATCTGCCGCCGGAAGTTTCCCACTTTCCTGCCAAACGGCCGGTGTGCCATCGACGATACGCCAAAGCCGCGCCCCTTCGAGCCGCCCCGGCGCTGACAGCACTCGCACCATTTGAGCGGCGAGTTCTCCAGGCTCCGTTTCGGGATTGAGCACGGATACGACTTGTTCGAGCGTCTCGAGCGCTGTGGCGGAGGGTACGCGCGGCCTGGCCTTTCGCTTCATCCGGCGTTTCCCTTGTACTGAATCGTCAGTATGGTGATGTCGTCAGACTGCGGCGCGCCTTCGGTAAAGGCTCTCATGCCTTCGCGGATGGAATCTCCCAGTTGCTCCACCGTGCTGCCGCGAAAGTCTTCCAGAATCTTCCGGAGCCGCACTTCTTCAAACAATTCGTTACTGTTGTTGGACGCCTCGGAAACGCCGTCCGTGTAGATGACCAGAAAATCGCCCGGCTCCACTTGCACGCGCGTGCTCTGATACTCGGCTTCGGAAAACATTCCGACCGGAAAGTTGGCCGAACCCAATCCTTCCAGCCCTCCGGCTTTGCGCAGCAGTAAGGGCGGAACGTGGCCGGCATTGACGTACTCGAAGCGCCCCATCTTGTCCAGTACGCCGTAGAAAACCGTAGCGTAACGGTCGTCGCCGCTGCGCTCGCACAAATATTGGTTCACCCGAGAAAATACGCCGGGCAGCGCAATGTCCATCGCAGCGGTGGTGAAGAACACGCCTTGGAGCAAGGTGGCTAGCAGAGCCGCAGAAATTCCCTTCCCCGAAACGTCTCCGACAAAGAATCCGTAACGCCCGCTGCCCAGCGTGATCACGTCAAAGCAATCGCCGCCCACCGAGTGGCACGAAAGCGTTGAACCGGTGACCGACAGTTCTGAAGTGTTAGGCATCGCCTTGGGAAGCAAAGTCTTCTGAATCAGACTGGCAATTTCGATTTCGTGGTCCAACCGCTGCTTCGCACGGGAAGATGCGAAAAGACGAACGTTTTCGACTACCGTAGCCGCCTCCCGCGCCAGACTGCGCAATACTTCGCGGTCGAGATCGCTGAACGCGCTCGATGGTACGTGGCTATCAAGATACAGGACGCCGAGCAGTTCGCCTTGGCGCGTGGAAATCGTCGCGTCGAGAGTCTCAATCATCGGCAGCTTGTCGATCGGAATCGCCACAATGGTGTGCAGCTCAAGCCGCGCCACGCTTTCCTGCTGGTTCATTCCGCCATCTTCGCCCGTGTCGCTCACGATCAACTCACGGCGAGTTTTGGCCACGCTCTTCACCACACTTTGGGAGACCTGCAATTGGTCGGGCCGCAGCGTGCCACGCTGAGCGTCGCGTGCCACGATCATGTTCAGCTCGCCTTTTTCGTTGGCCAGCAGCAGCACGCCCCGCTCCGTGCGGGTTACCTGAATGGCGGCATCCACCACCGAGGTGAGAACATCTTCAAGCGAGAGTCCCGAGCCGAGCGTTCGTGCGACTTCCAGCAACACACCAAGATGATAGAGCTCGCGCGACCCAGCATGCGTGGGCGCCGGAGCTTCCACGCGTTCCACCAGTTCCTCGATGGTCGCGCCCTGCCCCAGGTAGGTCAGTTTGTAGGAGTCCGGCATGCCGAAATCGATGGAATCTTTCGGCTGTAGCTCGTGGCGAAGAACTTTTTCGCCGTTCACGAAGGTTCCGTGGCGGCTGCCCATGTCTTCCAGCACCATGGCGCCATTCACGGAAATGATCTGCGCCTGCTGGCGGCTGATGCGGCTGTCACGCAGCGTCAGCTCGTTGCCGGCTTGGCGGCCAATTCGAAATGGTGTTGTGCCAATGGGTACTTCTCGATGAGCCCCGTTGGGCTCAATCACAATGAGTCGGGGTACGCGTGGCATAGGATTTTATCGTCTGCGTGGCTGCGGTGGGAACGAATCGCGCCCAGGCGCAACTGTCAGGCATGGCACATGGTAGGTAAACTCGCGCCCGAAGTAAATAGCTGACGCTGCGATTGTCAGCAGTGCATGCTAAAACTCGCCAACACCTGGCGCAGACCCTAAGAACGCTTTGACTAAGCAGATTTTAGCGCATGTGGCTGCGTCTGCATCCAAACCGCGCCGGTTTTACGGAGTGTTCGAACGCAGTCGGGAACCGCTGTTACTTGCGAAAAATGGGCCGGAGATGCGGGATGCAACGTCGGTGGGAATGCCGAAACCGGCGTCGTTTGGGACAGATTCGCATAAGCAGACGCATCGATGGATCGCTGAGCGTGAATCATCGAATGAGCGAGCCTGGGTCTCAGGCAACGGAGCCGGCCTTTGATTCATATTGCTTCAGCTTTCGATACAAGGTTGTCTTACCAATTCCGAGTAAGCGTGCTGCAATTAATTTGTCACCGCCCGCTTCTCGCAGGGCTCCCAGGATAGCGCGTCGCTCTAACTCTTCCAGTGGCAATACTTCATCGTTTTGAGGCAACCGCTCGCCGCTTGGGCGGCGCAGATTGCTCGGAAGATCCCCAACGTGCAGGATGGGACCTGATCCGAGAGCGATTGCACGCTCGATAACGTTCTCAAGCTCCCGTACGTTGCCCGGCCACTCCCACACCATTAGGCGCGACATGGCATCTTCAGAAATTGTGCGCGTTTTTCCATTTGCTTCAGAGTATTTTTCAAGAAAGGAATTTACCAGGATGGGAATGTCGCTCTTCCGTTCGCGCAAAGGGGGCAGTTTAATTTGAACCACATTTAGGCGGAAAAAGAGGTCTTGTCGGAAACCGCCTTGCCGCACGGCAGTTTCGAGATCGCGATTTGTGGCCGCAATCACGCGCAGGGCCAGTGACACACATTCCGTGGAGCCCACCGGCCTGATTTCTTTCTCTTGCAAAGCGCGCAGCAGTTTAGCCTGCAAGTCCACTGGAAGATCCCCAATTTCGTCCAGGAACAATGTGCCATTCTCTGCTACTTCCATTAATCCTGGCTTCGCGCGAGCTGCCCCGGTGAAGGCTCCTTTTACGTAGCCGAACAGTTCCGCTTCGATCAATGTAGGAACTAACGCAGAGCAATCAACAGGCACAAACGGCTTGGCCTTCCTGAATCCGGAGAAATGTATGGAACGCGCTACCAACTCCTTTCCCGTACCACTTTCTCCGAGAATTAAGACTGGATAATTGTGCTGGCTCACCTTTTCGATAAGCCGGTAAACGCGCTGCATCTTTGGCGAAACGCCTATCAACCCGGCGAAGCCAGGCCGAGAGCGGAGTTGCTCGCGCAATATGCGGTTCTCCTGGTTCACTTCAAGAAGCTTGAGGACACGATCGAGCTTGCTTCTCAATTCCGGAAGGTGGAAAGGTTTCGTCACATAATCTGCCGCGCCCATGCGCGTAGCTTCCAGGGCACTTTCAATCGTTCCGTATTGGGTCAACACCATCACGGCTGCCTGCGGGTAAGTTTCTTTCACCCGCTTGAGCAATTCGATTCCGCCGAGTTGAGGAACCTTCAAATCCGTGATCACGATCTCAATCGGCGACTGATCGAGAATGTCGAGCGCTTGCTCTGTCGTTGCAGCAAGCTTCGTGCGCAGACCAGATTCAGCTACAACGTCCTGGCAAAGGCTTCGTGTTGCATCCTCATCATCAACAATCAAGACCGTCACCGGCACAGACCGCTCATTCCCAAAACTCGCCTCTACTACACTCGACATAATTCTCCTTTCTCAAACTGTAACTCCTTCTGATTCAGCAATACTCATACCAGTTAGGTACAAACGAAGTGCTCAAATTAAAGCTCTTGTGTATTCAAAGGTATGAATGGCGAGCGGAGTCTAGTACCGATTTGGAACGACTCACAAGTCGTAATACTACGGAATGAGCTATATGCTAGTTCCACAATACAATGGAGGGCGGTGCAGAAGCGGGAATGAAAAGTTACTCGGCGAATGAGAAACATGACTCTCTAAAACGAAATGAATTCTATTTCCTGCCCGACGCCGATTCGAGCGGATTCGGCGTTAGGTCTCGAAGCATGTTTAGAAGGTACAGGCCGTCGTCCGCAGAACCGGCGTAGACCACGTCATCATTCATTCCATTTTTCATTACAGTGAGTCCCCGGGGAAGATTCGTCTCGCCAGGATCGATCACTCGCGACCAACTGGACCCCTTGTTTTGCGACAGAAATAATCCCCTACCGCGCATGGAGACTAGCCAGAACCGCGAGCCTATTAGCAAATCGACAGGTGTTGCAGAAGGCAATCCAGTCTGCAACTTTCGCCACGCTGTGCCACCGTCGCGAGAAATGTAAAGCCCGTTCCTGGCGACCGCCAGGAGCGTGTCACCGTCCGCGAACTCAAGCCTCATGGCGCCGCCGGAATCGAGCGGAAGATCTCTCCAGCTCCATGTTTTGCCAGCGTCATCTGAAAAAACCATCGCATTCGACGAAACAATTCGCAGCCTCTGAGAATCGCTCGACACTCGAACGGAATCGACCGGCAAATCGCCGCTGCTGAATGGAAGGCGGGCCCACGTGTTTCCATCGTCATATGTAACAAACAGACCGTCGGCGCTTGCGGCAACCCAGCATGCTTCGGCAAAGGCAATGTCATTCACCACAAAGTGAAATGCTCCCGCATTTCCCAGCTGCGACCATTTGCCCTTTTGGGTATCAAAGCGAGCGAGACCGCCGAAGCCTAGCGCAGCGATCCAACCCACGGACGAAGAGAATATTCTCGCCACCGGATTTCCATTCAGGTCCGCCTCCATCGCCGACCAGGTCCTCCCCCCGTCGTCGGTCTCGACAAGCGGTTCCGCAGAATTCGCCAGCACTGCGGCAATGGTTCCGGGCTTCTCCGCATCTGTCGCTAGTGAAACAATCCTCCGGTGATGGAAGCCTTCATTCAACGCGCGAAAATGATCTCCGCCATCATCGCTGGCAAGAACTCCACGCTGCTCGGTTCCAACCAACACTCGCGGCCCGGCCTCCGAGGATCCTGCTGCAGTATCTCGGGCCGAAATCTGAACGGCTGGTTGGACCACCAGCGAGTTGATGACCCAATCTTTTGGAGAGATGCGCTGCCATCGCCTACCACTATCGACGGTTTCCCAAAGACCTTCGGTAGTTCCCGCGAACAAAGTTTCCGGATTCCGCGGATCTTGGCGAATGACCAGCGTGCGGCGCGCGGAATACGGAATGCCTTCGATTTTTCTCCAGCTCGTGCCGGCATTCTCGCTGCGGTATATTCCCGAGCAAGTGCCGGCGAAAATTCGGTGCGGATTTGAAGCGTCCACTTCCAGGCTCAAAACGTCCGAGTCGTCAATCATCCCGCCATGGATGGGCATCCAATGTTCTCCGCCGTCAACGGTTTTCCAGGGTAGATGAAATGTCCCGGCATAAATAACGTCGGGATTCCGGGGATCAATCGCGAGCGAATCAAAATTGCGCAGTTCCGAATCTGCGGAAGGAGTAATTCGCTCCCAGCTTTTCCCCAGGTCATTTGAACGGAACACTCCGTCGAGTGACCCGGCCACCAGAACATTCCGATCGGACGGCGCTTGGGCTAGCGCTCGAACCGCGTGGCCTACGAGGCCGGTTTCCTGCCAGGATCTCCCGCCATCGCGGCTGACAAAAACTCCGCCGCCCTCCCCGCTCGTCTCTGCAGTCCATATCGCGGCAAAAAGCGTCTCGGAAGCATGTGGGCTGATGACGATGGCGGTGATCACCCCGCTCGCTACCCGTCCCAGCGACTGCCAGTGCTCGCCGGCATCCCGCGAACCGAAGACGAAGCCATCCGCTGTTCCAAGGTAGAGCACGTTGGGCAAGACCAGATCAGCGGCCAGCGAGCGGACATCTCCTCCGAGCGGCCCCAGCGGCGTCCAGCTCTGGGCATGTAAGGGTAAACAAACAAGCCAAAATGCAAAAAACGCGAGTGACACGACTCGCGATCGGTAAATTCGGGAAGCCATTTCGTTTAGATGCTGCGGCTTGCGTGCTGGGTACAATTTCCAGCGGGATTCATGGATCTTGCAGCAGTCCGGGGCCGGAAACCTTGTCTTCATTGGGCGCCCCAGGTCAAAGCTTCAGTACGTTGCGCCTTCCGGCACCAAAATGATCTCGACCAGCCGGCTTTCTTTTCCCGCTGCCGTATTCCCTCGCGCATCGACGCGCGAAGTGTCCACGCTGTTTTTCTCTTCCAGATACTTCTTCGCGCTTTGGGCGCGCTGCGCCGCGAGTTTCTGCGCGGCACGCTCTTTGGGCTCCGCATGGCCGACCAAAACAATTTTCGCTTTCGGATCGCTCTGCAAACGCACTGCAACGTCATCGAGCGTTCGCTTGCATACGTTATCCGCGCGTGCGCTATTCAAAGCGAAAGAGCACTCGCTGATTTTGCTGGCTTCCGGAGCGGGTGCAGGCGCCTGCACGGTGACTGTGGTCGAGCAATCGCACGCGCTGTGCACGCCATTTTCAGCCCGTCCTGTCACCGTATACGTTCCGGCAGCAAGTCCCGACGTATCTAGCTGAACGCTCTGCCCGTTTCCTACGATCTGTCCGGCGTTCGCTTGCCAAGTATAAGTAATCGGAGTTCCCGATGGATCGTTCACCACCGCAGTGATGGTCGGGCGTTCTCCCGCAGACACCGTAGATGGACTCGAGGTACAGGACATGGTCGGCGCTGCCGGAGCCGGTTTTGGCTGCACCGCGATAGTCGTCGAGCAACTCGCGCCGTTGCCCGCGCCGTTATCCACGCGCGCGGTCAGGCTGTATTTCCCGGCAGCCGCACCGCTTGAATCCCAGCGTACGTACGGCCCAGTGCCGGAAATTTTTCCGCCGGTGGCCGTCCAGGTGTAATTCAACGGACGGCCGTTTGCGTCGGTTGCCGTCGCGGTAGCCGCAACGCTTTCGTTGGAACCCTCCATCACCGACGATTTCTCCGCCGAGCACGACGCGGTCACGTTGTCGGGAGGCAGCGGCTTTTCGGGCCAGCGCGCAAACGCAACTTTCACTACGAAGCCGTTGCGATCCTCATGGTTGGTCAGGTTCAAGTTATAACGATAAGCGACATCCAGCGCCAAATTCTTCAGCGCGTAGAGACGGAAACCCATCACGCTATCTACTGGGTCGCGTGCGCCGAAGGTCGTGTTTTGGATTCCTTTGCCCACGTAAATCAGCCCGTCGTATTCCGTAATGATCTGGAAGCGCTTCTCGGGGAAAATCTGCAAACCGACGCCCACCGGCATCTGATCCGCAAGCTTCAAAACGCCGGGTGTAGGCGCGCCGTTAAACACGACCGTGTAATTCGACTCACGCGTGAAGCGATACGCCCAGTTGAGGGTCGCCAGTATGCTGTGGTGGAACAAATTCTTGCTGGCTTCCAGGCCGATTCCGTAATTGAACATTCCCGATTGCACTTCATTCGAGAGCAGTGTGGAGTAGCCCGTCTGCGTGGGAATGTAAAAGTCATTGCGAATCGAAAGGCTAATTGGTTTGCCGCGTCTTTCTGAAAGCAGCCCGATCTTGAATCCCAAGTCTATTTCTCCCACGCCGCCGCCATTGTGCGAAGCAAATGGATAATCCTCAACGTAAGCCGGGGCGCAACCGGTGCACGGCAGAAACGAGTTATAAATCGTATTTCGGTACTGCAAGTCGTTTGTAGAATTCAGGCTCAGCAAACTTGGCTGGTCCACATGGATGTGCTCATCGGCATCCATCGAAAAGAAGACGGTGAACCAATTGGTGATTCCTACGCCAAAGGATGGAACTACCTGCAGAACTGTTATATCTCCCGGCATGCGAGAGATCTTATTCACGCCGGCGACGATGTCGAACCCGCCCTTCGGAATCGTGTCGCCGGTTCCTAGCGTAAACAGTCCGGGAGTCCCATCCAAAGCCGGCATGGGGGTCCATTTGTGACGCTGCTCTGTTGCCGTATCGTCAGAAGCGCTTATCGCCGAAGGAGGCGCGGGTAGCGCAGGGGCGGCGCCGGCATTCGATGAACCGGACGCATCACTCGACGTAGCTGGCTTGTTTGCATTCGTATCGGAAGCAGCAGTGGCAGCATCCTTATCTTTCCCTTTGTTGTCGTCCGCCAGCGTCGGCGTCGAAATAAGCAAAAAAGCTGACAAAGATAGAATTGCCGCGACCGCTCTGAATCTCATTCCCCCTCCCTTACCTCAGTTGCATCAAAGCTTGGCTTTCCCGGCGCTGAAGGCGCTATCTATAGATGGCGGCACAGCTTGGAAGTCACATGCACCCGCAGGTTTTGACGCCGGGACCCGGCAAGGCTGGCAGCGAGCCTTGCGCAACGCAAACGTCGAAGCGGGACGAGTATAATTCACGCTCGAAGGTTCGCACACTATTTTTTGCAACTTCTTCGCCCCCCACGGGTTTTGTTAGGTGGTTATACCCAGGCCACTAAGGCCCAGGCCACTCCGTTCGGTACGTTGTCATCTGATATAGTCGGCTTTCCATAATGTCCGCTTTCGCCCAGCGAAAGCGCGATGCAAAGGTAGAACGAGGAGGCTCCATGGCACGCACATCGCACCTTCTGATCCTGCTGGCTCTTTTGGGACTTGCCGGGCTTCCCGCGCACGCTCAAGGGCAAGATTCCGCTTCTCAAAGTCCGAACGTCGCGCCCTACGACGTGCATGCGGGTACCCGCTTTTTGGTCCTGCTTCACGACAAGCTGAGCACGAAAGACGATAAGCGCGGAAAGACGTTTACTGCCAAAACTCTGGAGGAAATTGTATCGGCGGACGGGACCACTTTGCCCGCCGGTACGCAAGTTCGCGGACATATCGACAAAGTTATTTCTGCTGGGAAAACAGGCCGGGCGAAAATGTGGCTAGCGTTTGACGATATACGCACCCCGAACGGCTGGGTTCCTCTGGTGGCGGAATTGATTGACACTCCCGGTATTCACTCCATTCGAGTCTTGTACCAGCACGAAGGCGAAATCGAAGCCACTTCCAGCAACCATCAAACCGAGGCCGAAGCGGCAGCCGCGGGAGCTCTGGCCGGCGCCGCCGTAGGCATGGCCGCTCATGATAACAAGGACGCTGCGATAGGAGCCGCGATGGGAGCTGCCACGGCGTTTATGGTCACTTCCGGCATCGGCCAGGAGTTAACCCTCGACGAAAATACGAAGCTCGAGTTGATACTCGAACGTCCTCTTCGCGTTCGCCGGGCCTAACCGCAGGACGAATCGTCAGCCGCTGGCTCCCCATCCCGGGGAGCGGTGTGCTCACTTGGATTTACCCGAAACTGCTGATAGATTCAGTTCTAGATGCCACCCGAGAAAACATCGCAGCAGCGCATCCTGATTGTTGAAGACGAGGAAAATGCGCGCAAAGGTTATGAAGCCCTGCTCCGCAAATGGAATTTTGAGGTTCTGGGCGTTGGAAGCGGCGAGGAAGCCCTTGCCAAGTTTCAGGATTTCCAACCCAGCGTAATTCTCGCTGATGTAGAACTTCCGGGTATGAATGGCTTGGATTTGCTCACTCAGCTGGGCCAGGAAATCCAGCGAATTCCCGTCATCATCATCACCGGGCGCGGCAGCGACGAGCGCGTGGTGCAGGCCATAGAAGCGGGCGCTTATTGGTACATTGAAAAACCTCTGAAGCCGCCTGTTCTCCGTGCCTTGCTCGATCGCGCCTTTGGACGAGTGCGCGATCAGCAAGCCGTGGCTGCGCTGACGCGCGATCTGCGAAGCGCGGGAAAGCTTGGCGTCCTGGTTGGCACTTCGACTCCTATGCAGGAAGTGATGCGCCAGGTCGAAATGGCGGCGCCTTCCACCGCTTCGGTCCTTATCACCGGTGAAACCGGTTCAGGAAAAGAGATGGTCGCGCGTTCGATTCACATGCTTTCACCGCGCGCCGAGCGTCCGTTCGTGGCCATCAACTGCTCGGCAATCCCTGAATCGCTAATGGAAAGCGAAATCTTCGGCCATGAAAAGGGCGCCTTCACCGGCGCCGCCGAGCGCCGCATTGGATGCTTCGAGCTCGCCGACGGCGGCACGCTCTTGCTCGACGAGATTGGCGAAATGCCCGCACAAACGCAGGCCAAGCTTTTGCGCGTGCTCGAAGACCGCAAGGTTCGCCGCCTGGGTAGCAAGGTGGAGACTCCTGTGGATGTGCGCGTCCTGGCGGCCACGAACAAAAACCCGGAAGAAGCTGTGTCGGATGGCCATCTGCGTCAGGACCTCTACTTCCGGCTGAACGTCTTCCACATTCATCTGCCGCCCATGCGGGAACACAAGGAAGATCTGCCGCTGCTCGTTGAGCATCTCTTGGCGGACATATCCGCGAAGCATAATAAGAAGGTGACCGGCGTGGGGGCCGACGTGATGGACCTGTTCAAGTCCTACCCGTGGCCCGGCAACGTGAGAGAGTTGCGCAATGCGCTCGAGCGCGCTGCGATCGCCTCGGATCGCGGGACTGTATCGCGGCAGCATCTTGCGTCGGACTTCGGACGCGCGCCGGCAACAACAAATTCGGGGCTCGGCGCGCTCCGCTTTCCCGTAGGGACCACCGTGGACGCAGCTGAACGCGAGCTGATCTTGCAGACTCTGAACGCCACAAACCAGAACAAGACTCGCGCGGCCGAACTGTTAGGCATCAGTCTCAAGACGCTTCATAACAAATTGAAAGAATACGAGGCGGGGCGGATCAATGCGTCTCAGCCTGAAAACTAAATTCACTCTCGCGACCTCGCTTCTGGTACTGGCCGTGGTCACCGCCGTTTCAGCTCTGTACATCGCGCGGCTCACCCGGCAGACCCTCCGCCAAGCAGATGATCGCGCTCGCTTCATCGCCCAACAAGTATTTCTCGCTTGCCAGAATGCACTGGCTGACGCCGCCGAGCGCGGCGATTCGCCAGCTTCCTTGAGCGCGGCGGACCTCCGTGACTACGCGCAGAGAACTTTCGACAACAGCAGTTCGCTGAATTCGGTGATCGAATCAGCGGTGGGATATTCGCCCACCATTTACGAGATCACCATCAGCGACCGCGACGGCATCGTTCTTGTTTCCAGCGATGCCGCTCTTCGAGGGGAAAAAGTCCCGGTCCGGCCGGGCGTCGCCTCGCTCGTTCGCGGCGGATTTTTCCAGCAGCTTCGCACCCTTTACGGGCCGCCTCAAGTCTTCGAAGATTCCCTTCCCTTCAACCTGGGACCCGGTCCTTTCGGCGATATCCGCATCGGACTTTCTTCGGCGCTCATTCGCAACGAAATCACCTCTCTTCTCCAGTCCGCAGGATGGTATGCGCTTGGCTCGGTTCTGCTCTCCACCATGCTCGCTTTCGTGGTTAGCCGCGTATCACTGGCGCCCATCGACCGCATTTCCGCTCAATTGGACCGCATCTCTGCTGGTGAATTTGACCTTGAGCCGGTCGAACGCGGTGACGAGCTCGGCGCGGTGAGCACGAAAATCGTGGGCATCGGAAAACAACTGCGCGATGTGCGCGAAATCTTCAGCACGCTTCGCGAAAACCTCGATCAGGTAATGAGCGGACTGGAAGATGGACTGTTGCTTTTCAATGCCAACGGCCGCGCCGTGCTAGTCAGTCCGTCGGTCGAAAATTTTCTCAGCAGTCGCCCCGAGGACCTCCGGGGGTGTCTCGTCAGCGAGATTTTCCCGCTCGGCCACCCGATTCGTAGCGCTCTAGGTGTCCAGGCAGACGACATCGTTCCCGTTGAAGGCGCCGAAGCCAGGCTGGAAGGCGCGAATGGCCCTCAGCGGATCGGCATAAGCGCGCAAGTGATCCGCGAGCACGGAGTCCGCATGGGCACGCTGGTTACTTTGCGCGACGTCGAATCCCTCGAGCGCATAGGAAATCAGCTGCAGGTATCCGAACGCCTAGCCGCTCTCGGCCGGGTTACCGCCGGGGTCGCGCATGAAGTCAAGAATCCGCTGAATTCCATGCGCCTTTGGCTTGAAGTTCTCAAGGGCAATATGCCAGTCGAGCCGGAAGCCCAACAAGCGGTTAAAATGCTCGACAGCGAGATCGACCGCCTCGATCACGCGGTGAAAACATTCCTCAATTTCACCAAACCTCTCGAATTTAAACTGGAGGAAACCGACCTTCGGGTGTTGCTGGACGAGGTGTTGGATGCGGCGCGTCCGGCGATCGCACAGGCCGGCGTGGAATTGCGCGTGGACTTGCCGACCGAGTTCCCTCCCACCCTGGTCGACGGCCAGCTCATGCATCAGGCGGTGCTCAATCTGTTGCTAAACGCTTGCGAGTTCACCAGCCCGGGCGGGCGCATCACGCTCAGCCTTCGCCGTAGTGGCGATTCCGCGGTTATCGCCGTCGCCGACTCCGGCAAAGGAATTCCCCTGGAGGATCAAAAGAAGATTTTTCAGTTATTCTTCAGCACCCGGCCGGGTGGGACGGGTATTGGACTAGCTAACACATTTCGATTTGTACAGCTGCACAATGGTCGGATAGAATTTGATTCGGAGGTCGGGCGCGGAACTACCTTCCGTGTAGAATTGCCGCTGGCTCGCTCCATGGAAGCTTCGGCGGGAAAGCTCCGCGACTTCAGCCAGCCCTTCGCTGAAGAAAAAAGATAGATGCCCAGCCGTAACAAGAAGGCTACCGGTCTAATCGCTCTGTTGGCTTGCGGGTTGGCGCTCGCGCTCACCGGATGCGAGGGGAAAACCGTCAAAGCGGCGGCGCCTGTCGCCTCGACTCCCATGCCACCGCCGGCGGACTCCAAACCGCTTACCAATGTCGCGCCGGATACGACTGCGACGCCCCCGGAAGTCGCTGAGGAAGCGCCTCCACCCGCTCCGCCTCCTTCCTCGGCCGCGCCCCTGTCGGTCGCACCCGTGCGCACCAAGCCAGTTCCTCCTCCTCATAAACAAGCTGCCGAGCAACAGACGGCCGAGACCCCCGCTGAACAATCGACCCGCCCGCCCGCTCCCTTGATATCGCCTCAGCTGTCAGCGAACGATCAGGCCATTTACGCCCATAAAACGGATGACGATATTAACGTCGCCGAAAGAAATCTTCAGCAGTCTGCCGATAAGCGGCTTAGCGCCGCGCAACTCGACCTGGTCGAAAAAATACGCAGTTTCTTGTCCCAATCGCGCGAGGCCAGCAAGGCAGGTGATTGGGCCCGTGCTCAAAATCTCGCGCAAAAAGCCCGCCTCCTTTCCGTCGAATTAGTCGATTCTCTCTAAGCCCGTGGGCGGCGATTCTGGTGTTCTCGGCCGCCATCGTCTCTGAAAAATTCCTGCTAATATGGCTGTATGAAAGTGTTTGATGTTGCCATCATCGGTGGCGGAATCATCGGCAGCTCAATCGCCTTTGGGCTGGCTGCCGAAAAACTCGATGTGGTCCTCTTGGACCGCGAAGAGCCGGGGCGCGGCGCCAGTTGGGCCGCTGCCGGAATGCTCTCGCCCGGACCGGATTCCCCGGAAGCGCTGCCGCTCGTTCGGTTGGCAAAAGAAAGCTTACTGCGGTATCCCCAATTCATCGCCGCCATCGAGGAAGCCTCCGGACTCCACACCCACTTTTTTTCTAACGGAGCGCTCCAGATTTTTCCCGAGCCGCATGCAGAAGCGGATCGCGACCAGATGATTGCTGAGCTTCAAAGATTGGGCATCGCGGTCGAATCCGTCTCGCTCGACCATGCGCGCGTCATGGAAAGCTCGATCAACCCCTCCGCGTCGGCGGCTGCATGGCTGCCCGGAGAAGCAACCGTCGACCCTCGGCTACTTATGGAGGCGATTCTCTCCGCTCTGCGGCGCCGCAACGTTGAAATCCGCGCGGGCTGTAAGGTGACGTCGATAATCCATCAGGGAGGAAGTTGCTCTGGAGTGAAGGCCGGCGGCGAAAACGTCGCGGCAAAAATTGTCATTGTGGCGGCGGGATGCCATTCCTCAACCCTTGCAGGCGAAAATGCAGTCGAGCAAGGTTGGCTTTCACGTTATGCGCCCACCAAGCCGATACGCGGCCAGATGCTCGCGCTCCGGTCCGAGGAGATACATCTGCGGCATGTTCTGCGCTCCGAGCGAGGCTACCTCGTCCCGCGACTCGGAGGACGGATCATTGCCGGGAGCACGCTCGAAGACGTTGGATTTGACAAACACGTGACTGCGGGAGGAATGCGCAAGATCCTAGATGCTGCGATCGAGCTCGCCCCGAATCTCGCGAGCGCTGAAATAGTGGAAACTTGGGCGGGCCTGCGTCCTGGCACTCCCGATCATCTCCCCATCCTCGGGCCCACCGATATCGAAGGTTTGTTCATAGCCACCGGCCACTATCGAAACGGAATTCTGCTCGCTCCCGTCACGGCCAAGCTCGTGCGCGAGTGGGTTCTAAACCAAAAGCTCTCCGCCTCCACGGAAATTTTCTCGCCATCGCGGTTTGCGGGTATTCAAGCGAAACGCACTGCGGCAATTTCGCGATCAAAAAGTCAAGCTAGCTAGAAAGGAACGCTGCGGGGAGGTTCGCGGTTCGGGGGACCCGCCAGTGTCGATGCTTGTCCTGGACCGCTAAACTGCACTTTGTCTGCGTCCAGCACAATCGCACGATCCAGAACGGCTTCCACCGTTGAGCCCCGTGGCAATTCGGCTTCGGGCCCGCGAGTCAGCAACACGGCCAGCAGCCCGGCGGCGGCTCCTACGCCTGCGCCAATCCCCGCCCCTGCAGCACCTCGCCCAGCGATAGCGCCGATCCCGGCGCCCGCGGCAGTCGTTTTCGCCACCGTGCCGATGTCGCCGCCCTTGTTGGAATCGCCGACGATCTTGCCCTCGTTGTCTGTGGTCTCGTTGCCACCGGTCCCCGCATTGCTGGGGACCGCATTCAAGTTGACCATGTACGCATTCGGTAGGATCAGCGACTTCAACCGAATCATCAGTTCGCCGCGCCCTTTCACCCGGCCGGGACGCTTTGATTCGCTCACTTCACCGCTTACGTAGGAACCCGCCGGGATTACGACCTTTCCATCAATCATGATGGGAAATAAAGTCTCAAAATAAACGGGATCCCCGGGCCGCGCGCTTCGAGTCGAAATGGCGTTGTGCAAAACCAACGGGATGTGCGTACCCCCGGGGACCTCAATCTTCGCGTTCGCCGAGGCGGCCACCGGTGCCGGTGAAACCGGTTCAGCAGCGGGCGTTGCAGCACTCCCTGATGTTTGTGTAGGTTGGGGCACCGAAGGCGGATTTTGCGCCGGAGCGTTTTGCGCGGGTGGTTGCGCTGGCGGCGCTGGAGGCAAAGGGCCGTCCTGTTGCGCAAATACAGTGCCGGCCAGAGCCAAAAAGGACAAAACAACCGTTCCTGAAACTCGCAAACTGAGCGAACAATTCGTCATTTATTGCCCTCCGCAATCCCCTACAGAAAACTATGTCCAAAAGGATGCTACTTGCGCCCACGGAGATGTACGAAGCATAACGCCTGCGCCAGAGGTTTTCCAGCGTATCCGACCGGGCCTCGAGGACCAGATGCGTGTACGACTAAGACACGCCCGAACCTGGCCCATCCTCTCGGCAGATATACTGATTTGGAGGCAGGCATTGGGGATCAAAAGTATCGGATCGATTCACCTTCCGTCTTCGCTGCGACAGAAGACTCTGTTGATTATCGTCCTAACGATGTTTGGTGCCGTGGGCAGTTTGTTTTGGCTTTCCCGCATCATCCTGTTGCACGGCTACGCTCACCTGGAAGAGGACTTTGCCAAAGAAAATCTTGCACGCGCCTCAAGCGCTTTAACGAACGAACTAAATACTCTCGATCGCACCACCAGCGAGTACGCTGCTTGGGATCAATCGTATGCATTTCTCCACGGAAAGAATCCGGGCTATGTGAAATCCGAGTTCCCGACTTCGACATTCCAACAGCTCAAAGTAAGCTTCGTGGTAATACTCGACAACTCCGGTCACAAAGTTTTCTCCAAAGGGTTTGACCTCGCCAACGGTGGTGAAGCATCGGTCCCCGAGGGGCTCGATGAAAATCTAAAAACTGGTTCCTCAATACTGAACCACAAAAGCTTGGACAGCAGAGTGATGGGCATCCTGGTGCTCCGGGATGGCCCGGTGCTGGTGGATTCCCGTCCCGTCCTTACAAGCGAGGCCCGAGGCCCCATCGCCGGAACATTGATAATGGGCCGCGCCATAGACCTCGCCGAGGTCCGTCAGCTTTCGGAAATGGTTCGTACGCCGCTTACAGTCCAGCGCTTGGACGATTTGAATCCTAACGCCGACTTCCCGCTCGACCGCGGCGCAGCGCCGGAGCAATCGTCTATTCAAATCCGTGCGATGGACCAGGATTCTCTCGCCGCATACCAAGAGCTTGACGATATCTATGGGCGTCCGGCGATCGTTCTTCGAATCATTCTTCAGCGAAAGATTTATGAACAAGGCCAGACGACCCTCCTTCAGTTCTCGCTATTGCTTCTGGCTGCTGCCCTGTTATTCGGCGCCGCGACGCTTTATCTGCTCGAGCGCGTGATCCTTTCGCGCGTCGCCAATCTGAGCGATGGGATCACCCAAATCGGAGCCAGCGGCAATCTTTCCGCCCGCCTGGAAGTCCGTGGCGAGGACGAGCTCGCTTATCTCGGTACCGCAATCAATAGCATGCTCGAGGATCTGGAAAGAGCGCAGCTCGAGCACCACCAGGGGCGTACGCGGCTCGGTGTCATGATTGAAAGAATGCCGGTCGTATTGTGGACCACCGATAAGCACTTGCGGTTCACCTCCGCGATCGGCGCCGGTCTTGAACCTCTCGGATTGCGTTCGGACGAACTCACCGGCAAGACCCTTTTTGAATACTTCCAGACCAAGAGTCTTGAATTCCCGCCCATCGCTGCCCACCGAAAAGCTCTGCATGGCGAGGCGGTGACATACGAATTAGATTGGCAAAACCGCGTGTTCGAAGCCCATGTGCAACCTCTGCGAGGCAACGAAGGAGAACTGCTCGGAGTGATCGGAGTGGCTCTGGACATCACCGATCGTAAACATCTCGCCGATCAGTTGCGCCAGGCCCAGAAAATGCAGGCAGTGGGAGAGCTCGCTGGCGGCGTTGCCCATGATTTCAATAACCTGCTGATGGTGGTGAAAGGGCACGCAGAGATGCTTCTCGATCGCCTCCCGAACTCTTCGCCCCAGCGCTCAAATGTCGAGCAAATTCAAACGGCCGCGGAGCGTGCTGCTTCGCTCACCGCGCAGTTGCTGGCCTTCAGCCGCAAACAGGTTTTGCAGCCACGCGTCCTGGATCTAAATGAGGTAGTCGGCGGCATGATTCAAATGGTTTCCCGGGTGATCGGCGAGAACATCGACTTGGCCTTCATGCCCGGCGCCAAGCTCGGCAACGTGAGAGCCGATCCCAGCCAGATCGAGCAGGTCGTCTTGAACCTCGTCGTCAACGCTCGAGACGCGATGCCACAAGGCGGGCGCCTGACCATCGAGACCTCCAACGTCGAACTCGACAAGAATTACACCGCCAAGCATGCGGTGGTCGAGCCCGGGCCTTACGTCATGCTCACGGTTACCGACACAGGGTGTGGAATGGATGCGCAAACCCAGGCTCGCATCTTCGAACCCTTCTTCACTACCAAGGAACAGGGTAAAGGCACAGGTCTCGGACTCGCTACTGCCTATGGCGTGGTCAAACAAAGTGAAGGTTACATTTGGGTCTACAGTGAACCCAGTCGTGGCACCACACTTAAAATTTATCTGCCGAAGGTTGCCGCAAAAGCGGCCGCGCTCGCTGTCCCGAAAGTGATCCCTGCTCCGGCGTCTGGCTCCGAGACAATTCTCTTTGTCGAGGACGAGGGGAGCGTGCGCGAGCTGGTGGGTGAATATTTGTCAGCCAGCGGGTATCGCGTGCTAGAAGCCTCTGACGGAATCGCGGCGCTCGATCTTGCCGCCACCCATCCTGGCGCCATTCAACTGTTGATAACCGACGTTGTGATGCCGCGCCTCAGCGGACGCGAACTCGCCAGCCAAATCGCCGCCGCCCGGCGAGATCTAAAAGTCCTCTACATTTCCGGTTACACCGACGACAGCGTGTTCCGCCACGGCGTGCTCGAAGGCGGCATGGAGTTCCTGCAAAAACCTTTCAACCTCAGGACCCTGGCCCAGAAGATTCGCGAAATCTTGGACGCTGACGCCGCGGCACCTGCGCTTGGCGGTCGTTCTAAGAACGACCGAGACTCCATGTCTTAGTGGTCGCCGGCATCCTTCCGGCGTTGTCTCCTAGGACCTGCTTGGCTAAATCAGGAACACACTTTGGCCGGTAAGTTCGAATCTCTTGCGGCAGCGAATATTGCGGCAGGCCACCATGTTATCCACGCGAACCATGTAGGAACGCGCTTTAGCGAATTTTGCCCGGTCTTCTTCATTCCCGCCCGGAGGAATTTGCGCCTTCTTCGTGCGCACGATATACCGCACCGGATAGGCATTTTCCTGGCGGCAGTGCGCGCAAACGAGCGTCACCTGCTTGGTTTCTTCCTTTTCGTCGTAATATCTTTTTTCATCCATCGCTCGGCCGCCTGTGGCTCTCTGGTTGCGCAAAAGACGATATCCCCACCTCGCGCCTCACGCAAGCGCTTAATCACTTTCTCGAGGTCGCCATTCGATCTTTCCCGCATGGTATGGCGATACTCGCCAGCCTCTGTCTTCTGCTACGATGCCGCTCGGCTAATGCAAGATGGCTTCCGCTCCTGCAACCCCCGATCATTTCCCAACCTGGATTCGATGGAGCGCTCTCCTTTGGCTGTTCGTTTGGGTTTCCTGCTATTGGCATACCTGGGGCGCTGCGAACTTTCTGCACCTTTGCGATGTTGCCGTCATGCTCAGCTGCCTCGGCCTGTGGACCAACAACGCACTCCTGCTCTCCAGCCAGGCAGTCTCTTCCTTACTAATCGATACCGTATGGGTGATCGACGCGGCCTGCAGGTTTTTTGCTGGTCGCCATCTTATCGGCGGCACCGAATACCTCTTCGACGCAAGCTTTCCTTTGTGGGTCCGCCTGCTCTCGCTGTTTCACCTAGTTATGCCGTTTCTGCTTCTTTGGGCCCTGCACCGAATCGGATACGACCGCCGCGGTTGGCTCGCGCAATCCCTTATCGCCATTCCCGTGGTTGTCTCGGCGCGCCTGGCCGCCACTCCGACGACAAATATCAATTTCGTGTTTACCGACCCTTTTTTCCACCGTGCATGGGGACCTGCTCCCGCGCACCTGCTGGCAGTCCTTCTGTTCCTTATCTTCGTGGTCTATCTGCCCACCGATCTGCTGCTTACCCGCTTATTCCCGCCCCCGCGCAGAGGCCGGACCATCTAGTAACCTTGTCGCAGTTGTATTTCTTCGCGCTCCATGGATACTTTACCTACCATGCGCTGGAGGAACTCTATGCGGGATAAGGCCGCTCAACTCCTGTGTGCGGCGCTTCTGCTGATCGCCGCAATTTCGGCCTGGCCGCAAAACTTCCTTCCGACAAACAGGTCCAGCCTCGGCGCGGCAACGATCCCCGCGCAAGTTCCCTCTTCACACCCGAGCCAGCATCTCTTGATCGTTAGCATCGACGGAATGAAGCCGGAAAGTTACACCGAGCCCGACGCGCACGGACTGAAAATTCCCACCTTGCGCGAAATGGTCCGCAACGGCGCCTCAAGCGACGGCGTGCAATCCGTGATGCCCACGGTCACCTACCCTTCTCACACTTCGATGGTCACCGGCGTGAACCCAAGAACGCACGGCATCTACACGAATCCCGCGTGGGATCCGCTCAATCAAAACTACGGAGGCTACCGCTGGTACACCGAAGATATTCGTGTTCCAACACTGTGGCAACTCGCGCGACAAGCCGGTCGGCGAACCGCGTTGATTCATTGGCCCGTCACAGCCGGTGCGCAAGCAGATTTAAACATCCCGGAATATTGGCGAGCTAGCATTCCCGAAGATATGAAAGTCGTCCGCGCCCTCGCAACGCCCGGCATCTTCGAAAAGGTAGCCGAGCAATTCCCCAGTTTCAAAACAGATGTTCCTCCGCTCGAGCTTACCGACGCGGTCTGGACCGACGCCGCCTGTTACGCCATCGAGAATCTAAAGCCCGACCTACTCCTTTTGCATCTCGCCATGGTAGATCACTGGGAGCACGAAAAGGGCCCGTTCACCCCCGAAGCCAATGACGCCACCGAAACCGCCGACGCTCAAATCGCCCGCCTGATTTCCTCCGCGAAGAAAGCCGGAATCTGGCAGAACTCCGTCCTGGTGGTTCTTTCCGACCACGGTTTCGCGCCGATTTCGCAGGACCTGCGTCCAGGCGTTCTGCTTCAGCAACAAGGCTTGATCACCCTGGACGCCAAAGGTCGCATCACCGATTGGAAGGCCACGGAAATAATCGACGGAGGCTCCGCGTACATCTACGTGAAAGACGCGAACGACCAGGCCACTCGCGCAACGTTGCGCAACATTTTTGATCCGCTAGCCGGCGCCCTAGGCAGCGGAATCCGCCGCATCGCTTGGCATGACGAAATCATGGCCATGGGAGGCGATCCGAACGCTTTTCTGGCTCTGGAGGCCTCGGAGGGAACTTCTTTCGCTTTTGGCTACACCGGCGACCTGAAAACTCCTCACACGCGCGGCGGCACTCACGGATATTTTCCCGATCGCCCAGAAATGCGCGCCTCCATGATTTTCTACGGCCCTTCGATCGGGAGCGGAAAAATCGATCATGCGCGATTGATCGACGTTGCTGCCACCGTGGCGCCGTGGCTCGGAATAAAATTCGAAAAGGGCGAAGGCGCACCACTGGCAATCCCAACCCGTGTGGCGCCCACAAAATAAAATATCTAGCGCGGAGTAGGGGACTGTTCTTCCAGGCGGGGCACTACTGCGCTACGTTTCCGAGCGGATCGCGCGAAGGTCAATTCCAAGCTGCTGGCATTTCTTGTAAAGATGGCTGCGCTCCAAGCCAAGCGCTTTGGCCGTCTTGGTCATATGATGGTGGTTCCGCTTGAGCTCGGCGAGCAGCGTCTCGCGTTCGAAAGCCTCGACACGCTGACCGAGCGCGCCTGCCGCAAGCGCTGCAGCACGGTTGAAATTTCCTCCCGTTCCCTGTTCTGACGCTGGCAGAGCTCGAATGACCGTGCCTGCCTCCACCACGTCCTCCGGAGCAAGTAGTAACACGCGCTCAACCACATTGCGCAATTCGCGCACATTCCCGGGCCAGGGATAACGCTCCAATTCCGCAATGGCGTCTGGCGAAAATGTTCTCGCCTTCCAATTGTTCTGTTCGCTCAACTGGCAGACAAAATGTTCCGCCAGCGCACGGATGTCTTCACGCCGTTCTCGAAGCGGCGGCACCACAACAGGAAACACGAACACTCTGTGGTACAAATCCTCGCGAAAGGTCCCTTGACGAACGTGCTCTTCCAGGTTGCGATGCGTTGCCACTACAATACGCACATCCACGGCAAACGGTTTATCGCCGCCGATGCGCTCCATCTCCCCTTCTTCCAGCACGCGCAGCAGCTTCGCCTGCATCGAGATCGGCATGTCCCCAATCTCGTCAAGGAATAGCGTCCCGCGATGCGCCTGCTCAAATTTTCCAATGTGGCGCCCGGCCGCACCGGTAAAAGAACCCTTCTCGTGCCCGAAGAGTTCCGTCTCGACAAGTTCGCCCGGAATCGCAGCGCAGTTCAGCGACACAAACGGCCCGGCCCGCCTCGCGCTTTTCTCGTGCAGAGTGCGCGCAATCAACTCCTTTCCTGTTCCCGTTTCGCCGCGAATGCACACGCGCGTTTCGCTCGCTGCCACGTGCTCTACTTGCGCCATCACCTCGCGCATCGCGGCGCTGGCCCATACGATATGGTGCCGGCCCAATCGTTTCTTTAAATCGCGATTTTCCGTCTCCAGGCGTTTCAGACGCAGTGTGTTTTCCACCGTCAGCAACAGCTTTTCGGTGGAAATCGGTTTCTCCAAAAAATCACTGGCGCCCAGCCGCGTGGCCTTCACAGCCATTTCGATCGAGGCTTGGCCAGACATCATCACGAATGTCGATTCCACGCCCAAATTCTTGAGGTCTTCGAGCAGCGCGATGCCGTCCCGCCCCGGCATTACCACGTCGGAGAGGATTAAATCGAACCGTTGGGCCTTGGCCAGCTCGATTGCTCGCGCGGCATTGTCGCAAACGGTCGCCTCGTGTCCTGCAAGCCGAAACGCTCGCGCGAGCGACGCAAGTGTGTTCGCGTCGTCATCGATAATCAGAAGTTGAGCTTTGGCCGGGACAACCATCTAGGCCTCTTCCTTTTTCTCTTCTTCTGAGACCGTAACCTGGGTCGCCGGATGATTGGGTGGTTCGATGGGAAGCTCAACGTGAAACGCCGTACCCACACCCGTTTCGCTTTCCACCGAAATGCGTCCGCTATGATCGGCCACGATGGCTTGAACGATGGCCAGGCCCAGTCCCGTGCCGTGCTGCTTGGTCGTGTAATAGGGGGTAAAAATTCGTTCCGCTTCTTCGTGCGTCAACCCCGTTCCGGTATCGGAGATCTCGAAATCCACATTGCCATTCTCTTGCGTCGTTCTCATCATCAGAATGCCGCCTGCCGGCATTGCATCCATTGCGTTCAAAATCAGATTCTCAATTGCGCGATGCAGCAGCGTGGTATCCGCCTGAATGGTCGGCAGATTTTCTTTCAAATGAAGTTCCGGCGTAATCGGCGGACGTCCCACCGCTCCAAATTGCGCTTCGAACAGTTTCACCACATTGCGAATCACTTCGTTCAAATCCACTGGCCCCAGCTCGGGCTGCGGCATCTTGGCGAAATCGCTGAACCGCCCCACGATAATTTTCAAATTTTCTATCTCGGCGAGCAGAATGCCGGTCGATTCGCGGAATACTTCTTCAAACTGATCTGGATTCTGCGTGCTCGCCCTCTGCAAGTTCTCAACCGTGGTTTGCAGCGGGAACAGCGGATTCTTCAGTTCGTGCGCCAGACGTCGCGCCACTTCACGCCACGCGGCCACGCGCTCCGCTTGGATCAGCCGCTCGCGCTGATCCACCAACTGCTGCGTCATGCGATTGAACGACTGTGCAAGCTGGCCGATCTCATCGTGCCCGCGCACAGCTACGCGCGTGTTCCAATTTCCGTCGGAAACCTCGCGCGCGCCCGCGGCAAGCTTCCGCACAGGCAGCGTCACGCGCGCCGCTCCCCACCAACTCAGCATCAGCCCGAAAAGTAAGCCCATGGCCGCCACTCCAATGGCCAGCCACAGGATGTGGCGTTCGAGCGTCACCACCGTTCGCAGCGAATTCCCAATTAGCAACACGCCCAGCAATTCGTTCTGCCGTCCCAGCAGCGGAATTAAGTGAAATATTTCCGAGCTTGCCGCGTCGAAGGTCCAATCAATCTTCGCGGTTTGCTCGCTGGGATGGCTGCGCTCGCGTTCGATGATGGGCTCGAAACGCTCGGCCTCCGTCACCGGTCCCGCGCTATCGATCAAGTTCACCGGCTGAAACGCAGGCTCGAGGTGCAAATAAAGCAGCGCGCGCATGTTGGAGGGAAGCACCAAAGAAGCCAAAAATTCCTTGCCTAGGCGTTCGCCGCCCACTACGTACAGGTCTTTGTCCCCCACGCGCACCGTCGCCACCGCCATCAGTGCCAGCGCCGGCCCATCTTGCGTATCGAGCTTCATCAAGAACGATCCGCGCGAAGCCCAATCTTCCTTCTGCGTGACCCACTCCATTTTGTAGCCAAACCGCGCCGACCATTCCGCGGACGAGATAATCGAACCGTCGGTGCCCACAAAGTCGAGGAAGTCGAGCTGGTGCGATTGCGCCACGCCGCGCGCGTCATTTACATACACGGAAATATCTGCGTTCGGCCTGCTCAGGTCGATGGCCATTCGCACGGTAGGTTCTGCATCGGCGATTCCTTGCACGCGATTCAAAACGTCATGCCCGCGCCGTTCGAACTCCTTGTGGAATTGCGCTACCAGCGCGTCCATGTGCTCGCGATTTAGTTCGGCAAAAGCACGACGCGTCACGATCGTCACGCCCGCAGCCACCAGGGCCACCGACACCAGTAGCGCCAGCATGAAGTTCACAAACAGCTTCGAGCGAAAGGTCACGATTCCTCTTGCCACGCCGTCCAGACACTAGGACATCCGCTAGTCAACACAAATTCCCCCGCATCACAGTTAGCGCGCGTCTGCCGCCGAATCAAGCCACACATCCACCAGCGGCCAACTCTGGCCTGCTACCGGCCGCTTCCAATCGCGTACCCGAGCGCTCAGTCCAACCACCTGCGGCAGCCACACCAGCGGCACCACCAGCCCGCTATCTATGATGCTGCGCTCGCTGTAATAAATGTCCTCGGGCGACGCGCTTTCCGGAAGCGGGCTGTCCGCAATCCCTGCCAGCGAGCCCAGCCTATTAATGAACGCTGTCAGCGAAATACGCGGCTGGGGCGACGGCATTCGCAAATGAATCAGCCGCGCATCGACATGGATCTCAGGCTCAGGCTTTGAGTCATTCGCGTTCGCACGCTTCGTGCCCGGAGTCGGTATCGCTCGAGACGCGAGCGAAATACCCGCTTCTTTCGCGTTCACTACGATCCGCTCGGCCACGCTCTGCTCCAGCGTATCAGCGGAATCATATCCCAACACGAACTTCGTTGACGCCGGGATTTGCGGCCGGATTTCTTTCGCGCCATGCGCATCTGTATCCAGCGAAAAAAGAAACGCTGTGCCGCTGGACCATTGCGGCAGCAAGCCGCCGGCCGGTTCGCCTTCTTTCTGCAAAATAAAATTAACAATCGCCGCGCGGTCGATGCAACGCGCAATCGCTTCCCGAACACGCGCATTTCCCGTCGCAGCGCGGCTCCTGACAAAAACCAACGCAAGCAATTCATCCGGCTGCGAGGCGCTCACCCGCACGCCACGATCGGCCGCCTGCCGCGCTTGTTCCGCTGGAATTTGCACGAAGTCCGTCTTGTTCAGTTCCAGGTCAACCACGCGCTCGTGCGCAGAACGCCCCATCTGAATTTCGATGGCATCCACAAACGGCCGGCCCTGGCGATAATCTTCATTCGCCGCAAGCACCGCGCGCTTCCCGGCTTCCCACTCGGACAGGCGAAACGCCCCGCTCCCCGCCGTGCCCGCAAACGCGCCATCTTCGCCGCGATGATCGTATAACAGGGCATCTAGCTCCGTTTTCGCGTCAGCCTCTTGCGGATTCGCAGCGGCCACAGACGGGTCAAGCGATTTTATCGTCGCGCCGATTTCCACGCGGAGTGTTCCTCCATACCGCGGCCGTCGCGCTGGCCGCAACGCTGCAGCGCTCGCCAGCACCACGCTAATCGCCGCAAGATACAGACACAATCGAAGCTTCATATGCTCCCGTTTTCAGATTTCGCGAAACAACCCGCGCCGTCTTCCCGTCTTCTGAGGCCCACAGCGCGAGCACCGGTCCAGCAAACTGGATTTGCTGGCTCACCGCGCCCCGCTGGCGGCTGCCCTCATACATCTGAATGAAATCGGGTTCGGTCCAGTCGCCGGGTCCCGAGATCAAAACAGGATCTTGAACTCCACAAACCGGGGCAACCATGGCGCGGTCCTCCGCGTTCTCTCCTCGAACACCCGCCAGAGCAGCGCTCTTGGTCGCCGGAGTGCTAATGCAAGTCACTGTTTCCGGGCGCTGGAAATTCCCTGCGCATTCCGAACCCGGCAATTCAGCCTTGCCCGCCTGCAGATCGATCCGCCCGCGCACGTCCCGCTGTACGGGGCGCTCGTGCCCGATGTCAATTCCGCGATTCAACTGCCATTCACCCGCTCGATAATCATAAAATGCAATCGTGTCGGGCTCGAGTATCACAAGAATCGAGGCGCCCTCCGCGGCAGCCTCCAGCAGCAACCCAAAATCAAGAATTCTGGCGTCTTGCTCCCAAATCAATTTTCGTTGCAACGTAAGAGACGGTCGCTTCGCGCTCGATTTCTTCATCGCGCCCCGCTCCGCCGACACCATCACCACATCGCTCGTTTCGCCGCGACGAATCTCTGCGACCCAGACATAATCATCTGCGGATTCAGAAAGCGTGACTTGCAATTGCGCGTCCGCAGGCGCCATCCGAATCTTCAACCCGAGACTGGACAGGTCTGCGACAAGCATCTGGCGAATACCGTCAACGTCTCCCTCGTTAAGCGACGAAAGGTTCCGCACGTCCAGCGAAAAAGTCTTGGCGGGTTTTGCTCCAGCCGCGATCTTGTGCGCAAGCGAACTCAGGACTTCTCCCCACTCAGGCGGAATTTCCCCCGCCGACTGCGCCGGAGAAGACCTCACGGTAAACGTGATTAATAAGAGAGCGACGATTGCACGCAGGAAAAAGAGTCGAGGAAGGAGCCGCATCGGCTTGTGCCAATTGCACAAAGCGTTGAGCGACAATCATAGCACACCTCCAAAACCCACCAGTTCACTTCCCTGCCTTCACCGAAGGATCCAACGCCGCCGAGGCCGACTTCAACACATCGTTCGTAAAGAAAAACTTCCCATCATTCGGCACCATCATGATTTGCACCTTATCGGAAAGCCGCTGCGCCACGGTGTACTGCACGAGCAGCGGGTTGGTCTTGAGCGCGGCAGCTTCCAACTGGAGTTGCTCCGCTTCCGCCTGCGCCGTCACGCGAATGTTGTGCGCTTCCGCTTCTGCCATCAAATTCCGTCGCTCCAGTTCGGCCTTGCCGTCAATTACTTTTGCCTCCGCGGCAGCCTGCGCGTTCTTCACCACCAGGACGTTCTGCGTTTCCGACCGCAATTTGCTGCTCTCATCTTCCGCTTTGCTGTTAATCACTTTGGCCTGTGCGGCGGCCTCGGCGTCCTGAATGGTGGTTTGCTTGCGCGCTTCCGCTTCCAGCCTGGACTGCTCGATCAGCTTCTGTTTTAGCGGCAGCGTATATTGCATCGAGTCCGAATCCGCCTTGGCCATCAACACGCGCGTCTGCGCGTCGGCCTCCGCGTGTTTGATCTGCCGAACCTTTTGCGCCTCGGCCTGCGACTCGGCAATGTTCACCTTCTTTTTCTCGATGCTTTGGTCCACGGATACGCGATCGTCCTCCTGCTCCTTTAACAGCAAGCCTTGCAAGCCCTGCGCATACTCCTCGGGAAGTTGAACTTTACGCAGCAGCACTTCTTTCACCACGATGGCGTCGCTGCTCAATCGCGTCGTGATAATTTGCGTTGCGTGCTCCCTGAACTCCTCGCGCTTGATGGCAAAAATGTCGCGCACCACATAATTCGGCGCCACCTCGCGAAACACGCTGGTCACCACCGGCGCGACAATCTCCCGGTCGATCGGCTGCGGCAGGTTCGCCTGCACGTAATCCAACCGCCGCGGATCGATTCGATATCTCACCGTGACCGCTAGCCCCACCTCCAACCCTTCACGCGTTTCCACATTCAACACTTCCAGCTTTTCGCGCGTGCCTTCAGCGGACGAAGTTGAAAACACTCGATCGCGTACGTCGTAAAGCTGCGCCCGGTCGATCAGTGGCCGGATAAAATGCGTCCCGGCGTACAGCGTGCCTGGCCGCACACCGGAAATCTGGCTAATGCGCACCGCCGCTTGCCCGTCCGGAACCACCAAAATACTCGCTCCCGCCAGCGCTAGAAGCGCCGCCAGGACCGTAAGCTTGGCAGCCGCCGCCCAGCGAACCGCGCGTTTGGACCGTTCAATTCGCGGCTCCGCCGGGATGCCGCCGAGTGCAGAAACGGCCGTTGTCGGCGGCGAGCCAGTAGCTCCTCCGATCTGCTCGCCTTCCGTCTTAGCAGCAGCGGGTTCTTTCGGCTTGAGCCACCGCCCCAGTTCGAGGATAAGAAAAATATCGTAAGCAACCAACAACACCGCCGACAGCACAAACGCCGAGCTAATCACAAACAGAAAGAATCTAAGAAAAAGCATAGCGCCTCCTTTTGCTGCACTGTCCTGTCCTTTCAACTCCGAATAATGTCTGTTTCAGTTCTTCTACCGCCGGCATCCTGCCGGCTCTTCTGAGTTGCTCAATCGCCCAGCAGCAATCCCTTGGCTTCCTCCCGGAGTGGCTATGCCTTACGCCGCGTTTTTCCGTTCCCGTGCAACCGAGAGCTCGGAGAGCTTCCTCTGCGCGCCCCGGCCGGCCACCTCTTCTAGCGATTCGACCGGCCTCCCTGGCATCAGTCGCATCAGCCAAACTAACCCAATCCACTGCAGTGTCAGCGCCACCGCAAACGATATGAAAATCGCCCCTGCCACTTCTGTAAAACTGATAAAAGTGAACATGTCGGCCTCCCGTTATTGAGCCGGGCACCGTCGTGAAAAGCATGACCATCGCCACCAATCAGGTATTCAAAGCAGAAGGTTTAGCGCTGGGGAGCACCCCGACATTAGTGGCGCCAGACACACGCCGTGGAAAAAGCCGCACGCGATAGCTTTGAAGGGAAGTTCCTCCGAACGAAAAGGTGACTAGCGGAGAGGTGGTTTTTAATTGCCAGGAGCGTGCATTTGCTGCCGTGGGCTAAAACTTCTCCCGCACATCCACGCTGTGGAACCCATAAGTCTCGTAGCGGGTGCTGAACTTCCCTTCGCGCAGACTCACAACCGTAAATCCTTCCGGCGTGCCTAGGCGCGGCCCATGCCACCAATTCCCGCAGACTGCTCCGCTGGTGACGTACTGCGTGCTCTTGTAGCCCACCACTTCGTTGACATGGGTATGCCCCTGAAGAACCGCTAGAACATCTGCATGCTCGAAAACTTCGAGCACCTCGGGAGCATTCGCGACTGTCATGGTGTTGTATTTGCGATCCGCACCGGCGATCTGGGTGTAGGCGTAGGTGGCAAAGGCCGTTACCAACGGACAGTGAATCACGCCGAGTACCGGCGTACCTTGCGGCAAACGCTTCAGATCATCGCGCAGCCAGTGGAGCTGCCCTTCATCCACGCGCGCTTCCCACAGACGGTCGGAGGTCGGCTGAATCGAGTCCAGCACCACAAAATGATAGCCCTTGTAATCGAAGCAGTAGTACGTCCGCCCCAGGCGGTCCTCATACATCTTTTTACCGTACGCAGGATCGGTCGTCGCAGCGCCGCTCTTCGGCAACACTCCGAAAACATCATGGTTCCCGATCGCATGGTGAATCGGCATGCCGAGCTGCTGCTCGGTGCGTTTATAGAGATCGTAGACCATTCCCGCCCGCACGGCGTTCACGCCAAACGCGTCATACACGTGGTCGCCGCCCATCATGGCGAACTCCGGCTTGAGCGCCGCGATTTTGCTGAAGCACATGTTGCACCCGTGCGCCGCGTCAAGCTCCGGCTGGATATGCGTGTCGGTGAAAAACACGAAATCAAACGACCCCGGCGTGCCTTGCGCGGCACCGGCGAAAGAAGGCAGCGCCAGGGCGGCGCCACCGGCCGCCATCGTCTTCAGGAACTCCCTGCGATCCAGAGTCATCCGGTTTGTTCTCACGAAAAATTCCGCTTCGATCCCTGATGGTAGCATGGCCTCAACGGCAGTAGCACGGGACCAAAGGTCGACTTACCTTCGATGATCGCGACCTTTCCGTTCTCTCTTTCGACTATCCGCGTCGCTAAAGCCTTACGCCTTAAACTATTCCTTTACCAAGTCTTTAGCGCCAGCGGCCCCCCGGGCTGCAGCGTGCCGCAACAGTGCAATGCGCTCGCAGGCCTGTTAAAATCGCGTTGATGGAACAGTCGCCAGAACGCGATCGGTCGAGTAGTTCGGACTTGGGCGCGGCGCCGGCCCCGCCTCCGCTCACCGCGCGGGATTCCGCTCCTCCCACCGGCATGCGCCTCGGACGCGTTCTCGGCATCCCCATCTATCTGCACCCCAGCTGGTTCATCATTTTTTTCCTGATCACGCTCTCACTGCGCACCCAATTCACTTCTCAGCACGCGAACTGGTCTCCCACCCAGCATTGGGCGCTCGGCATCATCACCAGCATCCTTTTTTTCGCTTCGGTAATCTTTCATGAATTGAGCCACAGCATGATCGCGAAGCTCTACCGCATCCCGGTCGCTTCCATCACGCTTTTCGTTTTCGGCGGCCTGGCGCGCATCTCTCGTGAGCCCGACAATGCCAAGCAGGAATTCAACATCGCCATCGCCGGCCCGCTTTCCAGCGTGTTTCTCGCCGGCTGCTTCTGGCTCGCCGCCCACTATTTTCACGGCAACGATATGGTGCAGGCCGCCGCTACCTGGCTATGGGAAATTAACCTAGCTCTGGCCCTTTTCAACCTTGTCCCTGGCTTCCCGCTCGATGGCGGACGCATCCTGCGCGGCATCGCCTGGGGCATCACCGGAAATTTCACGCGCGCCACGAAAATCGCGTCAACCGCGGGAAAAATCTTTGCCTACTTGATGATCATCCTCGGCGTTTGGCAGGCGCTGAACGGAAACTGGGTCGGCGGCCTGTGGACCGCCTTCATCGGATGGTTCCTGCTGAGCGCCGCTCAGGAGAGTTTCTTGCAGGTCGCCATGCGCAGCACGCTCACGGACGTGCGCGCGGCCGATCTTATGACCAACGACGTCCCCACGGTCACGCGCGATATGTCCATCGAAGAATATGTACACGAAGTGCTGCGAACCGGGCGCCGCGTTCACATCGTAACTGGTCCGGTCCGCCCCGTCGGACTCATCACTCTGCATGCCGCGCGCATGGTTCCGCGCGACGAATGGTCTAATACCTCCATCCAAGCGGTGATGTTGCCGCTCGACCGCATCCATTCCGCCTCGCCGACAGAACCGGCGCTTGCCATTTTGCAGCGCATGCAAAGTCAGGATATCAACCAGATGCCGGTAATATCGGAAGGCAACATCGTCGGCATGATCGCTCGCGACACTATCCTGCGCATGCTGCAAACGCGCCTCCAACTCGGCCATCTCGCCGAACAATAGATGTACGTGCTGTTCCCTGAAGTAAAAAACTGTTCAGAAGTATCAGAATTTCGTACTCTAGCGGCCTCTCATCGGGAATCTTGACCCTGCTGAGGTGTCATGGGATCGACAAACAGCTCAACCCGAGCGGATCGCGAGATTCGCGTCAGCAGCGGCCGCCTTTTTCTGATCCTATTGACTCTCTGGGCCCTGGCCATGATCGTTCCCGGGCTGCAGCGAGTGATCGATTCGCTCGGCTCTTTCGGCCTGTCGGTGGACAACGATGGAGTGGTCACAGACGTCGTTGCTCCTTTCCAATCTACCGCAGAATCTCCGGCAGCCGCTGCCGACATCGCCCCTGGCGACCGCATAGACCTTCAGGCCATGCGCTGCATCCCCATCGACACCCCACAATGCGCTAGCCTCGTCTCAATTCTCGGCGGGCTCGGCGGTATGCAATGGGTCTTGCCCGAACGCGAAATCACACTGCTCTTCAAGTCCAGCTCCGGTGGGCCGCCGAGATCGGTGACTGTTCGCTCCGCTCCCGCTCCCCTGACTCCGGCGGCCAGACTTGTTCTTCTCGCCGACACGGTTGTGGCGGCAGTCGTCATCATCATCGCATTCTGGCTGGTTTGGACCCGCCCAAGCTGGATGACCTGGGGACTTTTCCTCTACGTGATCTGGATAAATCCGGGCCAGTCGTTCACCTATTACGCGCTGTTGCAACCATGGCCCCGCGCTGTTTTCGCTCAGGAGGTGGCCGAGGGACTGGCCCAAGGCGCCGCTTTCGCCGGTCTTGTGATCTTCGCGTTGCGCTTCCCCCATGACCGAACCGAACCGCGCTGGCAAAAAGTTCAGCGGGCCGTGCCGCTGCTCGCCCTCGCGATTGCCGCAGCTACGCTGCTCGGGTTTGCTAACATGTTCGGATTCCCCACCGAGCGAATCACCGAAGTCGCTTTTCTGACGGGCCTCGCGGTTGACGGGCTGGTCCTGCTGATCCTGCTCGAACGCCGCCGCACTCTGCCACCTGTGGACGAAAAACGCATGCGCTGGGTGATTTGGGGCTGCGCCATCGGACTTCCCGCTTACATCTTTGCTGAGCTTTGCCAGTCCGCTGACCTGTTTCGCCATCTGTGGGGTTTCTCGCCTTCCCAGACTTTCATCGGTCTTCTGTATTTGCCAAATGGAGTCCTGGCCTATTTCGCGTCGCAGGCAGTTTGGCAACGCCGCGTGGTGCGCGTCTGGATTCCTCTTCGTCACGGAACGATATTGTTGGTGCTGAGCCTGGCCCTTGGCGTGCCGATGTTCCAACTCCATGAGAAGTTGACCAACGTCGAGGAAGGCTTCCGCCTGCCGGCATGGATCTGGCCGCTGGTGCTAGCCCCTGTTTTCCTGCTTCTGATGCAGCGCTTGCACGAAATCGCTGTAGAGTTGGTCGACCGTCTGTTCAATCGCCAGTTCCATTCCGCGCAACACCAGTTGGAGGCCACCATCGAAGAATTCGCGCGGGCCGACTCGCTGGAAGAAATCGACCGCCTGCTGGTCGAAGGCACGGCGCGCGCGCTGTGCTTGTCATCCTGCGCGCTTTTCCGATGCCAGGGGAACGTGTTCCGCCGAACGCAAGATGCCAAAGGCTGGGGTGTGTGCACCAAAAAGGAATTGCGCCCGGACTCTGACGCGGTCGCGTTGCGCAGCTTGGAGCTTGGTGCGCCGGTTCGCCTCAGTCCGGAAGATTCCGAGTCGCTGGATTTGCCAAGCGGGATGGAAGCGCCGTGCCTTTCCGTGCCGGTGCGCAGCGGAATTCCCGAAGCGACAGCGGTAGTTCTGCTCGGACCGCACGAGTCTGGAAACGACATCGACTCCGACGAGCGCGAGATGTTGGAAAAACTCGCCTCCCGAGCCGCCGCCGGCTATGAGCGCGTAGTCGCCCACGCGCTCCGGCAAGAGGTGGCCGAACTGAAAGCGCAGCTTGCGTCGCAACCCGTCGATCGAACGGCGCCCGCTAACTCATGATCCATGGCAACCAAGCCAGGAGAAACTCTCATCGCTAATCCCGACAACCAACAACTCCCCCGTCGCCAGTTTGCGAAGTATCTGACTGCGGCCGGCATCGCCGCGGCTTTCGGCGGACTGGTGGCCTTCGTCCGCGCACGAAAAAACTCCTATCCGGTCAAAGTCGTCGCGCACCTGGGAGACGTCTCCATCGGCGGTGTGAAAATTATCTCTTACCCGAATGACGAGCACCCCTGCTTCCTGCTGCATCCATCGGAGGGTAGATTCCTAGCGTTCAGTCGCCTCTGCACCCACGCAGCTTGCCCAATTTTTTACCGGCCGGAGGAACACATTTTCGCCTGCCCCTGCCACGGCGGAGTTTTCTCCGCCGCCGATGGCTCCGTCCTCGGCGGCCCTCCGCCGAAACCACTCCCGCGCGTCCTGCTCGAATTGCGCGGGCAAGACCTCGTGGCCACAGGCATGATCCAGACCTGAGCTTCTCTCGGGGTCAAGGGGCGTTGCTTTTCTATCGGCGACCTTTCGCTCCATTCTCGTTCAGCTTGATCTTCAGTCCTGGTAAGTCTTGGCTTCAGCCACGACCCAGCTGTCTAAAATCAAGCCGGCTTCCGGCGCGCAAGCTCCGCTTTGCAATCACACATCCGCATTATTTCCCGTGCTTTTGCCCGTACCGCACAGCTTTGGCCTCGCGCCTCCCCTCTTCCACAATCACGAAGGAGTCCACCGGCAGATTGTGCAGCGAGTCCAAGGTCCCGCTCGGCCATCGGATTTCAAGCGTGTCCACACTCTCGTGTTTCCCCAGCCCAAAGAAAATCCGCGGGTCCTGCGCCGAACAAAAGCTCATCCCGCCTTTCGCTTGGTCGTAGCTCTTCAGGTCCCCAGCAATTAATTTCAAAGCCGCGCCGTTCCCATCACGATTGCTTTTCGTTCCGATCAGTCGCACCGCCAGCCAATGATTTCCCGACCCAGCCGGTTCGCTTGGTCCCTCGTTGCGGAATAGCTGTGCGTCCTCGCCATTGTTGCTGACCAAAAAATCCTGCCAACCATCGTTGTTGTAGTCGCCCACCGCGAGCCCGCGGCCCACTCGCGGCGAGCGAAAACCCGCATTCTGCGTTTTCGTGGCTTCTATGAACTGCCCATTCCCCAGGTTCCGGTATAGCGTCTTCGACTCCGCATACTTCACTTCCGGGTGATAAAGAGGAATGTTGTCCAAAATATGCCCGTTGATCACCAGCAGATCGCGCCAGCCGTCATTGTCAAAATCAAATATCCGCGCGCCGAACGAGCTGTTCAGAATATTGGTTTGCCCCAACCCCGAGGCAATCGTGTCGTCGGTGAAGGTGCCATCGCCATTGTTGCGGTACAGCCGGTTCAGCTCGAAATCCAGGTGGCTGACGAAAAGATAGAGCAACCCGTTGTTCATCACGTCGGCGGCATCCGCGCTCATGCCGGCTTCCGGGCGCCCTTCCTCGCTGAATCCCGCGCCGGATTTGTAGGACTCATCGCGGAACGTGCCATCTCCGTTGTTCAAGTACAGAAAATTCCGCTGCGTGTCGTTCGCAATAAAAATGTCGGGCCAGCCATCTCCGTTCAGGTCCGCCAGCACCACTGCCAGACTTTTCCCATCCGTATTCACAAGCCCTGCTTTCGCCGTCAGGTCGGTGAACGTGCCGTCCCCGTTGTTGTGATACAGCCGCATGGACGTCCCGTGAAAACTGTCCGGGTGGCAATACGCGCGATAGCCAGGTTTTTTTTCGCCACAAGCTACGGGATGGTCTTCGTCGTACTGCACATAATTCGCGACGAGCAAGTCGAGCTTGCCGTCGTGGTCGTAATCAAACCACCCGGCCGCCGTACCCCAGTTTCCGTCGTTTCCCACTCCAGCCTTCTCGGTTACGTCGCTAAACGTACCGTCTCTGTTGTTGTGCAGCAATACCGAATGGCGGTAGCCGGTCATATAAATGTCCGGATAACCGTCGTTGTCGTAATCGCCCACCGCCACGCCGAAGAAAAACGTGCCATCCGTGTGAATCTTGCTCGCCGCGGTCACGTCGGTGAACGTGCCATCGCGATTGTTGCGATACAGCGCTGGCTGGGGCGGCTCCTTGGGATGAAAAAACGGCGTGTACCCACTATTTACGAAAAACGCGTCTTCATAGCCATCCTGGTTATAATCGATCCAGGCGACTCCCGCGCCCATCGTCTCCAGATACAGTTTCTCGGGCGAAGCCGCCCGCTCGTGATGAAAATGAATCCCCGCTTCGTGAGTTACGTCCTCGAATTGCACGTGAAAAGGATTCGCCACTTCGGAACGCCTGCGAAGTATCTCGCTTTGCGTCTGCTGCACCAGCGGCTCCGCGACCAAGTCCCAAGTCGCCGCCAGCAGAACACAAGTCGCCATCAGCGCGAGCCCTGCGGAGTGAACCCTTGTTCGTTTCATTTCGTCACAGATTCTAACAGCATGCCCGTTTATCACGGCAGCCGCGATGGAGCATTCGATTTTTGAATGCGATGCTCTGTGGAAAAGTTTGTACCTAAACGCCACATTTTTGTTGACTCTACCTAGTACCAGAGCTAGCCTACCGCCCATCTCGGGTCAGGGGCCCGCGTCCTAAAGTGAAATGTAGAAATCGCACGCGTTTTGTCGAAGATCGCCGCCGAGTTGCATCTCTTCTGCCTGTTCAGAGACTTATCGTTCAAAACGCGCACAGCCATTTTTCCAATACAATGTCTTCTCGTTAAAAATATTGTCTTGCATCGGGAGAGTCGCGATGAAAATTTGGAAGGCTGTTTTCTTGGCAGTGTTGCTGTCATGTTCGTTGTTCGCAGCCTCCGCCTCGTTCGCGCAAAACGCGCAAAACGGCGCGATTCGCGGCACGGTGTTCGACACTTCTCACGCCTCTGTCGCGACCGCCAAATTGACGCTGACGAATCCTTCCACGGGCATTCGCCGCGAACTCACCGTCGAACCCGATGGCTCCTACTCGTTCGATAACGTCTCGCCCGGCGAGTACACCCTTACTGCCGTTGCCGATGGCTTCGCCGTCACCACCGTAAAGCAAATTGTCGTTAACGTCGGCGGTTCCTTGCAACTGGACATCACCATGCCGCTGAAGACTCAGTCTCAGACCGTCGAAGTCACCGCCGCCAGCGGCGAGGTCGTTGATACCAGCACCACCGGAATCACTCAGTTGCTCAATTCCATGAGCGTCGAGAACCTGCCTTTCCCCGGACGCGATTACCGCGATATGGCCCTGCTCTCTCCTTCAGCACAAGTCGTTCCTGGACTGCGCGGCGGTATCCGCCTGGGCGGCCAACAGAGTGACTATAGCGGCTTGGTGATCGACGGCGGCGACGCCACCAACAATTATTTCGGCGAAAATTTCGGTTCTCTCGAGACCAAGAACCTCACCGTTCCACTGGAAGCTGTGCAGGAATTCCAGGTCGTCACCAACGGTTTTGCGCCCGAGTTCGGACGCGCCACTGGCGGCCTGCTCAATGTGGTTACCAAGTCCGGCACCAATGAAATCCATGGCGAGGCCCACGAATATTATCGCGGCGGCAGGCTCACAGCGAACGATGCCCTCGGTGAATCTTCCAATATCGACAACCAAAATCAATTCGGCGGCTCGGTCGGCTTCCCAATTCACAAAGACCGCCAGTTCCTTTTCCTGGCCACCGACATTCAACGAGAAAACGGCCCGCTCGACACTGTCTTTTGTACCAATGCCGTTCCCGGATGCGCCGCCTTTTTGGCATCACCGGGTCCCATCATCGGCCCGGCCACGCCGGGCAGTACAAACATTCTGCCCATTGGTTGCGCCGCAGGTGCTGTAGGAGAAGCTCTCTTGCCGGCTTGTTATGGTGTGCCCACCATTGGAGCTCTCAACGGCGCGCATAATCAATACCAGAATTTCTTCACCCTCCTCGGCCACTACGACTATCAGTTTAGTCCGGCGAACCATTTCAGCATTCGCGGCCTTGGCAGTCGCAACAACACCAGCGGTTTCACCGGCGGCCAGGGACAAACAGAAACTCCTTACTCCATCGGTACCGCCGAAGATTTCGTGAACCAGGGTATTGGCGGCGTGTTTGCCCTCACCAGCGTTCTTGGTCGCAAGGTGAATGAAATTCGTGTGGAAGTCAGCGGCGAAACTCGCAAGCGCCATCCCATTTTCGACGGCGCGCCCCAGATCCTGATCAATCAAACTGGCATGTCCTTTGGACAGCGTTTTTACCTTCCGGGCAACAACGACGCGGGAAAACTTCAAGGAGCCGACAACTTCTCCTACTCGTTCGGCAGGCACGATATGAAGTTCGGCGGGGACGTGGACGCCTTCACTGACCGCAAGGATATTTTTGCCGGCTGGAGCCAGGGCGAATACGAATTCAATACCCTTTGCGATTTCGAACCAGGTCCGCTTACCACCAACCCGTGGTGTGCGGTCAACACGAGCGGTATTCCCACGACGATTTCTCCCCCCAACCCGTTCTTCTTCATCCAAGGCGTTGGGCTCAATGGTCAGACCAATACCACCCAACAGCAGCAACTGGCGGCCCTGTTCAAGGACAACACTCTCTACAACAACTACCAGACCGGATTCGGCTTGTATTGGCAGGATAAATGGCAGATCACCCCGCGAATCACCTTGACCTACGGGCTCCGCTGGGATGGCACTTGGAATCCGCAGCCGCAGTCTGCGATTCCAGGAAACAGCGTCTGGATTGGTGAAGGATCCTCCAGCAGACAGGTGGCGCCTCCTCAGCGGGTTCCTGATGATTTCACGCAGTTCGGTCCGCGTCTAGGTATCGCTTGGAACGTAGGCGGTACCGCGCATCCCACCGTCGTCCGCGCGGCATGGGGATTTTATTATGCGCAAACTCCGCTCATCTTCTTTCCAACGATCGGTACCTCGAAACAAGCAACCGTTTTTTGTCCATCGCAGTTCTTCGCATTTTGCGCGCCCCCAAGCACCGTCTCGGGGGCGGCGGCGTTCCCCTATCTTTTCCCGTCGACTCTGCCTATTGGCGTTAGCGATCTCTGCACCAGCGTCGTGGGATGTCCGGCCATTAGCTACGTGGACCCGTCTTTCCGCAACCCGCGGGTTTCGAATCTGACCGTTGGCATAGAACATTCGTTTACGAATCATTGGACTGTCTCTGCCAACTATGCGTTCGTGCATTCTACCGATTTGCGCACCGGGGGTTTCAGCACCACGAACTGGTTTCGCAACTTTATTCCAGGCGGAACCGACTCGCTCGGCCGAACCCTCATCGACGGAACCGTTTCCCAGCAGACCATACAAGGCGTAACCCAATGGGTTCCAACGCCGACCTTCCTCGATCCCTCTCTTTTCAGTTCGAGTGAACTGGGCAGCTTCGGTCACGGGAACTACCAAGAATTTGTTCTGGGAGTGAACAAGCGCTTTTCCAATCGGTTCCAAGCGTTCGCAAACTACACGTGGTCCCGCAATTATGCGAACGCTTCAAGCGAACGCGACACGGAGACATTCTACGGTCCCCAGGATCCGTTCAACCTGAACTTGGACTACGGGCGCGACGGCCTCGATATCACTCACCAACTTAAGGGAGGTATGGTTGTCGATCTTCCATGGGGCTTCAGTTGGAGTACTAACTTCATCCTCCACAGCGGACTGGCTTACCCCGCTTATTCAAATATCGACCTCAACGGCGACGGCGTTATCAATCAATTTTCAAACAACGACCGGCCCACTGTTCAAATAGGTAGCGGAAAGCCGTTCCTGTTGCCCGAGTACCCGGGTCGCCAGCCTGCGTTTTACAACTGGGATATGCGTATCGCCAAGGATTTCAGAATCTCAGAGCGCTACTCGTTTCGCTTGAGTGCCGACCTTTTCAACATCACGAATTCCAGTAATTTGTATTCGGATCCTGACGTCTTCGGATTCGTCGGCGAAACGGTTGCTCAATCCGTGCTCCCGCCTGCTCAAGGAGGATGCACTCCGGTGAATGCGGCGCTATATACGAACCTTGCGTGCCCTGCACTAACTGCCATTCCGACCCCGCGCAACACACCGGGGTACCGTACTGTTAATGAGCTGGCCCCTGGGGCAACCGCCTTCGCCGCCCAATTTGGCGCCCGCTTCCAGTTCTAGCCTGCTGCGAGGAAGAGCGCAGGGCGGGGCATGTCTTCAGCTTGTCCCATTTTGGAACTAACTGTTCCAACAAAATAAAGCACACACACAGGTCCTTCCAAAACGCCGCCTCCTCGTGATAGCGTAATTTCGAAATTTATGACGATGGAGATGACCATTCGATCAACTCAACCCCGCGCTCTGCGGCTGTCGCTCCGCGCCCATTTTCATACTTGCCGCAAATTAATCCTCGGCTTTGTGATCTTCTGCGTTGCCGCCGCAGCACCACTGGCCGCCCGGGAAAAGCGCAAAGTCATCATTGACGAGGATTGCTCCGGTCCCGGCGGCACCAACACGCAAGCCATCCTCGCGCTCGTCCAGTCACCCGATACCGAAGTCCTTGGCATCACCATCGTCACGGGTGACGCCTGGCGCGACGAAGAAGTCCAGCACGCCTTGCGCCTCATGGAAATCATCGGCCGCACGGACATTCCAGTCGTTCCTGGCGCAGCTTTCCCGCTCGTGAGCAGCAAGGAATTCATCGTGCGCTGGGAAACGCTCTACGGCAAAGTGGTCTATCAGGGCGCCTGGAATTTCGCCAAGGGCCACGCGGTACACGGCCCCACGGAAATTCCGCCTTTACCCGAAGGCACGCCCACTACCAAAGCTTCCACCGAAGATGCCGCGCATTTCCTGCTCCGGCTTACCCATCAATATCCGCACCAGGTCACAATCTATGAAGGCGGCCCGCTCACGAATCTTGCGGTTGCGCAGAGCATCGATCCTGAGTTCGCATCTCTCGCCAAAGAACTCATCCTGATGGGTGGCAGTTTGAATCCGCAAACCGATGACCCAGAATTCAAAGTCACGCCGCGTCGTGAATTCAATCTGTGGATGGACCCGGAAGCTTCGCGCATCGTGCTTCACGCGCCATGGCCGCGCATCGTGGTCACCACCGTGGATATTTCGCTGAAAACTAAGATGGACCAGGATTTGATCTCGCAGATCGGCAAAAGCGAATACCACGCTGCGCTGTACACCGCCAAATACGCGGAGGGTAACTATCTATGGGACGAGCTCGCCTCCGTCGCCTGGCTGGATCCTTCGATCATCACCAAATGGGAAAGGCTCTATCTCGACGTTTCCATCGACCACGGCGCATCGTACGGGGACACCCTGGTCTGGACCGAAGACACCCGTCCCCACATGGGCGAACGCCTGGTGGAAATTCAGGACGACCTCGACAAACAAAAATTCTACAAAGAACTCGTCGACCTGCTAACCCGCCCCACTCCGCCGCCTGCTGGTTCCCACCCCGCTCCCTAACATGGCTCCAAACCCGGTTCGCATAATCAAGGCCGTGCAGTCTCACGCCCAGAAAGCCCCGCCACGGCGCGCTGGTAATCTGCATCGTCCGGGGAAAGCGCCGCGGCTTTCTTATACGCCGCCAGCGCGCGTGCCCGGTCGCCGCGCTGCTGGTAGATCGCGCCCATTTCGAAAAACGCGTCCGACTCTCTTGGATTGACAATCGTCGTGCGCTCAAATGCGGCAAGCGCCTCGTCCAGTTTTCCCCGCTTCTCAAAAATCTTCCCCTGCACGTACAGAAAATCGGGCTGATAGGGATCGAGTTCCAATGCTTGTGAAATCGCTTCGCCTGCTTTCTCCATATCCCCGGCTGAGTAATAAAGTTTCGCAAGCTGCGAATACGCCGCACCGTACGCCGCATCCTTTGCAATCGCCTGCTGCAGCAGATCGAGCGAGCCCGAAAAATCGTTCTTCAGCGCAAGGTCGTTCGCTTGCTGTACCAGGTGTTTCGCTTGCGTCTGATTCTCTTTCGTCTCGCGATCGTTTTTCGAAGAGGCTTCAAACGCTGCCAGCGTTTTCTCCGCTTGTTCGGAGGCCCCGGCGCATTCGTAGGCGCGCGAAAGCAGGAAAAGCGCCTCGGAATCCTTTCGGTCGAGCAAAAGCTCGAGCGTCGAAACGGCTCGCTGGCAGCGCACCTTGGTTTGCGCGGCGGCTTCGCCCTGCGGCCTGCGCAAGAGAATCTTGCCCAGCAGCAGCCGCCCGCGGGGATTCCGCGGCTGCAGCTCGACAACTTTCATCGCGTCAGGCAGCGCCGCTGCATCCTGGTTCCGGTCGGAATAAATCTTCGCGCGTGTGTAGTAAGCGAGAGCGTTATTCGGATCCCGCGCCAGAACCTTGGCAGTCTGCGCCAGCGCATTATCCAAGTCGCCTTTGGCTTGGTAAGCCACAGCCAACCGGTTACGCGATTCCACATCAGGCGGTGCCAACGCAAGCGCCGCGCGCAAATGCGCGATAGCCGAATCGTAGGTTTGCAGTTCGATATCGAGGTCCCCGAGCGCGGCAAGCGGCTTCGCATTGTGAGGGTGTTCGAGGCGAGATTTTTCCAAGATTTGCTTCGCTTGCGTGTAGTTGTGAACGCCGCGATAGGCTTGCGCAAGCCCAAGTTCTGCCCTCAGATCGCCAGGAGAAATGCGCAGGGCCTCGCCGTAGCCCGCAATGGCTTCCACATAGCGTGCATCTCTCGCCAGCGATTCGGCCAACTCCATCCGCAAACTCTCGTCACCCGGCGCAAGCTCAATCGCCTTTGTAAAGCTCGCGATTGCCGCGTCCCAATTTCCCGCGGCTGCCGCTCTGCCGCCCTGACGCTTGAGCTCCTGCGCTTGCTGCGAATGCGTTTGCCCGGTCGCTGCAAAGTTGCCAATCGTCAGCAGAAAACCGCAGAAGAGCAATCGATGAAACATCCGCGGAGTATAGCATTCAGCACTTTGGCTTTTCCCTTGACTCAGAACGCGTGGCGAACTATAGGATGACCCGGCAACCCCGAGGAATTCATGTTCACTCCGCAAAGTTTTGGCACCGCCCTGATCATGATGATCGTCGCTGCGATCTGCTGGGGCTCCTGGGCCAACACGTTTAAGGGCGTCAAGGGTTACCGCTTCGAGCTTTTTTACTGGGACTACGCTATCGGCATTTTCCTAGTGTCATTGCTGTTCGCTTTCACCATGGGCAGCATCGACAGCGGCCCCACAAGCTTTATCAACAATGTAAAGTCCGCCGACGCCGGCAACATTGGCTGGGTATTGCTGGCCGGAGTGATCTTCAATCTGGCGAACCTTTTGCTCATGGCTGGAATCGACCTGGTCGGCATGGCCACTTCTTTTCCTGTTGCGATTGGAATCGCACTGGTCGTGGGCGTGATGCTGAGCTACGTCCAGGAACATCGTGGCAATTTGAACATGCTTACCGCAGGGATTCTCTGCGCCGTGGCCGCGGTGATTCTTGACGGCAAAGCATACGGCGAACTAAAGACCGGAAAACGTGCGACACGCAGAGGCATCCTCATCTGCGTAATTTCTGGCATCCTAATGGGGCTCTGGGCGCCGTTTTCCACGCGCGCTCTCACGCACGGGAACACGCTAGGGCCCTACAGCGCCTCCGTCTTTCTTTGCCTGGGCGCGCTGCTTTCCTGTTTCCTATGGAATTTTTACTTCATGAAACATCCGTTGGTTGGCGAACCCGTGGATTTCCGCGATTTCTCACGCGGACCCCTCGGCGGTCATGTGCTGGGCTTGCTTGGCGGTGCTATCTGGGCCACCGGAATGGTTTTCGATTTGGTGGCCGCGCAATACACAGGCGTTTCGATTTCTTACGCCATCGGCCAATCGTCGCCGATGGTTGCCGCGCTGTGGGGCATTTTTGCTTGGAAGGAATTCGCCGGAGCCAACAAGCGCGCCAAAGCGTATCTCACTCTAATGTTCATCTTCTATATCCTAGCGATCTTGCTAGTCGCCCGCGCAAACACCGCATCCTCCTAATGTCGCACAGTTCGCGGACACGGTGACAGGAGGTCTCGCATCATCGTTCTTCTATCTGGACAGTCCCTGTATTCCAACCGACGACGGTTCCACAGAAGCGATCGACTTAAGGCCAATTACGGTGACGTTGGGAGACGGGAGCTTTATTGGATTTCCGGCTGCAAGAAGGTTGGCCGCAACCGTCTCTATCGTGGAAATCGATGGTGACGTTCGAGAAGAATAGATTCGACCGAAGCGCGAGCTGAAGAACCATCCGAAGCTCAGGAAAACAAGGAGGGAAGGCGAAGGAGCCGCCTAGATCGGCGGGCGAGCGAACCCGCCGGATGCTTCTTCGATGATCGCCGCTGCAGCAAGCACGGCTTCATCTTCCCAGGGCTGGCCCACGACCTGCACGCCGATCGGCAAACCTTCAGCAGAGCGGCCCACCGGGACGACCGCCGCCGGATTACCAAACAGATTGAACCACTGCGAATAGCTCATGGCCTTCAAATATTCGACTTTGCGGCCTTGCACCGACCATTCTCGCTCGCCGTGGCGAAATGCTGGTATTGCACACGCGGGACAAAGAAGGATGGGAAACTCCTCCATCTTTGCGAGCAGCTTGCCGCGCAGAACGTCGCGAGCGAGCAACGTGTTCAACAGATCCTGTGTGGTGAGTGGCGGTGCTTCGGCAACCTTGGCGCGAAACGCACGGAATATGGGACTCAGTTCGGCTTCGCGGCCTTCAATCGCCGGCGCAAAAGAGATCTGACCCGCGCGACCGAACAGGTTCCACCAGAGTTGCCAGACGCGATCGAGATTCTGAGGCTGCCACTCTGCTACTTGAAATCCATGGTCGCGCAAAGCTTCGGCTGCCGTGCGCACAGCCGTGGCGGTTTCGGCGGTGACCGGGGTTGCGCCGTCATCGGTAAAATACGCCACACCAAGCTTCAGAATTTCCTGTTTGCTCCAGCTCTTCTGCAGAACAGGAGCGGAAGCGGGATCGCCGGGGTCTGGCCCGGCCATCACTTCGAAGAGCTTTTCGACGTCTCTTATTGTGCGGGCCATGGGGCCAACTACTCCGAGCTGCGCGAACGGACCGGCGGATGCCGGAAAATGCCCGGTCGAAGGAACGCGTCCGGGCGTCGGTTTCAGCCCGCAAATGCCGGTGTAATGCGCGGGAATGCGAATAGACCCGCCACCATCGCTGCCCACCCCCCCCGCAGAACAGCCCGCCGCAATAGCCGCCGATTCGCCGCCGCTCGAACCGCCCGACGTGCGCGAAAGATCCCAAGGATTATTTGTTCGTCCATAAAGAAGATTGTCGGTTTCGTATGCCATAAGAAATTCTGGAACGTTCGTGTTTCCCAGGATGATGGCGCCGGCCGCACGCAGCCTTTTTACCAGTGTCGCGTCTTCGGTGGGTCGGTTTCCTTTTCGCAAAATGCTGCCACATTCGCAGGGTAGCCCTGCAACGTCGACGGAACTCTTCATTGAGATTGGCACGCCATGCAGCGGGCCGATGGAGGTTATTTTTGTGCCGCGGACCGCCGATTCCGCCGATCTGGCTTGCTCGGGAACACGATCAGCGTCTATCGCGGCGAATGCGTTCAACGTAGGATTCAACTGCTCGATGCGCGCCAGATGCGCCTCGACTAATTCGATGGGGGAAATCTTCTTCGCACGGACACCTTCTGCCATTTCGGTGAGTGAGAGATAAACAATATCGTCCAATTCGACCTCGCGCTGAATCGTGAGCCGCAAAGTCTAACACGTTGAGCATGGCGACCGAGACGGGCCAAGAAAGCAAGCGCGATTGACAGGGCTGCAACTTAAAGAGAAAATTCGCGTTCAACAGGAACCAGGAGTTTGCAGCCTCTCGACATGTGCGAAAACGCGTTCTCCGGGGGGCCGGCCGATGAAGCAGCGGTTTAGCTCGATCTTACTCGCCGTTTTATTTTTGACGGCGGTGTATCTGTTCGCTTGGCCATCCGCGAACGTGCCCTACTTTACAGCTGTAATACTTCACCTGCTTGCGGGAATCGTCCTGCTGATCGTTCTGGTGTTCGCCTTGCGCGGAATTTTGCGCTCTGCTTCAACCACATCGCGGATCGGCTGGATTCTGATTGCAATCGGTGGCGTGCTCGGAGTAGTGCTGGTCAAAACCGGCACGCGCCGCGAGGAATGGCCGCTGCTTTACGCTCACATCGGGTCGTGCGTAGCAGGCGGTGCGCTGCTGGCCAGCGCCTGGGCGGGCAAACACGGATTTCTTACGCGCGGGCCGGTCGCAGGTTTCGCTCGCAGCGCCATGCTTCTGGCTGCCGCAACACTTGCGGTTTCAGGCGCTTGGTGGCTGCGCACGGTTCCGTGGGCGAAGGCGCACCGCATTCAAAATCCAGCGATGGCGCCGGGGACCATGAACAGCGAAGGTGACGGGCAGGGCGGGCCTTTTTTCCCGAGCTCCGCGCAAACAGCCCATGGCGGCGAAATTCCCGCCAATTACTTCACCGAGTCCGGTACATGCCAGCGCTGCCACGCGGACATATACAAAGAATGGCAAAGCTCGGCGCACCATTTTTCGTCCTTCAACAATGCGTGGTACCGCAAGAGCATCGAGTATATGCAGGACACCGTGGGCGTGACACCGTCGAAGTGGTGCGCCGGATGCCACGATCCTGCATTGCTGTTTAGCGGTATGTTCAAACGGCCAATTCGCGAAGTTGAAGACACTCCCGCCGGGCAGGCTGGGCTTGGCTGCATGATGTGTCATTCCATTGCAAAAGTGAAAAGCACGATGGGGCAGGGAGATTTCCAACTCGAGTATCCCGCGCTCCATCGGCTGGCGGCCAGCCAGAATCCGCTGGTCCGGCGGTTACACGATTTCCTGACCGAGCTGAATCCCGAGCCCCACCGACGCGTTTTCTTGAAACCGTTCATGCGCACGCAAACTGCGGAATTCTGCTCGACATGCCACAAAGTACACCTGGATGTCCCGGTGAATCATTACCGCTGGGTGCGCGGATTCAACGAATACGATAACTGGCAAGCAAGCGGAGTTTCCGGCGAAGGCGCGCGGTCATTTTATTATCCGGCGAAATCGCAGTCTTGCGCCGACTGCCACATGCCGATGACGCATTCAGCGGACGCGGGAAACATTGCCGGCAACGTGCATTCGCATCGCTTCCCGGCGGCAAACACGGCCCTGGCGTACATCAACGACGACACCGCGCAATTGAACGAAACCGAGAAATTTCTTACAGACAAAGAAGTGAGCGTTGATATTTTTGCACTTTCCCCGGAAGCGGGCGCAGCGGTGACACAAGCGGTGACTCACGCGAATATGGCCGCTTCGGTGAATGTACCGACCCCAGCGCTGGCGACAACGTTTGCAGTCGGCGAAGAAGCGGAACCGTCCATTCCAGCAAATGCTTCGCAGGAATCTGCAACGCCGATCGCGCTGCTGACGGCTCCCTTGAATCGCTCTGCGGCATCGGTGCGGCGAGGGAAAACGTACCGTGTGGACGCCGTCGTGCGCACCCGCAAGCTAGGGCATTTCTTCCCCGGCGGTACGGTGGATGCGTACGACTGTTGGCTGGAACTGAAGGCCGTGGATGACCAGGGCCGGACGATTTTCTGGAGCGGCCGCGCCGAAGATGGCGGCAAGGGACCTGTCGACCCAGGCGCGCATTTTTATCGCTCGTTGCAGATTGACGCGCATGGCAACCCCATCAACAAGCGCAACGCCTGGGCCACGCGCGCGGCGGTTTATGTGCGGCTGATTCCTCCGGGCGCTGCCGACACCATCCACTACCGCCTGCAAATCCCGCCGAACGCAGGCGGACGCATCCACCTAACCGCGCGATTGAACTACCGCAAGTTTGCGTGGTGGAATACGCAGTTTTCTTTTGCCGGCGCGCGAGAGGCGAAGGACGAGAATGAGCCGCGATCTCCCAACTTCGATGATGCGCACTATGTGTTTACCGGCGATCCGGGGAAAGTGCCCGGGGGAAGCAAGGGGATTCCGTCCCTGCCGATTGTCGCGATGGCTGAACATTCCGTGGATTTGAATGTGTTGCCGACGACTGCGAGCGAGCCCGACCCGAAGGCGGTACTGAATCGCGATGATTGGACGCGTTGGAACGATTACGGCATCGGATTGTTTCTTCAGGGCGACTTGACCGGAGCCGGCGGAGCGTTCGAGAAAATTACGCAGATGGCCCCCGAGAATCCGGATGGCTGGGTGAATTTAGGGCGCGTCCGCGTGCAGGAAGGAAATTTGACCGCCGCCGGACAAGCGCTCGAGCATGCACTGTCGCTCAATCCGCATCTGGCACGCGCACATTTCTTCTACGCGAGGATGCTGCGCAACCGAGGGCGCTATGACGAGGCCGCCACGCACCTTCGCGAAGTACTCGAGCAATATCCGCGCGACAGGGTTGTCCACGACGATCTTGGCCGCATTTATTTTCTGCAGCGGCTCTACCCGGAGGCGGTGAAGGAATTTAATGCCACGCTGGCGATTGATCCTGAAGACCTGGAAGCGAATTACAATTTGATGCTGTGCAACACAGGCCTGGGGCGGCCGGAGGTCGCGAGCGAATACCAGAAGCGTTATCTGCGATTTAAATCTGATGAGTCGGCCCAGACGCTTACAGGACCGTACCTACGCGCACATCTCGAAGACAATTTGGAGCGCCAACCCATACACGAGCATGTTTCTGCGCTTGGGTCGAAGCAAGAACCCAAAGTAGCAAAATCCCAGGGCGTTTCCGATCGAGTGAAGGATTCAGATTGAGCAGCGAATTTCTGCGGCGCAAATGGATGATTGCGGCGCTCGCCTTCGCAATCTTCATCACCGCCATTGAGATTGCCGTAGTGGTCGGCGCATCGCAAAAGGGTTTGGCGTCTTCGACGAACGACTCTGCGACGAAGTTTGAAGACGTGACGCGCGCCGCGGGAATCCATTTCGTCCACAATAACGGCGCATTCGGAAAAAAGTGGTTGCCCGAAACGATGGGCCCCGGTGCCGCGTTTCTGGATTATGACAACGACGGCTGGCAGGACATCCTGTTCGTGAACGGCACTGCGTGGCCAGGGCATGCGGGCCGCCATTCCACTCTCGAGCTGTATCACAACAATCACGACGGAACTTTTACCGACGTCACGCAGAAGGCCGGACTCGCCGTGGAAATGTACGGCATGGGAGCTGCGATCGGCGATTTTGACAACGACGGCTACGACGATATTTTCATCACGGCGCTTGGGCGGAATCACCTATTTCATAACAACGGCGACGGAACCTTCACCGACGTCACCAAGAAGGCCGGGCTGTGGGGACCGGACGAATTCAGCACCAGCGCTGCCTGGGTGGACTACGATCGTGATGGGCACTTGGATCTGGTGGTGGCAAATTATGTGCAGTGGTCGCCAGAGACCGATATCTATTGCGCGCTCGATGGAAAGGCAAAATCATATTGCACGCCCGAGCCTTACAAGGGAACTTCGGTTCGTCTATGGCACAATCGCGGCGACGGAACTTTTGAAGACGCCACACAGAAGGCCGGGCTCTACGATGCGACCTCGAAGAGCCTCGGCGTCGCAATCCTCGACGCCAATCAAGACGGCTGGCCGGACATTTTGGTGAGCAACGACACACAACCCAACAAACTTTACATAAACAACGGCGACGGCACATTCACGGAAAAGGGCGTGCCAGCGGGCATCGGCTACAGCGAGGATGGAATCGCTCGCGCTGGAATGGGTGTGGACGCCGGGGATTACGACCGCTCTGGGTATCCAGGCATCCTCATCACGAATTTTTCGAATCAAATGCTCGCGCTTTACCACAATGAACACAACGGGCTGTTTGTGGATGAAGCGCCGCAGTCCGAGGTGGGCCGGGCAAGTTTGTTGACGCTTGGCTTTGGCTGCTTTTTCTTCGACTACGATCTTGACGGCTGGCTGGACATATACGTCGCGAATGGTCACATCGAAGACGCCATCGAACGAGTGCAGCCGCGCGTGCGTTACGCCGAGCCTCCGCACCTTTTTCACAATCTCGGCGACGGGAAATTCAAGGAAGTGACGGCTTCAGCGGGGACGTCTTTCGCGGCACCTCGCGTAGCGCGGGGAGCGGCCTATGGCGATATCAACAACGATGGGGCCCTTGATTTGCTGGTGGCGACCAATGGCGGGCCAGCGGCTCTGTTTCGCAATAGCGGCACGAGAAATCACAGTTTGCGCATCAAGTTAGTAGGAACCAAGTCGAACCGCGACGGAATTGGAGCGGTTGCTCGCCTGACAGCCGGGAACGACACGCAATCGCAGATGTTGCGAAGCGGATCGAGTTACCTGTCCTCGAGCGAATTAATTTTCACATTTGGGCTAGGCTCGCACGCCCAAGCTGAGGCAATCGAAATCCGCTGGCCCAGCGGTCAGAGGGATGGCGTGAAAAATGTAGCGGCGGACCAGATCGTCACGGTAAAGGAAAATCAAGGTGTAATGGCGGCAAAGCCGCTTGTAAAACGTTAGAAATGATGCGGAAATTTCCTTTGAGGGTTGCGTGAAGCAATTCGAACGCACCGCGCGAGTGGTTCGCCTAGTTCTACATTCGCTTGTGTTGGCGGCAGCGCTGGTCGGCACGTTTGGCGGCAATGTTATCGGCGCACAGCAACAGGCAAAACACACCCGCAAACCCAAAGCCGCCGATTCGACCGCTTCCGATCAGGCTGACGCCCAGGCGGCCTCGCACACGCGAATCATCCGAGAGAATAATTTCGGTGTGGCGCTGATGAACCGGCAGCAGTTCGAACAAGCGCTGGGTAAATTTCAGCGCGCTTGCATTCTCGAGCCGCAATCCGATATCGGCTGCGTGAACGCGGGAATCGCGCTCCTGAACATGCAGCGCTTCGACGACGCGCGGCAAATCCTGGAGAAATCGGCCCAGCGCGATCCCAGAAATCCGCGCGTTTGGTTCAACCTCGGACTGCTGGAAAAGGCCGCGGGCAAAGCGGACGAGGCCATCGTTGATTTTCAGAAAGTTGCGCAGCTCGATCCTTACGACGCCGATACGCAGTATTTTATCGGGCTGGTCTATTCGCAGGAACAGCAATATGACAAAGCGATTGCGGCTTTCCAACACGCGATCGACTTGAACCCATTTCAGGTCTCGGCGGAATTCGGACAAGCGCAAGCGCTCCAAAGGAAGGACGATACCGCCCGTGCGAAAGAACACTTCGACCGGTTTCAGCATCTGGTCTCAGAGAAGCTCGGCAAGCCGGTCAGCTTCATCTACGGCGAACAAGGGAAATATTCTCTTGCGGAGCCCATGATGCCGGCGCCGGAACCTGTGCCGCCCGCTGTTCCGGTGCATTTCGTGAACGTCAGTTTCCTCGCTGGATTACCGGCGCAATCCTCTGCTGTATCGGCGAGAACCGCAGCTGGTGCATCGAAGCGCACAATCACAGAAAAGGATGTTGTGCCCGAATCGCTGGCCCATTTTCTTGGCAGTGGAGCTTGTATCATTGACTACGACGGCGATGGGCGGCCGGATATTTTTCTCGTGGACGGAGACGGCAAAGGTACCGCAGCGCTGTACAAAAACGAAGGCAACGGAAGATTTGTAAACGTCACGAGAGAAGCCAAGCTGGAAATTCATGGCGAAGGGATGGGCTGCGCCGTCGGCGATTACGACAATGACGGGAAGCCGGATCTGGCGGTCAGCATGAATGGCCGCGTCTTGCTATTTCATAACCAAGGCAAAGGCACCTTCAAGGACGTCACCGAGGAAGCCGGCATTGCGATGGATGGCCTGGCCATGGGGCTGACTTTTATCGATTATGACCACGATGGCGATTTGGATCTGTTCGTCACGCGCTTCACTGATTTCCAGATAACGACTCTTGCCGAGCCATTTTCCTTTCCCATGGATACTGCCGTTCCCGGAAACATTCTGTGGCGAAATAACGGGAACGGCACCTTCACCGATTGGACGTCGGAAACAGGACTTGGCGGCAGCGCGCCCTCGATCGGTGCGATCGGAAGCGATTTGAACAACGACCGCGCCATTGATTTTCTCGTTACCGGATGGCAAAAGGCGCCGGTCGCATTCATGAATCCGCGCGAGGGAAAGTTCCGCGCCACGATTCCGTGGTCCAGCGATATGCCGGCTCCGGCGGCCGGCGTAGCGGCTCTTGATTTTGACAAAGATGGCTGGATCGACCTGGCATTCACGCACTGGGGAACGCCGGGAATGAGTTTGTGGCGAAACATCGGAGGGAAATCATTTGAGCGCGTCGAGCTGCCGGACATGGAATGGATGCGCGGCTGGGGCGTGGCCGCGCTAGATTATGACAACGACGGATGGGTGGACCTGGTAGCGGTAGGCGAGAATTTTTCCGGCGAAGGTCGGGTCGTCCTGCTGCGGAATGAAGGCGCGAAGGGTTTTCGCGACGTCACTTCCCAGACGGGCCTGGACAAGGTTGTGCTGCACAATCCGCGCGGGATAATCGCGTTCGACTTCGACGGCGATGGTTCACCGGATTTGCTGATCACCCAGAATCATCTACCGCCCGTGCTTCTGAAAAATGACGGAGGCAACCGCTACAACTGGCTGCGGCTGGGGTTCAAAGGCACGAATGACAACAAGACCGGGATAGGCACCAAGGTCGAAATGAGCGCAGGTGCGCTGCAGCAGAAATGGGAAATCACCGGCGCGTCGGGTTATCTAGGCCAGGGTCCCACGAGTATTTTGGCTGGCCTGGGGCCAGAGCGCGGCGCGGACGTGGTTCGCCTCCTGTGGCCCACCGGCGTCCTGCAAGACGAAGTCGAAATTCCTGCGCACAAGACTGAAACGATTACCGAGATCGACCGGCGGGGCAGTTCCTGCCCGATCATCTTCGTTTGGAATGGCCAGAAATTTCAATTTCTCGCAGACATCATCGGTCCCGGCATCCTAGGACACTGGATCGGCCCCGATCAGCGCAATATCCCCGACCCCGAGGAATATCTCAAAGTTAACGGCTCGCTGGTGCAAACCGAAGATGGACTGATTCGTTTTCGCATGCTGGAACCGATGGAGGAGCTGGACTACCTCGATCAGGTGCGCTTAATCGCCGTGGATCATCCTTCCGACATTGAGGTCTATCCCAATGAACGTTTCCTGACGAATCCGCCCTTTCCGAAATCCAAAGTGATTGCCAGCTTCGAAGCGCATCCGCCGCTTGGTGCTTGGGACGACCGCGGACATAACCTTCTTTCGTTGTTGCTTGAACCAGACCATAAATATGTCACTGACTTTTCCAGCGCACCTTACGCCGGCTTTGCCGCAATGCATACCATCGAGCTCGATATCGGGCCGTGGGACCCGTCGCGCCCGTTGCGCCTTTTGATGGATGGCTTCACCGATTATTTCAGCGCCAGCTCGATGTACGCGGCATGGCAAGCGGGAATCCAGCCGGTGCCCCCTTACATTGAGATACTTGACGACTCAGCGAAATGGGTTCGCGTGGTCGACGATATGGGCTTTCCGGCGGGGCTTTCGCGAACGATGGTTGCGGACCTGACCGGAAAGCTGCCTGCCGGCACACGCTTCATTCGCATCACGACGAATCTGAAAATTTATTGGGACCGCATCCGCGTGGACAATTCCCCGCCGGATACACCGTTTAAGACCACGGAGGTTCCTCTGGCTAAGGCACAATTGCAGTTTCGCGGCTATCCGGGCGTGGTGGAAGGAAATCCGCGCAACGATTTGACCTACGTATATGAGGACCTTAGCCTCACCGGGCCTTACACTCGGCAGATCGGAAATTATACGAGGTATGGCGACGTCACGGATTTGGTCCGTGCGCCGGACGACGAATACGTGATTTTTGGTTCCGGCGACGAAGTGGCAGTCGATTTCGACTCGACGCGCTTGCCCGACTTGCCAGCCGGCTGGACTCGCGACTATTTCTTCTATGCCAATGGATTCGCGAAGGATATGGATTTTTACGCAGCGCACGGCGATACCGTCTCGCCACTTCCCTTCCACACGCTGGTGCCTTATCCGTATCCCCAAGGCGTCGGCTATTCCGAAGATGAACGCCATCTGAAATATTTGCTGGAGTACAACACGCGCGGAGTTGCCGGCCCAGCAGGCGACTCCTTCCGTTTTGAATACCCTGAAAAGCGGCAATGATCTTACCTCTAGAACCGAATGATTGTCGGGCTCGCAAAATGGGGACTAACTAGGGTTCCAAGACGGCGTCTAAGGTTTCTACAACCGAAATCGTGGAGATTCTTCGCATGATCCGCAAGCTGCTTTGCCTTATGTTTTTAGTAACTTGCGCTGTGGCTGGACAAAGCATCCCAAGTCCGGTGCCCGCGGGCAGTTTCGTTGATATGGGTGGAGTGAAGCTGTGGTATGAGGAGTGTGGCTCCGCAAATTCATCCGCTCCGGCGGTGGTTTTGTTGCATGACGGCCTGCTGCACTCCATCACCTGGGACGGCGTATGGGCGCCGCTTTGCGCCAAGTATCACGTTGTGCGCTACGACCGTCGAGGATACGGCCGCTCGGATCCCGCGACGGCGCCATTCGCTCCCGAGGAAGATCTTTTCAGGATCATGCGCCAGGTGCACATGGACCGCGCCATCATCGTGGGAAATTCTTCCGGAGGCGGCCTTGCGCTGGACTTTTCTTTGGCGCATCCGGAAATGGTGGAAGGACTATTTCTGATCGGCCCCGTGGTCCACGGCATGGTGAGTACGGATTATTTCAACGAGCGCAGCGCAAAGAACAGTGCGCCGTTAGAGCATGGCGATGTAAAAGGCGCAGCAAAAAACTGGTCCGAGGACCGCTTCATAATCGGTGGTGAAGATCCGCCTGCGCGCAAACGACTCTATGAGGCGTTGGTGCAGAATCCGCAGAATCTGAAAGCCTCGAGTGCGCTGGAAGCGCGTCGTTCGCCGCCAACGGCAATGCGCCTATCGGAGATTCGCGTTCCCGCCCTGGTTTTGGTCGGTGAAGACGACATCGCCGATGTCTTCGCTTACTCCGGCGCGATCGAAGCTGCCGTGCCGCTCGCGTCATTCGAAGTGATGAAAAATACCGGCCACCTGATTCAAATTCAGCGCCCTGCGGAGCTGGTTACGCGTTTCAATAAATTTGTTTCGATGGCCGAACGCAAAGAAATCTCTCTCACCGACCGTCAGCTCGCCGTCTATGCGGGCAACTACAACGTTTTCGATCGTTCAGGAACTTTGTCCTTGAAAGATCACCATCTGGTTATGGAAATTCCGGGGGCTCCTTACTACTGGCTGTTCGCCGCGTCGGAAACGAAGTTCTTTATGCGCCAGGACGATGCCGAAATCGAATTCGTCAAGGACGCATCCGGGAAGGTGCTTGAATTGGCCGTTCGCAATAGCGACGGCAGCGTTATTCATTGTCCGCGCCTCTAGCGCGAGTGACGGCTCCCCGGAAAACCGTGCATCCAATGCCCTAACATGGTGATCGCTTCCAACCGACACCGACGCGGCTTGATTGCAGCCGGAGGGCATGCTAATTTTGTATTTTCACGCTCGTTTGTTGCAAAACCACTCACGATGTTGCCGTCAAAGCCAATCGACCAAATGTCGAATATTTCTAACGGCCAGCAAGAAGCTGGCGTTGCCGGTGCGCGCGAATGTGTGTTCTGGCGAGTGGAGGGCAGCCTGCTGAATCTAACCGCGGTGCGCCCGGTGGGTTTTTTCGCCTGGAACTCGCAGACATTTTTGCAACGGTGGACGCGCCGGGGTGGCATGGCATTTCTCGCCATCGCGCGACCGTTCCTTTACTGCACGAACCGCGTGTTCGCGACCCGGCTGCTGCACAGCGTTTTACGCGGGGTGAGCCGCGACCGGTTGGACCTGCTGGGCGAGGAATTCTTCGAATACTTCCTGAAGCCTCGCCTGAAAAAGGAAGGCGTTGAGAACCTCATCAAGGCGATGGCTGCGGGCGAACCGGTCGTTCTGGTGAGCCAGGGGCTGGACCACGTGATGCGGCCTCTCGCGAAGCATCTTGGCGTTCGGCAAATCATTTGCAATCGCCTCGATTTCCGCGACGGCATCGCCACCGGACGCTTGCTCGACCCGGTGATTCGCCCGCGCGGCGCTTTCGCAAAAATTACCGGAAGGCAGCCCGACGGCCACGTTTCCCGTGAAGCGCTGATACGGATCCTAGGCTTCACCAAAAATCCGGTATTGTTGGATGAGGCGATCCAAGCCGACGAGCGCGCCGCGCCAAAGGTTCACCTGCCGGTGGTTCATTTTGATTTCCGAAACGGTCTGGGACCTTTTTCAGTGCGCGAGACTTTCCGCGGGAAAAACATCCTGCTGATTGGCGCGACCGGGTTCATCGGCAAGGTTTGGCTGTCAAATTTGCTGACGGATCTGCCGGAGATCGGTCGAATCTACCTGCTGGTCCGTCATAATCGAACGGTAACTTCTCTTCAGCGATTTCAGCGCGTCCTCGAGGAGTCCCCGGTTTTCGAGCCCTTAGCTGACCAACACGGCGACCACTTCGCGCAATTCTTGCGCGAACGGATCGAGGTCGTGGATGGCGACGTCAGTAAGCCGGACCTCGGGCTTGCGCCGGAAGTGCGCCGGCAGCTTGCGCGTTCGGTGGATGTAATCGTCAATAGCTCTGGGCTGACGGACTTTAACCCCGATTTGCGCGATGCGCTGGCGATGAATGTTCACTCCACGGTTCACCTGTTGAATTTCTTGCGTGAATGCGACCGCGCAGCGCTGCTGCATCTCTCCACCTGCTACGTGATCGGCCGGCGCGATGGCCGAATCCTGGAAAAGCTTCCGAACAATTACACTCCGGCCGGGCTGCGCGATTATGACGCAGAGAAAGAATTGCAGTCGCTCGAAGGGCTGGTCCGTGAGACGGAAAAGCGAGCCGAATCCGATGAAGTGGCCGAAGAGCTTCGCCGCGCAGCGCTAAAGAAGGAACACGCGGCCAAGAATCTTCAGGGCACCGCGCTTGAAAATCAAATTCGCAAGAATCGCGTGCGATGGCTTCGTGACACTTTGACCGATGCGGCCACACGGCGCGCGAATGAGCTTGGATGGCCAAACACTTATACGTTCACAAAAAGCATGTCGGAATCGCTAATCCAGAACTTCCTGGAACAGAATCCGAACGCCGCGATCGCGGTGGTGCGGCCGGCGATCGTGGAATCGTCCATCGAAAGACCTTTCCGGGGCTGGAACGAGGGTATCAACACGTCTGCCTCGCTTTCTTATCTGCTCGGAACTTTTTTCCGCCAGCTTCCGACGAATGAAAGCAAGTCTCTGGACTTGATTCCGGTAGACCTGGTGTGCCGCGGTATGACCTTGATCGCCGCCGCGCTTATCTCGCGCAGGCACGCGCAAGTCTATCAACTCGCTACTTCCATCGCGAATCGGTGCGATATGCGCCGGTCGATCGAGCTGACCGGCTTGGGCCACCGGAAGTTTTATCGCGCGCAGACGGGGCTAAATCACCGGCTACGCTTGAAATTCGACGCGATTCCGGTATCCAAGTCACGTTACGAGAAGCTTTCAGCCCCCGCGCAGAAGGCTGTGGTGCAAGCGATCAATCGAACCGTGGAGCCGTTTGCTTCGCGTCCTCCTCTGGCCCGTCAAGAGCGCGAACTGGAGAAGGTAATCAAGCTAGTTTCACTATTTGAGCCGTTCATTTTGCACAACGATCACAACTTCGAGGCCGTAAATGTGGAACGTCTGAGCGCTGCATTGCCGCCCACCGAGCAAGCCGATTTCGGTTATGATTCGCGCGCTCTGGATTGGTGGGATTATTGGATCAACGTGCACATTCCTGCTCTGCGGAAGTGGTGCTATCCTCTCATCGAAGGACGCCCGCTGGAACCTCGTCCCCGGCGCTCCGTGCAGCTCGCGGCGCAAAGCGGGGCGAATGCCGCGGAAGCGGCGAGTTCGGCTTCCACTTCGGCTTCCTGACCTAAATCGTGGCTATCCTCCTGACCGGTTCCACCGGATATATCGGCGCACATATCGCGTCGAACCTGCTTACGGATCATTCCGAGCGGCTGAATCTTTTGGTTCGCGCCCGCAGCGAGCAAGAAGCGGGCGAGCGACTTTGGCGATCCCTGCAATTGCACTTGGACTTCGCGCGGTTTGAAGAATATCTGAATTCGCGCATCAGTTTTTCTCTGGGCGATCTAACCGATCCGCATTTCGGGCTCGCTGACGATGACTACACACGGCTGGTGCATAACACCGATTCGATCGTTCATTGCGCCGCATCGCTGAACCGCAGGTCGGAGAAAAGCTGCCTCAACGTGAATCTGCGCGGCACGTTGGAGGTAATCCAGCTCGCCACGCGAGCGCGGGATCATCACGGGTTGCGGCGATTCAGCCATGTGAGCACAGTTGCCGTTGCGGGGCAGCGTGCGCACGAGGTGGTCCAGGAAGACACTGCGATCGATTGGAACCGCTCGGACTACGATCCCTACGCGCGGACAAAAAAATTCTGCGAGCATATGGTGCGCCAATTGCTGCCGGATGTTCAACGAACGATTTTCCGCCCGAGCATCGTCCTGGGAGACAGCCGCCGCCCGGAGACGAACCAATTCGATATGGTTCGCGCCTTCGTTTTCCTAGCCGGGCTTCCTGCGCTTCCCTTTCGCCCTACGGCTCGCATCGATATCGTGCCGGTGGACTTCGTTGCCGACTCGATCGCTAGGTTGCACCAGAAAGACCGGCCAGCCCACGAGATCTATCACTTATCGTCGGGCACGGACTCTGAAACATTTGTGGAATTGACCGATGCTCTGTCCAAAGCCCAAGGAAAGCGTGGACCTGTCTTCGCGCCGAGTCTGGAAGGCCCCTCATCCAAAATGGTGAACGCACTGGCGGGCCGCGCCGGAAAAATTGGCGGGCTGGCGACGCTGATGAAGGTATTTCTGCCCTACCTCGTGTGGGATACGGTGTTTGACAACAGCCGCGTGATTGAAGAAATGGGTCGGCGTCCCGCCCCGTTTTCGAACTACTGTTTTCCGCTGCTTCGATTCAGCCGCGAAAATAATTTTTTGTACAAGTATCGCGACTGGCCCTCGGAAGCAACCGCCCACAACCCGTCGCAAGAGCCTAGCGGTGCGCGAGATTTGCGGCGATGACCGACCTCGTTCTGGAGGCCTGGGTCAGCGGCCTGATTGAATTCAATAAATTCGAATGGATGCTTGGTGCGGGTGAAGCGTGGAAGCCGGGCACAAAGTTGAAGCTGCTTTTCGCGGGCTACAACGGCACGCGCAATACCGGCTCCGATGTGCGCGTGGAAGAAATCCTTCGGCAGGTGCGGCGCATCTTGGGTTCGGAGAACATCACCCTTAGCGTTATGTCCCAGAATTTCGAGCTTACACGGGGGTATTTCGGCGATGCAAAACAAGTGCACTTGCCGGATGTCTTCCCTCCATTCCTACTCTCTGAAGTCAGAAAAAACGACGGCGTGGTGGCCTGCGAAGGCTCCATGTTCAAAAGCAAATTTGCCAACGCCCTCACTACAATGATGATCGGTGCGCTGGGTATTGCCGCGGCCCAAAACAAGCTGAGCGTCGCTTTTGGCGCTGAAGCCGGTGAAATGGACCCGGTGCTGCGGAAGATGTGCAAACGCTATTGCCGCGATTCCCTGGTGATCACTCGCAACATCGAGTCGCAAGGCGTTCTAGGCAAACTGGGCGTTCCCACAGAATTGGGGACCGATACTGCGTGGACATTTGAGCCGCTCGGGCCGGAGTACGGCCGCAAAGCGCTGCGGGAGGCTGGCTGGGACGGAAAAACGCCGGTGCTCGCTGTCTGTCCTATCAATCCATTCTGGTGGCCGGTAAAGGCATCGATCGCCAAATGGCTCGCGCACCGATCGGCCGGCGCTTATAAGGATAGCTACTACCGCACGATTTATTTCCATCGCTCAGGACGCGAGGTTGACGCGGCATACGAAAAATATTTAACCGCGATGGCCAACGGCGTTGCGCGCTACCAGGAGTCACGCGCGGTTTTCCCGATTTTGGTAGCCATGGAGATGCTCGACCGTGATGCTTGTGGGCGGGTGGCGCAAAAGCTGGGCGGCGCTCCCATCTTTGCGTCGGACAGATATGACATGTACGAAATCGTCAGCATCTTGCGGAGCTGCGATCGAATGCTTTCTTCGCGCTACCACGCGATTGTAACGTCCATGCCCGCGGGGGTCCCCTCGGCTGGCGTGACCATGGACGAGCGCATCCGCAACCTGATGCGCGAGCGAGGACACGATAATCTGCTGTCGCGAGTGGACGATCCCGACCTGGAAGATAGAATCGTGGCATCGCTCCGGATACTTGATTCGCAAACGGAAGAAACCCGAGATGCTCTCAAGCGAACCGTCGCCCGCAACTTGCAATTGATGGCGCGCATGGGCGTGTATTTCGAAGAGCTAGTCGCCAGGCGATATCCCGGATTTCCCATTCGCAGTGGAGTCCTGGCGTGGCAGGATTACCTGCCGCCGCTCAGCTCGGCTCTGTGCAAATTGCTTGAAGAACACCGCGGAGTATTGGCTTGTTGAAGGTTGCCTAGCATGACTTTTTTGGAAAACATCTTCGAACGGCTGCAACAGGCGGCCGGAAAACCTGTTCTGCGTGAAATACGCGACGGCAGAATAATCTCCCTATCGGGAGACCAATTGCTGGCGATGGTGCAAGAGGCCCGCAACTTCCTGATCGCGCGCGGAATGAGAACAGGTGACCGATGCGTTCTGCTCGCTTCCAATAACATTCGTTGGGTGGCACTCGATCTCGCGATGATGTCCGAAGACATCACCGTGGTGCCGTTGTATTCGCGCCAAGCCCCCGCCGAACTCGTTGGCATGATGAAAGATTCATCGCCGGCTAGAATCTGCTGTTCCCATGCTGCGCTTTCCGCCGAGATCAAAAAACAGTGGCCAGGCGCCCCGCACATTACCTTGTTGGACACCATTTTTACCGGGGAAACTGTGAAGCCCACGCCGCCAAAGCATCACGCAGATTCCGATGTGCTGGCGATTATCTACACTTCAGGAACGTCGGGGGAGCCCAAGGGCGTCATGCTGAATGCGGCGAATGCCAACTTCATGCTCGGGTGCACGAACGCGCGGCTCGATCAGCTTATGGGGCAACATGCCGCGCAAGGGCCGGACGATATTTTTCACTATTTACCTTTCTGCTTCGCAGCCTCTTGGATCTTGCTGCTCACAGCCTTGTCTCGCAACAGCGTCCTGACTCTTTCGACCGACCTCTCCACACTTTCCGACGATTTGAAACTGGCAACGCCCGATTACTTTTTGAACGTCCCTACCCTGCTCGAACGCGTGCGCGCCAAAATCATGGAGACTATTCTGAAGCGCGGAGGATTTGCGGCGTTTGTCTTTTCGCGCGCGCAGCAAAGCTATTTGCGCCAGCAGAATAACGACTCGCCATTGTTCGACTTGTGGTGGCTATGGCTCGCAAGAAGAATTATGTTTCCGGAGATTCGTCGGAGCATCGGGCCTAAGTTAAAGGCGCTGATTTGCGGCTCCGCTCCGCTGTCGATGGAAACGCAGTTGTTTTTCATGATGCTGGGAATACCTGTGCTGCAAGCATACGGACTCACAGAAACGACCGCGATCTGCACGCTGGACGATCCGCTGCGGGTTGCGCCCGGCCGCGTGGGCCTCTCGGTCCCCGGCGTCGAAATGAAGCTCGGCGAAAATGGGGAGATTTTAGCTCGCGGCCCGAATGTTTTTCCAGGCTATTGGCAGCGGCCGCAGGAAACGGCAAAGGCGCTCGAAGACGGTTGGTTTCATACCGGTGATCAGGGAGAGGTGGATGCCGCCGGGTATTGGCGCATTACTGGCCGCCTCAAAAACCTCATTATTCTGAATTCGGGTCACAATATCGCCCCGGAGCCGCTCGAAGAGGAACTGGCTCGGCACGTTCCGGAAGCGCAACGGATTATCCTTGTCGGGAATCAACGAAGTTTTCTCGCGGCATTGGTGACGGCTAATCCTTCCAATGGGTTGTCGGAAGCGCACGTCCAATTCGCGATCGAACAACTCAATAGCGACTTACCGCACTACAAGCAGATTCGAGCGTTTACGATTCTTGCGGAGCCATTGAGCCCGGAGAACGGCTTGTTGACTACCAATGGTAAGCTCAAGCGCGACGCAATCGCGTCGCGTTTCGCGGCCGAGATCGAACTGCTCTACCAAAAGAAGACGGCATGAAAACCTTTCCAGGCAAGGCGCTCTCTTGGCGGGTTGAGGACGGAGCGATTGAACTCACGCTCGACTACCCGCCTTGCAACGAAATCGGCTTGGCCATGCTCGCAGAGCTCGAACAATTTGTCTCCGCTCTGGCATCCTTGAGGGCCGAAGCGCACGCCTTGATCATCTCAAGCGCACGCTCCGAAGGCTTTTGCGCTGGCGGCGACCTTCGCGAACTTTTTCGTCTCTCACAACAGGTTACCGGTGCAGAACGTCTCAGCGGCCTTCGAGATTTCATCGAGCGAATTCACGCAGTGATGAACGCTCTCGACGAAGCTCCTTTCACGACCATAGCCGCCGTGAACGGCCTCACCTTTGGCGGCGGCTTCGAACTGGCGCTCACCTGCGACCTGATCATCGCGGACAAAATGGCGCGCTTCTGTTTTCCAGAGCTGCGCTTGGGATTGATACCGGGATTCGGCGGGATTCCGCGGCTCAAACGCGATCTGGGAAACGGAGTGGTTCGCGACTTGGTTCTCACCGGCCGTAGCATCAACGCGGCCAAAGCTCAAACCGCGGGGATCGTCAGCCAAGTCACGGCCGAAGGAGACGCTTTGCGCGTGGCGCGCCAGACAGCAGCGCAACTGAAAAAATTCGACCGCAACACAGCTCTTGCCGCCAAACGCTTCATCAAGCCGATTCCCTACGACGAACTGCGCCGCGAAATTGAAATTTTCTGCGAACTTTTCATGCGGCCGGCTGTTGAAAAAGGACTGCGAAAGTTTGTCGAAAGCAAGGACGCGCTGCCCTATTTGCCCTAGCTTCTGACGTCGAACCAAGGCACATTGCACTCCATTTGTGGCAACATAGTAGATATGAGCTCCTTACAGAGCACCACCGACGAAGTACTGCGGCTCGCAGCCGAACATTTCAAAGTCCCGCGGGAGCAACTGACTCCCGACGACGATTTCTTCAAAAAGCTCGGCATCAACAGCTTGCAGGCGCTCGACTTGCTCACGCGAATCGAACACCACTTCCATATTGAGCTTCCTGATTACGAACTGCAGGGCGTCAGCGACTTCCGCACGCTCGCCGAGCGCATTCAATTGCGTCTCTGATGCTGGACCTCCGCGAATATCAATCCCTCGGTGAAGCTTTGCGCGCGGCCCTCGAGCGCTGGCCCGACGAGCTTTGCCTGATCGAGGCAGACCGCGAGCGCGAAAAGGTTCGCTTAACTTACAACCAGTTCAAGCGAGCCGCATTGCCACTAGCGAGCGCATTGCAGTATGCCGGGTTGCAGAGCGGCACGCGCGCTGCGATTATCATGACCAATCAGTCGAAATGGCTGATTTCCGCTTACGCGATTTTCTTCTGCGGCGGCGTACTTGTTCCGCTGGATTACAAACTTACGGCCGCCGAGCAGCTTCAGCTACTCGCACACTCAAAAGCCGAATTTCTGATTGTCGAATATCATCTTTGGCGCGCGATCATGCAAGCCGACGGGCTCAAGGATCTCGCTGCGCGCGAGGTGGTTGTAACGGAGGCTCCTAGCGGCGCCGATCTAGGCCGAGCGAAACGGTGGGAGGAGTTCAAGAGCGAGCGCGCACCGGATTTCATACCGCGCAGCCGGCAGGACGCCGCCTGCATCGTCTATTCCTCGGGCACCGGAGGGCGTCCAAAGGGCTGCGTCCTTACGCATGAGAATTATCTGGAACAGTGCATGGCTTTGACCGCGCTATATCCTTTTTCGCCCGCTGTGCGTTATCTGAGCATTTTGCCGACGAATCACGCAATTGATTTCATGATCGGCTTCATCGGCCCTTTTACGTGCGGCGCGGCAGTTGTACATTTGCGTACACTTCGTCCGGAATATATTCGCGAGGCTTTCACCCGATACAAAATTACGTACATGACCCTCGTTCCGACGGTTCTGAAGAGTCTTGAACGCGGCTTGCGGCAGCGATTCGCTGATTTGCCGAAAGGCCGCCGCGCGGTTCTGAACACATTGATAAAGACGAATCGCGCGCTAACACGCGGGAAGCCCAATGTGAAGCTGAGCCGGACGCTCTTGGGGCAGGTGCACCACGCGTTTGGCGGCGAGTTGCGCGCGTTCTTTGTTGGCGGAGCCTTCACCGAACCGTCCACACTCCAGTTTTTTTACGATCTCGGAATACCGGTGGGAAACGGATATGGCTGCACCGAAGCCGGCACAGTCATCACGGTGAATGATTTCAAGCCATTTCGCGCCAACACTGTCGGGAAACCGCTGCCGGGGATTAGGGTGAAAATCCTGAACGCTGATGTCGAGGGAATTGGCGAAGTAGCCGTGCAGGGCAAGACCATTATGTCGAAATATCTCGACGACCCCGAAATGACCGCGCAAACGATCGTGGATGGCTGGCTGATGACCGGCGATTTGGGCCGCCTGGACCCCAGCGGCCATCTGCAGCTGTTTGGCCGCAAGAAAAATATGATCGTCACCGAGGAGGGGAAGAATATTTACCCCGAGGATGTCGAGACTGCCTTTGAGGGCCTCGCGGTCAAGGAATTCTGCGTGTTTGCGGCAAACTATCTGTGGCCGGCGCGTTCGATGGTGGGCGAACAGTTGATTATCGTGCTGCACCCGGAAGCCGGAAAAACAGTCACCGCAGATTTGATCGAGAATCTAGCCGCGCGAAATCGCCGGCTTACAAATTACAAACGTATCCACGGATATCTGGCCTGGGATCGGGATTTCCCGCTTACGGCATCGATGAAAATCAAGCGCGGCGAATTAGCAGAGCAGATTCGCGAGAACCTCGAGCGCTCCGCAGTGGCACCTCTGTGAGCCTGCCCTCTCGCCCAAGCGGACCTGGCCAGGGTCAGCCCAGCTTTCTCGCCATCGTGAATCCCGCGGCGGGCAACGGACGATGCCGGAGATTTGCGCATGCTACTCTCGGCCGCGTTCGGAGGGCCGGAATAGATTTGGTGGTCGAGGAAACTACGCGCCGGGGAGAAGCTTCCGACATCGCTCGGGCAGCTTATCGAAAGGGCTTTCGGAATTTTCTGGCTGTTGGCGGGGACGGAACTTCCTTTGAGATCATTAACGGTTTATTTCCCGAGGCTGGCGCTCCGGGGGGCCGCATCGCCCTTGGCTTTTTGCCGCTGGGGACGGGAAACTCCTTCCTGAGGGATTTCAGCGTTCGAGGCGTTGAGCACACGCTGGAAGCGTTGAAAACCGGAAAACGCCGCGCCTGTGATGTGATCCGTCTCGAGCACACGCAGGGAGACCTCTTCTTTATAAATCTGCTGAGTCTGGGCTTTCCCGCCGATGTTGGCGAGACGGCCAATCGGCGTTTCAAGCGTTGGGGCGAGCTTGGTTATATTTTCGCCGTATTCACGCACCTGATCGAACTGAAGCAACTTGCGTTTCCGCACCGCCTCAGTCGCGAGCAGGAGTGGAATCGCAATCCGGTGCTATTTATCTCCTTCAGCAACAGCAAATTTACCGGTGGCAAAATGATGATTGCACCCAAAGCGGATGCGACGGACGGCTTTATCGAGTACGTTCGCTGGGCTCCGGTGAAGCGGTTCAATTTACTGAAGAATTTTCCCGGCTTGTTTACCGGCGCTCACATCGAGCATCCGCTCGCCTTCCGCGCCGCTGCCAAGCAGGTTGAGTTCGGTCTCGATGGGCCCGTGAACGTAATGATCGATGGCGAGATTTTGAACCTTCAGTGCCGCTCTCTGGAAATTCTGCCGGGCGCATTTGACGCGATCGTATGAGAAAGACCTATCTCACCATTCGTGCGCTACTCTTGTGGGCTATTAGCGGCATTCATTTCGCGGTGGTATGCATTCTTCTCATCGTTCTCGCTATTTTTATAGATCCGCGAAGGAATGACGCGCCACAACGGCTATTTTTTCGAAACATTCTGCGACTGATCGGCGTGCAATTTGAGGTCCACCGCGCGCCCGGCTTCGATCTCAAGCGCACGAGTATCTTTGTCTGCAATCATGTGAATATTTTTGATCCATTCGTGGTGTACTCGGCCATTCCGCAATTTTTGCGCGGTTTCGAGCTCGGTTCACATTTCAAGATTCCCATTTACGGTTGGATGATGGGCCGGTTCGGCAACATCCCGGTACCCGATGAGCCTAGCCGCGCGGGTCTGGAGCTCATGACCAAGCGCGCGAAAATCGCGCTGGATTCAGGCGTCAGCTTAATTGCTTTTCCTGAGGCAGGTCGCACGCGCGATGGCCGCGTCCGTGATTTCAAAAAGGGAATTTTCAATCTCGCGCAAAAATACGGCGTTCCCATCGTGCCGGTCAGCATCGCTGGCTCATATCAATTCTTTAGGACCGGACACTGGATGCTGTATCCGGGGAAAATTACAGTGTACCTTCACGCTACGATCGAAACCTCGAACATCGAACGCGCTGAACTAGACGCTCTGCGGCAAGAAGTGCAAAAGATTGTCGCTGCGCCAGTCGAAGAATCTTTGAAAGAAAATCCCCCGGAGAAATTCTAGGTGGCGTTGAGGTCCGGGAGAGTGCGACCTGCCCGGAGTTCCTGCCAGGTGTAAACAACGCGGTGAATTACGGTGATCGTCGAAATCGTTGCAATCACCCAGAGCACTTGCGCCATGCGGTTGAAGGCGCCGCCGATGATCAACAGCACCAGCCGCTCCGGCCGCTCCATGAAACCAACTTTACAAGAGGGAATCAGGGATTCCGCACGCGCGCGCGAATAACTCACCATGAATGAACTGGCCATCGCCACAGCCGCCAGCGCCATGTAAAACGATCTTCCGATCAGCGTGTAATAAACAACCAGCCCCATGTAAAGAGCGAGATCCGAATAGCGGTCGAGCGTGGAATCCAGGAAAGCGCCAAACGCGGTAACCCGGCCGACGCGTCGTGCCACTTGTCCATCGGCCATGTCGAGAAATCCCGCCAGAAAAAGCACGGCCGCGGCTTGACGGAATCGTCCCATGGCGAACAGCACGGCCGCCCAGGAATTCACCGCGAGTCCTAAGAACGTGAACATGTTCGGCGTAATTCCAGTCGCCGCCAGGCCGCTTACAACATGGCGCAACAACCATCCGCCGCCTTCGCCGATCCAATACGTAATCGGACGCTGCCGTTCAGACTGCTCGGTGCCCATGGTTTGAAAATAATACACTGGAAAGGCGCGCGCGGATATGCGCTGTTCGGAATCCCGACAGCCAAATTTGTTCGGTGGAACCTCAGCGTGGCTTTAGAGCCATTACCGGCACGTTCACCGAATAACGCAATTTCGGTTCGGTCAGCGCTTGCACTTCTTCCGGAGTAAAACCAGGCGCAACCTCGCGGAGTACCAGGCCTTCCGGCGTCACGTCCATCACCGCAACGTCGGTGATAATGGTGTCCACGCACTCAATCGCTGTCAGTGGATAGCTGCAAGTCCTGACGATTTTCGGCGAGCCGTCTTTTGCGGTGTGCTCCATCGTGACAATCAGCTTTTGAGCGCCGACCGAAATGTCCATCGCACCGCCGATCCCGCCGGCGCCTTTTGCGCCCGGAACGCGCCAGTTCGCGAGATCGCCGCGCTCCGACACTTGAAGTCCGCCGAGAATGCAGATATCCAGATGGCCGCCGCGCGTCATCACGTGCGCGTCATCTTGCGAGAAATATGCGCCACCCGGCAATAGAGTCACCGGGACCTTCATCGCATCGACAAGATCGAAATCCTCTTCGCCAGGTTTCGCGCGCGGCCCCATCCCCAGAATGCCATTTTCGCTGTGGAAATATACGGTTACATCCGCGGGAACATAAGAGGCGATAAGATTTGGAATTCCCCAGCCTAAATTCACGTAAGCACCGTCGGGCAATTCCAGGGCGGACCGTTCTGCAATCTGTTCTCGCGTGAGCCGGACCCTAGACATATCGTTTCCCCGGAGCCTGAACTATGCGATCGACAAATATCGATGGCGTAATGATTGCCTCGGGATCGAGCGCTCCCGTGGCAAGTATTTCCTCCACTTCGACGATCGTGGATTTGGCGGCAGTAGCCATAATCGGATTGAAATTCCGCGCCGCTTTGCGATAGATCAAGTTTCCCATATGGTCCGCGCGATATGCGCGAATGAACGCATAGTCCGCGCCAAGCGCTTGCTCGAGGATGTAGCGTTTCCCTCGGATAAGGCGTTCTTCCTTGCCGCGCGCGACTTCCGTTCCGACGCCAACCGGCGAGAAAAACGCCGGGATTCCCGCCCCGAACGCGCGCATGCGTTCGCACAGAATTCCTTGCGGCACAAGTTCCAGCTCGATTTTTCCGGCATCAAATTGTTCCTGAAAATACTTTGCGCCGGGCCCGGGAAACGCCGCGACCACTCTGCGAATCTGCTTGTTCTTGAAAAGGATTCCTAGCTCGCCTTCACCGGTACCGCAATTATTGCTGATCACGCCAAGATCGCGCGCGCCTTGCCTTGCAAGTCCTTGAATCAGGTTGTTCGGAAAGCCCGCCCCGCCGAACCCTCCAAACATGATCGTCGCGCCGTCGGGTATGTCCGCTACAACCGCATCTATAGTGGGAAAGACTTTCTCTCTTAAGGTCATCTTGGCGATTTCTGGGTTTTTGTCACGGATAGCCCGATTTATATGTTCTGCGATGATACGGTAAGTCTCATATTTTTTGAATGCTTGCAGACCGCCGTAATACGGGCACCTCTTTTGAGAATTCTTTTCCAAGAATACGTTTCTTTTCTCGCCGCTCAGAGTGATCAGAACTGGGGCCAGGGGTGGGGGTCGAACCCACAAGTCCCGTAAGAGACAGGGGATTTTAAGTCACTCACCCCGGATTTCACAACCATAGCCGATTCAATCGGATAGTTTTGAATTCAACAAGATGACGTTTTCTGCATGTGGGGTTTCGTTGGTTCTTTTTGGGCCAAGTTTGGTCTCTTTGATCGAAGGATAACAAAAGTTTTTCAGCAGGCGCTGCGTTCAAGGCTAGCGCAAGTTTGCCCGACGGACGCATTCGCCTGGGAAGTCGAGTAATGGTACAGAAGGGTGTCCGGTTATCCGTGCCAGCCACGAACAACCCGACTGCTATCGAGAAATATTTTTGTCTAGGCTGTCCGGCTGCCCAGGTGCTTTACAGGCAACGCGCATTTTAGATATAACTCGCGAGTTACACCGTTTTCTCTCCACCTCGATCTTCGGGGGGCGTCCTAAAAGTTGAGTTAGCATCGCGATTCTCATACGCTCTAGTTCATGAGAGAGCAAAGACGAAGCCGCCGTATCTTGGCAAGCATACCATTAGAGATTCAATCGGATGGAGAGCCCCAGCCGGCATTGACGGGAGCGATAAATCTTCATGGAGCTTTGATTCTTTCTCCCGTTAACCTGACTGTGGGCAGTGACCTCAGCATCAAAAACCCCGACACGGGATTGCAAACAAGAGGACGCGTGGTGTGGGGTGGAAATCTGGATTCGACTGGATGGTATAAACTCGGCGTCGAATTTCAAGACTCGTCCCCCGAATTTTGGGGAAATCGCTACAATGCTCAAGGTGAAGAAGCGCCTTAGCACTGTCGTTTTATTACTTCCTTGCACATTCTCTCTTCTGGGCCATTTTATGAGCAGTGGATATTCCCAAATCAAAAGAGGAGCGATTTGAACATGGGATACAGTAACCCCGACAAGCCAGTACGCAAATCAGGACGAGTGTGGACGTCCGACTCGAAGAGCTTCGGCGTCGGTGGGAAAATGCGACAGACGAGCGCGAGAAGACTCAGGTGTCCGAACAAATCCGCGAGTGGCAATCATATAGGCCCGAACGATCCGCACCATAAGGCGCTAGACAATTCACTTGTGCAAAAGCTTGGGTCATCGAAGATATAAAATCACGAAACGTTCTATGGTTCCTGCCACTCCAAAATATGAAGTTTCCAATTACAACCAATGCAAGAGCCAGAACGGTGGCCGTTACAACAGCGAATACGAACCAGTTCCCGAGGCGAGCACTCGATTTGGACATTCCAAGCATGTGCATTGTTAGGTGCGCGTCGAGGGGTATGTATTTGAAACAGTAATCTGCAGGCGCAAGATGTTCTATGCGGGCTTGCCACTGCTGGCCGCATGATGAACCGCTTCTTGTGCAAGCGCGCCTTCCCTCGAGACAGGTATTAACTCATCGATTTATTGGCTGGCGAAACTAGACCGGCTAATCCCACCTAGAGACTAAAATATTACATGCAGTTCTTCGCAAGATTCGCCGGCCCATTTTGCGTCTACATGCTTCTTTATCGCGAGATCGGTGCCCGCGCCAGGACGACAAAACGATGCAATGGAAAATGGAAAGACTCTTCATTGGTTGGGGCTTCGTTGCCGCAGCGGTAATTCTTGTATGCGCTGGCTGGGGGTCATATCGAAATACAACACGATTCGCCGTAGCCGCGGGCTTGCAAAAGCACACCTACGAGGTATTGCGTACACTCGACGAGACGGAAGCCCGGCTCGTCGACGCAGAAACAGGACAGAGAGGCTATCTTCTCACGGGAGATGACGCCTACCTCGATACCTACCGTGCTTCAATCAAAAATCTCGACCAGGTGATGGGCCATCTGAAGGATCTCACTTCCGACAATCCGAACCAGCAGAAGCGAATCCAAGCTTTGGAACCGCTCATCGAGCGGAAGTTGGCGGAACTTCAAAGTACAATCGACCTGCGCAGACAGGGAGCAGTAGCGTCCGCAAACCAAGTAGTTTTGCAGGGCTCCGGTAAGCAATGGATGGATCAAATCCGTTCCCAAATTGCAGACATGGCAGACGAAGAGAATGATTTGTTGAGAGTCCGGACGCAGGAAACGAGCGAGAGCGTGGCGAGGTCAACCACCGCCATCACCGTTGGCACTCTTGTAAGCATTTTGCTCTTGGTGTTGTGTTTCGGACTGCTGAGTCGCGAACTGGCCGAACGCAAACGGGTACAAGGCGCTCTAACAAAAAGTGAGAAGTGGTTGTCAACCACTCTCGGAAGTATCGGCGACGCGGTAATCGCCACTGACATGAACGGCGCGGTAACCTTCATGAATTCCGTCGCCCAGTCACTTACCGGTTGGGTTCTGGAAGAAGCTCAAGGCAAGTCCATAGACCTGGTACTCAATATTGTAAACGGGGAGACGCGAGGTCCTGTCGAGAACCCGGTCAAGAAAGTCTTCCGGGAGGGGAAGGTAGTTGGTCTGGCCGACCACACCCTGTTGATCTCAAAGAAAGGTAGAGAATTTGACATTGAAGATAGCGCGGCTCCCATTGTAACGGCCGCAGGAGAAAACCTTGGGGTGGTATTGGTTTTTCGGGACATCACCGATCTCAAGAAGGCTCGCGAAGAACTGGAGGGGGTTTTCACGCTTTCGATCGACATGATATGTATAGCCGGCTACGACGGCTACTTTAAACGCCTTAATCCCGCCTGGCAGAAAACACTCGGCTACAGCACGGAAGAGTTGATGGCCAGGCCATACTCGGAGTTCGTGCATCCAGAAGACCGAGAAGCCACTATTCAGAGAGCCGAGAACTTCAGGACAAAAGGGGACATTGTTGCCTTTACAAACAGGTATCTGTGCAAAGACGGTTCATATAAGTGGCTGATGTGGAACGCAACGCCTTTCGACGAGCAGCAATTGATCTATGCAGTGGCACGCGACGTTACCGAGTTTAAGCAGATGCAGGAAGGCCTGGTGCGTGCGAAAGAAGAAGCCGAACGTTCGAATAAGTTTAAGGATCAGTTCCTTTCGACGATGAGCCACGAGTTGCGCACTCCACTGAATGCAGTGATGGGTTTTTCCGACTTGTTGAGCGAAGAGCGTTACGGGCCCCTAAATGATCGTCAACGGCGCTATGTGGCCCACATTAACACGGGGGGCCGGCACCTTCTCCGGTTGATCAACGACATTTTAGACCTGTCCAAGATCGAGGCAGGACGTTTGGAGTTGGCGATTGAAAGCGTACCAGTCCATCCGTCTTTTGCCGAAGTTTTCGACTGCTTGCGTCCGCTGGCCGACAAGAAGTCCCAGACGTTGGTGGTGAACTCCTCGCTAGATCTAAGTGTCCGAGCCGATGCCATGCGTTTCAAACAAATGCTGATGAACCTAGTTGGTAACGCAATCAAGTTCACCCCGGAAGGTGGAAAGATTGAACTTGCGGCCCATAAGCTCGGCGATGTCGTCCGCGTGGAGGTCCGCGACTCGGGTCCGGGTATTCCCCTTGAAGAGCAAAAACGCATCTTTGAGGCTTTTCATCGGTTGCGGCAATCCGACAAGACCTCGGAAGGCACGGGTTTGGGCTTAGCCATTACCCTCCGGTTAGTTGAATTGCATGGCGGTCGGGTCGGACTTGAAAGCCAACCGGGCTCGGGAAGTTGCTTTTACTTCACTCTACCGATCACGCCAACCTTACAGAGAGAAGAGATTCCCAATACCAAGTCGGGACTGAAGCCAAGTGGATCGCCGCGAATCCTCGTCATCGAGGATGATTTGGCGGCGGCACAACTCCTCCACTCACAGCTTGTCTCTTCGGGTTACCAAGTGCTGTTTTGTGACAACCGAGCGAATGCCGTGGAAATGACCGCCGAACTGCAACCCGACGCCGTCACACTAGATATCATGATGAAACCCATCAATGGGTGGGAGCTCTTGTCCGACTTGAAAAGTGATGTTCGCACGGCCAAGATTCCCGTACTTATAGTTACGGCTGTTGATCAGCCAGCAACCGGAGCGCTGCTCGGCGCGGATGAATACATCGTCAAGCCCGTCGAGAAGGCAACGCTGCTGGCTGCCGTGGAACGCTGTCTGAATCTTCGTGGGCAGACGGGAAGAACGCGGCCGATTCTGGTGGTCGATGATGATGCGCCGACGCGCGAATTCATCGCCGAAATGCTGTCCAAGCATGGATATGTCGTGACCACCGCGGCTGACGGCTTTGAAGCCCGGGACCAAGTGGCGGCTTCTTTGCCGGAACTCGTAATTCTCGACTTGATTATGCCGAATTTGAGCGGACTCCAGTTGCTCGCGGAATGGCGGGGTGATTCTCGTACAGCCGATCTCCCCGTCTTCGTGCTCACGAGCAAGGATTTAACCGCAGCGGAGAAGGAATACCTTCGGACTAATACAGGAGCATTTTTCTGTAAGCAAGAACGATGGCAAGATGCGCTGATTAGGCAGCTGCAGCGAGCGGTGCCCCCGGCCCTCGCGGGGAAATCATGAAGCAACGTATTCTCGCGGAGAATTTGGAACAAGCGTTTGCCGCGTTCAAGAGTCAGCCACCGGAGGCGGTCCTTCTCGACCTGCAACTCGGCTCAGAGAATGGTCTATCCCTGGCCGCATGGATACGCAAAGAACCGACATCACCAGTTACTCCGGTGATCGCAGTGACGACGCACGCGATGGTGACGGATCTGCTCGGCCTTCATCCTGGCCTCGTGCACGCGGTCGATCTTCACCTGAAGTTGCCTTGTCTTCCGCGTTTCGCTCATCGATCCCGCCGGGAGTTATCGCCGGGCTAATCGGTCAACGCGCTAAAAGCCTGTTTTACTCGCGGTCGCAAGAGGTACTCCAGCATCCAGATGGACGTCACCATTACAAACAAATGGCAAACGATCGAGGGGACGACCGGAATGACTACATATCCCTTAAATCTTAGGAGGCTGAGGATTGTACATCCAATTCCTGTTGAAATCGATGCAATCGAAACAATCCGGGCCCATTCGCGCAATTCCAACACGCCAATAGCAAGACAGACCGCGACACCTGAGAGAACCAAGAGCGAAAACCCACCTGCCATTGCCATTCCGACAATCGCCACGGAGACCGGCTCTCCTGCGTTTCCGCCTGTCATTCCCATAAAAGCGACGAAGAAGAAAGCAAACGAGCCAAGGACCAGTATCGTCGCTCCGAAGAATGTCAGAATCGCGATAATTGTCACACCAATGGGACGTTTCACCTTTTACCTCACCTCGACTGTGTACCTGGTGCGGGGAGCAAAGATGTCCTATACAGCACACCAGCACCGCAAAGATCCCGTAGATCAATGGCCTAACCGTGTGCCAGATGGAATAGATTCGGTTCCCGAACATTTTCTAAACTGGAGCTTCTCCGTGCACATTTCGGATAAATTAAGGGGAAGGCAGTGAATCGAAAAATCGAAATAAAACAGACAGGTCCAAAGGAAGAAGATTGGTTTGAACAAGCGCTCAGACATTCTTCGGAATCGGAAAGAAAATAATAGGGCCTGCTGCCACCGGAAATTAATAATCGGAGCAGGCCTACGATCGGCAACGAAGTGGAGGAAGGGGCGGGAAATCCGCCCCTCCGAACGATTAGGGATTTGACGCTAGTGGCGTCAATTAATTCTGGAGACGACCAGCTGAACCGGTCATGGTTTTTGCTGGTGCTACAGCAACTTCGCCAGTCAGCTCTTTTTCTGCTCTGACCCAGTCCTCGACATCTTTTCCAGGCTGGCCGCCGCGTCGCACATACAGCTCGTAGGCTCGCTGCGCGATATCTTGTTTCGACAGTTCTTTGTTTTCGATCATGGCAACCTCCTTGGTTGTCGGCGCGAGGTACGAACCTCGGCTCCGCCGAATGTGAACTGCGTGGAACTACTTGCCGTTTGTTGCGACGCTGACTTTAATCTGCTTCGGCTTGGACTCTTCACGCTTAGCCATATGCAAGGTCAAAATCCCGTTGCGGTAGTCGGCTCGAATGTTTTCCGCGTTGACTGTGTTCGGCAGTGAAAAGCTGCGCATGAATGAACCATAAGCGCGTTCGATGCGGAGGAAATGGTCTTCCTTAATCCCGGTCTCAAACTTGCGCTCGCCGCGGATGGTCAAAGTATTGTTTGTAATGCGAACGTCGATGTCTTTTTCTTGAAAATCCGGCAGTTCGGCCTTTACGACCAATTCATTCTCGGTTTCGTAAATATCCACGGCCGGCGCCCAGGTCGCAAGATCAGCATGAGCCGAGCGGTCGCGAATAAAACTGTCGTCGAATAGACGATTGACTTCGTTCTGTAGCGTGAGACCACGTAACTGGTCTCTGTGCGTAGTGGTATTCATAATCTCCTTAAACGTGTTGCGGTGTGGTGTAACCGAGGGTGGTTCAGGTAACTTCCGTCTCGTTCAGGTGAACTGAAGAATCCCGGGTCCGCAATCACACTGTGCGCATGCGGCCCTATTGTCAATGGAATAGCGACACGGTGATGAAAGTAATTTATTTTTTGCGCGCTAAGACTTCGCAAGCCGAGCACACCATAGGCTTTAGGGCCGTCGGACGCATTCGATCAATTCCCGCAATAGAGTAGCTATTTGCGCCTGCCTAGCTAATTCACGAGGCCGATGCCTGATTAATTCAGGATTCGCGCGGGAATCTGGTGCGAGGCTATTCTCGAAACGAAAGTGCCCGGGGTGGGGGTCGAACCCACACGTCCAAATTGAGAAGGGCACCGAATGGAGGTGTACAAGACGATCTTCGACACGTGGCGTTCGCAGGTGGACTCCTCTTGGCAACGCAGCAGTTACTTCGCGGCCTTCGAGATCGCAGCGGTTGGCGGATGTTGGCTGCTGGTGAGTGGTTTAACGCGGTTGCCGGTCGGAGCTGGTATCGTGTTTTCGGTTGGGCTTCTTCTTGACCTTGATCTGGTATCGGAGCACGAAGACGACCCAGGCGTATGTGCGTCACTGGTGGGACAGTATCTTAGCTATTGAGGACGGGCTTGCTCCGTTCGACTTCGCACGGCAACTAGAAACGAGAGGCAAGGACGAATATCGAAAGCTTCTGCCACAGATACCTATTCTCTTTGGTATCGCTTGGCTTCTTCTTTTCATAACCGCCGTTGTGCGTTTCGCTTGCTTCGTGCAGTGATTCCAAGCCGACAAATGGCCCTTCGTGGTGGGTAGATCGAATGCTCTCCGAGAGCACAGGACATCGCTCGGCATTCTCGTAAATAACTGTAATTAAATGACATACTTATTAATCGCGCGCATTGCTTGACAAAGATGTCAGGATAATGTATAGTTTTCCTGACATAGTAAGAGAGTCCTGAAGAGAGGAACAACATGACTACTGCTGAAGCGATTCGCACACAGATTGGAAACATCCCGGTTGGGGAGCCATTTACCTCGACGCAATTCCGCCGCCTCGGACGGGGGGCTGCTGTGGATCAGAGCCTGGCGCGTCTGGTTAAGCAGGGGCTGATCGTTCGCATCGCACGTGGCGTTTTCGTGCAGCCCAAGAAAAGCAAGTATGTCGGTCCTGTCATGCCTGAACCGGTCAAAGTCGCTCAGGCGGTTGCGAGCGCTCACGGAGAAACAATACAGGTACATGGTGCCGAGGCTGCCCGACTTTTTGGCCTGACGACGCAGATGCCAATGCAATCCGTTTTCTACACCAGTGGCCCTGGCCGGAAAATGAAGATTGGCAATCTGCAACTCGTTTTCAAGCACGCAGCACCACGTAAGCTAATACTGGCAGGCCAGCCTTCTGGTCTTGCTCTCACCGCTCTCTGGTACCTCGGAGAAGCACAGGTTACTCCCGGTGTGGTCGAAAGCATTCGAAAGAAACTATCGCCGGAGGCTTTTCAGCAATTGAAAGCGGAGGCTCATTCAATGCCCGCTTGGATGGCCGAAACTCTGCATCGACACGCACAGGGAGGATTTAGTGGCTGACAATTTCCTACATCTGTCTGCCGATGAGCAGGCCAATATCATTCAAACGAGCGCGGCTAGACTCGGTCGCCGTCCAGAACACCTGGAAAAAGATGTGTGGATCTGCTGGGTACTCGAGAATCTTTTTGTAATGCCGCAGTGTCTTCCGATGGCGTTTAAGGGAGGGACTTCACTTTCCAAGGTGTTTGACGCGATAAGGCGCTTTTCCGAAGACGTGGATGTCACGATAGACTACAGAGCCCTCGATGCGACCATAGATCCGTTCGCACCAGAACTTTCCAAGAATCAGCAAAAGAAATTCAGCGAAACGATTAAAGCACGGCTGAACGCTCATACGCACGATGTCGTGTTGCCATACTTCGGGAACCTCATCGCGCCCATCGCCAAACGGAAGAATCCGATCGAGCTATCGGAAGACGGAGAGAGTATGCGTATCTACTACCCGTCTGTGTTCAGAGATGGCGAGGCGGTGCTCGTTGAATTCGGCGGGCGTAATACCACCGAGCCGAATGAAGAATATCCCCTTCGGCCGTATATTGCGTCAGAGATCAAAGAACTGGGATTTCCTACCGCGAAGGTGCGTGTTCTTTCCCCGATACGGACATTTTGGGAAAAAGTCACCCTGATTCATGTCGAATGCTATAGACCAGAGCCTCGAATGGATGCCAATCGCCTTTCACGTCACTGGTCTGACGCCGCGGTCCTAGCCGACCACGACATAGGGAGAAGATCGGTGCCAGACCGGGCAATGCTTGCGGACGTGGTGAAGCACAAGAAGGTTTTCTTCTACTCAGCTCACGCGAACTACGATGCGTGCTTGACAGGAGAATTACGGCTGGCACCTGAAGGAGCATTGCTCGAAGCATTGGATGCCGATTTTAGACAAATGATTAAGGACGGAATGTTTGATGTTGAACCGCCCGGCTTCGACAAAATAGTTTCGCGGGTCAAGACTCTTGAGCGAGAAATAAACGGCCGGGATTGATGAGCGATTAGGAGTTGAGCTGGGCATGGTATTCAAGGGGTTGTTCATCGGGATCGACCGCTACGCCTCGACGGAGATTAACTGGCTGAGCTGCGCTAGCCGCTACTGCGCTCCATGCGCTTTTCAGTGACACACTCGGTGGCGAAACGCGATTGCTTACAGATGGACAAGCAACTGCGTCCGCAATCCATGAAGCCTTCGAGCGTCTCTTCACGTCCGATCCGGACGACGTTGTGGTAATTGCTTTTTCGGGGCACTCTTGATGTCGCGAAAATCAGATACGGTGAAACGAAGGCAAAATTGATAGCAAATAGGATCCAAAGAGCTTTCCAATTCGCGGTACCGTCGGGCCGCGGCTGAACCATGCCGGATGTGAATATATAGAGCGTGATAATTTCCGAGGGAATGTACTTAACCAAGCGTCCGAAATAGTCTTCCCGGCGACCGAGGGTAAGAGTCTTTCCATGCTCGCTGGAGATACCTGTTCTATTGGCGGGCCGGTGTCAATCCGTCTACTCATGAACACCCCGCTGCCTGAATGCGGCGCCGAAGAGCAGAAATATATTACACGAACCGCTGAAGCTGGTGCGGGCGGTGGGAGTCGAACCCACACGGGCCGTGAGACCCTGCGGATTTTCATACCGGCTGCGGCTTTCGCCGCCCTGACGAAGCGCCGTCGGCGCAAGGTCGGGTTTGCGGTCTGGACTATCCCTTCACCCTGCCCTGGAAGGTCCGGGGTTTAGGTGCTGCCCGTCTAGTCTCTACACCTTCCTGACGAAAATTTTCGTCCGGGCTTGGCTCGGGATTGCCATTGCAGGTTTCCCCGAATTTGGGCAGTTCTACATCGCCGGTTTCCCGGCGAGCACTCAAGTTTTCCTTAAGTCCGCTGCGTATGCCATTCCGCCACGCCCGCGTGGCTTGCTGCTGCAGGTCTCATCATAGAGCAGCTGACAGAAATTTACACCTCAGTTTCCGGGGTCGGGATGCCGTGACGGTTGGTTCTGCGTCTCTCTTGCTCTTGGCCGCATGATGTTGATCGCGGCGGCAGCGAGATTGGTCTTGATGGGATTTTAAGTCCCCGTGTATGCCATTCGGGTTTTGCGCTCAACCTATACGATGAAGAGTTTCGCTGCAAGATGAGCACTCCAATAGATTCCGAAGATGATAGCCTTGGCGCGTCTGTCGGGGAGCGAAAAAATGCGTGGGCCTATCGTGGTGGTCGGGAGCATTAACCTCGATCTGGTGGCGACGGCGGAGCGAGTGCCTCTGCCGGGTGAGACTCTGACGGGCCGTACGTTTTCGACTTTTCACGGCGGAAAAGGAGCGAATCAAGCTGTCGGAGTCGCCCGGCTTGGGTACCCTGTGAGCATGGTAGGCAAGGTGGGTGATGACTCATTCGGCGCCGGACTGAAAGGCGCGCTGCGCAAGGTCGGGGTGAATACGAAAGAGGTCAAAACAGCGAAGGGATCTTCAGGCGTAGCGCTGATCAACATCGGTGATGACGGGCAAAACAATATTGTCGTGGTTCCGGGGGCGAATGGAAAGTTGCTGCCTAAAGATATAACCAGAGTCGCCGCGAATTTGCGGAAGGCGGAAATGTTCTTGACCCAACTCGAAATTCCGTTGATTACGATTGAAACCCTTGCCGTATTGGCGCACAAGAATAAAATTCCGCTGATGCTGGATCCCGCTCCCGCGCGAGATCTCCCCAAAGGATTGCTGCAATGCGCGACCTGGATCACTCCGAACGAAAGCGAAACGCGGATTCTCTGTGGCCTTGATGCGAATGAACCGGTAACTCCCTCAACCGCGGCGCGATGTGCAGAGCTGCTTTTGGAGCGCGGTCCGCGGAACGTCCTAATCAAAATGGGCTCGCAAGGCGTTTTTGTGGCCACAAGCGACGGAACGCGTCAGATGATTCCGGCCTTCGCAGTAAGAGCCGTGGACTCTACCGCGGCGGGAGACGCCTTTAACGCGGGATTTGCTGTTAGCCTTCTGTCCGGCGCCGCGCCGGTAGCAGGCCGCTCGCTATGCTTCGGCGGTTGCAGCAATCTCCGTAACGCGAGTCGGTGCGCAGCCTTCGATGCCCACCCGCCACGAGGTGGAGCGATTTCTAAAATCACAATGAAGTCGATGCGGCCGTTGGTATCCCGTTGAATGAATCGTCATGGCTTCGGCTCGGCCGCTAGTTCCGGCTGCGGAAGCGCCTCACCGCTGAGCTCGGTCTGGCGGCGCGCGCGGCTGGCATTCAGCAAGCGAGTGGCCGCAGCAAGCTCGGCTTGTCCGTCTTGAGTTCGGCCCAGGCGCAACAAGATTTGTCCCTTCAAATTATGGTAGCTCGGATTGTTCAGATCGATCTCAACAGCGGAATTAATCGCGGTTAGGGCCTGATCGAATCTCTTTTCCCGCTGGTACACGCGCGCCAAACCAAAATAGGAACTCGATAGGTGAGAATCACGGCGCAGCGCCTGGCGGAAGTTTTCTTCTGCCTTATTGTCCTGCTGCTGATAGATGTAAACGAGGCCCAGTCGGTCGTAGTTGAAAGCAACGTCTGGTTCGAGCGCAATGTCCTTTTCAAATTCCTCCTTTGCATGGTCGAAATCCAGGCGCACCAGGTAGGCGAGTCCCAGATTGAAGTGAACGAAAGGAAGATTAGGATCGGATTGCGCAGCCTGATCGAGTTCGGCGAGAGCTTTGTCGTTCTCTTGGCGATTCAAGAACGCTTTGCCCATCAGAAGATGGTACTCGGCGGTATTCTGGCCCAGCTCAACAAAGCGCGAGAGAGCGCGATCCTGCAATTCTGTATCCCCTGCTTTGTCCGCGGCGTTTCCGAGAACGTAGAGATAATTTAAATCATTCGATTCCTGCGGCCACAGATCCTGTAGAACGCGGACCGTGTCAGCGTAGCGCTCGGTGAAGAAGTAGCAGAGACCGAGAAGATACCGCGCCTGCAGCGAACTCGGCTGGTCGCGCACAGACGGATTCAAATGGCATGATCGCCGATTGAAACTCGTTCTGGCGATAGTAAACCAGGCCAATATTCAGGCGGATGCCAGCTACGTTGGGCGCAAGCCGCTCGGCTTTATTTAGCAGATCGAGCGCCTGGGTCCATCTCTGCCGGCGCATGGCGATCACTCCAAGATTCGCGTAGGCGCCCGCGGAGTTTGAATCTTGCTCCAATACATGCTCGAAGGCGGCTTCGGCCTGGTCCAGATTGCCCGCCCGCAGCGCCGCTTCCCCGGTCGCAAACAGCTCCGTAACGCTCGGCTGTTGAAACGCCGACGCTCCAAGCGCACCCACCAGCACCAACGCGGCGACCACTGACGCATATTTCAGTGCTCTTCGTTTGTTCTGCGCCATGCTCTAGCTCCAAAATTACGCTAGCACGTGAAGCCGCTATTTGGAAGAACTCGGCTTGGAACTTTAGTTGCAAATCATTTGTTTAAATTTTAATATGTGCTCATCAGAAACGGGGCGGGGACAGAACCCATGACGCTCCCGCAAAATACACGCACGTCAAGGATGCGCAGACTGAGCGGCTTTTTTTCGCTTGACATGCGGCGGGTATGAAGATTTAATTCGTTTTAATAAATTTAATAAAAGGCGTTGGTGGGGTGCCCAGGCACATTTTTGGACTCTTCCAAACTAACGAAACTGTCCGGGAAGCTTCTGTTCTCATCTAGGTCCTCCATCGCGCGGCGATGGGACGGAGTTGCAGAGCACCACTTCTTGAATTTCGTTCAACGGAGATGGCAATGAAACTTCTTCGCATCGCTTTCTGCATATCCGTTTTCTTCTCGTGCACCGCGGGCGCTGTCTTCGCGCAGGACACCGGTACGTTCACTGGAACGGTGCACGATACTTCAGGCGCAGTTGTAGTAGGCGCGGAAGTGACAGTGAGCAATCCCACCATAGGCGTGACGCGCACGGTGACCAGCAATAACGACGGCGATTGGCTCACGGCAGGATTACCTATCGGCAGCTACAACATCACTGTTACCGCCAAGGGGTTTAAGAAGTACGAAGGCGAAGGCGTGGTTCTGCGCGTAGCGCAGAAAGCCCGCGTTGACGTCAATCTTGAGGTGGGTGCGATAACGACAGAAGTGAACGTAGTGGGAGCAGGGGTAGCGCAGGTCGAAACACAATCTTCAGAGATTTCGGGAGTGGTTACCGCCTCGGAGTTGAGCCAACTGGAGCTGAACGGACGCAACTTCACCCAGCTAATCACCTTGACTCCCGGCGTAAGCAACCAAACGAACCAGGACGAAGGAGTGGTGGGTGTCAACGGAAACGTACAGTACAGCGTAAATGGCGGCCGCGTGGAGTACAACAATTGGGAGATCGACGGCGGCGACAACATGGACAACGGCAGCAATACTTCGCTGAACGTTTATCCCAGCGTGGATGCGATCCAAGAAGTGAAAGTGCTGACGTCGAACTACGGCGCCGAATATGGACGCAACGCGTCCGGCACCATCGAGACAGAAACCAAATCAGGAACGAGCGCGTTTCATGGGGACGCATACGAATTCGTGCGAAACGATTTGTTTAATGCTCGTCCCTACTTCGATTCGACGAATCCGCCGTACAAGAAGAATGATTTCGGGTATACCATTGGCGGGCCGATCTTCATTCCGCATCACTATAATACGGACAAAAGTAAGACTTTTTTCTTCTGGTCGCAAGAGTGGAGGCGCGAGCGCCAGCCAACGCAATTCAACCAGGCGGTGCCATCCAATGCCGAGCGCATGGGCAACTTTTCCGATCTCTGCACCTTGCCCACTCCGGTCAGCTGCCCGAGCGGCCCGGGTATCGTTGGAAATCAAGTTACCAACATCGATCCCAATGGTGCGGCACTTTTGAACATGATCCCCGCACCAAATGCAACGACCGGGTGCGGCTCGCCCACTAATTCCTGTTTCGTTAGTTCGTTCTCTCAGCCAACGACGTGGCGGGAAGAGCTAATTCGAGTGGATCACAATCTGAATTCCAAGAATCGTTTGACATTCCGCTACATTCACGACTCCTGGCAAACTGTTACACCGACGACGTTGTGGGGCGATTTGACTTCAACGTTCCCCACAATTAATACGAATTTCGTGGGTCCGGGAACCAGCTTCGTGGCAAAGATTGCGACCACGGCCTCGCCTTCCCTGCTTAATGAATTTGTGTTTAGTTACACTGCGGACCACATCACACTCTCAAACACGGGGACGAATTGGGTGCGGCCGTCAGATTCCACGCAAACGGGCCTATTTGACAATGGATTCGGCGGTAAGCTCTCTGGAATTGACCTCATAAACGATGCCGCATATGGCGGCGGATTTGCCGAAGATCCCGCTTACATTCCCTGGACCAATGCGAATCCCACCTACACGTTCCGAGATAACGTCACGAAAATCATTCGAAATCACAATCTGCAATTCGGGGCCTATGCTGTAGCGGCACAGAAGAACGAGGTGAATTCCAATATCGGCTCGGTTACCGGAGACGTGCAGGGAATCCTTACATTTGACGCCAGCAATACATCGGTAAGCAGCGGGAACGCTTTTGCGGACTTGCTGTTGGGGAATATCGCCAGCTACCAGCAAGATAACAAACAACTGAAATACTACAATCGCTACAAAATTCTAGAGCCATATCTCCAAGACGACTGGCACGTGACCCCTCACTTAACTCTGAACCTCGGCTTGCGAGTCAGTTTGTTTGGAACTTATTACGAGAAGTACCGGAACGCGTATAACTGGGAGCTCGGCGCGTATAACACCGACGTAGCGCAGAACGGCCTTCCTGGAATTGACCCTGGTACCGGAGCCTTGATCGATCCTACAACTGGCACACCACTAGCGATTACCGATCCGAGAATTTATAACGGTATCCTGCAATGCGGCGCTCCGAGCGTTCCGCGCGGCTGCATGAAGGGGCATCTCTTCAATCCTGCACCCCGAATTGGATTTGCTTGGGATCCGAAGGGCGACGGAAAGATGTCTATCCGTGGCGGATACGGAATATTTTTCGAGCACACCAATGGCAACGAAGGCAACACGGAATCGCTCGAAGGCAGTCCCCCTCTGGTGCTCAGCCCCTCGCAGGGGAATATCACTGGTGCTACTTGCGGAGGCCCGTCGGGATATGAATGCATTGGTGCCGGCGGAGGCCTATTTTTTCCGCTCAATGTGACTGCGATTCCAACCAAGGTCACCTGGCCGTATTCGCAACAATACAGCCTGAGCATCGAGCGTGAGCTGTTTAAAAATACGGTCGGATCGATTGCTTATGTCGGAAGCAAAGGCACTCATCTAACGCTCCAATCAGATATGAACCAAATCTTTCCGACTCCCGCGTCACAGAATCCATACCCGGCGGGTGTCCCGATGACCGCGTCCGATTGCACGAACGGTGTTGTGAACGGAACGATACCAATTGCGACACTTCCGCAAAACGTGCAAAACAATTTTAACGTGGCATGCGGGAACGTAAACACAGACGATCCTTTCCGGCCCCATATTGGCTTCGGCAACATTCAGTTTTTGGGACTGTCGGCTAACTCGATCTACAACTCCTTGCAAGTAACCGTGCGACGAACCGTCGGGCCACTTATTGTGAATGTGGCATACACCTACAGCCACTCGATTGACGATTTCTCGGATCGTTCGGATTCGACATTCGTGAATTCTTACGATTTGGCGGCAAACCGCGCAAGTTCAAACTTCGATCAGCGGCACTTGCTAAGCGTAAGTTATGTTTACCAAATTCCGACATTTCATGAGACGGGTCTGAAGCGCGCTTTCCTGGGGGACTGGGAATGGTCTGGGATTACGACGTTTTATACCGGCACGCCTTTTACCGTGGTTAACAACATTTTTTCCGACAATGCGGGGGTGGCGAATGGATCGAGCGGCGGATCATACCCGGACCGAGTTGGAAATCCAAACGCCCCAATTTCTGCAGCCGACCAAGCTCTTGGAGCCGGCCCGCAGATAGGACCGCTGCTCTATAATCCGGCGGCTTTCGCCGCTCCAACCGGGCTGACGTTTGGTGACGCGGGGCGCAATTCGCTGAATAACCCCAGTCGCCTGAATTTTGATATGGGATTATTCAAGCAATTCCCGATTCATGAAGCGATTTCCCTGCAATTCCGAGCGGAGGCGTTCAACGTATTCAATCACACCGAATTCTATCTCTACAACGATTCGAATGGTAATAGCGCGAGCAATCAGTTTACTTGCACTGCGGCGAACGGCGGAGATCCAAGCTGCCTTACGAATAGTACATTTTTGCGTCCCGCAGGCGCTCATAGCAACCGCATCTTGCAATTTGGATTGAAGTTGCTGTTCTAGGGAAGTTGAAAATATTGCTGGGAGGCGTCCTGGGATCCGAGGGCGTCTTTTCTTGGCTTGGCGCGACAATTTGGCGGGATCTGGTCGACGCTCTTATACCTTTGGATGATGCCTAGGGAAATAATTTCATGGAGCCCGGAGGGGCCTAGTGTCGCTGATTCCCTTCCCTTCGACTAGCGTGTAGATATTGTCCGTTGCGATCGATTGCAGCTTTTCCACCACGCCGCTGGGCCATTGGATTTCGACTGAATCCAGTTTTGCCTCTTTCGCCAAACCAAAATGCAAGCGTAAATCGTTTTGCGATAGGTAGCTCGCGCCGCCGCGGACTTCGTTGAACTGCACGAGCTTGCCTGCATGGACCGTTAGGCGGGCGCCGATCGCGGCTCGATTACTTTTCGTGCCGACCAGCTTGAACTCCACGCGGTGATTGCCGGCGACGCCGTGATTCAGTAGGAGCGACGGCGGTTCACCCACATTCAGCAGAAGAACGTCGATATTTCCGTCGTTGGCGACATCGCCGAATGCCGCGCCGCGCCGTGAGGTGAGCGGAATGGCGTTCAAGCCGGCGGCTGCTGCGGCATCGGTGAACGTGCCGTCGTGATTGTTCATGTGCAGCAGAAGTGGCTCACGATAACGCGCGCCGGATTCCAGAGAATCCATTTGCGGGTACACGTGGCCATTGGCGACGAATAGATCGACCCAGCCGTCGTTATCGAAATCGAAGAAGCCGGTGCCCCATTTTACGTAAGGATAACCCGAGGCAGCCACTCCAGCTTTCCAACTGACTTCGTCAAAGCCTGTGGGCCCGAGATTGTGGTAAAGGTTGTCTTCCTGGTCCATGAAGTTGGTGACGAAGATATCGAGACGGCCGTCGTGGTCGTAGTCGCCGAAGTCCACGCCCATGGAGCCTTCCGCGTCCCCCTCTGCGCTTAGAGCCGTGCCGGCTTGCATGCCCACATCCGTAAACGTGCCATTGTGGTTGTTGTGGTAAAGGTAATTCGGGCCGGCATCGTTGGCGACGTAGAGGTCCGGCCAGCCGTCGTTGTCATAATCGCCCCAGACCGCGCCGAGGCCATAGTAACCGCTGTCATCGTGCACGCCGGCCTTTTGTGAGACCTCTTCGAACGTGCCGTCGCCACGATTGTGATAGAGCAGATCTGTTTCGCCGATCATGCCCCAGGGACCGCACTGCACCACGATGCCACGAAACTTGCAGGTGCCAAATGCAGCGACCTTGGCGAGATCGACGTGTACGTACCGGGCGACGAAGATATCGACGAAGCCGTCTTTGTCGTAATCGGCCCAGGCTGCGCCGGTCATGAAACCGCTGCCGCGAACGCCCGCTTTGTCGGTGACATCTTCGAAAGTACAATTGCCGCGATTGCGATAGAGCGCGTTTCCACCGTAACCGGTTACGAATATGTCAGGCAGTCCGTCGTTATCGAAATCAGCTACGGCCACGCCCATGCCCCATCCTCTGCGGGTCAGTCCGGCTTGCTTGGTTATATTTTCAAACTTCAACCGAGCGGTTTGGCGGTAGAGCGTGACCATGGGGTCGCCGCCCTGTTTGTAGCGATCGACCGTGGAACCGTTGACGACGAGCGCGGACAGAGTGCCACTGTTGTCGCAATCGATGAAGCCGACGCCGCCGCTCATCGATTCAACGATGTATTTCTTTTCAGGCGAGGCAATGTGGGAGACGGTGAGTCCGGCGCGCGCTGCTATTTCTTCGAAGATCGGAACGGGCGCGCGAGGCTTGTCGTTTTGGGCATTGCTGCCAATACATAGAAGCGTGACAAATAGCAGCGGGAATGCTTTGGAAGTGAGCCGTGAGACCAAGTCACAGTTACTTTAGCGTGCGGGATTAGGGTTGTCCACCGCTCTAGGCGGTGCAAATTAGAGCTGCCTCGATACTCCAGAGTTCCCGACCATGGCTAAGTGGTCTGCGAGTTGTGTCCGCACGGTCGTCGCGAGAAGTTGCACTGACGACTTGGGCCATGACGGCTCGAATATGCGGGATTGGCTGGCTCGTCCTGCAGTGCGATTTCAGGAACCGTGTTTTGCGGTTAGCGCTTTGACCCTGCTAGTTGCAGCTCTGCGGTCGGGATCTCTGGGGCTGAATGAAGCAACAACGCAGAAGCGTTCAGTTGGTCGGGAATATCTAGCTCTGATTACCGGTGATCGTTCGCGTTGTGCGCCGCGTGCGCTCTTGGGACGTGGATTGTTTCTGGATGCTCCCCAGCTGAACTAAGAGCTTGCGAAGCCTTGCTCGTTCTTCCAGATCCATTTCCACCACTTCAAACGCGCGCGCCTGGGTATTTGCATCTCGAACGATGGTCTGCGCTTTTACCGGCTTTTTGCCCGTGTTCAATTTCAGAGTCACCACACTACCGGGATGCAAACTTTGCTCGCAAATCGCCACGCCGCCGCTCAATGTTAGCTCAGGGATATTCAACTGCCAATTTTCCTTCAGATTCGTAGTCATGGCCGATACCGCGTGTTCCAGCCGCAAGCGCGGGTAACGACGCTGCCGGATGGCTGGCGAATTTGGATCGGCGTCGAGCGGCTCAATCGATAGTTCCGCAATGCTCAGCCCGCTCCGCGGAATGAAGTTGCGCACCCACTCAGGATCGATCTTCTCCATGGCCTGCGCTGCTACCAGCCTTAACTCGCTGGGATTAGCCCAGCGGAAAGCCTTTCGCGACTCTGCGATCTTTCGCAGCACGGCTTCCGCACCGGCTGTGCGCAGGCGGCCGAGCGCTTCAATCGCCTTCAACTGCAAGTATTCGGTACCATCGCTGGGCAAATCACCTTCAGCCAGCCGCAATAGTCGCATGTCCGCCGATTGCTCCCCGCTCATTCCGATTTCATCGAGAGCCAACGGGCGAACGAGAACGTCAAGATTATCAAACAACTTCAAGAGCAGCTGCCCACGGTCAGCGGCGCCGCTGGAGGATATCTGCCGCACGATCCTGTCGTGCGATGAACGCTTCCATTCCGACATTCTTCCAGGAAGCACTTCCCCCACTAAACTTGCGTCCATGCGCATCAGAATGCCGATGGTTTCGATGGCTTCCGGGGATCCGCCCTTGCAAAGCTGTCCACGCAGGTGCTGCAGTGCTTCCGGCCCCAGCACTTGCATCATGGAAACCAATAAATCGCAATCATCGCGAAAACCAGAGCGGCTGAAACGTCCGGCCAAATGTTCGGATGCGTGCGTAGGCATGCGCCGCAGAAGATCCATTAGCCCGGTCGGAGCGCTGCCCGTTTTCAGGGCTTCTTCGATGAATTCCGGCAACCGGTTCTCAACTGCTATTCTCGGGCGAAGATTCTTTCCCAATCCCGGCCGCTCGGTCTCCACATACTCCACCAATTCAACCGAACGCTGGAGCGCGGGATAGGACCGTTTGTTGGCAGCTTCCTGCGACAGCCGGACGAATGCCGCTCCCACCAGGCTTTGCAGTTCGGAGTCGCGCTCCTCGGCAAGTTGGACGCCCACCAGGCGTATGGTATCCACCAGCAGCCTTTCTTCGTTTTTCGCGTACAGCCCTGCTAGCTCCGCAAGACCGATGGCGGTTTGGCGCCGCTGTTCGGGCGATTTGTTCGTCACGCATTTCGCATAGTTGCGCAGAATGTTCCCTGCTGCTTCGTTTTCGCCGCTCTGCGCCAATCGCTCCACGTATTCCCGGACCTTCGTTGGGGGAACGCACCATGCTTCAGCGGACTCCAGCACGGCCTTCTTTTTTTCATCTCCGACCTGATTCCAAAACTGTTGCGCAAGAAGGTCCACATGCGACTGCACTTCGATGCCATGACGCGCCATTTTCTCTTCGTACACGCCCAAGATTTTGCGCAAGCCGTCCAGCTCCAGGCTCATTTCGTCCAGTACTTGGCGCACGGCGTTTACTTCAATGTCGCCGCGTTCGTAGCTCTCCAGCGCGAAACGTATGGAGATATGTTCGGCGAGTTTCAACAGCGTCGCTTTGTCTGAAACTTCAGAGGGCGCTTGTGCCGCCAGCGCAGACAATGCCTGGCTTACCGTGAAGCGAGCGCGCCGCGGTAAAGTCGAGAGCCTTGACTGAAATGACACCGGGTCCAGTTTGTCTTTCGATGTTTCTGTCGTGCGCGCGATCTGCGCAAGGACCTGCAGGATTCCCTTTAATTCGTCCTCTTGCAACGTCATGAGGCCGGTTTCTACGGCCATCGAGCCAGGACCACCCGCACGCGCGGAACGGCTCCCGCGAATCCCGGCGGTAGCGTTGCCCCAGCGGGTTACCTCGCCATCCGATCCGCCCCGTCCAGGCGCTTTCCAGACGTGCGCGCTGGAGCCACTGGTGCTCCTTGCGCTCTTGCCGCGACGCGACGCGTCTCCCCGCCCCGCTGGAGTGTTCCCTGCGGCACCTCCGCCGGTGGCGAGTTCACTTGAATTTCCCGAGGTTTGAACAGGAGTTCCGGCGACGTTCACACCGCCCGAGCCATGCCGTTTAGAACCCGAACCCTTCGCCCTATCTTTATCGAACCAAAAACCTCCCGCATCAGGATCGAGCGGCGTCCCTTCTTCCCTGTCGCCCACAATGTTCCAAGTGCCGAAATCGCTCGAGCGGCTTTCGAAATTCAATCCATGGACGGGGATTCCGCCATCGATTCGCGGTCCGGTTCCTTGGCCGTCGGTTGACGATTGTTTTACGCCCTCTTTGTTGAACCAAAAGCCGCCGGCATCCGGCTCCAGCGGAGTGCCGCCTCCCTCTCCGCCCACAATATTCCAGGTTCCACCACCAGACGCACTGCCAACTCCGCCCCCGGAACCCCGGACGGTACTGACCGGTCCCGAGACGTAACGACCGCCGCCTTCGCCACTTGATTCGCCGTCGCTTGCTGGAACTCCTCTGACAATCTCCGACTCATCTCCTGCGTAATATCCTGTGTTTTCGCCACCATAATCATTTCCGCCAGTTCCGCGTCCGCCATCACCGGCGCCGTTGCCGGGTCCGCCTGGGCCGGCGGATGGGTAGCCGCCGGGATTCTTTGTTCCTTCCGCGGCGATAATCAACTGCAAGAGCCTTTCAGGATCGTTAAAGAGTTCGTCGGATTTCTCGGAATTTAATCCAAGTGTGTGCGCCGCGAGTTGGGCGGCCACGGTGGATCTGGCTACAGCGGAATCAGCCGGCACAAAACATACTTCGTTCACGTGAATGTTCGGCTCGTCCTTCAAGGCAGCTTTCAATTGTTCGGCGAGCTGGATGGGCTTGGAGCCGGTGCTGGTCGGGAATCCACGTACGAATCGCGCCAAGCTTGGTTGCGTTACCTTGGGAGAAAAATGAATGCTCGCGATGCCAGCAACAGAAAGCATTCGCGCGAAACTTTTCTCGGCCGCCGCCGATTCCAGTGGCGTGCCGTCGAGCAGAAGCTGATCTCCCGATACCCCCAGCAGCAGTCCCGCCTCATTTTCCGAGCCAGAACCAAGTGCAGTACGCAATTCCGCCCAGGCGGTATCGAATTGTTTCGCGGTGCGCGGATGGCCAAAGTCATACATCCGTGCGAATTTCAACAGGATGTTAAGGCTGCGTACGAAGGCGCGAGCGGCTGCGGGACGCGTTTGAGTGTCTATCGCCATAAATGTGGGGCTGGAAAGCCCCGCCTCTACTTGAAATCATGGGGTTTAACGGCGGTCACTGCAATGGTACGGTGCTCTGTTCGGCACTACCTCTTAGTCCTAACCCTTCGGTAGGCCAAAAGTAATAGAACGCCTTCGCGAAGGCATCGTTTTCCGCAACCAAGCTTCTAACTCACTGATATCACTTAGGATAGTCATCGCTCCTAATTGACGGAGCAGGGCTCCGCGCTGCCGGCGCTCTTCACTCCGCCGGGGCAGCACCCCGACAAAGGGCACCTTGGCGGCTTGAGCGGCCAGAGCATCGTCCACATTATCGCCCAGGTAGAGCGCCGTGCTCGCATCCCGCCCCTTCAGAATCCGCAGAAGGCCGTCGGGGGCGGGCTTGGGGCGCTTTACATCTTCTACCGTAACGACTTCAAGGAAATAATCTCGAACCTTCCAGCGGTCCAGCGTGTAATCGAGCTCGCGGCGGACGCGGCCGGTAAAAATAGCCAGTTGCGCAAGTTTCGCCAGCCGCCGCAAGCTCGCCTGCGGCAACAACCACCTTTCGTGCCGGGCATTTCCCATTCCGTCCCGGCCCCAGTAAATCTCCACAAACTTGCGTTTTACTTCTTCGTATTCGATCTTTTTCCCGAGCGCGTTTACCCACGCGGTTGAAAGTTTCCAATCATCATTGAAGCCGGGACGGTTTTTCCAGCGGTGTAGTTCGCGATGGCTTACCTTCTTCCCGGAAAAAAATTGAACGGTCTCGAGGGTGGTGCGCTGAAACGAGCCACGCGTATCGACCAGGACGCCATCGATATCGAAAATGATCACGGCGGGCTGAAATTTCATCGGCTCGAGTCGCCAAACATCAATTGTCTTCCAGTACTGGGATTTTCGATCAGGAAGGAGATCCGTCCGATTCGCTGGAGGATGGCGAGGGATCAGAATTGTGGGATTCCTCAGAGTCCGCATCGTTTTCGCTGTCGAGCGAATCGGAAGACCAGGCCTCGCCCGGCTTTGGAGCGGACAGTACAACGTCGCCGGCTTCGTGGGCAGAAGATGCGCCAGCCGCAGCGGATTTAGTTTCCGGCGCCTGCGCTGCGGAAGTTTCCGGAACCGTAGAAGTCGTCGCCGCTGCCGCGTTCAGGGCCTCCAGCCTGGCGGCAAAAACTTCGGCTAACAAATCGATGATTAATTTCGCGCCGCTGCCGTCTGAGTCTTTCGCGGGATTGTAGGCGGTCACTTCCATTGCGGCCAAGTGCTTCTGCCGTACGAATACCATCAAGGCGTCGCGAACGTCTGCGAAGCTCAAACCGCCGCTGCCTGGATAGTTCGTTGCGGGAAAATCCGCAATCACGTCCACGTCAAAATGCAGTACATACTCGTAACCGTTTGCGTGAATGCGATCAAGCGCAGCTTGGGCTGCGGCCGCCGCGCCCATTCGCTTCACGTCCTTGGCAAGATAACTGCGGAGAGTCGAGCGCTGTAGCAATTCCTCTTCAGCGGGATCCAGACGGTCCACGCCAAACAGCGCGAGGTCCGGCTCGCGGACCAAGGGCGGTTCGCCCCAGAATCGCACAAGTTCCGCAGCTCCGCGACCGGTCAGATGCGATACCACCATGCCGTCCACGCACCCTGAAGGAGTGCTAGCCGGCGTATTCAAGTCCGCGTCGCGATCCAGATAAATCACGCTTACATGGCGAAAATAGCGGCGTACCCCAGCCACTGTCGCCAGCGCAACCGAACAATCTCCAGCTAGAATCAGCGGAAGGGCGGCGGACTTAACGGCTTGCTCCACGCGCGGCTTCAGCGCTTCGACTGCAGCGAGTGTTCCAGGAAGATTTCGAGCGCGCGGGCTTTCTTCGTCAGGTTTGTAATGCTGGGGAGGATCGTCGCCAAGATCTGCGACTGTGTAGCCGATCGAGCTCAACCGTTCCACTAATCCCGCAGTGCGCAATGCAGCGGGCGCACCTTCATGGCCCAGAGACATGGCAGCCGCGCTGGTGGGCGCGCCGAGTAGCGCAATCTTATTCGCCTGGCGGACCACTTTAACCGCCACTCAAGAGCTCCTTGGGGTCTAGCTGAACCGCTCGGAGCGGATCAGTGCGCCACCGGGTTCTGCCGCGCTGCAAGCTCAGGCGGCAAAGTAAAACGCACGTCCTCGCGAATCAAATCGAGATCGCGATGGTTGGTAAATCCAAAATTAGACAAACGCTGGCTCACTTGTTCTACCAACACTTCCGGAGCCGAAGCACCGGCGGTCAATCCCAGAGTCTTCACGCCTTCCAGCCATGAAGCGTCGATGTCATTGGAATCTTCGATCAAACGTGCTGCGACGCCCGCGCGCTTGGCTACTTCGACCAGACGGTTTGAATTCGAGCTATTCGCCGAGCCCACCACGAATATCAATTCCACTTCGCGCGTCAGCGCTTCGACCGCTTCTTGCCGATTCTGCGTGGCATAACAAATATCGTCGGAGGCCGGACCAACAATGGTAGGAAAGCGATGCCGCAAACGTGCCACGATTTCCTGCGTGTCGTAGAGTGAGAGGGTTGTTTGCGTAAGAAATGCGAGCCGATCGGGATCCGCTACCTCGAGCTGATCCACTTCTTCGACGCTTCCCACCACAACGGTCTGTTCCGGAGCCTCGCCGGAGGTGCCAACGATTTCCTGGTGGTCGCGATGGCCAATTAAAATCAGGGTGCGCCCTTCGCGTGCAAACTTCAGCGCTTCCAGATGAACTTTTGTTACCAACGGGCAAGTGGCGTCGATCACGCGCAACTGACGTTCCTGCGCTTCGGTGCGAACGCGAGGCGGGACTCCATGCGCGCTGAAGACTAGCACCGCGCCGACAGGAACTTCCTCGATTGATTCCACAAAGATAGCTCCGCGGCGGCGCAACTGGTCTACCACATATCGGTTGTGCACAATTTCATGATGAACGTAGACCGGGCGGCCATACGCCTCCAGCGCCAGTTCAACGATATCGACTGCGCGCACCACGCCTGCGCAGAACCCTCGTGGCCGGACGCGCACCAAGGTCTTAGCTCCGTTGCTGGTGCCTTGTATGTTGGTTAGTGTCAATTCACTCTCCGCAAAGAACATATTTTACCTGAACCACCGCTTCCCTGCCAGTTCGTTCCTTAGCCGGGTTCCCGGATGGTTGATACAGGCCTTAGGCCAGAAAATGCTAAGATGTCCAACCGATTCATAGAGTTGGGACTGGAGATTTCATGTTGCTCAAGGATAAAGTCGCATTGATAACCGGAGGCGGTCGCGGGATCGGACGAGCTATCGCGAAAAAGTTTGCAGCCGAAGGAGCGTCGGTGGCGGTTACGGCTCGTAGCGAAAAAGAACTCTACGCCGTAACGATGGAAATTAAGGCGGCGGGGGGCAAAGCATCCAGCGTTGTTGGGGATGTTTCTGTTGAGACTGATTGCGAGAAAATGGTCAGCGGCGCACGCCAAGCGTTCGGCGCGATCCACATCCTGGTGAACAATGCAGGCGCCCTGGGCCCCGTAAGTTCCGTGGAAAAAATTACGCCATTCGAATGGGACGAAGTAATTGCAGTCAATTTGCGCGGCCCATTTCTGCTGTCGAGGCTCGTTCTGCCCGAAATGTACCAGCGAGGTTCGGGCGCCATTCTGAACATAAGCAGCATCGCCGCCAAAGCGGCGTTTCAGTTGAATGCTCCCTACGCTGCGTCGAAAGCCGGGCTGATCGGGCTTACACACACGCTGGCAGCCGAGGCCGCGCGGAAGGGAGTGCGCGTGAATGCGATCAGTCCGGGCCCTGTTCCAGAGACGAAGATGTCGCAAGATCTAGGTCACGGGCTCGCAGAGTATTTTCACGCCGATAGCGAACAGCTCTTCAAGCAGATGTTACAGGGTATCTTGCAGGGCAGGCCGCAGACGGCCGATGAGATCGCGTCTGCGGCTCTGTTTCTAGTGTCGGATCAATCCAGCGCGATTACTGGGCAGACTCTGAACGTGGATGGCGGAATGGCTTTCTACTGATGTCGTCCAACACGCTGGAACTCCAGCGAGCCGAACGCGCAATTATGCGAATCCCCGCTTCGGCCACATCCAGGCCACGTTCGCCGATAGCTCCCACAACGTAAGCGGTACAGCCGAGAACCAGCATTACCCCAAACACCAGACCGAACAGTAATTCGGCAGCCAATAGCTCGCGGACAAAATAGATTTGGAAGAAGAAGAAAATCGCCAAACCAAACAGCAATCCTTTGCGCAGTTTCGCCTTCGCCACAAATGTATTCAACGTTCCCAGGACCGTTTTCATGTGCCCTCGTGTGCTGCGCTTCCTGTAGGAGCAACCAGGAGGCCAATACGGAACGCTCATAAGTGGTTGAAAATCGACCGAAACAAGGGGGTTGCAGATCGAGACAACGCCGAAAGAGAAAACGCTTTCCGCAAAAGGAACACCAAGGATTTATCGTGGAAGGATTCGTACCGCCGAATTTTGTTGCCGGTTTTCGGCTACAGTTTTCTCAGCTTGCGTTTTGTTTCGCCTAGGCGAAAGCGAATTTTGAAACGCTAGCGCCCCTCGAACGGATAGCGATCCTGCGCCAGAACGGCGTTTGCGACACGCTGTCTCAGCGCGATCGTGTCGATCGCAGCGTGCTTGGCGAAGCGACGCAGCACGGCAAGTTGAGTGACCAGTGTGTCGCCTTCGGCCGTAGCTGCCAGTGCCGTGCGTGCTTCTTTTTCGACGCGGTCCATGGCGTCGTAAAGGAACGCCCGGGCGGCATCGCACATCACGCTGGCCGCTTCACCCCGCTTTCCAGAGGCTTTCTGCGCCCGGCGGAGCGACGATTCCATGGCGTATACATCCATGGCGATATTGGCCAGCGCTGCCACAATCTCCTGATGCTCGGCGAGCTGCTCCCGGAACCTCTGAACGGCGGTGCCCGCAGCCAGAAGGAAAATCTTCTTGGCCTGCGCCAGCGAACGCTCCTCTTCAGCGAATGGTCCCGACTCGGACTCTTCAAAGGAGGGGCCGGCCAGAACTTCGTCCGCCAGTTTCATCGCCGCGGGAATCAATGGCAAAATCCCGGCCATCGCGCGCTTCATCAGCATTTGTATTATGAGCATGCGGTTGATTTCGTTGGTTCCCTCGAAAATGCGATTCACCCGGCTGTCGCGGTAGGCGCGCGCCACCGGATAGTCTTCGTGAAAACCGTAGCCGCCGAAGATCTGCACGCCTTCATCCACGCAATAGTCCACCGTCTCGCTGCCAATCACTTTGCTGATGGAGCTTTCAATAGCGTATTCCTCGAGCACTTGCATCGCTTGCTGCGTTTTGTCCGCTCCAGGCTTCGGATTTTCCACTGCCGCGTCGATCATTCCGGCGGAACGATAGATCATCGACTCTACCGCGTAAATTCGAATAGCCATTTCTCCGAGCTTCGCTTGGATCAGGCCGAAGTCGCAGATCGGCTTGCCGAAAGCGGTTCGCTCCTTGGAGTATTTCGAGGACGCCTCCAGCACTTTCTTCGAACCTCCGAGGCAATATGCGCCAAGCGAAAAACGGCCCACGTTCAGCGTGTTAAACGCCACGATGTGGCCGCGCCCCACCTCGTGCAGAAGATTTTCTTTGGGCACCAGGGCATTCTCGAAAAATATCGGGACGGTGGAGCTGCCGCGAATACCCATTTTCTTCTCTTCCGCGCCGACCGAAAACCCGGGAGTGGTGCGCTCGACGATGAAACAGGAGAATTTTTCTCCGTCAATTTTCGCGAACACAATGTAGATATCGGCGAAGCCGCCGTTGGTGATCCACATTTTCTGGCCGTTCAGAGTCCAATTCTTACCGTCGGGGGAGAGTACGGCGCGCGTGCGTGCGGCCAGCGCATCCGATCCAGCTTGCGGCTCGGAAAGGCAATAGCAAGAAATGAGCTCGCCACTTGCGATTTTGGGTAAATACTTATTTTTTTGCGCTTCCGTGCCGAAGTAAACGATCGGAATCGTGCCGATTCCGGCGTGGCCGCCGTGCGAAACGGCGAAGGATGCATAGCCGGAAAGCTTTTCCGCAAGCACGGTGGCAGATACCTTATCGAGACCAGAGCCGCCATACGCTTCGGGGATCGCACCACCCAGGAGTCCGATTTCGCCGGCCTTCTTGAGCATCTGGGCCATCAATCCCTCTTTGTGCTGTTCCAGCGCGGTAATCTCCGGCGTCAACTCCTTTTGTACAAATTCCTCTGCGGTTTGGCCGATCAGGCGTTGGTCATCGGATAAGTCCGCAGGAGTGAAAACCTCTTCCGGCCGGCTGGAGGTGATCAGAAATGCGCCACCTCGATTCAACGCCGCCGATACGGGTGTGGTTGCCACGGGGCACGCTCCCTTCACAATTGATCGATGAATCAAAGTGTACGCCAAAAGAGGAACTGGGTTAAATCTATTCTACCGGCGGAAGAAGTATGGGAACCACACAGGTGCTTGCGGTGGGTGGACAGTTCGTTGGGACAAGCGGCGACTGTTGAATGGACGCTCGAAGCGCGCGGCGGCAAGACCATCCTGAAGATCACGCAGTCGGGATTCAGGGCTGATGGGGAGCGGGAATATTCCGATTCGACACATTATGGATGGAATCCTGTGCTGCGGAAACCTGCGGCGGTACCTTGAGCGGCACGTGAATCAGCCGCAGTTAGTTGCCTGGCCGCGCCAAAAGACCGAAATGCCGCGCGATACGATCTATAAAAAGCGATCCGCGCCCCGCGGACTTTTCTCCCAAGGAGCTGGGGAGAATCTGCGAGAAAGCGCGCTTAGGCGACGCGCTCAAAAACGCCGGCGGCGCCCATGCCGCCGCCGACGCACATGGTCACCAAACCGTAGCGCGCGTTGCGTCGCTCCAGCTCACGCAGAATCGTAGCGGTGAGCTTCGCACCAGTACAGCCGAGCGGATGCCCCAACGCTATCGCGCCGCCATTCACGTTCACCCGGGCGGGATCCAAGCCGGCGAGTTTGATTACCGCTAACGCCTGTACAGCAAACGCTTCGTTTAACTCGATGACATCGATTTGATCGAGATTCAATCCCGCGATCTTCAGCGCTTTGGGAATTGCATACACCGGGCCAACACCCATTTCTTCTGGCAGGCACCCCGCTGTTGCAAACGCAAGGAACCGGGCGAGCGGCTTCAGTCCAAGCGCGCGAGCACGATCGGCGCTCATCACAACGGCTGCCGCAGCGCCATCGCTCATCTGCGAGCTGTTTCCGGCGGTTACAACGCCGCGCACGTGAAAAGCGGGCTTCAGTTTTCCGAGTACCTCGAGTGAAGTGTCCGTTCGAGGGCCTTCATCGGTATCGAACTCAATGTTTACGGCCTTGGTTTTGGTTCCATTCGATGCGCCATTCGCGCCATTTTCGAAAGCAACATATTTCACTTCCACTGGCACGATCTCATCTTTGAATTTTCCCGCTGCGATGGCCGCGAGCGCCTTCTGGTGACTTGCAAACGAAAACTCGTCGGACTGTTCGCGAGTAATGCCATATTTTTTTGCGAGATTTTCAGCGGTGAGACCCATGCCCAGATACGCGTCCGGATAGGTGTCCATCAGCGAAGGGTTCGGCGATATTTTGTTTCCGCCCATGGGCACCATGCTCATGGATTCGGTGCCCCCCGCGACCGCCACGTCTCCTTGCCCGGCCATGATACGTTCGGCGGCAAGAGCGATGGCCTGAAGTCCGGATGAGCAAAATCGATTGATGGTCATGGCCGACACTTCGATGGGCAAGCCAGCGCGCAACGATGCTATCCGCGCCACATTCATGCCTTGTTCAGCTTCAGGCATGGCACAGCCAAGGATGACGTCTTCAATTTCTTTCGGATCGAGTCCGGGAGCGCGCGAAATGGCCTCTTTGATAACCAGCGCGGCCAAATCATCGGGGCGTGTGGCGCGTAAAACCCCCTTGACAGCCTTGCCCACCGGCGTCCGTATTGCACTTACGATGACGGCTTCACGCATAGACCACCTCGGCACGGACCAAACCTGCACCTGTAGCGGATTTTACATTGGATGCGTGCGGGATAGAAAAGAAACAGCGCGGGGAGCGGCGCGCTGCGGTATTCATAGTTTGGAAAAATCGCAATTATCGGCGGAATTTGATGGTGATCAACATCTGCACGGACACCGGCTGCCCGTCGAGCTTAGACGGCTCATACTTCCAGCGGCTCAGCGCGTCAAGCGCAGGCTGGCGAAGCAGAGGTGGACCTGAAACGGCTTCCATATGGGCCACGTGTCCGTCCTTGTCAATCGTAGCTCTGATCAGGACGTCGCCCTGAATATTGGATTTCTTAGCGATGGCCGGATAGACCGGGAGAGTGGAGGACACCAGCTTGGGCTCCTTCACCTGACCGCCAATCCTCACGGGACCGTCGTGGCTAATTGCGGGCACCGGCGGGGAAGCAACGTCGGACGAACCCATCCCGGGCAGCGCGCTAGTTTCCGCAGAAGGCACCATGGCCTCCACGGACGGTGCGGCGTCGGCTTGTCCGCCATCGGCACGTTGCGAACTCACTGGATGTGCGCTCAAGGTTGAATTCATCATGGCGGGCGTTACAGTTGAAGCGCTCTGCTTCGCGATCACCGGCCGGTTCGCAGAAGCGGGCGCTTCGTGAGTTTCCGCCGGCGCGTTTCCGTTAACGACTATCGAGGGCCGTAGATTCGCTGCGTCCCGGTTGGATGTCGAAGCGGACGAAGTTGCCGTGCTGGTTCCCGCTGGCTGAGTAACGTTCGCGTTGGTTGCAACAGCTGGCTGGGTCAAAACCGCAGGACTTGCTGCCGCTGCTGTTCGGTTCGCGGGCTGCGGCCGGAAAAAAATGGCACCAGCAACCACCGCAGTTGCCAATACAGCGACGCTCACACCTATCAGCACCCAATTTTGTCCGGATGGCGATATTTGATCGGCGAAAACTTCCGTCGATGCGTGCGACTCAGGTTCGGCGACCTCAACAGGCTCGGCGCGATTCGAGCCAAGAGTTGCGCCTCCGGAAAGGCTCCCAAACGTACTGCGCATAACGACCGGACCAGGCGCCGCTGCCGCCGGTGCGGGCTCAGCCAGCGCTTCGGATCCGGAAGAAGCAGCGACGGCGCGCGAATCTGGCGATGAAATTGTTGCTGCAGTTAGTGCAGGCGGCGGGGGTAGCGACTCAATTATGCTGCTCGCATTCGTAACCTGCGCTGCCGGTTTCTTAACAGATTCGACATGAGGCGTGAGCTGCGGGGCTGGTTTTGCTATCGTCGCCGCAGGCGGCTGTACTTCTTCCTGTGAGCCAATCGAAATAAAGGGAGCCTCTGGTTTAGCCGCCGACGCTGTCGCTGCTGGAAAAGTGGGAGATTTTATTGCGGGCGCCAATGGATCCGGTTCGGCCTGTTTTTGCGCGACTGGCTCTGGCGCCGGCGCCCAGGAAATCTCTGACGGGGGCGCGATGGGGGCCGTCTTGATTGTCGGCGGCGCAGTCTCCACAGCAACCGGTTGTGATCCCTTGATCGCAGACGGCGGCCCGTCCGAAGGAAAGTAAACGTTCCAGTAACCGGGCTGCTTGTGCGTGAATTCAACTTCGACGTAGCCCTGCAGGTTCGAAAATGTGCGGACCTTCACCACACGGCAAATCGCGTCCTGGCGGGATTTCAAGTTTGTGACGACCAACATTTGGCCGACGCTGACTGCGGTGGACATTCGAATCACAGCGCCCTGAGGAAACACGATCATCGTGCTGGTTTGCTCTTCAAACGGTTCGGTGTGCGGCGTGACTTCGCGCACGACTTCCATCACGCGCGAGCCGTGAACCTTGACGGCAACCTCCAGCGAGACGGCATCGGCGCGCAAGTGCCCCGCCGGCTGTTCCGCCTTCGCCGGATTTCCGCTTTTCAGTTTATTCGCGTCGCTCGCGGAATTTGTGACTTCCAGCGTGTCTTTTGTCAGTGGCGCCATGGTTATACCGGCAGCAGGCCGTCTCCCCCAAGAAAATCACATCTCCTGTCGATATATGCATTTTTGGAGGTCGTACCATGGGCGGCAATGGGACTTTGGTACTAGTGGTGGACTTTTTAGACACGCAGCCGTCCGCTAGAGGAGGGCTAGCGAGCGGGTGCGGGACGCTTTCGATACTCCTGGTAGAGATCCTTGTGCCGGTTTTCCGTGCTGGTGAGCTGTCCTTTGATGAATAGGTAGCGCACCTGCGTTTGAATTTCGAGCGGATCGCCGGTAGTCACGATGAGGTTCGCTAATTTCCCGGGCTCGATGGTTCCCAGTTGATCGGCGAGTCCGAAAATTTGCGCGGCATTCAACATTACGGCTTTCAACGCTTGGTCATGCGGCAATCCGTACGCGACGGCCGTGCCAGCATACTGCGGAAGCCGGCGCGAGAAGGATGTGCCAAAACTCGAAAACGCAAACGGGATCCCGGCCGCGTTCAATTCCGATGGCTGGGTCATGGGCTTGTCGTACGGCGTATCTTCTTGTTCGGGGAGCCGCTCGGTGGGCCCGAGGATCACCGGGATCTTTTTGTCCTTCAGCAGGTCCTTCACTTTCCAACTCTCGGCTCCGGAGGCAAGGATCATTTTGACATTTTGTTTCGTGCAGAAATCAACGGCGTTGCGAATATCGCGCGCTTCATCTGCTACAACGAGCAGGGGAAGCTTGCCCTGCACGACAGGCACCAGAGACTCCAGTTTCAGATCGCGCACAAAAAGATCGGGAGAACCTTTCTCTTTCGCCTGCGCATAGTGCCTTGCGCGCACAAACCAATCGCCCAATTCATTCACCGACTTGTCGTATTCCTTTTTCGCGTCAGCGTACGGTTTTTCCTTGATGCTGAAGGTCGAAAAATCAAACGTGCGCGTTTCTATCGAGGGCCAGTTCACCACCATGGCAACCGAACGGTCGATCTGCATTTCCTGCATGGTCCAGCCCGCCAAATGGAACGCGGAGGCTTGGCCAGTAATGATGCCGCTGGACTGCGCGTCGAACCCTCCAACGCCCGGAACGGCTAAGACTTCCGTTATTCCGTTTGCGCGCGTAACGGGAATATGAGCACTGGCAGGGTTTACCGCGGTGGCCGCGACAAGTTCCGGATTGAAATCTCCCAGCTCGGCCGTGTCCACAGTGGCTGAAACCGCGCCCACTTCGTTCAATCCGATCTGGGTGACCGGATCGAACATCCCGGGATAGACTTCCAGTCCCGAAGCGTCAATCACCTGCGCGCCCTCCGGAGCAGTGATGTTTGCGCCAACTTCAGAGATTTTTCCGTCGCGAATTACCACAGTGCCCTTTTCAATTGCAGGCCCGGCCAGCGTGTAAATCTTTGCGTCCTTGATCGCATAAACGTTCGAAGCATGCTGCGACCACAGGGGGAGAGCCAACCATAGTGCCAGGAAAAATGCAAAGAATTGAGGGCGAGTGACTCCATTCACTGGCCACCTCGGGAACCCCCGAGCGTACTGTCCTGGTTCATCGGTGGCTTTTTGTTTTTCTGGGCGGGCTTTTTCTCCGGCTTGGTTTCAGCCTTTTCCTCTGCTTTCTTTTCTTCCGACGCCTTTTTTTCCTTGGCTAGCAATGTTTGCTTTTCCTTTTCCAACGCGGGACGCGCGTCAATGTCCCGCTGGCGGTCAAAATAAACCTGGCCATCGATCAGTGTTTTTTGCACCACCGAATACACGCTTAGTGGATCGCGATTAAAAATGGCGAGATCCGCGTCTTTGCCTACTTCAATCGAGCCCACGCGACTGTCGATGCCCAATTGAATTGCGGGATTGAGTGTGACCAACTTTAAAGCGTCATTCGCGCTGAGATCGCCATACTTCATGCTCTTGGCCGCCTCCTGATTCAGGTGCCGGGCCTCTTCGGCATCATCGGAATTGACTGAAACGACCACGCCGCGTTCGGTCATCAGCGCGGAGTTGTAGGGTATCGCGTCGAAGGCTTCCATTTTGTAAGCCCACCAATCCGAGAAGGTAGAACCGCCGGCGCCGGACGCCGCAATTTCATCGGCTATTTTGTAACCCTCCAGCACGTGCTGAAAGGTGCGGACCTTGAAGCCGAATTCATTCGCTACGCGGATGAGCATCAAGATTTCGTCAGCGCGATAGCAGTGCGCGTGGACGTAGCGCCTTCCTTCGAGGACTTCGACGAGCGGTTCGAGTTTTTCATCCCGGCGAGGCGGACGTGCGTTCTTCTCGCCGGCTGATTCCTTTTGTTTGTACTCGTCCCACTGTTTTTTGTACTCACGAGCTTCGATGAACGATTCACGAATCGTTTCTTCCACTCCCAATCGAGTCGCCGGGTAACGAGGTTCGACTCCGGCCGGCGGTGAGAAATTCGAGCGCTTTGGATTCTCGCCCAAAGCGAATTTAATTCCCGGCAGCGCTCCCTGGAACGGCAACTCGCTGGCGCGTTTGCCCCAGCGCAGCTTGATGACCACGGTTTGGCCGCCGATGGGGTTCGCGCTTCCGTGCAGAATATTCGCGGTGGTCACTCCGCCGGCAAGGTCATCGTAGATGCTTATGTCGTTGGGATTCAGGACGTCGGCAATATTCGCCATCGAAGAAACGGAAATGCTGCCTTCGTTCACGCCGCCGTCGACGGCAATATGCGAGTGGCAATCAACGATCCCGGGCATCACGTATTGTCCGTTGGCGTCAATTACGGTCGCGCCTTCGGGAGCTTTCACCTCCGTTCCGACGGCCGCAATCTTTCCGTCACGAATCAGGATGGAGCCGTGCTCGATGGTGCCATGGGTGATGGTAAGAATCGTGGCGTTCTGAATCAAAATAGCATTCTTGGCTGGAGCGCTCGCAACCTGAGCGCGAATGCCGAGCGGAGCGAGCGCCGCTAATAGGATTGCAGCAGACCGCCGGAAATTCATCGGCCCACCCCCTCGCCGTTTGCCATTGCTTTCACCGAAGAGCCGGGCGCTAGGTCGTCTTTGTGATCGCTCGGTTTTTCCGACGGGGGTTCGGCGTGAATTTCAAACCAGCGGCCGTCGACGAAGACGTGCTTCACTTTCACCTTCTCGCTGAAGATGTCGCCTTCGGTCACAACCAGGTTGGCAATCTTTCCCGGCGCAATGCTTCCCAGCCGGTCGCCCAGACCTAGGATATCGGCCGCGTCCATGGTAAAGGCGCGTAGCGCCAAATCCGGCGCGAGTCCAGCATCGATAGCCTTCTTCACATTCTTGAAAATGTCCTTCGGTCCCGATAGGCCGTCGGAATAAAATGCGAACTTCACTCCAGCCTTGGCGAGCGCGGCAGGTGAAGAAGGCGCGCGTTCGCGGAAACGCAATTCGCGCAGGTTTTGCTCCGCGTCGGGATCAGAATCCTTTGCTCGTTCTGGCCATTTCAAACTTACCAATACGGGGATCTTCTTGGCCGCAATCGCGTCAGCAACATCGTATCCCTGCTGGCCACCGTAAAGCACCGCGTTGATCTTCCATTCATCCGCTAGGCGCAGGGCACGCAACATTTGATTGGAATTGTTCCCCGGCAGCAGGATGATTTCTCTATCGCGCAGGTCACCAGCAATGACCTGCTCGGTACGGTCATAGGGCAAGCGGTCGAATTTCGTCACGTTCGCTTCGTAGAACGGCTCCGCGCGCGCATACCAATTGGCATCGTCAAACACCTGGCGAACGTAAGCGATGGAACCCATCAAAGAATCCGGAAATCCCCACCAGGCGCTGACTGGCTTGAACGAAATCGGGAGCACCGCTATCGCTTTTACCACGTAATCGCCGCGGCGATCTCCGGCAAGATCAATCACCGTGGCCTGCCCTGGAAAAATTCCGCCATCGGGGATCGCTAGCACCGTAGTAAAACCTGAGTTACGCCAAGTTTCGATTCGCTTGTCGTCTGTTTTGAGTTCGTCCGCCGCCACGCGCCAGGGAGTTGTGCCGGGCCGATCTTCAGGCCCTTTCGCGATTTCTCCAGACGGAGCTACGCGCCGCCTTCCGCGCCCGGCCGCGGCGGTATCGGAACTTTCTTCCTTTGGCAGACCAAGATCGCTACCGGCATCAATCAGGCCGGGATAAACTGTCAAGCCCTTGCCGTCGATTACCCAGGCTTCCGGCGGAATCGTGACGCTCGCGCCAACCGCTTGAATCAAACCTCTGGCGACTACAACCGTTCCGCTATCGATCGCTGTGCCGGTTCCGGTGACGATGCGCGCATTGGTAATCGCGAAGTAGCGCGGTTCACCGCCCGCGCCTTGCGCGGAGTGCGACGAAACAATCAGGCCAGCGACGCAAAGGCCAACAAAAACAACAGACCAGCGTTGAAATCTGAATCGGTCCTGCACCCTGCACCCCTCCGGCGACCTACCCTGAATAGGAATATGAAGCGTCTTCGCTGTTGACAGAAAGCGACTGATGCTAATGGCATGTGAACGCAAAATCAAGAAAACTCGGGATTGATTCTTGGTTTGACGGAAGGAATCCAGCCGGGTTAGCACATCGATCGCTGGGATTTTGCAAGCCAAAAAAACATTCAATTGGCTCGGCGATCCAAGGATGCGGGTCTTCTCGCACGGTTTTTGCGAATTGCGCTCGAGGCGTGAACGCCGTAGCGCGACTAAAATTGCAGGGCCATTGTGCCAGTCAGGACTTGATTGCCGTCCATTTCGACAAGCAAAGCAGTGTTGCCATCGATGACGAAGTACGACAACTTATTGGTTTCAACCTTCCCCGCAAGCGTCAATGGGTTGCCGCGGCCGTTCAAACCGACCGTTGCGATCGAACTGCCGGCTGTGAGGGATTCGCCTGCAACTATGCTCCCATTGGTGTTGATGTCCACGGTGCCGCTGACCGCACCGGAACTCTCCGTAGAGAACTGGCCTTCCATATCTTGCGGGCCGCCACCTGCGAGCTGCACTCCGGCAAGGTCCAGCGCGAAACTTCCTTGCGGCATGGTTGAGCTGGTTTGCGTATAGGACACTCCGGTGCCCACCCCAACGCGAGTATCGATCTCGAGTAATACGGCCCCGGTGGATTGCAATCCGTTCGCAGCGGTGTAGTTGAACAGATAGGCAGCAAATTCAAACTGGGAGCTGCTGTTATTTAGGGAGAGGGTCAAGTCAATTCGGCCGGTAGTGGTGTCCAGGGATGGAGTGGCTGATGTGATGTTGGGGGTCTCGACGCCGTTATTCGTCGTGGGACTGGTTAGGCTCCCGTTGTCGTTGAGATCCAATACGCCGGTGCTTGTGCTCACAAAAGCGCCGCCCATACCGTAGGAATGGCCGCCGGTGTCTGAACCACTCACAACAAACGCTTGGCTGCCGGTCATGTTTGCGGTTCTAGCGGGCGCGCTGTAAAAATCTCCACTGAGAAGCGCGAGCGAATCGGCTTCAACCACCTTCACATGTGTCGCGTCCACGATATAGAAAACGAATGTGAGTGTCCCTGAACCGACAGCGTCCGTGCCGAAGGTCGAATCAAAAGAGGGACAACCCAAAGTCAAGGTCCCGCGGCCGGTGGCGGGGTCGGCGGAGACGAAGCCGCCCTGAACATTGTCATCGGTCACGTTGGCGGGATTTGAAGAAGATCCCGGGTCATTCAGATCTAGAACGCCATTGCCTAACGGAAAGGTATCGTTGCCGTTTGCGAACAGAGTTCCAGCAACGCCGGTGGCATGGCTATGAGCGTCAATGCCTGAAAGACCGAAGGCGTAGTTCCCCAGCGGAAAGGGAGAGTTGAAATCGATTGGGTTTTGCTGGTCGATGGTTCCGCTACCGGTTGCATTTCCATCCAGACGAATCATCAGCGCATGTTGGTTGGAAACCAGCGCAAATTGCCAAACGACTCCAGTGCCCATGCCTGTCGTGATGTTCGCCGTAGTGCGTCCGTCCGGACCGACCGTGTAGGTGCTAGCTTGGATGGCGGTATTCGCCGAGCCGCCCGAAGCGCCGCTGTTCAGGTCTTCGGTTCCGCTCGTGATGTTCCCATTTCCATCTGCGATGAAGCTCCCGGCGATCGAAAAGAAGGCTGGGCCACTATGTCCGCTGTAAGCGATGGCATAAGGCTGTGGATTGCCCGGATTCACAAGGGAGTTCAGCGAGGCGTTCGAGAATAGAATCGTCACGGTGGAAGTTCCAGAGCTTCCGCCTGACATGGCGGTGACTGTGACGGTGCCGCTACGCGGCGGGCTGAGCGGAGCGGTGTAGAGTCCACAATTCGTCGCGCCGTTTGTAATCGTTCCAGGATTGGCCAACGCACTCGCCGTCACCGACCAGGTGGTCGATGCGCAACCGGCGGTAGTCGTGAATTGCTGAGTTGCCCCCGCGGGAACCGCGACAGCCGCAGGAGTCACCGCCACTGGCTGCGTGGCCAGTACGTTAATGGTGATTGCCGGGCTGGCGTTCGAACCGGATACCGCCTGAATGGTATCGGTCTCCGACGTCCCGGGCGCCGTGAACAGGCCGCTACTTGATATGGTGCCGGTGCCGCTCAGAACGCTCCAGGTGGCGGAAACAATCGCCGCTCCGGAATAGGCAGTAAATTGCGCGGTCGCGTTTTGGGATATTGTTGCCGACCCGGGATAGACGGTGATTCCGCCAACCACCGGTGGCTTGGTGCCGCCCCCGCTGCCGGACCCACACGCCACGAGCAGAACAATCGCAACCATCGCCGCAATTAGAGCCGCACTGGGGCCGATCTTTCCGCGCCGATACCGGTTCATCATTTCTCCTCAATCCTATGAGTCTGTTGCCGTTTCTGCGGCAGAAAGTTCCGGGCAGGTACAAGGACATGTTTCAGGTCCAAATAGCTCAGGCGTTAGATTCCACTTCACGATGATGGGTTTCCCCGCGATCTCAAGTTAGCCATGAGAATTTGCGCGATTTCGCTCCGAGGTCCGTTTCGCTCAATTGCGCAAGGGTTTGCCTGTCTTCAGAGTGTGCGCTACGCGCTCCTGAGTCTTGCGCTGGCCGCAGAGACTGACGAAAGCTTCGCGCTCTAGGTCGAGAATATACTGCTCGGAAACAGTTTGGGGCGCCGTAATTCCGCCTCCAGCCAAAATGAAGGCAAGCTTGCGGGCAACTACGGCATCGTGCTCGGTGGCATATTCTCCGCGAACGAGAATGTGAATCGCCAGCTTCGCAGCGGCAAGGAATTCCTCGCCAAGCACTCGAATTTCCGCGGGGGCAGGAGGATGGTATCCGGCGCGGACCATGGCGAGCGCAGTTTGCTTCGCGTCAGCTATTTGGCGGTCTCGACTCATGGCAATCAGATCGGACGGCCGCAGGAAACCAAGCGAGCGCGCCTCTTCGGCGCTGGTGGACACTTTCGCCATCGCGATCGTTTCAAACACGGGTTTAAGCGCGTGGAATAAATCCAGGTTTTCGCCCCCGGCCGAGTGCTCGTTGGCGCGGATGAGCATTTCCTTCGTCCCACCGCCGCCGGGGATCAAGCCTACACCAGCCTCCACGAGTCCGATATAGGATTCGGCAGCCGCATGAATGCGCGCGCCGTGCAAGCTGATTTCGCATCCGCCGCCGAGAGCCATGCCTTGCGGCGCCACGATCACCGGGCCGGGCGCGTACTTGATGGCCCTGTTCACGCGCTGAAATTGACGAACGGCCATGTGAATGTCGTCCCACTCGCCTTCTTGCGCGCTGATGAGCAGGAGCATCAAGTTCGCGCCAACGGAAAAATTTGGCGCCTGGTTGCCAATCACCATGGCCTCGAATTCCGAATCCAGGCGAGCGATTCCAGCGTGAATCATGGCGACTATATCGCCGCCAATCGAATTCATCTTAGAGTGAAATTCGCAGCAAACGACGCCGTCGCCGAGATCGATCAGGCTCGCACCAGCATTGCTTTGCACGACCGGCGTTCGTTCTGTAAGCGACTTCAAAATAATGATTCCCGGCGGGTCTTCTACTGGCTTGAGCGACGCCGTAGCGAGATCGAAATAAAGCGTGTTGCCATTTTCTGTTTCGTAAAAGGCAGGCTTTGGAGAATTGAGGACTTTGGCAGCCAGTAGCGGCATTTCTTTGCCTTCGCGCTCCAGAGCTTTCGCCATGCGCTCGACGCCAATCGCGTTCCACATCTCGAATGGTCCGAGCTCCCATCCAAATCCCCAGCGCATGGCGCGGTCCACATCCACGATGCTGTTTGCAATTTCCGGAATGCGCCGCGCTGCGTACAGGCAGGTTTCGCTTAGCCCCCCGCTCCACAGAAACTGATTGGCTTTGTCACCTGTCTGGCCCTCGAGCGCCGGGCTCACCAGCGCGCGCAATCGGTCGCGCGTACTTTCAATTCCCTTTCCCGCTTCAATCGAAGCGAACTTCGCTTTTTGGCGAGGCCTATACTCCATTTTGCGCCAGTCGAGCGTGAGGATTTCCGACTCCGCGCCTTTCTTGACGCGCTTGTAAAAACCGCCGCCGGTTTTTTCGCCCAGCCACCCGCGCGCGAGCATATCCTCGACAAGTTTTGGCAAGCGATACATCTCGCGGGATTCATCGCCCGGAACATTTTCATAAATATTGCGAACCACGTGAGCCAGGACGTCCAGTCCGACTAAATCCACGGTACGGAATGTGGCCGATTTTGGCCATCCCACTGCCGGCCCGGTGCACGCGTCAACTTCCTCGATCGTCATGTCCAGCACCTGCATCTGCCGCAGCGCATTGAGCATTGAGAATGTTCCGATACGGTTGGCGATAAAGTTCGGCGTGTCCTTTGCCACCACCACTCCTTTGCCCAACCGCAAATCGCAAATCTCGTCAAGCGATCGTAGAACTTCCGGTTTCGTCCGCGGTCCTGGAATAAGTTCGACCAGTTTCATGTAACGCGGCGGATTGAAAAAATGCGTCCCCGCCCAATGCTGCTGGAAATCCTCCGAGCGCCCCTCCGCAATGCGCTGGATCGGCAGGCCGGATGTATTCGAGGTAACGATCGTTCCGGGTTTTCGAACGGCTTCCACGCGCGAAAAAAGACTCCGCTTAATCTCCAGATCCTCGGCCACGGCTTCGATGATCCAATCGACTTCTCCGCACCAGCCCAAATTGTCTTCAAAATTTCCTGGTGTCACCAGACGCGCTGATTCCGGCGTGAAGAACGCGGCAGGGCGCGATTTCTTGGCCGCCTCCAGACCCGCGAGAACCATACGATTGCGCACGGCGGGATTCTCCACCGTCAGGCCCTTGCGCTTTTCTTCTGCGTTCAATTCCTTGGGAGCGATATCGAGTAAAAAACAGGGAATCCCGGCGTTGGCGAGGTGTGCTGCGATGCGCGCGCCCATTGTTCCGGCGCCCAGCACGGCCGCTTTTTCGATACGGTGCTTCATCGGTCCTCGCTAATACTCAAAATGCGCAGTCGAGGTTACAAAGCCGGAAACCTGGGGTCAACCCAAAAACCTTGCGCCTGGTAAGTGCGATACAGTGTCCTATAGAAACAGGGGCGCTACAAATGGGCACCACTTCCAAGTGGTTTGGGAAGGCCATTCAAGGCTTGCGTTCATTCGCATACGGTTCCGGACGCCGGCCGAAGGTGGGAGTCGCGCTGGGCGGCGGGTTTGCACGCGGCATAGCGCACATTGGCGTGCTGCGCATCCTGGAACAACACGAAATTCCCATCGATTTCATCGCCGGCACAAGCGTTGGCGCGCTGATCGCTGCGGCCTACGCCAGCGGAACATCACTGGACGAAATGACGCGTCAAGGATCGCTCACCCGCTTCCGCGATTTTGGCCGCTGGACGCTTTCGCGCATGGGCATGGCCTCCAACGAGCGCCTCGAAGATTTCCTTCACCGTTTTACGGGCGCCACTAATTTCAGGCAGATGAAAATCCCGCTTGCGATTGTAGCAACGGACCTGCTTAGCGGAGAGTCCGTTCATTTCACCAAGGGAGAAATCAGCCCGGCGCTTCGAGCCTCTTGCGCCTATCCCGGACTCTTCCTTCCGGTTGAGCATGATGGCCATTTTCTGGTGGACGGATTTCTGACCGAACAAGTGCCTGCACCGGCGGTGCGTAAGATGGGGGCGGACGCGGTGATTTCAGTTCACTTGGAACCCGGCATCCTGGATTCAAAGCCGCGCAACACCATCGAAGTGATCAGCCGCGCTTTTTCCATCATTCAAACTGCCGCCAACCAACCCTGGCGCGGGGAAACCGACGTCCTGATCGAGCCCGGAGTTCACCATGTGCTGTGGGACGAATTCGTGAAGACTCCGCAACTGATAGCGGCGGGGGAAGAGGCTACTCATGCTGCCATGCCTCAGATTAGGGCTGTGCTGGAGGGCGACCCGCAGCGCATCGTAGCCGCGCGCGAAGCTTCTCGGGCGGCTAAAGAGATTTGAACAGGGTGCTGCGTTGCTCTGTCTTGCACGCTGCTAACTATCTTAGCGATTTCACGTCCAACTCATTGTGAAGAGCCGAACTTCTCTGGCGATGACCGCTGCAACGCCCCAGTCATACGTAGGAGAGTTCGGCTCTTCTTCCTCAGCAAAACACTCCCTATTTTTGTAGCCGACGGTTCCCAATTTCAGTAGGTTTAAAAGAAAACAAGGTTTTGAAACCCGAGCGTCATTTTTCGACGGATTAATTTGCCTTCCAAATTTCAACCGTCACCGGCTTGCCGTTCCCTTTGCCGCGTTTGGTGAGCCATTCGCCGATGGCTGCGGCGAGCCTCACCGAGTCTACGTTCAGCCCAGCTTCGAGGGTTCCTTCGCCCGTCGGCAAGGTATCGTCAAACTCGGCAGAACCCGTAAAGTTCCGCATGCAAAAACTGTCCAGCCAATCCAGTGGTGCCGGCATTTTCTGGCCGCCGATCACGACTTCGACCTGAAGCTTTTGTGCAAACATTCGGCAGGAAGTATAACATCGCGAGATCAAAGGCCGCTTTCGCCGAGCCCGCGCCTTGCTTTTCGGCGCTTCGTGACCTAGAATTTTTAAGTATTAAAAATAGAAATAAGAGCTATTGGCGGGCGCAAGCCACCGCAGGGCATATTCCCCGCGAAATCACCGGAGGTTCAGTTGTCCACGCCACTGGAAAGATGGGTTGATGAATCAGCACGCCTGACGAAGCCTTCCAAGATCGTTTGGTGCGATGGGTCGCAGGCGGAAAACGACCGGTTAGTGGACGAAATGCTTCGAGACGGCACTTATATCGAGCTGAACCAGAAGACTCGACCGCGCTGTCATCTTCATCGAAGCAATCCCAACGACGTCGCACGCACGGAAAGCATCACTTTTATTTGCACCAGCCAGAAGGATGACGCTGGTCCCACCAATAATTGGATGTCTCCACAGGAGGCCAAAGACAAAGTGCGCCCGCTTTTTGACGGTGGGATGAAGGGCCGAACCATGTACGTGGTCCCTTATATTTTGGGTCCGGTGAAGTCTCCCTATAGCAAGGTGGGCGTGGAGATTACCGATTCGCCGTACGTGGTGGCCAGCATGCGAATCATGTCGCGAATGGGACAGGCTGCGCTGGACCGCTTGGGAAGCTCCGACGACTTCGTGCCCGGCCTTCATTCGCTTGGCGACTTGAATCCGGATCGACGGTTCGTCCTCCATTTTCCGGAGGAGAAACTTATCTGGAGCGTGGGCTCCGGGTACGGCGGAAACGCGCTCTTGGGCAAGAAATGCTTCGCATTGCGGATCGCCAGTTACATGGCGCGCGAACAAGGCTGGATGGCTGAACACATGCTCATCCTTGGCCTGGAAGATCCGACCGGCAAGGTGACTTACATGGCGGCGGCATTCCCCAGCGCTTGCGGAAAAACAAATCTGGCTATGATGGTTTCAGCGCTGGAGACGAAAGGATATCGCGTGTGGACCGTAGGCGACGATATTGCGTGGATGCACATCGCTTCCGACGGCTCCTTGCGCGCAATTAATCCGGAAGCCGGCTTCTTCGGCGTGGCGCCTGGCACCAACGCAAGGACAAATCCAAACGTGCGGACGGCTCTGCAACACGACGCCATCTTCACCAATGTTGCCATGACTGCTACGTCCCGCGAACCTTGGTGGGAAGGCATCAACGGCGCGCCCAACGAACGACTGGTCAACTGGAAGGGAGAAAATTGGACGCCGAATATGGGACCGGCGGCGCATCCCAATTCGCGCTACACGGTGGCAGCCAAGCAATCACCGTCGATTTCGTCGCATTGGCAAGATCCCGAGGGCATACCTATCTCCGCAATCATTTTCGGCGGTCGCCGCGCACGCGTTGCGCCACTCGTGTATCAATCGCGCGACTGGCAGCACGGCGTATTTGTCGGCGCAACGATGGCCTCTGAAACCACCGCCGCTACTACCGGCGCTGTGGGCATCACACGGCGCGATCCCATGGCCATGATTCCTTTCTGCGGTTACAACATGGGCGATTATTTCAGGCACTGGCTCGAGATGGGCCCGAAGATCGAGAAGGCGCCCAAGATTTTTCATGTGAATTGGTTTCGCAAAGATGAAAATGGAAAATTTCTGTGGCCCGGGTACGGCGAAAATGTGCGCGTCCTGAAATGGATGCTCGATCGCATCGAAAACCGCGCCCGCGCGAGCGAAACCCCAATCGGCGACGTTCCCACCCCGGATTCGCTCGATCTCGACGGACTTTCCGTCTCGCGAAAAGAGATTGATGAACTTCTCGCAGTGGACCCAGCCAAGTGGGCTGAAGAAGTGGCCACCACAGGAAAGTTCTTCGAGAAATTCGGGAATCGCCTACCGGACGAAATCCGCACGGAGCACAAGGCTCTGACCGACCGCCTGCAGCGCTCCACTGTCGCGACAAAGTAAGCCTCAGCTTATGCCTACATGATGAAGCCGGGCGGGCGGACGCCCGCCCTATTTTGAGGCTATCGACCAAAACTAGCGCGCAAAGTTTACTGCTGTTATGCTCACCCGCTTACCGGAGGATACCTTGGCCTTCAAAACAGCTCTATGCCTGACTGCGTTTTTCGCGATAGCCACTTGCGCTCAGCAGAACAAGCCTGGAACCACAGCGCCGGACACGACCGTTCGGCCACCACCGCAGCAACACATCGAGCCCGCGCTCCCCTACACGCCCAGCCTCGATCCCGCGGCAATGGACCGCACGGCCGATCCCTGCGTGGACTTCTACGAATATTCCTGCGGCGGCTGGAAGAAGATGAATCCGATCCCCTCGGACCAGACCTCTTGGAGCGTTTACGGCAAGCTCTATGAAGACAATCTGGACTACCTCCGCGGCATTTTGGAAGAAGCCTCCACCGCCAAGGACCGCGATGCGGTAACGCAGAAAATCGGGGATTACTACGCTTCCTGCATGGACGAAGCTGAGGTGGAAAAATTAGGCGCCAAGCCTCTGCAATCGAATCTCGCGGCTATTCAAAACCTGACCAGCACAAAAAATCTTGCAGGCTTGATCGCGGCTTTGCAGCTCGAAGGAATATCGGTCGTCTTCAACGCCGGGCCAACACAGGATCCTGACAATTCCGATGATGTGATCGTGAATGTTTCCCAGGGAGGCCTGGGGCTTCCCGACCGCGATTACTACCTTAAGGACGACGCCAAATCGAAAGAGACCCGCGAGCGCTATTTGCAGCACGTTCAGAAAATGTTCGAACTCCTGGGCGATTCTCCCGAGACTGCCAAAAGTAACGCGACTGTTGTGGCGCGCATGGAGAGCAGCCTGGCGAAGGCTTCGCTCACGCGCGTCGAGCGCCGCGATCCCTACAAACAAAAACATAAGATGAGCGTCGCGGACCTTTACAAGATTGCGCCGGATTTCGATTGGAACGCGTACTTCGCCGCCGGGGACGTCCCAAAATTCAAAATCTTGAACGTAGGCTGGCCGGATTTCTTCCAGGAGCTGGACGCTCAACTAAAGTCGGACTCTCTTGCAGACTGGAAGACCTATCTTCGATTCCATCTGGCCAATTCTCGCGCGCCGTACCTTTCCTCCACTTTCGTCAACGAGGACTTCGACTTCTACCGCAAATATCTGCGTGGAGCGAAGGAAATTCAGCCTCGTTGGAAACGCTGCGTGCGCAATATTGACCGCGAGCTTGGAGAGGCTCTGGGGCAGGCCTACGTTCGCAAAACGTTTTCTCCCGAGTTGAAAGCGGCTACTTTGGACATGACTCGCCATATTGAGGACGCCATGGCTGTTCGTATCCAGCAGTTGGATTGGATGAGCCCGGCCACCAAACAGCAGGCGCTGGCCAAGCTGCACGCCATCCGCAACAAGATCGGCTATCCTGACCAATGGCGCGATTACAGCTCGGTGCAAATTGTTCGCACGGACTATTACGGTGACAACCTTCGCGCCACTGAATTCGAATCTCACCGCGAGCTGAACAAGGTGGGAAAGCCCGTGGATCGTGGCGAGTGGGATATGACGCCGCCTACAGTCAACGCCTATTACAATGACCAGATGAATGACATTAATTTCCCCGCCGGGGTTTTGCAGCCTCCTCTTTACGACGCAAAGATGGATGACGCTCCAAATTACGGCAACACTGGCTCCACGATCGGCCACGAGTTGACCCACGGCTTCGACGATGAAGGCCGGCAATACGACTCCAAAGGAAACTTGAAAGACTGGTGGATCAAGGAAGACGCGGATCAGTTCGTGAAGCGCGCCGACTGCGTAGTGGACCAGTATGCGCAATACATCGTGGTGGAGGACATTCACATCAATTCAAAACTTACCGAAGGCGAAGATGTGGCGGACCTGGGCGGAACAATTCTCGCCTACATCGCGTGGAAAGACGCGACCAAAGACATGACGCTTCATGAGCGCGACGGTCTCACGCCCGACCAACGCTTCTTCGTCGGCTTAGCGCAGTGGGCTTGCGAAAACAATCGCCCCGAAAACGAGCGGGTGAATGCGATCACCGACCCGCACTCGCCGGGAAAATATCGCATCAACGGCGTTGTGGTGAACATGCCCGAATTCGGCGCTGCGTTTTCATGCAAGACAGGCCAGCCGATGGTGAAGCCGCCCGAAAAGGTGTGCCACGTTTGGTAGGTCAAGGCTGCGCTAGATCGCGCAAGGCTAAAGAATGTCTTGGATTTCGGCGTCGATCGAAATGTGAGTTTGCGGGAATCCGTTAATTTGAAAACTGGCGCCCGAGCCTGCGCCAGCGGCATTTTGAAAATGGAAAAACCGGCTGATGTGGTAGTCCTCGTCGAGAACGTCGAAAACCCGCTCTGTGTCTTCGCGCGAAATCCCTAACGCAGCAATCGGTACCGCTTTCCCGAAGCCGCCGGCAGCTGCCAGATATTTTTCCACCAGCTCTTTCAGGCTCATATCAAATCCAGACGTACGCGCCTGCTTCGCCGTACGGGAGATTCATGTAAAAAATGTTGGCCTCGGACAACTGGTCGAGTGAAGCCAGGAGTTTCCGCGCGCCGTGCTTTCCGCAGAACAACTCTCCGGGCGCGGCCGCGATCCGCTCGACTTGGTCCAAACCTTCGATTTGCTCGCGCGAAAACCACTGCCATGTTGCACTGGCGGAGCATTCCGAGCAACTCCCGCGAGTTCGATTCAGGCACGCCGCAATCGCCGCGGAGGTCTCCGGCGCCAGCCCGGCGACATCGAAGTCCGGCGTAGCCAAGAAAAAATATTGGGTAAAGACCGCCGGATCCGGCTCAAACGCTACCACGCGCCCGGGAAACGATTCAAGCTCCCCGGTGAAAGTATCGCTCAAGCATTCAAAGCAAAGCGAAACTTCCGGCCGGACGGGTTCCCGCCTGTTGACTCTTTTACCGCGAAGATACAGCGTGTCTGGCAATACCGCGGCGATCCAACTGATATCGTTCCCCAAGTGGATACATTCGGGAGCAGTTCCCTTTAGCCGGGACCACCAGTTTCGGCTGCGCGGCAAGAATTGAATGCCGGGATACGCCTGGTCATAGGAAACTTGGGCCAATGGTCGGATCTGCTCCGTGAGACAAAAAGCATCGTAACAGATTGCGAATCGGAATGAGTGTGCGCCTGCAATAAACCGAGGCGAAGGCCCGAATGTTTGTTTGGTCCGGTGGCTTCGGTTATCATTATTCGGTTATCATTTGGATGAAAAGCTTTCCAAGAGAGTTCGCGAGAGCGAACAGGAGGATTTTGCATGGCCATCTCAGTCGGCGCGGCAGCTCCAGATTTCACCTTGAAGGACCAAAGCCAGAAGGAGGTGAAGCTTTCAGATTTTCAAGGAAAGAAGAACGTGGTCATCATTTTCTACCCTCTGGACTGGAGCCCGGTCTGCACCAACGAGCACACTTGTCTGGTGAACGACATGAGGCGCTTCGACGAACTTGAAGCGCAAGTCCTCGGCGTGAGTGTTGACAGCGCGTGGTCGCACAAAGCGTTCGCCGAAAAGATGGGAATCAAATATCCGCTTCTGGCGGATTTTCAGCCGCGCGGCGCTGTCGGCGAAAAATATGGGGTATTTCTGGCGGACAAAGGAATCACCGGACGCGCCATCGCCATCGTGGATCGTTCCGGCAAAATCGCCTGGTTCAAAAATTACGATATCCCCACTTTGCCGGACATCAAGGAAGTCTCTGATGCTCTTGCAAAAGTGAAATCTTAGCTCGACCCGCGGCGAAGTAAGATTTCGCGGCCTGTGGCAGCCTTCGGTGTGGCGTCTGTTTACGGTGAAGTGGAATTTGCGGGAGGCGCCGCGCCCGACGGCCTTTTAGCGAAAGTCCGAATGAAGTTCACCAGTTGCCAGCGTTCTTGTTCGGTGAGTTTGCCCTGAAAAGCGGGCATCGGACGCCGCCCGTGGGAGATCTTCCAGAAAAGCTCTCCGTCAGTCGCCAGGCCCATGGCCTGCCGATCGGTGAAGTCCGACGGCGCGATCGAGAGTCTGTAGGCGCGCTGGCCTTTCCCGTCTCCGCTTTCTCCGTGGCAACCCTCGCAGCGATTGGCATAAATCATCATGCCCATCGCAATGGAAGCGTCCGTTGGCGGGACGGGATTTTGGATACTCTTCGCCGCTGCGGGGGCCCTCCAATCGCTGTTGAAATAGAGAAACGTCGCGCCGCCGCTCGCCAGTACCACGAATAAAACGGCTACCTTCAGCAGAAGGCTGCTCTTCAGCGGCGAATTCGGTTCCAGCTTTTTGGTCGGAGTTTGGGGCATGCGGCGATTGAACTTGGCGAAAGAATTTTCGCATGCAGGCTCAGAATTTCAAAATTCTACCCCGCGCGACCGTGCGAAAAAAGAAGTCTGGACAGGTATATGCGCCGGGCAAAATCGGCGATCAGTGCACCACATGGACTGCGCGCAGGACCGAGATGAACACAATTACCAGCATTACCAAGACGTAAAGGCGCAAACCCCAAAGCATCACGCGTACTTCTCGCGAAAGTTTTTGGCGGCCGAAACGCATGTGCTGTTTGGCTGCCACAACCTGGTCCGCTTCAAGAAGCGACAATACCACGCGAGGATCTTCCAGGTGCGGTTGTGCGGAATCCGCGGCGATCGGCGGAACGCCGGGCCTGCTAAGGTCAAGTTCTGAATAATCTGATTTCAATTCTAGCCTCGTATGCGATCAAAGGTAATATTCTTCTTGCAGAACTCAGCCTCCCAGCCATCTTGGGAAAACAGTGGCAATCCCAAATCCAATTCCTGCAATGATTAGGAGCAGAGTCACCCCGACGCCAGCCACGTTGGCCCAGGTGCCGTTGGTGTACTCTCCCATGACCTCGCGATCATTCACTAGCAGCAACAGGAATGCCAGCGCTGGAGGCATGGCCAGAACGGCGATTACGTTTACGGTGAGCACCACGAATTCAAGCGGAAACCGCGGAATGAGCACCAACCCCGCTGCTGCCGCGGCAGAACCCAACAGTACCAGGTAAAAGGGCCAGGCGTCGCGCAACGGACGATTCAAGCTATGCCCTGTCTGCAAAACTTCACCGAAGGCATACGCCGAGGAGGTAGAAATCGCAATCGCCGCCACGATGCCCGCCTCGAAAATTCCGAGCGCAAAAAGCGCCGCGCCCACGTGCCCGATCCATGGCTCGAGAGCTTCGGCGAACTGCGCCGCTTGAAAGTCGGCGGCGTTGATGCCCTGATGAAATAGCGGAGCAGTGGCAAGTATCGCGGCGATGGCGAAGACCGACGCTAGAAGCACGCCAAGAATCGTGTCGAAGCGCCCGGCGTTGATATCACGCGGCTGCATGCCCTTATCCACTACCGCGCTTTGCTGAAAGAAAAGCATCCAAGGCGTCACGGTCGCGCCGATCGTCGCCAGAATCAGCAGGAGGATCTCGTATCGATTTCCAGTGGGGAAGGGCCTCCACGCTACCAACGCATTACCAACCGCATGCCAATTGGGATGAGCCAGGATTGCCGCCGGAACGAAAAGTCCGTTGAAAATCGCCAGGGCCAAGGTGATTCGTTCCCAGGTCCAATAACGGCCGGTAGTGATTGCTCCCGCCACGATGACCAGCGCTCCGCCGATCGCGAGCGTCGGACGAATACCGAAAAACCCTAGGCCTGCCCGCACGCCGATGAATTCGGTCACCAAGGTGAGAAAGTTGCCCAGAATCAGATCTCCCATGGCGAAGAAACCCCAAAACTTTCCAAAGCGATCGAAGATCAGTTCCGCGTGCCCTCGGTGGGTGACTGCTCCCAGGCGAACGGTCATTTCCTGCACCACGAATCCCATTACAAACGTCAGAATCACAAATGGTATGAAGAATCCTATTCCGTAACGAGCGCCGTCGGCGGAGTAGGAAAGCATGCTCGGAGCATCGTTCTCGCCGAGAAAAACCAGCACTCCGGGCCCGATGAGAAGCCACAGCAAGCGCACGCCACGGAATTTTTTCGCGCCACGGCCCTTCCGTCGGGCGCGAGCAACCTGCCAGCGGTCGCGCGCGCGGTCCACATCTTCGTGAGTTAAAAGGCCGGCTAGCTCGGGGGCAGCCGAAGAGGCGGCGGCAGACTCCGTGGTTGGATGCGCAGTTGCGAACGGAGCAGCGCTCGGATCGGTTTTAGGGCTGTCCATGGGTTAATCTAGCTAAACTCTCCATATAAACTACGCTTAACTAGTTTTAAGGTCAACCATCCAGCGTTTCGCTGTTCCAGAAATCGGCGAGAAGCAGTTTCCTGCCTTGTTTCTGCTCTGCTATAGTTAAAAGGGAATCCAGGAGAGCAGCCATGGCCGAAACACAGAAACAGCAGCAACAGCAAGTCCAAATCAAGGCCGACGAGAAGGAATTGCTCGGGCAATATTCAAATCTGGTGGTCGTTCATCACAACCAGGAAGAGTTCACTCTGAATTTTATTTATCTTTTCCCCAGCGTTCCCCAGGGCAAACTAGTCGGCAGTTTGATCCTGAGCCCCTCTCACGCGAAGCGTCTGGCCAAGGCTCTGCAGGAAAATGTGTCCCGTTTCGAAGCGCAGTTTGGATTGCTTCCAGAAGGTCCCGGCCCCGGTCCAGTGCCGGATGTAGGATTTGTGCAGTAAGTCAGGCGGGCATATCCGCAATAACCCACCCGGCGGTTGATTCGAGAAACTCCAGGCCCACGGCAAAGCCCGCTTCGGGAATTAACTGGCAGTATGCGACGCGCGCCTTGGCCTGGAAGGATCCTGTCAGCGTCGCGATGGTCAGCCGGTCGCCGGTTTTCCACCGGCGGGTGCTCAGGACGCGAGCTCCGCGCGCGCTTACATTCTCGGTAAACGTCTTTTCCGTCCCCGGCAGCGCGAGATGGCCGGTGATCTGAACTCCCACTTCCATCGGAATGCGCGTCTCGCGACGCTCCGCTAACGTCTTTGGGACCCCCATCCCAAATCGCATCGCGTGCCTCCCTTCTCTACAGACAGGCTGCTACATGTCTCAAGCGGAATTTTTTTTCGCTGCGACCTTTCATGACATAGAGCGCGTGATCGGCGGCGCCCAACAGCTTTTCAATGGTGACGCCGTCTTTCGGGTAAACAGCCAGGCCCGCGCTCACGGTTACGGGCGGCTCCTGGCCATCGCGCGCGAGCCGCTCGCAAATTCGCAATGCGGCCTTGCGGCCTTCCTCCTCACCCGACTCGGGAAGGATCAGCACGAACTCATCGCCTCCGTAACGCGCGGGCGTATCAATCGTCCGACAATCATTTCGCAATGCCGCACCCAGGCGCTTGATGGCCCGGCTGCCCGTCAGATGGCCATAGCGATCGTTGATCTTTTTCAGGTCGTCGAGATCAAATAGCAGGACGGCAAAACTGCGTCCGGTGCGTCGCGAGCGCTGAATTTCATTTTCCAGGACTTCGAGAAGCCGCCGATGATTGGCCAGCCCGGTAAGCGAATCGGAGGCAGCGAGGCGGCTTACCTGGTCAAAAAGCTGCGCGTTATCCAGTAACGTGCCGCCCAAAACCACTACGTAGCTGAGGTCCATAGTCACATGCGCGAGCGTAAAAGCAGCATCGAAGACATGCTGGGACTGGCTGATGGTGATGTGGCAAATTACGTTCAGCGCGGCGGCGACAAACAGCGCGCGGTCTAGCGAAGATTCGGAATTTCCGCGACGCAGGCGCCAGGCATAGCCCACCGTTGCCGCGATATAAATAGCGGCCGGAAGTAAATCCCAGGGACGTGGAATCATTGCTCCGGGATGAATCTTCGGGGCATTCGGCAGCATGAAATAAAAGACACTGGTCAAATACGCGACCGCGCCCACGATCAACGTTGAACCGGCCATCTCCTTGGCAGGCTCGCGCGCGACCGGAATTCGGCGTTCGACCACCAGAGCAGCAAGCAACAAAATTCCCAGAAGGGTGCGCCCCGCCAGCCAGCCAATCGAAATGTAATTTCCCGGAGTGGCCGTGACGAGCACACCGCGATAGAACGTCATGCTCGTGCCGGCCTCGATGAGCCCCGCCAGGACAAAGCCGAAGGCCAGAATTAGCGAAATTCGATCGTGCGTCCCACGAAATCGAACCAGCGCATTAGCGGCAAAGGTAAACGCGATCAAGCTTCCAGCCATTTCCAGATAGGTGTCGAGCAGAGGATCGGCGACGTAGGAGGAATTGCGGAGGACCCACACCAGCACGAGGTAGGACGCTCCGGCTATCGTCCAAAGCAGGACGAGACGAAAACGGTGCAAAAAGCTCCAAATTCTACTCGGACGACCCACTCAAATACCCCCAAAAACGCACTTCCGCCCGCGACAAAATGAGCAACTTCGGTACCGTTCTAGAACCTGGTTTTAGTACTATTTAACTTTATGAAAATTAATAACTTACATCGAGTTTGGGCGAATCCCTAGCTTGGTAGGTCGGGGCTTTCGGCAGGCCACTGTTAAGGGAAGGGTAGAAATGTTACACTCTGGCCAGGCTCCTACCCATCCTCACTTCGGCTGCGGGGGCGGGAGTTCATGGGCTTCGACGACGCTCTGGAAGCTCGACCTCTTATGCGAGCCGTCGCAGAAAGGCTTGCGCTCCGACATGCCGCAGCGGCACAACCCGATTTTTATGCGCCCTGCAAGGCCGTAGGCTTTGCCTTCCTGATCGACAATCTGTATTTCCCCGTCTATAAGCAGCGGGCCGTTATTAACGACGGTCACTTTAACGTCAGACACTCGATCCTCCGATCGTAACTCTGGAAATTTCTCCAACTAAATATTGTTTGCAGTGCATCACCGGCGTCCGCGAACATTCAGTACTTCGGCACGGTTGGATCCACTTCATCAGACCATGCGAGGATACCACCCTTCAGGTTTAATACCTTGCGGAAGCCTGCACTGCGCAAAAACTCAACGGCTTCGGCTGAACGTTTACCGCTGCGGCAGTGGGCCACAATTTCGCGCGAGCTATCGAGCTCGTTCACCCGGCGCGAAAGATCGCCCAACGGAATCAGATGTCCGCCGATATTGCAGATTTGATATTCGTGCGGCTCGCGAACGTCGAGGATAAATAGATCGTCGCCGCGATCCAGCCGGGATTTGAGTTCGCGCGGAGCAATCTCCGGAACAGTCCTTTGAGCCGGACTCACCGATTCCTCTCCTCGAATGCCGCAGAATTGGTCGTAGTCAATTAGCTTCTTAATCGTCGGATGTTCGCCGCAAACAAGGCAGTTCGGATCTTTCCGCAGCTTCAATTCGCGGAAGCGCATGGCCAAAGCGTCAAACAGAAGCAAGCGGCCAATAAGCGGCTCGCCTTTGCTGATGATGAGCTTCAAGGTCTCGGCGGCCTGAATGGCGCCCACGATTCCCGGAAGCACGCCGAGTACCCCGCCTTCGGCGCAGGAAGGAACCAGCCCCGGCGGAGGCGGTTCAGGATACAAACAGCGATAGCACGGCCCGCCCGGTGCGCCGAATACGGTGATTTGCCCTTCAAAGCGGAAGATGGACCCATACACATTGGGCTTTCCGAGAATCACGCAAGCGTCGTTAACGAGATAACGAGTCGGAAAATTGTCCGTGCCATCCACCACGATGTCGTAATCCTTCAGGATGTCGAGCGCATTTTCACTCCTCAGACGAGTTTCGAAGCGGTCGATCTCAATGTCGGGATTCAGGTCCCGCAGACGATCGGTGGCGGCTTCTATTTTCGGGCGGCCGATATCGCTGGTGCCGAACAAAATTTGGCGTTGAAGATTTGTGAGGTCTACCGCGTCGAAATCCACTAGCCCGATTTTGCCGACGCCGGCAGCCGCAAGATACAGACCGAGCGGCGCGCCGAGGCCTCCGGTGCCGATGCAGAGAACTTTCGCCCGCTTCAGCTTTAACTGACCTTCCATTCCGACTTCGGGCATGATCAGATGGCGACTGTAGCGCATGATTTCTTCATTCGACAGCGCCACGGCTGAGTTTCCCGATTCCTGTAAATTAGCCGCCTTGGTATTAGTTGCCACGAAAAACTCTCCTGATTTATTTGCTTTTTCCGCCGGCGATCGAGGGCACGATGCTGAGTATGTCTCCATCGCGCAATTGCGTCTGATCCCCTTTCAAATAGCGGATATCTTCGTCATTCACATAAACGTTTACGAAACTTCGTAAGCGCCCATCGTCGGAATAGAGATGGTTTTTCAGGTCCGCAAACAGATTGGTAAGAGACGACAGAGCTTCGCTCACAGTCGACGCTTGCAGCTCGACACTTTCCTTCTTGCCGGCATAAGCGCGCAGCGGTGTGGGAATGATTACTTTCACTGCCATTCTGTGCTCTCCTCGCCGATCATCCCTTTAGATGCTTGCAGATTGGGCTACGGATTCAATCGTTTCCGCGTCATATGCCGAGCGATCGTGGCGCAGACGCCATGATTTCGTGTCCCGCGGATCGCCCGCTTGGAGGCTCACGATAATGTAGCTGTACCATGGCCACGCGTGCTCGCGGTCGAATTCGCTGGGACGTGCCGGCGCATCCGGATGCGAGTGGTACCAACCTATCACTTCCATCCGCAGCTCCCGCGCCTTGTTCTCCGCCATTTGAACATCCTGCGGAGTTACTTCAAAACGATTGCGCGGCGAATCGTTGCGGCGGTTCTCCAGTGGAACCAATTCGAGGGCTTCTCGAGACGCCTCGCTGTCCTTTCCCAGTATCGCGCCGCAGCATTCGTGCGGATACGTCTCGACGCCATGCGTGTGAATTCGGCGAACCAGCGCGTCTGAGATTCTCAGGACGGCAGCGCTCACGCTTCGCTCCAGAACCGGTCGCTCAGATACTTTTCACCAGAATCCGGGAATATTGTGACGATGACGGCATGCTGGCCGCTCGGCAATCTTCGCGCTACGTCAAAACAGGCCCACAGCGCCGCGCCGGAGCTTACGCCTGCGAGTATCCCCTCTTCGCGCGCGAGTCGTTTCACCAGGCGGTGCGCGTCTTCGGTGCGGACTGCGATATCTTCGTCAGCGAGCTTTGAGTCATAGATGCTCGGCACCATGGCAGTGGCCATGTGCTTCAAACCTTCCAGGCCATGAAACCCTGAGTCCGGCTGCATGCTTATGCAACGAATGGCGGGGTTGAATTCCTTCAGCCGGCGGGTGGTTCCAACGAAAGTTCCGCTGGTTCCAAGTCCAGCGACGAAATGCGTGATCTGGCCTCGAGTCTGTTCCCAGATCTCCGGAGCGGTGCTGGAATAATGCGCTGCGGGATTTGCCGCGTTACTGTATTGGTCGGGATAGAAATATTTTGAGGGCTCCTCTTGGTAAATTTTGCGCACGCGGCGAATAGCCCCGTCGGTGCCCTCCTCGCCGGGTGTTATGACCACCTCGACGCCATACGCCGCCAGGATCTGTTTTCGTTCCGGCGAAGCACTCGATGGAAGGCAAAGTTTCACGCGATAGCCAAGCGCCGCGCCGACCATGGCGTATGCGATCCCGGTATTTCCACTGGTCGCGTCTAGAACTGTTTTGCCGCGCTCGAGCGCCCCAGTTCGCTCGCCTTCCCGGATCATGGAATAAGCTGCGCGGTCCTTTACCGACCCCCCGGGATTAAACCATTCCGCCTTGGCGTGGAACTCAGCGTTCGGAAAACCAGCGCCCACGCGCTCCAGCCGAAGCAGAGGAGTTTTGCCGATACGCTCAAGCAGGTTCTGGCCGATCCGAGCTGGCCTGCCGCCGACATCTTCGCATCGTGCTGGTTTGTTGAACGTGCTCATGTCCGGCTTGTTCCCCAATTTAGACGGCTACCCTCTCGCTTTTCTTCAGAGCTTCAGAGAAAAACCGATCCTTGAATTGGATGCGAAGAAGGCTTGGTGTATTTAGCGATTTGCAAAAACAGTCTAACAGAATACGCTCCGGCTTTCTCGCACGCGCTCCCGGGTAAATGTAGGGCTGCTAATTTTTGGCTTTACACCAGCCATGCGAACTCAATATTCTGAACTGCCATGTGGTACGTCAACAAACTATTCAACCAGTCGCAGGTGGAATCGCTTGCGGCCAAGGGGTTCCTGGTTCGAAGTTCGGGCGGAGTCGTCCGCATCGAGAAATATGCTTGCGGCGCCGAGCTGCGCAAGGCGGCCGGAGACAATTATCAGATGACTGAGATTCCCTGCATCATGCTGCAAGGTCAATTCACGCTGCTCTGGGACGCCGGCTATCAGAAATTTCTGCTCTCCCACGACAAGAAAAAATTTCCGGCACACAAGAACCAGCTCGTCGACCTGCGCAAATTTAACGAAGAGCTGCGGACCGCTCTGGGCGTTCCCACCTATTACAACGAAGCGATCGGCTCCGCCTGCCAATTAAGCATGTACGACCGCGTCAAAGGCCGTCCCGGCGATGTTCCAGACGAAAGCGCCGGTGTGGAAGCAGAGGAAGCGAAGCACTAACCGCCCCGAACCTCCGAGATCAACCAGGGCACAATGATATTCGTCCCTGGCCGCCTCACGGAGCCTCTATCTCTTTCAAGCGGCTCCGCAATAACACGGGATCGACGCGATGCTGCGCGAATAGTCGCGCGCCAACGAAGATCACCGGCACGTCGTCGTTGTAGCGTTCGATCAGAAGCGGATCCTGGTCGATATTCACTTCGCGAAGCTTGGCATTGAATTCCGAAAGCAGAGGAGTGATCGCCGCTTTGGCTTCCTCGCAAAGATGGCATCCCTCGCGCGTGTACATGGTTATCTCACGAGGGTTCGCAACCACCAGGCGTCCATTTTCCGTTCGGCTATAGAAATCAGCGCTCTGTTCGCGCAGCAGGCCTCGCTGCGCCAGATCCGTCACGGCGTCCAAAACCGCTTCCCGTTCCGCCGTCACATTCCCGCCGACAAATTCAAATAGCGTATGCAGATCGAGCGAATTTCGTTCCAGTTGATCGAAAGTAGAAAGGATTTTCTTGCTGAGTATTGTCTCCATCGCTCCGTCGCTTCGCCTTGGACTACGGTTTGATTGTATAAAACTGTTGAAACGGCCCGATCGACGGGAAAAACGCTCTCGACCGGAAAAGTTCCGTGATCTGCCGGATGTGCCCCAGATCGTGGAAGGCCCATTCATTCATCAATTGCCCAACGGAAATCTGCCCGATTTTTCCGTGTTGACCGATGCGAGCTGCCGCCTGAGCCGGAATGTAACGAAGCATCGACAGGCTACGGTCGCGCTCGTGGCAGAAGTTCTTCAGGTGCTCGCGAGCCTTGCCGCTAGAATATTTTCCGGCGGCATACGCGGCATTTTGATCGTAGGGCTCCAGCGCCGGATTGTTTTTTTCCAGCATCTTCTGAACGCGCTCGCGAAAGCCAACCACTTCCACTTCGGCAAGGTGTGCCAGTACTTCGCTGATAGACCAGCGCTCCATCGATGGTTTCCATTGCAACTGGTCGTTATTGGCGGACCAAACAATTTTCTCGATGATGATCGGCGTTTGCTCCAGTACCGCCAGACCTGGCAACGCATCCGGACTTGGTGTAGCAGCCATCCAAACCTCCGCGGGATTCACCCAGGCATTTTATACCCAGGGCATAGGCGAAGTGGAAGAACTCAGCTTGTGCAGCAGCGAAGTGCGTGATAAACCGGAAAGTGAGGTAGCGAGCTTGGCGCAGGTACTGGCAATGGTCGATGATCTTTTTTTTCAGGCCAAGATCATTGAAACGGCCCGGCATCTCGGGCTGGACTTGAAGATATGCACCACACCGGATGCGTTGCTTGGCGAAGTTTCAAAGACAATACCGAATCTCGTGGTGGTGGACCTGAATGCGCGGAACCAGCCGCTGGAGGCCGTCGAACGCATGCAACGAGCGGCGGCGAAGGTGCCCTTGGTCGGCTTTCTCTCGCATGTACAGACCGAGTTGGCCGACCAAGCGCGCGCCGCCGGATGCCGCGAGGTGATGCCCCGTTCCAAATTCACCAAAGACTTGGCAACCATCCTGTCGCGCGGGAAATCCGAGTCCTGATGACCATCCGGTTTTTTCCTTTGGCTTTTCTGGCGGCGGCTGCTGCGCTTTCTCTAGTTCCTTCCAGCGTCCCGACCTTGAGTGCACAAGACGCGTCAGACCCTGCCGCAGCGCTTTCGGCTGCAATCGTCGCCGCTTGCCGCGACAACGAGGCTCAGTTCTCGAATTATCTCACTCCCGATAACGCCGCGGCATTTCGCGCTTTGCCCGCTGAACAGCGCTCGGCGTTTTTAAAGCGTTTCTCGCTTTCCGATATGCCCGGCAAGCCGTTGAGCTCAACGGACCAGCAGAATCACGCCGTTCTTCTCTGTCAAACTCCGAGCGGAACAGTGCAGTATCGCTTCGGCGCCGCGCGTGTTCATGAAAATCTTGCATTTGTTCCCGTAAGCGTGGTCGATGGCGAGCAAGCCGAATTCGGCCTGGTCCGCGAAAGTGGTGGATGGCGTCTGCTGTCGCTGGGACTTGTTTTGCTGGATATTCCGCAGCTTGCTAAACAGTGGGCGGAGGCGGATTTGCGCGCGAGCGAGGATACCGTCATGGACGCACTCCAAACCTTGGCTGGGGCGATTCAGACGTACAATCGCGCGTTTGGAAAGTTACCGGAATCGCTTGCAGAACTGGGTCCTGCGCCAAAAGACCAGATCTCGCCTGAACAAGCATCGCTCGTCAGTGCGGAGCTCGCCTCTGGCAAACAGAATGGCTATCGGTTTCGATATCGCATCGTGCCCGACCCATCCGGAAATGACACAAAGTTCGAGCTGGCCGCGACGCCCGAGAAATCCTCCCAGAGCCGGCGCTCGTTCTTTCTGGACGCGGCCGGGAAAATTCACGGCGCGGCCAAACACGGCGCCGTTTCTACTTCCGATGATCCTGTAATCGATTCCGAAAAGTCGCCCTAGAAGGCTTCGCTGGTTCAGGTATAATGCCCGCCAGATAATTAAAGCTAGTTTAGCTAAATCCCTGAGGGAGCGGATGTCACAATCCAGAGTTCTCGCCGACAGAATTTATCCCATGGAAGGCCTTGTCGCGGATGTCGTGCGTATTGCCGCGGCGAATATTTTGCTGGTGTTGTGCGCGCACATCGTGTTGTTTCGCATACCCGTGCCGATCACTGGGCAAACTTTTGGCGTCCTTCTCGTCGCCGTTCTTCTGGGAGCGAGGCGAGGCGCCCTCACGCTAGGATTGTATTTACTGGAGGGAATCGCCGGCCTGCCGGTTTTTCAACCTCTCGGTCTGCCGGGCCCGGCGCGATTTCTCGGTCCCACCGCGGGATATCTGCTCGCATACACTCCCGCTGCATTTGTTACCGGTTGGATCATGCAGCGCGCTGCAGTACCGCTGCGCATTTATTTCAGAATTCATTCAAACGTTGCCAGACTTCTGATCGCATTAATCGCCGGAGAAGCAATCATTTTTACTGCCGGTTGCGCGTGGCTGGCGCTATTCACAGGTCTCGGATGGGTCACCGCTTTCCGCGTGGGCGCTTTGCCATTTTTGCCCGGGGAAACCATCAAGCTGGGGTTAATCCTGGCAGCGGTGAACGGAATTGAATTCGCTCGCTCGAAAAGCCGAAGTGGCGGCCGGTTTTTCGAACGCTAACGTCCGGGAAAGTTCCTGATTCGAGTTTGCAGCAAACTTTTCATCCCAAAGTTCGGCCTCCCATATGCCCACCCAAACCACGCAGCAGAAGCAGAGTCCCGAAGACGCTCTTCGTGCTGCCAACACGCGGTTTTATTCCGCATTCGAATCGCTTGACCTCGCTCAGATGGAAGCTGTGTGGGCGCACGATGAAGAGGTGCAATGCGTGCATCCGGGCTGGGAGCTTTTGCTCGGTTGGGAAGAAGTGCATGACCGCTGGGGCAGGCTTTTCGCAAACGCGCGGCGCGTTCGCATCGCTTTGAGTTCGGTGTGGGTCCGCATCGAAGGCAACGTCGGATGGGTGGCTTGCACCGAGCACATCACTACGGCGTTTGCCGACGGCTTTGACGATTCCATGGTGCAGGCCACGAATATATTTGTGCTTCGCGAAGAAGGCTGGCTCCTGGTGGCTCATCACGCTTCGCCGCTTCCAAATTCCGCGCACTCCACCGTGCAGTAACCGGCGGCTTTTCTGGCCGCAATTTGCCAGCCAACACGCTGTGATTGATTTTCGTCCTGTGGATTTCCTCGCACACCTGTACCTTAACGAGCGCCTTGTGTTACTCTCTTGGACGTAGCATTCGGCACTCACGCCGGAACGTCCACACCAGTTCTATTTTTCATCGCGGCGGGCACGAGTCTCTGTAGCTTCTCCCGAAGCGAATGGCAAGCGTTTCCCTGAGCGCCAGGACGGACCCAGCATGTCCACACCTGCAGCCCTACCAAAGACGGCGGAGATTCGCCTCGCGCATTCGCCCGACAGTGACGACGCCTTCATGTTTTACGCTCTGGCAACGGGAAAGGTCCGTTTGCCCGGGGTAAAATTCCAACATGTGTTGTCTGATATCGAATCGCTCAATCAGGCGGCGCGAAATGAAGTTTACGATGTAACCGCCATCAGCTTTTACGCCTATCCTTTCGTCGCCGATAAGTACGTTTTGATGGATTGCGGCGCAAGCTTCGGCGAAGGCTACGGCCCCATCGTGGTCGCCGGACATCCCATCAAGAAGACGGATTTGGCCGGGCGCAAAATTGCCATTCCCGGAGAGCTGACAACTTCTTATCTCGCCCTGAAGCTTTTCGAGCCCCGCGCCGAGACGGTGACCATGCCGTTCGACAAAATTCTGGCTGCCGTGCAAGCCAAGGAAGTCGAAGCCGGCCTGTTGATTCACGAAGGCCAATTGCTTTTCTCCCAAATGGGGCTGCACCGCGTCGTCGATCTGGGCCAATGGTGGCAGGAGACCACCGGACTCCCGTTGCCGCTGGGTGCCAACGCCATCCGCCGCAAATTAGGGCCCGACTTGGGACGCCAGATCGCTCGCGTCATTCGCGAGAGCGTTTCCTACGCGCTGGAGCACCGCGAGCCCGCGCTGAATTACGCGCTGCAGTTTGCGCGCGACATGGACCCGGTTCTGGCCGACAAATTCGTGGGAATGTACGTCAATCGCTGGACTCTTGACTATGGCGAAGACGGGCGCCGCGCTGTGCGTGAGCTGCTCGCCCGTGGGGCTGCCGCCGGTATGCTCCCGGCGTCGGTTCCGATAGAGTTCCTCAGCAGTAATGATGGCGCCGCGCCGTCGCGCGCTGTGCAAAATTTGTAGTCTCGCACTGCTGCGCGATTCACTTTCGCGCTCGCTGACCCTTCCCTGCTAAAATTCTTGTAGGACTATTTTTCTTTAGATATGAGAAATCTTATTCAACAGGGCTTGGCCCTTCGAGAGCTAATGCGCGAGCGCATCCTGGTGCTCGACGGCGCCATGGGCACCATGCTGCAGCAAGCCAACCTCACTGCGGCGGATTTTGGCGGCCCCCACCTGGAAGGCTGCAACGAGTATTTGGTCATCACGCGGCCCGATGTGGTGTCCTCCATCCATCGAAAATATCTCGAAGCTGGCTCGGACATTATTGAGACCAACTCCTTCGGCAGCACTCCCGTCGTTCTCGCAGAATATGGATTGGGCGCTCGCGCTCGCGAAATTAGCCGCATTGCCGCCGAGCTTGCACGCAAAGCTGCCGACGATTTTTCCACCCCCGCAAAGCCGCGTTTCGTAGCCGGCTCGATGGGTCCCACCACAAAAGCCATCAGCGTTACCGGCGGCATCACGTTTGAACAGCTTCAAAACAATTATCACGAGCAAGCGCGCGGCTTGCTCGAAGGCGGCGCCGACATCCTACTTCTGGAAACTTGTCAGGACACTCGCAATATCAAAGCCGGCATTCTCGCCATCCAGCAGCTGAGCCACGAACTCAGTCAACCGATTCCGCTGATGGTTTCCGTGACCATCGAGCCGATGGGAACCATGCTTGCCGGCCAGAGCATCGAGGCACTGTGGTCTTCGCTCGACCATGTGGATTTAATTTCGCTCGGCCTCAATTGCGCAACGGGGCCGGAGTTCATGACCGATCATGTTCGCACGTTGCAGTCGCTCACGAGTGGATTCGTCTCCTGCTATCCCAATGCCGGCCTGCCCAACGAAGAAGGGCTTTATCAGGAAACACCCGCATCGCTTGCGCAACAGCTTGGGCGCTTCGTGGACCGTGGTTGGCTGAACATCGTGGGCGGCTGCTGCGGTACCACTGAAAAGCACATTCGCGCCATCGCACAAATGGTCGAAGGCAAATCGCCCCGTCGCGCGCCGGCCCCCGCTCATCGCGCGGTGTATTCCGGCATTGAAATGATCGAGGCGGAACAGAGCACGCGGCCTCTGATCGTCGGCGAACGCACCAATGTGATCGGCTCGCGCCAGTTCAAAAACCTTGTGGCTTCCGAACTCTGGGAAGAGGCTACCGAGATCGCGCGCAGACAGGTAAAAAGTGGCGCGCACATCGTGGACGTGTGCTTGCAAAGCACCGACCGCGACGAGATGGAGGACATCCCGCCATTCTACGACCAGCTCATCCGCAAAATTAAAACTCCCATCATGATCGACACCACCGATCCGCGGGCGGTCGAATTGGCCCTCACCTATTCTCAAGGGAAAAGCATCATCAATTCGATCAATCTGGAAGACGGTGAGGAGAAATTCGAGCGCATCTGCCCGCTCGCCAGAACTTATGGAGCTGCGATCATCGTCGGCTGTATCGACGAAGACTCCGTGCAGGCCCAGGCATTTACCCGCGAACGCAAACTCGAAATCGCCGAGCGATCTTATCGCCTGCTCACCGAACGATTCGGAATTCACGTCGAAAACATTATCTTCGATCCGTTGGTTTTCCCCTGTGGCACGGGCGACAAGAATTACATTGGCGGAGCGCTGGAAACGATTGAAGGCGTTCGGCTCATCAAAAAACAGATCCCGCACGTTCGCACCGTGCTCGGAATCTCCAATGTTTCCTTCGGATTGCCGCCCGGCGCGCGCGAAGTGGTGAATTCTGTTTTTCTTTACCATTGCACCAAAGCGGGATTGGACCTGGCGATCGTCAACGCCGAACGCATCGAGCGTTTCGGCTCGATCCCCGAGCAGGAAAGAAAGCTGGCGGAAGATCTTCTGTTCAACACGCCGCCGGCATCCGTGCCGGATGATCACCCGGAAGCCCCATGCCTTCGCAATGCCGAAGCCGATTGGCGCGAGCAAACGCCGGACCAAAAAGCCGCCATCAACCAATTTCACATCGCCGCGATCACCGATCACTTCCGCGCGTCCGGCTCGCGAAAACAAGAACGTGCGGCGGACCTGCCGCTCGACCAGCGTCTTGCCAATTACATCCTGGAAGGCTCCAAAGACGGATTGGTTGACGATCTCAATCGCAAGCGCGCGGAGGGAAATGCGCCACTCGACATCATCAACGGTCCGCTGATGGCGGGAATGGCGGAAGTCGGCCGCTTGTTCAACAACAACGAACTTATCGTCGCAGAAGTGTTGCAATCCGCCGAAGCCATGAAAGCCGCCGTGAGCCATCTCGAACAGTTCATGGAAAAGGCCGACACCGAGAAGCGCGCAAAAGTCATGCTGGCGACGGTGAAGGGCGACGTGCACGATATCGGCAAAAATCTCGTTGAGATCATTCTGAAAAATAACGGCTATGAAGTTATCAATCTCGGAATCAAGGTGCCGCCGGAAGAACTGATTCGCGCGCATCGCGAGCATAATCCCGATGCCATCGGACTTTCCGGTCTGCTGGTGAAAAGCGCGCAGCAGATGGTGATTACCGCCGCGGACCTGCGCGAAGCCGGAATCGACGTTCCGTTGCTTGTTGGCGGCGCAGCGTTATCCGAAAAATTCACGCGCTCTAAAATTGCTCCGCAATACACCACCGCTGTCTGTTACGCGAAAGACGCGATGACCGGCCTCCGCCTTATGAATCACTTGAGCGACCCAGCGCAGCGCGAAGCGGTCTTGCGCGAGAACACTCACACCGGAACCGTCCTGGTCGAAGAAGCTGCGCCAGCTCCGGCGAGGCCAGCCGGTGAAGAGCGTTCGCCGAAAATCCGCGCGGATGTTCCCATCCCGCCGGTCGCCTATCTCGACCGCAAAGCGCGCTCCATTCCCGACCGTAACGAAATTTGGAGCTACATCAATCCCTACATGATTTTTGGACGCCACATGGGGTTTCGCGGAAATTTCGAAAAAGCGCTGAAAGAACGCGACCCGCGCGCGCTCGAACTTTTCCATAGCATGGAGGAAGTCAAACGCGAAGCTGAATCGTTCATGAAGATTTCGGCCGTGTGGCAATTTTTCGAAGCCGAACGCGAAGGCAACTCGATCGCGCTGTTTGAGCCCGGAAAATCTTCGCCCATACATAAATTTCATTTTCAGCGCCAGCGCGTAGCAGACAAACTTTGCTTGAGCGACTACATTCTGCCCGCACGCTCTGCTCGCGCCGATCAGAACGGTTCAGACCAAAAGAACCAGCGTGATCATCTTGCTATCTTCGTCGTCACCGCCGGAGCCGGAGTCCGCGAACGCGCCGAGGAAGCAAAAGCCGCCGGCCGTTATCTTTTTTCGCACGGGATGCAGGCTCTCGCCATCGAAACAGCGGAGGCTTGCGCCGAATGGCTGCACCGCCGCATTCGCGAAGATTGGGGCTTTCCCGATCCGCCGACGCTGACCATGGCCGAACGCTTCACTTCGCGCTATCGCGGCAAACGCTACAGCTTCGGCTATCCCGCCTGCCCAAATCTCGACGATCAAGCCGGCATTTGGATGCTCTTGCACCCGGGGGAAATTGGCGTTCATCTCACCGAAGGCATGATGATGGACCCGGAAGCCAGCGTCAGCGCGCTTGTCTTCCATCATCCCGACTGCACATACTTTACCGTCGGCGACCAGCCCGAGCCGCAGCAGTAGGACTCGCACTTGAAGTGCACATGAAAATTACTTGTGGTGAAGCGATGTTTTGCCGCTTCCATTGGTGGCGTGAGCCAGGATAGATCGCAGCACCAACTCGAACTCAGTCGCATTTGTGCTCTGTGGCGCTGGAGCGAACTTCGGTTTTCCAGCCGCCGAAGAAATCGACAAGGTCTTGGTGTCGCGCGCGGAGATGAACTCTTTCCTGGAATCGCTTTCGAGAATATTAAAAATTCCAGCCTTGAGCCTCTCGAACACCTGCCCGGCCTCGGCGGACGCCTCAATAACCTGGAATTTATATTCTTCGCTCAGCCGGTCGAACTCCTCGAGCAGCGCCGTCTGATAATCGCAAAAGCTGTCGTACATGTCGCGCCCGGGATAAAGGTCCATGCCCGATTCCCAGTAGTCGAATCCTCGCGAGAAAACCACCCGTGGCACAAGCTGGTCGATGCTCAACCGCAAATAAAATGTTGCATCCGGCTCCAACGCCAGGCTGTAGATGCTGCGAATCCATTTCGAGTCCATTCCGCGAACGAAGGCCCTGGCCATCAACGAATAGATGTACCGGTCGGTCAGCACGATGAACCCCGATCGCAACGCCGGAACAATCTCATTCTCCAAACGATCGACGAAGTCCGTCGCATAAAAAAGACTTTGCGTCACGCGCCCGAGATTATTTCCCTCCTTCGCGCGGCGGATGCCTTCCCCTGCAAGAAGCGAACGCGTCATGCCGGTGTCCAGCACCGCATGACCTTGTTCTTCGAGCCATGGTTTCAACAGGTTAATTTGCGTCGAGCGCCCGACGCCGTCCGTCCCTTCAATCACGATCAATTTCCCGCTCAGATCGGTGGTTCGCATTCCCGGGAGAAGCTTTCCATATGTCTTTCTCATGGTTGCACCCTTACGTTCGCTGCTTTATCGAGATGGCTTTTCGCAATTTGCCTGACTTGCGCTTGCTGCACCTCGATCGGCAAAGTAGCGTCAATCACGGTCAAGTCGAATTCCGGAATCATGTCTTCGTATTCCTTGAGTATCAGGCCCTGAAAGAGCCGGAAACTCTCTTCCGGGTCGTCGCTCAGCTCCAGATCCATCCCCGCCTCGTAATATTTGAATCCATTGCGGCCATCCAGCAGCCGTCCAATCGCCGTCTCCAGCGGTACGCGGAAATAAAAAGCGACGGTGGGCTTCACCGCAAACCCGTAAAGTTCGCGAACCCATTCGCGATCCATTCCGCGCGCCACGTCTCGCGCGAAAGCCGTGTAGATATAGCGGTCGCACAGCACCACCGCACCGGCCTTCAGCAGCGGTAGAATGCTCTTTTCCGTGCGGTCGGCGAAATCGGTGGCATGAATCAGCGAAAACGTTGCCGCCGTCAGCATTTTCTTTTTCTTGCCGAATTTCGTGGTGTCTTTCACCAGCGGCGAAGAATTCCATTCGCTGAACACCACTCCATACCCTTTCGATTCAAGCCATTTGTGGAGCAGGCTCAGCTGCGTGGATTTTCCCGAGCCGTCGATTCCTTCCACGATGAACAGTCGACCCGGAAATCCATCATCGCCGTGTTGTTGAGATCTTGTTGCAGTCGAGCGAACCGGTAAAAATATCTCGAACGGTCCGAATCCATTGCCAGACGTAATTTCCATTTTCTCTGTTGACCCCGATCCTTCGTCGCAGGAGTTCTTGAATCCGCCAAGATGCTTCCGTCCCTGTTTGCGACCCCATAAAATTCATCATCTAGCCGCACTTTGCATTAAGAATTTCCTAGCGTGTATCGAACTGGAGACTAGCGGGGCGACACAGCGGTCGGCCGGCAGGTTTAGAGGGGTGCTATTTGGCAACGCGCCTACAACTTTCCCGCGCTGGGATACCCGGAATATTGCAAAATGTCCTACCAGAGAGCCTGGAGTCAAGCGAACTTCTGTCCCTCGGCAACCGGTACTTACCAGCCTGGTACCCCAGGAACGCGAAACGCCGAGTCCGATCTCAGACGCAGTACCGTTCGATATCACGTTCAATCGAACGCGAGCGCTTAAGCACCATGCTTCCGACAGCGCCCGCAAACACGCAGGGGGATCCGATGACTGAGGCTGGCACAAAACAGATCGACCAACTCGTCGACGGAAAATTCCGCCTGGGCCAACTAGTGGGTCGCACCGAACGCAGCGCCGTTTTTCTCACCGCCTACGACGGCCAGCCCATTAAAAGAGTGGCGATCAAACTGATCCCCGCTGATTCGGTCGACGCCCCAGCCCAACTAGCTCGCTGGCGACAGGCTGCCAAGCTTTCTCATCCTCACTTGGTCCGCATCCTGGAAATGGGGCGCTGCGAGCTGGATCGCACCGCCATGCTCTACATAGTGATGGAACACGCCGAGGAGAATCTGTCCCTGGTGGTTGCGCGCAGGGCTCTGGACCCGGAGGAAGCTCGCGCCCTCCTGGCACCAGTGGTGGACGCACTTGCCTACGTTCACGCCCAGGGGTTCGTTCATTGCCGCCTGAAGCCCGCCAACATCATGGCCGATGACGAACTTCTAAAGATTTCGAGCGATGGACTTTGCCGCATCGGCGAATCCAGCGGCAGCCCCGGAAAACACGGAGACTACGATCCTCCCGAAGCGGCTGGCGGAAGAATTTCACCGGCCGGTGATGTTTGGTCCCTGGGCATGACTTTGACAGAAGCGCTCACCCAGCGCTTGCCAGTGTGGGAGAGAACCAACCAGGCCGAACCGTCCCTGCCCTCAAATCTTCCGCCGGCACTTCTCGATTTGGCTCGGCACTGCTTGCGCCGCGACCCGCAAATGCGTTGGACCGTCGCAGACATCGCGGCCCGCCTAAATTCGAATTCGCCTGCGCCGCCGAAGCAAATACCCCTAAATCCGCAGCCTTCGTTGGCAAACCCGCGTGCGATTGGTGTGGCGGTCGTAGCTGTTCTGGCGTTGTCGGCGATCATCGCAGGTCCGCGACTCCTCAAACGCCGCTCGCCAAATCAGCCGGCTCCTGCGATTATTGTCCAACCGCCGCCGGCTCAGTCAAAAGTTCAACTGCCGGTCCATTCAACGATTCCTTCGACGCCTGAGAAAAAGTCCGTGCTGTCGTCGGCTAAATCTCTCGCGCCCATTCCCCCACCCGCGCAAGCTCCTCCCGTGGCAAAGACAGCGCCGCAGTCGGTGGAGAGTTCCACGCAGCATACCCTGGAAAAAACCAGCGATAAAAAATCGACAGCCAGTAACCCTGCTCGGTTGCCACCGCCGGTTCGAGCCGAAACGCCCGCGACCACGGCCGACAGCGGTATGGTCCCCGGGAAAGTCGTTCAGCAAGTCTTGCCGCAGGCCGCACAAAAGGCCAGAGACACCATCCGCGGTAAGGTCAGACTCAGCGTGAGAGTGAGCGTAGATGAATCCGGCGAAGTAACCCAAGCGACTCTCGACTCTCCCGGACCAAGCCAATATTTTGCAGACCGCACCTTAAAAGCCGCCCAACTCTGGAAATTCGCTCCCGCGAAAATGGACGGCCGCCATGTGCCAAGCACTTGGCTGCTCTACTTCGAGATCGATCCCGCCACCACCACCGTCCACTCAAAGCAAACAGCGCCATAGTCAACTGCCGCCGCGACGGTGGGACACCAACGACCACCCGCCTTTTTCTGCCGAGCAATGCGAGCTCGTTTCTTTCGCGGGAGAAACCTCGGATCTCGCGCTTCCATTTCGGCCGTTCGATGGCATTCCCTTGCTTCCCCGCTTCGTTATGAATTACATTTGAAGTTTGTAGTAAGAGGAAAAGATGCGGCAGAGAGAGGCGGTTCGAAGCGGCGCGGAAGAAGGCGGCGAGCAATCGCGCCAGGGATGTTCCTCCGCTGCCCTGAGCTTGCTGCCATTCCGACTGCAACTTGCTGAAAACACACGCCGGCGAACCGTTCTAATCGCGAACTTTGAACCAGATTGTTTCTTCAATTTCCAAAGCGACGTCTCCAAATGAGCGCGACTCCGGGCCTCTACCTTTCAAGCACAGGGAGCTATCCGCGCATCGGCGATTCCCCTGAATTGCAGGCCCTGCGGCGCGCGATTACCGCGCTCGACCGCGGCGACAGAACCACCGCCGATCTTCTCGACGTGCAGAACGAAGTTACCCGCCAGGTGATCGCCGAGCAAGTGAAAGCCGGGCTCGACGTCATCACCGACGGACTGATTCGCTGGTACGATCCCATTTCTCATCTCGCCGGCAAGCTGGACAACATTCAAATCAAGGGCCTCGTTCGATTCTTCGACACCAACACTTATTTCCGGCAGCCGGTCTTCGTGGGGAGGCCCGTAAAACGCGGCCATCTTGTTGCGGGCGAATACGGCTTCGCTCGAAACGCCCTGGGACATTTGCCCACGCCGCAAGGCAAAGCCGGAAAACTCGGCATTAAGCCGGTGTTGACCGGGCCTTACACGCTCGCAAAATTTTCGCTGGGCGAAAACTCCGGCAATGGGCGGTCCGAATCGTTCTCCTCTGTGGAAGCGCGCGCCCAGGCCTACGCGGAGATTCTCGCCACTGAGCTTGAAGCGCTTTCGAAAGTAGGCGCGGAGCTAATTCAACTGGACGAGCCCGCCGCCATCAAATACCCGCAAGATTGGGAGATTTTCGAGGCTGCGCTCGCTCCTCTGGTTCAAGCGCGCGAGAAAATCGTCAAGAGCGGGCACAAACTTGAGCTAGCCCTGTACGTTTACTTCCATGATTGCGCGCCGCTTTACGAAAAACTGCTCGCGCTCCCGGTTGACATCGTCGGCCTTGATTTCACGTATTCCCCTAAGCTCGTCGATATCGTCGCGTCGAAAGGATCTCCGAAAACGCTGGGACTAGGGTTGGTCGACGGCCGCAACACACGGCTGGAAGACCCAGCCCTCCTGGCGCGCGAGATTGAGCGGATGCTGCCAAAGATAAAAACGGGAAGCGCTTTTCTGGGAATTTCGTCCGGCCTCGAATATCTTCCGCGCGACCGCGCGTTCGCTAAACTCGAGTTGCTCTCAAAGGTTCGCGCTGCGTTGAGGGGCAGCCCCCGATGAGCCGCCAAAAACTAGCAAAAGCTTGGCTTGGAGTTGCCGCTGTTTCCCACCACCTCGGTTGGCAGCTTCCCCAAGCCCGACTATCTGGTAAAAGCCCGTGCTGAATTTAGTAAAAAGCGAATTTCTGAAAACGACCTGCACGATCTCGAGCGCAAGGCCACTGCTTTCTGGATTGAGGAACAGGAAAAACTCGGCATAGACGTGCTGGTGGACGGTGAGATGTACCGCGGAGACATGGTCGCTTACTTCGCAGAGCGGCTGCCCGGATTTGCGACCAGCGGCTTGGTTCGCAGCTACGGAAATCGCTACTACCACAAGCCGGTAATCTCGGGAGAAGTCAGCTGGCGCGGCCCGCTGACCGTCGACTGGTGGAAATACGCGCAAAGCCTTACGAAAAAACCGGTTAAAGGCATGCTTACTGGCGCCTACACAATCATGGACTGGAGCTTCAACGAATTCTATCCCGACCGGCGAACTGCCGCTCTGGCAATTGCGAAAGTGATCCGCCAGGAAGTGGAAGCGCTGATCGCCGCTGGCTGCAAGATTATTCAGATAGACGAGCCTGCGCTTTCGGTGCGCCCAGAAGAACTCTCCATCGCGCTGGAAGCCATGGATTTCACCACCAAAGGCCAGAACGCCTACTTCCTCACGCACGCTTGCTACGGCGAATTCGAATACATTTATCCCTCCATGCTGGAGCTGGCTGTCGATAATTTCGACCTCGAAATGTCCAACAGCGATTTGGATCTGCTCGAACTTTTTCGCCGCCATCCCTTTACCAAAGATATCAGCTTCGGAGTTGTGGACGTCCATTCGCACCAAACCGACAGCCCTGAGGTCGTAGGCCAAAGAATCGAGCAAGCGCTAACGATTATCCCCAAAGAAAACATATGGGTTGACCCTGACTGTGGCCTCAAAACGCGCACGGTGGAGGAAGCTCTGGAGAAGCTGCGCGTCTGCGTGACAGCGGCCAAATCCTTTCGTAACCACTAAGCAAAGTGCTAGCATCGGACAATGCTTGGAAGCTCCGCTGACCGTGAACCCGGACCGAATGCCAGCTTCGACTCCGGATTCTTCCCCGAATGGAAAAAGCTGTGAACGGTGATCCGTCTCTTCCTGAAATTGTTCCACCGCCACCCCGGGGATTGATGCGCAAACGGCCCCCGATCTGGGTGTGGATCGGGCTTGCGCTCCTGCTCGGCGCTCTCATTGCTCTGGTCTTGGTGGGACTCATATCGGATTGATTTTCCCCACGAGTGAAGGATCTGATTCTGTCCCCAAGGCCACACGCTAATCTTTCCCGTCTATAAGATTTTCTGTTGAAAGTGGGGATAAAAAGAAAGAGGGTGTCTCCCAACAGCTCTGCCTAGCCGGGCAGAAAGGAGACACCCCATGTCATCTCAGATCGGCAGACTAGCATTAGCGGATGTGATCGAGCAAGGCTGGAAACAGTTACAGGGCGGTTTCTTGGAGCAGTTGAAAAAGACGATCGAAGGGTTGCTGGCTGCCGAGCGGGATCGGCGGGTGGCGGAACGCAGGGAGCGAGGGGAGCAGGTCTATCGCTGGGGTTTCACGGTGCGGAAGTGCTGGCAAACGGCCTGGGGAGCCCTGCAGCAGGTGCGGGTGCCGCGGCTGCGAGGCCGGGAAGAGATCGGGCTGCTGGAGAAATACCAGCGGCACGCGCTGCAGGAAGTGTTGTTCGCCCTGGCGGTAGGTGGGTTGAGCCAACGCAAAGTGGTGAGTTGGGTGCGGCGATTTCTGGGTGGACATCTGTCGGCGGCCACGATCGGGGCCGTGCTGCGCGATGCGCAAGAACAGATTGAAGGACGCCGAGAGCAACGTTTGAGTTCTGGGATCTATCGAGCCTTGGCGGTGGATGGAATCTATTTAAGGTATCGGCGATCGGCCAAAAGCCCAGCACGGAAAGGAGTACTGCTGGTGGTGGTGGGCGTGCGCGAGGGGGGTGGGTTCGAAGTCTTGGACTGGATGGCGGCGGAGGCGGAGAGCAGCCAAGCGTACGAAGAGTTGTTCACGCGTCTATGGCGACGGGGACTGGAACAGGTGGAGCTGGTAATCAGCGATGGAGCCGAGGGTGCGGCCAGTGCGGCGGCGGTGGTCTATCCGGGGGCGGCGCACCAGCTGTGCTTGGCGCACTGGTTTCGCAATCTGGAAGGACTGACGCCGCGTCTGCAATGGTGGCAGCGGCGGAAGTTTCGGCGCGAGTTCTGGTGGATCTTTGAAGCCGAGCAGGAGACTCAGCTGCGGAAATGGGCCGGGAGCTTTGCCCGGCGCTGGCGTTTCTGGGCTCCGGAGATGGTCGAGAAGTTTCAGCAGGAGTTGCCGCGGGTGTTGGCCTACTTGCAATTTCCGCGGTACTGGCGACACCGTTTGCGTACGACCAACTTAGCGGAAGGTTTTTTTCGGCATCTGCGGCGCTATCTCAGCCGTTTTCCTGGCTGCGTGGATGCCGTTCATAGTGAACAAGTCTTGGGCTGCTACTTGCTGGCTGCGGAACGAATGCATGCCTGAGGAAACGACAATGCGAGACACCCCTATACTCGGTTTCAACAGAAATGCTGGACAGTGCCTAATCTTTCGAGCCTATTGACGGAACCAGGGTTTCCATTGACCATAGTAATTCTTCTTTATTCGGGCTACACGGGAGCCGCATGCAACGCGTCCTTTCAACGTATCGCTATGTCAACCAGCCGCTGGGACCAGCGTTACTGGCGGAGATTTCCCAGGCCGGGATCCAGAGCGTTGAAATCTTCTGCGCGCCGCAGCATTTCAGCTATCGGGAGCCGCAGGCCGTACGAGAGCTTGCGGACGCGCTCGGCGAATATCATCTCGAGTTGCACTCCTTGCATTCACCCACCGAGCGCGACCTTTCTCCAGGTCGCGAAAGCGGCGTGCCAATTTCGATTTCCGATACGGAACGCATCCGGCGTCTGGACGCAGTGGACGAAGTGAAGCGAACGCTCGAAGTGGCCGAGCGGATTCCTTTTCGCTTTTTAGTACAGCACATCGGGCACGGGCGGCAGAGCGCCGATCCGCGCAAACTCGACGCAGCTTTCAGTTCGCTTGAACATCTTTGTATTTTCGCCAAGGCGCGCGGAGTCGCTATTGCGCTGGAGAACACGCTTGGTGAGCTTGGCGCGCCGAGTTCCCTGCAGCATTTCATCAGCGATACGCACCTGCACGATCTGCGGCTGTGTTTCGATACAGGCCACGCGCACATTGAAGAAGGCGTGGAGGTCAGTTTCGATACCATGCGCGAACGCGTGGCGACCACCCACATTCACGATAATCATGGAGAGAAAGATGAACACTTGCTTCCCTATGAGGGCAATATCGACTGGGGAGCAGGCCTCGGCGCAATCGCGAGCGCTCCCGAGCCGGTTGCCGTCGTGCTCGAATTGAAGGCTCAGTCGAACGGAGGACCGACGCTGGACCAGATTCGCGCGGCCTTTGATAAGCTGGAAAAGAGTCTTGAGGCCAAGCGCGCTCTTCGTTCTTGAATCACTCAAAATAATTCACAGGCAGGTAAATGACTCAGCCACAGCAGGCAGCTAAAACTATGATCACCATCGAACGCGCCGGCCAGCACGTCGATAAGAACGTGACCATTCAAGGTTGGCTTTACAACCAGCGCGAATCGGGCAAACTTCTTTTCCCCATTTTTCGCGACGGCACAGGAGTGATTCAGGGTGTCGTATCGCAGAAAGAGCACCCCGAAGCGTTCGATGCGCTGAAAGGGCTCACGCGGGAATCCAGCGTAATCGTCACCGGAACGGTTTGTGCCGAGGCACGAGCAACAGGCGGCTTCGAGATGCACATCAGCGGTGTTGAAGTGGTGCATCGCGTGTCGGATTCAGAACCTTATCCCATTCAGCCAAAAGAGCACGGGGTAGATTTCCTTCTCGACCATCGCCACCTGTGGATTCGTACACCGCGCCAGGCCGCTATTCTGCGCATCCGCGCGGAAGTAGAACGTTCCGCACGCAATTACATGGACAGCCAAGGGTATACCCTCACCGATGCCCCGGTCTTTACTCCCGCGGCGTGCGAAGGGACCTCCACCCTCTTTGAAGTGAATTACATTGACGACCAAAAAGCGTATCTGACCCAGTCTGGCCAACTTTATGTGGAGGCCACGGCCGCGGCGCTGGGCAAGGTATACACGTTCGGCCCGACGTTTCGCGCCGAGAAATCCAAGACTCGCCGTCACTTGACCGAGTTCTGGATGCTTGAGCCCGAAGCCGCCTACGCCCACCTGGAGGATATGATGCAGCTGGGCGAAGGACTGGTGTGCGCGGTGGTGCAGTCGGTAGTTAAAAACCGCGCACGCGAACTCGCCACCATTCAGCGCGAAGTTTCAACGCTGGAGAAAATCGTTCCCCCTTTTCCTCGTGTGACCTACGACCAGGCAATAGAGGTTTTGCAGAAAGCCGGAAATCCGACGAAATGGGGCGACGACTTTGGGGGTGACGAAGAGACCATCATCTCGAAGGAATTCGACAAGCCAGTAATCATTCATCGTTATCCCTCGGCTATGAAAGCCTTTTATATGGCGACCGATACAGAACGGCCCGAGCTGTCCTTGAGTTTTGACATGATCGCTCCGGAAGGATATGGAGAAATCATCGGCGGCGGCGAGCGCCTGGCAGATTACCAGACGCTCGTGAAGCGTCTTCGCGAGCACAACTTACCCGAGGAATCGTTCCAGTGGTATCTCGACTTGCGCCGCTACGGTAGTGTGCCACACGCCGGCTTCGGCCTGGGGCTGGAACGCACGGTAGCTTGGATTTGCGGAACCGAGCACATCCGCGAGGTGATACCCTTCCCTCGGATGCTGTATCGCGTCTATCCTTAGTATTCCTCCGCCCTGAGTCGAGGGCGCGAAAGACCACAACAAATGCCAGAGAAAATTAGAATCATCGGCGTGCCGATGGACTTGGGACAAAGCCGCCGCGGCGTGGACATGGGTCCGTCGGCGTTGCGTGTAGCGGGTCTGCATGCGCGCCTCAAACAGCTTGGCCGCCAAGTGGAAGACATCGGCAATGTGGTAGTCCCTCAACCTGAGGAACAACCCTACGGCGAAAAGCGCGCTAGATATCTCGACGAAATTGCACAGGCCTGTAAAGGTCTCGCCGATGCGGTTCAGAAAACACTGGATGAAGATATGGTGCCCCTGGTTTTAGGCGGCGACCATTCCATCGCCGTGGGAACAACCGCGGGCACCGCGGCGCACTTCAATAAACAATCCAAGCGCATCGGGGTAGTTTGGCTGGACGCGCACGGCGATATGAACACGCCGGATTCTTCGCCCTCGGGAAACGTGCACGGCATGCCGCTGGCTTCTATCATGGGGTATGGCCCTCCGGAGTTGACCGAACTTGCCGGTATCAAACCGATGGTGGAACCGCGCAACGTCGCATTGGTTGGCATTCGTGATCTCGACTCCAAAGAGCGTCGCTTGGTGAAAGAGTCAGGCGTTCATATCTTCACCATGCGCGACATCGACGAACGCGGCATGCGCGAAGTGATGGCGGACGCTCTGCGATTTGCCGGCGACGATACGGCCGGGATTTCTGTGAGCCTGGATATGGATTTTGTTGATCCCACCGACGCTCCGGGGGTTGGAACGCCGGTTCGCGGCGGCGTCACCTATCGCGAGGCGCATCTCGCATTGGAAATGATTGCAGACAGCCGCTCGATGGTTTCCTTTGAGCTCGTGGAAGTTAATCCCGTCATCGATTTGCATAACACGACGGCCTTGCTGGGAGTCGAGCTGGTGTTATCAGGGTTGGGGAAGAAAATCCTGTGATTTGTGCGCTGCGGAAGGTTTGACAATAACGTGGTTTCCAGTAAACGATTACGCGTAGGCGTTCTGTTCGGCGGACGCTCGGGTGAGCACGAAGTCTCCTTGGCTTCGGCTGCGTCCGTAATCCGCGCGCTCGATCCGGAAAAGTATGAGGCGGTGCCGATCGGCATTTCGAAGGATGGCCGCTGGCTGGTGGGCCGAGGCGCGCAGGAGCTGCTTGCCGACGTTTTGAAATCGGGTGATCGCGTAATTCTGCCGTCCGATCCTACGGCGGCCACTTTGGTTCCGCTCGTCCCGGTTGCGGGCCGCCCCAGCATTATGGTCGACGTAATTTTTCCCGTCCTGCACGGCACTTTTGGGGAAGATGGAACGGTGCAAGGGCTGATGGAGCTTGCCGGATTGCCGTATGTGGGCGCGGGCGTTTTGGCTTCGGCCGTGGGTATGGATAAGGATGTGCAGAAGCGGCTCTTCGAGCAGGCCGGATTGCCAATCGTCCCGTTCTTGACCGTGCGGCGGTCTGAGTGGGAACACCAGCGTGCGGCGATATTGAAAGCGATCAAAAAGAAATTCCGATTCCCGTTTTTTGTAAAACCGGCCACGCTCGGTTCTTCCGTTGGCATGACGCGGGTGAAAGCAGCCAACGAAATTTCCGGCGCGATGGACCAGGCGGCTGAATTCGCATTGAAAATAGTGATCGAGCGAGGGATTGCCGGACGCGAAATCGAAGTGGCCGTCCTAGGCAATGATGAATTGCGCGCTTCGGTTCCTGGAGAGATCGTTCCGCATCGAGAATATTACGACTACGCCGCGAAGTACCTCGAGGGCGGGACAGATTTATTGATCCCTGCGCCCCTGACCAAGAAGCTTGCCGAGACGTTCCAGGAGTACGCCGTGCGCGCGTTTCGAGCCATTGATGGATGCGGCATGGCGCGCTGCGATTTTTTTCTGGAACGGCGAACGGGCAGGATTTTCGTGAACGAATTGAATACGATTCCCGGATTCACCTCCATCAGCATGTATCCGAAGTTGTGGGAAGCTTCCGCACTTCCTTACACCAAGCTCATCGACAGGCTAATAGAGCTTGCTCTTGAAATGCATCACGAGAAATCCCGCACAAAATACTCCATCGAGCTGCCCGACGGCGTCGGCGGAGCGCTGAACGCGCAGTAACAAATCGCGGATCGCAATCGTATTAATTCAAGGAGGATTTTGACAGATCGCCGGGATTCTTGGCTGAGCTGTGTTCCGCCTTGACACGCAGGGAAGCCTCCAATTAAACTAACTAGTTAGTTAAATAATTACGGAAGCAAGACGAACAATCCATGCGGGCAGGACGCAGAAAAGTCGAAAACCCGTTAACTGCGCGGCGCATTCTAGCTGCAGCGGAAGAGCATTTTGCCGCGCAGGGGATGGCCGGAGCGCGGACAGACGAAATCGCTGCCGCCGCCCACGCGAATAAAGCCATGCTCTACTACTACTTCGGCGACAAGAGCCGGCTGCATCGCGCCGTAATGGAAAACCTTTTGCGACAACTTCGCAGTGCCGCGTTCGCACAACTGGCGAGCAAGACCAGCGCTCGCGACCGCTTGCTTGCCTGGGTCAACGGCTATTTTGATTTTCTTGCCACGCATCCAAACTATCCAAGGCTGGTCCAGCGGGAAGTGATGGACACCGCTCCTGGGTTCGAATGGATCGTGCGTGAATATTTTCGGCCGTTTCACAAGCGGCTTAGCGGCCTGATCGAGGATGGAGTGGCTTCTGGTGAATTTCGCAAGGTAGATGCGCATCAGACCGTTTTCACATTGCTGGGCATGACTGTGTTTTACTTCGCGGCTGCTCCGGTAATGAGCCAGGTGTCCGGACGCAAAGTTCTTTCGGCGCAAGCGCTGAAGGAGCGAAAGCTGGCGCTTCTTGATTTCTTGGACTACGGACTAATGCGCAAAGAAACGAGGGCCGGATGACTGGCAGGAAATTTCTGATTTTTATTGGCGTGATTTTTCTGATCACCGGCGTGGTGTATTACTTCACTACTCCGCGAGGAAATTACATTCCGCTGATTGGCGTCGTTGACGGCAACGAAGTGGTGGTGAGTCCGCAGATTACCGGGCGCATTATCAACCTAACGGTGGATGAAGGATCGGCGGTGAAGAAGGGCGATCTGATTGCGCAGCTCGACCCGGCCGAACTCCAGGCGAGCCTGGATGCGGCCAAGGCAAACGTGGACAGCCTGGAGGCGCAGGTCAACGAAGCAAACCACAATTATTCATGGATGAACGGTCAAACCGATGCTTCGGTTACCGAGGCGCAGGCCAGAGTCGTGTCCGCCCGGGCTCAGCTCGGACCGGCACACGCACAGCTTGCTCGTGACCAGGATGATTTGAAACGCATGCAGCAGTTGTTTGACAAGGGAGAAGTTTCCGCACAAGACCGCGATCACGCCGAGGCTGCGGTGAGGATCTCACAAGCCAACGTCGCGGCCCTGGAGGAGGCGGTGAAGGCGGAGGCTGCTGCGCAAACGGTCGCGCAAGAAAACAGGAAGCAAGTGGATGCCCGCAAGAGCGCCGTCACAACCACGATCGCGCAACTGGAACAGGCGCGCGCGTCAGCCGCAGAAGTATCGGCTCAACTGGGCTACACCAAGATTTATGCGCCGATTGACGGCATCGTGTCGGTGCGCGTGGCCAAACAAGGAGAAGTTGTGGCGCAGGGCTCGCCGATCGTTGTGGTCGTGGATGTCGACCACCTGTGGGTACACGCGGACGTGGAAGAAACCTATATTGACTCGGTCGAGTTCGGCCAAAAACTGCGGGTGAAGCTTCCCTCCGGAGATGTGATAGAGGGCCCAGTATTTTTCAAGGGCGTCGAGAATGACTTCGCTACGCAGCGCGATGTGAGCCGGACAAAGCGCGACATCAAAACGTTTGCGATCAAAGTGGCCATTCCAAATCCCGGACGACGGTTGTTTACCGGGATGACCGCCACTGTTTTGCTTCCTCCGCCGGCCAAGAAGAGTTGGTTCGCGCGATTTTAGGACGTCCGGAACAGAGTATGAACTCAATCGAAGTTGACCATCTCACGAAAAAGTTCGGCGACTTGGTGGCGGTGAACGACGTTAGCTTCAACGTCGCGCAGCAGGAGATTTTTGGCTTGTTGGGACCAAACGGCGCCGGAAAAACAACGCTGATCCGCATGATGACGACGCTCACTCCGCCGACCTCGGGCACCGCGCGGATTGCCGGGCACGATATTCGCGAGGATGCCAACGGCGTCCGCTTCGCCATGGGCGTCATTCCGCAGGCGCTCACTTCCGATCCAGAACTCACCGCGGTGGAAAATATGGAGGTTCACGCGAAGCTCTACGGAGTTCCCCGGCAGCAACGCGGGAAGATTATTCACGATCTACTCGAGTCTGTGGACCTGCTTAAATTCAAAGACGCACTGGTGCGAACTTTTTCAGGCGGTATGAGGCGGCGCCTTGAAATTGCGCGCGGGCTAATTCATTCGCCCAAGATCCTTTTTCTAGATGAGCCGACCACCGGCCTGGACCCGGTTTCCAGAACGAATGTGTGGCAAATGATCCGGAAGCTGCGCGAGAATTCTGAACTCACGATCTTAATCACCACGCATTACATGGACGAGGCCGACAAGCTCTGCGACCGCATCGCGATTGTGGACCACGGCAAGCTCGCAGCCTTAGACACGCCCACACGCTTGAAGGACAGCATCGCCGGCGCGGATACGGTGGAAGCTGAATTTGAGAATGCGCCCGGCGACTGGATTTCCCAGTTGCAGGCGCTGCCTCAGGTCACCGGCGTAACGCGACGAGAAGACGTGGTGCACATTTCATCGAACGATGGACCCGCCACGATCGCGGCGTTGATAGATTTGACGCGATCGAAAGGCGTCGGCGTGAAGAGAGTTTCCGTGCAGAGCACGACGCTCGACGATGTGTTCGTGCATTACACCGGAAGCGATTTGCGCGACGCATCCAATACCGGGGCACGCTATGACATCGGCCACCTTTATCGCTAACCAAAACGACTTGCGCGAATCAGGAAAAGAAGTCCGGAGATGAATTTCAATCGCACATGGGCATTGATTGAGCGCGACCTGCGTAAGTTTTTTCGCAGCCCGGCGTTGATGATGACTTCCATGGTGTTTCCGTTAATGCAATTGATCGTGTTGGGTTACGCATTCGGGGGCAAAGTCGTCGGCGTGCAAGTGGCTTTCGTGGATAAAGACCATTCGGTTGAATCGCTCAAAGTTCGCGAGATGTTCAATGGGATCGCCGCGAATGCGAAAACATTTCATGTGATCGACTACGATTCAGAACCAAAAGCCACCGAGGATCTGCGCAACGGCTATGTGCGGGGGGTGGTTTACGTGCCAAAGGATTTTTCGGAGCGCTATTACCATCACGACCGCCCGCGAATCGCTTTCATGGAGGACAACACCGACCAATTCATTTCGAGCGCAATTCTGGAGCGCGTGCAGCAGATGGTTGAGGAGCTGAATGCGCCCGACGTGACGCCGCGCCTAGCCAGTCAAGTGCAGCTGAATACGGTCGAGATCTATCCCTACATCGAATACATAAAATATCTGTTGGCCGGCTCGATCGCGCTGTCCATATTTGTGGTGGCCATGATCGGCGGCGGCATTACTTTCATCGACGATAAAGCACGCGGACTTCACGAAGGCTATCTCGTCACTCCCATCAAGAAAACAGAACTGGTCACCGGGTTGATCGGCGCGGGAACGGTAAAAGGTTTGATGGCTGGAATGGTGTTAACCATCATCGGCGGAATGATCGCGGGAATTCCGCGAATTTGGGATCCTTTGCGATTGCTTTATCTGGCTATCGTTGTGACTGCGGCCGCTATCGCCATGATGAGTTTCATGTTTCTGCTGATGGTGCGCGTGGACGACCCGCTCGTACCACGCGCGACGTTCGGCGTTCTGAACACGTTGCTGTTCTTCCCTTCCGGTGCCGTCTATCCTATTCAGGCTTTCCCTCGCTGGCTTCGCTGGATTGCGATCATCGACCCGTTCACCTATACCGTACACGCGCTTCGTAACTTGACGCTCAAAGGCACCGGCATTGAAGGGATTTACATGGACGTGCTAGTTTTGTTGGGTATATCGGCGATAATGATTACTGGATGTTTTGTGCTATTCAAACGGCAACTATAATTCCAAGGGGCGTTCGTGGGACTTTTTGATTCAACGGAAGAACATCCGCCTTCGAAAGTGCTACGTTACATTATTACCGGCGTGGTTTTCGTCGGGCTCATTGCGGGCTTCATCGCCTACCAGCTTCGCTTTCACACCGAAGAAGGAACTCTCCGGCATTTCATGGACGCGGTGGTTGCCGGGAAGATGGATGAGGCTTATCGGATCTGGAAGCCATCTGAAACGTATTCGTTCAAAGATTTCCTGGAAGACTGGGGGCCGGAGGGCTATTACGGCCCGATAAAGAGCTACCGCCTGGAACATATAGAAAAAAACAAGCCCAATGCGTCGGGAGTCGTGGCCACCATCGAACTCAGCCCGTACCAGCCGTTTCCCGACGATCACGACGCCGCGAAGCAAAGCAAAACAAAAGAAGTTCGCCTGTGGGTGGAATTCAAGGATCAATCACTGGGATTCCCGCCATAGTCAGGAGATGTTGCGCCGCGAGCTCGCGCGGATCGATCAATTGTCTTCCAGGCGGGCTTCGTCGATCAGCATCACCGGGATATCGTCGCGAATCGGATAGACGCGTTTGCAGGCGGAGCATTTCAGTCCGCTTCCATCGGCGGTCAGTTTCACCGGAGCTTTATCCAGCGGACATACCAAAATATCGAGCAATTCCTTGGATACCGCCATCCTTCCTCCCATTTCCTTCTGGCGCACTGTAACAGCGATTCAGGGCAACTGCCAGGACTTCGTCGCCTTCAGCGGTGTTCAGGTTTTCTTCTATTTGGCGCCGTGTTCCACGTTCAGTGCCAGCCTGCCGTTCCACTGGGACCCCGGCGCTAACTCGACAGGCCATACCGCCATGATCTGCGAGCCTTGATAGATGCGCTCGAAGCCGTCTTCCGACTCCGAGACGCTCTCAATCGGGGTGACCCAAAAATCCTGCGCATGTGGCGCCCCGAGCGTCACGCTCACGCCCTGCCATTGATCGACCACGCGTAACTCAGAAGCCGGAGTTGCCGCGCCCCAACGCAACGGATAGCGCTGGCCGTGAGTTTCAAAATATCGATCCGGTGCGGAGGGCGCAAGAAAATTAATAACGACCTCGATGCCCACGAACACGGAAGCGGCGCCCGGTGCGGTACGACGCAACGCCACATCACAAACAATTTCAAAGCCCTGCGGCGTGGCAGCAAACGAAAATGTCTTTTCGGCCGGCCAGTCATTGCCTTCTTCTGATGCAAAAGTCGCCTTCGTCGGCGAGACGACCACGGCGCGATATCTGCCAGCCGCCAAACCGGCATTTTCTTCTAATCGCACAATCGCGCAATCATCATATTTCTTGTCGCGGCCGAATAGCTTTAAGCGAAAGGCATTCTGCGGCCAGCGATCGTAATTCAGGAAGCGCTCCAGACCGGCTTCTTTTGTGCGCGTCTGCTCGTGGATTGACTGAACGCCTTGCGAGCTCTTCGAGCGGAGATTCTTCAAGCCCGCATGATAGGCCTCCGGACGCCGGCACAGTGAATTAATCAACGCAGCATTCGATTGCCGGCAATCGAGCGCGGAAATTGTGGCGCCGTCACCGGGCGAAAGCAGCGCTGCGTAACGGTCCGAATAGAAATAGATTTCGTCGCGGCCGTCAGCTTCAAAATCGATCGATTCTGCGTTGACGAAGTGACGCCCGCGATGCATGAGCGAATCAGCAATGGATTCGGCCTGAATCAGGGAGCGCCACAGAGCCGTGCGTAGATGCGGAGAATAGAGCCCGCCGAAAACACCATGCCAGTAAGCGTCATTACATTGGCTTCGCAGGACAAGCGTTCTGGCCTGGTCGCGAGCTGCGAGAAATGGTCTGTCCTGGCGGCGGCTTTGACCGAGGCGGCGCACCTTCGCCGACACGTGCTGCATTTTCTTGTGCAGTAAATTCGATTCGCAATACTTCGAAAAGAAATTCCTCCAGATACCGCCACGGAGGAAGGGCAACTCAGTAGGACGGTTGGCAAATTCCGCTGTCAGAGCATGGTAGCGATTCCGCGCCGGAGTGGGCAGCGCCCATTCCATCATCTCCGTGTAGGAGGCGGTCGGAAGATCGGCACGTCCGAACGACGCGTGCGAAGATACGCTGTCGGCCGGCGTGCTAGTTTCCATCCATGCGGCATTGCGTTCAAGCTCAGCAAAAAACTTTTCGAGCCAGCCATCGCGATAGCAAAGATCGTATGTTCCGGGCCAAACGCCGAATTTCTCCATGTCATCACCCATGGCGGCGAAACCGCCCGGATGCTCCGAAGCCGCCTGGCGTAGAAAGCTCGACGTTTCCTCCGCACTGCGGAACGGAATCAGGTAGCGCAATGCTTTCAAGCCGGGCAAAACTTTGACTGAGTGGCATTGATCTTCGGCGGTGAAATAGCCAAACAGCTGTTCGAGTTCAAATCCCGCGCCCAGGAAATGATTGTCGTCGACCAGCGTGTACTCAACGCCGGCGGCCCCCAGCGACGAAGGAAGCTGCGGTTCCCACACTCGCTCTGCAAGCCACGCTCCTTTGGGCCGCCGGCCGAAATGCTTCTCAATATAGCCGGCTAGCCTAGTGATCTGTTCCAGGCGATCTTCCGAGGGGATGACCGCGAGGATAGGCTCGTAAAATCCGCCGCCTACGATTTCCACCTGTCCACCGTTCACCAGCGTGCGAAGCAGTTCGAAATATTCGGGATGGGCACCTTCCAACCATTCAAGGAGCACACCGGAATAGTGCAGGCCCGTCCGAATTGCAGGATGGCGCGCGAGGGTCTCGACGAAAGGCAAATAGGATTGCTGATAGGCGCGCTCGAGCACATCGTCGAAATTTCCGACCGGTTGATGTGCATGAATTAGAAGGGCTAACTGAAATTTCGCCACTAAGGGACCTCGCCGACTCTACAGAATAACCTGAATTCCGAGAAGTTCCCAAGCAACGCCTGTTCCCCCATCGTTTTCTGCTCGCAACCGGTGCGAACAGCGCAACTCACGCTAGGCAAGCCGATGGATGGCAGAGCGAGTGGCGGATGCGCCTGCAAACAGACTAAGACGCTCGCTAATGCGTTTGGTCGTCATTTCCAAGGACGCGTCGGTCGCGCTGGCGGGTACGTACAAAACGACAAGAATCTCCCTGGCGCGCCCAGTGATCATGCTTCGCGTGGAATCGCTGATCGGACTCCCGAACGGACCTTGGGAATCAGCCAGCAGCGGCCGCCCGTTCAAATGCCAGGTTTGCTTGCCGATCCCTTCATAGCTCTCGCCTGAAATTCCGTGGCGAAACTCTATGGGAGGCTGAATTCGCGAACGGTCGTAGCAACCAAACGGCCAACCCGTCTCAATCGATCCCAGGTTCCCGATGTCAACGACATTGGAAACGCGATAAAGACCCTTGCCTTGTACCACGCGCCGCAGCAAAGCTTCCGAAGCCGGTCTATATTTTGAAGGGTCCATTCCCCACGCGCGGAACATCTCACGCACGTCTCGGACTGACTTCTCTCGAGCGAGGGATTCGAGGGTGAAGTCGCGGCGCTTTCGTTCGCAGACTTCGTCCATCAATTGACCGAACTCGGCAGCAGCGGGCGCAACTTGAATGCCGTCCGCCTCGATGGTGCCGAGTGTCACGCTGGGTAGCTGTATCTCGATTTCCACGACGGCTTCGCTCGCGAGATGGGGGCCTGCTATGATGTCTTGCGACTCAAGAAGTTTAGCCTAAGAGCCGGCCGCCATGAAATCCACTGATAAAGATGAGAAATTCCAGCGCGGCATCTCGCACTTTAACGCGCAGGAGTTTTTTGAGGCTCATGAAGTATGGGAGGAAATCTGGCTGGTGGAGGCCGAGCCGGAGAAAACCTTTCTGCAAGGAATCATTCAAATCGCCGCTGCGTTTCATCATTATTGCAGGGAAAATCCCGACGGCGCGGAGACGCTGCTGGCTGCAGGCATCGTCAAACTGTCGCGCTTTCCTGAGAATCATCGCGGTCTAGTGATCGGAGATTTGCGGTCTGCGGCAAAACGGTGGGCGCGAAGTATTGGCGAGAGCAAAAAACTCGCACGGACTGAGATTCCACAGCTGCATCGGAGCCGAACGCTTGCTGCTGTAGAGCAACCCAGCGCTAAGGATCGACGATAAGCTTGCCCTTCATATTCTTGTGCTCTTTGCCACAACCCTTGCAACACGTGTACGAGTACGTCCCCGGGGTATCTCCCACCACATCGATCGGAACCGTCTCACCCTTCCTAAGTTTCCAACAGTCCTCGCCATAAACGAAATACAAACCGGGAGGAGTCGCGGCTGTAGCGCCGTCAGGAAACGGGTTGATATGGATTCCGAGCGTGACGTCATCGGAAGTGACATAGAAACGGACTTTCTGCCCGACTTTGATGTGAATTACCGCCGGATCAAACTGAAACTTGTTCGCGGTTAGGGAAATAGTCTTCGCAGGCGGCCCGCTGTCGTTGTGCTCTACACGCTGGGCTCGCAGGCGCGCCCCGAAGGAAAAAAGCATAAGTATGCTAGCCGTGATCGCAACAACGAGCTGATTCTTCAAAGGATCGCTCCTCTGCAAATATCGTGACGAATTTAGCCTCCATGCAGAACCATACCGCTTCAGGATCTCGTAGTGTATCAGCGATCTAAAGCAGCGCAAGCAGCGCAGACGGTTGACAGGTACCCTCGGCTGTGAAACGCTGGCTTAACATTTGTTTTGCGATGCACGAACGCCAAGGGCATCGAAGTGCATACTGGCAAGGGAGAACGCAGATGACGGTCGAGCGGGAAAGAATCCTAGAAGCGCTGAGGCAGTGCTACGACCCGGAGATCCCGATCAACATTGTCGATCTGGGCCTGATTTACGACGCGCAGTCCGACGATGCAGGCAACGTGGCCGTGAAAATGACGCTAACTACGCAGGGATGCCCTTCCGCCCTGGCCATCCCCGAACAGGTAAAAGCGCGCATCGCAGCCATCGACCAAGTTCGTGAGGTGACCGTCGAAATCGTCTGGGAACCAGCGTGGGATCCGAGCAGGATCAGCCCAGAGGGACGCAAGGTGCTGGGCCTCGAAGTCTGAGCATTCACGAAAAAAAAAGGCGCACCGGATGGTCCGCCGCGATAAACCCTCGAGTCCGGCCGCCGCAATTACTTGCGCAGGGGAAACTCTTAGGCTTTCTTATTCTTGTACCAATCCGCGTTGATCGGCGTGAAGCCAGCCCACTTTTCCGGCAAGTCTTCGAGCGCGAAAATGGCGGTCACCGGACACACTGGAACGCACGCGCCGCAATCGATACATTCGTCAGGGCTGATATAAAGCATTTTTTCGGCTTCGAATTCGGCCTCGTCCTTTCGAGGGTGGATGCAGTCCACCGGGCAGACGTCCACACAGGCGGTATCTTTCGTACCGATGCACGGTTCAGCAATTACATAAGCCATATTGCGTTCTCCTCGCAGCAATCTGTTTCCCGGACGGTCCCGGAATATTGCCAACAAACCTTATGCATTTTTTATATCACCAAATAATAGCAGGTACAAGCGCAAGCCATTGCACTTATTCGTCTGCGAGTAGGTTGCCGGTATAGGAGTGAAACCGCTAGAATGGCTGACGGGAGAGGTCGACCTTGAAACGAATACGACACGGTCGCTTTCTGGCTTTGGGTTTGCAATGTTTGCTGATTGCAGTACCACCGGCGAGAACGCAAGATCCCCGCACAAAAGGCGCGACTGGCGGCACCCAAGGGGCAAAAACTCCAGATCCAGCGATCATTGACGCGGGGGGCTACCAGCAAGTGCTGGCCAAATATCGCGGCAAACCTCTGGTGGTGAATTTTTGGGCTACTTGGTGCGAGCCTTGCCGCGATGAATACCCGCTAATCGTTGAGCTGGCCGCTCAATTCAAGCCCCAGGGCGTCAATGTGATCGGTATCAATATGGACGACGATTCGGACATGAATCTGGTTCGCCGCTTTATTGCGCGCACGCAGCCGCACTTCCCGAATTACCGCCAGAAGCCAGGAATCGATCTGGACGCGTTCTACAAGGGGATTAATCCTGCTTGGAACGGGACCATGCCACAGACAATTTTTTATACCCGTGATGGACACATCGCCACTTTTTTCCTTGGAACGCGTCCGCGGCCTGTGTTCGAGCAAACTTTCCGCGATCTTCTCACCAAATCGACGGCGAAGAATGAGTGAACTGCTCGCCCTCGCAGGGCCGGATATCGATAACTCATAACGAGGGCATCATTCGTGCTTCACACGCAAGGGAATCAATTGACATGGCGGGGCCACGCGACTGTTCCGATCACCACTCCCATCGGGCATGGTGATGGTCGAGCCGTGGGTGCAAACGAATCCGAGGTGCCCAGAAACGCTCAAGAAATCTTCGCCCCTCGACACGATGCTCATTTCCGGGCTCGAGATTTACGAGTTGAAACCGGGCGATTCGATCCGCTAATCGACGCTCAATTCATCTGAAAGAGAGAACCCATGCCAGGAATTTTAAACTCGCAAATCGAACAGTACCTCACAGAGCTGTTGCCAAAGCGTGACCCCGTCATTTCGGAGATGGAGCGTTACGCCAAGCAGCATGACGTCCCGATCATCGGTCCGGTGGTTGCGCGGATGATTTATTCGATGGCGCAAATTTCAGGTGCGAAGCGGATCTTCGAAATGGGTTCCGCTATCGGATACTCGACTATCTGGCTGGCCCGCGCTGCGGGTGAACAGGCAGAAGTGTATTACACCGACGGCGACCCTGCGAATGCCGCGCGCGCGCGCGGGTATTTTAAACGTGCTGGAGTCGAGAACCGCATCCAAATCATGACCGGCGACGCCGTCAGCCTGATAGATCAAGTGCCTGGCGACTTCGATCTGATCTTTATCGACGTGGACAAACACCAGTACCCCGAGGCGCTGCGTAAAGCGTTACCGCGTTTGCGCTCGGGAGGATTATTACTTACCGACAATGTCCTGTGGTCCGGGAAAGTTGCGCGCAAAACGAAGGATCCTCGCACGCAAGCGATCCAGCAATTCAACAAAATGATTTACGCTTCGCCCGATCTTTTCCCGATCATCATTCCTCTGCGAGACGGCGTGGCGGTTTGCCGCAAAGCCTAAAGTATTTGGCGTTTAGAATTACGATGCAGTAGGACGCGAGCTTCTGGGGAACAAATTGCGCAAAAAGAAAGCGAGGTTCGCAGGCCGCTCGGCCAGGCGGCGCATGAAGTAAGGAAACCAGTCCGTTCCGTAAGGAATGTAAATGCGGAGGCGGTAGCCGTCTCGAACTAACTGTTCCTGCAAATCGGTGCGAATACCGTAGAGCATTTGAAACTCGAATTGCTCGCGGGCGATATTTTTCTCGCGAGCGAAATCCTTGGTTGCATCAATCATGGCCGGGTCGTGCGTTGCTATACCGTGGTAAATTCCGCTGGGCAATAACAGTTTCATTAATTTTACGTAATTAGCGTCTACATCCGCTTTCTTCGGAAACGCAATGTCCGGCGGCTCTTGATAAGCACCTTTGCAAAGGCGAAGCCGGCAACCGGTTGCGATTAAATCCAGGACGTCCTTCTCCGCGCGGTATAGATATGCTTGCATCACGGAGCCAACGCCGACGTATTTCGCGCGAACGCGTTTGGTCATCTCAACCGTACGATCCGTGTAAGCAGAACCTTCCATATCGATCCGTACGAAATTCTCATGCGCCGTAGCGTGCGCAACGATTTTTTCCAGAAGCTCCTGACAGAGCGCCTCGCTCAGATCAAGCCCCAGTTGCGTAAGCTTGAGCGAAACATTGGCATCGAGTTTTTCCCTTTCAATGCGTTCGAAAATCGAAAGATAATTCTGAGCCGCCCGGCGCGCCCCAGCTTCGTCGGAAACATTCTCGCCAAGCAAATCCAGGCTAGCCAACCGCAGGGCGCTGTTTACATCGCGGGCGGCTTCGACGGCGTCATCTAGCGTCTCTCCGGCCACGAATCGGCGCGCGACTCGTCGACTCACGGCGTTGTGCATGATCAGCGGGGCGAGCCGCTTGTTCTCAGAGAGCTGCAGCAGGAATGAGCGCATCAGAAGCGGTCTAGAAACGAACGGAAAATGGAAATCCTTCGAAATTGTAGCAATCGGCGGTTATTCGTTGAGCCAGGCGAGAGCACTAGTCTTTAAGCCTGGTGAGAAATTTTTCAGCGTCAATAGCGGCCATACAACCCGATCCCGCTGCCGTAACCGCCTGCCTGTACAGGTGGTCTTGGACGTCGCCGGCAGCAAACACACCCTCCACGTTGGTCTTCGAACCATGGTTGGTAAGAATATAGCCCGCCTCATCCATCTGTAGCTGGCCCTTAAAGACTTTGGTGTTGGGGTCGTGACCAATGGCGACGAAAACTCCTTCGGTAGCGATCTCCTGCTTCTCATTCGTATCGACGTTACGAATTGTCACCATTTCAACCGACTTCTTACTCACGTCGTGTACTTCGTCAATGACGTAGGGCGTGAGAATTTTAATTTTTTCATTTGCGCGCGCGCGATCCAGCATGATTTTGGTGGCGCGAAATTCATTGCGTCGATGCAGAATGGTGACACTCTTTGCGAATTTCGTGAGAAACGTCGCCTCTTCCATCGCCGTATCCCCGCCGCCAACGACCAGGATGTCACGGCCCCGAAAGAAATAGCCATCACAGGTGGCGCAAGTCGAAACGCCGTGCCCGAGCAAGTGCCCTTCCGACTCAATTCCGAGCATCCGAGCCGACGCGCCGGCCGCGACGATCAGTGCTTCGCATTCGTAACTCTCTTTTCCGGCTTCAATTTTAAATGGCCGTTTGCCGAGGGCCACGGAGGTTACCGCCCCTGACCGAAACTCGGCCCCAAATCGCTGGGCCTGCTTGCGAGTGTTTTCGATCAGTTCCGGTCCCAGAATGCCATCCGGAAACCCGGGGAAATTTTCGACCATGGTGGTCAGGGCGAGCTGACCGCCGGGCTCGTAGCCATCGAGAACCAGCGGGTTCAAGTCCGCGCGCGCAGCATAGATGGCGGCCGTCAGTCCCGCGCATCCACTTCCAATAATGATCACTTTGTGCACTGAAATCTCCTCAAGACTTACGGCCAACCGTGAGTGCGACACCCGAAAAGTTTAATTGTATCATTCCATGTCTACCGCGCCATGACTGTGGTTTGATCAGACCTGGGCATGAGGACGCCAGTATTCGCGGCGTAGAAACATAGGCCGAGGCGAAGGAAGGCATGCTGACGACCGCGAAACTCTTTCAACTTCTGAATGAAGCTATCGTTTTGCTGCTGGGAGCGCTTTTGATACTGCTGGCCGTCTCCGGCCGCGTGGGATTACCGACCCGACCGGCAGCCCTGATCGCTCTGGGAGTTGTTTTCATCTACTGGGGGGCGCGCGCCTGGATTCGACCGGAGCCTTCCTCGACACGTTGGGCTGCGAAGATACGCGCCGGTTCACTCGTACTGGTCGGAGCCTTTGTTCTGGGCATCCCGATCTCGCCCTCACGTTTCGTCCCGTTGCTTCTGGACCTTACCGGGGGCGTGCTGGTCTTACGCGGGATTCTCGGCGTCGTGCTACTTGCTCGAAGTAGGCAAGTGCGGCCGCAAACATGAGCGTATCTTTCGAGGGGATGAAAAAAGAGGCTTCGCTCAGCCCGCTTCCAGATAATGTGAGCCGCATCGGTTCGGTCTTGCTCGTCTAAGGCAATCGACGTAACATCAGCCGACAACTACTAATCTCAAAAGGATCATGCCATGCTCAAAGAGTTCAAAGAATTCGCGATGAAGGGTAACGTGCTGGACATGGCTATCGGTATCATTATCGGCGCCGCCTTCGGGAAGATCATCACTTCACTGGTGGGCGACGTCATCCTGCCGCCGATTGGACTGATTCTTGGGCGAGTCGATTTCTCCAGCCTGTTTCTAAATCTTTCAGGTTCGCACTACGATTCGCTGGCAGCGGCGAAGGCCGCCGGAGCTGCCACCATCAATTACGGGTTGTTCCTTAATAACGTCGTGGATTTTCTGATTGTGGCGTTTGTGATTTTCCTGGTGGTACGTCAAGTCAACCGCTGGAAAAAACCGGTTCCCGCGGCGGCGCCTGCAACCAAGGAATGCCCTTACTGTTTCTCCGCAATTCCAATCAGAGCGACCCGCTGCCCCAATTGCACTTCAGAGCTTCGAGCCTAAAAACTCAAGCGGCGATCGGTTAGGCGGCTCGAAAAACTATCCAGTCGATTTGGGCGGCAACCCTTTCTGTTCCTCCGGCGGATTCAGCCTCCGGGTCTGAATTTCGCGGAGATGCTCGAGAAGGCGTTCTAGCACTTCGTCGCCATGGCCTTGCGCGATTTCTCGCTCCACTTCGGTCAGCGCAAAATGAATGATGTCATGGTGATGTAGTTCCTCGCCGGGAAGTTTTTCGCTGAACTGAAGCCACATTTTATGCAGGATATCAATTTCCTTCGGCGTGAGCCGCGGGGCGTGCGGACCGAGATAGAAGATATATTCCTGTCCCGCGGGAGTGAAGATTTCCAAGGTCAAACGAGGACGGGGCTCCGGCATGCGTTCCCAAGCGAGCCCAATCTCACGGGCCTGTTCGGTGACCGGCATCTTGGACGAACTACCACTGACAATCGTGCTCGATTGAAGATTCATCGCCGTGCGCAGAATGCCTTCCCACAAATCGTTGGCTGCCGCCACAGCCAGGCGCACCGGCTTACCTTCCTTTTCAGCGATGGCGAGCACTTTGGTGAACAGCAACTGCTCAATGGTGCTGAAGAGCTGATCGGCATCCAGATCGTATTCGCCGGAAGCTGCTCGCCGCAACATACGCACATGCAACACAACTATTTCTGCGTCCAATCCCTTCACACGTTTCAAAGCAGCTTCGAGGTGATAGAGCGCATAGTAAGTGCTTACGGGAACAAGAATATTCCCCGGTGCAACCCCCACGCTCGTGGGAGTGAGCTCGGCTTCTTTTGTAAGGTTGAACTGATCGAGCTCAACGTGAGCGGCGCCTGCCTGCCGTTTGTGCATGCGGTGCTCAGAAATCTCGAAAACAGTAAAAAGTATGAGAGTGAAAGTGATGCCCGCTATGGTTGCATCCGGCTTGGTGAACAAATTGATGACCGCGATGGCGAACAAGACCAGCGTGATGAGTCCCAGCCCAATCGGGATCTCCACGCCGAAGATAACCGGGTTGAGCGGCACGCGGTATTCGCGGTCCTGCGGGTGCGTGTAGCGCAGCACCAGAACCGCAATACCCTTCATGGCAAAACTCCAAATCACGCCGAATGCATACAGATTGCCAAGGAACGTTACATCACCGCGGCTTGCCAGAATCGTGATGATCTGGAACGCAACGACCATATTGATGATGCGGTGGGTAGTGCCGAATCTCGCGTGGGGGTGGCGGAACCAATCCGTTAGAACTCCGTCCTCGGATACGCGATTAAGCACTCCGTTGGAGCCCACAATCGCGGTGTTAACCGCCCCCGCCAGGATCAACACACCCACAAACACCACGAACACATGAAATGCCAGTCGCACTGGAAAACTTCCGACCAGATGCATCGAAAGTCCACCGATCAGGTTCTCGGTGAATCTCCCGCGCACATTGTCCGGAATGATCATCACCGCGAAAAAAGAAACCAGCGAGGTGAAAACCAGACTGTAAATAAAAATGATCAGCCCGGCTTTTTTCAGGTTGCGCAGTTTGGGATGTTCGATTTCTCTATAAACCTGGGCCAGCGATTCTTCTCCGCTCATCGCCAGCACGGAATGGCCCAATCCGACGAAAATCGCAACGAGCGTAATGGCGTGCGCCCATTGATAGCGGTCGAGCCAGCCAAGCGACCCCTTGTCGAGCTTCATGTTCTGGGGCAGCGGCGCGGGCGGAAGATGCCACCCGCCTCGGGCGTACAGTGTGTAGAAGCACCAGCCGATCAGCACGATCACCATGATGGTAGTGAGCTGCATGATTTTCAGCGCCTTACCACTGGATTCCGGCACGCCCTTGATATTTTCCCACCAAAAATAAAGTGTGATCACGATGGCGACCGCCGCAGCGGTACCGTTCACGTGGAGATGAAGCGGAATGTGCGCGAAGACAAATAATTCGTTGAGAACACCCACGAAATATTGCCCGGCGGAAACGCCGCTGATGGGCCCCGTTAGGACGTAGTCAAACATCAACGCCGAAACGGAGAACTTTGCCAGTGTCCCGCCCAACGCTTCCTTCACCACGCGATATACGCCGCCGCGCACGAACATACTGCAGCTCTCTACGTAAATGGCGCGCACCGCATAAGAGAACAGCATGATGCCCAGGATGAACCACGGAGCGGTCTTGCCGATGAATTGCTCTGCCTCGCCGCCGGCGTAATAGGCCGAGGAAGCGAGGTCGTTTAGAACGATAGCTGCGGCCCGCCAAAAAGAGATGAACGCCAGCATGGCCGTGGTGGCCACGAGGACTTTGGCTACAGGGCGTACCCTACCCGGCGTGAAAATGTGGCCCGTGGAGTCGGATGACATACGTTGTTGAGGTGCGGAGAAGAACTATACGTTGAATTTGACGCAAAAACAAAGTGTTGCTCGCCCGGGATTTCTTTCCGCAATCAGCCAGCCACTCGCGGTCGCGAGCCGCGGCGCTTGTTCTCAGGAGGCTTGGTCTTTGGTTGCGGGCCGAAACTCCCGCGCGCAAGCCGCGCAAGGGCAGATTTCGCGGAGATGCTCGAAACTGTAGATCCCGGTCGCGTGGCTGTCAGAAAATTCAATTTGGATTGCGTAGTTCCCTACCGCCGCGGCGCTCTTTGCGGTGACGCGAGGTTTGAACATGGGAAGTACAGCGCCAGAAGCGTTGCCAACCTTCGAGGCTCGCGCTTTCTTTTCGCGCTCGTCATTGCACAGCGCGCAGGGACAATTCTCGCGCAGATAGGGAAAATCGTAGTGGCTTGTGTGAGCATCCGACCAGGTGACTTCCACACCTTTGCCCGTCGAGACGTGAACTTTCACATCCATTGGCTTCTTTCTTGGATCATGTGCTATGGGCATCTAGCTCCATTCTAGCAGACAGGCATTCGTGCCGAGTTGGGAACACTCCGGAGAAACGACGCGGTTATCTAACAGGCTCGGGCTTGAATGACGGCAAAATTTGTTTGAGCTTTCCATGCGCAAATTCGATGCGGCGGTCAGCCAGCCGCCCAATCGAAGGGTCGTGCGTCACCATCAGAATCGTGCGCCCTTCACCGTGCAATTCGCGGAATAGTTGGATGACGGTTTCCTCGTTAGCTTCGTCGAGATTTCCGGTTGGCTCGTCGGCCAGTATCAGTTTCGGATGATTGATAAGCGCGCGAGCGACCGCCACGCGCTGTTGTTCGCCGCCGGAGAGCGCACCGGGAAGATGCTCGATACGATCTCCCAATCCCACTCGCTCGAGCGCTTCGCGGGCCTCTTTTTCATCGGTCGTGCTGTGAAAATACTGAGCCAGCATCACATTTTCGACTGCTGTCAGATACGGCACCAGGTGAAATTGTTGAAAGATAAATCCAATCTTCTGCGCTCGGAAGCGGGTGAGTCCAGCTTCGTCCAGACGCGCCACATCCACGGCATCCACAACTGCTTTTCCTGACGTCGGTATATCGAGTCCGCCAAGGATATTAATCAGCGTGGTCTTTCCCGAGCCCGATGGACCCATGATGGCAATCCATTCCCCGGCTTGCACGCAGAACGACACCCCGGCTAGCGCGCGAACGTTTCCGAATTCCTTGCGCAGATCTTCGACTTCTACCAGCGTCGCCACTATTCTCCTCGAAAAATCATGGCCGGTTTCACCTTGCCCAGCGTGCGCAAAGGAAGCGCTCCGGCAAGCGCGACGGCGACCATCAGGGCGATGGTCAACGGAAAAATCTCCCAGCGTGAAGAAATGGCTGTGCCGAAAACGCGCTGTCCCATCCAGCGAGAAAGCACGATGCCCAGGATTGCGCCGACAAATCCGCCTGCCGCGCCCAGCACCCCCACTTCGGCCATGAACAAGGCCACGATCCGTTCGATCGATCCGCCGAGCGCCTTCATAAGGCCGACATCCTGGCGCCTTTCCATGGCCAGCGCCGCCATGGTCGCCAGCACACAAAGAGCCGTCAACACCAAGATCAAAACGACCATGGAGACGACCAGCAGCCGGATGCGATTTAGAAGATCGCTTTCAGCTTCGGTTACCTGGCGAATCGGCCGCACGTCATACGCCGGCAGCGCAGCGGCAAGCCGCGCGGCGTACTGTGAAATGCTTTTCGTGGTTCCCCGCACACTCAGCTGCGCCAGACTGATTTGCCCATTCAGCCGGGCCAGATCCTGCGCTTTTGCTAATTGCACGAAAACCTGGTTATCTTCGGTTCCGCCCGCATCTAGAATTCCAGCCACTGTAAGTTGCGCACTTTTGCCCAAGTAAGTCAGATGGAGCAAACCGCCTGGAAGAAGCTGGAACTGCCGCGCGACGTTTCGTCCAATCACGCAAGAGTTCAGGTAGTCCTGCGGCGACATCCACGCGCCGTCTATTCTCCACGCCGGCTCAAGCTTGGGCAGCTCTTCGAGCTTGGTTCCCGCGACAACCACCGGCGTGTTGCGCACGCGCTCAACAACGTAAAGAAACGGCGCGGCGGCTACCACGGCGGGATCTTCGAGGTTCTGAAGCGCGCCCGACACATCGCTCTCGCTCATGAGTTCCCCCGGGCCGATACCGGTGGCTTGCGCGGCGTTGCTGGGAGAAATCAAAACGTTCGCTCCTAACATGCGAAATTCCTGGCTGAGTTTGCGCTCGATGTCAAATTCGAGATTTAGCAGCGCGGAAACCACCATGGCACAACTCACTATCGCCAGAATGGCCACGGTGAGCCGACCACTGCTTCCTCGCAACAGTCTCCAAAGAAGGCGCCAGAACATTACTCGCCCCGCAGAATCGGCGCGGGATTGAAGTGTGCCGCGCGGCGTAGAGGAATCAGGCTGCCCACGAGCGCTACCATTGCAGCAAGGCCAAGGATCAGCGGAAACAAGATCAGACGCACAGAAGCGGCCGTACCGAAAATGCTCGCGCCCAAGCTTCGCGCCAGAACAGCGCCGACAACAAATCCAACGGCCGCTCCCGCGATGGCCAGCAGCAATTGTTCAGCGAGAAATATTCCCGCAACCAGCGTGTTGGTTGCGCCTAGCGCTTTCATCACGCCGATTTCCGCTCGCCGCTCGAGGACGGTAGTAGCGGATGTGGCCGCGACCGCCAGCGCAGCCGCCCCCAGGGCCGTCAGCGTAACGATCCAAAGCAAGGTACTCACGCGGGAAAGAATGCTCCCTTCCGTGTCCGCCACGCGCCGGATCGCGCGCACATCCGTCCCGGGCAACACGGTCTTGATTTGGTAGCTAATCGAAGAAATGTACGGCGAACAAAACCAGCGGTCGTATTCGGTTGGCGTCATCTTCAGGGGATCGCGTTCGGAAAAGCTATCGGCTGGCTTGGTGAGCGCGCTTACGAAAAGCTCGCGGAACTGCCCGCTACACCCTGAAAACCGCTGGGCGAATGAGAGCGGAACGATAATTCCATTGTCTTCCGACCCTTCCGTGGAAACAATTCCAGTGACCACCAGGTCCCAGGCAGCATTCGCCGACCCGCTGTGAGTAACTTGTATCTTTGTCCCGATTGCAAACACTTCGGGATCTCGCGCTGCCAAGTTCGCGCCGATAACGGCTTCGTTTGCGCCGTCCCGAAACCAACGCCCTTGGATTTTCCAAGAGGGATGCGTGAAACTCAGACCAGTCTTGAACGTTGTGCCATCTGGAACCGACACCTCATGTTCGTACCAGGTCCCGATCAATGTCGTCTTTATCTCGCGATTGCCATTGACCAGGGCGGGAACATCCAGAAACGGAGTGAACCCCAGGACATTGTGCCGCCAGAAAATCGTCTTCAATTTTCCCAGAGCGTCCTCGCTGAGATAGGCGCCTTCATCCACTGGCCGGTAGTCCACGCCGCCAATTTCGACTGGAAGAGTGTCCGACTGAGGAGTAACCAGCAAATTTGCGCCGAGACTTCGAAACTCTCGTGCCAGCCGGTCCCCCACTTCGAGCACAATTGTCAGCGTTGAGGTAGCGACGGCCATGCCCACCACCAGCGCGGCGGCGGTCAGCAACTTTCTGCGCGGATTACGAACAAAGGATTCTCTTACCAGGCGGCCAAACATTTTTTAGGAGTGAATCCGGGAGGCGGAATCGGCTAGCGCCGAAAGATCCACAATCACTTCTCCTTCTTGAACTTGCGATTTCACCGCGATTGGATTGCAGCCACCCGATTCACCGATGGACGGAATGTAAATCGCCGCCGCGCAGTTGCGGCAGATCACATTTTGACCTTCTTGACGGTATCCCGCCCTGCCGCAAATCTGGCATGCGTCCAGCGCCACAGCGAAATTGCCATTTTGTTTGTGGATCACCAGGAATCGAATTACATCCCCGTTCACCTCGGCAGTATAAAAATGCAAACTCGAATCGGTGAGTTCAGAGAGAGGGATGCGCACATGGCCGTTGTCTGCCACAAGCGTCCGGGCCGGTGACGGAGCCGCCACCGAGCGCGCGTACACATATTCCGCCGCAAACGACAAAACAATCGCGACGCACAATACCGCCGCGGAAAAACTCCAACGCCGTTGTCTTCGAAATTCCCACTCCCGCATGCGCCGGTCCGCGGCGCTGGCCGTTTCTTCGGAGGCCGGTTTTTTCGCGCTGAACCACTCGCGCAACGCCACCAGCGCTGCGGCACCCAATATGACCACAAAAAAGAACACCTCGTTTCGCACGATGGGCCCGATGGTGGCCATTTCTGTCTTACTTGACGGAATCCACATAGCCTCGCTTAATTCGTGCACACCCGTAAGCAGGAGCTGAAAAGCCACCACCATCAAAATCGCGCTGGTAGCCGCAAAAAAACGATGAAGCGGGATTCGCAGCGTGCCTTGAAAAAAGAACAGGCCGACCGCAATTGCGATGGCAATTCCCAGCCCGGTTCCGATCCAAACTTGAACGCCCGCGCTCGAAAGCTCGACCGCGCGCAAAATCAAAACCAGCTCGGCTCCTTCCCGCAATACCATTAGAAATACAAAGAAGCCGATGCCCCAACCGGCAGCTCGCGAAGACTGTTGCGCATACGTTTCGACGCGCTGTTCGATTTCTTTCTTTAGGTGGCGCGCCACGCGGTTCATCCAAACGATCATGGTAATGACCAGAACCGCCGCCGCGAGCATCAGCAAACCTTCAAAACCGTCTTCGCTGAGGTGCCAGCGTTGTAGAAGCAATGCAGCAACAAAGCTCGCCGCTGTAGCGAGAATTACTCCGGTCCAGACATACGCCTTTAAGGCGCGCCTTCCAGTGCGATTGAGGTAGACCAGGACGATGCCGACGACAAGCGCGGCTTCAACGCCTTCACGAAGTGCTACAAGGAGCGCAGAGAGCATGGAATGCCAGTTGTAACCGTGTTTCAACTAGCATTCCCAGTGTATCTCTCCGCAACTGCAATTGCAAGTCAATCCAAGCCTGCGCGAACCGGCTTTCTTCCCTGTACAATATATCTTGGGCTCGCATCTCAAGTGTTCAGCCCTTGCTAACTGACCGAGGCTTGGCAGCATCTGATAGCTTATGCCGACCGCACGCGGGCTAAGGCCGCTTAAATTAGTCGCAGCTTTGGCCGTTCTCGCGGCGCTCGCTGTCGTGGATACGCTTCCCGCGCATACCCATCCTGCAGCTGATCCGCAATCCCGGTCGGCTGACGCTCCCCAGCAAGACAAACAGCCTCCCTCTCCCAACCCTGCCGGCACAACAAGCAAGCCAACTCCGCCCGACGCAGCAGTCGCTTCCGCGTCGCCAACAATAAAAGCGGACCTGAAAAAAGCGAAGCAAGCTGACAAACAAGGTCTTCGTGCCCAACAACAGGGCGATTGGCAGGCCGCTTATGAGGCCTACGTGGATGCGGTGAACTGGGCGCCCCATGACGCCGACTACTTTGCCCAGCGGGAAGTAGCCAAAAGCCACGTGGTACAGATGAAAGTCGATCTCGCGGAACGCCACGCCGTATCCGGGGAAATTCCAGCGGCCTTGCGTACGTTGCGCGAGGCGCGCGAGCTGGATCCCAGCAATCGGATCATCCGCGAACGGCTTGTCGAACTGGCGGCTCTTGATCCCAGCCAGGCAAAAGAGGTCCTTTCCGGCCCCCCGCTTGCGGCCGAGGTGCACCTCGAACATCTGCCCGGAAAACAAAATTTCAACCTGCGAGGCAGCACGCAGGCGGCCTATGAAGAGATCGCTCGAAGGTTCGGCGTGCAGGTGGCCTTCGATGTGGACTTGCGCTCGCGGCCCGTGCGCCTGGAGGCGAATGATCTGGATTTCCCTACCGTGATGCGAGTTCTCGGAGAGGAAACCCATACTTTCTGGCGGCCGTTGACCAAGCACCTCTTTTTCGTGGCCGACGATTCCACTCAGAAACGCAAGGAATACGATGTTTCGATTGTGCGCACCGTGTTGTTTTCCGCTTCGGAAACCAAGGAACAGATGACGGAGATTTCTCACTTGGTGCGCGACGTCGCGGGAATCACCCGCAGCCAGTTGGATACCCAGAGCCGAACGCTCACGATGCGCGCCTCGCCCCAGGCGATTGCCGTGGCTAGCGGAGTAATCGAAGACCTCGAACAACCGGTTGCTGAGCTTGTGTTGGAAATCGAAATACTCGAAATGGATCGCACCTACGCGCGGCAGCTGGGCGTCACTCCGCCGCAAACCGCGAAAATCTATTCCATTCCTTCGAACGCCGTCAGTGAAGCGGAGTCCGGGCTGTCGGGATTAGTCGCTGTCCTCCAGCAGATCTTCGGAAGCTCCGCGCTCGGAGGGCTGTCGCCAACACAGCTAGCCGGATTGCTTGGTTCAGGGCAGGTAAATGTTGCTTCGCTGATTCCCCCGCTGGCCGCATTCGGAGGAGGAGCATCTACCTTTCTATATACTCTTCCCGGCGCGTCCGCTAATTTTTCCGACATGCTCTCTATGGTGCGGCACGGCCGGCGAATTCTGCTTCGCGCCGAGGACAATCAGCCTGCAACATTCTTCGTCGGCGAGCGCTTTCCCGTTTCGCTGGCGCAATATTCCAACAGCTTAACGACTGGTACGACTACCCCTGCCGGCACTAGCATCCCCGGTCTGAATTTGAGCAACCTTCCGATAACAAATTACGCCACGGGAAATGGACCTGATTTCGTAACCACAGCGGATGTGAATGCCGATAATTTTCAAGATCTCATTGTCGCCAACTTCGCGGACAATACGCTTTCGGTTTTTCTGGGTAATGGCGATGGGACTTTTCAAAATCCAATCACGCCTCCTCCCGCAACCGGCGCGGGACCCGTTTCTATCGCGACCGGCACATTCAACTCGAAGAACAATACCAATCAATGCTTAGCAGTAGCGAATGAAACCGCCAATACGCTGACCATTCTGGTTGGGAACGGCGACGGGACCTTCGTACAGGCTTCTGGCTCGCCGATCCCCACTGGGAAACATCCGGTTTCCGTTGTTCCCGCCGTTCTGAGCGCCGGAGGACAATCCGACCTCATCGTCGCGAATCAGGAAAGCAATACGATTTCCGTGTACCTGGGCAACGGAGACGGCACGTTCACGCACACAGTGGATTACCCTACTGGAAATGGGCCGACGGGTCTCACCGTCGCGGATTTCAATAATGACGGCAAATTGGATTTGGCGGTTACCAATCAGACGGACAATACCGTATGGGTCTATTTGGGAAACGGAGACGGGACATTCAACAAACCGATCGGCTACGCGGTAGGCCAGGCCCCGATCTATGTCGCGTCGGCCGACTTTAACGGCGATAACATTCTGGATCTTGCCGTCGCAAATAATGGCGCTCCCACGGCCACAAATTCCGGCAACTCCGTTTCCATTCTCCTGGGCAACGGTAATGGCACGTTCGGCGCCGCAACCGACTTTCCGGCAGGCAACGGTCCCACTTCGATCGCAATTGCCGATTACAACATTGACGGTCTCCAAGACCTAGCCGTCACGGCACAAACAGACAATGCCGTGGCCCTTCTGTTGGGAGTCGGCAATGGAGCATTCTCTCCATTCTTCGAATTTCCCGTCCAGTCGAATCCCCTTTCAGACACCACGAACATATTTACGAGCACAGGACAGTCTGATTTGGCTGTCGCTAACCAGGGATCAAATACAGTATCGGTGATCATCAATTCCGCGCAATTTGGAGCCTTCGGTTCTGCGGCCGGCCAGGGGACCCAGTTTCCGAACGCGGAATATATCGATATCGGCGTGAAGGTGAAGGCAACTCCGCGCATTCACCAGAATGATGAAGTAACTCTGCAGCTTGAATTCGACATCACCAGTCTGACGGGGACCGTTCTCAACAGCATACCGGTAGTCTCCAACCAATCTGTGCACCAAACGGTGCGTGTAAAAACAAATGAGACTACGGCCTTAGCTGGATTCCGCTCGCCGCAGTATATGCGCGGCCTGAATGGGCTTCCTGGTTTGGGGGAAGTGCCTGGCGCAGGGCTGTTCGCCGCCGACGAAGATGTCCAGAAGCAGGACACTGAATTCCTGATACTCGTGACGCCGCGGATGGTCGCGCTTTCGCCCCGAAAAGATCATGTCATTTATGCTGGTCGTGGCGCCCCCGAGGGGCCGGGTTCTGCGGGGCCCACGCGCGAGGAGCGTGAAACTCCTCCGTCACAAATTCCGCAACAGCCTGTTCCGCAGCAACAACCGCAACAGCCCAGGCCACAGCCTGCTCCTCAGCCCGAGACGCCGCCCCCGACCGAACCTCAATAGCCGGGGCTGCTCCATACGCCGCTTGCTCAACGCCAAAAGATAGCTTTGGTTTAGGGAATAGCTTCGAGAACCACGACCGGTTGATATGTGCGGGGCACGACAGGCTCGGCGATGGCCATCAGTTCTCCGCGTTGGTTGAAAACGCGCAGACGAGCCGGCTTCCAGTCGCCCGAATCCAGTTCCAGGGGAGCGCCTTGAGCCGATGTTGGCTGCCCGGGCTGGATTTGAGCCAGTGATACGTTGAACTTCGCTCCGTGGCGAACACGCTTTTCAACAATCGGAAGGATGGTTACGCGCGGTAACTCGGGCAACAGGCTTTCCAGGCTAATGACGCGCTTTGCCAAACGGCCTGTTTTGGCGTCATGCTCGAGCTCAGGAAGCTGGGCAGCTTGGTCCAGCGTAAACTCTCCCACCGCCGTCCGCGTGATCTCCGCCAAGTGCGCGCCGGAACCCTGAAGCGCTCCGAGCTCGTGCGCCAGCGAGCGAATGTAAGTGCCGGCTCCGCATTCCACCACGAATCGCGCAACGGACCCCTCCACACCGGTGAGCCTGAATTCATAAACGTCCACTTCGACCGGCTCGAGCTTTACCGGCTTGTTTTTGCGCGCCAGCTCGTGCGCAGGACGGCCGTGGATTTTTTTTGCGGAAAAGGAAGGCGGAGTCTGTTTGATCTTTCCAACAAATCGCGCGGCATAGGCTGCGATTTCTTCTGCGTTCAAAACCGGCGACGTGTCAGCGCTGGCGGGCTCCCCGTCTGCATCGTAGGTATCGGTGGAAAATCCAAAACGCACTGCGCAGGTATAGCGTTTGCGACGCCCGCCGTAGAAGCGCGCAAGACGAGTTGCGCGGCCAAGCGCCAGTACCAGCACACCAGTCGCAAGAGGGTCCAGCGTGCCGAAATGTCCGATGCCTCGAAAACCGACCAGCCGGCGCACTGCTTCCACTACGTCATGCGAAGTTTTTCCGCGCGGCTTGTCGACAACCAGGATTCCATCAAACGGCAGGGGCTGTAACTCTCGGGGCATTTTCTCAACCTAGCTTCGCGGACAAAATACCGGTATCGGAAAACTGTTTTGCATTACGCTTCTACTTCAGAGTTAGCGATAAATATTATTTCCAGCCGTCAGGGGTCTGCCGCCTTTAGAAGCTCTCCGGCTTCGCTCTTTTCAGAAGCTGATCGATGTGCTGGCCATACTCTTCCGACTCGTCGAGCAGGAATATCACTTCGGGCGCTCTCCGCAATCGTAGACGTTCTACCAGCTCGTGGCGCACGTAGCCTGAAGCAGCCTTCAGCCCTGCCATCGTTTCCGCCCGTTCCGTATCATCTTCGGCGAGCTGCACGAACACGCGCACGGTGCGCATGCCCGCGCCCAAGCGGACTTCCGTTACCATCACCGGGCCCGCAAGCCTGGGATCCTTCAGTTCTCCGGCCAGCATTAAACTGACTTCGTTTCGAATTTCTTCCGCAATACGTTCCGAACGGTGTCCGTGTCCGCCGAGCATTACTCGCCATCCTCAAAATAATCAATCTCCTGCGAAACCAGGTCGCGCCCAAGCAGTCGCTCGGATTCCGCGGCAATTGCCGTCAGCGATTCTTCCAAATGTTTGCTATTCCCCGAAATGCTCACCACACCAATCTTCGACCGCTGCCATAACTCCTGGTGCTCGAGCTCCGCCACCGCAACGTTAAAATGGGCGCGCAGACGGTCTTTCAAGCTGCGCAAGACTTGCCGCTTGTCTTTGAGTGACTGCGCGTCGGAGATGTGTATTTCCAGAGTGAGGAGGCCTATCTGCATTTTCGCCCCCTTAGATTCGACGAATACGGGCGAGTTGAAAGTTACCTGAAAATAATTTCGCCGTGCTTACGCGCTTTCTTGCCGTCCCGGACGTTCCTGCCGGCGCGGCCGTTCGCTGGGCGGAGGCATCTCGAGCGCGATGGTCTTTTCCATCTTGAAGCATTCGAGAATGTCCCCGACCTTCACATCCGCGAAATTCGATACGCCCACACCGCATTCAAACCCCTGCCGCACCTCATTCGCATCTTCCTTGAAACGCTTCAGCGAAGTGATTCGCCCGGTGTAAATTACAACATTGTCCCGCAGTACGCGAACATCGGCATCGCGTTTCATGATGCCATCTTGTACAGAACAACCCGCGATCGTTCCCACGCCCTTAACCTTGAAGGTGTTGCGCACTTCCGCACGGCCCAGGTAGGTTTCCTTGATCACGGGTGCCAGCAATCCAGACATGGCCTTCTTTAATTCGTCCTGCAACTCGTAAATGATGGTGTACGGGCGAATATCTACACCCTCGCGTTGCGCGAGGTCCGATGCTTTCCGCTCTGGCCTCACATTGAACGCGACAATAATTGCACCGGAAGTCGAGGCGAGAAGAACATCGCTCTCGTTCACCGCTCCGACGCTTGCGTGAATGACCTTCAGTTTCACCTGGTCGTTTGAAAGCTTCGGCAGCATCTCGTTGAGCACTTCCACGGAACCCTGCACGTCTGCTTTCACAACCACCGGGAGTTCTTTTACTTCGCCCACTTTCAACTGTTCGTGCAACTGATCGAGGGTCAAGCGGCCGCTGGCGGATTTTGCGAGCGTGGCTTCGCGTTGCTTTCCTTGGCGGTATTCCACAATGTGGCGCGCTTTCGCTTCGTCCGCCACTTGGAATTGATCGCCGGCTTCCGGGACACTCTGTAAACCGAGAACTTCCACCGGAGTGGAGGGGCCAGCTTGCTTGATGGCTGCTCCGCGATCGTCAAACATCGCGCGAACCTTCCCGTAAACTGCCCCAACGATGAACACGTCGCCAACGTGCAAAGTGCCGTTTTGTACGAGCATGGTGGCCACCGGCCCGCGGCCCTTATCTACTCGTGACTCCAGTACGGTGCCGCTCGCCGGCACGTCCGGATCAGCTTTCAATTCGCGAAGGTCGCCGACCAGCAGAATCATCTCGAGCAGCTTAGGAATGTTCGTCTTCATTTTGGCGGACACTTCCACCATCACGGTGTCGCCGCCCCACTCTTCGGGCATGAGTCCTTTGTCTGAAAGTTGACGCTTCACGCGTTCCGCCTGTGCGTCCGGCTTATCGATCTTGTTGATAGCGACCACAATCGGGACGCTAGCGGCACGTGCGTGCGAAATCGCTTCCTCGGTCTGAGGCATGATGCCGTCGTCGGCTCCCACGACCAGCACAACGATGTCGGTGACCTTTGCGCCACGCGCGCGCATGCGGGTGAACGCTTCGTGACCCGGTGTATCGATGAACACGATGCGCTTCCCTTGCACGTGCGCTTCATAAGCGCCGATGTGCTGGGTGATTCCACCCGCTTCGCCGCCCGCGACGTCGGCTTCTCGGATCGCGTCCAGCAAGCTCGTCTTGCCATGATCGACGTGGCCCATCACAGTCACTACAGGCGCGCGCGACACCTCATTGCCTGTGCGTTCTTCCTTGATTTTCTCTTCTTGAACGACTTGCTCTTCAAACGTGACCACCTGGACGATTCCGTTAAACGCTTCGGCCAGGTTTGTCGCCGTGGGCACGTCGAGCGCTTGGTTGATGCTGGCGAAAACACCCCGGTCCAGGAGGGTCTTCAATAGATCCTTGGCCCGGATGTCCAGCTTCTCGGCCAATTCGCGCACCGTGATTCCTTCAGTAACTGTAACTGCGCGCGGTTCGCGCTGAACTGGCGCAACAGGTTCAACCTGTGCAGATCGCCCTGGGCCCGCTCCTGCGCGAGGACGCACAGGGTGAAGCTTGCGCTCGCCTTCCGCGTAGCGTTTTTCGATCAACGGGCGTCCGCGTGAGGCGGGTGGCTTGCGTGCATAGAGCGGCTTGCCCGGCTCGGCCTTGGGAACACCAGCCCCGGGCCTCTGAGCGCCGATCGGCCCTTGACCCGGTCGGCCGCCGCTGCTCGGGCGCTGTGGGAAACGTGACGGTGGCCCACCGGGGCGCGGGGCACCCGGACGGGCTGATCCCGGAGCGCCGCTTGGACGAGCCTGCCCAGGCGCGGCTGGTCGGAAGCCTTGAGCCGGACGCCCTTGACCCGCACCGGACGGAGCTGCAGAACTCGACGGATATCTCGCAGGTGGCGCGCCTGCCGGTCGAGTTCCGGTTGGACTAGCCGCCGGGCGATAGGTGGCTGGTGAGCCGCTCTGCCCAGTCGTTGCAGTAGATGCCGCAGGCCTGGCGGTCGTAGTAGTCGGGGAACTAGTCGTAATACCGGGTCGCGCCGAACGAGCCGGGGGCGGAGCAGTTCCGGCAGCCGCAATCCCGGGTTTTGCCGCCGGTGCCACTGGTTTCGTTGCAGGATGAGCGGTGACCGGCGCGGCGCTAGCGGCAGCGCCTGCAGGGGCTCCCGCAGGCGGAACAGCGGCCGCCGGACGAGCGGCCGGGGCTGTCGGCGTCACAACCGAAGCCGGACGCTGAGAAGCCGGTTGTGTTGCCGCGGCTGGGCGCGACGGCTTGGACTTCGCGGCGGCGGCTTTGGTTTTCTCCGCCTCCGCCGCAGCTTCCCGTGCCGCCAAACCTAAGAAGTGCTTGCGCACCAACTCCGCGTGGGAATTGTCAATCGAGCTCGAGTGCGTCTTCTTCTCGGTGACGCCGATTTCCGGGAGATACTCGATCAGCACTTTCGCCTTGATCTCGAGTTCCCTGGCGAGCTCGTTTATTCGAACTTGATTAGGATCTGCCATCAGCCTCTTTCTTCACAGTTTCGCACAACTACTTCTCAATGTTTTCTTCCGAGCCTTCGGTTTCTTCGCCGCCTTCCACCGAACGGCGCGGCGTCTCTTCGCCCGGCAGCTCTCTTGTTTCCGTACCGCCTGGTGAATCAAGCGGCTCCGCTTCACGAACTCCATTTATTTCCGAAGCTTCCGAAGCTTGGCTCTCTTCAGCCGAATCGGGCACCTCGGATGCTTCGCCCGTGTCAGCCACCTCCCGCACCTCCGCGGAACCCTCGGGAGGTTGCGCTCCGGCTTCGAGTGTCTCCGCGTCTTGTTCGGGTGCAGCTAGGGCCTGGGTTTCAAGCGCTTCGAAGTACGCAGCAACTGATTGATGGATCTTCTCCACCATCTTTTCGCCGATACCGGGAATTTCGACCAGTTGCTCCGGAGTCATATCCGCCAACTTCTCGACGGAAGTGATTCCAGCAGCTTCGAGCTTCTCGACCGTCTTCGGTCCCACGCCCTTTAATTCCGTGAGCGGAGTTCCGGGAGCCGTCAGCGCGGCCATCTGCGCTTCGATTTCGCGGCGTTTCTCTTCCTCGCTCTTGATATCGATGTTCCAGCCGATTAATTTGCTGGCAAGCCGAACGTTTTGGCCTTTCTTGCCAATGGCAAGCGAAAGCTGCGTGTCCTCGACGATTACCTCGAGTCTCTTTTCTTCCGGATCCACCACCTGAACTCGAGTAACTTTCGCCGGACTCAATGCCTTCTGCGCGAATGCGATGGTCTCTTCGTTATACGGAATGATATCGATCTTCTCACCGCGCAGTTCGCGAATAATGGACTGCACGCGCATTCCCTTCATGCCCACGCAAGCCCCCACTGGATCGACATCTTTATCGCGGCTCTCAACCGCAATTTTGGTGCGTTCGCCGGCCTCCCGCGCTACCGCGCGGATTTGGACCGTTCCGTCATAAATTTCCGGAACTTCCATTTCGAACAGACGCTGCACCAGAGCGGGGTCGGCGCGCGACACTACCACTTGCGGACCCTTCGCTGCACGTTCGACCGCGCGAATGGTGACGCGCAGACGGTCTCCTACGTTGTAGGCTTCCAAACGGGATTGTTCCCGCTTCGGCAATCGCGCTTCGGTGCGCCCGAGGTCCACGATGATGTCGGGACCTTCCATCCGCTTAACAACGCTGTTGATCAGCTCTCCAACGCGGGTGTGAAATTCGTTGTAAATCGTGTCGCGTTCGGCTTCGCGCACTTTCTGCAAAATCACTTGCTTGGCCGTCTGCGCCGCGATTCTTCCCAGCACATCGGTGGGCTTGGCCTCGATTACTTCGCCGCCTACTTCGATTTCAGGCTGACGCTTCTTGGCGTCTCCGAGCGAGATTTCACGCAACGGGTCGGTAACTTCCTCCACCACCGTATGCACCGAGAACACATCTACCTGGCCGGATTCTGGGTTGAATCTTGAGCGGAGATCTTCCTCCGTGCGGTAATATTTCCGGGCCGCAACCACCATCGCGTCCTCAATCGCCGCGACGATGATCTCGGGTTCAATGTGTTTTTCCCGGCTGATCTGCTCGATCGTCTGGTACAGCAGACTCGCCATGTGCGTTTCTCCCAAACATCAGTTGCAGAATATTTAGATGCGTCTAGCAGCGAAAATTTCGCCCTCGGTGCTTTGCCGCTTAGCAAATGCCTATAGCTCAACAACTAAGTTGGCCTTCTTAATACCGCTGAATGGAACTTCCAGTTCGCGATCCCTTACATTCAGCTTGACCATCCCATCCACGTAGCCCGCCAGCCGCCCTTCAAAATAGTTCTGCTTCTCGATAGGCTCGCTCACCCATACTTTCGCCAGCCGCCCAACAAACCGCTGGTAATCCGCCGGTCTAATCAGCTTACGATCAAGCCCCGGTGAGCTAACCTCAAGTATATAGGCCGGTCCCGCCACCAAATCCTCGACATCGAGAATCACGCTCAACTGCTCGCTCACGCGTTCACAGTCTTTATGGGTGACACCGAGACCCTCCGGGTTTTGCGGTCCTGGCAAACGGTCGATATAGATCCGCAAAAGACGTTGTTTCCCGATCTTCCATTCGACGTCGAAAATCTCAAGGCCAAGCGAGCCTGCTACCCGCTCAGCCGCCTCTCGAACCTTTTCCAGTTGCATTCAATTCAACCGGCCGACTCAGAACCGACTCCCTCGTACACCACGATCTGACCGGCATTTATAAGAACACGCTCATAGACAGTCCTGCTCAGACGCTATTCTCCGCGCCAACAAAAAAGTGGGCTCGCGCCCACTCGGACATGCGACCGTTCTAGAAGCACTTCAGTATAATTTCCCAGCCTCCAAAACGCAAGGCCGCCCTCGGAAGGTTCAGAAGGTTCAGAAGGTCAAAGACGCGAGCGTTCCAGCATTCTTTTGAGTTGGTTCTCGGCTTCCGCTGCAAAATCAGGGCGGATAGGAAATAGAAAGAGCCCCGCCGGTTCCGACCGGCGAGGCCCCTGCGTCGAATGGATTAGGGCTGTTTCGGTGCGGGCTGCTGCGTCGGAGCTTGCGGCTTCGGTGCCGTGGACCTTGGCGCCAGTGGCCGTGCAGTCCCTACGTTCTTGACTGGATAGCTCTGATCGTAGAGCTTGATAATGTCCTGCGTAACGTCCACGGTGTTCGCAGCGTAAATGACCGGGGTGTTCTGCGCCGAGGTGTCCAGGACCACGCTGTATCCGTTCTCTTTCGAATACTTGTCCAGGATGTCGATCATCTTGCGGCCGATGCGGTCCACGATTTCGCGCTCCGCTTCGTTGAAGTCATCCTGCGAGTCCTGCTGCTTGCGCTGATACGTTCGCGTCAACTGGTCGCCTTCTCGTGCCAGCCGCGCTTTCTCTTCGTCGCTCAAGGTATTAGACGTAGTGCGCAGTCGCGTCTGCAAATCCTCGATCTGTTTGCGCAGATTGTCCAGCTCTGTCTGCCGCGGCGCAAATTGCGATTGCAATTCGTTGGCAGCTAGTTTGCCCTCGCCGGTACTCTGTATAGCCACCTGCACGCTGATGACACCCACTTTTGCGGGCGCCGACTGAGCCCAAGCTGCGGGCAGCATTAGCAGAGCCGCCATGGCCGGAATTCCAAATCGAATCTTCATTCGCACTCCTTGTTCGAATATTTCGCTCGACGCAAACCAGGGATTATAGCCGCCCCTGTGGAAACAGGTCAATCGGATTCCTATGAATGCGCTTGCCCATGGGATGCCAGCGCGCGCAGGGAGGTTGGCCTCCGACGCTCTGGCCCCGAATCGCTCCGGTGCGTTAGTGCGGCAGCGGAACAAGCAAAACGCGGTTATTGCTCTGATCCACCAGAACCCCCAAGTTCATCTTCCAATCGATGGCTATCGAATTCGGCCCAATCATCACCGATGAAGGCTGCACTAAGCCCCCTATGCCGAGTACGTCGCGAACTCGCGGCCCCGCGCAGCTGGGCGGAGCATTTAGGACCGGGGGACACACGTAGCTGACAATCGAAATTGTATTGCTTCCGGCATTATTCGTTGCCAACGTGCTGGTCTGGTAGTTGTAATCCAGTGAAGTGGGATCAATCCCCACGCGAAATGACGTGGGGATAAAGGTATTCGGATCGACGATCACCACGTTGTTGATCACGCTGTCTGCTACCAGGAAGTCTTGGTTCACTGGATCAAATGCCACGCCGGTCGGCAGTTGAAAATTGGCGACTCGGCTCACGATGGAATCGGCCGCGCTGTCGATCAAATCCACGCTACTGGCCGAAGACGCCGTGGCCACCGCTGCGAAGTTAGTCGTAAGAGTTATGCCCGGTATGGGTGGGGACAGCAGCACAGGCGCCAGTGCAAGCGCATCCGGGAACTGATCTACCGTGGTGGTTCCCCCAAGTATAGGGGTCGTTCCGGAAATTGACAGGGTAATGAAGCTGACGTTGTTTGAAGTCGTGTTCGCGGTGCCCGCAGTAGCCGTGTCGGAATTGCTGCCCACTCCTGCCGGCTGAGTACATATACCACAAAGCGGTATTGTCGTGGGTGCTGTGAAGGTGCCGTTCTCCCCGGCCTCATCCACAACCGTAACGCTGTTGCTTCCATTATTTGCCACGACTGCGAGCCCCAGCCGCGATACCACCGAGACTCCCTCGGGATTCGAACCTACCGACACCGTCGATCCCGACAGAATAGGCGCGCCAGTAATCAAATTTAGAATGGACACTGTATTGTCCGCAAAGTTGGTCACTACCGCCTGATCGATATCCTGATCGATGGCCACTCCGATTGGAGTATTCCCGACCGGGATGGGTTGAACCATCGTGAGCTCAGTAGTGTTCGACCATTGCCCCCCATTTTCCACGTAGACGATATAGTTGCGAGCATTCGTGAGCATGGTCGCTGGAATTGTCGCCAGAATCTGCCGGTTGCTGACCACCGTCACGTCGACGCCGGGCAACGCCGTATTATCCAGCAGGACTTGGGGAGTGCCTGAAAATCCATCGCCATTAATCGTAAGCGTTAAGGAAGTAGCGGGACTGGTAACAAACGCAACCGCCGGACTGGACTCGGCAATCTGCAATGTCCGGAATTGTCCCGCAGTTCCGAGTGTAACAACCGAAACACTGTTATTCCCTTGGTTCACGATGTAGGCCTGATTCGTCACCGCGTCAATCGCCACGGCTGCGGGAGTACTAAGCCCGCTTACGGTTTGCAAGACGACACTATTTTCCATGTCCACGATCGCCGCCGTGTTAGAAAGGCTGTTCACCGCGATGCCTACGTTCGACAATGGATTGATCGCCGATGCGTCAAAACCGAGCTCATTAATGGTGGTTCCATTCATTCTAAATGGAATGCTGCTGACTGAATTGTCGAGCAAGCTATAAGTTGCAAGGTCGCCGCTGTTTGGATCTGTGAGCAAAGCTTGATGGGTTTGACCGCTAATGCCTACGCCTTGGGTTGATGCGGTGGTTGAAAGGGAGCCTATTACAACGGGAAGCCGGCCGGCAGTGTCTCCTGCGCTCTGGTCGTATCCCAGATCTACAATGCTGATTACGCCCGAGCCACCGGGAGTCACGATCGCCCAATTTAAGCGCGGGTCAATTGCCACCGACGGGGTTGGCCCAGTCCCGTAAGCCGTCAGGCTACCGCCAACTTGTTGCAGAACCACAGGCACGCCGCTGGAAAGGTCCAGAATCCAGGCCGTATTCGTGGATTGCTGAGTCACAATTGCGCGGTGTGTGAGTGAATTAATACCGATGGAGTAAGGCAATGCTGCTGTATTCGGCGGTACCGAGGTATCCGGCAGTGCTACGGTCGTCGGCACCAGCGTGGTTAGGTCAATCGCGGTTACGCTATTTCCGCCGTTCGCAACGCTGCCATTGTTCACCACTACCGCCAGATGATGAGGCAACTGATCGTCAATCGCCACGCCCGTGGGACTCGCACCTACCGGGACGGGTGAGCCTGGCACCTGCGTATTGGTAGCCAGATTGATTATGCTCACCGTGTTTGATCCGGTGTTTGCAACCGCTGCCAGACCCAGCGCCGGATCGATTGCTATCGCCGATGGACCGGCTCCGACGCTGATCGAAGCGCTGGGGGCGGTTGGAAACGAGGTAGGTTCGACCGCAAGATTTACTGCAGAAATTCCAGGATTCGGCGGTACTACACCCGTATTTTGCACGACGACGGGATAGAGGCCGGGCGGCCCCCAATCGGAAGCTGGAATTGTAACTTGAAGCAATCTGGTGCTTCCGCCCGACGTCTGGCTGACCGGCTGAGCGTTGAAGAAAACCTGGGTGGAGGGAGATAAATATCCGCCCGTCAATATCACGCCTACATTCGATGCATTGCCGACGGTGCTGTCGGGCGAAGACGCTACCAGCGCGGGGCGTGATGGATTTACTGTGAGCGTCGCCGGCAATGAAATATCCCCATTCTGCCGTCGCACCAGTATTTGAACCGCTCCCGTCGTCGATAGCTCGGCCGATGGGATGGTGGCGCGAAGGAGGGAAGAGGTAAGGAAAATCGTAGGAACGGGAACCCCGCTCACCAGCACTTTGCTTGTTGATAGAAAGTTTGCGCCATTTAAATAAATATCCTGCTGCACCGAGTTTTCCTGTGTCGTGGTCGGCGCAATCGAACTGAGCGTGGGGTCGCTTGCCGTACCAAACGAGACGCTCGCTGATGCGGATGCGGACGTGTCGGCCGCAGAAGTCGCAGTGATGGTTACTGCTCCGGGCGAAACCGAGGGAGCAATATAGGTTCCTGCCGGGAGACCCGAGCACTGGGGAGCCGATGAATTCGGGCAGATGAACCCGATCGTCGAATTGCCGCCGACCACGGTCATACTGTCGGCCGTTACGCTCCAGGTGACCGCCGAGTTGGTTGTGCCACCCACCGTTGCGGTGAACAGAAAAGTTTCGCCCGCAGCAATCGTGGCGCTCGTGGGAGCGACCGATACGCTCACTCCCGTCCCTACCACAACGTAACTGAGTCCATAGATCGTGCTATTTACAGTGCTTTGCGCTGCGATAACAAACAGGTTGGGGCTCGGTGGCGAAGACGGCGCGGCGTATAGACCGGTCGAACTGATCGTGCCGAAACCTGTCAGCTGGCCGCAATTCACTGGTATGGGATTTTTAACCGAGGTGTTCGTGGGAGGAAGGCAGACCAGCCAGTTCACCGTTGATGTCGAGGTTCCGGTGACGCTTACTGAGAATGGTTGCAGGTGATTGACGAGCACGGTAAAAGGCGCTGCGGCAGTCCCCGTCGGACTAACGGTAATGCCGACCGGCGTGGAATTTCCTCCGCATCCAGCCACCCAAGCGGCCAGAATAATTGCCGCGCCCATTTGCCAAACTCTCATTCTCATTCCTCCAACGCATTTCGCGCGATCAGCGCGCTCCCCAAACGGCGGGCCCTGACGTTGCCCGATAATTTCCGACGATTGAATGTTCATTTCAGAAAGTCTTCCCCACGGTAAACCTGAAAGTTTGCTTGGGTTCGATCAAGCCGGCTGGAATATGCTGCACCTGCTGAAACAGGATGGAATCCAGTTGCGGCGCGATCTGCGTTTGAAGGACGCCTGGCGGCAGACTATTCCGCTGCGCATCACTCAAATAGTAAGCGCCCGAAGGCGCGGTGATCGTCCCGGTCAAGCGCAAATAATTGTATGCATAATAAACTCGGAAAGGCGCGTTGACGATCGGCAAAATAACCTGCACCTCGACACCCGCGGAGGTGCGCGGGTAAAAGTTCGTACCGGAAACGATCGGAAGGTCTTTTGTGATATGCAGGTTCGGAAAATCCGGATTGGGATACTGTTCCTGAAACAACTGCACCGCTGCCGGATTCAACGATAATTGCGATTGCCGCAGAATTCCGTTCACTCCCAGGTCGTTGAAGAAGACCAGGGTCACCGGGCCAGCGATTGGAATGCGATATTCCAGGTTCACAACGTTCTGATAGTCCCCTCCTGGTCGCGTGGGAATAAATTCCAACAGCGGCACATTAATAACTTGTGGGAGGGGAGCGCCGTTTGACCCAATTCTTCCTGGGTTGAAATAAACGATGTTTGCGCTGGTGGAAAACGGAATCGCCACAAAAGGGGAAATTGTGTAGAAATTGAAACCGCGGACGTCTTGTTCGCCGCCCAGATAAAAACGGTTATAGGGCGGAATGTCTTTGCCGCCATAACCGGAGATCATCGCCGTTTGGTATTTCAGGCCTATCACGTTGCGACGTTTGTTGACCTGATGAAAATAGGTGGTCGAGAACGTATTGCTGATGGTATTCACGTTGCCGCCCAAGGGGCCACCCTCCAACGAAAAACCATAATAAAAACTCTTTCCGTGGGTGGGGTTCTGCGGATTGTTCACTGTGCTGTAACTGATTGTTGGCGTGATCTTGCTTGAGTGAATCCCGTTCAACGCCGAAGGGCCGGCCAAGCTGGTGAACTGAATGCTGTCGAATAACAACTGCGCCGACTGGCTGAATGTGGTGATGTCGGTGGACGAAAACCCATAGGTAATTCCCAACCGAGCGAAGGAAAACCTTCGCAACGGCGAACTGACGAACATGGTGAAGCCCTTGGTGTCCGTGTTGTAATTTTCCTGCAGCGCCGGATTCAAAGCGACCTGCTGCCCGAGCAGAAGACCGTACTGCTTGGCCTGGTTGAAATCGTATTTATTGGCGAAAATAGTGAAGCCGGAAGTGATCGGGCGGTCAAAAAGAAATGGTTCGGTAAAACCGAACGTGTAGCCGCGCTGGAAATCCCCCAACTGCGCCGACAGTGTGAGTGTTTCGCCGAGTCCCAGGAAATTATTCGTTTGATAAGAGGCGCTCACAAACGTTCCGGCAATGCCGCTGACGCCGCCCGAGAAACTGATGGACTGCTTCCCTTTTTCATGCACCTTCAGTTTGATATCGACGGTCCCGGCCTTCACGTTGCGCTTCAACTCCGCATTCTCCGGCTTGATCACGTCGAAGTAGCCTAGTTGGTTCAGCCGCAATATGCTCAATTCCCACAGACGGTTGTTGTACACCTGGCCTTCATCAAGCAGGATTTCCCGGCGGATCACTTTGTCGCGCGTGGTGGTGTTCCCCGAAAATTCAATGCGCCGCACGAAAAATTGTTTCTGCTGATCGAACTCCATGGTCAAGTTCACGACTTTCTTCGTATCGTCAATGTCGGTCAGCGGCTCGGCCACGAAGTCGATATAGCCGTATTCCCCGTAAAGCTTTTTGTAATTGTCGAGCGCTTTTCGAATTTTCTCCGCTGAAAAAATCTCGCCTTCTTTTATGGGGAACACGCGAGCCAGCACTTCGGACTTGAAGACCAGCCCCACTTCCGGATCGCTGCTGCGAAATTTCAGACTGCCCATGCGGTACAGCTCGCCTTCCTCGATGGAGACGGTGATGTTGACGCGTTTGCCGTGCTTTGAGCCGAGCACTGGCCAAGGCCCTTTGATCCCGCTGCGGTCCTCATCCACCGTGTTCAAAACCGGATCGCCCACCGTGGCCTTGAAATACCCATGATCGCGATACAGCCCGCGAATGCCTACCTCCAGGTCTTCGTCCAGTTTCTGGCGGTCGTAGGTTTTGTCCATGACCGGAATGTTCGTGATATAGAGCGGGATCGCATAAGGGCGGTCGTGCCGCATCGCGCGCAAAAGTTTTCCATCGGAAAAAACCTTGTTTCCCGTAAACGTGATCGTTCCAACCTTCACCTTGGGCCCCTCGTCAATATTGAAGACCAGCTTCACCGCGTTGGTCGCCGCGATGCGCTCGTAGGTCGGTTTTACGGTGGCGAACTGACGTCCGTGTTCGGCTAGCAATTCTTTGATTACTACTTCGGCGCGCTTGATTTTCGTGGGATCAAATTGGCCTTCCACTGAAAGCCCCACCTTCTTGTCCTTAAACGCGTCGAGAATATCCGATTCGGTGATCGATTTGTTTCCTTTGTATTCGATCCGGCGAATGATGGGGCGCTCTTTCAAATAGAACACGACGATTTTGCCGTCGGGCTGATCGGGGCTATCTTCCACCTCCAGCCGCACATCCTCGAAAAACTGCGTGTTCCAAAGCGCCTGAAAATCGCGGCGAACTGCTTCTTCGCTGTAGGGATCGCCCGCACGCGAAAAAATCCGCGCGCGCAAAGTATCCGATTGGATTCGGCGATTGCCGATGAACTCGATCCGCTGGATCACGTACTGCCGGCCCGCGGATGGTTGCCCCTGCTGAGCCCAAAGAGGATAACCGTACGCAATTACGCACAAGCACACAACCACGAGAATTTGACGCAGGCGCACAAAATTTTTCGTGCTCGCGGCCGAAGTCAAGGCCGCCGATTCCCGCCCAAGATTATGTGCTCCCCCGCCGGAACCGCTCCCGTCCGGCTTGCGCGTAGGATTCTTAGTGGGCCACTGGGGTTGCTTCAACTGCGGGACGGAACGAAAGTCCTTCTTCACCGGAGAGGAACACTTCCAGCGTAGCCGGCCGTTGCAATCCACCCTGAATCAAAGCTTCCGACAATGGGTCTTCGACATACTTCTGTAACGCGCGCCGGAGCGGCCGCGCGCCATAATTTCGGTCACTGCAAGTTTTCTCGAGAATCCACTGGCGCGCCTCCGGAGTCAGCGCAATCTGCACTTGGCGATGCACCAGCGTCTCGTTAATCTGGCCCACCAACAAATCGATGATGCGCAATAGATCGTCGTCGGTGAGCGAATTGAACAAAATCACTTCATCCAGACGATTGAGGAACTCGGGATTAAAAACCCGCTTCACCTCGCTCATCACCATGTCGTCCTGACTCTTCGCCATCGACTCGATTTCCTTCGACGCAAAGCCCAAGCCGCTCTGCTTCTGCAATTGCCGCGCGCCCAAGTTTGAAGTCAGGATGATAATCGTGTTGCGGAAGTCTACAGTGTTTCCGAGCCCATCGGTCAGCTGCCCGTCTTCAAAAACTTGCAGCAAGATGTTGTACACGTCTGGGTGCGCTTTTTCAATCTCATCCAGAAGAATTACCGAATACGGGGTTCGGCGCACACGCTCGGTCAGTTGTCCGCCTTCCTCGTACCCCACATATCCGGGAGGCGCTCCGATCAATTTCGAAACGGAATGCTTCTCCATATACTCGGACATATCGAAGCGAACCAGCGACTTCTCGCTGCCGAACAAAAATTCCGCCAGCCTTCGCGCCACTTCCGTCTTGCCCACCCCGGTTGGTCCGAGGAACAGGAAGCAGCCCACCGGACGTCCGGGAGCTTTCAATCCCGCTCGGCTTCGCCTAATTGCGCGAGCGAGCGCAGTAATTGCCTTGTCCTGGCTAATGACGCGGCGATGCAACTCTTCCTCGATGCGCAAGAGCTTTTGCTGTTCGTCTTCCTTGATCGCCGAAACCTGTATTCCAGTCCAGCGCGCCACGACTTCTTCGATATCTTCACGCGTGACGATACCGGTGGAGGAATCGTCAATCTTCAGTTTTTCCCGCAGCATCCGCAGATGCTCTTTTTCTTTTCGTTCTTCTTCGGAATAAAACCGCGCCTTCTCAAATTCATGATTGGCGATTGCCGTCTCCATGCGGTGGGTAATAAATTTCACGCGCTTTTGCACTTCGGAAACTTCGTCCGGCAGCATCGCCTGGCGGAGCTTCACGCGCGAACCCGCCTCGTCAAGAAGGTCGATGGCCTTGTCCGGCAGGAAGCGGTCCGGAATATAACGATTGGACAGGTACACGGCATAACGGATGGCTTCGTCGGTATAGCTGACGGCATGGAATTTTTCGTAGCGGTCGCGAACGCCTTGCAGCACCCGGATCGCTTCCTCTTCATTCGGTGCACTGACCTTTACCGACTGAAACCGGCGCTCGAGCGAACGGTCCTTCTCCACCGATTTGCGATATTCCGCCGGAGTCGTGGCGCCAATGCACTGGATCTCACCGCGGCTTAGTGCCGGCTTCAAGATGTTGGCAGCGTCGAGTGAACCTTCGGCCGACCCGGCGCCCACCAGGGTGTGCAATTCGTCGATGAATACGATCGCGTTCTGGCTTTCCATCAACTCCTTCATGATGGTTTTCAGCCGCTCTTCAAATTGCCCGCGGTATTTGGTTCCGGCAACGATTAACGAAAGGTCGAGTGACAGAATCCGCTTATCGGCGAGGAACGGCGGAACGTCTCCATCGGAGATTCTCTGCGCCAGACCTTCGACAATGGCTGTTTTCCCTACGCCAGGTTCTCCAATCAAGACAGGGTTGTTCTTCGTGCGGCGGCAGAGGATTTGAATGGCCCGTTCGAGCTCCCGGTCCCGGCCTACCAGCGGATCGAGTTGCCCTTCCATAGCCGCTTGAGTCAAATCGCGGCTGAATTCTGCTAACAGCGAAGCTTCTTTCGGGCGGTTCACTGGCACTTTCTCTCCTGCGCTGCGCGTCAATTCCTCGCGCACAGCTGAAAGCCGCAATCCACGCTCCAGCAAGATCTCCGCGCCAAAGGATTTCTCCTCGCGCAATACTCCCAACAGCAGATGCTCGGTGCCCACATGCTTGTGACCCAAGCGCTCCGCCTCTTCCGCGGCGAAATTAAGAATGCGCTTGCATTCCTGGCTAAGAGGAACTTCCACCGAAGTCGAAATGCGTTCGCGCACGGTGATGCGCGCTTCGATTTCCTTGCGAATGGATTCGATCGAGCCGTGAGTGCGCAAGAAACGATTCGCTAGCGCTTTGTCCTCGCGAAGAAGTCCCAGCAGGAGGTGCTCTGTCTCAATGTACGGGCTGCCGTACTGGCTCGCCTCGTACCGCGCAAAAAAGATTACGCGCCGAGCTTTTTCTGTGTAGCGTTCAAACACGAGTCACCTGCACTCTCCCGAGGACGTGGCCGGGCCTGTTGGAAATGCGACCGCACTTCTCGATTCTGCTGGCACATTGCCGGCCGGCCTCAGCTTGCCATGTTCCAGGATAAGGACCCGGTCCGTTCTCCGTGCCAGCGATAAATTGTGAGTTGCCAATAGAGAAGTTAGATGGTGAGTTGCGTGGAGACGCTGCATGAGTTCAAAAATATTCTCGGCGTTACGCTCATCCAGGTCCCCGGTAGGTTCATCAGCGAGTAGTAGGGCCGGGCGGGTCACCAGCGCGCGCGCAATGGCCACGCGCTGCTGTTCGCCTCCGGATAGTTCACCGGCACGCTGTTCGGTTCGACTGGCCAACCCCACCTCTGAGAGCCATTCGCCGGCCACCTGGAGCGCCTGCCCCAACGCCACGCCCCGAACCAGCAGCGGCATCGCCACATTTTCCGCAGCCGTAAAATCCGGCAGCAGGTGGTGACGCTGCCAGACTAGCCCAACGGTGCGATTGCGATACTCCGCCAGCTCCGCCTCGGAAAAAGACCGGAGCGAATTCCCGCCGAAGTATACTGTACCGCTTGTTGGAGTGTCCAGCGCCGCAAGTATGTGCAGCAAAGTACTCTTGCCGGTTCCCGAAGGACCCACGATCGAAATCATCTCTCCGGAGTTGATCGAAAAATCCAACCCATCGATGGGAACTATTTCCTGCGCACCCGAGCGAAACGCTTTTCGCAGATTGTCACAACGCAGAAGGATCTCTGAAGCAACGACGCCGTCACCAGACCGTTCGTCAATTCCTGCATCGCTCGAATTCAGCTGGGTCTGCATATCTTCGCAATAATCTATCTCAATTAGGATGCCGAACCCGCAGTTCTGTATGTCCTTACTTTACATGCTGCTAGCCAACCAGCAGCTTGCCTGGGATGGCGCAGATTCTAATGAATTTCACATTTTGCCCGTACTGTTACCACGTCCCGGACTTTGTGTCTTTTTGGGTTTCGCTCAGCGGCTGCTGATGCTTCGCCTCGTATTCGATTCTAACACGCCTCGACGGGAACAAGTTTCTAGGAATTACTCAAAGCGGAGAATTTGTACCGGCAGGATGCTAGCGGCGGCCCGGGCAGGGACGATAGTCGCCGCTATGCTGATGGCCAGCGCCGCGGCCACAATCCATACGGAGTCAAGGGCGTTTGCGTGAAACGGGACATACGGAATCGCATAGACCTCGGGATTCAGCGGAATCAGTCGCCATTTGTCGGCGACCCAGGCGAGCGCGTAACCCAGCAAGAGCCCCGCGGCTGTCCCTGCGGCGCTCACCACAACACCTTGCAGCAGGAAAATCTTGCGGATCTGCGCGCTTCGCGCGCCCATCGCCATCAGCACGGCAATATCGCGAGCGCGATCGGTTACAGTCATCGTAAGAACTACCAGAATGTTCAATCCCGCTACAAAGGTGATGAGCCCGATGAAGAGTGCGGTGACCAGCTTCTCCAGGCTCAGCGCGCGGAATAGTGCGCGGTTCTCGTCCATCCATGTGCTGGTAGTGAATCCGTTTCCAGCTCGCTGCAAGAGTGCGTCGGCAACCGCGGCGGCGTCATCTAAATTCACCACTCGTACTTCCAGTAGGCTTACCACGTCGCTAATTCCCGCCAGTCCTTGCGCTGAGTGCAAGGTGACGAAGCCCCAATTCGCGTCGTAGTCATAGAACCCGGAGTCGAAAATTCCTCCGATGCGGAAGCGCCTGGAGCGTGGAAGCATTCCAAACGGTGTCAAGTTCCCTTGCGGACTGGTCAATGTAATGTAATCACCCGCGGAAAGCTTCATGTCTTCGGCAAGAATGCGTCCCACCAGTAGTGCCGGGATTCCGTCAGCGTCGGGGGCAAAATCACTGGAACCTGCGTCCAGGTGGCGCAACGCCTCGCTGGCCCGCCTCTCGAGTTCCGGGTCCACCCCTTTGAGCACGATCCCCCGCGCATGAGGCCCGGAAGACAGCAAAACGGTATCGTAAATCGCTGGCTCAATGGAACGCACGCCCGGCGTGTTGGCCAGTCGATCCATCAATTGCTGGTAGCCGCCGATCCCTTCCGTGCCGATGGGCTTCAGGTTCACATGCGCGGTAACACTCAGTAGCCGGTCGCGAATCGCCTGGCGAAATCCTGTATTCATGGACAGCGCGATAACCAATGTCGTCACGCCCGCCGCTACGCCCACTACCGCCAGCAGCGTAACGATTCGCAACACGGCCGGCCGGTTGGGCGAGCGCAAGTACCGCAGCGCCACCAGCCATTCGAATGTCATTTTGCTTCACCGCTCTTTTCAGCGGCCGACGGCCCTTCAGCCTCAGCTCCCTCGGTCCGCAACAGTGGGAAAAGCACCACTTCACGGATTGCGCGGGAATTGGTTAACAGCATTACGAGGCGGTCGATGCCCACTCCTTCACCCGCCGTCGGCGGCAATCCATGCGTGAGCGCGCGGATGTAATCGGTGTCTACTTCCTTCGGCGATTCCGGCCCGCCTTTTTCCACTTGCGCTCGAAATCGCCGCTCTTGATCGAAAGGATCGTTCAGCTCCGAAAAGCCATTCGCCAACTCCATCCCGGCGACGAAAAGCTCGAACCGCTCTGTCAATGAAGGGTCATCGAGCTTTTGCTTGGAAAGCGGCGAGATGGCCGTGGGAAAATCATAAATAAACGTCGGTTGCACTAGATGTGGTTCGGCAATCTGTTCGAAAAGTTCTCCGGTTAATTCCCCGTCAGAAAGCGCCGCGAGTTTAGCTAAAGGCGGCAAACCGTGGGCATGCGCAAATACATTGTAGCGCTCGGCAAGCGCGCGCGGTCCGCCGGCCGCGGCCAGATCGGATGCAAGCGGTACTGGGGCTGCCGCCGCAGGCCAGAACTTGCAGATCGCTTCTCGCATGGAGAGGCGTTCGAAGCGGGTGAAATCGATTTCCTGCTCGTCGTAGGTAACCTTCCTATCGCCGCAGATTTTCTCAGCAAGCCCACGAAACAACTCTTCTGTCAGATCCATCAGCTCGAGATAGTCGCTGTAAGCCTGGTAAAACTCGAGCATGGTGAATTCGGGCTGATGGATTGCATCGATTCCCTCGTTGCGGAAATTGCGGTTGATCTCGTACACCCGGTCGAGCCCGCCCACCACCAGCCGCTTCAGATAAAGCTCAGGCGCGATGCGCAGATACAAGTCCATGTCGAACGTGTTGTGACGTGTGACGAAGGGACGCGCCGTGGCTCCGCCAAGAATCGGATGCATCATCGGCGTTTCCACTTCCGTGTAGCCGCGCGAGTCGAAGAACTCACGTATCTCGCGAATGACCCGCGCGCGGCGAAGGAAAATCTCTCTGGTGTGTTCATTCACGATCAGATCGAGATATCGCCGGCGAAACCGCTGCTCCACGTCCGCAAGTCCGTGCCATTTTTCCGGTAATGGCAGCAATGCTTTGCTGAGCAATTCGACCTTCTCAACCCATACTGTCAACTCATTTGTTTTTGTGCGAAAAAGATGCCCGGAAATCCCAATGATGTCGCCCAGATCCAGAAGCTGGAAAAGTTTGTAGCCCTGCTCGCCGACCGCGTCCAATTTGACGTAAATCTGCAGTCGGGTCCCATCGCCCACCAGGTGAGCAAACGCCGCCTTCCCGTGCGGGCGCAGTGCGACAATTCGTCCAGCCACCCGCACATTCACTGGCTCGGCCTTTAACTCCTCAGCTGTGCGGCTACCAAATTGTTCGCCAATCTGCCGTGCCGTATGCGACCAGGCGAACTTCCGCGGATACGCAGCATGTCCCAGCGCTTCGATATCGCGCAGCTTCTTGCGGCGCTGTTGAAACTGATCGAGCGGTTCAAATTCCAATGGATCGCAATCCTTCCGACGAGCGGGCTGACCTAGTAGTTTCGGGCTTTGGATGAGCCGGGCGCAGTATAGCGGTGGGCTTCGGCGAGCGTCAAGAAAAGGCCACTTGCTTAAAGCAGTGGTATAATCCGCGAACTACTTGGGGGGAAGCGTGTTGGAAAAAGGGAGGCGGATTTCTTCCGCTTCACGGCTCACTGTTTCCGAAGACTGGCTTGCAGCACTCCCGCGCGAAAAGGGACATGTGTATCAAACCATCGTCCGCCAGTGGGAGTCCTCCTTCGCCATGATGAGTGTGGCCCTCGACGGAGCTCTTTCTCTACGCGCGAGAGGCGAACTGGTCTGTGCCCGCCAGCAGGTTTTTATCTCCGCCGATCTCTTGGCGCGCGTCGCTGACGCACTGATCGCCGCTTGCGGAAGCCTTTCAACGCGCGGACGTCACCTGGCCAATCTTCCTCTGGTCGAGCCGCTGAAAACGGAATTCTTTCGCGGCGAAGCAGCCCAGAACGCCGCCCATTGGAACGCCCTGCTGCACCATGTGCTGTTCGCAAACCGCTCGCGCTTCTTCCAGAAGCTGCGGATACTTTCCGACACGGTTGAACACGTGGTGAGCGAATTCGATGAGACAGCCGAGGACCTCGGCCAGGGTCTTTGCATTCAGCCGGCTGACAGCTGGAGGGCCTTGGATTGCCTGCATTATGACTTCAATACCTGTCTGTGCGAGTCTGAGATCATATTGAAATCCTTCCTCCGCGCGCTTCCCATGGAGCAACTTGCAACCTTTGCCTCCGAACTGGTTTCCCTCCCGGGAACCGAAAGTGTCCGGCAAAGGCTACGGGCGCGCACCCGCATTCGCGCCTCCGCTTAGCGGTGCGCGCGACCTTTCCGCGCTCGCTGCGGCTTCCCTGCTATTCGTGTGGCTTTCGCCTTTCCATACGAGCTAGGGTTCGTCTAAATATGAACAAGACTAGACGTTGGAAGGAATTCCAACGAAAATACCCAAGCAACGGAGACCGGCTATACCAGAACTGGGATTGCAGTTGCTTCCTACTGTCGTAGATTGTCAGGGACAACAATTGTTGCTCGGAAAGAACCACAAGTACAACTTCTAAGGCGACCGACGCATCGCAGCTAGGGATGCGTCCCGACGGGTAGCGTGGCCCGAACGAGACGAATTGATACGGATGAGTTGCCGGAGGCGGAAGCCATCCGGCTAGCCCAGCAGGGCAGTGCTTCGGCATTTGAGCGTTTATACCGGTTGCATAATCGCCGTGTGTATTCGCTGTGCCTTCGGATGGTAGGAAATACGGCGGAAGCTGAGGACTTGACCCAGGAAGCCTTCCTCCAGCTCTTCCGAAAAATTGCTACCTTTCGGGGCGAGTCGGCCTTTTCTACCTGGCTGCATCGGCTGGCCGTCAATGTCGTGCTGATGAAGTTGCGTAAGAAGTCCGGAACGGAAACCTCGCTCGATGAGATGACCGAGCCGGATGAAGAATCCGGCGGCCCTCGCAGAGATTTTGGCACTCCGGACTTACGGCTCAGCGGCTCTATCGATCGCGTGAACTTGCAGCGCGCCGTGGAGCAATTGCCTCCGGGATATAAGGCGGTCTTCGTGCTTCACGATGTTCAGGGCTACGAACACAACGAAATTGCCGAAATCATGCAGTGCTCCATCGGGAACTCGAAATCGCAGCTGCACAAAGCGCGTATGCGCCTTCGTGAGCTCCTTCACGAAGCTATGCGTGACAAGGCCCGAGAGGACCGTAAGGCTGCTAGCGCCGAATCCGGTGGCGAGGACTAAAAGAAATGGCGACAATTACTTGTAAGGACGTTCTGGATCGCTTCGACTCTTGGAGGGGGGATGATCCGCCCTCCGACGTTCAAGCCCATCTTCACAATTGTCCCAATTGCCGTAGCCTGGTCGATGATCTAAAAGCCATTTGCCGCGAAGCGTCAAGCTGGCGCGCGGAAGAAATCGAAACCCCGTCCCGTATATGGACTTCTCTGAAATCGCAACTAGAACAGGAAGGCCTGATTCACGAAAATCGCCCGGACGCCAAAACTGCTTGGTTCGGTGGATGGCTCGCCGCCCTCCCGCGGCCCGCCCTTGCTGGCGCTTACTTAGCCCTGCTTATCGCGGGAGCCTTTGCCTTAAGCCGCCCGGCGAATAAACAGGCCAACGAAGCCCGCTGGCTGGCGGCTTCCGAGGATTCCACCCTCCCGCTGCGCGCCCAGCTGACCGCCGAGCAGGATTCCTTCGCTTCTTTCAACAACGAAAACCCCGCGGTGGCCGCCTCGCTCAACAAGAATCTCGCAATCGTTGACAACTACATCGCTTTATGTGAAAAAAGTGTGCAAGAAGAACCCCAAAATGAAGTGGCGCGGGATTATCTCTACGAAGCCTATCGGCAGAAGGCGGATCTGCTAGCGCAGATGACGGAACGCGGAGAGAACCGATGATCACGAGTCACTTCGTTTGTGAACGATGGACCTGGAACAAAAATTGGAAAGCCGCTACTTTGCTTGTTCCCAGCCTTTTGCTCTGCGGGCTCGCATCCGCCGATCCGCAACCCCGCCGCCAAGAGCAGCATTTCAAGGTCGAAGCTCATCCTGTAATCACGATCCACAATCCCAACGGCCTGATCACCGTGAAAGCGTGGACCAAAGCTGAAGTGATGGTCATCTCGAATCGCGCGAGCGACGACGTGGAAGTTGACGCAGAACAAATGGGCAATCGCGTGGACGTTTCCACCCACGCCGCTTCCGACAATGTGGCGCCCGATGACATGCGCGCCGATTATCAAATTAACGTTCCCGAAGATGCCGAGCTCCAAATTCACAACGACTCCGGTGCTGTGAACGTTGCCAACGTGCTTGGCGACATGAACGTCGAAACCGTGGCCGCGGCCGTGGACCTGGAAGACTCCGCCGGTTACGTGACGATCAGGACCGTAGGCGGCTCCTTCCAGTGCACTCGCTGTGCAGGAAAGCTCGAAATTTCCTCCATCAGCGGAAACCTTCGCCTCACGGACATTCACAGCATTCACGTGCACGCCCAAACTTCCACCGGCAACATTCTTTTCTCCGGTGAATTCCTTCCCAACGGAACCTATCGCTTGAAGAATTACAGCGGCTTAATCGAAGTGCGCTTTTCACCCTCGGATTCTTTTGACCTGAGCGCCACCTCGCTGAAGGGGAAAGTAATCAACGAAGCTAGTCTCACGCCCAAAAGCCACCAGCAGCACTTCTACAGCCGGTTTGGCAACAGCTTGTTTGGCACCTTCAACGCCGGCCGGGCTAAAGTGGAACTCACGTCCTTCGATGGTACAATCAGTATCCTCAAACGTGATTGATTGCGCCATTCCGCGATTTCTAAAATCCCCTAGCGGCGTCCGGTTCCCATGATTAACGAAGTACGCGCGCGCAAACTCGTCTGCCTCACCGGATTCATGGGCTGCGGCAAGTCCACCGTCGCGCGGCTGCTCGCCCGGCAGGTTGGGTGGCAGCATGTGGACCTCGATCAGCGCATCATCGAGCATACCGGGCAATCCATACCCCATATTTTTGCGAAGCTTGGCGAACCCGAATTCCGGCGTATCGAACACGAACAGCTCGCGCGTATTCTCGGCGAGTCCGCCGAACAACAAAAACCTCGCATCGTTTCGCTCGGTGGCGGAACCACCGCGCAGCAGCAGAACGTACTTCTGTTGCGCCAGCCCGATATCGCGCTCATATGGCTTCATTGCCCCGTTTCAGACCTTCTAAAACGGGCCGCCCGCATCACCGATCGGCCGCTCTTCCGCGATGAAGCCAGTTTCCGGAAGCTTTACGACGAACGCCTTCCGTCTTACGAACTCGCCGATTTTAAAGTGGAAGCAAACACCGAGCCTCTCCGAGTGGTCGAACAAATTCTTGGTCTGGGAATCTTTCCCAGGGTGACCGCATGATTCTCCAGCAAAAATTTCGGCGCTCGGCGCTTGCGCGCCTGGCCGCATTCTTGATTCCCGCCGTAACACTGGTTGCCATCGCGTTTGCGGCTCCTCCTCCGGCCTCCGCTCCTGTTTTCGTGGCGGACAAAGGGAAATTCCGCATCATGGTCAGCGGACAACCCGTGGGCAAAGAGGAATTTGAAATTGGCCCCAGCGGCAGCAATTGGATGGCTCACGGCACATCGGAAATTCAGAGCCCACAAGGATCCTCCCGCGTAAACGGAACTCTCGAGCTCACCTCGGACGGAACGCCGGTACGCTATCAATGGTCGACGGAGGGCGGGAAGAAAGCTTCCGCTGTCGTTTCGTTCAACGGCCCCAAGGCGGATATCGAGCTGCGACTCGAAGGCGCTCGGCCGTACAGCCAGCAATTCACTTTCAGCTCGCCCCACGTAGTCGTCCTTGATAACAATCTGTATCATCAATACGCCATTCTCGGACGCCTCTATGACTGGGACAAGAAGGGCGCGCAGACATTTTCAGTTCTCGTCCCGCAGGAAATTACACCCGGCAGCATCACCGTTGAGTCGCTTGGCAAACAGAATGTCGCCGGCACACAACTGGACGAGCTGCGCATAAAAACGGAAGACAATGAGATTGGCGCGTTCTTCGATGGCCCGAAGCTTATGCGCCTGATCGCTCCGGCCGCCAACGCCGAAATAATCCGCGAGTAACAGAGCAACGGCGCGATTTAATTCTTTTTGCCGAAGATAGAGGTGATGGATTTTGTTTTCTTCGTGAACATGTTTCCGACATCAGCGGTAATGTTTGGATCCTCTGACGTGCCGGTGACGCGCACGGGCACCGAACCGCCGGAACCATTCAATGTAGTGACGATCCCCACTCCGACCTTGCCCATGCCTTTCGCCGAAGTGACTTTCACCATGAGATTGAAGTCCAGTTCATCGGCGGGTGAAACCGTGCCGCTGCCGGTGAGCTCGCCCATGGCCGAAATCACGGCGTCGATATTGCTGGCCACCACTCCGGAGTTTGCGACGTGCACAGTCGCTCGCAACTTTTCAAAATCCGTGGTGTCTCCTGTTTTTATACCGCCCAACGCCGCAATTCCATGAACTTTTGATCCGATGTCAAAACCCACCAGACGAGCGTTATCCAGCCCAATGGGCCCGCTGATCACGAGTGATTCTGGCCGGCCTGTGACAACCAGGTTCATCGAGAGCGTCCCGCCTTTCAGCGTCGAACCGTTGGGTAAATGAACCGCGGCTGCTCTCATGAGCGGCTGGAGTTCATCGATCGGCACGCCTTGACCCACGAGCTTCAATTTCAGCAGCGGACCTTCCGTGCCTCCAGTAGCAAATTGATACGTTCCGTTCGTGTGGATCTCGGCGTTGCCCACTTGAACGGCAAGGTCTTCGATCTGGCCGCCGCTGCCCTCCAGGCTCTGTGCGCCGCGGTAGGCAAGATCAAGCGGATGCGACGTCGCCGTCCCGCCCTTGCGAAGTTTCAGGTTTTGCATCTGCATCGTGCCGCTAGCGGTGAGTGTTTCCCCGTCGGACACAGCGTGGATGTCTAAGTCCGCCAATAGCGACAGGCCCGCATTTGGATCGAGAAACCCAGCGGCGACCGGATCCAAACGCTTGACGGAGATTTGCACGTCGGCTGAACTTTTTGCTGCGTCTTCGCGATTGATCGGCCCAACCTGGCCGCTGACTTCAATGCTGCCGTCGGTGGGCAGGCTTGCGTTCAGCTGCAACGGAAACTTCGAGCTCAATGAAAAATCGCGCGCCGTCAGGTTCACATGCTCGTACACCGTGGGCGCACCCTGCGCGGGCAGGCTTGCGACCACCAGGTGAGCATCTTCGATGAGGATGCGTCCGACGGAAAGGTCGGGGAGCTCCGGCGCAGCGACTTTCGAGGCTCCCGGAGCCGCGTCTCCGGTTGCGCGGGCTTTGGACATGGCCAGGCGTCCGATGCTCGAGAAATTCCAGGTCCCATTGGCCGCCCGAATCAAGTTGATCTGCGGCGATTCGATTTCAAAGCTGCGCAGGTTCACTTCATGAGCGAGAATCAGTGGCTTCAGCGAGACGCCAATGCGGAACTCCTTGGCCGTCAAAAACGGCTCCGCGCTGAAGTTGGAATCGTCAGCAACTATCAGGTCTTTGGCCACTAGGCTTCCGGACAAAACCGATAGGGTCAGGGCCCCGAACGTCACATTGCGACCGAGCGTGGCTGAAAGTTGCTTTTCAATAGCTGGCCGGAACGTATTTGCATGCACGAAAGTACGAATCGACACAAGCGCCAGAACGAAAAAAACGGCGACCAGCAAAAGAAGCTTGGCCCAACGTTTCACGGACATTCTCCAATGCGACGTCTTCGAACTGCGCGCGGAGTTCGAGGCCAGAAGTATATGAGAGCGCGGAAGCGATTAAAAGCGGGTGACCGAACCCAGCGGTCACCGCTCGTGGTGAGCCATTCAAAAGGCCCGGGAGCGTGCTCGGGCCTTGGGGTGGGAGCTACAGGTGGAACCTGTCTTCGCCGTTAGAATTGCGCGCGGCGAACCAGATGCGTTGACTCTGCCGGTTTCGCCTTTTCGATCGTTACCGACAAACTCATCTCTGAGCCTTTGCGAACAATCCCCAGACTCACTGCCTTCTGATCGCTTTTGTCGCGCAGTTGCTGGCGCAGCTCGCTCAGCGAGCCCACCGTCTTGCCGTCCACTTTAGTGATCACATCGCCAGCCTTGAGCCCGGCCTTTTCAGCAGGGGTGCCTGCCCGAACCTCGCGAACTAGAACTCCAACTCCGTCCGGCGCGCCGAAATAAGCTCCCAGCTGGCCGGAAAGGTCTTCCGCGTTAATTCCAAGAAAAGGTGCGCGCCCATCCAGTTCGCCAACTATCATCGGCGTATCGAAATGGAAGTCAAAGTTGGGCTCGGCGAAAGCGTATGCGTTACCGAAATCGCGCATTTTCCCTTTCATCTTTTTCTCGAAGAAGGTGCCGCGATCGCCAAGTTCAACGGAGATGTTTTGCGTGCCGCCGTCGCGCAAAACCGTTAACGAGATATTGCGGCCCGCTGGTGTTTCACGCACCAACCTGCGGAATTGAACCGTGCCTTCCACTCCCTGTCCATCATATCGCGTGATAACGTCATGTTCTTTCAGCCCGGCTTTGGCCGCCGGACTGTCCGGCTGAATATCGATCACCTCGACCCCACGCACTTCGGAAAGTCTCAAATCCTTGGCCTTCTCCGCAGTGACCTCGCCGATTTCTACTCCCAACCAGCCGCTTCCCTCTTCCGCCGCCGAAGTGAATACTCTCGGCTCCTGTTCCAGAACTTCAGTCGCCTTCTGCTGCGCTTCCGCGGAGAGATCCTCGGCGCGGGACGCTAGTTCCTGCGCACGGGCTTCCCATTGATCTTGATCTCCTGCAAGCTGGGCCGAGAGGCCCTGGAGTTTCGCAAGTTCCGGCGAATTCATCTCGACCTCCTTCGCCATATCCTGCAGCTTTGCAAGCTGCGACTCCGATTCCTGCTCAGTAATACGCGAGGACTCCCTCATTTGTTCCATCGAACGATTCGAATCAAGGCAAACGTCCGCCGATGGGGAAGGCGCTGCGGAGGTGGCTGGGGTTTTGCTTTGAGTTGGGAGTTGGCTTTTAAGGGTCACAGGCATGCTACCCACCATGAACAAAAGGACCCCGAGACTTGCAAGCGAGTACGGCGAGTTCTTCATGTGCTTGTCCTCACTTTTCAGTAGTACGCCCCCTCAGACGCCCGGCCTCTGCAAGAACAGGCGTATGCCGCCGTTTATCGTGCGAACTGAAATCTGCCCGCCTCCGGCTCCCAACTTCGCTTGATAGGCGCGAGCTCCCGGCGATCCGGCAGTCGAAGTGACCGGCAATTCCGAATAGACGTCTCCATTCATGCTCAAAACCTTCAAATCGGCGCGCGCCGTTGAAGGCAATCCCAGAATAACGGACCCGTTGACCGTTTCCAGATTCATGGGGCCGCCATCGGACAATTGGCGAAGCTCCAGCCGCACGTTACCGTTCGTCGTTTTTTCGCTGAACCGGCCCGTGCTGTTGGTCACTTCCACGTTTCCATTCACCGACCGTAACGCTCCCGAACCGTCCACCCCGCGCACAATCACGCTTCCGTTCACGGTTTCCACATTGCCGAGCAGCACTCGAAAAGGCACATGCACGTGATACTCCACCGCTACTTCCACGCCCTCGCCTTTCGGGTAACGCGTGTGCACTGCGATCTGCCCCGGCGTTCGGCAAACTTCGATTTTCACCAACTCAACGTCGCGCTGATCGCTCTGGGAGGTTTTTACCGCGCTCACTTCCACCTCATCCCTGTCCCAACCATCCACTTGCACGGACCCGTTCACGTTTTCCAGTTGAAAGTTTCCGCCAGGCGGCAGCGGATAGGTTTGCTTGAAAGTTTCGTCAAATGCCAAACAGTTCGGAGAGAAGAAGAGGATTCCGGCAAGCAACAGGAAAAAACCCGCTACCTTTGCCTGCCGTCGAAATTGGGACTGGGATCGAGTGCTTCGCATCGTCGTTTGCACAGTACGCCCCCTTGCATCTGCCACTGCCTCTGTGAACGTTCGGCCCTCTTTCAGCCGGAATCTCGTCTCGCCTGCACGACACCTCAGCGCATCAACGACGCTTTGTTCTCAGGCTACGGCGCATTCTCGTGCGACTGCGATTGCTCGAGTAGTTGCAACTGCGTGCGAACCTTCTCCTCGAGCTGAGCCATCTGTTGCTTGTACAGCTGAACCTGCTTGCTCGCGTCACTGGCCACCAGGCGAATATTCCCCGCCGTGGTGCGCAGATGTAGAACTTCTCCGCCGCCGTTTAGCGGGCCTTCGGCCCGCACCATATGTCCGCCGTCCGGCTTGCCGTCATCACTCATCTTGAGTTGAAATGCTGGATCAACGATCACGCGATGCTCATCCCCCGATTGAACCTGCGCATCAATCGTTACCGGCAGCTGGCGCGGGAGGTACACCACAATGTCACCGTCGTTTGACTGAAGCTCGCACTGGCTCGGCGACTTTACTGGTGCAACGAACCACGCTGTAATAACTCCAGCCCCGGTCGAAGCCTTCACCGCGCTGTCAACCTGCGTCAGATAAATGCTTCCACCCACGGTTTGAAGGTCCGTGGGACCGGATACTCGTATTACGCGAATACCGCCGCCGCCGGTTTTGGCACGCACCACTCCGGTCGATTCCCCCACCTCGATCTGTCCGCCCGTCGTCTCCGCGTTGAGCGCGCTCCCAGAGTGCTCCACGGTAACGTTTCCGCCGGCGGTCTGCAATTTCGCTACGCCCTCTACCGACGCCATGCGAATGTGACCGCCGCTCGTATGCAACGTCGCACCGCCAGTCACCGCGCCGGTCGTGATATGGCCGCCGCCCGTGTTGCCGAACAATCCCCCAGCAACGTTTTTGACCGTAATGTGGCCGCCGCCGGTCACCAGTCGCGCCGCGCCGCCAATATTTCCCGCCATAATATTCCCGCCGGAGGTCAGCACCGTCTCCGGACCGTCAATGTCGTCGCTATCGATGTTTCCGCCGCCGGTCGATAGGTCCAGGCTGTAATTCTTCGGCACATTCACAGTTACCGTTACCCAAAGCCGCCCGCTGCTTTGTCGCGAAGTCTGCCCCCGCAAATAAACGCCATCGCCCGTCTCCCGCGCGCTAACCGAGAAGTTCTTCAAAAGCTCTTTCGCGTCCTTCCGCGAAGCATCCGTCTCCAGGTGAACTGTGTAATCAATCTTTCCCGAATTTTGCGTGTGAACAACGATGTTGCCCAAATCCAACACCAGGTGAAGTCGTTGCCCATCGCGGGTCGTGATCGCACCTCTCAGATTGGAGCTAAGCCGTGGACCGGAGGAATGCGCGCTCTCAGGTGGGCTTGCGGAGGTAGAAAGCGCTAAGACCATCAGGGAGAGGGAAAGCACCGCCAGAATGTTGCGGAGGGAAGAACCGGAAAACTCGCGGACGTATTTTTCTACCGCGCGCCGCCGCAGGAGAGCAAGCATCGCACTCCGCATTTTAGAACTTTTGCCGCGGCCCTAGATCTTGAATCGCCGCCGCGCTCTGCAAGCGAATATACGTGCTGGGGTCTTTGTGCATGCGCTCACGCAACACAGAGAGTAAGTGGTCGTCGGATTCGACTTGCCCCTTGGCGGCCATCTGGCGCAGAGCGTTAATCGCTTCCACGCGGACGCCAGGGTTCTGGTCGTCAACCAGCGCGTCGAGCAGGGTCTGTTGGATGATGTCCTGTGGCTCGGCGCCGTCTAGCGCTTCCAGAGCCTTCAGCCGCACCGCCGCGTTGTGGTCTGTATGCACCGTCTGGCAAAGCGCAGCTCGAACATCCGCATCTTTGTTGCGCGCACGCAACAGGTCCACAGCGTTCATGCGCGCTTCTGCATCAAAGCGCTGGTTGTTGTGTAGGATGTACATCAAGACATTCTTCACATCGTCATTGTTCACCGTTCCCTGCACGGTGAAAGGCTGCTGTGCGTTGAGGTGCACTTCCACTTGCGGCGGTTCGTTATCACCCGACGGAGAAACGCTAATCCCAGCCACATGCGCCGTATGAAGGTCTATCTTGCTTAAAGAAGATGTAGCCGGATCATCCGGAATCGCACTACCCGCACTCGCACTCTCCGGGCTAATCCCGACTGGAGCCGTATTCATAGCCCCGCGATGTTGCAAAAGTCTCGGCCCCAGTAGCCCCACAGAAAAGCCTACCAACAGAAGAACTGCTGCGCTCCAGGCCGGCGCGGGAGAAATCCAACTGACCGGCATCAGCGCACCGACGGTGCGCCGAAGCCATCCGCGTTCTTCTTCCTGGTCCAAGCCATCTTCCAGCCTGGCCCGGCATCCGGCAAGTAAAGACGCGTCCGGCTCCATGCGATGGGCGGAAAGCAAAGCCAGCAGCGCGTTTTCTTGAGCGAGAACCTCGTTGCAACGCTCGCACCCTACCAGGTGGGCTTTCAGTTCGGCGATTTCCGCCGTATCGAGTTCGCCCGCGGCGAACATCGTCCAGCGCTCTTCGAATCCGCTACACGTCCCGTCTGGCATGTTTTCGTGCCGCTCCTGCTGCATTCCCGTTCGTCCTCGCTTATCAAAACGTATCGAAACTTGTTGCCTAGCTAGCGCATGCCATCCAAGCTCGCGCGCAACTTCCGCGTCGCGCGAAACAAGGAATTCTTCACCGTCTCTTCCGAAGTTCCCAACATTTCCCCGATGGCTCGCAATTTCAACCCCTGATAATGCTTCATCTCGAAAACCATTCGCTCGCGCGGAGAAAGCCGATCCAGCGCTGTCGCAATGTGTGCACCCAGCTCTTGTCCCAACAAGTGCTTCTCTGGATTCGCTCCCGGCCTCAACTCCGGCTGACGGTCGAAGAAATCTCGTGTTCCGCCTTCCGCTTCTTCCGGCACCGGCGCTTGATCTTCACGTCGGCTTGTTCGACGACGCAAATGATCCAGCGCCACATTCGTCACGATGCGGTAGAGCCAGGTATAAAAGCTGCACTCAAACCGGAAACGGTGCAGGTTCCGGTAAACTCGCAAAAAACTTTCTTGATAAATATCCCGCGCGTCTTCTGGACGATGCACCAAATTCAGCGCCAGACGCAGAACCTCACGGTCGAAGCGTCGCACCAGCTCCTCGAACGCCAGACGGTCTCCCGACTGTGCGCTGCGAACCAGCGCTTGCTCCTCCGCAAGCTTCACCGCCGCTGCTGCGCGCGCATCTCCTTCAAACGCGACGCTCATCCCCATGGTGTTCGCCGCCGGTTGAGACTCGCCTTCCTTTAGCTTCTTGCCATCGGAACTGCGAATCTCGCCATTTCCGGCATTTAGCCTTTCTGCGAGGTTCGGATAAATAGACGGCTCTGGTGACCGTTGGTGAGCACCACTAGACGTAGATTTCCCACTATCGGACATCTGCTCTGCAACCTGTCCTTTGGGTAGGATGCGCGAGGACTCTAACCCGTTGTAGCCGATATATTTAACGATTCAGTTGTCGGAGCAATCCGCAGCTAAAAAGGGCCGCGCAAACCAACCATAAATCGGATTGCACGGGATGCGCCAAAACTCATATCTTCGACCCTAATCGAATCAGCCGATGGACCGCGACGCAAGCCACAAAGTCCGTCGCTACCCCAATCCAAGAGGAACCCCTGGTGTCGCAAAGCCGGCGGCAGATGTGCCACCAGAGAAAAATAGTAGATATCGCGTTGCCCATCAATATGGCAGCCGTGTATTCCATCCATCGCCGAACCGTACTCCCAAGAAATTTGCGCTCCATCAACCGCGCCCCTGTTCACCGCCGCTAGAGCACCGCAAGAAGAGAATACTCGCAACCAAACCTTTGGTTTCCTAGCGCCCTACTCTGGTCCAGCCTCTTGCTTTACGTCTTTGCTTTACGTCTGAGTCATCCCACTGATCATCTCTCAGCGAGAAAAAGCTTTTGTCATGCCGTCGATGGTATAAAAGTGAGCGAGATTGGATGTCGGAAGTAACCGGCAAGCCGCGCATTTCTTGAACGAATGAGCATCTCCCTGACAACCCCCGTCAAATTTCTCCGAGGCGTAGGCCCCCATCGCGCCGCCATTCTCGAAGACCGCGGACTTTTCACCGCCGGCGATCTGCTCGGCTATCTTCCATTTCGTTACGAAGACCGCATCCGCTTCACCAAGATTGCCGAAATCATTCCGGGCGAGGTACACACGATCCTCGCCGAAGTAACCTCCGGCGGAGGCGCCACCGTCCGCTTTGGACGCGGCCGCCCAGCGATCTTCCACGCCACTCTTCGCGACGGTTCCGGATCTATTCACGCGCGTTTCTTCCACGGCGCATACCTCGAAGGCCGCATGAAAGAAGGCCAGCGCTTCGCCCTGCACGGCAAAGTGGAAGTCGATCCCTACCGCCCCGCTCGCCTGGAAATGGTGAATCCGCAAATCGAATCCGTCAGCGAAACCGAAGGCACCGCCCCGGATTCCACCGAGGTCGGCCGCATCGTGCCTATCTACGAAGCAGTCGGCGCCATCGGCTCACGCATGCTCCGCAAGATTATTTACAGCATCCTCACCAACTTCCTAGGCGATATTCCCGATCCGCTTCCGCCTCAAATTCGCGAACGCTATCGTTTTCCGTCGCGTCGCGACTCAATCCTCTTTGCCCACTTCCCTCCCAAAGATGAAAGCGTTGAACTGCTCAACGGTTTTCGCAGCCCCGCACAAACTCGCCTGATCTTCGAAGAATTCTTCTACTATCAACTCGCTCTCGCCCTGCGCCGCTCGCGCGACCATTCCCAACGCGGCATCGCCATGCGCGTGCGTGAAGAAAAAATCCGCGGTGCCGTGAAGCGCATCCTCCCCTTCAAGCCCACTGCAGCGCAAAAACGCGTCCTGGTCGAAATCGCAACGGATCTCGAACGCCCTTTTCCCATGCATCGCCTCCTGCAAGGCGACGTCGGCTGCGGCAAAACCATCGTCGCTCTGGAAGCCGCCACCATCGTCATCGAAAATGGCTATCAGGTAGCGCTCATGGCGCCAACCGAAATTCTCGCCGCGCAGCATTATCTTTCCGCCCGCCGAATTTTTAAGGCCGCAGGTTATGGCGTCGAACTGGTCGTAAGCGGCAGAAAGAAATCGGCGAAAGATGTGTCGTTAGCGCACGCCGAATCCGGCGAGGCTCAATTGATTGTCGGCACGCACGCCTTGATCGAAAATCCCGTGAACTTCAAACGTCTCGGCATGGTAATCGTGGATGAGCAACACCGCTTCGGTGTTCTTCAGCGCAAGCGCCTCATCGAAAAAGGCGCTTCGCCTCACGTTCTGGTGATGACCGCGACTCCCATCCCGCGCACTCTCGCTCTCACCCTTTACGGCGACCTCGACCTCTCCGTGATTGACGAAATGCCGCCCGGCCGCGCTCCCATCGAGACTCGCTGGAGCGAGGACTCGCAACTACCGGGCGTTTGGGAATTTGCGCGGCGTGAAATTGCACGCGGCCGCCAAGCCTACGTCGTGTACCCCGTGATCGAAGAATCCAAGCAGGAATTAAAGGCCGCTACCGCCGAATACCAGCGCCTGGCGAAAAGCGTCTTCCCGAAATTACGCCTCGGCTTGCTTCATGGCCGCCTGAAAAATGACGAGAAAGATGCCGTGATGGAACAGTTTCGTCGCAACGAAATCCAAATCCTGGTGGCTACCACTGTGATCGAAGTAGGCGTGGACGTCCCTAACGCCACCATGATGGTTATCGAACACGCCGACCGCTTCGGACTCGCTCAGCTCCACCAGCTGCGTGGACGCATCGGCCGCGGCACCCAAAAATCTCAATGCATCCTGATCGCGCCCAAGAAAATCACGGGTGAAGCGCAAGAGCGTTTGGAAACCATGGTCGCTACTTGCAACGGATTCGAAATCGCCGAGCGCGATCTAAAACTGCGCGGTCCCGGCGAGTTTTTCGGGACGCGCCAGCACGGCGACGCCGAATTCTCCGTGGCCCAGCCCTTGCGTGACCACGAACTTCTGGAAATGGCGCGGCGCGAAGCTTTCGCTCTGGCCCAAGATCCCGCCAAAGCCGCCGAAGTAGTAGCTCGCCTTGAATCGTTAAGCGCCGCCTGGCAGAAACGCTACCAGCTCGCCTCTGTCGGATAAACCGGTCGAACTTTTGGGTCGCTTACCTAGCGTCGCCTTTGCCCACAACCGAAGGGCATGTCTGTTTTGTCGAATTTCAAACTGTCCGTACACAACGATTCTTTCATCCCTGAACATGAGGTAAATTACCTAGGAGTTCTTGGGGCTCTCATGCGAATCATCGCCGGAAAATATCGCAGCCGCCGCCTGAAAACTCCAAACTCCTTCAAGGTCCGTCCCACCAGCGATCGTCTCCGAGAAACGCTCTTCAACATCCTCGGCCCGTCCGTCGAGCAGTCCCTGTTCGTCGATCTTTACGCCGGCACCGGCGCCATCGGAATTGAAGCCATCAGCCGTGGCGCTCGCGAAGTTTTCTTCATCGACCGCGATCCAGCTTCCATCAGCCTGGTTCGCCAAAATCTCGAATCCTTGCAGATTTCCAGCGGCGTCGAAGTATTCACCGCCGACGCCGAACGCGGACTCGATAAACTTGCCAATCGTCACCTCATCACCGACTTTATTTTCCTGGACCCGCCTTACAACGACGGCGGCTGCACGGAAGTCCTCGAATATCTCGACGCCTCGCACCTGGTCGCCCCCCAAGGCATCGTCATCGCCGAACACAGCTCCCAGCTCGATTTGCCCGCGCGCCTCAACCGCTTGGAACGCACCCGCCTCCTCGAACAAGGCGACGCCGCTCTAAGCTTCTACCGCCTGGCCGCCGCGGCATAAAGCATCGCTACTTGCGCGGGTCTATATTCAGTTGAATGATTCGATCGCCCCTTCCTAACCGCGAACTTTCAACCATTCCAGCGTTGCAAGGATTTCTTCCGCTATGACCTGCCAAATATGGGGCGCTTGAAACCGGGGAACGACGAGGTTTTGCAAAGTGCTTGTACGATTTCTAACCGGTTCTGGTTGAAAAAGAGAAGTCACGGAAAACCAACGATTAAACCCTGTCTCAGCGGGCCTAGGAGCCGCACGAGCGTTCCGCGCTTTTTCTGGTTTCTCGCCCCAAAGTACAGCCGCTTCCGTGCTCAACGCATCGTACTGCATCGGGTATAATGCCACGCACATGCCTTTAGGATCTCAGGGAACCCAGCGCGCCCGCATAACTCCACCCCGCAACCAGTCCCTCTACTTGTTCGAAGCGTTGCCGGTGCACTCCCGCCTACCCAGGCTTGATCTGGGCGTGGATTGGGAATCTCCGTGGGAGGAGTTCTGTTCCAGCGTTCGCGCTTTCTTCTTTGGCCCTCGCCCATCGCCGGACGCCAAAGCTCTGAAAAATTCTCCCCTGCGCGTCCACTGGATCGAAGGCAAGCTGCCGCGAAGCGCGTTCGCCGCTTCCTCTCTCTGGCACGTCGCCATCGTGATGATTCTGCTACTTCCCATCTGGGGTTTCCTGGCCCAGGCTCAGCCGACTCTTGAAATGCCCCGGATCGTACTGACCTACCTTCCAACACAGGATCTTCCGCCAATTTCTTTGCCCGGACGTCAACTGAAGCCCAGCCCGACAGGAGATCCTGCCAAGCCCCGTCCAGGAAGTGGCGCATTCCATCCGCGCCAGACGATTCTTTCAGAGCCCGCGACGATCACGCATCCGCGGCAGACTTTAATTCAGCCCGACGCGCCTGCCGCCCCGCCAAAGATGGTCCCGGCAATGCCCAACATCGCGGAATGGGCGGCCACTTCTCCCCAGTCGAAACCGGAGCTGCGAATTGCTCCTTCCGTCGTTGCTCCGCGAATGCAGCACCGCGCCGTTACCGACCTTGCCGCCCCGGACGTGGCTGCGCCTGAAAGGAATGCAGGCCCGCTGACCATCGCCCCGTCTCCGCTTGAAAATGCACAGCCGAAATTGCCCGTCAATCCGATGTCGAACTCCGCGCCCGAACGGCGCGCTCCGCATGCCGAGGCCGGCGCAGCTCCAGTCATCGGCCCCGCACTCTCAGCCGGCGATGAAAGTTTGCACCGCCTGATCGCGATCTCCGCCACGCCCGCGCCTCCTGCCCCTGAAGTCAGCGTGCCGCAAGGAAATCTTTCAGCGCGCATCGCAATTTCTCCCGAAGGTAGGGGAGCGGGCGTTCCCGGCGGCTCGGATCACGGTGCCACTGGCAACGGAGGCTCCGGCGGATCGGCTGCCAGTGCCGGTGGCGCTGGAACAAATTCCGGCGGCAGCGGCAATTCACTTCCATCGGGCGTGAGCATCAGTGGAGGGAACAGCCGCGCGGCTAGCGCAGCGGGAAATCATTCCAAGCCATTGATCTTGAAACCCATGCCGGGAGCTTCCGCGCCACCAGATCTATCGCGCAAGGAGCCCATCGTCATCGGCAAAATCGACCCGGGCCTGCCTCCGGAGAAAATTCTTTCCGGCAAGGAAGTTTTCACCATGCACGTCGACATGCCGAACCTCACCAGCTCGAGTGGCAGCTGGATACTGAACTTCGCACAAATGGACGATTACGCGCCCGCCTACCAGCGGCCTAAGGGGAAACTCTCCGCTCCCGTTCCGCTTCGTAAAGTCGACCCGAAATATCCGCAGTTGGCGATCAAGCAGCACATCGATGGCGAAGTGATCCTCTACGCCATCATTCGCAAAGACGGGAACGTGGACAGCATTCAAATCGTCCGCGGAATCGACCCTCAGCTGGATCAAAATGCGATGGAAGCGTTGTCGCGCTGGCAATTTCGCCCGGCGATGCGCGAAGGCCAACCTGTGGAGCTGGAAGCGGTCATCCACATCCCATTTCGCTTCAACCCGCCCGAGTAAACCAAAATTCTGGACCGCAATTTTTCGAGTGTCCTTAAACGCAGCGCCAAGTAATTTGCTGCACCATAACTTTCATGTCGAAGCTTTCTGCGAGGAAGCGGGACGCTGGTCCACAAGCTTTTCTTCCAGAAGTTTTACCAACGCGAAGAGCGTGAGATTTGCGGGAGTCGCGATGCCGAGTTCCCTTCCGCGCCGGACCACGTAGCCATTCAGAGAATCAATCTCCGTGCGTTTTCCGCGCGCCAGATCCTGGGCCGTGGAAGAGGTTGCTTCGCTGCCGACGCCCTCGAGGAACTTCAAACCCTGAGAAATAAAATCCACCTCCGGCAACCGCACTCCCGAAGCACGCGCCACCCCGACCGTCTCGGCGATCACTTGGCCCAAAACGTCGCGTATGGGCGCATTGCGCGCCGCCCGTGCATAGCTGGTCTGGGTAATCGCGGTGACCGCATTTCCGGCGCAGTTCATGATGAATTTTCTCCACAGCTCGGCTTCCATGTCCTGTGAAACACTGCAAGGAACCTCTGCCGCGGCGAACAACGAGCTGACGCGCTCTGCCCGCGACCGCCCAGAAGATTCGGAGGGGCCACCATACCCCGCGGGCTCGCCCACCACCAGTCTTCCGCCGCCGGAATGCTTCACATGGCCGGGTTCGGGCAGTGCCGCAGCGATGTAAACCACCGAAGGAAGGGCATCGATTCCCGATGCCTGGCGTATCCTCGCAACGTTGTCCACGCCGTTCTGCAAACTCACGACGATCGCGTCCTTTGCGATGTAGGGCACGAGCGATCGAGCGGCTCCCTCCGTATCTGTGGTTTTTACGCAAAAAAGAACTACCTGGGCGTCACGGACAGCCGAGGTTTCTGTCGAAGCCTCTACCGCGACACGTTCCTGGAAAGAAACGGTATCCAGGAAAAGCCCGTTCGCGCGAATGGCTTCCACCTGGGCGGGCCGGGCGATCAACACGACCTGCACGCCGGAGCGCGCAAGCATCCCGCCGAAATACGAGCCCACTGCTCCTGCACCGAGAACGGCAACTCGTACTGGAGAGTCTGTGCTAGTCATGGAAGTGAGTGATATCGCATGATTGAATAAACTGCTGAACTTCGGTCGCCTTTAGCCTGTTAAAAATGGCTTCGCAGTTCACGAAAGCTGTTGACGATCAACAGCTTTCCCGCGCCGCTTTCCAGCTCGCATTTTTCGAGCTCCCAGGTGGCCGAATGCGGAATGAACACCGCGCTCAGCCCGGCATGCAGGGCCGGGTTGATGTCGCTGCGCGGACTATTGCCCACCATCCAGCCGTGCGTTTTCACGATTTTGAATTGCTCAATCATGCGTTCGTACAGGCTGGGATCCTTCTCCAGTACGATCTCAATGGAATCGAAATAGGGCTGCAGACCGGAGCGTTCGACTTTTGCGGCTTGCTCGGCAGGCTCGCCCTTGGTCAACAGAATCAAGCGGTGATGTTTTGCCAGGTACGCCAGGGTTTCAGGAACGCCTTCGAGAATATGTGGCGGCGTGGCTTCCAGCTCCGCGGCCATTCGTTCGATCTCTTGAACCAGTTCGCGTTTTGCAGCGTTCCCTGCAAGTTTCAAGTAGGTATCTTCCAGGGAACGCCTAAAACTGCGCACGCCGTAACCGTGCTGGCGGATATTTCGTCGCTCGGTTTCGTTCAGGATGTGGCGTATATATTCGCGGGTGTAACCAAGGTGCTCGAGCTGGGTAATGAAGTGATCGATGGTTTTTTCAAAGAAAATATTATTTTCCCAGAGCGTATCGTCCGCATCGATTAGTATGGTGTGCCTGGCCATGCTGACTTTTTCCGCGCTCCCTCACGCGAGAAGAGACAAAGAATGCGCTAACCGGAACATACGACTGGTTTCCGCTAGATGCAAAGGTTCTCCCCTGCGACGGAGCCTCAAACTGCGGACGCCTTGCGCGCCCCTGCCGCAACCTGCTCGAGAATTTCGCGCGCGATTTTCTGCAAATCGCCAAAACGGGTGAGGTAATCCTGGAATTCGCGGTTCAAGTCCAGAGCCAAGGTAGGATCAAGCTTCGTCCGCAAGATCATGTCGCGCATGTGAACCGGGTGCGGCAGCGCCGCATCGTCCTTTAACTCTTCGAGTGCCAATTTCGGATCGTAGTGATACATGTTTCCTCCTCCAGCGACCGGCGGAAGGGACATTCTACTCCGTTTCGATAAATCGTGAGAGCTTCGGAAACGTCAGGTCAAGGCGGGAAGAAATTCGTAGCGCTCGATGCGGGCGGCGATACCGGGAGTTCCTTTCTGCTGGTCCACGCGCAAGACGCGAGCGTAGCAGCGGATGTGGACGTCGCCGGCAAGTGTAATCTGTTGCGGCAAGGTGAGGACGAATTCAATCGGGCTGCCGGTTTCGACGGTCGCTTCCATCGTGAAGTAAAGGCCGCGAAAACTGACGTCCCGGGTCTCCCCTTTTTTCTCCAGGATTCCGGTGTCCGCCGAAAAACGTACTTTCATGGGCAGATTCATCGAAAACCTTCGCGCGGCGCGACGCTCCACATCCGATTCCATCTGCCCTCCAGGGGAGCAGTTCAGCTTTTGCCAAACTACCACTGCCGCGAGATTGTCGCAATGAGATTCGACGGCAAAAACAAAGAGAAAACTGCATTCCTCATTCATTCGCCTTTGCGGGGAGCAACACTCTCCTTTACACTCGCCGAACGATCATTCATGGCTGAAATATTCCATCGCAGTATTTTCCTTGAAGGGGGAGCCGGACGCATCGAGGCGACACTATGGACCAGGCCGGAAGCAGACCCGCTTCTTGCCGCCATCGTATGCCATCCGCATCCGCTCTTTGGCGGCACCATGCACAACAAGGTCGCGTATCAGGCCGCCAAGACTCTGCATCGCCGGGGTGTCCCTGTGCTGCGATTTAATTTTCGCGGGGCGGGATTAAGCGAGGGCGTGCACGATCGCGGCAAAGGCGAGCGCGAGGACGTTCGCACCGGCCTCGATTATCTGGCGGAACAATTTCCAGGGCGGCCCATTCTGCTCGCGGGGTTCAGCTTTGGTTCGTGGGTAGGCCTACAAGTGGGATGTGCAGACAGCCGGGTAACGGATTTAATCGGTCTGGGAATTCCCGTAGATAGCTCCAACATGAATTATTTGAACGCCTGCAGGAAACCGAAACTTTTCGTGCAAGGCGCAAACGATCAATTTGGCTCGCGAACGAATGTCCAGACGCTTTTCTTCGCATTGCCGGAACCCAAAGAGTTGGTGTTCGTCGAAAACGCAGATCACTTTTTTACCGGACACCTTGGCGAGATGGCCGCGGCAGTCGACGCTTGGCTCAACAAAGTGCATGCCGAGCTGCGCAGCGATTCGGCCAATCCCTAACCTTTCGATTCGAATAACTTCAAAAACTGCTCGCGCGTGGCGGGTTCAACCCCGACAAGGCTCAAGTTTTTATCCACGTGAGCGGTCTGGCTCATGCCCACCAGCGCTGTGGTCAATCCCGGAACGGAGCGTGCGAATTGCAGGGCCAACATGGAATTTTCTCTTGGCCCCAACGCAGAAGACACAAACGACGGCAGATTCTTGGTGAGTTGGCCTTGCAGAAGCGCGGCGCTTGTAATCAGCGAAATTCCCAGCGTGCGGGCCGCCTGAACCATTGGAACAGCCTTGCCCTCGATCATTTGGTTTGGCCGGGTAAGAGCTTCCGGCATTGCCAAGTTGAAAGGCAACTGCACGAATCGAAAATGGTGCGCAGCGCCGCCCACTTCCGTGGCGATGGCAGCCATTTCCGCGAGCGAAAGGTAGCCCGCACCTTTTGGATCCTCGCGAAACGAATTCCAGGTGGCCATGCCGAAAGTGCGGATCTTCTTCTCCGCGACGGCGGTTTCCAGAAAAGTGAAGGCTGCGCGAATGCGCTGTCGGAATTCCTCAGCCGGAAGTTCGCTCAACTGCGTCTCCGGGTTGTGCAGATAAAAAACGTCGATGGTTTCCACTCCGAGATTGCGCCGGCTGCGTTCGAGCTGATCGGCCAGATATGCGGGCGCCATACAGTGGCATCCCGCCGCGATTTCTTCCGCGCGAAAAATTCCGCGCTCGAGAAACTCGTGGGCGAAATATTCGTTGGCGTCAGCCGGCATTTCGCCGTCGGGAGTGAGAAACCCCGCCTTGGTACAAATCACAATTTCATCGCGGAAATACCCCTTGGGAAAAAGGGCCTTTAAGGCGGCGCCTACGGCGCGCTCGCTGCGTTGAAAACGGTAATTGATGGCTGAGTCGATGACGTTGCATCCATTTTCGACCGTAGAAACGATCGCATCGGTGTAGGCAGAGTCGGTGGCTGTATCCGGCTCGCCAAGATAGGTGCCGATACCGATCGAAGAAAGAACCAGTCCGCCTGGAATCTCACGGAAGTGACCTGCGGCCGATCGGCCTTGAAAGCGAGCGGCGTAGCGGAGCGTGCCTTCCGGAGTGGCGAACCCGGCCTTGCGTTCCGCGCTCAGCGGTGAAGCAGCTGACATCGAGCCTCTCTTTTAGCGTCGGGCATTCTGTACTCGCGCGCAGTATATCAAAACGTTTGCCGAAGGCGTTCTTCTCACCTATTCGGGTTCGCCTGCCAAGCCCTGCGCGACAAGCAATTCCCGCGCTTCGATTCTTAATTTCGGCAGCCGGCGCCAAAAAATAAAGCCGCCCGCCATTGCTCCGATCCCCCCGATAGCCACGGTCCACGGAGCTCCGATTCGATCCGACAGCGCGCCTGCAAACAATGAACCCATCGGAGCCATGCCCATGAACATCATGGTATAGACGGCCATGGCGCGTCCGCGCAGCTCGTCCGGGACCATCGCTTGGATCAAAGTGTTCGAGCTGGACATCTGCAACATCACGAAATATCCCACCGGTACCAGCAGCATGGCCGATAGCACCAGCCATCTTGAAAAAGAAAACAAAACGAGACTGGCGCCGAACCCAATGGCTGAAAACGCGATCCATCGGCCGAGTCCATGAACTCCGCGGCGCACTGCAAGCGTGAGCGCTCCAAAAAGTGCTCCTAATCCACTAACACCCATCAGAATGCCCAGTGCCCGCGCGCCGCCGTGCAGAACGCGGTCCGCAAAAATTGGCATCAGCACGGAGTAAGGCACGGCGACCAAACTGACGAGCCCGATGAGCAGCATGATAGCCATGATCGGTGCCGCGCGGCGAACGAACCGAAAACCTTCGGCGATATGTTCGATGGCCGTGGCTTGCCTGGAAACCATCCGCATAGGCCCTAGCTTCATCAACAGCAGCCCGACGATGACAGCGATGTAACTAACGGCGTTCGCAAAAAAACACCAACCCTCGCCGATCCAGGCCACCAGCAAACCGGCAATGGCCGGCCCGATTACGCGCGCGCCGTTAAACATGGAAGAATTCAACGCGATCGCGTTCATCAGGTCTTCGCGGCCGACCATATCGATCAGAAAGGATTGCCGCGCGGGGATGTCAAACGCATTCACAGCGCCTAGCAGGGCCGCGAGCAAGACGATCTCCCACACGCGCACTACGTGAGACAATGTAAGGATGGCCAGGATGAATGCAAGGATCATCGACGCGATTTGCGTGCCGACCACCACGCGATGGCGATTCCAACGGTCAGCCGCCATGCCGCCGATAGGAGCCAGCAGGAATACCGGTATTTGCCCGGCGAAGCCCACGACGCCGAGAAGTAGCGACGAGCCGGTGAGCCGATAAACGAGCCAGGACTGCGCAACATTCTGCATCCATGTGCCGATAAGCGAGATCAGTTGCCCGCTGAAGAAAAGTTGGAAGTTGCGATGGCGGAGCGAACGCACCATGTCGCGAGCACGCGAACGGTTTTCGGGAACAACCGGGAGGGAGGTCTGATCCGAAGACGTTTTAGCCATCTAGGCAATTGTACGATGTAAATGGCGGGCTGTTATTTTGGATCTTCTTCTAGGTATATCTCCCAAAAGGCCAGGCGCGAAAATTACGATGTAGGTTGTGTGCCGGTCCGTGGTTCGCGAGGGGACGACGGCGCTAGCAGCCGGTTGCAGGCGCGTAAAATCCGGCGATACGGCCAACTGCCGTCGCGGAATAAGATTTCACCTTCGCGCGGTTTCGAATAAAACCACCGCGAGAGCAGCGCAAGATCCTCGGCCAGCTCTGGTGGCGCCGATTGCAATCCATATCGCGAGCGTTGCGCCATAGGCAGACTGGTTCTTTCGCTGCCGGGCTCTGGCGAACCGATGACAGCGCCAAGCTCCATTTCGGAAATATTTTGGGCAGCTGCGTTCGTTTTAGAAGAGCTTGATTGGGGCCGATCCCTACCGATTGTCGGCTCCAGAACGTTCCGCAACATCCCTTCCACGGACTTTGGCTCGCTGGATAGTTCGGCGAAACGCAGGAACAAAGGCTCGGCTAAGATCCCTGCACGAGCAGCGAATACCACGATGGTTTTTTCTTCGGCCCCGCGCTGCAAGATTACGGCATCGATTTCATCGATTCGCCGCGTCAATTCTCCCCGCCCACGCAGTGTGGTGGACACTTTATCGAGCCGCTTGTGAAGAGTCGCAGCCTTTTCGAAATCCAACGCTTCGCTGGCCGCTTCGCGCTGGCCCGCGATTTCCCTGGTCAGAAATGATCCTGCCGTCTCGAGAGTCTCGAGGGCGCGACTGACTTCGAGGTCATACTCCTGCTTCGAGCAGCCGGCGAAGCACGGGGCCAGGCACATCTTCATCTCGGAATAAATACAGCCGGGGAATTCTGGATCGCGACGGATTTTAATCTGGCAGCGGCGAATTTTGAAAAGATCGAGAAACGATTCGCTGAAGGCTTCCGCCCCGCGGCGAGAGGCAAAAGGCCCAAAATAAAATCCGCCGTCCGCGCGGATGCGACGGGTGACGTAGACTCGCGGATATTCGTTTTGAAGATTCACTTTCAGGAGAGCTGCTGGGCGCAAACGGAGCAAACTGCGGTAACGTTCTGGGAAGTATTTTCGCGCCTGTTGGTACATCGTCAGAGTCTGTTCGAATTTCGAGCCCGTGACTCGATAACGGATGTTTGTGGCAACGTCGCGGAGATTCAGACGCTTGGAAAGCTTTTCAGGCTCGAGCAGGAGTCTTTCTGCGGCGCGGCGAATGTCAGCGGTTCGCGCAAGATAGGGTTTGGCCTTGCCATCGTGCATCTCAAGCAACAGGACGCCGGGACGAGAGGGTAAAGAACTGAAAAAGTCCGCATCGAAATCAGACACGAATGGGAGCCCGCAATCTAGTTCCAACATGGACACAAGAATACACTGGGGGAACACGGGAGAGAGAATTGCGTCTTATTTCGCTCAGTATGCCTTTAGGACCCAAGCGGCAATCACCAGACGCTGAATTTCGCTGCTACCTTCGTAAATTTCAGTGATGCGTGCATCGCGGTAGGCGCGTTCCACAGGATATTCGCTGCTGTAGCCATAGCCGCCATGAATTTGAATGGCTTTGTGCGCTACGCGCGTGGACATCTCGCTTGCGAAAAGCTTCGCGATGGAGGCTTCCATGGTGAAGCGGGCGCCAGAGTCTTGTTTGCAGGCTGCCCGGCGAGCGAGCAAACGCGCCGCATCAATTTCGGTGGCCATGTCGGCTAGCATGAACTGGATCGCTTGAAAATCCGAGATGGGATGGCCAAAGGCCTGACGCTGCTGAGCGTAGGAAAGGGCCGCTTCGAAGGCGCCTTGCGCGATTCCCGTAGCTTGAGAGGCAATGCCGATGCGGCCGCCATCCAGAGTGGAAAGTGCGACTTTGTAACCTTCGCCTTCATTTCCGATGCGATTGGCGATGGGCACTTCACAGTCCGTGAAGGAAAGCTCCGTGCAAGCGGTGGCGTGAATGCCGAGCTTCTTTTCCTCTTTTCCGACGGCGAAACCGTGCGTCCCCTTTTCGACCACCAGGGCGGTGATTCCCTTTTCGCCTTTTTCCGGCTGGGTGTTGACGTATACGATCGCGGCATCGGCGACGCCGCCATTGGTGATCCACGCTTTCGTGCCATTGATTATGTAGGCCTCACCTTTGCGGGCCGCCCTGGTCGCCAGAGCAGCGGCGTTTGAGCCTGCTTGAGGTTCGGTGAGCGCGTAACATCCGATTTTTTCTCCACGGGCATAGGGAACCAGGAATTTCTGTTTTTGTTCATCCGTGCCGAAACGGAGTATGGGGTCGCAATAGAGCGAATTTTGAACGGACAGAATCACGCCCGTGGAAGCGCAAACGCGAGAGATTTCCTCGACCACGATGGCGTAGCTCACATGATCCATCCCGGCGCCGCCGTAAGTTTCCGGCACGGCAACTCCCGTAAGGCCCAGCTCAGCGGCCTTCTTGAACGTCTCCATCGGGAAATGGCCGGTCTCGTCGATTTCCTTTGCGAGCGGTTTTACTTCCGCTTCGGCGAAATCGCGCACACTTTTTTGTAGGAGCTGCTGTTCTTCGGTAAGCTCTAAATCCACGCGACTGCCCTCCGGCAGTAATTCAGACCATTTTCAAGAGTACAAATTCTAGGCCGCAGCGAGGGAATAGGGAAGTTAAAATCCAAGCGCTCGCCCGAGCTTGCCCATATAACAGACAACGCTATGCGAGGGCCCTGCGGAGTTTTTCGTAGGTGGTCGAAAGATCCTCGGGCTCGACGCGAGTCTCTCCCACAACGGTCATAAAATTTGCGTCGCCGGACCAGCGCGGCAATGCGTGGAGGTGCAAGTGCCCGGTGACTCCGGCGCCGGCCGCGCGGCCTAGATTCATGCCGAGGTTGTAGCCTTGCGGGTGATAAGTCTTCTCGAGCGCCGTATGGACGCGTTGCGAAAGGTGCATCATTTCGGCCAGCGTTTCCGGTTCTGCTGAGGAAAGATCGGCCACGTGGGCGTAAGGAACGATCATTACGTGGCCGGTAGTGTAAGGATAGCGATTGAGGATTACAAAATTTTTAGAGCCACGCAGGACAATTTGGGTCTTCGCATCATCTCCGGCGGCAATGGCGGCGCAAAATATACAGCCTTCGTCCTTCGACGCGTCGGCGATGTAGCGGTACCGCCACGGGGTCCACAAATAATCCATGCTATTTAGGCCTGCGAGCCGGGCTCAGACGAACTAGCGGAAGCGCCGCTAGCACGAGGGTGATTCACGAAGTCCTTTAGTTCTTTGCTGGGTTTAAAAAACGGGATCTTCTTGGGTGGGACTTCCACTTTCGCTCCCGTTTTAGGGTTGCGGCCCGTGCGACCGCGGCGCTCGCGAGTACGGAAGCTGCCGAAACCACGAATCTCGATCTTATCGTCGGATTGCAGAGCCGCAATAATGCTCTCAAAAATCGTCTCGACCACCGCTTCGGCTTCTTTGCGAGGCAATTCGGTGACCCGAGTGACCTCTTCCACGAGGTCAGCCTTCGTCATCGTGTGGTCTTTGTTCTCACGCTCTCCCGCAGCCTCTGGCATCGGATGAGGCCTCCTCTCATGGTATATGAAGACGTCACAACAGGCGAAGACGTTACGGCATCTACAGGCTGGGGCGATACCGTAGGTCCTTGCATATCACCAATCTAACTTAAGGTAAATGATTTTTCCTGCAAAGGAAGGCCCGCCCGAGCAGCCGCCCCCCGGCTGCCTGGGGATCTAGCACTATGACGACTGCCGCTTGGCCATGATGGCGTCACCGATTGTGGCGTTGGGCGAGGACTTGACTGGCTTTGCCTGCCGGAACGTCTCGATCTCCTGCCGTTCGACCTGCCTCTGTGCTGCGCGGTAACTCAAGCTGATTTTGTGCTGCTCGGGCTCCAGACGCAGAACCTTGAAATCGTGTTCGGCACCCATGGCCAGTACGGAGGTGACGCGCGCGGCCCGCGCCGGCTTTTCCTTATCGCGTTCGCCTTTGGGTTTGCGTTCCTCGATCTCGGAAACGTGACATAGCCCTTCAATACCTTCTGCCAATTCCACAAAGGCGCCGAAATCCGTTGTTCTTACAACTTTGCCTTTCAGCACATCTCCGATCTTGTGATCGGCAAACCAGTTCGCCCAGATATCCTTTACCTGCTTGATGCCGAGTGACAGCCGGCGATTCTGCGAATCCACCTTGAGCACTTTCGCCTCAATCACATCGCCCTTCTTGAATTTCTCGCTGGGATGCTTGACGCGCTCGGTCCAGCTAATGTCGCTGATGTGTATCAAGCCTTCCATTCCCTCTTCGATTTCAACAAACGCGCCGAAATCCGCAAGATTGCGGACGCGGCCGTTGACCATGGCACCCACCGGATATTTTTCTGCCGCCGCGTGCCACGGATCGGGCACCGCCTGCTTTAATCCGAGTGAAATGCGCCGCTGGTCGGTCTTCACTTCCAGCACGGTCACTTCCACTTCATCTCCCACCTTCACCATTTTCGACGGGTGTTTGGTGCGCTTCGACCAGCTCATTTCGCTGACGTGCACCAGACCCTCGACTCCGGGTTCGATTTGCACGAACGCGCCATAGTCCGTAACCCCGACAATTTTCCCGTGTGCCCGCGTGCCCACGGCGAAACGCTCAGGGACGGTGGCCCAAGGATCGGGCAGAAGTTGCTTGCGCCCCAGCGAGATGCGCTGTTTTTCTTTGTCGAACTTCAGGATCTGGACTTCGATCTCGTCGCCCGGCTTCACAATTGATGAAGGATGCGGGACGCGCCCCCAAACAAGGTCGCTGACGTGAAGAAGACCGTCCATCCCGCCAAGATCCACGAATACCCCATAGTCGGTCACGTTTTTCACGCGGCCGACGACAACCGAACCTTCCGAGAGGGAGGCCACGAGCGCATCGCGTTTGGATTTCTGTTCTTCTTCGAGAATCGCCCGGCGGCTGACGACTACATTGCCACGCTTGCGATTCAATTTCAGGACGCGAACTTCGATGTCGCGATCCTTCCAAGCTTCCAGGTCGTGCACTGGCCGCAGTTCGATTTGCGAAGCGGGCAAGAAGGCGCGAACTCCGATTTCAACCACCAAGCCGCCTTTGATGCGTTCGGTTACTTTGCCGGTGATTGTGGCTTGCTCGCGATAAGATTTCTCGATGCGCTCCCACACCCGCCGTCGATGCGCGCGCACGTGGGAGAGCAGGACATAGCCGTTCTTCTGCTCGTGCAACCTTTCCACTTCGATTGTTTGGCCCTTGCCAAATTGTATGGGGCTTCCGGAATCCACAAATTCCTGGGCCGGTACCAAGCCCTCGAATTTTCCGCCGACGTCCACGATCACCCCAGCGTCTGTCACCGCTAACACACGTCCATCAAAAATTTCACCCTCGACCGCGACAGGTTCCGGAACTGCAAACTGGTCGAGAAGCTGGTCCATCGTTTCGGCGGATTCAGCAGAGTCCGCGGTTTCAGTTGGCTCGGCTGCTAGGATTGGCGTGCTCACGTCCATGTTCCCGGCAGCTGCCAGGCTTGATCCCGGCTCAACAGCCGGGGTTGCAAGCGGTGCCAAACCATCTTGTTTTGCGACCGACATTTCTTCAGACGGGGCGTCGGTCAGCGGAACCGTCTCGGGAGTTTCCTGCGCACGGACCACTGCAGTCGCAGCGCCGCTAGAGATTGTGGAACCAACGTTGGCGGGAGGCGTATGCGACGCGGCTGCCGGATCATTTGATTCTTCGGCCGGGAGCTCGGTGGTGACGGCTTCGGCGGCGGAAGGTTGGAGATTAGGGTCGTGCTCGGGTGACATGGAGTGCGGCCTCCGTACGAGTTCGTGCCCGTCTGCCGAGAATGCAAGCTCGGGTTACTCCACCCAGCGGGGTCAGAGCAATGAAGGGGATCGAGCGTCCGCGCTCGGCGCTCATATCGGAAGGAATGATACGCGCCCGGTTTGCGCGTTGTCAACAAACCGTTCTTGTGGACTCGAAATCGCGGAAGCTAATTTTCCCTCGCAAGAGAGCGTTGCGGAGAGCTAAGATGCGTTTCTCGCCATTCATAAATGGAGCACAGGAAGATTCCAACTCTATGCCCGCGATCCATTCGCCGTGCGAATTTCTTTGCGGTAATCCGGGCCAGAAATTTCAACCGTGCGGCACATCTCATAGAGCCGCGATCGAATGCGCTTGCCCACACGTTCGGTCAAGCAATCGTCGAGGGTGGGAACGCGCATCCCGGCCACGCGTGTCCCCGACGCTAATCCGGCCGGATTCGCGCCCAGTGCGTCGGAATCTAGAAAATTCGTTGTGAGCAAGGTGACGCGCTTTTCGTTGTAGCGGGTGTTAAGTACGTGCCCGACAGTTTCGAGTGCCCAAAGCGAGGGCTTGCTGGAACCTACATCATCCAGCACGAGGATTTCAGCCTTCAAGACGGGCTCGAGCACGCCCATTTCCGTGGATTGGCTCACTACGTTATAGCTGTCCTGGATTTCCTTGAGCAGCTCACGGTAGTCGTAAAAAAGGCCGCTGTGACCGCGCAATATAATCTGCTTCAAGGCCGCGACCGCGAGATGCGTTTTCCCCACGCCGCAGGAGCCCATTAACAATAGTCCGGGTTCGGCGTGTTCGCGAACGGGGGTGAATTCCTCGGCAAAGCGCTGAACGATGAGCTTGGCCTGAGTGAGGCTGCGATTAAATGCAGCCAGTTGCTCGGGCGCCACGTTATCAATGTCGTTGTCCGTTTCGAAATTGTCGAAATCGCAATGCCGGTAACGCTCCGGCACCCGGGCGCGCGCCAGAGCGCGGTCTGTTTGGTCGCCTTTCGTGCAATTGCATGGCACCGCCCAAACAGGTTTCATCTCCCGACCGGAAGGCCGGGACTGATCGGCGGAAAGCGCTCGTGCGCCTTCCGTAGTTCGCTCGACAACCTTCCAGCCGCTGCCCTGGCAATGAGGACAATCCGGTTGCGCCATGTTCGAAGGATAAGCGCGGCTCGCTCTCAGCGCAAGCGCACGCCGTTGTGCAAACCGCGCGCTCCTGTGGAAACTGGCAAAGTAAACGTGACCCGGGAGCACTGGCGGGAAAGCTTCTAGGCATGGGATGGATTGCTATTTCTCGACGCGAATGGCATGGCGCGGAACCGCACGCACGATGGCGTGGCGCACTTTGCGATCATCCGCCGCTGAAAAACTGCGCGCCATTTCGTTGCGAACGAATGAGATGAAAGCTTCCATCTGCGACTGCATGTCCGCCATTTTGTCGCGCATGTTGAGGATGATTTCAATGCCGGCGAGATTGACACCCAACTCTCGCGTCAAATTGAGGATTATTTCCAGGCGCTCCAGGTCCGAGTCGGTGTAAAGACGCGTGTTGCCTTGCGAGCGAGAAGGCTTGAGCAGACCTACGCGTTCATACAAACGAAGAGTTTGCGGATGAAGCTTATATAAATCGGCGACGGCGCTGATCATGTAGCCCGCTTTTGCTTTCTTTTTTGGGCGGCCAGCCATCGGCGTCTCCTGGTAACTTGCTACACTACCGCGCGAGAAAAAATCTCGCGGCGCGGATCTTCTGGATCTATCTTGCTGAGTTCTTTCAACAGATTGCGTACGCGCTCGTCTTCAGGCTTGGGCACCACGACTTGAACTTCCACAATCTGATCGCCGCGCTTTCCGGAATGCCGCGCAGAGGGCGCCCCTTTTTCGCGCAGCCGCAGTTTCTTCCCGCTGTTAGTGCCGGGTGGAATGCGTACCTGAGCGCGTCCATCAATCGTAGGGACTTCCACCTTCGCGCCGAGCGAGGCTTCGGGAACTGTGATCGGGACGACTGTAAAGAGATCATCTCCGCGCCGTTCAAAGAAGGGGTGAGGCTCGACTTTCATCACGATGTAGAGGTCGCCAGGCGGCCCACCGTGCAAGCCGGCGTTGCCACGTCCGGCGACGCGTACGCGCGAACCCGTTTGCGCTCCGGGGGGAATGCGCACGTCCAGCGTCTCCATCTTCGCTACGCGCCCTTCGCCACCGCAATTGCGGCAAACGGTGTGGAGCTTTCCGGCTCCGCCGCAACGCGAACAGGTGATCTGGAAACGCATTTTTCCACTCGTCTGTGTAACCTGGCCCGAGCCGCCGCAGGTGGGGCAAACCTTTTCGTCCCCGGGTGCCACGCCCGTGCCATGGCACACATTGCAAACATCCAGTCGCGTGAAGCTTAGTTTTTTCACCGTGCCGCGCATGGCCTCTGCGAATGTGATGTCGATTTGATATTCGAGATCGTCTCCCGGCTCGCGTTCGTTGGTCGCTTGTGCGGCGCTCGCTCCGCGGAAAAACTGGCTAAAGAGATCACGGAAGCTTGCGCCGCCTCCTGCCCCTCCCTGTCCTGCACCCGCTCCTCCGCCGAAATCGAATCCGCCGAAATCAAAATGTATGTCGCCGGGCGGGGCCCCGCCGCCGTATCCCGCGCCGGGAGCGCCGCCTGGACCCGGAACATTAAACCCGAATTGATCGTACATCTGGCGCTTCTTGCTGTCGGAAAGAGTGTCATAGGCTTCCTGAATTTGTTTGAATTTTTCTTCCGCGGATTTATCGCCAGGATTCAAGTCGGGATGGTATTTGCGGGCGAGCTTGCGATAGGCTGCACGCAGTTCTTTCGCCGTCGCTTTGCGCGGCACGCCCAAAACCTCGTAGTAATCCTGTTTAGCCGTTGTCGCCATGATGGATTTCTATTTGCCGGTCACGCCGGCTTCGTTACAAAATGCGCAGGCGTTACAATTTCGCCCAACGCCCATTCCACTCAGCAAGCTCCTGCGTCTCGCGCACCGCTTCTTCCTTCTTCTGCCGCTGCATTTCCGACGATCTTCCGGCCATCGAAGCTTCTTTGGTGTTCGCGCGCTCGAGCCAACGATCAATCCAGCCGACCTTCTGTTCCACGGTGTTCGGATCGGCCTTGAAACGAAGGAAGGTTCCCGAAATTTCCACCGATCGCGGCGGGAATTCCGGTTGCACGTCTTGCTGCGCGTCGTAGAAAAGACGGCGCCAGTCGGCCGTTGGCGATTCGGAGATGGAAACCTGCACCAGGAAGAAATTGTCGCGAATTTTCTGTACCGCCTGCGGTGGGCCCAAACGCCGGATGCCGATTGTCGTCAACGCGCTCTCCTCTGCGACTGATGAAACGAAGGCAGGGCGAGTCCTCAGACCCGCCCCACAATCGAGTTACGCGGACGTCAGTTCGGTTTCTTCGAGTCGTCCACGTCCACGAACTCGGCATCCACAACATCGCCTTGTCCAGCGGACCCAGACTTTGCGTCGCCGGAAGATTGGCCTTGCGAACCAGGCGCGCCCGCAGAGGCCGCCCCGGCACTCGCCGTGCTTTGCTGCGCCTTATACATGGTCTCAGCAATGCGGTGTGATACCTTGGTCAGACTTTCCGCGGCGGCGTTTAACCGGTCCAGGCCGCCTTCCGTCAAGGCACGCCGCGCTTCTTCTAACGCTTCCTCGCCAGCTTTCACGTCTGCTTCGGCCAGCTTCTCGCGGTTTTCCTTGATGATTTTGTCGGTTTGATAAACCAGGCTATCGAGCCGATTGCGAGCCTCCACTTCCGCCAGACGAGACTTGTCTTCGTCCGCATGCGCATCCGCTTCTTTCTTCATGCGCTCTGCTTCTTCCTTGCTCAAGCCGCTGGACGCCGTGATGGTGATCTTCTGCTCCTTGTTCGTGGCGGTGTCTTTTGCAGAGACGTTCAGGATGCCGTTGGCGTCGATGTCGAAAGTGACGTCGACTTGCGGTACACCGCGTGGCGCCGGAGGAATTCCAATGAGATGGAATTTTCCGAGCGAACGGTTGCCGCTGGCAACAGGACGTTCCCCCTGCAGCACGTGAATCTCGACGGAGGTCTGATTATCCGCAGCCGTAGAGAATGTTTCCGACTTACGCGTTGGGATGGTCGTGTTACGCGGGATCAGTACGGTCGAGACACCGCCCAGCGTTTCGACTCCCAGCGAAAGCGGAGTTACGTCGAGCAACAGAATGTCCTTCACTTCGCCGCCCAACACTCCGCCCTGAACCGCTGCGCCTACCGCGACTACTTCGTCTGGATTGACGCCCTTGTGCGGCTCTTTGCCGTTGAATAGTCCCTTGACGATATCCACCACGCGCGGGATTCGCGTGGAGCCGCCGACCAGAACCACTTCGTCGATTTTATCCGGGGTCAGGCCTGCATCGCTCAGAGCTTGCTTCACCGGACCCACGGTGCGCTGCAACAAGTCTTCCATCAACTGTTCGAGTTTCGAACGAGTGAGTTTCAGCTGCAAGTGCTTCGGCCCGGACGCGTCCGCAGTGACGAACGGAAGATTTATTTCCGTTTCCATCACTTGGGATAGTTCAATCTTCGCTTTCTCCGCCGCTTCCTTCAGCCTCTGGATGGCCATGCGGTCTTTGCTCAGATCAATGCCCTGCTCTTTTTTGAATTCCGCTACGATCCACTCGATGATGCGCTGGTCAATGTCGTCGCCGCCGAGGTGGGTATCGCCGTTGGTCGATTTAACTTCGACCACGCCTTCGCCGACTTCCAGGATCGAGATGTCAAAAGTTCCACCGCCAAGGTCGTAGACAGCAATCGTCTCGTCCTTTTTCTTATCGAGCCCATAGGCCAGAGCTGCCGCCGTTGGCTCATTGATAATGCGCGGAACTTCCAGGCCGGCTATCTCTCCAGCCTGTTTGGTCGCCTGACGTTGACTGTCGTTGAAGTAAGCGGGAACGGTGATAACCGCTTTCGTGACTTTTTCACCGAGGAAATCTTCCGCTGCGGTCTTCAGTTTTTGAAGAATCATCGCCGAGATTTCTTGCGGGCTGTAAGACTTGCCCGTAATTTCGATGCGCGCGTCGTCGTGCGGCCCTTTGACCACTTTGTAAGGGACACGCTTCGCTTCTTCGGTAACTTCATCGTACCGCCGCCCCATAAATCTCTTTATGGAGTAAACCGTGTTTTCTGGATTGGTAATGGATTGCCGTTTGGCAACCTGTCCCACCAACCGTTCCCCGCTTTTGGTAAATGCAACAACCGAGGGGGTAGTGCGAGCACCTTCCTGGTTAGGAATGACGGTCGGTTCGCCGCCCTGCATCACCGCTACGACTGAATTGGTGGTGCCGAGGTCAATGCCAATAATCTTGCTCATAAAATACGCTCCTGTGACGTCCGGCTATCTTTAAACCAGAACTTTCTGCTAACGAGCAACGTAATAATACATCTTGAGCGTCCTATTGTCAAATCTTATGATTCAACGTATCTAATTGAAATATAATGACTTACATACTATATACGGCTTGTGTAAGCCCATCCGACCTGTTTTGCCTGCTCTGTTGGGGCGATTAGGATGCTCGGCCGACTCATGGGTACTTATCGACGTGATAGCTGCTGTTTAACGCTGGCCTTCAGCGCCTGGCCGCTGCGCACAGGCGCAATTCGCGATACAATGCTTCGCGCTGCTTAGAACGAACCGGGGAGGAGCTCATTGATTCGCCGAAATTTTCATCCGTTTCGCTGGCTGAATTTATGTCGGTTCGCAAGCCTGGCCTGGCTTACTCTGATTTGCGGTGCCGGAATTTTGGCGCAGACTCAGCCGCGGGCGCAATCGAAGGCTGTCTCAAATTCCGATGCCACGGCGCTGCCCGTAAAGTCTCTAGGCAACAGGAATGCTCCTATCACCATGGAAGTATTTAGCGACTATCAATGTCCATCCTGCGGGAATTTCTTCGAGAACTCGCTCAAGTACATGATCCCGGACATGGTCGCCAACGGGCAGGTATATTTCATACATCGCGACTTTCCGTTACCGATGCACCCATATTCTTATATGGCTGCACGCTGGGCTAACGCCGCCGCGAAGATTGGGAAATTCGAGATCGTAGACGCCGCACTCTGGGATAACCAGCAAGCTTGGTCGGCAGACGGGAATATTGAAAAGTTCGTGGCTGCGGCGGTGGCCCCCGCTGATTTCAAGCGCATCAAGAGATTGATGGAAGGGTGCGAGTCAAATCCCAACGCGGCAGTGAAGCCCGCGGCGTTCAGTGGCACCGCGCAAACTGATCACGGTTGCCCCCTAGACGCCTATATCGAGCAGGACAAACAGCTCGCAAAACCGATACCCGTCACGCAAACGCCCACCACCGTCATTACTTACAAAGGACAACGGCTTCAAGCGATGCCGGGCTTTGTGACTTGGCCAATTCTGAAGCAGTTCCTGAATTCGCTTCTCAGCCAGTAGGAGGCCTCCAGCGATGATGGATGAAACGCGCGGAACTTCCCGGCGGATATTTCTGTTCATCGCGCGGTTGGCACTTGGCGTGATGTTTTTGTTCGCCGCCTACGCAAAACTGAAACCCCAGGCAGCCATGCCTTGGTCGATCGCTTCGGTAAAGATTTCTCTGTCCATGTTTGCGATGCAGGTGGATTCCTATCAATTGCTTCCACCGCAAGCTGTGACCTTGGTGGCTCACTGGTTGCCATTTGTCGAACTGGTTCTGGGACTATGGCTGCTGAGTGGATTGTGGCTGCGCTTTTCGTCGCTGGCCACCAGCTTGCTGCTCGGAGGCTTTTTTGCGCTAATGGTTCGAACGTATTCGATGGGACTAGAAATCAATTGCGGCTGCTTTGGTCCGGGCGAACAGCTGGGGAAGAAAACATTGTTACGCGACGGCTCGCTTCTGGCATTCTCACTGGCGGTCACGATCTGTGCTTTCTTAGCGAATCGAAAGCGAGATAACACCGCGACTTCGGTGCCGGCAGCCGCTTCCCAGCCTCAGCGCGCGAATTAGTGCGCCATTGTTTTGATATTCGTCTCGTCTGTCGAAGGCCGCGACGAAGACTCGGCTCTGAAACAGGCCGTCTCGCCTGCAACCCCCCAGAGATGTATTAGAAAGCCTTCAAGCAGAGTGCCCTGCGGTAACATTCTCTAAAGCAACTGATTCAACCGAACCAGATTCGAATATAATGAACTCGCTAGCAACCGCTTCACTGCAATATGAAACGCCTGCTCCTCAAGGACTAGAAACGCGACCATCTATGCCGAGCGGAATCACCAAAATTTTGATCGGGGCTCTCATTACCACGGGAATTGTGTGCCCGATTTGGCGCGCAAAGGCCCAGGAGCCCGGTCAAAGCACCGCGCAGAAACCTGCTCCGCCAGAAACCCCGGTGATGGAGGCGGATCCTTCCTCCGAGTTTTTGGAAAGGGGCTTCCAGCACCTTTATGAATTGAATTTCGACGGCGCGCGAATTGAATTCTTGGCTTATCAAAAAAGTCAACCGGACGATCCGGTGGGCAAAGCCGCCGAGGCCGCCAGTTACCTGTTCGAGCAGTTCAACTCCAAAGGCGTATTGACGTCGGAGTTTTTCTTGAGCGATGCGAAGTTCCTGGGAGGTGTGGAGGGACCCGCGTCGCAAAATCAAAACGCGGCATTTCTCGCAGCGAACAGTAAAGCCCGGGAACTCGCCAAAGCGCGGCTGAAATCAAACCCGCACGACATTCACGGCCTGCTGGGACTCACCATCGCAGACGGAATGGAATCCGATTACGACGCAATAATCATCAAGAAGCAGCTCGATGGCTTGAAAATGATGAAGCAGGCGGAAGCCGAGGCAAATACCTTGCTGGCCATCGACCCGTCCGAGCAAGACGCTAATGTCGCCTTAGGGATGGCCAATTACGTCATCGGCTGCTTGCCTGGCTACAAGCGTGCGCTCGTATGGTTCGGCGGTATTCACGGCGATCGCGTGCGCGGAATGCAGCAAATGGCATCCGCCGCCGAGCGCGGACATTATCTTCAGCCGTTCGCCAAAGTCATGCTGGCCTTGGCCTATGAGCGCGAACATCAGATGGACCGGGCGCACGAACTGCTCGCCCAACTTGCTGTGCAATATCCCACCAACCCTGTTTTTGCGCGAGAGCTAACGCTCTCTGCAAAGAAATAGCGCAGTCCACACCGTCGGGCCTTCTACCACTTCACCCGAACGCGATAGTCGAGCGTTGCGGTTCCATCCTTATCGACGGGAATATCGAAACTGATGGTCGTGGCGTCGAGCTTGGTCCACTTCAGGTTCGAATTTACCACTTCCCAGTCGCCACCAATCGGCTCACGAGCGTCGACGGTCACCGGGACATCCTTGTGGTTCCGCAATGTGATCTGATACTCCATTTCAAACACGTTGCTTGCCAGTTTCTTATAGTCAGTTTGCTTTCGCTCGCACACAATGTCGAAGGCATTCCCTATATAAATCTTCACTGTTTCATCCTTAGGGGTGTGATGGATATGGTCTTCGCCAACAAATTGAATCCCGCCTTTTGAATCCGCTTGATACACGCGCACCGTGCCAGCCGGCAAGGGCATGCCCAACCCGCCTTTTTCCTCGTTCTTGAACCGGTAGTACACCTTCACGGGTTCGGGGATCGCGTTTCCGATTGCTTGTTGATTGCGGTAGTAATACGGTTGCCCTTCAACTGCGAGAAATTTCTCCACTGGCACGCCCGTTCCCGACAGCAAACTGATCTGCTTCGACTCATTGTTTTGGATGGAGGTGCGCCTTCCCAGTGTGTACAGGTGATATTCAGACATCGCTTCTTGCTCAAATTGCGGCGGGGCTGGTACGGCCGCATCCACCCGGATTCCAGCTTTGGGCATGAGTACTGCCGTGGCCACTTGGTGAACTTCTCCGGCGACCAGTTGAAGCTTGGCGTTCTCATACGATGCGCCGCTGTTGTTCGTCAGCGTAACCCAGCCATCCAGGTCGCTGGTTTTCTCCTCACGAGCGATCGTAAGCACGTAGTCCGCATTCCAACTCATGTTATTTGTGAGGTAGGAAGCTTCAACCTTCTGCGCCCCCGCGCCGCGATTATCGAGCGTCCACACAAGAGTCGGCCGGCTGTACAAATTCCCCGGCAACTCAGAGAATCTGTACCAGTTCGTGGGCATCCCGGTAACGATTTCGTTTCCGATCTTCCATACCGGCTGACTGTTATTGTTGGCCAGTAGTACAGCCTTGGTTTCGACCCACTTGGTCGAGTTCGCTTCTTCCTCGCCACGCACCAGCGTGATCTCGCGGCCTACGTACTTCTGCAAAAGCTTCTGCGCATCGAGAAGATCATATTCGTAGTTCTGCTCGACGACTGCCAGCTTTGCGGGCTCGGTGAGAGAACGAAAATGGACTGTGGCGGGCATGATGGAAGCCGCAACGTCCTCGAATCGCAGGGGAAAAGTACCAGAGGCCAGATGAATTTGCCGGACATCGCGAACGAGGGCGATATTCGAGTTGTACACCGTGACGTTCAGATCTACTTGATCTTTTTGCGTGGTGGTTGCGGTTTCGGCGGGCAGCACGCGTTCGGCCGGCACCGATGCATCGCTGCGGTTTTGGGGCGCCGCAAACACTCTTGTGAAACTCCCCGATGATAGGAAGAGAAGAAGAAAGGCTGAGAAATTGACGACGCCAATGAATCCGCATCCGCTTCTGGACATGGGCTGTCTCCTCTGTGTGAAACCTAAAAGATGATACCCGAAAGGCAAATTTGCGCGCTCGGCACATGTTTTTGGTTCGTGACGCTAACCAAGCAGCCAGATACGCCGCGCTCGTTTAAGGAACGAGCCCGCCGACATAACTTGCATGCGAACCTGCTAAGATTCGATGGCGATGTTTACCTGCCCGGAATGCGAGCAAGCGATAAACCAGGCCAGCCCCGCCTGCCCGTATTGTGGCGCGGACGTCAGCAATGCGCCGGACGGCAGCGAATTTTCCAACACCGGCTTACAAAGCAAAAAAACCAAACCTGCTCGCATTGCCATTCTTCTCGGAATATTTCTCGTAATTTTGGCGGCAACCGCTTGGTTGGCGGTACCCTGGAAAATTTCCGGCACCCAGCCGGACGCCGAAGCCCACGGACTCGAGGCGGTCGGAATCATCCAACTGGCGCTTACTGCCTATCAAAACAGCGAAGACGGATTTCCTTCCTCCCTCGAGGGTCTCGGAGACCGCGTGCGATTTGAAGCAGAAAAAGCGCAGTCTGCTCATTACACCGTGCAATATATGCCGGGAAAGCCCGATGCGGATGGCCATGTACGGAGTTATACGCTCACCGCTCGCGCCGGGAATTTCGGTTACATGAATTTTTACACAGATGAAAGCGGCGTGGTCCGCGGCACGCGCCAGAATCGGGCTGCCAGCGTGCAAGATCCAGCGCTTAATCCGAACTCATAAGCGATAGCCGTTGCCGTTCAGCCGGCGCAGAGTTAGAGTTTAAGAGTAGTTTTGGAGCCCTTATCCCCAGCCGCAGATTCTCGATCCTCCTGACCTCGACGCTCTTTGTGATGACTCTCGCGCTTGCCCGCAGCTCAGCGGCAGCGCCTTGCGACGCCGTGGAGTTGTGCCCATGTTCGTTTGCCGCCGGTATGTCTGTCACCTCGAAGGCAGCTATCGCGCCAGTGACGACCGGAAATGTGGAACCAATGAGCGGCACCATGAAGGCAATGAATATGGTTCCTGCCACCTTCATTGAAGAAATCCTCGCACATGCTACCGCTGGGACGAGCGCCGAACCCAATTCAACTCCGCATGACATGCTCATGAAGCAAGAAGGCGCATGGATGTTCATGTTCCATGGCGGGGGATTTCTTAATTCTCAGCAGCAGACAGGGCCGCGCGGCGGCGATAAGGTCTTCGGTACCAGCTGGCTGATGCCCATGGCGCAACGCTCTCTGGGCCCTGGAACGCTCACCGTGCGGGGCATGTTCAGCTTGGAGCCGGCAACGATTACAGGGCGTCAATACCCGGAGCTCTTTCAGCTCGGCGAAACCGCATTCGGCAAGCCCCTAGTCGATGGCCAGCATCCCCATAATTTTTTTATGGAACTCGCTCTGCTCTACGACTGGAAGCTCTCCGAAAATACGCTGCTATCTTTTTATGTGGCACCGGTGGGAGATCCCGCTATCGGTCCGGAAGCCTATCCGCATCGAGTATCCGCCAGCGAAGACTCTTTAGCCCCGCTCGGTCACCATTTGATGGACTCCACGCACATCGCCGACGACGTAGTGACCGTGGGATTCGCCTATCAGATCGCCCGCCTTGAAGTCTCCGGGTTTCACGGCCGCGAACCCGGCGAGCATCGCTGGGAAATCGATGCTGGTGCGATCGATTCCTGGTCCGCGCGCTTCACCCTAAATCCCGCTCCAAACTGGAGCGGCCAATATTCCATCAGCCATCTCACCAGCCCGGAGCAATTGTTTCCAAACGAGGACACCTTGCGGATGACTGCTTCAGTTACTTACAACAGGCCGCTGCGAGATGGCACATGGGGCAATTGGGCCACCACGCTGATTTGGGGACGCAATCAGGATTCACCAGACGCGAAAGTCTACAATGGATATCTCGCCGAGAGCACGGCACGATTCGCAAACCACAATTACGCCTGGACGCGGATCGAGAACGTGGACCGCACAAATTTGCTGCTGCTCGGCGAAAATCCCCTTCCGCCTGGGTTTCAAGAACGTTTTCTGGCCCGCGTGCAAGCCTATACCTTCGGTTACGACCACGAATGGAATTTCCTCCCACATGTATCAAGCGCGTTAGGCGGCCAGTACACGTTATATTCCGCGCCCGCCTCGCTCAATCCAGTCTATGGTTCGAATCCGGTGGGCGTAATGGTGTTCCTCCGCTTCCGCGCTATACCTTCTCCGAAATAGACGCAGTTCCCGC
>CAVPFK010000022.1:0-67758 GCA_963703705.1 uncultured Acidobacteriota bacterium | reverse complement strand
GATCAGTGCCATGCGTGAAGCAGCACTCGCAGCAGAAGAAGGATACAAATGGTACATGATGGGATTCTACATACACAGCTGCAGAAAGATGAAGTACAAGGTCGACTATCATCCGCAATATGTGCTTGATCCGGAAAGTCATACATGGGATTTGATAGATGATGAATTCAAAAGGCGCCTAGACGCGAGGCGATATGTATCGCTGTCAAGGGAGAAGAGGGACGGCACCGAGGCGCCGAACGCTAATGGTGGAGTCAGAATTCAAGATTTGGCGGACGACGCCGTGGACGTGGAGCATATGGACAGCGATGACGAGTCCTTTTCTTCAACTGACGACGTCGCACTCTTCTCTCGCAACATGCCGGGTCTCCTTCCTCAAAGCGAACTTACCCCTGCTCTCCTCGACCACATTAAACTCCGCGTCCGTGGGCAGGTTGTTAAAACTTCCGACCTAGTCACCTGGGAAGCGGGTTCTATCGATGAACCGGAATCAATCAAGGGCATCATTGCTGAGCTTGTGGCTGCGGTTGGCACCGAGTGTGCGAAGAACATGATTGTCTCATTTTGATTTGGATATTTATACAAACTAGCATAAGCGGGTGTTGGAAGGATGGAAGAACGAAGTAATGAGAATATAAGAGAATAGAAGTTAAGGAGGGAACATGTTCCACGACCTTAGTTGTAGCCTTTCATCATGGAGGTGTGCAACTTTTGCCAGCCTGACAACGAAATGGGATAACCTACCTTGACGATGAAGTAATCAGAACAATTTGACATGGAGTACTGCGAAATTCGACGGCCTTCATCTAATAGAAGCGGGTCTAAGTGTCAACACATTTGACACCAGGCCTGTCTTTGACTCCGGATATATGCTGAAGGCCCCGCACAGGACGAAATATCTCATTTATTGATAGTAGGGGTAAATATAGCCATGAATATCGAGTCAACGTTGACAAAATATCCAACGGCAATAAAGCATCAGCCCATGACAACAATTCCTCAACAACAACAGATCTGTACATCCTCACGGACCCTTCTCGAGGTTACACAACATGATAGTTAAGCCACTGTAGTCTCCACTTATTAAGATTGTCTGATTTGGACGGCCATCGCTCTCTATGGTACCCCACGGCGTCGCCATGGAAATTGCCGGTGCGTATTTCGCACAATTCGACAAACTTTTCTAGCTTCTCATTAGTGTTCGGGGATTCCAGCTTTTTCATTCCCTAAGCACTAGATTTAACGTTTAGATTACGTGAATGCTACGGCGCGCCCTGAAAGCTTTATATAACAATTTTGTACAATAAGTGGCCTATATTGAACTTGGTTCAGTATGTTGCAAAAGCTCCTGTACGTTATATAAAGCCTCTGAAGAATATCATTATGAGTCAACGTCACATGACCTGAGATCCCCGACACTGGGAAATTCCCTAAAGACTGCATGTCTCATGGGCTCTGAAATCCTCCTGAACATGTTAAAGTTTTGGCAGGGCGATCTTCGACGCTTCTGGAACAGCAGTGTCGAATATCTGCTGCATCTCTTTCCAAACTTGTGCTTGTAGCTTCTTCCCCGCTTCGCTCGTGACGTTCTTTGCTGACTCACTATTTGTTTCGAACTATTAGCTCTACAAATTTTGAACAGAAGAAAGCAACATACAATTGGTACCCCGCACTGGTTGAGCCATAATGCTTTATGTACTTCCCGTTCTCCTCTGGCCCAGTCATGGCAGCCAGGATATACGTTCTGGCACCTGCTTCCGTCGACTTTCCGAGTGCGGCAAAGAAAATGTTCAAGCTGATGCTCATCAAGTAGCTCTTTGCGGTGTATTGCCGTACTAGGTCTGATTTGCAGAGGCCGGGACACATTGTGTTGATGATCGGGGAGGGACTAAATATACCAAATCAGAACCTAAACGAATGGGAATTATAGTGACGATTCTGGAAAGATTTGAGGATTTAACAAACTTTTCATCTTCCCCATGCGCAAGCTTCACAATTTCTGCCACCCCATACATCATAAACAACTTCGACAAGGCATAACTCTCCAACACCAGGAAATGCTTCTCATCACTCCAATACCTCAACACATCTTCCTTCGGGAAGTCCTCAGTCTCAATCTTAGCCTTCGCATGCTGCCCCGAGCTCACAAATCCCAAATGCTGCGTCCTTCCTCCTTCCGGCGGACTTGTTTTCATCCAAGGCAATAAAAGCAACGCTAATAAAATCGTCGATAGCGTATTAACCTGCAGCGTTTCCTCCCATCCATCAGGGGACAGGTCGTACGTCGTCTTAAAAACCCCCGCATTCAGTAACACAACATCAATGGCTTTAACCTCCTCCTTTAGACTATCCACGAACGTCTTGACGCCCGCGAGCGTGCTCATGTCCAGCTCGCGGACTTGGACGATGCCTGTTTTTCCCGTCCTGGCTTCTATAGTAGCTTGCGCGGCGAGGCCGCGGGAGAGCGTTCGTGCTGTTATTATTACTGTGGAAGCGCCTAGGTTAACGAAGTGGATTGCGGCTTCTAGACCGAGACCGCCAGTTGCGCCGGTTATGAGGATTGTTTGGTCTTTGAAGGTGTCGGAGGGTGGGAGGGGTGGGGAGAACCATTTGTTGTAGAGGAGGCGGAAGAGCATTGCCATTATGCTTTAGTTAGAGATAAAGAGAATGTAAGTAAGGTATTTGCGGTATTGTGCAATGTGCATAAGATGATGAATGTATGAGATACATGAAGAGAGCTTTATATAGAAGAACGGGAAATGGGATGACTTTAATTTAGGAGCGGGGTAGATTATGCACTGTACAATACCTAGTACTGTACGAAATACAAATGGAATATTGACACAGAACCCGTGGAGATATTGAAGTATGAGGACTTTACGTTCTCAAGTAACACAAGAATATGAAGCTGCAATGTCGATTAGTGCTTTTCAATGCCCTTTGGGAATTATGATTGGGTGGTCGTATCCTGTCATCATCCCAGCCTTGCAGCCTCGCGCTAGTAAAGGCGGTATGGAACGTCTTTTCAAAATCCCAAGCCTGCCACAACACCTCAACTACCCTCCCAAAATCATGATCTCAGAACTCCTCGTAACCCAGAAACCTCCTCAGTCTAAAGCAATCCAGTCATGACCCCCTCCTCCAACCAAGTCCTCCTCTCCCCCGCCGAGCTCTCCTACCTGCACACGTCGCTCTCCCTCCAACCTCCCATCCGCCCCGACGCCCGCTCGTCAACACAATTCCGGCCCCTGATCGCCGAGACAGACATCCTCCCAAGCACCAACGGCAGCGCTCGGATCTGCTTCGCTGACGGCACCGAAGCCATCGTAGGCGTTAAAGCCGAAGTCGAGAAATCTACGCCCAGATCGGCAGCGCTACTGGAGACGAGTGCAACAGCAGATGATGACGACGAGGACGAGAATACGCCAGAGGCTGGCAGGTCGGGCGAGAATGCGTGGGTCGAGGTGACGGTTGAGATTCCTGGGTTTCGGGATGATGATGCCATGCCTGTGTTTTTGGCGGCGTTGCTGAGCGAGGCGCTGTTGGCGGATGGGGAGTTTACAAGGAGGTTGTGGATTAATAGCCGGTTTCATTGGAGGCTTTATGTTGACGTATGTATATCTATTGCCTATCAGTTTTCCATTCTGACAAGTTTTGAAATAGATATTGCTCCTCTCGCCGCCGCTCTCATATCCTCTTCCGCTGCTGTCGCTAACGACGCATTTAGCTCTATTGTCTACGCGGATCCCAAAATTGAAGTCAGAGCTGGAAGAAGATCCGCTGTTTGACGATGATTGGGAAGCGGCTATATTTCTGTACCCGAGGGATAAGAAGTCAAAGGGTCATGCTAGGCCGCCGGTCACGTTGTTGGTCATGGCTGTACAGGATAATATTATCTTCGACCCGAGTAAGGAGGAGCTTGCAGTTGCGGAGGTAGTATTGGCCGTGTCTGTTGGAGAGAGATCCACGGGAGCGTCAAGTACAGACACCGAGGCTATGGAGATCGATTCCAAACCAGCAAGGGATCTGAGATTATTGTCCGTTAGAACAATTGATCCTCCATCCCGCTTGACACCACCAGGCGTGCCCAATTTCTTGAATACGGCAACGGGCGGGTCAGCAGCAGGGTCAATGCAGCATTCAGAAAATGTAGAGACAGAGGGTGTTTGGCAACCACCAAGAGGAGGTGCGAAGAGAAAAATGATCGCGGCTATGATACAAAGGGTTTTAGAAAAAGGAGGCGTCGCCGAAGAAGTACTAGACGGATTAGATGCCGTAGATCTGGGCTGAAATAGAATCATGAAGGGAAAAAAAATCCGCCACAAAGCCAGTTTTGACATGGCGATGATTCTTATTGTTTATCTACCATATCCCAAGCCACTTTTTCACTTGCTTTCTCGGCCTCTGCACCTGATCCCCCGTCTCTCCACCTTCCACAGCTGCTACAGCAGCACCAGTCGGCAGGGCCGGACCTAAGTCATCCCCATCCGTCTTCGCAGTCCAGCCGCCAAAGCCTTCGTGTTCCAATCCATGCTTCTTCCTATACTCGGCCCTTTTCTGGATATCCTCAACCTTCCTCCTCCGCCTCTCCGCCGTCTCAGCAGATACATGCGCCGTATGCAGCCGCAACACCTCAAGACACGTCCGCACGAACGCTATAGGGTGGAAGAAGAGATCTGATGCGGCCGGGAGCATGTCTCCGAATTTCGAGGTCCGCTTGAAGTGTATGATGCTGGAGTAGCCTGCCAGGGAGAACAGAGTACCCTGTCACTTGTGATTAGAATGATATTTCACGGAGGGGAGGTGATGGGTGGATTACAAGAGTTATGTAAAGATGGATCGAGCGATTGTTCAGGAACCAATGCATGAACGAGCCCTCTGGAGGCATCATATTGGGGTATTTCTTCGTTTGCTGTGCTTTCACTTCGGCATCTGAGAGACGGGGTCCTGGATATCGCGGCGGCTCTTTGCGAAGCTTGGAGCCATGGGAGGGAGGATTGAATTTTGCGGGCTTCTCAAGGACGGGGGTCCTTGATTGTCCCAAGTTCGGAGTCAAGTTTGGCTTTCGTGGTACATTTTGGGAGGCATTGCGGATGGCTTTGGCAATTGTCGAGCTTGATACAGTTCTTGATTTCCAAATTGAGCCTCTCTGTGGTAGCAGGAAGCGTGGGATGGAGGCCGCCATACTGGTTGCTGAGTGAAGTTCGATCGTGCTGTAGTAGAAAAAGTTAATTACTGTTCGCGTTATACGGTGATTCATAAAGCCGCAGAATGTAGTATTCGCATACAGCTTCCGGTCGAACCCGAGGTGCACAGCCACTCACGTGTCAGAAAGTGACTAAATGAAGGCGTTCATTGGCCGATCGGCGTCTGTCGTAGTGTTTTTTTTGGATCTTTGATTTGTGGCTGAGAAAAACAACAGACAAGCGCGCCTCGTGGGGCACCTTCCCGTGACGCAAACGATGCGGCTCGTCTTGGTTCTCCCTCTTCGAAATCAGGCAGAGTCCGAAAACCTGTTGCAGGAGCTGTACGATCCTTCCAGTTTGTCTTATCGCCACTTCCTCACTGTGGATGAGTTCACTTCCAGGTTTGGCCCGACCCCGGAAGACTATGACGCCGTGATTCATTTTGCAGAGGCAAACGGCCTCGCAGTGGTGGGCACTTCGCGCAATCGAATGATCCTGAACGTCACTGGCTCAGTTGCGAGCGTCGAGCAAGCTTTCCATATCACCATGGGCGTTTACCAGCATCCCACGGAAAATCGCACGTTCTTCGCTCCGGATCGCGAACCTACGCCCTACCTGTCATTTCCGTTGTGGCACATTGCGGGCCTTGATAACTATTCGCTCCCGCATCCAAACTTTGTGCGTCGAGCACAAAGCGATCTGGGTATGAAGCCGAATGCCACCACCGGCTCAGGCCCCTCAGCATCTTTTTTGGGCAGTGACATGCGCGCGGCATATTACGGTGGAACAGCCCTTACCGGCAGCGGTCAGTCGCTCGGTCTGCTCGAGTTTGCCGGCACCGATTTGGCCGACCTCACCACATACTACAAAAATGTCGCGCAGACGAATAAAGTCCCTATCACTCTGCTCTCCACCGACGGTACCCCCACTTCCTGCACCGAGTTTCAGGGTTGCGATGACACCGAACAAACTCTGGACATGACTCAGGCTCTCGGCATGGCTCCCGGACTCTCCAAGCTGGTGATGTATGTTGGATCCTCCGATTCCGCTATTTTTAACGCCATGGCTACAGCCAGTCCCCTGAACGCGCAATTGAGTTCTTCGTGGACTTGGTCTCCAGCGGACCCTGCCACGGACAACCCTTTCTTCCGGGAATTCGCAATGCAGGGTCAGAATTTGTTTCAAGCGTCCGGCGACAATGGTGCGTGGAACGCTTCTTCTGAAGTTTTCCCGGCGGATGATGCGCTGGTCACCGCGGTCGGCGGGACAGACTTAGAAACAAGCAGCGCCGGTGGTCCCTGGAGTTCAGAGACTGCTTGGGTAGACGGTGGTGGCGGCTTCTCGCCCGACAAATTTTCGATCCCTTCCTATCAGACAGCCACTGCCAGCGGCTGTTCCGCATGCTCCAAAACCTTGCGCAACGGCCCGGACGTTTCTGCGAATGCGAATTTTACTTTTTATGTCTGTGCCGACCAATCACCTTGCACCGCCAACGAATATGGCGGAACAAGTTTTGCTGCTCCCATGTGGGCCGGCTACATGGCGCTCATAAATCAACAGGCCGCCGCTAACGGCAACGCGCCTCTCGGCTTTATCAATCCGACTCTTTATACGATTGGTCTCAGCTCAAACTACACCACCGACTTCCACGACATCACCAGTGGCAACAACGGTTTCGCCGCAACAACTGGCTACGATCTGGCCAGCGGGTTAGGCAGTCCGAACGGACCCGCTCTGATCAACGCACTTGCCGGAAGTTCGGCTGCTCCTGGCTTCAGTCTTTCAGCCGCGCCCGCTTCCGTCTCTGTGACGCAGGGCGGCTCTGCGACATCTACGATCACCAGCGCAGTGACGGGCGGATTTAGCTCAGCCATTTCATTGTCTGCCACCGGACAGCCGACGGGCGTAACCATCGCCTTCACTCCTACCTCGATTACCGGGGCTGGGACCTCGACCATGACGATCACCGTGGCCTCAACCACAATCATTGGTACCTACAGCGTTAAAGTGAGCGGAACATCTGGCGGCACCACGGAAACTGCTACGGTCGCTCTAAAGGTGACGAAGGAGAAACCCGGTTTCACCATCAGTGCCTCACCCTCATCCATTAGCGTTTCTAGAGGCGGCACTGGCACCTTCACAATCACCACCACAATTTTCGACGGCTTCAACTCGGCGATCGCTTTGTCTGCCGCAGGTGCGGGAACTGCCCAAACCGTGACCTTGAGCCCTAGCTCAATTCCGGCGCCGGGCTCAGGCACCTCGACCATGACCGTTAAAGTCGGTAACGCTACCTTGGGAAACCACAAAATCGCTATAAAGGGTACGGGCGGAGGTTTGCTGCATACCACCACCGTCGTTCTGGTCGTAACCAACTAGCAACAGGAATTAGTTCGGCGGCCGACCCCTCCGCGCGGCAGCATTTTGTGTGTTTCACGGCGGTTTCGGTCACTGTGGCGAAGACCGTCCATTCAAGACCTTGCAGAAAGCGTTTCGAATTCGTGACGAAGAGGGCGCTGTGATCGGAGAAATGATCCGCGACCCTGATCTTCTTGATGAGAAATTTGGCGGCAAAGAAAGGTTTGGAATTGACCAAGGACTGAATGGCTGGGCGAAACAAGCAATCCCCGACGGCCGGCTTCTCGAACGCGCCCTTCCGTTTGTCGAAGGACGTACCCTTCGGTCTTAGGCCGGCGCATTCGTATTCGGCAGCGCTCTGGCGATCGTGCCTTTTTCTCTTCGGCTTGTGAAGCGTGCAGGTTTTGACTGTGTGTGGACCGCCTCCAGGCGGGCGTCTTTCGATTTCGGCCACCCCCGAGTTTCCAATCCTGATACAAAATGTTATCTTCACCGCATGCGAAAACCCCTTCTGACGTTGCTCTTGATTTTGTTTTGTGACGTTGGTTTCGGCGCCCCCCCGAGCGCGCAGGATAAGCCCGCCGCGGCTCCGGCAATTCCTGATCTCGCCCAACTAAAGACAATGACCGACCGCTTCGCCCCCACTCCTCTCCGCGTAGACACCTCTTCCCTCTCCGCCGGCGACCAAAAAGCTCTGGTAAAGCTTCTGGGCGCCGCCCGCATCGTGAATCTTCTTTTCATGGACCAGTTTTGGAAGAACGATCTCGCCACCTATCAACGCCTCCGCCGCGACAGCACCCCCATCGGCCAGGCGCGCTTCAAATATTTCGGCATCAATAAAGGCCCCTGGTCCGAAATTGACGAGTGGACCGCGTTCATGCCGGATGTCCCTCCGCGAAAATTGCCCGGCGCGAATTATTATCCCGAGGACATGACCAAGGACGAATTCGAAGCGTGGGTGAAAACTCTTTCGCCGGAACAAGAAGAGCAGGCCGAGGGATTTTTCACCGTGATTCGCCGCACCCCGGACCACAAATTGACAATTGTCCCTTACAACGAGGAATACAAAGGCCAGTTGGACCTCGCCGGAAAACTTCTGCGCGACGCCGCCGCGCTCACCGACAACGAGAGTCTGAAGAAATTTCTAACCACGCGCGCCGACGCATTCGCCTCCAACAATTATTATGAAAGCGACATGGCCTGGATGGACCTCGACGCGCCCGTGGACGTCACCTTTGGCCCCTACGAAACGTATCTCGACGAGATGTTCGGCTACAAGGCCGCCTTCGAAGCCTATATCAATGTGCGGGACGACAAGGAATCCACTCGCTTAGCTTTCCTGGGCAAACATCTTCAGGACATCGAAAACAATCTCCCGGAAGATCCGCAGTATCGCAACCCCAAACTCGGAGCGCTCGCTCCCATCCGCGTAGTCAATGAAGTTTTCAGCGCGGGTGACGGTGCCCACGGCGTGCAAACCGCCGCGTACAACTTGCCCAACGACGACAAAGTGGTGCAGCAAAAAGGTAGCAAGCGCGTCATGCTGAAAAATGTGCAGGAAGCAAAATTCCGCGCCACGCTGATTCCTATTTCGCGCGTGGTGCTATCCCCTGCCGACCAAAAGGAACTGAGCTTCGAGCTCTTCTTCATCCACATCGTGGCACATGAACTCTGCCACGGCCTCGGCCCGCACCAGATTAAAGTGGACGCTCGCGACACCAATCCGCGCCTGGCGTTAAAAGATCAGTACGCCGCCTGGGAAGAGGAGAAGGCCGACGTCACCGGCCTGTTCACTCTGCAATATTTGATGACCCAGGCCGACCAGGGAAAACTCACCATGCCGCTTCCCCACGGCCCCGACGCTGAGCGCAAACTTTACACCACCTATCTCGCGTCATCCTTCCGTACCATGCGTTTCGGCTTGCAGGACGCGCACGCGCGCGGCCAGGCTATGCAGTTCAATTATTTTCTGAGCAAGGGCGCCTACGTTGCAAATCCCGACGGGACATTCCGCGTTGATCTTACGAAGATAAAGGCTGCAGTAGCGTCGCTCGATCGCGACCTGCTCACAATGGAGGCTACCGGCGACTACGCAGGCGCGAAGAAAATGATGGCCGATCTGGGCGCACTAAGCCCGGAAGTCCAAAACGCCCTAACGCGCCTAAAATCCGTCCCGGTTGACATTGACCCCAGCTTTGAAACCGCCAATACGATCAATAAACAGTAACACCAACCATGACGACCGTGCCCACAGCCAAACTATTCACACCCCGCGACGCAGCACAAGTGCTCGGAGTCAGCTATCCCACGCTGAAACAGTGGATCTACAAGAAAAAGATTCTCACGGTGAAAACGGCGGGCGGCCATCACCGCATTCCGGAAAAAGAAGTTGACCGCTTTCTGTATCGCGCGACCGAAGGAAAAGAGCCTTCCGAGCGGCGCACTAACTTTCGCCGGATCAGTGGCCGGAATCAACTGGTCGGACGCGTTACCGACATCAAGGTCAATGGTTTGATCGCGCAAGTGACCCTTTCAATTGGCGGCCAGCGAATTACCTCCATAATCACCGCTGACGCCGTGCGCGAAATGCGCCTGAAAAATGGCGTGAACGTGCTCGGTTTTATACTTCGGGGCTGGCGCTGCGAACTTCGCGATGAACGCGACCTGAGCGGCCGCGTCCAGTTTTGGCGAAGGTGGGGGAGGCAACCGGAACCGTGAAGGACCCTTCGAGTCCAGCAGGAGAGGCGATGCACAACAAACGCACTGGCTGGTCGCTTTTGTTGTGAAACCGATGAGGCGCATTGGCGGGAATGTGAATCGTATCGCCAGCCCGCGCACCCGACTGCACTCCTCGAAGAGTAGCCTTGATCTCGCCTTCAAGAACCACGAACGACTCCTGGAAATCGCGGCAGTGCGGAAGCGGGCTGCCGCCTGGCGGCACGTGCATGCCGATCAGACAGGGCGCCGAATCACTGCTCATCGTGCTTCCTCTAGATTGAACGTATCTCTTTTAGCGCGAGAAGACCGCCCCGTGTGGCGCGCCTAGGCCTTTCCAACCGTGCGGCCACTCGCGCTCGGCGAAGGTGAAACCGACTTTTCCGTCCGCGCCGCGGAACGCCTCATCGAAGGTAAGTGCGCCCGTCGTTTGGTCCAGCTTCAGCAAGTAAACGCGATCTTCGGGCGTCGCAGCAGAAGTGGCCACTAGGCGCTGCTGCTTCGCGCCCCACGCGGTCCAGTGCGGATTGTAGCTGTCGCTTAGCACCAGCCGCGATACTTCAACGGGCTTGGCCGCGTTCGAAATGTCGAGCACGATCAAACCGTGCATTGCCAGTACGCTCTGAATCAAGTAATGCCCGACAATTGTGGGGACCCCGCACCAGTTGCCAGGAAAAGTGTACACGAGCTTCGAAGTGGGCTCGCTTGTGTCCGCGCCGGTGATGCGTTCCACTCCGCAGCCGAGCGTTTGCACAAAAACTGACCCATCGGGACCAACCCGCGGCTCTTCCGGACTAATTTGCGCGTAACGGTTCTCTCCCACCTCGAGATATGCCGTCTTGAGCAGCTTGAGATCGGAAAGGCGCCACACCTGATAGGTCACGCCGCTAAAGATGTCGTTCAAGTCCATGGAGGAATTTGTGGACACGATGCGGTCCTGGTCAGCAAGGACGGCCAGGCTGTAAGGCGTCAAGAGCGCGTTCGGAAATGCGGGGTCTGCACTACTCGCCGAGCGAATCACTTTGCCCTGGTCGTCAATTTCGACCAGGCCGCCAGTAGAGCCCATCGGTCCTTTCCTATCAGCCTGATGCGCGTGCTGAAACGTGGCGAGGACGTGCCCATTGGGGAGCCGCAGGTAGGAATGCGGGTGCATATAGCCTGCCATGTCGGTGAAGGACGTCGCAAGCTTGGGATGTAGCGGCTCGCGAAGATCGAATACAAAAGTGCGGCCAGCGTCATGATCGTTGGCAAAAAGCATTCCACTGGCCGGCATAGTGTATTCCGTGTGATGGACGCGCATGGTCTGCTGATCGGTGGCGAGCGTGGTCAACAGGCGGCCATACGAAGCGGATGAAGGATCTGCATCTATCACCGCGAGGAAGTCGTTGCCCTTGTGAGCTGCGTCACCTGTCCACACAAACAAATAATCAGCGGGCACAGCCGCATTCTGCGCCTTGTACAGTGCGGGAAGGATGGCGGCGCAAACAAACAGTGCGAGCGCAAACAGAAAACGTGACATGGGAACCTCTGCGAGTCGTAAGAGTCGTTTCATTTCTGGGGCGAGAGCATATCAGCTTCGAATGCTCGTGTCTCCGATTACGACCGTGAAACTTGCGGCGCGTTTGTTCGTCTTGACATTTTACAGTTGCGAGGATATACGAACGCGCAGAGTGCCTGCGGTGGGGGCATCGGTACCTGAAGGAGCGCGTGATGAACTGGACGCAGGTATACGACCCGCTGGGGCACTGGTGGCTCTCGACGCTGGTCGCGGCGCTGCCGATCATCGTGCTGTTCACGCTGCTCGCGGGGCTGAAAGTGAAGCCGCACTGGTGCGCGATCGCGGGCGCCTGCACTGCGATACTAGTCGGAATCCTCGTCTTCCACATGCCGCTGTTACTGGCTACCTCGGCGTTCGCCTACGGCGTGGCCTACGGCGTTCTTAAAATCGCCTGGATCGTGCTGGCCGCGGTATATTTGTACGACATCTCCGTTGAAACCGGCCAGTTTGAAATCATGAAGGAGTCCATTGCCGGGATTACCCCCGACCGGCGGCTGCAAGTGCTGCTGGTGGCGTTCTGCTTCGGCGCGTTCATCGAAGGAGCTGCGGGATTCGGCGCGCCCGTGGCGATTGCCGGCGCGTTTATGATCGGCCTCGGTTTTCGCCCGTTTCATGCGGCCGCGCTGAATTTGATCGCGAACACCGCGCCCGTTGCGTGGGGCGCGATCGGGACGCCGGTCCACGCATTGGCCGCTGTTACCGGGCTGCCTGAATCGGATCTCAGCGCGATGGTCGGCCGCATCCTGCCGTTCACCGCGATCATCGTGCCGCTGTGGCTGGTGCGCACCATGGTGAATTGGGCGGAGACGTTTGAAGTGCTTCCGGCCATTATCGCAGTTGGCGTTTCGTTCTCCATCACCCAATTCCTCTGGTCGAACCACGTGGACAGCAATCTGGTGGATATCGCAGCGGCGGTAGTCTCCATCATCGTGACGATTGTGTTCCTGCGCTTCTGGAAGCCGAAAAGAATCTGGCGCTTCGATTACGACAAGCCCAAAGGCGCGGCCATCGCCGCGATGCCTACCGCTGAAGTTGCCGACGATATGGGCGGAAAATGGCCCGCCAAGGAATACGATGGTTACGTCGCGCCGAAAAAATATCCCGCCGGTGTGACGCTCAAAGCCTGGATGCCGTTCGCGATTCTCTCCCTGTTCGTTTTGCTCTGGGGCCTGCCAAAAGTGAAGCTCGCCATCAACCAGGCGACTACTCCCGCGTTCCACGTAGTGCAAGCTGACGGAAAAGTGCGTCCTGGGCCGCCGGGATGGAACTGGCCATATCTGCACAACGCGATTTCGCGCTCAACCCCGGTGGTCGCTAAGCCAACCCCGGAAGGCGCGCGCTACGACTTCAACTGGCTTTCGGCCACAGGCAGCGGATGTTTTCTCGCCGCTCTCGTTTCCGGGCTGCTGCTGGGCATGAGCCCCCTGGCGCTGATGAAAACGTTCTGGCGCACCCTGGTGCGCATGCGGCTCGCGATGGTGGCGATTTCCTTCATGCTGGGCTTGGGGTTCGTCACCCGATATTCGGGGCTCGACGCGGTGCTCGGACTGGCGTTCACGCGCACCGGCTGGTTGTACCCGTTCTTTGGAACGTTTCTCGGCTGGCTGGGCGTTGCGCTCACCGGCAGCGACACTTCATCGAATGCGCTGTTCGGCAGCCTTCAGCGCATCACCTCGCAGCAGCTTGGCATCGATCCCGTGTTGATGTGCGCGGCGAATAGCGCTGGCGGCGTGATGGGCAAGATGGTTGATGCGCAGTCGATCACCATTGCCACCGCGGCAACCGAGCAGGTGGGCAACGAAGGCATGATTTTCCGATTTGTTTTCTGGCACTCGATTGCGCTGGGAGCGATCGTCGGCGTGATTGTTATGCTATATGCGTACGTCTTCCCGCAGTTCGTTCCGCACGGGTTGACCTTTGTAAAGTGATGGCGCTGCGGTCAGCCTTCTTGAGCGTTCTCTAGCAAGCTTGAGTCTGCATCCGACGCGTTGACCAAGCCGTCGGAATTTATCACGACCTGACTTCCTGTTTTCTGATCCAGAACGACGAATTCACCCGGGGATTTCTCGGCTAATTCCTTGACCCGCGCCTTGGCATCTTCCAAGCTGCGCGACGCTTCCAACCAGCGCACGCCCGTCGGCTCCATCCGGAAAATATCTATGGGATGGGTCATCGCTGCCCTCCCGGTTGTTGCCCATTGGCGCTTAAAACTCTGTGTGACGTTTTCTTCTCCGTCGCAGGACCCGGCTCGCTTGTAATCTCCGGCTTCATTTGTTTCTCCATGATCTGTTTTACAATCGCCAGGGGAACTTGTTCGAAATGTGTTTTTGCTTCGAGCATCACAAACTCCTTAAGAACACCTAAAAGCTAACAGGTCCCATTTTGTACGGGTCAAATCTTTAAAAGATCTTTCTGCGGGGTTAGTCGCTCTCTTAGCGGACGCGCCGAAAGGTCTCGCCACGAACGCCGATGGGTTGAAGCCGTTAGCGACTCGTGTTTTTACTTGCACGCCTCGCTACGGTATGATACGTTAAGGTCAGTTTTATTTAACGCTATATTTACTTGGGGGAGGCCATATGGCGCGCGCTGAAAGCAAGGCGGTTCCGTCACACTTCAAAACCATGGTGCAGGCGGAGGTGCCGCAGGGCCGCAACGGTAAGCATAAACTCATTGTCACCACAATACTCAAGGACCTCGACCGCCTGAAAGACGGCGCCGCGATTAAAGTGCCGCTGGTTGAGCTGGCGGAATCGAAGGAAAAAGTCCGCTCCGCGCTGAACCGCGCCACCCGGAAAGCGGGACGCAAGGTGGCCACCGCGAGCGACGCAACGTTCCTATATGTGTGGAATGTAAGGACCTAACCGCGAAAATCTCTTTTGGCGAGCCGACCGTGATGGGCGGCGAAAGTGCCGATTCTTGGTTTGGGTCCGAAGACCGGGATTTCCATTCGCGCTTGCGACGTTCTCTGAAATCATTGCCCGGGCCACAGCGGGCGCAGCATGCCGTGTCCCTGCAGTTGAATCTGCGGCGAAGGCGTTTGGAGTGCGCGGTTTGCCGCCACTGTTAGCTGCGGCCGGAGCCCTGGTTAACCTATTCGCTGCGCCTGTCCTTTCGTACTATCCACTTGGCCGTTCCGATCCGCGACACTTTCTCGATTAGCGTTGTACCGGCGTTCTCTTTGCGGACGCCCGCAAACGGAGCAGCGAAGCGTGTTGGCCACTGTTCAGTCCGGCAACCTTTTCGCGGCGAAAGGTGAAACATGGACATTACCTCGCGGATCACTGTCTCCTGGGATCTTCTCAAAACCAGCCTAGCGCTGCTTCGCTCCGACACCGAGTTGGTGATTCTTCCCATTATCTCCACGCTCTGCTCGGCGCTCGCCTTCGCCGGATTTCTGGGGTGTTATGTGACCGCCTACGGGTGGGACATCCACATCGTGCACCTCGGGCGCCGGGCCATCTTCACCAGCCCGCACCCGGCCCAGCTATATTTCGCGATGTTTCTCTATTACGTAGTCAATTTTTTCGTGGTGATTTTTTGCAACGTGGCGCTGGTCGGCGTCGCCAATAGCCGCATGTGCGGCGGTACGTGGACTCTCCGCGACGGCCTTTCTTTGGCCTGGGCCCGGCGCTGGACGATTTTGAAGTGGGCCGGGTTTGCCGCAACCGTCGGCATGCTTCTAAAGCTGCTTGAAGAGCGCGCCGGCTTCATCGGGCGCATATTTATCGGGTTGATCGGCTTGGCCTGGTCGCTGGCATGTTTCTTCGTCGTTCCGGTGCTGGCGTTCGAAGATCTATCACCTGTGGACGCCCTGAAACGCTCTGCCGCGCTGTTTCGCAAGACCTGGGGCGAGAATGTGATTGCCGGCGTCAGCTTCGGCATCTTGTTTTCTGTTCCACTCGTTGCCGGGTTTGTGGTCTGGTTCGTTGCCGTTACATCTCTTCCGCGCACCGCATTGATTCCCTCTTTCCTGGCGCTAGCGCTTTACGTACAACTCGTGGTGGCCGCCATGGCCGCGGCATCCTCTATTTTTAATCTTGCTCTGTATCGCTACGCCCTGACCGGCAAAGAGCACGGCGGATTTACCGCCGATCAATTCGCCTCGGCTTGGGTGCCGAAGAAGTAGCGCCTCGGGATCGCGGATATTCGACCGTCGGCGGCATTAAGAACGGAAGGCCCGCAATTTTATTGCGGACTTTTCTTGCTAGCAACTTCGTATTCAGTTTTGACCATACCGCTCGGATAGTGCTGCGTCGCTACATGACGCAAGCGCACATCGTGCGGCAGAGCGCCGAAGAGCGGGATTCCCTCTCCGATCAGCACGGGCACTCGAGTGATAATGAGGCGGTGAACGAGTCCTGCGCGCAAGAACCTTTGAATGGTGATTCCGCCGTCAACGTAGAGATGGTGTGCGCCGGTGGCCGCGAGTTTCGCAACGATTTCAGCGGGGCTGCCGGACATCTGCTCCACCACGCCTCCGCGCACGGCGGATAAATCAAGCGACCTGCTGCTCAGAACCACCACGCGTTTTTTTCCGTAGGGCCATTCCGGAAATACAAGGACGGTCTCGTACGTATTCCGGCCGATCACCAGCGCATCGACGCTGGCCATGAATTCGGTGTAGCCGTGCGGCTCGCCGCCGCCCGTTGGAAGGAAGTCGAACGAGCCGTTGCGCCGCGCGATGAAGCCGTCAACGCTGGTCCCGATAAAGACCGATACCGTCACGGTGCAGGCACCTCACTTTTGCCGAGATTCTAAGTCTAGAGCTCCGTTGCCGTCGCACTTTATTTTGGGGCGCTGGCTTGAACGTGCTTTTCGTACTCGGCGCGGTCCGGCTGCACCCACTCGTTCAGCCAATCCAGTACGTTGTGATACCAGAAGATGCTGTCCGCAGGCTTGAGCACCCAATGGTTCTCTTCCTCGAACACCAACAGCTTTGACGGAATATGCATGGCCTGCAAAACCTGAAACATGGCATAGCCTTCGCTCGGATCGACACGATAGTCATGCTCGCCATGGATAATTAACATCGGCGTCTTAAAGGTGCTGGCGTACGTTGCGGGCGCTTGATCTATTAAAGCCTGCTGGTTCTTCCAGGGCGTGCCTTTGAACTCCTGCTGGATTCCGCCCACAAGATCCGACGAATAAAACATGGTCAATATGTCATACAGGCCGTCGTGAGAAACGATGGTGCGAAAACGGTCGGTGTGGCCCTCCATCCAATTCGCCATGTAGCCGCCGTAACTTGCGCCGGCGGCTGCCACACGCGTCGAATCAATGTACGGCCAAGTGAGGGCGGCGTCCACGGCCTTCATTTGATCTTCGTAAGGCGCGCCACCCCACTGGCCCTTGATTGCATCCATGAACTTGATGCCGAAACCGGAAGAGCCGTGGAAATTCGGCATGATCACCAGGTAACCCGCCGCTGCGAAAGCTTGCGCGTTCCAGCGATAGTGGAAAAGATTGCCCCAGGAGTTCTCCGGACCGCCATGCATCAGCAAAAGCAGCGGATATTTTTTGTTCGCATCGAAGCCCGGCGGTTTCACCTGCCAGGCCTGCACCTCCTCGCCGTTCCAACCGCGAAATGTGAAGCTCGAGAATTCGCCAAACTCGATGTCCTGCAGCGCAGCGGCGTTCATCTGAGTAAGAGCCGTCGGGGAGTTCGCGCCGGCTGCGAGGCTTAGCCGAAACAATTCCGCCGGATGGGAGAGATCCGACTTCGAGAAGGTCAGGAATGTACCGTCGCGGGAAACATCCACGGAACCCGAGGTTCCACTTGAAACCAGTTGCGTTACCTTCAGAGTGCTGATGTCCAGACGCGACAGAGGTCCTTGTCCGCGGTCTTCGAAGGTCACATACAAACTTTTACTGTCCGACGCCCACACGTACGAATCAATGGAGCGATCCACCGCTTCGAAAATATTTTTGCGCTCTCCGGTGGTCCGATCGTAAAGAAATAGCCGCGTTAGGTCGGTCTCTTGCATCGGCCGCAAAGTGGCGCTGTAAGCGATGTAGCGGCCGTCGGGAGAATAGAGCGGCGTGAGGTCGGTAGCTTTGTTCGTGGTGATGGCTCTTGGCGTGCCTCCACTGACCGGTAGAACGAACAGGTCACTGTTGCCAGTCAAGGCCTCATTCTCCACATAGCGCGAGAAACAGATTTCACGGCTGTCGGGAGAGAACGCAACTTCCTGCGAGCCACTTTCGGTCCAGATGGGTGAATCCACATCCCCCGGTGTGACGTCCTTTGCAGCGCCGCCCTCAGCAGGGATAAGGAAAATATGATTGCGCATGCCGTCAACCCATGCGTCCCATCGCCGGAATGGAATTTCCGTGATCACGCGCGCTTTCACTGGATTATCAGCGCGCTCCTTGGCCATTTTCTCGTTGCAAGCCATGTCCGTACACGCGGGGAAAACCGTTGCAGTAATGGCAAAAGTCTTGCCGTCTGGAGCCAGCACGTAGGCGTCAACGCCGGTGAAGACAGACGTCACTTGCTTCGCGTCGCCTCCCTCCATGGCCAGCCGGAAAATCTGCCGCTTGTTTCCAACCCGCGTGCTGATGAAATAGAGGTAGCGGGCATCCGGCGACCAGCGCGGGTCTCCATTGAATCCCTGTTCCGCAAACGTCAATTGCTGCGGATCGCCTCCCGTCGCAGCGATTCTCCAGATGTTCGTGACGGAATGGTTCTTCGCGACGTCGCTTCGCGTCACGCTGAAGACGACCCATTTCCCATCGGGCGAGACGTGCGCGTCTCCGACGCGCCACAGCCGCTGCATGTCCTCCACGTGGAGCGGATGCGCGGCCCTAGTGGCCAAAGCGAATGACAACAGCGCGACCGAACAAAGAAAAGTCTTCACATTCCCTCGCAATCTTGAGGGGATTGGATGTTCCCCAGCGGCTAAAGCCGCTCTCGCAGATCTTCCTGTGCGGCACGGCTAAGGCTGCGCCTGACGAGGTCGACCCGCTCGTTGCTTGCCTCGCTTGCGCCCAGGCTTGAGGCCGCCACGTTTCTGGATAGGTAGTTCGCCACGGAGAGTACCTCAAAAACTTCGCTGTGAGCAAAGGAGTTGCTATTCCCAGGGTACGGCACCTGAGGGTTGCGCCCAGGCCTGCAGGTGCGCGGATTCTCACAAGCTGACTGTCCCGATGGTCCGGCGTCTCCGGGTCAGGCAGTAGCGTTAACGGAAAGGAAGTATCCAGGTGGGGTGATGAGCGACCGCAGCTCGTATATGTCGCCATCGCTCTGCAGGACAATGAATAACGCGACCAGGTGTTCGCTGCTCGCTCTTAAGATTTTGCGCGGGGCTGAAGGGCCATGGCCACGAGCGCACCCATTAGAATGGCGGGATATAGCTGGCCGACAATAGCTTCAGCGGTGGTGAGCGAACGCACGAAGGGACTCACCGGCGTGATGTCGCTGCCAAGAGTGGTAAGCGTGGTGAAACTGTAATAGGTAAGCTTCGAGGTGAGCTGGTCCATATCCGTGGGCGCGGAAGCAAACCGGAAAGAGCCCGGGTGAAGTTGTTCAAAGAACTGATAGCTCGACGCCCAGGCCATCCCTAAAAGCAAATAAGCGCACACTCCGCCCTGAATGCGGCTCCAGGTCACCGGCCCCTCGCGAAACATCACCAGCAAGACGATACGGACATAGAGAAGCAGTGTGACGGCGGAGAGGATGCTCCCCAGTTGATGGAGAAACGGCGTCGGATATAAGCGCCCAAAAGTCAGCATCACCGCAGTTCCCAAGACTACCGCGATCACCGAGACCTTGGTCACCCGGCCCTGCTTTACAACCAAAGCGCCGTAAATCATCAGGGTCAGGATGACTAGATCGAAGACCAAACGCCCGCGAAGACCCGCTTCGCGCAGCGGCGTTATCACAAAAATGAGCACGACGAGCGAAATGGTGATGAGCGTAAGGCCGAGGTCGCCGGACCAAAACTCGCTCATTTGCATGTTCAGAAGGGAGCGGCGAGGTTGTGGATTGTCGGTCATAGAAAGCGCTCGCCGACCTATGCCCACTCAGCGAACGTGCGCGATTATAGCAACCGGAATGCATCCGCCGCGGAAGTATTGTTCGCTGTTCCTCTTGCTATTCAATTTTTGCTAAGTGCATTCTGACTAGTGTTGATAGCGGCCGATCAACTCGCCGTGCGCTAACACATGGCCTTTTATTGCTTCCTCGAGTTGCTTTCGCGTGGCGCCCGGCGCCAAATCTAATTTTGAATCCAGCGCATAGAGCGTGAACACATAACGATGGCCTGGCTTGCCCGGAGGACACGGTCCTCGGTAGCCAGCTCTGTCGAAATCGTTGCGGCCTTGCTTCGAACCGTCGGGCAGTTGCTCTTGCTTCGGCACACTTCCGGGGAGTTCCCGCGCATCAGTGGGCAGGTCGTAAAGTACCCAGTGCGTGAATGAGCCAAACAGTGAATCCAAATCCACGACGGTCAGCGCAAAACTCCGCGCCCCAGGGGGCGGCGCGCTCCAGGCCAGCTGCGGAGAAATGTCCCCGCCGTCACAAGTCGACTGCTTTGGTATTTTGCCGTTCAGAAAGCTCGAACTCGTCAAGCTCAGGGTGGGCTTGCCCTCCGCAATGCTGGCCGAGCTCCGACAGCCTGCCATCGCAGCAAGAATAAGCAGGAGCCCAAGCGAAAAGCCGGCGAGCGGTTTCCGCAGACGACTATGTCGGCGAAGCGGCAGAAGTTGAGGGCGCACTGGAGTCTGCACGAGTCCCCTCCCAAGCACTGACCGCGATAGTGCAAAGCGTCACGGTAACGGACTGCGCATAGTGACATAGAAGCTACCGTATGTTAATAGGGTTGCATGGTGCTTCGCCGGAAGTAAAAGAAATCGCCATCAGCCAAGTAAACGGCCCCGGGGTCGTCCGAAGCTCGGCGCCCTACTAAGCTTTGAGGAAAATCCTTTTGCGCCAAAGCACCCATAGCAAAATCCAGCAAAATAAAAGTGCGCCAACGGAATACAGCAGCGAAGCGTTGGCGGGATTCAGTCCGAACGATAGGAAGCGGGCTTGCGCCGCATCGTGCCACATCACGGTGGTTCCACCCGCACCTGCTACCGTGAAGCTATAGCCCGGGCCGTACACCAACGAATCCGCGACGAATCCCGCAATCGCGTTCATCCCGAAAACAAGAATCGGCATGGTCCACGCGCCGCGCCAACGTTTCATTTCCAGTATCCAATACAGAAGGGCGAGGAACATCAACGCAAAGCCGCCCATGAAGAGCGCGAACGAGCTGGTCCACAGATATTTGTTGATGGGGAACCACACGTTCCACACTTCTCCCGCAATCACGCAGAGCAGACCAAACACCACCATGCGAATGACGATTGTGCGGCGCGCTCGGTTGGAGCGCAGCCAGCGGCCTGTGAGCACTCCGATCAGCGTTGACGCAATCGCCGGAATAGAGCTGATGATCCCTTCGGGATCGCGGGTTCCATCGAAGAGATGTCCCATGAAGAGCTTGCGATCGAACCACGCGACAATATTCTTGTTCTGGTCCATGAATGGAATATCGCGTCCCGGCACGCCCAGCCCGGGCACCGGGATGAATCGCAGCAGTGCCCAATAGCCCACCAGTAGAACAGCGATGGCCATGCTCTCGCCGCGGTAACCGGACCACAACAGGAGAATGGCGGCGACAAAGTAACAAAGTGCGATTCGCTGCGTTACTCCCTCGAAGCGCCAGGCGTGGACATCCAATCCAATGATGGGCGAGGCGTTTACAAAAAGTCCCACGGCAATCAGGATCAGGCTTCTCTTGAAAGCGTGCCACAGGATTTGTGGACGCGATTCGCCGCGACCGAGCCGCGCCGAAAATGAATACACCATGGAGACGCCGACCAGGAACAAGAAAGAAGGAAAGATAAAGTCGGCTGTAGTCCAGCCATTCCAATCTGCGTGCTTGATGGCCCAATAGGCTTTTTCGTCGCTGCCCGGATTGTCGACCAGGATCATCCCCGCAACCATAAGCCCGCGAAAGAGGTCTAGAGACACTAACCGTTCAGATGCGAGCTCTGTGTTATCGCTTCCTAGCGACTGGACAGGCGCGGCAAGCGGCTGGGCTGGCATGACGGAACAATATAGCCGCCCTGGGGCCCCAGGTGATGAAATAAACGTCGGTACGGTGGAACCACAGACCGTGACGGCCCGCAATTGGACAGCGCCAAAAGCCTCTGCAGGGGTGCAGTTTACCCGCCGCGGCGGGCATGTCGCTCCCCGACTGCTCAGGATCACATTTTCAACGCGATGCGTTCGCCATTGTCCTGCAAACCAGCGATGGACCTCGCTCGAACAGTCCAGCGAATGCCGTGGTTTTGCAGGCACAAGATTGTAAACTGTTACCTGAGAGGTTTTTTGGCGTGATTCCCTTCCTACATCTCGGGCCGCTAGCGATTCCCACGTTTGGATTGATGGTGGCGTGTGCGATGCTGGCGGCATTCTTCCTGCTGCGCGCGGACCTGATACGCCGCGGTCTGATTGCATCGAGCGACGAGCTTCCCGTAAAAAGCAACAGCAAGTCCGCAGTGAAGCACGGCGCCAACGCCGAAGCCGAAATGCTGATCGCGATTCCGTGCCTAGCGGGAATCATCGGGGCCAAGCTTTACCACGTGCTGGAGACGCCGGCGGACTTTTTCGCGCATCCGCTCGACGAGCTCATAAGTCCCTACGGCTTCGCTTGGTTCGGAGGATTGCTCGCGGGATTTGCAGCCTTCGTGTGGGTCGGGCGGCGCCAGAAAATTCCGTTGCTTAGGGTGCTCGACGCGGGCTCGCCCGCCGCCGCTCTGGGCTATGGCATCGGACGCATTGGCTGCCTTCTTTCCGGTGACGGCGATTACGGGATTCCTACCTCGCTGCCGTGGGGCATGAGCTTTCCGAACGGTTTGGTGCCGACGACCGACCGCGTGCATCCCACTCCGATTTACGAATTCGTTGTGGCCTGCTCCATTGCATGGGTCCTGTGGCGGCTGGGGCATCTGCAAATTCTTCGCAGCGCTTTCGAAAGGGCCTCGCCGGCAGGAAAAGCGGCGGGGCGCACGGTGCCTGTGCCAATCAGCGACCGCGCGTTTTACCGGACGAGCTCGAACGGCGTGACAATGCTCTCCAGGCGGTTACGGCCGGGTAGCGTCTTTGCGGTGTACCTCGTGCTCACCGGCCTCGCGCGCTTCCTGGTGGAATTCATCCGAATCAATCCACGCTCCTTGTTCGGAATGTCAAACGCTCAGGCCGGCGGCCTCGCATCGATCATCGCCGGAGTGGTTCTGACGCTATGGCTCGCCAAAAAAGACGCTGCGAGCGCTTCCATAACCTAACGAAAGAACTGCTACCCTTGCTTGCGCCGTTAAGCTCTTGGCCGACGAACGCCTGACAACAATAATGCGAGTAGCAGCGACCGATACAGACGTCCACTCTGAAGGCTGTGGGGCTGCAGCGGCTGCAATGCCTGCGCGCCGATCAATATCGATTGGGGTTCCTGCCATGTGCGAACGATCCGGAACAATCAAAACCGCTAACTTCGATGATCAATTCGACGGGCATGCGTTGTTCGAGTCGCCGATCGTCCGTTATATCTGTTCCCGAACATTGAAGGCTATCTTGTTCTTTCCCCATAGGGCATCCTCGCTCGCGCCAACGTGCGTCAACCGCGGCGCGAACGCTCGGCGTGACGCCTAGGTTGTGTTGGGCTTCACGCGAAGAGCATACCCAGGATTGAGTATAGCGTGGACCAAACGGCGTTGCGAACGCACGCGTCACGAATCGAAGAAATCACAGCGACCTAAACTCTTTTTTCCAGGACTGCGTGCGCGTAGCGATGCGTGCTTAACGCAGGCAGTCCTGGAAAAAGGTAACTACATCTCCGTCCATTCCCGTCGGTTCTTTGGAACCCCGCATGAAATGCCAGAAGGATTCCCAGCCTCTTCCTCCTTGTCCAGTAAATATATGCCGGTCAATCAAAGCTTCAAGCCGCAACAGTACGGCATTCTTCTTGCGGCGGTTACTTACACGCGCCGAGCGGCGGACGCTCGATTCATGCGGTCCGCTGAGGCGGATACGTTACAGTGTCGGAAGGCCCAAAAGAGGGTCATGCGCGACCGCGCGAACTTTTGCGATACGTATGCCGAGGAGCCCATTCGATAAGATCGCGGTGCAAGTTGCCGGGTCCACTTCGGCCGGCAATTCGCAAATACAGAAAAGGTGGGCCGGTGGCCGATCCCCGTTTTCTTCGCGCGGAAAGGATTGCCCGCGTGCAGCGTGCGCGCACATAACGGCCAGCGACTCGGCGTCGATATGCGGCGGTCCGGGCAGCGGGTCGAACGCATGTGCCACGCTGGGCATCTCGACGTGGTCATCCGACGTGCCACAGCCGAAAATCAGAATCCAGCGAGGCTCGAGTCCCAAGGATATTTGCCCGCTTCTGTAACCCGGCATGGATGCCAGTACGTACACGAAACTGCCGGATTCAACGATGTTCACCTCCATCTGTCCTAGCAGTTCGCTCTCGGCCTCAAGCCAATCCTCAAGCTCGTTGCCGGCCGAATCTCCGCCGCGCGATTGGAATTTTTCGTAAGCCAGGCGCGCAACGCCATCGTATGCCGAGAGCAGGCAATCCGTGAGGTCCGACAAACGAACGGACTCTCGCAGCGAACCGTTCCCCGGCGCAAGTTTTGCGTGCCTTTGCGTCGGTGTTGCGCGTCCGGGGGCAATAGCTGGCTTCATGGTTCCTCCGTTCTGCGCAAGGCGGCTAACGGAAATGTTTGCTCGGCATCAGACCTAGCGCCGCCAGCGCCTTCTCGGTTCCAGGGTCCTGCCCGGCAACCAGACGATGCGAAACCGATTCCGGCCTAAAACCGTGAACCGCGGGAGGCGCATCCACGGCCGCGGGTTCGTTCAGCAACGCAACAATTTCAGACTGCAGCATGAAGGAATTTAGCGCGCGTTCCCCGAGTGTTCGCGTTCCGCGCTGGACCACCGGTAGCCACAGCGACGCTTCCGACAGTGCAATGGACACGAGCAGCGTTCCAGCGCGCTTGACAACGCAGTCAGTTAAATCGTAGCCGCGTCCGTCGGCTACGATTTCATCAGCCAGAACAATGTCGAACGGAGCGTCCTTCAACATATTCTCGGCTTCCGCGATGGTGTTCTCGAACTGAAAGACACAACCAACCCGTTCAAGCCTTCTAAGTGTGCAGAGAGTCACCGATGAGGCGTGGCCCACCACCAGGATCCGAGCGGAGCTGGTGTGTGACATAATTTCCCCTTCTGACGGGGAATGGTGCCGAGTAGCGACGCGACCGCCGGGCTAAACCCGTCAGCTACGCGAGGCTTTCGCGAAACGCGGACGAATCGAAACGCTCGCCGCGCGCGTCAGATGGCGCTTCAAGCGTGTTCCTCGGTGAACGAGATCTGTGAGTCAGCGAACATTGGCATCTCTCCAGTCCGATCGCGGTGGTGGCCCCCTCTAAGTGCGGGTGCGGTTTCTGCCGCAAGCAGCGCTGATGAGATGTGTCAACTATTCCGCCCATCCCAACTTGGTTATCGGGAGATCCGGTGCGGAACATTATAGAATCCCTCTCCTTAGAGACGTTTCCTTCTACTTCCCTTCCACCCAGAACTTCAATCTAGTTGACGGCTGAAGCGGTTTCAATTCGCAACAGTACGGCATTTCGCTTGCGGCGCTTACTTAACCAATTGCTTCAAAATGGGAAACGGCTGGAGCAACTCAGCGCGATTCTGGGAATCTCGGACTTTTGAACCGTGCTCCGTTCGTGTTGGCATCACCGAAAAAGGTACCGTGGATCCGCAAGCAGACCGCTCAGGACCCAGAGACCTCCTGAAATAGGGAGCATCAGGTTCTCCCTGATGCTGTTCATAGGGGTTTTGCCTCTGTACCCGAGCGTACAATGTCGCTCTTGACTTTGTTATTAACATTAGAGTAACTTCTTCGGGTCGGAACGGGGATCCTGGCTTCGAGCTCCGCTGCACCAATATCACGTTTAGCGTTCCTGCTACGGTTGGTTGTGTACCGAAGACGTAGGTGGGAAAGTATGCTGCAACCCGGGCGGTAGCGACTCATCGTGCCACGCAAACATCACGAGTATAAAAACCCAGATTCGAATCGGCGCCTAAAGAACGCCGCAAGCAATTCTGCGCCTGGAGGTAACTCCAGCTTCCGGCCGAAACATTCTCTGGCTGCTGCTTCGCGCCCCCTCGCCAAGCTGGTAGAAACATTCGACGAATTCCTATTCGAGTTGGACGCGGACGGAACCTTCCTGGGCATGTGGAGCTCCAGCCAGGATCTCACCATCGGCCGCCAGTCTAATTTTCTCGGCCGTCATGCGATGGAAGTTCTCGGCGAAGACGTTTTCCGTCCCTTCGGCGAAGTTTTCCACCGCGTCATAGCCACCGGTGAAAGTAAGGAAATAGAATTTCCCGCGAACTTAATAGACGGCCAGCACTGGTTTCACGCCTTGGTCTTGCCCGTGGCCCGCCGGTTCGGCAAGACTCCTTCGGTTTCGCTGCTCACCCGCGACATCACTGCACAGAAAAAAACCGAAAACGAACTGCGGAAAAGCGAATCCTTGCTAGCGCAAGCCGAGCAAGTGGCCAATATCGGAAGCTGGGAAATCGATCCACAGCTTCGCACTGTGCTGTGCTCCGATAATCTTTATCGACTTTTTGGCATGGATTACCCCCATCGCAAGATCGATATGCGGGAGCTCAGCCGCAACGTACATCCCGATGACGCAATCGAGGCGCAGCAACTTCTGCGAAACGCGATCGCGACTGGCAAGCCTTTCGAGCACGATTTTCGTCATGTGTCTCCGTCGGGCGAGCAACGCAATTTTCACGCGCGCGGTTCTCCTTTTTGTGACCCCGAAGGACATGTGCTCCGTGTTGTCGGGGTAACCGGGGATATTACCGACCGGCTGAAGGCCGAGGCACGCATGCGAGACCTCTCGGACTTGCTGTTCACGCTTCGCGATGAAGAACAGCGCCGCTTAGCGCGCGACCTGCACGAAACCGTTTTGCAAGGCTTGGCGGCCCTGAAAATGGCTCTCGCACGCGTGGGGGATACCTTGCCGAAGCGGGACAGAATCGGCAATAAATTCCTGCATTCAGCCCGTAATTTCGCCGAGGAAGTGATTCAGCAAATTCGCACGGTCTCCTACCTGCTGCACCCGATGTTGTTGGAAGAAGCCGGACTCGGTCCTGCACTACGAAGTTTCGTCGCCGGCTTTTCCGAACGCAGTGGCATTCGGGTTAAAGTAACTATCCGACGAGGCTTTGGGCGTTTGCCCAAGGAAATGGAGATCGCTCTGTTCCGCGTCGTGCAGGAAGCTCTCACCAACATTCACCGTCACTCCAAGAGTGCAGCGGCGTCGATTCACCTCCAGCGCGCCAACGGCAAAGTCCGCATCGAAGTGAAGGACCAGGGCGTGGGGATGACGCTACCGTCCACCGCGAGCGGAACGAAATCCCGGCTGGGCATCGGTATCGCGGGAATGTGCGAACGGGTGAAGCAGCTTGGCGGGGTCCTCGAAATTCAGAGCCAAAGAAGCCGAGGAACAACAATCAGTGTCGAGCTGCCCATCGCGGAATCTTCGCGGCGCTCCGATCAAAATCCGGAGATCGTTCCACCCGCCAGCAACCTCGGGCGCGGAGCAAAGTCAGAGAAGGCGGTCAGCTAACGTAGGCGAAAGATTATGCATCCCACAGTACGGAGCGACTTCTATGACGAAAGAAGCGACAGCAACGGTCACAAAAGATCCGCCCGTTCCTGCCGCGCATCCGAAAAAATACCGGATTCTGGTGGCCGACGATCACTCGATCGTCCGCCGCGGAGTGCGTGCATTGATCGAATCCCAACCAGGGCTGGAAGTCTGCGCCGAAGCGGCCAATGGCGCCGAAGCGATGCATCAAGTCGCGAAGCAACGCCCCGACCTGGTCGTCCTCGACCTTACCATGCCGGAAAAAAATGGCTTGGAAGTTACGCGTCTGATTCGGGAAGAGTCGCCGAACACCGACGTGCTGATACTCACCATGCACTTTTCTGAGGAAGTGGCGCGAGAAGTCCTGCGCTGCGGCGCGCGCGGGTACCTTTTGAAATCCGACGCGGACGTCGAGCTGCTCACCGCCGTCCGCCACATCCAGCACCACAAGCCTTTTTTCACCGGCAAACTGGCCACCACTATGGCGGAAAGTTTTGTGCGCGACACCGGCGGAAGGTCTGACAATTCAAATAACAACCAAGCCCCGCTTTCGGCGCGCGAGCTCGAAGTGGTGCAGCTTCTGGCCAGCGGGAAAAGCAACAAGCAAGCCGCCGCGATGATTGGCGTCTCCACGCGCACAGTCGAAAGCCATCGCAACCACATCATGCGCAAAATGAATTTCGCCAGCTTCAGCGATCTGATCCGCTTCGCCATCCGTAACAACCTGATCCAGCCGTAAGAATGGCCTCGATTCCGCTTTTTCGAGGGTGGTAGCCTGTCTGCCGAGCCAGGCATGCTGCGACCGGCCTACCACTGCCAACCGGTTAGACGAGAAGCCCTACGAAGACGAGAGAATTGTTGTGTGGTGGCTGTTCTTAGCGGTCGACGCTGGCGCGGAAATCGCTGGAGCTAGAAATTCGTGCAGCTTTTTGCGCTGGAGGAACGCAAAACCGAACGCCTCTGCGGCCAATGAGACAAGGATGCCAGCCAGCAGCCCATAGTTCGCCGGCCACATCGCCACCATTCGCGGCAACAACTGCGACGGGACCACGAGAGCGCTAAAAGCGATGGCACGTTCGCTCACCACCCTTTCAGTTACGGTGAGCACAATTCCCGCGCAAGTGTAAAAGATCACCAGGTACAGAAAAGCAGACACCAGCGGCCGTCGCGTCCGCCGCAGATTCATCCATTGCAGATATAAAACGTCCCTTGCTACCCATGCGGCGCAAAACGCAACTTCAAACAGCGCGCCTGGATAGCTCCAGTCCTGTCCAGGCTGGCGGTATATTCGAATAAGTTCAACGATCGCGATACCGGCGAGAAGGATTCCACCCAGCACGTACGGCGTTGGCCATACACTGGCCCACCATCCCGCGGCGGATCCGCTCAAGGCGTGAACTCTTCTGCGTGCGCGTTCGCGATTGCGAAGCAATAGAATTCCCAGCACAAAGAATATCCAAGCGCTGGACAGCAATAGCGACTGCTCAATGCTGGTCGCGGGAAGGCCAGCTTGTTCTTTGGGAACTCTACTATCGTTTATGAACGCAGTTCCCGGCGAAGACTGCCAATTAAAAAATCCCAGAAGCAAAATATTCAGATACATCGCGAAGCAGAAGCCCTGGAGCGGAGAGTAGATCTCATAGGTAGCCGGATCGCGCTTCAAGTTGCGCTTGATTCCCAGAAGGAACCACCCAGTAAAAGTCGCGTAAAGCACCAGCAGTGTTGCGAAATGCCAAATCGTCCGGCCAAAAAACATGTCGCGCCAGGGGGGCATGCCGGGACTCCAAATGGAAAAGGAAGCCGCAGCGAACGGGCTGAACTCCCCGAGAAGCCAATTGGATTCGCCGCGACCCGTCTCGCTTGAGGTAAGAGCCACGAGTATCAGAAACCCAAAGATCACCATAGCCGTGCCGCCACGGCCTAGCACCATGGAAGCCAGCAGAGCAAGGCTATGGTAAGCGATGCAGCCAAGCAGGAGGACAATATACGCCTCCACAACCAGCAGGGTCCCAACGCGTCCCAGCACGGCTGCGAAAATGGCCAGGGGTATCAGACACAAAACAACAAAATAAGTCAGGATGGGCGCGCCGAAAAGTTTTCCGAGGGCAAGCTCCAACGAAGTGAGCCGCGTGACCCGTTGATAATCAAACGTGTTCAGCTCTTTTTCGCGATGGACCGACTGCAAACAAGCGATTCCACCGCCTAGCAACAACACGAGTACTTGCAGTTGAAGTGTCAATCGAAGTAAACCTGTACTGCCTTCCGTGGAATCGTAGGAAGAGTACGACCAAGCCGTCAGCGAAATAGCCGCGCAAATCACTGCAGCAGCGATGGCGCGTCCCGGGCGTAATTGAATCCGAGCGTTGCGCAGCAGCTCGGGATTGACGGCGAACTCGCTCACATCACTTCTCCGCTGGAAATGCGCGAATACAAGCGCTCGAGGCTTTCCACCACTTCCTGAACTTCGCACACAGGCGCTCCGGTCGCCACTAAATCTTTCACCAATTCGGCGAGCGCCGCATCTCCGCCATCCAATGCGAAGTTTGCGCTGGCAGGTTCCGAAACGACTCCAGTAACTCCCACTCTCCCGGCCAGCCACATCGCCAGTCCAAAACCCGGCTGTGCAAGGCGCACGCGATACCGTTGAACGCTCTTCCCTTCGCGCATCACTTCTTCCAGCCTGCCGATGCGCAACAACCGCCCTTTTTCCATAATGGCGATGTTCGTGCAGATCTCTTCTAAGTCGGAAAGAATGTGCGAAGTGATGAAAATCGTTTTCCCCGCGGCGTGCAAATCTTTCAGCAAAACTTTCAGTTCTACGCGCGCTTTGGGGTCCAACCCGGCGGCAGGCTCGTCAAGGACCAGCAGGGGCGGGTCGTGAATAATGGCTCGCCCGATGCCAAGCCGCTGTTTCATTCCGCGCGAGAGGCCGTGGATCTGCGCGTCACGCTTCGTTTCCAGATTCATCAGGCGCAAGACCTGGTCCACGCGCGGCGCGATGGTGTGCGGCTCCATTTTGTAAGCGCGCGCAAAGTAATCGAGATACTCCCAAACTTTCAGTTCGTCGTAGAGCGAAAAAAAATCCGCGAGATACCCGATATTGCGCTGCGCCTCTTCCGGCTCGAGCTGAACGTCAATTCCTTTCACCGTGATGCGTCCGGCGGTCGGCACTTGCAGGCCGCAAACCATTTTCAGCGTGGTGGTTTTGCCGGCGCCGTTCGGTCCGATCAAGCCGAAGAGTTCTCCGTCGGCAATGTCGAGATCCAGGCGGTCCGCCGCCACAAGCTCGCCGCCCTTCTCCGACGGCAAGTCGTACTGCTTAGTCACCTGTTCCAGCTTGATCATGAATTGCGCGCCATCTTCCGCCAGCGGGTCACAACTGTCAATTGGCAATGCGACATCAATGCGACATCAGAAGATCGCTTTGCGATAGCTGCGCACCGTGACTTGCAGGAAATCTCCGCCGGAAGAATCAAAGCAGCTTGCGATATACCACAAAGCCCGAACGCTCGGCGATCTTGTCGTAGAGTTTCATCGCGACCGCGGGGGCCCTTATAAGTACTCGCTCGATCGGCCTTGCTGTATTTCATCAAAGAAACTAGTACATTGGAATCAAGAGGTCATAGCGGGCATGGGGAACCGAAGTTGTCGATCGCAATTCGCGGCTTTTTCCGCGTTCCTCTTGATCTTGACCGCGTTTGTTTCATCGAAACACGCAGGCGGCGCACAAATTTCCTTTGCCAGCCTGCGATCCAAATCGGCCAGCATCGTCTCTGAATACGAAGCGGGTCCCCAGCCTCCCTGTGAAACCGATCCGACAGCGCCCTATTCGCGTTTGGATGAGCCGGCCAATGTAAAAGCGTGGAGCGCGTCAGAACTCGGCACCGACTGGAGGCCTCCCGCTTGCACGGGCTGGACTGCGACAGGCTTCACGAGTTTGGTAAGCATAGCCGCGCGGTTTCACCACGCATCGGCATCAGAAAGCTTGCTTCGCCACATCGCCGCAATTTCACAACTTGCCGGCGTGCGCTACTGGTCCACGACTCACCAGCGCTGGCAAACCCTTATTAAGGACGCCCACGCCCTCACCGGCGCGCAAAACGGCCAGCCCCGCGGCGACTTCACGCCCGACGAAATGAAGCAGGGCGCAGCGCTCTACTTCGAACAGGTCGATAATCTCTCCGGCAAAGCCGTCTATCGGCTGCACATTTCGCAAGCGTCGTCCAACCGCATCGTTTTCGATATCGAAAACCTCACCACCATGCACTACTTCCTCATTCCTATTCTGCATCCCGGTGATATGCAGTCGATCTATTTTATCGACCGCGAATCGGAAAACGTGTGGCGCTATTATGCGATTGTTCGCACCGGCAAAAATGCCAATCGTATGATTGCGGCAAACGAAAAATCGTCGATCAACCGCGCTGTCGCGTTCTATCGCCATACGGTCGGCATCCCCACCGACCAAGAGCCGCCCGCCGCGAGATGACCGCCAGACCCGGTTAAAAGCCAAAAAGCTGCGGACATTTGAAGGCGTAACCCTGCACCTCTCCCGAACATCTCTATTAATGAGACGCCAGCACTCAAGCTCATACAAGGAGAACGCACATATGCATCGACCACACCGCCCATACCGATTGATCAGCCCGCTATTTCTGGCCGCCGCACTTCTGGCTCCATCCGGAATCATGGTCACCAGCACGTATGCCCAGCCTGCGCAAGAGGAGCATCACGACAAGGACCATCGTTACTACGACGAGGATCACAAGGACTATCACGATTGGAACGCGAAGGAAGATCATGCGTACAGAGAATATTTAAAGGCGCAGCATAAGTCGTACCGCGCTTTCGATAAGATGGAACGCAGCGAACAGCAAGCTTACTGGAACTGGCGCCACGACCACCCGGACCACGACTAGTACCAGGCGGCTTTCCGTTTTCGCAGTCGAGTATTTCGGCCATGGGGCACGGACGACCTCGGCTCGTGCCCCTTTCGGCTGGATGTTTTTATGGCAGTGAAATTGCCCGAGCTTAGGGACCCGCCCGCCTTCTCCCATAAATCTAAGGAGAAATGATATGAGCAAACTGGATCAAGGAACGGATCATCGTGTTCACCAGCGAAGAATTTACGGCGTGCTTGCAATTCTTGCGAGCATATTGACGCTAGCAGCGATTTGGAACATGCCCTCTGACCGCAGAGAAATCGAATCGGCGTCAGCGAGCTAAAGCTTTGGGCCGTTTCACCAGCCGTGCGCTCCACGTCACGGCTCGCCTCATCCATGCGAAACACGGCACTTCGGCTGACTGCCAAAGCCTTATGGCAGTGGCAAGTCGCGCAAGGTGAGCTGGGATATTATGCGAAGGCCAGAAAGGCCAGGAACACGCACGGGTTCTAAAAGTTTGGTTCGATGTTGCGTTGGGCACAAGACAAGCGAGCTGCCAGTGTAGTCACGAACGGATTTCTGCTTACTTGCACCAGACGCGATGCCCCGGTGCTTTTCTTTATGGATGATCGGCGATCCGCCCGGAATTAACGCCTCCTTGGGGATGCGGTAAAGATCTCCGCTGCCTCGTTCGACGTAAGCGCCAGGTTCGTTAAGTTCATCCCATGAAACTTCGGGTAGAGCGTACCGCTGCTGCGGTTCAACTGATTTCGTTTTGACCTGTTCCATCACGTCTCCTTTTCTTTTCATATGGATGGTTTTAGTTTCCTACGTAATCCTGAAATGCACATGCGTGCTCCCGGCAAATTGAAAAGGTGCAGTTCAATGGCCACCTCAGCGCATAAATTCACCGCAAGCAATAAACCTCTGCGCTTGACAAATCGCCGAAAAAGTTCAACGCCGTCGAAGCCAACGGGACAATTTGCATCCCGTGTAATTTGTTCGAGACCTAAGTAAATGTTTCGCCTTAAAGCGCGAAAATTCATTCCGTAATACTTCCATGTTTTTTCCAGCACGCGATGCCGTTATTTGTCGGTAGCTATCTGAATTTCAGCAACTTCGAGGGAGGGTCGGAGCTCGCATAAACAGACGTACTTTTAAGTCGGTGTCGCAAACGGAAAAGAAATTGCATGTGCGGCCTTTGTTCGCGGCGATTGGAAAAAACTGGCAACAAACGCGCACAACACACACTAAGTTTAACGGAGGATGCCAATATGTCTTTTGCTACGGAATTTACGATTCAGATGCAGGATCGGCCGGGCGCTCTTGGAGAAGTCTGCCGAGCGCTTGCCGATCGCGATGTCAACATCATCGGTTTTCAGTCGAGCCCCGAGTCGGCGGGAAAGAGCCTGGTTCATATGGTGACCGACAATCGAACCGCCACGAAATCTGTGCTCGAAAATGGGCGGGTGAATTTCACGGAGACAGAAGTGGCTCAAGTGAAGTTGCCTAATGTCGTCGGCGCTCTCGCACAGTCTGCTGTGCGGCTCGGCGACGCCGGCATCAATATTAATTACGGCTATTGCGGAATTGACCCCGCAAGGAATACGCCGCTCCTGTTCTTGGGAGTCGAGGAAGTCGGTAAGGCAGCCAAGATCCTCGATCAAGCCGCAAAGGCGGTTGGAGTTGGAGCAACATAGACCTTGCACGCGTGCATGATGCGGGCCGCGGGACGCTGGTCGTGTCCCGCGGCCCGGCCAAGGAAAGTCTACAAGCACCCGAGTTCGGATGACATACGCCTGTGGCTGCCGTCAGGACTCTCGGAGCACGCTGCACGTTTTCTTGCCACAATCAAATCAATCTGGGCTCATTACACGCCAGATCGAGAAATCATCCTAGTCATAACAATAAGAATTCTTCGCTCCCACCCTGCATGCAGACTCCCTGTAACCTAAAGACTGAAATCGCCGCATGTTCCACAGGTGTGCGGAATGGAACAGAATGCCTTCGGCCTCGATGTCACCATAGGTTAGCGCTGAACAAGAAGGACTCCCAAATTCCCGACCCACAACACTTCACGCCAAACCACATTCCATCGCGACATTGTGCCGAGCTAGCCTAATAAGACGTGAACATGGCAGACGCAGAGTGGGTCAAGGAACTTGAAGACGGCAGGTTGGTAAAATTCATTTACCAAGAACTCCCGCAGGACCGCGCGTTTCTAACCGCGCAGATCGCCGGATTTGAGATCGTCTACTCGGTGTTACTGACCAATGCCGGGAATCCGCTGAGCCGTAGCGATGTCGAAAGTCATTTTACGGCCGAATTCGCAAAAAGGTAGTTCCGTTTATTGTTAACTGCTCGCCACCCAGCCGGCCAACGCGCTCGGTCCCACCGCCGCACCGGGAACCACTGCCTGCCTTTCATTGCCACTCAAAGGATTCCAAATCGCCAACAGGGTGTGCAGTATTGAACATTCTCCAAATTGAGCAAGAGCGCAGAGTAAGAGCAGCGCCACACGCGCCTCATCTTCGTCCCAAGGAGAACACATGCATACAGCTTTCCGATTCGCCAGCTCGCTCTTTCTCGCTGCCGCCCTTATTGCACCCCCCATCCTGGCCGCCGCCGAACAGGAGGGACAACAAGAGCATCACCAGCAACAGGAGCAGCAGCGGCGTTACTACGATCGCGAACACAAGGATTATCACAATTGGGACGGAGATGAAGACCGCCGATACCGCGAGTATCTTGCCGAGCAGCACAGGGAATATCGGGAATTCGACAGGAACAGTCGCGCCCAACAGCAGGCTTATTGGAACTGGCGCCATGAGCATGAGGAACATCATTAGAAAACACGTTCTTCTCAAGCAGTCCGCGTCGTAGCCATCCACTCATCAGGGAAGAGGTGAGTGGGAATAGCGGAAGCGGCGCCTCCGAGGCGCGTGTGTCCCGCGCACGCGCTTCGGAGTTTTGTTTCGCCGCCAATAGACCGGGTTTAATTATTTCGCTGCGCGGAAAGTAATCACGACAATTTGATGCACAGCGACAGGATTGCCGGTCGCATCGCGTGCAGGTTGCCACTTCCAGGTCCGAACCGCCTTTACCGCCTGCGCATCGAGGCCCGGGCCCAAAGAGCCAAGAATCTTGATGTCGGATGGATGACCGTCGGCCGAGATGACCGCGTCCATCGTTACGTTGCCTTGAATTTTATGGACCAGCTCGAGATAGGAATATAACGCGGGAGGGCATCGAAGGCATTTCGGATATGTAATTCCGCCCTCGCCTCCGCGCGCGATGCCGTCGGACGGAGCAGGAGCACCGCTGGGCGGAACCGCCAGTTCAGAAGTTTTACCCGTCGTCCCGCTATCACTTACTGCATCTTTTCCGGCATGAAAGGCTGAATCATTCTGCGGAGGAACGATCTTCGGGGCGCGAGCCTGTGCAAACGCCGCCGGCGCACTCACCGTCGCGACTCCCGCGCAAAAAAACAAAAGCGATGCCCTGCGCAGACCGATACGCCCCATAGCGGTCTCCGAGATCGCCAGGACGTCAAAGGCAAGCCGCGTCTCGAAAAGCGTGCAGCCCGATTCGCAACTCCAAGCTCCAAACTTGCGCGCACACTACCACACGCCGTAGCTCGTTTCAATTAAGATCGAACGTCGCCGCTCGGTTAGCTATCGGCTTGCGTGAACTTCGACCATTTTCATTTCCACCGCGTTATTGAGACTCGGACGTAAGCGCTCCGGTCGCCGGATCAACGATGAAACGCGACACTTTTGAATTCGTCGAAATTGTTGAATCGTGAAAATGGTCCACGGTGAGCCCTGCGCCATCGGCGTCCACTTCAACGCTCCACGGCTTCGTGCCAGCAAAAAAGGGCGAACCCACGAGCGGGCTCAACGCGCGGGCTTTCCAATCAATGGCGAACGCGGAAACGCTTGCGGAAGTGTGATTCACCACATACAGATATTTCCCGGTGGGATGGATCGCGAGCCACGCCGGTCCATGTTCTGGAAGAACAGAAATCTCAGCTCCGTCCCCTTCTCCGCTGCCGCTCCACATCGTTACCGAATCCGCCAAACCATTCGCGGCGAAAGTCATCTCCTGCTTTGTCTCGAAATTCGTTACGTGCAGGATGTGCGAACTGCCTCGCACAGCGATAGCCACGCTCGGTGCAACAGTCACGGTCAAGAGCGTCGACGCGTTGTTGCCCTTGTAGCTACCGCTAATTTCCGCCATTCCTGCGGCGACACCTGTAGCCACGCCCTCGTTGTTGACCGTGGCGATCGCCATATTATCGGAAGACCAAGTTACTCTCGTCGGCGATATTTGTTCGGTCGTAAGGTCCGCGTAGGTCGCGCTCAGAATAAACGGCTGCGTCTCGCCAATCACGATCGTTGGCTTCGCCGGAGTCAGTTTCACCGAGGTGATTAATAGATTTTTTAAAATGGAGGCGAAACACCCCGACAGCGCGAGAACTGGAACCAGAGCAAGAATCTGAACGAGCCGATTGAATCTGAGCGATGAATGGAACGTCGTATCCGCCTCCAGAAATATCTCGATCCCGACTTCGTTTGGTTTACTTCCTGTCCAGAGCTCTCAACTCCGTCCACGGCACATTGGGAACCACGTGCCCGCTCCCATCCACCAATCTGATGTTCGCCGTTTGCATCAGCGAGTTCACAAAAACGACTTCAAAGACGCCCACGTGCTGAGCGCTGCTCACATGCTGGCCGTTCTTGGGTGCTATGAGTTTCGTTCCCGTCGACATTTTGCCCTCCAGTCACACGTTAATGCCGAACGGACGGAGTTTGACAGGATGCTCGCTGTCTTTCAATTGCTATAACCGAACGATGGCCCTATCCAGCACTCGCAGGGGCTTGCCGCAACCGACGCCCGGCATTCTCTCCGGACACATCAAAGCTTCGCTGCTGCCCATCGCTTGAGCGAGCAACCCCAACTTGCTTTCCGGAATTGAGAACTGCGACGAGCCGCACTCCACCGACACCTTCGCGAATATCAACGCCCCGGGGCACGTAGAATTTCTCTTCCGGGCTGGGCGACCTCTGCGGGTGCAATATTGAGCAGGCTCCGCCGTGGCTCGTCGATTCTGAATAATCCTGAATTTCCCGTCTGTCGCATTTTGCACACTTGTTCAAAGCGCTTCTCGCGGTGCTTGTCGAAGTGATACCGGCGGAAAGTCAGTCAAAATTGACGAGCAAACGTCGGCGTTCGCAGGAAGCAGAAAAAATTCACTTTTAGTTTGAGTAATCAGTCGCTGGACGAATCTGCGAGAGATTGGCGGCCATGCAAAGGCCTCGTCAGCGTAGCTTGGTGAATCCGGTAAACCAGTCCGAGCTGCTTGAACATCCATATAGTGTAAAAGTTGAAGTCGATCTCGTACCACTTGAGCCCGTGTCGAGCCGAAACCGGGTAGGCGTGATGGTTGTTATGCCAACCATCTCCGAAACTGATCAGTGCGACCCACCAATTGTTGGTCGACGTATCACGGGTCTCAAAGCGTCGCGAACCCCAGATATGCGCGGCCGAGTTCACGATCCACGTCGCATGAAGTCCCAGGACGGTTCGAAAAAAAGTGCCCCACAGTAACAAGCGGGATCCGCCGATAGCGTACAAACTGACACCGAGGATAATCGTGGGCGCCAGATGATACTTGGTGAGCCAGACATGAAACCTGTCCTCGGCCAGATCGGGAACGTAGCGTTTGAGCGTTGCAACATCCTGACGCAAGGAATTGCCAGTGAGCACCCAGCCCGCATGTGACCACCACTTGCCGTCGCGCGGCGAGTGCGGATCGCCTACCTTGTCCGCAAATTGGTGATGCTTACGATGAATGGCCACCCACAGCAGAGGCCCCCCTTCCAAAGCCGTCGCGCCGCAAATTGTCAGAAAGTACTCAAACCACTTCGGCGTGGTGAACGAGCGATGGACGAGCAACCGGTGATAACAGATCCCGAGTCCCAGTCCTCCGGTTACCCAGAATAAGAAAAGCGCGAGGAACAGGCCGCTCCAAGTAAAGAAGAAGAGCGCCGCCACTGCGCCAACGTGAAATAGAATCAGGACAGGCGCGATTTTCCAGTTAAAACTGTTGGAGCCGGGCGCATTTTTCGTTGAAGCATTAGACCGCAGGACGGGCATCGACATTGGGTGTGCGCGATGATTGTAGTCATAGGCATGAAACAAAACTGTCCAAAACAGGACACATTTTATTCCCGGGGAATCTTACGCTCGAACGGCCGATTGTGATCAGTTTTCTGCTTCGTTTTTTTTTCAAGGCCTGGTTCATCAACACGAAGCCGCGATCGTTTTTTCCCCCGCAGGCCGCTCATCAAGCCAATGAGTATCCCCGAAAAATGCTCTCCATGAACGAACCGCGTCGAATGCGCGGACAATGCTTCCATGCGAAAGCAGTGTTCCCGTCAAAAAGTCCGTCCAACAGCAGCCTGCCCATCCACGGAATCTCAGCAAAGCTCGCGTTCAACATCACCGGCTTCACGGCGAACGATCTCCCGCCTGGCTGCTGCAACACGGCCTTGATCGTCTTCGCTCGCTCAAACACCCGCTTGATCGATCGCACAAACAGAACCACTCCGCACGCATTGGTCGCCAGAATTGGGGGCCTAAAACAAAATAGGTTGCGAGCTTGTTTCAAGCACGCAACCTATTCGAAAATCCGAGTTTGAATTTGCCCGCGACAACGACGCGTGTTTATGCTTTCTTGGCAGCTTTGCGGCGTCCACGGCGGCGTGTGGGCGGCTGCGCGGGTGCTTCGCCGATGAGTTCCGCGGACCAAATCGACGTGACAAATCGCTTCAGGCCGTGGTCGTCGAAATCAATCGTCGTTCGCTCGGTATTCGACTCCGTGACCGTGCCCATTCCGTACTGCTCGTGACGAACCGACTGCCCTTCGGATAAAATCTGCACCGCGCCCTCCTTGAACGGTTACAAAGATATTTGTTTCGCCACCCATCAAAAATTCCACAGATTTCCTGCTTTTCCACATCCCTACCCTATCGCAGAAAGTCCGTTTCGGCGGGCCAAGCCTCGCACGCTGCCGTCAAAAGGGGCTAAGACTTAGCTCCGCCCCTCGAAACGAAACTCTGAATTTTAAAACGAGTCTAGAAAGGGTTAGAGGCCGACAACGTTCTCGGCCTGCAGGCCCTTGGGGCCCTGCTTGACCTCGAACTCGACTGCTTGCCCTTCGTTGAGGCTCTTGTAACCCTCGGACTGGATCGCCGAGAAGTGCACGAAGACGTCCTCGCCGGACTGGCGCTGGATAAAACCGTATCCTTTCGCCGCATTGAACCACTTCACTGTACCTTGCTCTTTTGCCACTGATGATGCTCCTAATGTATTGATTGTGTGACTGTTAGCCACAGCGTCGGCAACCCCGAGGACGAACCCTGAAGCAACAAACGCATCGCCATATTAACACAGGCGGCGAAACCCACGCAACAGCTTCAAATATTGGGGTGACGTCAAGCTGCTTGTGTAAATAGGTCGAGGGTGTGGTTTTTCCAGTCCTCGTTAAACCGACTGAAAATCGCATAGATGATCCGATCCACGCTTTCCACATTCGTGAAGACCACCATGGGTCTTGTTCGCCGGCGCACTTCGACGAAACAGCGTTCAATCACGTTCGTAGTGCGGAGTTTTCGCCGCAGGTGCCTGGGGAAAGCGAAGAAGTGCAACAACTCTGGTAAATCTCGTTCCAGTTGGCGGACCATCGTCGGGTAGCGCGATTGCCAGCGAAAACGGAATCGCTCAAAGACCCGCCGTGCGGCTGTTCGGCATCGCTCTCCAGCAACCTTAAGCATTTCCCGCGTCCGTCCTTGGAAGTCTCCCCAAAAGCTCTCTTGCAAATCCTGCACAAACAACTGAAACCGCTGTCGGTCCTCCTTACAATCGCTCTCCGCCAACGCGTCAGCACGCGCTGCTCACCTGCAGAGCCAGCATCCCGCGAGGTTGAAACGTAGCGCCGGACTCGAGCTCGGCACATTTGCCGTTGAACTTGTTGTATTTCGCTCTCCGCTTTCACGCACAATTTCGAAATCAGCCGGTCACCCGGCCTCCACCCACACCATCTGTATACATGGAATGTGTGCGATATGAGACAGCGCTGCCCAAGCAACTAGGGCATTGTTCTTAATGCCATCATGTGCGGCGGTGCTTTTCGCGCCGTGACGCAACCAGGAGATCATGAATGAAAAGAGCACTTATCATCAGCACCTTTCTGCTAGCGTTTTCAGTTTCCGGATGCTCCACTCCCCAAGCCGCCGTGCCAGCCCCTCAGGCGCAGCCTGATGACGCCGCGCGCCGCGATGCGGATCGAAACAGAGATACAGAGCGTGACAAAGATCGCGACCGAGAGAGAGATCAAAACCGTGACGCAGATCGGGACCGGCAAGCACACTCCCAATGCCCCGACGGTCAACATACCTTCACCGATCCCGACGGCAGGGTCCGCTGTGTCAATAACTGAGCGATCTGTAACGGAAAACCGCGCTACGGATTCGAACGCAACGAACGTGGTCGATTCCGCGGCGGGTTCGATCTGTTAAGCCCGACGCCAAGGACTAACAGTGCGAATGCCATAAGCCGTGCACGCGTTCTTATCCGATGGTACGTATCCCACCGGTGCTCCTGTGCCATCCAGTCGTCCGGCCCGATTCCGGCGTCCATTTCGCGATTCGGTTGTTGAACGGCACCGGGCCCACCAGCGAAAACACCACGGCAAGTATTTGGATTCCTAGCGCGGTACCCGCCGAACGCCATGCAGTTGCGTTTAAATGCGCGAACGGGACCAGTTGGTCGTATCTCGTTGAAAGAGGACGTATCAAGGAGTCTGAAATGTCGCCGTATAGGTCTTCTTGCTGACTATCCGCGGAACTCCATCGCCGTCGTACAAACTTTCCTTGCTCTTATCCGGACGCATGAGCTCTACTACAACCAACGGGTAAGATCGCGAATGTTTTGCGCGATTCCTGACGGAAATCACGGAGCCGTCGGTCAGCAGAGCCTCGAAGCGTTCTCCTGCGTCGGGGAAATAATGCAAACGCCATCCGCTGATTACCTGATCGTTTTCGCGCGCCAATGCCGGCAGCACGCCCACATCTAGACGCCCCTTCTCCTTTTGGGTCGCCGGAATATAACCATGGTCCGCCCAACGGCAAAGCGTGGCCCCTTCGCAAACAGCGTAAAAGTGATCGTCGTACGGCGTAACAAAATTCGCCTGCACTTGCTGATCACCGCACGCTCCCCGCTGCTGCTCAACCGCCGTTGGCGTTACATGAATTACCAGCGGGCAGCCCCACCGGTCGGTTGGATAAGGCGCCCAATAAAACTGTACCGCGAGAACGAACGGAAACGTGACATAGCTGAAATGATTGCCGGCCTTGGATTCTCCGGTGAAAAGATACGCTTCGTTACCCTTCCAATAGAGGGTGCCTTCGATGTCGTTTCCCACGTAATAGACGGTAAAAAATGAGAAAGCGGCAAAGCAAACAATCGCGATCGCCACTCCCACCGCTATTTTGATTTTCGTTTCCATCTCCCCTCAGTCGCAGGTGCCGATAGATGCACGTTCCGCAACACATAATAGGCTGAGGCCCGCTCAATTTCTATGTCGAAGCTTCGCGCATGTGTCGTTATCTGGAAGACACCTTTTGGGCAGGCCCGGTGCCCGGTCGTCGACACCGCGCCAGACCGTTTGCGCGCTCTTGAGGATGTGTTCTAGATTTCGTAACGTCGGCAAGCAGGTAGGCCACGCTTGAGAGTCTGGTCGCAACTCGATTTTCCTACGACTTCCGTCGTGCGGTGATCGATGCAAAATCAGTCCGGTATCTTCGTGTTGTTTCTCGGAATTTCGGCGCTTAAATCCACGCGCGGCTAACATTTCAACGCTCGTCTCACGACCGAATAGCCTTTCTTCACCAATTCGGTCGATCTTTGTGAAAGCGCATCCTGATCGGACGCAACCCCTCCTGCTGCCACCCGTGCTCCGGACATTCTAGCCTCTGCGGAAACTGCTTTGCTCACGGCACAGGCTTCGCGACGAGTTCCACGCCGCACTTCGGACATTTCGGATTCGCCATCTCTCCAGAGTGTACGCGGAATCGCGTTTCAACCGCCCGCCCTTGTTGCCCTAAGCTCAATCGCAACAATCGCGGGACGCAGAATTGCCCGCCCCGATCCATGGCTCCGCGAGTCCTATAAGCGCCTGCGCCGGAACCGGGTCCATAACCCGAGCCTGAACCTCGGCCTCGTCACTACTCTTGTGAATGTCGCGAGCAAAAGATTCAGTTGACATATGCCCATATAGGAATGTATTATGCCTTCATCATGCCTCGCGCAACCACCACCTCTGACGCCTTCAACGCCGTCGCTGAACCTCGCCGCCGGGAAATATTGAATTATCTCGCGCTGCAGGAGCGGCCCGTCGGGGATATCGTTCTATCTCTGGGTTTGGAGCAGCCCTCGGTGTCAAAGCATCTTCGCGTCCTAAAAGACGTCGGCCTCGTCAACGTGCGCCGCGACGGCCGCCGGATGCTCTATCGCACCAATGCCGAAGCGATCCGGCCGCTTCACGAATGGGCCGGCACCTTTGAGCGTTTGTGGCGCCATCAGTTGGCACGCGTAAAAGAACGCGCGGAAAACGAAATGAAAAAGTAAGCATTATCACGACATCTAAATAAAGGAGGAAACAATGACGTTGACAGCAGCAGGAATCGAAAGCCTAACCTTGACCTTGAATCAAGAAATCCACGTCCGAGCTTCGTTGGAGGTAACTTTCGGCGCGCTGCTCGAACAAATCGGCCCGCGTAACGAAACACACGAAGGTAAACCGCTGCCGATGAAGTTCGAGCCGTGGCCCGGCGGCCGCTGGTATCGGGACCTCGGCGACAGCAACGGCCATTTCTGGGCCACCGTGCAAGCCATCAAGCGCCCCACGCTGCTCGAAATGACCGGGCCGCTGTTCATGTCTGCTCCGGTCGTAAACAATTTGCAATATCGCCTCAGCGAGAAGGATGGCGGCACCCTGATCACCTTCCGACACTCAGCACTGGGATTCGTTTCCGATGAACTCAAAGGCGGGATGACCCAAGGCTGGGCGCACATATTTGAACGCGTCCGCAAGCAGGCCGAAACCCAACGCTCCGGACGAGGTGCAGGCAAGTAAGCAGTCATCGCAGTAGCAGAAGTAGGCGCACATGTGTCCATTTTGTCTCGTCACCGCGGCGATGGTAGCCGTTGGCACGGCATCGACAGGCGGCCTAACCGCATTCGCAATGAACAAATATTTCCGCGCTCGCAATGGAACGAAACGAAATAATAATCCAGGTCTCAAACCAAAGGAGAACCCTTCATGACGCAGAAACAAATTGAACATCCGAAAGTCGTGTCACAATCCGAATGGGTCGAAGCCCGCAAGCAGCTTCTAAAGAAGGAAAAGGAGCTCACTAAGCTGCGCGACGGGCTGGCCCAAGAACGCCGCGAGCTACCCTGGGTCAAACTCGACAAGAACTATGTCTTCGACGCTCCCGGCGGAAGGAAAACTCTGTCCGAGCTATTCGACGGCAGAAGCCAGTTGATCGTGTACCACTTTATGTTTGGTCCGGATTGGAAAGAAGGATGCCCGAGCTGTTCGTTCCTAATGGATCATACCGACGGCACGCTGGTGCACCTGGCTCAGCGCGACGTGAGCTTTCTCGCCGTATCACGCGCGCCATTCCCGAAGATCGAAGAGTTCAAAAAGCGCATGGGCTGGCATTTCAACTGGGTCTCGTCGTTCGCGAACGATTTCAATCGCGACTACCACGTTTCGTTCACCAGAGAAGAAAAGTCCAAGGGCAAAGTGGAGTACAACTTCTCGTGGACCGAATTTCCCAGCGAGGAAGCCCCCGGCATTAGCGTCTTCTATAAGGAGAAGAACGGTGACATCTTCCACACGTATTCCTGTTACGCGCGCGGCACTGAGGTAGGCGTGGGAACCTACGCCTACCTCGATCTGGTGCCCAAAGGTCGTGACGAAGACGGCCTGCCTTTCACCATGGCGTGGCTTCGCCATCACGATCGTTACGCCGATGGCCGGCTCGCAGATCCAAACCGTCCCTACTGGCCCACCTTTCCCCCAGACGCAGCAAGCGCCGCAGGAAAGTAGCGCTCCAAGCCTCATCGTTACCGCGAAGGCGCATCGGCCATTCTCGGCCAGTGCGCCTCGAATCAGCACGGATCAAGCGGAAACCCATTTCTCCCTTTGCACCTGCACGAGGCGCGCTTTCACGAGTTTCCTAACAAGTGCCGGCGGCAGCGCTTGTCGATCGGAAAGTGGATGGTTCCTTTGGACGTAGTCGAAGCCCTTCAGTTCGTTGTTGAACTCGGCAATCACTGACGCAGTAGGAAACAAGCTGCAATGGTTCGAAAACGCCCCGTACCTCACCAGAGTTCGTTTGTGCTTGAAAGCCGGTACCGCATAGCTGATCACCTCGGTAGCTTCCCGTTGCGCAGCAGACCGAATTGCCGCACGAATCTTCTTAGCTGCGGGCAGGTACCGGAACGCCGGCGACGCATTCGTCAACGCTTTCGGAGCGCCACTTCCTTTCCCGACAGAGCTGCTTTTGCGAGATTTCAATCTTCCTCTGCGGACAATTCTACAAGGAGGATTAGGTTCCAGCTCAGTTTCATGCGCGGGTGGCCGACATTTTTCCGCGCGGCAAACGGTGTTTAGTTCCAGCACGTCTGAAACTCGTAGGCCGCCCGCTCATTTGCCTTCGAAGCACCGCCCTTAGCGCTGTATCTTCGCTTGCAATTCACAAAAGGGGTGTCCGCCGCAGCTCAATACCGAAGAATCACGAATCACGTGGCAGAAAGTGGAAACAGGTTATTTCGGGGCGTAGAAGATGTAATCAGCGGAGTAGGAAACGCGGACTTCCTGGCCGACGTGCGAAGCGTCGCATCCGGACGCAGGTGCTTTGCCGCCTTTGGTGTTCAGGCGCTGGATGGTTGTCGCGCTAGAGAGCATGCCGCTTCCTTCGCGGCTGACGATGTTGACGAGAAGCCATGGGATCGAGTCGGGGTCCGGCGAAGGCGCATTGGCAACGGCTTTGCCGGTAACGAGGCTGCCGTCGCTCGCTTCCCACGAAGGTCCCGCGAAATGTTTGCCAAATGGTTTGCCATCTTGGTCGAAGAGCTGCGCGTCGGGAGCTTTCAGCGTCCAAGTGAATTGCGTAGCGGCACGCTTGCAGGTGTACACCTGGTCGCCCTTCGCATGAACCTTGAAAAGAAGTTTCTCATTGGCCGGTGGCTGGAGTTGCGCCGGGACCTGTTGCGCGGCAGCAGATGACAAAAGCACCGTGCTAGCGGCCGCGAGCAGGATGGCGGATGCGAATCCGCAAATGTTATTGCCCATGGAACTCTTCCTCCCGTGAGGGCCCAGCAGGTCTCAAAGCACAATATAACTGAATTCCCGCCACCTCATAAACGAAAACCGTTGGCAATTAGGCGGGTGAGTGGTCTTTTATTTTTTTAACGTTGTCATCGGGCGCGAGGCGCTTTTGCCGACCAGGGACCTGTTTATGTCGTTCGGAATTCTCTTGACAAACCTCAGACCCACGATTTAAAACGCACCTACCCAACGCACGATTGCCTTTGTGTGTCGCGCACGATCCTTCCTCGATATGAGTGAAGCCCACGAGCACGGCATTTGAGGTCCCGTTATAAATCGAGCAAGTAAGGAAGGCGCTAATGAGTTTGCACCGACGCGATTTTCTCAGAACCGCAACGACTGGATTGGCCTTCGGCCTTGCCGGCTACGGACAAGCCTTAGCTTCCCCCGGTGAATTGCGCTCCGGCTCGGGAACGCTCTACCTCGAAGGACGCCTGAAAGCAGGACTGCTGAAGATGGAAGCGCAGGATTTAGTTGACCGCGCGGACCGCGCCGTAATTGTTCGTGGAATGTTGGACTCAACGGATGCGGGCGGAGCACATGTCTCAACCGAGTTGTATTCCGCCATGTTCAGTTATCACAATGACGCCACCGTTTTTGCTCTGTTCAACGACAACAATCATTCCACGAGCGTGATTCTCTCCAACTCGGATGACCCGAAGATGGGACGTGTGATGGTCTGGAACGATGGTGATGCTCCACAAATTTCCACCATGGACAAATCCAAAATTATGGGTGCGGCTGAGATGAAGGATATAGCGAACGCTCCGGATTTCGTCGGAAAACGAAAACCTCCAGAATTCACCTGGCGCGAACTGGAAAGTGTTTTTGGGTCCGACCCGGCGTTGCACGAGTTCATGCGCGGAAGGAAATCCAATCATCACCCTCGCGATGAAGACAAATTGTTGGATTGGGTCTGCCGCATCTTGAGCATGATAGCGGGAAGCCTGATATCTGTTACTTGGAGGGCGTAGCAGACCCCGTCGTCTTTCCGTCCGCCAATCCCATATCCGCCAGCAGTTTTTGGAATCGCCGCGTGGATCGGAGTTCGACAAATATCGGCGAGACTCTCAGATGCACCACGCCCGGCGACCGCTCCTTCACCGCTGCCTCCAGCGATTCCAACGCCTTGTCGTTTTCTCCCAGGCCCACATACACGATGGCTAATCGGTAGTGGGAAATATGGCCGTCCACCGGCTGCGCGAGCTGTTGAAGTATCTGCTGTGCTTCGTGTTTGCTGCCCGAAACGCCATAGACGTATCCAAGTTCAGCGATGGCTTCGCTGCTTCCATGCGAAAGTTCTATCGCTTCCTTCAGCTCTGAAATCGCCTCCGCATACTGCTTCTTTTGCGTGTACGCTTGTCCCAGATGGCGATGAGCTTGCTGGCTCATAGGATCGAGTTCCAGCGTTTTGCGGCATTGAATAATGGATTGGTCGTAATCACCCGCGTAGTACGAAACTCCGCACAAATTATCGTTCGTCGGTACCGAAAGCGGATCGAGTTCCTGCGCCGTTTTCGCTTGCGATAAAGCCTCAGGTAAGCGGCCCAGTTCTAGCAGCAGGTTAGAGTAATTCGCGCGCACATTGGAGAGGCCAGGGTTCAGTTCGATGGCCCGTTTGTACTCCGCTTCCGCCCCTGTCCAGTCCCAATCGTAATCCTCAATCACCGACGCCAGCGCGGAGTGCGGTTCGGCCAGAGAGTCATCGAGCTCCAGAGCTTTCATCGCGGCCGTTCTGGCCTTGGGAAAAGCTTCTTCGATCGGCACCGTGGTCAACTCCGGTAGCGAATGATAAGAATCCGCCAAGCCCGCGTAAGCCAGCGCGTAGCTGGGATCTTTTGCAATGGCCTGATCGAAATAAGTGATGCTTTTGTTTACTCCTTCAGCGGTCCGTTTGTTCCAATAAAAAAGTCCCGCGAGATATGCTTCGTGGGCCTCCGGATTTACCTGCTGAGTCCGCACCAGCCGGCCTTCCTCCTGCGGGGTCACCTTCACTTGGATTTCGTCCACGATCGCTTTGGCTATCGCGCCCTGCAGCGTCAAGATGTCGCTTAAGTCGCGCTCGTAGCTTTTGCCCCACAATAGACGGTCTGTCGACGCTTCAATCAGTTCAGCATTAATCCGTACCTTGTCCCCCGAACGTTGGACGGAACCTTCTACTACAGCATCCACTCCCAGCTCGCGAGCAATCTCCGGCAATGGTTTCTTCACGCCCTTGTAAGCCATCACGGACGTTCGAGAAATCACTCGGAGTTCGCCCACCTGCGCCAGTTCCGTAATCAACTCGTCGGTCACTCCATCCGCAAAATATTCTTCCTCCGGATCGCCGGATACGTTTGACAGCGGCAGCACTGCAATGGAATGAATCTGCACTGGTTTGCGCCCGAAAAGGTTGTCTCGCAAACTACGAACGTTGAGCGCGACGAGAGCGACCGCCAACGCCAAAACCGCGCCGATGCCCAAGCCCACATATCGCAACGCCTTCTTCCTTATTCGTACCGTTGGACGCAACGACTCCGGCACCACATTTCGCGCCGACGATGCAGTCAGCCTCCGCAGGTCCGCCAGAAGTTCCTTCGCCGACTGATAACGATGAGCAGGCTCCTTATCCAGGCATTTGCAAATGATGCGATCGAGCTCTACGGAAGTTTCCGGATTCAAGTTGCGCGGAGAAATGGGCGGCTGATGCAGGATTGCATCAATGACCTGTGAGAATAATATTCCGTTGAACGCCCGCTGGCCGGTGGCCATTTCGTACAGCACTGCTCCGATCGCGTGGATGTCCGACCGCGCATCCACTGGGTCGCCCCGAAGCTGCTCCGGTGAAAGATACGGGAAGGTTCCCGGCACTCCGCCGGACTCGCTCAGATGCTGCGTGGTGACTTCGTCTTTAGGGTGCAGCAATTTCGCCAGTCCGAAATCGAGTACTTTGGCATGGCCGCGAGTCGTTAGAGCAATGTTGGCCGGCTTCAAATCGCGATGAATGATGCCGCGTTCGTGAGCCTCGTCGAGAGCGGCCGCAATCTGCATTCCGATCGCGATCACTTCCTTTTCCGGCAGCGGTCCGCGAGCGAGCATCTGCGCGAGCGTTTGCCCCGGCACGAACTCCAGCACTAAAAAATCCGTTCCGTCCTGGGAGCCGAACTCATGGACCGTCTCGATGTTGGGGTGATTCAGTTTGGCGAGGGCTAAAGCCTCGTTGCGGAAATTTCTGCGAGCCGATTCGCTACCAAGGGTCCCCGGTGGCAACACTTTCAGCGCAACGTCCCGCTCCAATTGCTCATCGCGTGCGCGATACACCACGCCCATGCCGCCGGCCCCGACCTTTTCCACAATGCGGTAATGGCCGAGTCTTTGGCCAATCATGTGGGAATCATTCCTTGCTAGAAATCTTATGTGTGCGCCAAACCGAAGTCAACGCCCCCTTCGCCCGCTTCGCGACATAGCGTTTCCTTGGACCAATTCCTCCGGACTCAGAATTCTTCTGGGGCCCTGGCTGCGTTGGGCGCGGCACCAACTTTCAGTTCCATCCTGATTCAAACTCGCCGTGCGGCTCTCTCGGTTTTCGTAGCGCCAGCGTCTTGCCGGCTCTTGATTGCAATCCACAGACGTGCGGCCGGCTGCAAAGCCAGTGCTGGCCTGTTCTGTTGGGACTAGGAGGAGTCCAATACGGAAGGATAACGTTCGCGCGAGGTCCTCGCGGTGTTAAAAGGGATTGTTAGAGCAAGAGCCAGACAAGGTAGCGACATAAAATTGGTTCCGAATGAGTTTTGCCAAATCTAATCCGGGGCGTGGTCCTCATGGACCCGGCTTTCGTAGTCATCAACGGCTGTCCTGTATTGATCATGTCAGGTCCGGCCTTGGTCTGGCACCTGTGTTTCGTGCGATAAATTTCTCCCTCCCTGTGCAGTTTTGAACAGATTTCCCCTTCCTGTGGGTGTATTCCATTCTAGAGCCGTTTTAGAGAACGGCTGTTCCTATGAACGACTGGGCCAGAGTCCTACAGCATGCCAAACACAGAGTCAATCCTCATAACTTCGCAACCTGGTTCGAGCCAACACGGCTGAAAAAAACCAACGATGGACGTTTGTTAGTTCGTGTCCCCACTCGCCTGTACAAGAAGGCACTCACTGAAACCTACGGCGAACTCCTCCAGGCAGTTCTCGACGAAGTGGGAATGTCTGACACTCAGTTGGAATTTCTCTGCTCGGAACCAGAGCTTCCGCAGCCTCCCGCTTCGCCGGAGCTCGCGAACACCCCCAAAGCTTTGAAGTCCATCCAACAGCGTGACAGGCGCGTGACGATTGAGATGATCCAGAAACGCGTGGGCGGGCACTTCGGAGTGTTCCCGCCCGACCTCAAGTTGCGGGGCGGCTCCAAGTCCGTCATCTTCTCCCGTCAAGTCGCAATGTATCTAGTCAAACAGCTCACTTCGGCGTCTCTTCCCAAGATCGGTCGAGAATTTGGTGGCAAACACCACACCACGGTTTTAAGCGCGATCAAAAAGATCGAAGCACGCCGCCGTACCGACTCAAATCTCGACCGAACAATCGGCAAGCTCTTCGAGTCATTGCGGTAGGGTGGCCAACTCGCGGGCGCGGCACCGGCCCGCCCGGCCGCAACTGAAACCCGCGGAGGTGCCGAATCCTTTTTGCCGTTCGCGCAGAAATGGTCCCGGTCTAGATCGAGCACTTGCAAGGCTTTCGATTCCAACCCCTGGGCTATTCGTATCGCAACGCGGTCATGGGATCCACCCGCATCGCGCGGCGCGCTGGAACGTATCCGGCGAGAAGCGCCGCAGCCGCCAACACAAAGACGACAGCGACGAGCGTAGCCGGATCATGCGCGGAGACGCCGAAAAGCATGTGGCCGATTAGGCGAGAGGCGAGGAGGGCGCAGGGGATTCCGACGAGGAGGCCTGCGAACGTGAGGAGCAGAGTTTCGCGCAAGATCATGCGAAGAATTGTGGAGCGGGACGCGCCAAGAGCGACGCGGATGCCGATTTCGTTGGTGCGACAGGAGACAGAGTAGGAGATCACGCCGAAGATTCCGGTGGCCGCGAGGACTAGGGCCATACCGGCGAAAACTCCGAGCAGGAAAGTGCGGAAGCGCTGCTGCGAGACGGACGCGTCGAGGAGGTCAGGCAATTTTCCGACGTCGGTGACCGGCAAGTCTTTATCAATTCTTCGGACTTCCTGGCGGATAGCGGCGGCGACAGCAGATGTGCTTAAGGTGCTTCTCACCACCAAATCCGCGCCCCAAAAAGGGGCTTGGGCGCAAGGGACGTACATCATTGGGCCGGGAGCATTACCGAGCGACGTGTCGCGCACATCGCCGACGATGCCGACGATTTCGCGCGAGACGTCCCCGTTGGGAGGAAAGCCGAACTTCAGATGCTCGCCTATGGGATCTTGGTTTGGAAAATAACGTTCCGCCAATGCTTTGCTGATCAGCGTGACCCGCGGCGCGGAGGCGATATCTTGCTGGTTGAAGATTCGGCCGGACAAAAGCGGAATTCCCATCACGCGAAAATACTCGGGACTGACAGAGACGTAGTCCGCGGTTCGTGATTCGCTGGAAGACTTTGGTGGAGCGCCCTCGATCTCGAATCCAAGGTTGATGAAGCCATCGACGATGGGCACGGGGATGGCGATGGCGGAATTTTGCAACCCGGGTTGAGCCTGGACGCGGGTGAGCAATTCGTCGGAGAAAGCAGTCCACTGCTGCGGTTTGGAATATTGAAATTGAGGAAGCGAGACCTCGGCTTTTACAATGTTGTGAGATTCGAAGCCGGGGCTGACAGCCGTGAGTTTCGAAAAACTTCGAAGCAGCAAACCCGCCGCCACAAGCAAAACCATAGCGAGCGCAATCTCGGCTGCTGCAAGGACACTTCGCGCGCGGCGCCGATTTCGGCTTTCGCCCGAGCGGCCGCCGCCTTCGCGAAGGCTTCCTCCTATATTGGAATTAACGGAAAACATGGCCGGGACCAATCCGAAGGCCACACTCGCGATGGCGGAGAGAACCAACGCAAAAGCCAAGATCAATTTGTCCACGTGAATTGCGTTCAAGCGCGGCACATCCCCAGGAATGAGAGAACTGAGCACTTGGACTCCCGCGTAGGCAAGAGCGATACCGACCATTCCACCGAGCATACCGAGAACGGCGGTCTCACTGAGCAACTGGCGAATAATTCGGCTGCGCCCGGCTCCCAGGGCAGCGCGAACGGCAATTTCTTTCGAGCGAGCAGTGGCACGCGTAAGGAGCAAGTTGGCAATATTGGCGCACGCAATTAAGAGAACGAGGCCAACAGCTCCCAGGAGTACCAGCAGCGCGGTTCTAACGTCACCCACAATTTCTTTCTGCAACGGCACGAGACGGACCGTCCAGCCTTTGTTCTCCGCCGGAAATTCGCTCGCCAGCCTTTCGCTGATCGCATCCATTTCCGCCTGTGCCTGAGCTATGGAAACACCCGGTTTCAGTCGTCCAAAGGCTGGTAGCCAATGCCCTCCGCGTCGAGCCATCCAGTTTCCAAACAGGGGGTCCTGAACGAGCGGGATCCAGACTTCCTGCTTCGTGTTTAAAAAAGGAGACCGAAAGCCCGCAGGCATGATTCCAACGACGGTGAACGGACGCTGGTCGAGGATAATCGAGCTCCCAAGGATCTTGGGGTCTGCTCCTAAGGTCCCCCGCCACAGATGCTCACTCACGATGACGGCAGGTGGGGCACCTTGCGTGCCGTCTTCAGCATAAAAAATGCGGCCCTGTAGTGGCTTCACATCCAGAAGCGCAAAGTGCTCCGGCGTGACTACACAGGTGTCCACAACGGAAGGCTCTCCACGTCCCGTGAGGGTCAGCTGGTGAGCTGTAATTCCTGCCAACTCGCTAAAAACATGATTCTGCGCGCGCCACTCTTCGAAATTCGGATACGAGACGCCGGTTTCCGGAACTCCCTCCTGGGTGTTCGCCTGGAACGCGGTGACCAATTGATCGGGATTCGCGTAGGGCAGCGGCTTTAAAAGCACAGCATAAACGACACTGAAGATGGCGGTGTTGGCGCCGATGCCGAGAGCGAGGGTGAGCACCGCGACAGCGGTGAAGCCGGGGTTCTTGCGCAGGATGCGGGCGGCGTAGCGCGCGTCCTGGAAAAAAGTTTCGATGAATGGCAAGCCGCGGAGTTCGCGGTTCGTTTCTTTGAGTTGCGCGACGCCGCCGAGTTTGATGCGAGCAGCTCGCCGCGCTTCTTCCGGCGGCACGCCCTGTTGAATATTTTCGTCGGTGAGCATATCGAGATGCGTCGAAAGCTCGAGCTCGAAATCCTGATCGATGCGATCTGGCGAAAGCCACGCGCGAGTTCGAGAACCAAGCGTTCTAATCCAACTAAGCATTTGTTATCCCCGGTCCGCCATGCGCAGGACGCGTCCAATTACGGCGGAGATGCGCTCCCAGTTTTCGGCTTGCGTATTAAGCTGCGTCCGTCCGGCTTTGGTGATGGAATAAAACTTGGCTTTTCTATTGTTGTCCGAGGTGCCCCAGGCGCCGGAGATCCAGCGTTTCTGCATCAAGCGCACGAGCGACGCGTAAATCGTCCCCTGATTGATCTGCAAAGCTTCTTTGCTGATTTGTTCGATGCGGCGAGCGATGCCGTAGCCATGCAACGGGCCCATGGCTTCGAGCGTTTTTAGCACCATCAAATCGAGCGTGCCTTGCAGAATGTCGGACTTGTCGGCGGACATTATGCCTCCTGTGGTGTGCGCACAGGAGTATTGCACCGGACATGTGGGATGTCAACAGGAGCTGCTGACTTTGGGATTCATTTGGGTCGGAATTGGCATTGAGGCTACGGAAGGTCAGCTCGGGGTCGGGACTCGCTTTCACCCGAGAAGCGCCGCATCGCGCTGCACCAGTGCATCGAGAGTGCTACCTGTTGCACCCCAGGGGAACAATGCGCCGCAACGTTGCTGCTGCCGGCGGCGTTCTTCGCCGACTGGACGATTTCGGGATAAAAAGAACGTCGACAGCAGTTAGGGGGGGGGGGTTCTCCTCTGAGCTGTTTGTATTGACAGCGATTTGTCCGCGAAGGTAGAGTCTGCCGGATGTTGCGCGAGTTCCTCACGTTCTAAATCCTGCCAGGAGGAAATACCGTGGAGTCCGATCCGAAGAGCGCGCCCACGGTGGCGCGTGTTGTCGCGCAGCCGGTCGTTTCGCAGGCAATTGTGGCGCCGCTTTCGCGGACGGCGATTTTCCTGGTGGTGACGCTAAAGGCGGGCGACGATGTTCGCCCGACACTGCGGTCGTTCTGCGGAGACTTAAGCGGCATTTTTCGAGCGGTGGAATTTCGCAATATAGAAGCAGGGCTGTCGTGCATCATGGGAATCGGGTCCGGCGCATGGGACAGGCTTTTTGGGCAGCCGCGTCCGGCAGAGCTGCACCCGTTTCGCGAGATTCGTGCAGGAGCGCGACATGCTGTGTCTACACCGGGCGATTTGCTATTTCACATTCGCTCGAAGCACATGGACCTTTGCTTTGAACTTGCGACTCAGATCATGGCGCGAGTCGGGACCGCGGTTACTCCGGTGGACGAAGTGCACGGCTTCAAGAATTTTGACGACCGCGATCTGGTCGGCTTCGTTGACGGGACGGAGAATCCGAGAGGCAAAGAAGTGGCCGACGTGGCGCTGGTCGGCGAGGAAGACCCCGCGTTCGCCGGCGGAAGCTACGTGATGGTGCAAAAATATTTGCACGATATGAAAGGGTGGAATGCGCTATCCACGGAGGCGCAGGAAAACATTATCGGGCGCAAGAAGCTCTCTGACATCGAATTGGAAGAGTCGGTGAAGCCGACCTGCTCGCACAGCTCACTCAATACAGTTGTTGAGAACGGCAAAGAGATGAAAATTCTGCGCGACAACATGCCGTTTGGAAATGCCGCGCAGGGTGAATTTGGGACCTACTATATCGGCTATTGCAGCACGCCGCGCACGCTGGAGCAGATGCTCGAAAATATGTTTGTCGGGCGGCCGCCGGGAAATTACGATCGCCTGCTCGACTATAGCCATGCCCTCACAGGCAACTTGTTCTTCGCGCCGTCGGCGACATTTCTGGACGCGTTGGGCGACGATTAGCTCGGTCGATCAACCGCGTCGCCCTTCCCATGATCCGTCCGCTCTTCACTCAGTTCTCCACTCAGTTCGACGAAGATCTTGACGATCGCCCCTAATGCTGGATCTCCTGTCGATGATTTCGCCACTTACGGAACGACCGTCGCAAAGGGAAATCGCCGGCGTCGTGGAAGCGAATAGAATAGCCAAAACCTATGGAGAGAAAGTTGTGCACCGATTTTGTCTCAACATTCTCGCCTACGAGGTTGGCACCCCCGTCGTTCATCACCTCAGGCAGACGCCGACGTGTAAGTGTCTTCGGAGATGCAGACGGTGACCAGCGGCTCCGAATTGCGGGGCTATGCCAGCTTGCGCAGCGCTGCTGGAGGCGTCTGGTTCGGCCAACGCAGAAGATGACTCCGGCGCTGAACGGACAATTCCTTCACATAAATTTCTCATCTGGGTTTGCCTCGTCGTCGCAAGTGTCTCGATCCTACTGGCCGATTTCGGGAACCGGTTTACCACACGGTTTAAGGCACACGGCGAGCTACGGGTTGCTTTGGGCACGAACGCGCAAGGGCGGTGCCTGTTGCGACGTTTCTATCGAGGACACGTGACGGCCGTTATAGGCTAGAAACAGCCACCGGACTGGGAGTAGTGTTAACAGAATGAAGCGGCCTAAGATTTTGGTTTCTCTGCCTACGCGCGACAATGATTTCCAAGTGGAACAAGCTCTCTCCGCGGAGCACACTGCAGCTAAACTGGGAATCGATGTAGAGGTGGCTTATGCGGACAACGACGCTGTAAATCAAAGCACTCATGTATTGAAGTCGATCCAATCTCCGGCGGAGTCGCGGCCTGCTGGGATTGTGCTGGAGCCAGTTCGCGGGAGCGCGCTCTCGCAAGTGGCCAAAGTGGCGTGTGATGCGGGCATGTCGTGGGTCGTCTTGAACCGGGTACCGGATTACATTAAGGAACTTCGCCGCAGCGCGAAGGGATTCGTGTTCACGCTCAGTTCCAGTCACACGGAGATTGGCCGCATTCAAGGAAAACAATTTGCCGCGTTGCTGCCGCAAGGCGGGTCGGTTCTTTATATAGAGGGGCCTTCGTACAGTTCGTCGGCGCAGGAGCGCACTCTGGGAATGCTGGAAACGAAGCCCCAGAATATACAGGTGACCATGCTGAAGGGACAATGGACCGCAGAAAGCGCTGAACGCGCGGTAAGTTCCTGGTTGAAGCTGGTTACGTCGCAAAAAGTGCCGTTCGATCTGGTTGGAGCGCAAGATGACTCGATGGCTATCGGTGCTCGCAATGCGCTTGAGAAGATAACGAACCAGGAGGAACGCGCCCGGTGGCTCAATTTGCCGTTTACAGGTTGCGATGGCGTCCCCAAGACGGGCCAGAAGTGGGTGCGCGATGGATTGCTCGCTGCAACAATTCACATTCCCCCTCTGGCCGGCCAGGCCATTGAAATTTTGGCAAAGGCAATGAAGACTGGATTGCAACCCCCGGAGCACACCTTGACCGGGTCGACCTCCATTCCCCCGCTGGACAAGCTGGCTCCACGAAAGTTCTAGATTTTTGCCGCTCCCCTCGCTGCGATGGGTACTCAGGCATTTTGCTTAGTCCAGATTGTGCCTGGTAAGACGCGCCGGAGCGAATGGCCACGCTCTTGCTGTTTGAACTGCACGCGACGGCTACGGCGCGGTCAGTCTTCGCCCTCTCAGCGTCTTGCCAAGTGGCCTTAACAAAGGCGATTTTCGAAAGGCTGCACGGCATCGTTGGTCGCGGCGATGATCCTGAAAGGGACACGACGGGTGGTGAGGGACATCCGCCTCGGAGGGCGCGGCTCCCCGTTGCGCTAGCTACGCGTGGACTATTATTCCGCGCCATGGACGCGCTGGAATTTTTTGCAAAAGGACACGCGGAGCTGGTCGAGAAGCATTACGCCCAGGCGATCGAGTTTTTTGACCGTGCGATTGAGGTTGAGCCGGGCAACGCGGACGCATGGTCGGAAAAAGGAATCGCCTTGGCACTGCTGGGCCAGAACGAGAAGGCGCTCGAGTGCCATGAACGAGCGGTGGAGATTGCGCCGCAGGTGATGGGTGGGTGGACAAGGCAAACACTCTCCACCGTCTTGACAGAAACGAAGAGTCTGCTGAGGCGGCAAATTCGGCGCTCGTGCTGAATCCGCGTTCGCCGGATGCTTGGTACATTCGCGGCCGGGCAATGCTGGACATGAAGCGATATGACGAAGCGCTTGATTGCTTTGAACGAGTGATCCGGCTCGATGCGACGATCAAGCGGGCATGGTTCAACAAGGGTTTGGCACTGCTTAGGTTGAAACGCCTGAACGAAGCGATTGTAGCGTTCGAAGAAGCATGGCGGCTCGGTGACACGGATGCGAGAAAGGGACTCAGCGAAGCGTTTTGCGCTGCCGGGAAATTCGAACAGGCTCTGCTGCATTGCGAAAAGACTCTGGAGCTGGAGCCCGGTTCCGGAACTCTATGGCTGCAAAGGGGAGGATTCTGCGGGAACTGAAGCGTTCTGCGGAAGCAATCCCCTGCTACGAACGCTCGATCGATATTGAGCCAAAAGAAAAGCTGGCCTGGTACAACAAAGGAGTAGCGCTAAGCGACTTGAACAGGCACGCCGAAGCTCTGGAGTGCTACGAGCGGACGATCGCGCTGGATCCAACTTATGCCTGGGCGTGGAACAATAAGGGTGCGTCGCTGGCGTCACTCGGACGGTTTCGCAAGGCTGTGCCGTGCTTCGAGGAAGCAGAACGGCTCGGAGATTACAACGCGTACAAAGGTGTTTCTTATTGCAGGTCAAAAATGGGGCTGCTGTTCCTGACGCAGATTGGGTCTCGAAGCTGACGGCGAAGCTTAGAGGCGCGAAGAAGCCTTGAAATGTTCAGCTTGTGCGGAGGCGATGTGGCAAAATCACTTCGCGCTTGCTGATCTGTGCTGGAGCCCTTTCCCCATGCCCTACCACTTTGATTTCGATTTGAGCAACAAGATCATTCGATGCCGTTTTGATGGCTTGATCACTGACCAGACTTTGAAGGAATTCTACGCGACTGCATCCAAGTACGGCGCGCTGAACTCTTCCTACATCGGGATTTTGGACACGTCGGGCGTGACCGTGGTTAACCTTAGCTCCAAAACTATCCGCGAGTTGGCGATGAAGCCGCCGGCTTTCCCGGATCCCGATATTCCGCGAATCATTATTGCGGGGTCGACTGAACTGTTCGGGTTGGCGCGAATGTTTGATCTTCACGGATCGTCGACGCGTCCCAATCTGCATGTGGTTCGCACGGAGCGAGAGGCGTTTGCGATTTTGGGTGTGGCGGATGCGCGATTCGTGGGCGGGCCGCCGGAACCGGATCATTCATCGCCGAAAAAGCCGCCTCATTAGCAGGGATCCCTTTTTCCGCATAGGCCTCTCAGATGCGCGAAACTGAAATTGACAACGGCGTGCGCTACGCTCCGAGCGTCTTCTCTGCCTATTGGCCTCCGGTGCGTTTCCTTTTGACGTTTGCGTCTGCGGACGAATCTACTGGCACCCTGGTGATCAAAATGCATGCGGCCAGCGTGGATACCGGAAGCGGCATGAAGAACGCAAACTCAAGGGCAAGGACTTTTTCGATGTGGAACAGAATCCTTTGATCACGTTTGTGTCAAATAAGTTTGTGGAAGTTAGCCCCGGCAACTACGAAGTCGACGGGCCTCCGCTTTCTCATAAGTAGTCAACCGTTTGGAAACAAGAAGACTTAGAGGTTTTTGCGGCCGCGGATGGCCCAGGCGCGGGCGGGGAGTGCGATCGCGCCCTGCCTGTTCGTCGTCAGCGCGTCGCGCAGGAGGCCGCGGATTTCCGATTGGATTTGGGGATTACGCGTGGCGAGGTAGTTTGGCGCTGAGCCTTGGCCGGTCAGGAGCGGTTGCCAATAATCGTCGAAGCTGGTGAAGCGCGTGACGATTTCAAGCGCATGCACGGACACGTCTTCCAGATTGGCTTGTTCGAAGAGGCTGCGCAGACCATCCGGCGTACACATTCGGAAACGTTGCGCTTGGTCGAAAGTGGCCGCTTCGGCGTCGATGGCGATGGCAGCGTCCCAAAACTTGCGCAGGAACGTTGCGCCGCTAGCGTAGTCCCACACGTAAACTGCGATTGTGCCGCCCCGGGACGTCACGCGGCGAAACTCGTCAAGCGCGCGGGCCGAGCTGGGAAGGTAGTTCAGCCCCAGGCCGGATATGGCAACGTCGAAACTGGAATCAGGGAAACGCAGCGCCATCGCATCACCGGTTTCGAAAGTGACTTTGGGATTCGCGCGATGCCCGCGAGCGAAGCTTATCTGCTGGCTGGAAGCGTCCACTCCTACAATGCTTTCCGGCGCGGCGACTTCAACGATGGCTTCGGTGACCATGCCGCTGCCGCAGCACACATCGATCCATCGCAGACCGACGGGAATGTTCAACCACCTCAGAAATTCGTGAGCCAGCAGGCGGCTCCAGCGCCCCATCCACTGGTCGTAATCCGCACCCGAAGTCCATTTATCCTTTTCCATCGATCGTTATTATTCACGGAATATCTTTCAGAGAAAAGGCAAACGTCGTGTTCGTCACCGCCAACTTTCCGGCTTCATTGACTCGGCTTGGGCCACACAATAAGACGACCTCGCACATGGCAAGATCCCCTTAAACCCTATTCCTTTAGCAGTTGACACTCTTACGCAATATGCGTAACTCTCCCGTGCTGACCGCGTTGTTCCCACAGGTACGGCAAGGTGTGCTCGCGGCCACGCTCGGCCAGCCAGATAAGTGGTGGTATCTTTCGGAACTCGCCGGCCGTTTGGGCACGAGCCCGTCGAGCCTTCAGCGGGAGTTATCATCTCTGGTGGCCAGCGGAATATTGGTGCATCGTCGGGAAGGCACAAGGGCTTATTTCAAGGCCGAGACTCAGTCCGCGGTGTTCCGAGACCTGCAGCAGCTCTTCGAAAAAACCGCAGGGGTAGCTCCAATCTTAGAACAGATACTAAAGCCGTTCGGGAGCAAGATTCAGTGTGCTCTCATATATGGTTCCGTGGCACGGAGTCGGGAACATGCGATGAGTGACGTGGATGTGATGGTGATTGCCAGCGCAGGCATCGCTGATCTGTCACCCGCGCTCCGCAAGGTGGAGGAGCGCCTCGGCAGAGAGGTCAATGTCACGGCCTATTCACCAGAGGAGTTCCGGGAGAAAGTCAAATCGCGCGACCATTTTCTCGCCGCGGTGTTGCGAGGGCGGAAACAGTTTCTGAAAGGAGGTCAGAGTGACTTGGACGAGCTTGCTGGCAAATAAGGAAGCCCAGAAACACAAGACCTCGAAGAAGGAACTGGACACAACATGCGGGCGCTCATCGCTCGCGACCTCGCAGACGCGGGCATTGCCGGCCTTTCAGCAGATCGGAGATTCGCGACTGCTTACAACGCAGCACTCCAGGCCGCGAACATGGCGATTGCCTGTGCGGGATATCGGATCATGAGCAAGGTTGGACATCACCGGTTGTCGTTAGAGAGCACGAAACTTGTGTTGGGCAAACCGATGCACAAGTACGCTGATTATTTCGAAACTTGTCGGCGAAAGCGAAATACCATCGACTACACCTTCTCCAACGTTGCGACGAAGACGGAAGCGAAGGAAATCCTCGTCCAGGCGTCCCAGTTTTACAGCGAAGTCGAAGACTGGATTACGAAAAACCACCCTTCACTGAAGAAGTAAAAAGAAGTAGAAACGGCCACTGTTTGGACTCGGCGAACCCTTACGCACAGAAGTAAGTGCTCTCCCGTGCTACTATTCGCGTAAATCTTGTGCTCGATGGTTGACATATGCGATCCGCGCAACGCAATCGTTTGCTGGCCATTCTGCTCGCCGCTATCTCGACGCGTCTTCCCGCGAGTTCCGAGCCTCTCCGGATCAACGAATCGGAGATAAGCGCTGTCATTTCCGAACGGGAAATCGCTTTGATCGCACCCGTTTCGAACGAGTCCGAAACAGAACCTTCCGGGATGGAAAACGGCGGCTTGCCCCACATCGATGCAGCCTCGCTTTCTACTGCCTGTGCATCTAGTTCGCCGTACGACTGACATCTTAGCGCATTGGGTTCGTCGGGACCTTCACCAATTGGACTTCGCCGTACGACCATCTTGGGAAAGTGTTCTGAATGATTGCGGGCAATGATTTTCGGCTTGGTCTACACTGAAGTCGCTAGGCCAACAGATGACGATAGACGAAGCGCCTCTTGCCAACGGGCAGGCACCTCTCAGAAAGCAAGGGAGTTCTCCGAGCGTGTCCTCCTGGATTCCTGGCGTCTTTTTGGGCGCGTTTCTTGCGGTTATTTTACTGGGAGCGGTGCTTTGGCTGTCCACCGGGATCGGGCTATTGCACCTGATGGGCATTTTGCGCGGGGGACGCACGCAGTTCAATGTGGATCAGCCGACCGTGGTTCATCAGATTCAGCAGCTTCAGCGGCTGGAAACCGTGAACTATACGATGGACAAGATTATTTCAGGCGAACACGCGAATGCCTATCTACCGAAATTCCTGGCGGGTGACCGTTTGCTCCTGGTGGTGCACGGAGAAGTGGTTGGCGGCATCAATCTCGCGAATTTGAAGTCAAGCGACGTGTTAATACAAGGCCAGAAAGTGTCAATTCACCTGCCTGCTGCGGAGGTCCTGAGCACGCGCATCGATAATGCCAGAACGAGAGTGTATTCACGGGACACTGGCCTCTTCTCTACCCCGGACCCCAACCTTGAAAGCGAAGTCCGCGAAGAGGCTGAGCGCGAACTCCAGCAAGCCGCGGTGCAAGATGGCATCCTCAAGATCGCCGCGAACAACGCGCAAAGCACAATCTCGGGCATGCTAAAGGGCTTGGGGTTCCGCGAAGTGGATATCTACTAGGCTTTTCCGCCTTTATTTGGGCTTGGGCGCACGAGGTTGATGGGATTACCACGAGGCCGAGCGGGAGAATCACGCAACAAGGGATCTTTCTCGGGTTCCTATCTTCCTCCTTTCTGAATTTCCTAAGGTGCTTGGGCCCACAGGGAGGAATCCCCGCACATGAAATCGATTTGGTTCACTCCGCGAGTAATCAACCGCAGCTCCGAACCCTTCTTGGACGCTGCGTGACGCAGGCCTGGAAGCTGACGAGCGTTGCCTTCCACTCTGGCACAAAAGGATTCCAGTGTATAATCCGGCATTCTTAATCGCGAGGCGGCGCATGGCTGCGGATAAAGCTTCCACGCTGTGGGTTCCGGTATGTTGCAGGCGCATCATGCGCTGCAATATGTTCAGACAGGCGGATGGCGGGGCTTACGCAGCCCTGGTTTGCACCGTGTGCAACAAGAACATTACCCTTGAGCAAGAGCCGCTCGCGGCTGCGGATAAATTCGGGGACGGCTCGAACATTCTGAGTCTGATTGGATCGCCAAAACCTCCAACGACGGAAAGAACAAAGTCGTTTACCAACGCCAGTCCCGACGATCCAACACGGTAGTCGAAGTTGCGGCTCACTCAGAACCTTGCCTGCCAATGATTGGCCAGACGATTTCACACTATCGCATCGTGGAGCAAATCGGTGCCGGCGGGATGGGCGTCGTATTCAAGGCCCAGGATAGCCGGCTTGAACGAGCGGTGGCGCTGAAATTCCTCCCTGAAAGACTCGCGCAACAACCTAAGGCGCTCGAGCGCTTTCGTCGCGAGGCACGCGCCGCATCCGCTCTAAACCATCCCGGCATTTGCACGATTTACGACATCGGCGAGCAGGACGGCCGCGCGTTCATTGCCATGGAGTTTATCGACGGAAAAACTCTGGGCCGTCACATCCACGGGAAGGCCCTTCCAGTCGACGAAATTCTGACGCTTGGCGTGCAGTTGGCGGACGCACTGGATGCGGCACACGCCGAAGGAATCGTTCACCGCGATATCAAACCCGCGAATATCTTCGTGACCAAGCGCGGTCAAGCCAAATTGCTCGATTTTGGCCTTGCAAAGCTTGTTCCCAAAGGGCTCGCAATTGGGGACCAGGATGGCAGCGATTCGCAGGATTCCAATTCGATCGTTGGAATCATAAGCGGCACGCCCTCCTACATGTCACCCGAGCAGGTACGCGGGGACGATTTGGACACGCGCACGGATATCTTCTCGCTCGGTCTCGTGCTGTATGAAATGGCGACTGGTCGTCAGGCGTTCAGCGGCGGCACGGGCGGCGTTATTATTGAGGCCGTTTTGACGCGGCCGCCTGCTGCGGTGCGAGGTATCAACCCCGATATCCCTCCGAGGCTGGAGGAGATCATCGACAAGGCGCTCGACAAGGACAGAGGCCAGCGCTACCAGCACACCGCCGACATGCTCGCCGATCTGCGACAACTAAAGGGAGAAATCGACTCGGGCAGAAGAGTCGGAGATGAAGGCTCCGAATCAGCCGCGATATCAGACCCAAGTCATTTATCTTCGACCGCCACACAGAAGTCGCGGACTTTGACAAGTCATACACGTGGACTCCGCCCGCAGCGAGTCTCAAAGGTCGTTGACTCGCTTGCCGTTTTGCCTTTCGAAAACGTTAGTCGCGACCCCGAGAATGAATACCTCAGTGACGGGATCACCGGCAGCCTAATCAATATCCTCGCAACGGTGCCAAAACTCCGCGTGATGGCGCAGAGCACGGTCTTTCGCTTCAAGGGCCGGGAGATTGACCCTCAAGTCGTCGGGCGCGAGCTGAATGTGCGCGCCGTGCTCACGGGAAGGATGATGCAAAGCGGAGGCTCTTTGCGCATTGGGACTGAGCTGGTCGATGTAGCGACAGGATCCCAGCTATGGGGCGCGCAATTCGACCGCAAGCTCGGCGACATTTTCGTGATCCAGGACGAAATTTCCAACGAGATATCGGCAAAATTGCGGTTGCAGCTCACGCGCACGGAAAAAAAGCGGCTCGTCAGGCGCCACACGGAAGATGCCGAGGCCTACCGCCTCTTCCTGCAAGGCCGTCATCATTGGAACAGATGGACGGAAGAAGGATTCTACAAGGCGACCGGATATTTTCAACAAGCGGTCGAGAAAGACTCCAGCTACGCTCTGGCCTACACTGGCTTGGCTGAATCGTATGTGCTCTTGGGATGGAACAGTTATCTGCCCCCAAAGGACGCGTTCCCCGAAGGCAAAACTGCGGCGATGACCGCCCGGCGCCTTGACCCGGATCTCGGCGAGGCTCACACGCCACTGGCCGCAGTGTTGTGGCTTCACGATTGGCAGTGGGGAGAAGCTCAGTCAGAATTCAAGCGCAGTCTCGAACTGAATCCCGCCTACCCAACCGCCAATCATTGGTACGCCGAATATTTGATGACGATGGGCCGCCACGTCGAAGCGATGGCCCGGATTAAAAACAGCCAGGAGCTCGATCCGCTGTCCCTCATTATCAACGTGGCCATCGGCTGGGCCTCCTACATGGCTCGTCGATACGACGACGCCGTCGACCAACTCCTGCGCACAGTTGAACTGGATCCGAACTACCCGGTCACCTACTGGATTCTCGGCCTGCTTTACCGGATAACCGGACGCTACGAATCGGCCGTCGCCGCAGGTGAGAAAGCGGTGAGCCTGTCAGGTGGCAGTCCTCTGATGCGCGCCGCGCTGGCACACACTTACGGAAAATCGGGAAGGGCGAAGGATGCACTTCAAGTGCTCGACGATCTGTCCGAACTTGCAAACCACAAATATGTCGCGCCGCACTTCTTCGCTGGGATCCATATCGGCTTGGGAGACAACGACCGCGCAATCGAATACCTGGAGAAATCCTGGGACGAGCGCTGCCATTGGCTGATCTATCTTCATTTAGATCCGAGCATGGATGATTTGCGCGGCAATCCTCGTTTCCAGGACCTGTTAAGACGTGTCGGCCTACCTGCACCAGCGTCCGCGGTCCCCGCCTGAAGAAAACTCCCCGTACGCGAAGCTGCGCTACGAGGTTCCAGCGGGGCGTCGATGTAGGCTTTCTTAATTAAGCGGGTACTCCCGACCAAATTCACAGCGCCAATGAACGCTACGATGATTGACCCGATCATTCCCCCGGTTCCGCCCGATGCCAAGAAGCCCGAAAATCCAAGGTGCCGAGGATACCGAGAATACTGTCTGCAAGTACGCCGTAGCCGCCGGCCTTCATCACCTGGCCGGCAAGCCAACCGCGATTAGTCCAACCACGATCCGAGCGAGCAATCCCCTAAGCCTTCCTCGGCAAACGCCTTAGTCAGGCCAAAATTAGCTGTATTCTTCTCGTGCACTGCGTGTATCGTGGACCGCACGTGCCGCATATGAAGGGACGCTGCCTGGCGCAGAGTTTGAGTACCTTATTCCGGGGGAGAACCAACGTGAACAGAAAACAGAAGGGTTTTTCATTGATCGAGTTGCTGATCGTCGTCGCGATCATTTTGATCATCGCGGCCATTGCCATTCCGAACTTGTTGCGCGCCCGCATGGCAGCCAATGAGGCTTCGGCGGTTGGCTCGATTCGTGCCATCAATACTTCGGCGGTCATCTATACGTCCAGTTGGGGCGTTCAGTTTCCAGGATCGCTAGCGGCGATGGGCGGCGCTCCAGGCGGCGTTGCAGTTTGCGGCGCGGCTCAATTGATTGACCCAATCCTAGCTACGGCGACTGCGGCAGCGACGGCCAAAAGCGGCTATTACTTCACCTACGTTGGAGCCACCGCCACCCCGGCAGTCGGCGGCTGCACTGGCTTCCAGACCTACACGATCGTGGGACAACCTGCAACCGTAGGACAGAGTGGACAGCGCGGCTTCTTCAGCGATCAAGGCGGCGTCATCCGTAACACCACGGACGGCAGCGCTCCGACGATTGCCAGCCCTCCCCTTCAATAATTTATTTTCTACGCGATTAGTTTCTTGTGCGCGAACTAATCGTGATTTTTGCCTTCATCGCGGTGTGTGTTCCGGCGAATACCAAACTCGCAAAATCGCCTCTTGGTGACGCTAACATTCCCAAATGCAATGCTCGGGGACTTCAGTCGACAGGTGGCGCATCAGTGGCCAGGATTGGGATCAGCTGTACCGTCTGACCACCTGGGGACCGGGACGAGGAATACGGTCAGGCGGTCCTGCGGGACTTCGGCTGCAATAATCGGCGAATCCGGCAAATTTGCGCCCCAAGTTGCAGTGTCCATTTGCGGAATGAAAAACATCAGGTGAGGATGCCAGTGCCCGACGAGGTCGCTCAAATACCCTTGCTTTGACATCATGTAACACATCGCGCCAGGTTCTGGCGTTGGCAATTCCTTCTTGTCGAAAGCAGTTTTGATACTCTCGAACATTCCAGCTTTGGATTGTCCAGCTAATACCCACTCCGTCTTTTTGATTGTCAGCGGAAGGTAGGAGCGCGCGGCAGCCCCATTGAAGCAGATGGGAGCCCGTAACTTGGGATTCCAGAAGTCCGGATCGTCAATTCCGGCTGTCCATGATCGCTCCACCATCATGCACACGAAACCGTTCTTGCCTTTGACCGCGGTTTCGTAACCATGACGCGCGAGGACCATAACCTCGGCATCGTGTGAGATGGATTCCGGGGCCGCGCTTCGCGCCAGGACAATCTCGGCATTCCGATCCGCCATGAGGTATTGGTCAAGCGGGGCCATGTTCGGATACGGTGATTTGGCGTCCTGTGCTTGTACTTGACGCGACGCGCCGAGCACCACAACCAGCGTGAAGCTGCTGAATGCCATCGCCCTGAGAATTTTCCGCTTCATGATCACTCCGGAGATAGGGATTCTTCTTGTGATACAAAACGGGCGGCCCGGGATGCTTTCGCCTCGGGCCGCTTGGCAAGATACGTGGCCTTTTCGCTATTATGAACGGCTTTTGGCTCCGCTCACGATAAGAACCTCAGCGGGGAACCTAAGCCCACCGTCTACAGAGTATTCACGAATAGAATCAAGCGCTTGACGGTTCACTTCAGTCATCTGCTGCGGTGAAAGCACGCGCACCTTTTCTCGAAGCTTCGACATCTCGAGGCGAAGCGCCCAAAAGTCTTCAACTGACATTGGCACGTCGATTGTGAATCGAAACACGCGTTCGGTTGCACCCATCGCGCCGGCTTCGCTCAGAATCTTTCGTAGCTTGCCCGGAATAGCAAAGCGGAAGGTATCCAGCGCGTCCGGCTCAAGTGGCGGCGCATCGACGTACCGGTCGACGACTCGCGAAAGCGTAAAGTGGAATGGATTTCTTTGGGCGAAATGCCACACCGCCAACGTCAGCTTTTGCCCTGGCTTGAGTACTCTGAAAATCTCCCGCACCGCGGCGAGAGGAGACGCAAAGAACATCACGCCGAATCGGCTGACCACGACATCGAACGAATTTTCCGGAAACGGCAGATGATCTGCGAAGCCCAAGTCAAACTGTACATTCCTTAACTCAAGCCGACTTGCCTCTCGACGAGCCGCTGCGACCATTTCCGGAATCGGATCGACTCCAAAGATTTTGCCTTGCGGGCCGACCAACGAGGCCATGGTCAAGGCGGGTTCTCCAGGGCCAGTGGCAATATCCAGAACTGACTGCCCAATTCCAACTTGCGCTTCCTCGACAAGAGCATCCGTAACCGGCGCAAACATACGTCGGATAACTTCGCGATGCTTTTCCCAGAACGGCGCAGAACCGCTCCATCGGTTGATGACCTCTTGGTCCTGTTGCATGAGAACGAGTATAGCTTTTCGGCCGCA
>CAVPFK010000021.1:0-325444 GCA_963703705.1 uncultured Acidobacteriota bacterium | reverse complement strand
AGCCGCTGGATTCCAGGGTCACTTCGGAGCAATCCTCGGCGCGGAACGCGCGCTGCGGATCTGCGTCAGGATATTTCTTTAGAATTTCACTTAGCGCCGCAGAGTCTGCGTCGAAGCCCGTCCACCAGTAGCGGAACGAGTGGAAGACGACGGTTCCGGCACTCAGAATTTTTTGCACGCGGTTGGCGTCCTTCCCCGCCACCTGCACGACCATGTCCACGAGTTCCGCGCTGCGAAATTCCTGGCGGACCACCGGCCGCATGCTGAGATATTCGGCTTCCTCTTCAGTGTATCTAACGGGAATGGTTTCCGGCAGCGGCACAATTTGGCAACGTCGTCAGGGTTTGCCGTCAGCCTTTTCCGTCAGGCGCTCGGACGTGGTCGCTCAGGACTTTGCCGTTGATGGATTTTCCCTCGAGGCGTGCGCGCGCAGCTTTCACTACTGCGCCCATTTGTTTTAGCGAATCAGCGCCGGCTTCGGCGATGGCGGCTTCGATCGCGCGATGGAGCTCTTCGTCCGAGGGAGCGGCGGGCAAATATGTTTCGATTATTTTTATTTCTTTGGCCTCCTTTTCGGCGAGGTCGTTGCGGCCGCCCTTGGTGAACTGCTCCACGGATTCGCGGCGCTGCTTGACAAGAGTTTGCAGAACTTGCAGCGATTCCAAATCGTCGAGCGGGACGCACCTTTTCGATTTCCTTGTTTTTAAGCGCGCTCTTCATCATGCGCAGAACGCTCAGCCGCAGCTCGTCCTTCTGCTTCATCGCTGCGGTCAAATCACTCTGGATACGTTCGATGTAGCCCATTCGTGGCGGTCTCCCCGGCCAAGAGTAACATACGTCCTCGGTAAAGATCGCTGATGGGAACGCTGCGCTTTGCGGCGCGCACAACAGAATCGTCCCGCGGGGTCGCTTTCGTTTGCTGGGGCTTACCGCAAGACTGTTGTCGACGAGCGCAAGAAGATCAGAATCCTTACATGCGATTCTGGTACCGGTTAGGCTGGGTTTAATCGTCTGTTTTCTATAACTTCTGTTTTTACGTCAGTACTGGTCAGAAGTGGCGTCACCACTTCGATGAGTCCGTTCGCGCTCCCGAGCGATTAGGGAGCGGATCGGCGTAGTACGGCGCTGGACTTCTCGTCCACGGCGATCTGGTGGATCCGGACTTCATCCAGTTTTTGGGTGGGAACCAACACGTTCTTAATCTCGTAAGTGCGTTTGTAATGCAAGACATTGTCGGCGACTTTTGCTTCGCTCTTGTATGTAGCGTAGGCGCATTCGGCCTGAACTGGCTTAGGAAGCTCGTCCACGACATAACCGGGCGGGAGGGCGATGTCGAAGACGTCATCTTGGAGAGTAGCCTCGGTGAATTCGATGGGATACTTTCGAGGCTTTCCCGCAAGCAAATTCGATCCCTTGGTGCCAACCACGCCTGGCCGAAGGATCAGCAGATCGCCCGCAGTTTTTGCGTAACCGTCGACCACGAATTTGTAATTGACCAACAGACTTTCATCATATTTTTCGAGATTACCCAACGATGCGCCGGTCAAGGAGAAATTCGTGAGGGTGTTTCCGAGAAATGTTTCGAAGATTTTCTGCCGGTCGGCGGGGGCCGCGGTGAGAAATTGTTCGCGACTGGATTCAGCGGGACCACCCCAGCGCAGTTCCTGGACTTCCCCGTTCAGCTTGCCCAGAGGGCTTAGGCTGAGCTTGCCGGTGCGCAACAAGCGATTGGTGGAAGGCGGCAGGAGCGGTAAAGAAACGATGCCGTGCTGCCCGGAGTAATGACCAGGCCGAAATTATCCTGAAGGTATGGCGGCAAATATCCCAAGGGAACATAAGGATTTGTAGGGTCGAAGAAGAGCAGACGCCCCAGTTTGGGGTGGTTAACCACCGCGAAAAAGGAACCATCTTTGACATTCTCCGTCAGCCGGATGGCGAGGATCATATGATCCGAATCTCATGGATGGAAAATCGGGATTCACTTCGCCGCGGCTGGTATCGATGAGAACATAATAAGACTCGATACCTATTTCATGAAGCATGGTGCTCATTAGCGTGGCCTTGTCCTTGCAATCGCCGTACTGATGGGTCGAAACGTCCGCGGCGCAGTGAGGCTGAATCCCCGCCCGATCCCGATTTCAATGGCGACGTAGCGGATCTGACGCTGCATGTAAGAAGTCAGCGCCTTCATCTTCGCAACAGGATCTGAACATTCCGGCGGATAGCTCGGCGGCCTTCTGTTGGATGGCGGCACTCGGGGACACGGCTGGTGGCGGTTAAGCCGCCAACCCAAGTCCCAGGTCATCCCAGGTTCCATCAGTCTTCGTGCGTATCTTGGATCACGCGCGAAATACTTGATGCCCATTCGTCCCGCAATGGCATACATCGAGGGCATCTCGGGCTCAACTTCAATAGCCGGGACATTTTGAACTTCCCAATCGTACTGGTTATTACCGGCAGCCGATTGAGGTTTTTGTTCCGCAAAGTTGGACCAATGATTTGTAAACTCCCAACCCGCTGGAATCTGCAATGAGAAGCGCGCTCGCCGACATGGCACGAGGTCTTGAAAGATCCAATGATCTTCAAAAACAAAAGGCCGATGTTTCTGCACGTATTCGTAACCTACCACGCTGCCTGGATTGGCTTCCGGGAACCTGAGGTACTTAAAACGATAATCGCTATAGAGCACGTCGTGCGCGCCAGCCTCCCCCACCTCTTTTTCCTTAACTTCCATGTCCCGACCGTCGGGCATAATTGTCCAAGCCTTAAAGAATGAGACCTTGGTTTGGTCGTTGAAATGAACGACGGCGTAGCCATAATCGTTTCGAGCTTCGGGGCGCAAAAGCTTGTAAGCGATCCGGTAGTGTGTCTCGATCTCGCCATTGTCTTTGACAACGGTCTGTTCATCCTCCAGCAAAACGACAGCCACGGTTTCCTTTGTATACTCGGGCAGCTTTTCCTGGGCGGCGGCGCGCAGCCAATCCGGGACATTGTCCGCATGCACGCGAGGCGGCGAGTACACCAGAGCGAGCGCCAACAACAGAGCTAGCGTGTATGCGGCCAGGCTAATTCTTAGCAGATTCGACATTCTGAAGAACGATTTGTTCTTCGTCATTGGATTTCACCGTGTTGAAAAAAGAACGCAAGGAGGCATAGTACTCCACCGGAAAGAACAAACCATTGATCACCAGATGGCGCTTCACTTCAATCTCGGATCCTTGTTGCGATGCCGAGATTTCGTAAGAAACCACCGAGCCAGGCTTGATGGCTTTAGAGGCCGGTAGCGTTTCAACCTTGTATCCGGCCGGCGCCTGGAGCTTTACATCGTCGATTTGCTCATTTGGAAAATCAAAATAAACAGCGTTGTGACGAATTGCGGTTTCGAAGGCCTTGTTCTGCGGCTCCAGAAACAGAGTGGCTGGAATCATCATTCGCCGGCCCACTGGACTGCCGAAAGGAAGTTTTATGGTTCCCTCAACGTGCAGCGGTAGATCGGTCTTATCCCAATTGTCAATTTTTGAAAGTTCAAACGATGCGCCCGAAGGCAGCCAGCGCTTGATTTCGTCCTCAAGAGTTTTCTTGCGGCCGGTGTCGTCCTGGAGGTGGCCTTCTCCCCGGCGCAACGCCCCCTGCTGGCCGGTGAAATCCACCTTGAGTTTCCCGCCTGCGAGACCGTCCGCATCAATAGAAAGTTCAGCATGGCGTACGATGGTCGCATCGGCACTGACAGAAATGGGGACGCTCACAAAATCGCTGGGTTTCTTGCCCAGGCGTACGCCCTTCGTACTTGTTTCGAACCAGGGGATGATGCCAAAGGGAAAATAGGCCGCGGCGGGGTCCAGGAAATATTCTTGCGCACCCGCGCGAGCCCAGACGATGTCCGCGGAGAGTTCGTCAGCGTCCTGCATCTGGGGCAGGAAGAAGTTCCGGTTCCGAGGAGCAACACGGACCTCATCGGATTCGAACCCGGCTGCGCGAGCGAGTCCCACGAAAAGAAAATTGATCTCCCGACCGTTTCCATAGCCGTGACGGAGCATGTCCTCCACGTTTGAGTTTTTCTTGAGGTTTTCCTGCTTTTCCTCTTTTTCAGTTTTGCCTACTTCCATGCTTAGGTCGCGAATTTGTTGGACGCGGGCGTAGATCTTGCGGAGTTTGAGTTCCGGAGAGTCGCCGGGACTGACGGTCCTGGAGACTTCTTGCTCCAACACCTTTTTGTTATTGATGAAGTGTTCTAAATCATCGTTCCACTTCTTCTCGGTGCGGGCCCAAAAATGGTCCGGCGTTTCATTTACCGGCGCACTTTCGTCGAGGTGAAAAAACTCTACGCGAGCCTGGATAGTTCTCAGGGGCGGCATGTAGGCTTCGTCCTCGATGCCAGGAATGTCGTGAACCGTCAATGCCCAGGTGCCGTCGGGCTGGCGTTCCGGCGCCGCCTTGGTGGTCAGACCGAACTGGCGGAAATAAAGCGGGAAAGCTTCAAAATTCGAATGGTAGGGCAAGATGGAGAAGTGGCCATCGCGCGTGTATAGGTGGCTGGACAACACCCAATACTCGTCATGCAAAAAAAGAGGCTTATATTGAACTCTGTACTTGTACTCGATAATGCATCCAGGCTGAACGTCGGGCAGCGTGAACGTCTTTGCCAAGTACTTCGCACCGCTCCGCTTTTCGATGATTTTTTCGAAGGGCTTGCCTTCGAAATTCACAATGCTGCCGTCGGAATGGATGGTTCGCGCGCGGATATCCTTAATGTCGGCGGATTCTTTTAGAAAAGGAATTTCGACATTGCCTTCGTCAGTACCCTCTTGAGTGAAGATCTTGATGCGGAAGAATTCATTTATAGCGGACCCATCCGTGGAAGCGTATCTCTCGTTCACCGCGCTCTCGCGGTACAAGATCATGGCGTGGGCCCCGGGCTGCTTGGGATTGTCTTTCAAAACCAGGTCCGCGGGTGGGATGGGGAGCCAGTCATCGCCCGCCCGACTGGGCTGCGCTGGCAGGAAAGACAGTGATATCAATGCAAGCGCTAGGCAAAACAAGAATCGCTGGCTCGATTCACGACCGGCCTCCTTATAGGCTTGAGACACGACCCCGGCAGAGTTCTCCCCTGACGGCGGCGAGGCTTGGAGCATAGGTCCACTGATTCTCAAGCAGTAAAGTGCCTCCAACACTACCTTGCCTCTAGAAATCTGTCAACGGTACGGGGCACCTAGAGGCCGTTTGCGGAGCACGAGCGGCTTGGTGCCGGATGCCAGCTCGCCCCCCGAGTCGTCGAAACTGGCTCGTTATGAAACGAGCGGCAAGGTCGTGAACTTCGTAACAATCCGGGCTGACGCCGCGGCGCGTTCGCGTTCGGTTCCGAAGTGTTGAGCGGCTGATCGATTTTATTTGCGTCGAAGCAGCTAGGATGGCGGGGCGTTTCCAGAGCCGAATCCCAATATGGGAAAATTCCCAATTCGGGATAAGAACCTCAATTAGGTTGAGACTTTTCTGTCTCCGCGCAAAATTTCGCGGGGGACGAGTGAGTTTTTTGATGTTTTTACATTTCCAAAAGCCAAGCCGCGACGTACAATATATTCAAGAGTTAGCTTCATGACGACCGTTCCCTATGCGGCCAAGGTGAAAATCAGGAAAAGGCTTCCGCGTTTTAGCGTCGAAACTTTCCTGGCTTCCGGAGGCGTGTCTACAAGAGTTGCGGAGTATCGCAGAACCGAAAAGATCTATTCGCAAGGCGAACCCGCCAAAGACGTCATGTACATTCAGAAGGGAGGCGTGAAACTTTCCGTGCTGAATGAGCTTGGCAAAGAAGCCGTCGTAGCGGTTCTGGGCCCGGGCGATTTTTTTGGTGAAGGAAGCATGGCTGGCCAGTCCGTTCGCATGGGAACGGCAAGCGCGATCACGCCTACGACTTTACTGATCATTGAAAAAAAAGAAATGATCCGTATGCTCCACTCGGAGCACGCATTCTCCGACCGCTTCGTGGCTTATATGCTCTCGCGAAACATCCGGATCGAAGAGGATTTGATCGACCAGCTTTTCAACTCCAGCGAAAAACGTCTGGCGCGCACTCTTTTACTGCTCGCCCGGTATGGGAAGCAGGATCAACCTCAGAAAATCGTTCCTAAAGTGTCGCAAGAGATGTTGGCAGAGATGATCGGGACAACCCGCTCGCGCGTTAATTTTTTCATGAATAAATTCAGGAAGCTGGGATTTGTTCGCTACAACGGTGGGCTACACATCAACAGCTCTCTTCTGAGTGTTGTACTGCACGAGTAACGATCGGTTCCTAATATTCTGATTTCGCTTTTGCGGCGAGCCTTTCCATTCACGCGGCACTTGAGCTGATCTTTTGCCAGAGGCGGATCGAGGACTCCCGGCTGCGGTTTGAACGTGAGACTCCGGGGCGAGGGCTCTCGCTTTCATGGCATACACCGCAACGTCCGCCGCGCCCATTAGGGCATCGATACTTTCGCCGTCCTTAGGATAGATAGCAACACCGATACTCACCGAGAGCTTTGGCTTCCTACCATCGTGCGCGAGGTTATCGGCGATGCGCCCAGCCACTAGGTTTGCCGGGACTTCGCCTGTCTCCGGAAGGATGAGCGCAAATTCGTCCCCGCCGAACCGCGCCGCAGTGTCCATGTCGCGGCTGGAGTTGCACAAAACATCAGCCAAGCGGCAGAGCGCCCGGCTGCCAACGAGATGGCCGAAAGTATCGTTGATTTTTTTTAGCCCATCCAGATCGAGGAACAAAAGAGCGAACTCACGCGAGGTGCGCTCAGACCGCTTGATTTCGGTGTCGAGGACCTCGACCAGATGACGGTAATTGGCAAGGCCGGTAAGAGGGTCTTTGACGGCCTGTTGCCGCAAATGATCCTCGAGCCTACGCTGTTGAGTAACGTCTTCGACGATGATCTTGAAGCCGTCTTTTTCACCTGGGGTGCTGACTTCGCGTCCGCTGAGACGGACCTTTAGGAGCGTTCCGTCCTTTCGTCTCCAGTCAGTTTCAAGCGGGGTGCCACGATTTTCGCCGGAGTGCCCAAGTATTTGCTCTCGTCTGTAGGGATCGCAAAGCAGGTTTCTGGCATGATTCGCTGCAAGGAGGTCCTTTCGGGAAGCGTAACCAAGCATGGTGACTAGGGCTTGATTTACATCCAAAAAGTTACCTTTCTCGCCGCAACGACACATTCCGTAGGTTAAGTTTCCCACCAGCGCACGATACCGAGCTTCCGAATGGCGCAGCTTTCTCTCAGATTGATCGCGTTCTTGGCGGAGTTGGCTCTCACTGAGGGCTCGACGAATCGCTACGGGAAGATGACCAAGATGGTCTTTATCAACGCAGTCAGCCGCCCCTTCGGCAATGAGCCGGGCCACGACTTCCGGTTTTATTTTGTCAGCCAGGTAGATAAAGGGGATGCATCGCTCCCGTTGGCTTAGTGCCACCGTTAGGGATGATCCGTGCCAGTTTTGCATGGGATACTTTGCCAGCACCAGGTCATAGCATTTTGAGCCCAGAAGCCTGACAAACTGGTTGAAGCTTGAGGCAGTATCCGCATTTGCTTTGCAGTGCGCTCTCTTGAGCTCACGAATGCATTGCTGGACATCCGCTAAAGCATTGTGGACAAAAAGGATGCGTAAGGGCCGGCGTCTGCTGGCCGGTCCTAGCAGGACAGCGGGAACTGCAGGCAGCTTGACATGCTCGCGATATGGTATCGGCATCGAGTGTATAGGCGGCGACCGCAGGCGCACCGTTACTGCCCCAAAGGGAATTCCTCGCCTTGCCTTTGGGAAAAGTAGTTCACCAGGGAGCCGAGCAGATGTCCAAAACTGCACACTTTCAATTTTTGTGTGTTTACCGTTAGTGCACAGAATGGCGGACATCTGGCTGCACGTCGTTAGGGCTGTACCGCACTTTGCACAAAGAAGTCTTCTTACGAGTTAAAAAAACAGAGGCTTGAATTAGAACTGCGTGCGAGAGAATCGCTGAATCAAGTTGCGTCTACCAGGCAGGAATGCGGCTTGCTTGGGTGTGTAACTGGTGCTACCTTGCCCGCTTCGCAGCAGCCAAGTGGGTGGCGCGGAGTTGAACGGCGACGCAACGCTAAGAGGCGCGGGAGGTAATTAGCATGGCGAAGGAGAAGAAACAGTGGAGTTCCACTGCGCCGCCCGGGGAATTCCATCCTTACATTCCGGCTGAGGAAAGCGTTGCGGAGTTTACGCTGCGGGCCGTGGTGCTTGGCTCGCTATTTGGATTGCTATTTGGCGCAGTCACGGTTTACGTGGGGCTGCGCGCGGGGCTTACTGTCTCTGCTTCGATTCCGATTGCGGTGCTTTCGATTAGCATTTTACGCGCGTTTGGGCGCTCGACAATTTTGGAAAACAATATCGTGCAGACAACCGGTTCGGCTGGCGAGTCGCTGGCGGCCGGTGTGATGTTCACGATTCCGGCGCTGATCTTTTTGGGATTTGGCACGGAATTCACTTTCTGGCGGATTTTTCCGCTGGCGCTGTTGGGCGGCTGGCTCGGCGTGCTGTTCATGATTCCGCTGCGGCGGCAGCTAATCGTGAAAGAGCATGGGAACCTGACGTTTCCTGAGGGCACCGCTTGCGCCGATGTTCTCGTGGCGGGCGAGCGCGGCGGATCGTTTGCGGGACGCGTGTTCTGGGGATTGGGGCTGGGTGGCGTTTACACTTTTTTCATGAACACGATTCAGGCGTGGAACGGGCAGCCTGAAGGGCGTCCGCACTGGTTCCCCGGGGCGTCGTTTCGCGCGACGATTACTTCGGAATATCTGGGAGTGGGTTACATCATCGGGCCCAAAGTTTCGGGGATTCTTTTTGCCGGCGGTGTGATTTCGTGGCTTCTGGTGATGCCCGCGATTCAATTCTTTGGGCAGCTTGCGGGGAACACGCCGATTTATCCGTCCACGATTCCGATTCCGCAAATGACGCCGGACGATATGTGGCGGCAATACATTCGTCCGATGGGAGCGGGCGCCGTCGCCGCGGCGGGATTGATTACGCTGCTGCGCACGCTGCCGACAATTATTTCGGCACTGCGCGCGGGATTGAAGGATGTTCGGGCGGAACGAGCTGGAGGGGCTTCGGCGAAGAACCGGCTCGACGACGACGTGTCGATTCGCACGGTGATCATTGGGTCTGTCGTGATCGTCGCAATGATGTGGGTGATGCTAACGTTTGATCCGATCAAGGGTGCGAACACAACCTGGTATCAGAATTTGCTCGCAGGGTTGTTCGTGGTGGTCTTCGGATTTTTGTTTGTCACGGTGGCTTCGCGCATCAGCGGGCTGCTGGGAAATTCTTCAAACCCCGTCAGCGGCATGAGCATCGCTACACTGATGGCTACGTGCGCGATATTTTTTGTCGCTGGATGGACTGCACCAAACTATGCGGTGCTCGCGTTAGTGATCGGTGGCGTGGTATGTACCGCCGCGGCGATAGCTGGAGCGACCTCACAGGATCTGAAAACCGGATACCTTGTCGGCTCGACGCCGTTCCGGCAGCAGATGGGTTTGTTAATCGGCGTTACAGTGTCGACCATCGCCATCGGCGCCACGCTGAATCTGATGAACACGGGGCTTGAGAAATATCTGCCGGTAAAGATTCCCGTGAACGTCGAGGCGCTGGCCACCGGCGTGAAAGTGGAACGGAGTTCGATCACTTATCAGGGGAAAACTTACGTACTGATCAACGCGCTGGGCTCGGCGCAGGTTCCCGATGGCGAATATCTTTACGATCCGGCGACTAAGGAAATCGACATTCAGTGGGTGCAAGGCATCGGCAGCGATAAGGCTCCGGCGCCGCAAGCGCGCCTAATGGCCACGGTGATTAACGGAATTCTCAACCAGCGTTTGCCGTGGCGGCTGGTGTTAATGGGCGTGGCGCTGGTGCTGGCGGTGGAGATTTTGGGCATACGCTCGTTGGCGTTTGCGGTGGGCGCTTATCTTTCGATTGGAACCACGGCCACGATGTTTGCCGGCGGTCTGGTGCGCTGGCTGGTGGAAACGACATCCAAAAAAACAGAAGAGGGCGAAGCCAGCCCGGGAGCGCTCTATTCGAGCGGATTGATCGCTGCCGGCGGAGTATTTGGCTTGCTCGGCATTGTGATCAATCTTCTGCAGGATCCGGAAATCTCGTCGCACGTACCACAATGGGTCACGAGCATGTTTCATTTGCCTTGGCGCGCAGACCTGTTTGCGTTTGGGCCGAAGATTCTCGGATCGCTCGCTACCAGCAATCTCTTCGGCCTTTTCATGTTTATCCTTTTGGCGGCCTCGCTCTTCTATTTCGCACGCAAGAAGCTCGATAAAACGTAAGCTCATCGCGCAGCAGCGATTGTTGCGAGGAGGCGCGCACTTTGAAACCCCGGGCGCCACGATCAGCATGGCTTGCCGGCTATATTGGATCAGTTTTGGCCAGCGCGTTGATCGCAACTTCCCCGCAGTCGCGAGCCACAAACAGCGCTCCGCCGAACGGCCTGGTTGTAATTATCGAGAACAAGCCGCCAGGGACTTTGAATCTGCAAGCGCTGAAAAATAGTTCCATCGGCGGCGTGGCGTTGCAAATACACTGGCGCGACATCGAGCCGGTCCAGGGAAAACTGGATTGGGCCAAGCTCGATCAACTGTTTGCCGCTGCGGAGTCGTCAAACAAATGGGTACAACTCCTCATTTTTCCCGGCTTCTTTTCTCCTCCTTGGGCTTTGCAGGGAGCAAAGACCGAAGCCTTTCCGCTACAGTATGGCCCGGGCAAAGGCACGATGGAGCGGCTGCCGATGCCGTGGGACCCGGTCTACCTCGCCCATTGGTTTGATTTCGTGAAACAACTGAGCGCCAGGTACGGAAAATCTCCAGCTTTCAGAGTGGTCGCGGCTGCCGGACCGACGTCGGTCTCCGCTGAGTTCACCCTGCCTGGCGCGCCGGAAGATATTCAGAAGTGGCGCAAGGCAGGTTATACGCCCAGCAAATATATCGAGGCATGGCGTAGGGTCTTGCACGTGTACGCCGCCGAATTTCCAAATCAGTACGTTTCCTTGTCCGCGGGATCTGGTTTGAACATCAACGATCGGAGTAAAGTGGACGGGCGAGAGCGCAAGCCAACCAAGGAAGCGGTCATCGACGAGGCCATCGAAATTTTGGGACGCCGATTTGTACTTCAGAACAGCAATCTCGATGGAAATCCAGACCCGGCTCAGGGCCCTCATAACGTTCCGCTTGTAATTAGTTATAACGGACGCATCATTACCGGTTTTCAACTGCGCACCTCGTGCGAACGCAACAGCGGAAACATGGGCGCAGAAGGGGACCCCCCACTCGCCTTGAAAAAATCGATCGATAGGGGAATGCAGGCTAACAAAGCCGGTCACCACGTCAATTATCTGGAAATTTACGAACCCGACGTGCTCGCCGACGATATGCAACCGGTACTTCGATATGGAGCGGCACTGTTCGCACGGTAACGCCTCGATGGGATGCGCATTTTGAAAATCTATGCCTTTGGTGTTTGTAATTGCGACGGACTGGACGCTGCGCGCTGCGGTTCGGGCGGAGCTGCGCGAGCTTGGAATCGATGCGCTCGGCATGGACTCGGTCGATGATGCTGGCCGCGCGCTCGCAAGTAATCAAATGCCTTCCGCCATCGTACTGGAAGCGACGGCGGAGCTAGCTGGAAATCCCGCGATTGATAATCTAGTCAAGCGCGTCGCCACCGTTCTGATTGCCTCCCGCACCGAGACGGCTCCGCTTCCGCCTGTCGCCGCCGTGTTCTACCGCCCGGTCAGTATCGGCGATATCGTCGCGAAAGTCCGCGAGCTTCTCGCGCATGGCCATGCTGCTTAGCATGCTCTGCCGTTTCTTTCCCAACTGAGTGGTCTTGGGTGGGCGACTTATTGTCAGCGAAACTGGATGTGGAGATTGACGGTTACATTGATGTAGCCCCGAGACAGGTACGCATTGCGAACGTTAGCGAAACCGGCATCGGTCTTTTCCAGGTTGGCAATCTCCTGCAGGCTCGTTCCCATAGTTTTGGCCAGTTCATCGGATGATAGCGCTTGATTGCCTGACCACGACGCTCCGCTCCAAGAGTATTGGTTGCCTTCGACGACCGGGAGCGTGACGGAAACCTCTGTGACGGGCCTTTGGAGTTTGTGTCGATCGGGCTTACTTTCGGGCGACCGAACTGCGATCGTAAATATCCACGCTGGTAAAATATCGGAAGCAGAGCTGACGACGCATAGGCGCCGACGTTTGTGATCGAGAAGTCCTGGTTCGTGAGGCCGGCGGAAGCGTCGATTAATTCTTTGTCTGACACGGCGGTCACTCCAGAAAATGAGACCTTCTTGATTGGCTGAGAAATCCCATCAACGTGGAACAACAGAGCACTGACGCCCCCCGGAAGCGCCGTAGGGAATCTCTCCGTACGGCTCTGGCGTGGTTTCGACCCGCGAATATCAGAGTGATTCCGGAGCTTCGAATCAAATCCAGACTCGAACCAACGACGAACGAGAGGCGCAATTAGCATCGCCAGCCAATAGAGCACGTCGGACCCCTCGACTGGACTCACTCATGTTCCAACCGAACTGCACAGCCAGCACGCAGCGTGTTTTGAATCTCCGTGACGGAGTCGGTTGCCCGAATCAGAACATCAATTTCCGCTTGCGGCGCGTCGGGATGCACGAGAACCCGGTAACTAATGTCGGGGGCTGGCTCGCCGGGATTCCCAAAGGTGGCCGTCACTTCTATGCCCGATTTTTCAAGCCACTGGAAACGGCCTACGAGAGTGGCGAAGCGATGTTTTAAATCGGATAACTATTGTGAAATCCGCTTCTCACCACCTATCTCAAATTGAGGTAGGGTCACAATCGCTGCTCAATGCGTTCGTTGACTTAGCGACCAACTAAACTCTAAGATGTGCGACAAATGAAGGACTCCTCTCTGATCGGCCAAACAATCTCGCACTATCGCATCCTGGAAAAACTCGGTGGCGGCGGGATGGGTGTCGTGTACAAGGCCGAGGATGTAAAGCTGCATCGTTTCGCCGCGCTGAAATTCTTACCGGACGGGATGACACTCGACCGGCTGGCGCTCGACCGATTCGAGCGCGAGGCGCAGTCTGCCTCGGCGCTCGATCATCCGAATATCTGCACGATTTATGAAATCGGCGAGCACGATGGGCGGCCGTTCATCGCCATGCAGTGTCTCGAGGGCCACACGCTGAAGCAGCTAATCAGCGACAAACCGCTTCCCCTAGAACAGATCCTCGCACTGGGAATCCAAATTTCCGACGCCCTCGAAGCTGCCCACGGCCAGGGAATCGTGCACCGGGACATCAAGCCGGCGAACATCTTTGTGACCAAGCGCGGCCACGCCAAGATTCTCGATTTCGGATTGGCCAAGCTCAGTCCGGTCGCCGAAGCTGCCGGAGTTTCGACGATGCCGACTTTGACGCGGGACGAATTACTAACCAGCCCCGGGTCGACCGTCGGTACAGTCGCCTACATGTCGCCCGAGCAAGTGCGCGGCAAGGAGCTAGACGGACGCAGCGATCTCTTCTCGTTCGGAGTGGTGCTGTACGAGATGGCTACGGGCATGTTGCCGTTTCGCGGCGACACCTCGGGCGTGATCTTCGAAGCCATTTTGAATCGCGCGCCTGTGCCGGCTGTGCGGCTGAATCCCGACGCGCCTTCGAAGTTGGAAGAAATAATCGGCCGCGCGCTCGAAAAAGACCGTGAGCTTCGATACCAGCATGCTTCCGACCTGCGCGCCGACCTGCAACGATTGAAGCGCGACGCGGACAGCGGCCGGACGACGGCTGTTACTGATCTGGAAGCTGCTTCCGCGACGCAGATTCCATCGTCTCCGAGTAAGTTAAGTGTGGGGACTGCTTCTTCGAGCGCCATCGCCAAAGGCGCGCAGCAATCTGTCGCGCAAGTGCTTCCAACTGTAAGCAAACGAGCTTTGCCTAAAATCGCTCTCGGCGTCCTCGGAGTCGTCGTGTTGGCCGCCGTCGCGATATGGCTCGTGAAGAGTTCGCGCGAGACCCGCTGGGTGCGGGCCGTGGCTCAGCCTGAAATTTCGCGACTTGCGGACGCAGGGAAGTTCGCGGAAGCCTTCGCGCTGGCCACAAAGGCACAGAAAATCATTCCCGGAGACCCGGCGCTCGCGAAACTCTGGCCGCAGTTTTCTTATCTGATTTCGATCGAGACGACCCCGCCCGGCGCCGACGTCTATCGAAGAACCTACGGCGACGCAAGCGCTGCCTGGGAATTCGTCGGCCGGACTCCGATCAGAGACGCCCGAGCGCCACAGGGCTATTACGTCTGGAAGCTGCAGAAGGCCGGATACGACGACGATTTACGCACGACCTATGGCCTGTTCGGCCTCTGGCTGCCATCCTCGCCGGGTGCTTCCGACCAGCATGGACTGGTCACCCTGGACGAAACGGGAAAAGTCCCTCCTGGCATGGTGAAGGTTTCGTTCCCGAAGAAGTACCCGCGGAGCGTCTTCAGCCCAGGCTATGAAGCCCTGCCGGAAGTCCCCTTGAAGGATTTCTGGCTCGATCGCTACGAAGTGACCAACCGACAATTCAAGTCCTTCGTGGATCAGGGAGGCTATCAGAGGCGCGAATACTGGAAAGAAGAATTCAGGACAGATGGAAAAGCTCTCAGTTGGGAACAGGCGATGGCCCTGTTCCGCGATTCAGCGGGGCGCCCCGGGCCCAAGGATTGGATTCAAGGCGAGTACCCTAAGGGACAAGACGACTATCCTGTCACCGGCGTGAGCTGGTACGAAGCCGCCGCGTACGCGGAGTTCGCAGGCAAGGCCTTGCCCACGCTCTATCACTGGAATCGATCCGCTGGCCCCACGTCTGCTGCGTTCATCGTCCCAGCAAGCAACTTCAGCGGGTCGGGAGTGCTGCCGGTCGGCAGCAGACCGGGACTGAGCCCCTTCGGCAGCTATGACATGGCCGGGAATGTAAAGGAATGGGTTTGGAACGAAGCGAACGAAGGCAAGCGTTATGTTCTGGGAGGCGCGTGGGACGAACCGAATTATATGTTCGTGGATGGCGATGCGCAGTCTCCGTTCCTCCGCACTTCCAACATCGGATTTCGGTGCATCAAGTATATGGATGCCGAGCCCCCTCCAAAGATAGCTTCCGCCCCGATTCCTTCTCCCCGGCGCGATTTGTCCAAGGAAAAGCCGGTACCGGATCAATTGTTCCGCGCCTATCTCGGCATGTACTCCTATGACAAAATTTCCCTGAACGCGGCGGTCGAACATCTCGACAACCCAGATGAAGACTGGACAACGGAGAAAATCACCTACACGGCGGCGTACGGGAACGAGAAGGCGATCGCGTTTCTGTTTCTTCCGAGGAAAGGCAAGCCGCCTTTTCAGACTGTTGTTTTCTTTCCCGGTTCGAACGCACTTCTCATGCGCAGCTTCCGCTTCTATACAACCGCGTCTCTGGACGCGGTTCTAAAAAGCGGGCGCGCTGTGCTTTACCCCATTTACAAGGGCACGTACGAACGCGGCGACGGCTTGGAATCGGATGAAGAGAACATGACGAGCGCATGGCGCGACCACGTGGTCATGTGGGAGAAAGACGCTTCACGCGCGATCGACTATGCCGAGACGCGTCCGGAACTCGACCATCAGAAGATCGCCTTTTACGGATACAGTTGGGGAGCGGTGATGGGAGGGCTGATTCCGGCAGTCGAACCGCGGATCAAGCTGAGCATCCTCGCGCTGGGCGGACTGGGGTACGGCCATTCGCTTCCGGAGGTTTATGTTGTGAACTTCCTTCCGCGCGTGAAGCAGCCCACGCTGATGCTCAATGGGCGCTACGACTTCTTTTTCCCCATGGATTCATCTCAGGAACCGTTCTACCGCCTGCTCGGCTCTCCCAAGGACCAGAAGAAACATTTGATCTACGACACCGGACACAACATCCCGCGCAACGAGTTGATAAAGGAAACCCTCAACTGGTTGGACCAGTATTTTGGCCCGGTAAAGTAGAAGGGTCATGGCAAGATCGTTTTCTTATCCTTTCGTCCCGCCTTCTGGTACCGCTCGTAGATCGCACGCAGATACTCCCATCGCCCCTTGTTCCCCAACCTGACCTCCTCAAATCCTTTTTCGTTGGGTTACATTCTAAATGGCGCGACGTTACACCCTTCGGTTACATTCTAGATGGCGCGATTCGTCAGCTTTCGAGCAAGATCCCTTTTATGTTGAAATGCCTTCCCTGGTAGAACTCCTCCGAATCGGTTTTATGGCTCCGCTCGACCTTCCCGTTCACCTCAGGGCAGCCTGGAGGTATGTGCCGATGAGAGATGCGGAGGTCGGAGAGATGCCAAGTGAACTGTGGTCCGAACGAAGAACCGTTATCGGTCTGAATTTTCTGAATAGCGAAGGGAAAATGATCCTGGACCTCGCGGAGGAAATCGATAGCGGTCTTGGTATTGTCGTGGTCGTAGATGCGCAGGACGCGAAATCGCGTCGCTTCGTCGATAGCCGTGAATTGATAAAAGCGCTGACGCGCTCTTCCCACTCGGGGAACAAACTTCACATCGAGTTGGACAGAGCGGCCTGGAACCTGCAGAGGTGCATCCGGTGGTTTTGGGCCGGGACGATACTTCTTCAGCGAAACGGGGCCAACGTGATGACGATGAAAGATCTTCAGGATGGTCGTCGGCGAAACGTAGGCGTGATAGTGCCGTTGCAGATAGAGACTGACTCGAACGGCGCCGTAACGACGCTCCTCCCGAATGGGAAGGATTAGCGACACGATCTCGGGTGGAATACGAAAGCGGATCTTGTGTGGTCTCCGAGGCAAGTCCCGCAGACCAGCTACCCCGTGCTTCTCATAGCGCTCTTTCCAGATATAAAAGAGCGCCCGCGATACCCCGAAAAACCGGCAGGTCTGGCTGACGTTGCCGCTGATGCGCTGCGCATGCTGCAGCATGCGCAGCCTGGCTTTTGCCTTCCTTGCCTGGATCTGCTCATAGACTGGATTCTTCATCCCGAACCTCCTACGGTGAGCTGGAAGAATATCCCACCTGTCCTGGATGTCTATTAGCAGCTACAGACCGTTCCTCTCCAGCTTGATCCCCAATAACAACTGTTATCTATATTCACTTGCGTTAATGCTATGTATTAAGTAAGGTTAATCACAAGCGCAACTCAAATGAACGGAATTAGATTAACCATGTGGCGATCGACGCTTCCGCTGTTTATTGTTGTCGCGTCGTTTCTTTTTCTCTTGCCAGCTATAACTTTCTCTCAGGGTGAAACTACCAGCGCGATCGTCGGCCAAGTGAGCGATGCAAGTAGCGCGGGAGTACCGCGAGCTACGGTGACGGCCACGAATAACGAAACGAGACTGAAGCGAAGCGCCACAACGGATGATTCGGGCCGATTCAACTTCCCGCAGCTGACCCCCGGTACTTACACGGTAAGGGTGGAAGCCAAAGGCTTCGAGCCACAACAGAATGGCGCTGTCGTCTCAGCCCTAGGCCAGAAGCAAACTGTCGATTTCAGACTCAAAGTCGCACAGTCAGCGCAGACCATTGAAATTAACAGTGAGGCTCCTCTCATCAACCCAGAAAACCCGAATACATCCACGAATCTGAATGCGCCAGCGCTGGAGAGCCTTCCCAATCCAGGCGGTGATTTAACTTACCCTCTTCAGTTTGCCGCAGGCGCTCTCATCAACACCGGAGGGAGCAGCAATGATTTTGTCGGCAGTTCGAGTGGGTACGGCAACGTTGAGTTCAACGGATTGCCCGCTCTCTCAAACGGCTATATCGTTGATGGCTTGGAAACGAATGATCCCCTGACTAATCTGAACAGTGGACTCTCGACGAACCTCGTCCTCGGATTGAATTCGATATCGGAAGTAACGGTCAATACGCTTTCCTATGCCGTCGATCAGGGGCGGTACGGCGCGTCACAGATCAACTACGTCACAAAGTCCGGCTCCAACCAGTTTCACGGGAACCTATATGAGTTGTGGAATGGCTCGAAGTTCAACGCAGCCGACTATTTTACGAATGCCACTCCGGGAAACCACAAGCCGCGCTCTACTGTGAACCACTTCGGAGGCAGTCTGGGCGGTCCGATTCTCGAGGACAAGTTGTTTTTCTTCTTCGATAGCGAATGGATTCGTATTGCACTGCCCATTGTCACAGCCACTACCGTACCGACCTCAACGTTTCAGAATTACGTTTTGCAGCGACTCCCTTTGGGAGGAGCCGATTCCGTCACGGGGTCCGTCTATCAACCATCCCCGCAGTCGGTGCCGTTCTATCAGAGTATGTTTTCGCTCTACAGAAATACCAACGGAACACCTCTCGCAGTGCTCGGTTGCCCGTTCGATGTTGGTGGAGGTTCACCCGCAATTGCCAATGATGGAAACGGGTGCGCCAATCGCCAGAGCGTGTCGCATTCAAGCGATGATCATGAACAGGTCCAGACTGCTCGAATTGATTACAACATCAATGAAAACAACACCACCTGGTTTCGCTTTCAGGCCGATACTGGGCTGCAAGCCGCCTGGACAGATCCCATCAACGCTGTATTCGACGCTCTTTCCCCTCAACCGCTGTATTCCTTTGCAGCGGGCTACACTCATGTGTTTTCACAGAATCTCGTGAACTACTTCAACCCCGCATTTTCGTGGTACGAGAGCCTATTTGAGCCTGCGGATTTTCAGAAGACTCTTTCCGCATTCCCCATCGTTTTGCAAGGTAGCGGCGCGAATGCGCCCTTCACCACTGTGGGTGGACTCGACAATACCTGGGTCCAGGGAAGGCGCGCTTCCCGGTTCTTTATCAACGACAACCTCGCTTGGAGCCGTGGCGCGCACGAACTCCGCTTCGGGACCAATACCCGGATCTTTCGTCTGAACGACTATGATTTCGGCGAGGGTTCGGTCCCAACCGTGACCTACACCACTCTGCCGCAATTCATTTATGGAGTTGCATCTACGGCGACAAAAACGTTCCCCGTTTCGGCAAACGAACCCTTCAACTTTCTCAATCTCGATCTCTACGCCCAGGATACTTGGAAAGTAACCAAGAGGCTCACATGGACCTTCGGGATACGAGATACATGGAATTCCAATCCGTTGAATCCGCATCAGCAAATCGCTCGTCTGAGCGGTTCTTTCGATTCCATCTCGCATGATGTGAATCAGCCTTTGAATACCGCCATCCACACCGGACTCGATCACGTATTTTCCTCGACGCCCCTTGCGATTTTGCAACCCAGAACTGCCATCGCCTGGCAGTTTGAGCCCAACACCGTCCTTCGCGCTGGCTTCGGACTTTTCAGCGACATCTTGCCGGGCGCCATCGCCGATGTGGTTGGCGTCAACCCGCCCTACGTTCAAACTTTCCAGGGCGGACTTCTTGGAACAGTTGGTGGGACAGAAATCGCTCCGGGAGTGCCTAACAGCGCGATTGATGCAACCGTGGCCGCCAATAAAACGTTCAGTTTAGGATTTCCGCAGGGCCAGCTCTCCTGCGCTTCGGCACAATCGAATCCCTCAACGTGCCTTCCCCCGGTCGCTATCACGGCGATACCCAACGGAGAACTTCACGCGCCGTACTTCATGGAGTGGAGTCTTGGCGTGGAACATCAGTTGGGGACGACCGGGAGCATCCATGCGCAATATGTTGGCACACGCGCATTGAAGCAGCCGTATTTGACACAAGTGAACGGCTATCAAAGCGTCTGCGCAGGGTGCTTTGCGCCGTTTCCTTATGCGCAATCCACTGATCCTCGATTCGGGGCAGTAACGCAATTTTCCACGGGCGCGAACAGTCACTACAACGGTCTACAGCTGACGGCGATGAAACGCATGGGACACGGCCTCATGGGGCAACTGAATTACACCTGGAGCCGTTGCATGGACACCGTTTCAAACGGTGGATTCCTGCAGTTTTCGGCTGGCGGAATCCTCTCCCCCCTCCCGGGAGACTTGGCGCGCGACTACGGTCCCTGTGACTACGACATACGGAACAATCTCAACGCACAATATGTCTATCAATTTCCCGTCAAGGTTGAAAATCGGCTTCTTGGGTACGCGCTGAACGGTTGGGAAATATCGGGAACCGCGTTTTGGCATAGCGGGATTCCCTTCTCAGTGTTGAGTACGCCTTATTCAGCGAATGGAAATGGGATCGTGAACGGCGGTGGACCGCAATTCGCGAGTATTGTTCCCGGCGTGCCGCTCTACGAACACAATCCCATTGCAGGCGTCACTCAACCCGGCACAATACAGTGGCTCAATCCCGATGCCTTTGTCTCGACCGTGGATCCGAGTACAGGGGCGTGCCTCGGGGGTGACAACCCCCAGAATTGTCAGTTCGGGAACCTCGGCCGCAACGCGCTACGTGGCCCAAATTTTGCGTGGAGTGACTTCTACCTAACGAAGTGGTTTCCGTTGACCGAGCGTGTGAAATTGCGATTCGACGTCCAATTCTTCAATGTATTCAACCATCCGAATTTCGCGCTCCCGAGCATGGTTCTTGCTGGCATTCCGGGCAAGCCTTCTACCCAGACTGGGTTTGGAGCGCTCACCTCCACCACTTCTCCGCCAACGGGCCTGCTCGGCGTTGGCCTCGGCGGAGACAGCACACCTCGAATGATCGCGTTCCAATTGCGCGTGGAATTCTGAGATTGCTCGGACTTTCGCGCAGAGGACCCATTTCTGCCGGGAACGACAGTTCAGCCGTCTGGATGCTTTTGGCATTTCCACAGGAAGTGTGGAACTGCACATTTTCCGGAGAGCAGGCTGGAGTACTGGGGACCCAAACAAGAATTCGGACGTCCACTCCTTGTTTCTTTCTTAATTTGTCCTCTACCTCCGCACGTTGTTGGTCGCGGATAATATTGATTACTTACGAAGAAGACCTTGGAGTAACCGCGCCCCGTTTTGAGGGCTTTATCAATATGGCCTTTTCTTTCCACGCTTTTTTGGCGCTAAATGCAAATGCCCACCGCTCAGATGCAGCTTCTCTTCCGATTCCGACGCACCACCCGAGAGCCACTTGGTCAGCAACTGGATAAGATTCCGAATCCACCTGCTGTCTCCGCCTCCCGTGGGTCCGGTCTGCGGAAGCAGATTGGGGCAAATCTCTCTCTCGGCCAAATGCTTGGCGAAGGTAGCAAACGCTGCCTCTTGGTTGCGACTTGTCAGCGTTTCCAAATGAAATTCCAATTGCGAACGGTCCAGGATCAGCTCGTCCTCTACGATTGAGTCCGAAAATTTCTCGGGCCGAAGAGCTCTCAAGAACTCGTTGGGGGTCAATTGTGGATTGCGAGCAGCTTTTTTCTTCGTCACGGGCTTAGCGTACTACCTATAAACTGTAGATGTCGATACGTTGTCGCAGCCTAACCTTGGATCACCGCAACAGCAGATCCCTGAAAACACCCGCGAATGCGGTGTTTCGGCATGACGGGAAGAGGTGGAAGTAAGACAAGGATCCTATTGCTCGACCGAAATATCGACCATGTGCGCGAGATTCTCCCAATGCCGCGGATGCGGAACTCGCCTGCTGGACCGAATATCCACGGCATACGCTAATGAAATACCTAGAGTCGAGGCTAAGACCGAGAGTGTTATTGTTTTTAGCCGTGGCTGAATCTCACGAAGATAGATGTCTTTAGTAAGCCATGACGGAAGCTCGGAAACTTGCCAGGCCGCATTCGCGGTGGCGTGTCGACGTTGCGTTTCAGCCCGTCGGTTTTCAGCCTGACCAGTGTGCGAAGCTACGCGCCCGAGTTGTGCTGCTTTTATCAACCCGGCAGTATTGAGAGCATTAGTGCAAGTGGGGCAGTAGGACCGGCCTCGGCCAATGGTCGCGCCACAATTCCTGCACAAGCTCTGCGGGTGAGGTGGTGATTTCGTTGGTGGCCCGGATGTAATCCCCTTCGCCTCGCGTCGAATGCTTTGGGTCAAACGTGTTGCAGGCCGGTCTCGCCGACGATACGTCGGGATTCTTGACCAAAGTGTGCGAGCGACAGACTCCGCTATTGGTGCAACGGCACTTGCCCACTATCTGTCGACTTTCCTGGTTGGCACGTCCGGGCGAGGATCACCAACAAATCCGTCCCGATTGGGCATTTTCACGCGAGGCAGCGTCGCTTCATTCAACTCTGTTTTTTCGTCGACAATTCCGTTCAGGTACAGAATAAATGCGGTAACCGCGTACGTCTTGTCGGGCGTAAGACTTCCTGGCCGTGCATACGGCATAGTGCGATGTATGAAATCCCAGACCGTCGTCGCGTAAGGCCAATAGCTGCCCACCGTCTTCACCGGGTTCTTGCTCTCCAGCGTACCCTGACCTCCAACAAGCGCGGGATATTGCAACATTCCCTGGCCGCGATCTCCATGGCAGTTCGCGCAGAGCATCTGATATTCGTGTCGTCCTTGGGTGACCGTACCGTGTCCCACAGGCAGCCCGGAGCCATCCGGGGCCACCGAGATGTCGCGCTGGCGAATTTCTTCTGCGGACGCTGGCCTTCCGAGTTTGTAACTTGGACTTTGTGCAACTGCGGCTGTAACTACAGAGATCGCTGCGCAAAGTATGAAGAGCCTAGCCTTGTTCATGGGTCACCTTCCCATCTTTGTGGACGTACCACGCCTTAATGCCGTTGTAATGGTCGTTTGCGTTTAATCCGCGTACCGCCACGAGTTCCTCTCTAGTCGGTTGTAAGTAGCCGGTCTCGTCGGTGCATCGCGATCGAAGCGACGTTTCTTTCCCATCCCACCACCACGGAAAGCGAAAGCGAGTAACTGCTTTCGGTAGGATTGGCTCGTTGAGTTGCGCGTCTTGCCAGCTCTTGCCGCCATCCGTAGAAACCTCAGCCTTGATTATCCGTCCTCTGCCCGACCATGCCAGTCCAGTAATCTCATAGAAGCCCGGACCAGGTAGTTCCTGCCCACCCGCAGGGCGCGTAATCACAGACTTGGCTTCCATTACGAATGTGAACTGTCGGGCCTTTCCATCTGGCATCAGGTCCGTATAGTGACCCGTTTCGTACGCCGTCATGTAAGGCTGATCGACTACGTGAACACGTCCCAGCCACTTGATGTTTACATTCCCTTCCCAGCCCGGAACCACAAGTCGTACGGGATATCCTTGCTCCGGGCGCAGAGCTTCGCCGTTTTGTCCAAAAGCCACCAACACATCATCAAGCGCCTTCTCAAGAGGAATGCTGCGTGCTAGTCGGCCTGCATCCGCGCCTTCAGCGACGATCCACTTCGCGCTTGGTTTTAATCCGACTTGCTCGAACAGAGTCCGAAGCGGAACGCCCGTCCATTCGCTGCAGCTCAGAAGGCCATGGCTCCTCTGCGGATTCATGGCGGGCCGCCCTATCTGCTCACCGCCGCTATTGCCCGCACATTCGAGGAAGTGAATTCTCGAAACGGAAGGAAGGCGATGGAGGTCGTCCATAGTAAAGATTAGCGGCCGGTCCACTAGGCCGTGGATCATTACCTCGTGAAGGCGAGGATCAATTTCGGGCACTCCCGAATGATGGACCTCATAATGTAATGCTGAGGGTGTGATAATGCCGAAAAGATCCTGTAGTGGTGTTCTGCTATAGCTTGATGCTGGTGTAATTGACTCTGGAAAGAACCGAACAGATTTTTCGAACGGCGACCGTTCCCCGTAAGCGCGTCGTGGCGCTCCCAATTCCTGCGGGAAGCCAACCTGAGGGATAGCCGCGGCCCCCAGGGTTGCGCTCGCGGTTGTTAGGAACGCTCTTCTGGTGAGTCCGCGCCTTTTCATAGATTCCTAGAAACCGTGGGGACGACAATTTGTTTGGCTCTGATGTCGAGCACACTAGGAGCGAGCCAACGGAATAGAAATGTTGCTGAGATTGCTCCAGTAAATTGAGCTCCCACAAACGCGGGTACGTCCACTGGGCGAATTCCTGCGAATGTGTTCGACAATGACCGGGCGATTGTGACGGCTGGATTTGCAAACGATGTTGACGAGGTAAACCAATACGCGGCAGTGATATAGGTGGCGACAGCGAACGCTACCATGTCCGAGCGTTGACGCGCGCAGCCCCAAATCACGCAGACTAGACCGAACGTCGCGACAAATTCGCTAAATGCTTGTGCTGAACCGTTTCGCGCATGAGTGGACACCGAAATAGGTGCCAGGCCGAACATCAGGTGCGCTGCGATTGCGCCGAACACCGCTCCAGCAACTTGCGCCGGGATGTAACACGCACCTACCGTCCACGGCACACCCCGCTCCATCGCATCCACGAGCGTCACGGCGGGATTGAAATGTCCGCCTGAAATCGGCCCGAACGTGAGAATTAAAGCGAATAGCGCCGCGCCGGTTGAGATGGTGTTGGCCAGAAGCGCTATCGCTACGTTGCCACCGGCTAGACGCTCTCCCATGATCCCGGAGCCAACAACTGCGGCGACCAGGAATCCAGTGCCGACAAACTCCGCAACAATTTTGCGTAAAAGAGTGTGCGTCATTGTTTCCCGATGCGATCGATTTCCTTTTTGATTGCGAGAGAATCGAGGCTTGCAAGCGGCAGGCTGAGAAACAAATCAATTCGGCGTTTCAATATAAGAAAGGCCTCGCGGAACGCTCGGTCGATTTCTTCTGGTGTACCAGTAACTGCAGCTGGGTCTGGAATTCCCCAGTGTGCGGTCATGGGTTGGCCGGGCCATACGGGACAGACTTCTTTCGCGGCGTTATCGCACACCGTGAATACAAAATTCATTGTGGGCGCGCCGGGCTTGGAAAATTTCTCCCAGCTCTTGCTTCGAGCACCTTCTACCGGCAGATTGGAAGACTGCAACAGCTTCAGTGCTTCAGGACGTACGGTCCCCGACGGAGAACTCCCTGCGCTATACGCAGTGAAGTGCGGATGGCGTTTGCCGTTGAGGATGGCTTCGGCCATTATTGAGCGCGCCGAGTTGCCGGTGCAGAGAAACAGAACGTTGTAATGTTGCGACATAAAGATTCCTCGGCACCTTTTAGCTGCAGCAGGTCGCGGTTTCCCTACTTGCTGATTTGGACCACGTCCCGTGGCGATACCGCTTTATTTCGCGTGCAGCATTCCGCATATAGAAATTGCAGAACTTCTTGCAGCGCCTCAGTGTTCGCGGAATAGCGCAGAAATGTGCTTTCGCGGTTCACTAGCACGAGGCCCTCATTCCTTAACTTGTCGAGATGGTGGGAAAGAGTGGAGTTTGGAATATCGAGCTCCGATTGAATTTCGCCGACCACTAAGCCTTCAGGATGCGCCGACAGCAGAAGCTGCATGATTCGCAGACGCGGTTCCGTCCCCATAGCCGAGAACATATCGGCGAATTTGGCGACTTGCTCTGAGTTCTTTTTTGTGGACAAGTTCGTGGCCATATTTCGACAATTGCAGAAATATGGAGGAAATGTCAAGAACTAAAAACACCAGGGCCTTATAGTTAAACAGGAGGTCCGTTTCGACTGGGAACTTACCGTCCGCACGAATCGATTAGCGAATTTCCATCGGGTCGCCAGTCTTGTGCTCCTCAATTTGGAAGCGCAAGAAACTGTGGATGGCGGAAAGGGCCACTTTATCGGTGGATGAGATAACGACGCGTCCGCCGGTTGGAGTCCCCTCAAAGGAATAATGAATCTGTGTCCGCAGCTTCTTCATCTCCGGCACTCCAGGCGGCACAGTGTCGTGGACAAACATGGGAATATCGAAATCGCCATTTTCAAATGCTTTCGCGATATGGGCCAGGTGCATGCGAACATTGGCTCTATCGGAAGCATCCGCGGAATCTTTCACTTCTACCTGAATCACTCCGCCGCTGGAATTCAGAAAAAAGTGATGCGTGGTATCCGTCTGCGAAAAACCCATGCCCTTCTCGCCGCGTTCGTTCATCTTGGCGTGAGCATCGTGCATCGGACACGACGTGTGCGAATCTTGCGTCGGTGGTTTTTGTTCGCTGGAAGTTTGCTGAGCACCCGCATTGCCAACGCTCCTGATCAAACACAGCGCTACAGCGAAAATGATTCTCACACTCGTTTCTCCTTTTTCGGTTTGCCGGGAGTCAGAACTCCAAGAGGAGATCTTCGAGTGCTGCTCTTCGGGTGAGTTGCGGCAAACGCTTCCAACAATCGAGCTTGCTTGCCATGCGGTGTCTGGGCTAGAAGGCGGTCCCATTGGGCGAGTGTTTTGCGTAACTCACGTTGGCAGGACCGCAACTCGCGAAGTCGGACCTCGACATCGCCTAGTTTCTCAGCGGCCAACTCCCGCACGCGTCGGCAGGGCGCAGCCCCACTGTCGCGTTCGCGAAAAATCTCGCATAGCTCGCGAACCGAAAAGCCGATCGACAACGCCGCCCGGATTAATCGCACGCGATTTAGGGTCTGAGGCGGGAACAGCCTATAGCCGTTGGCCGAGCGGGGCACGGATGGCAGAAGTCGGCGACGCCCGTAATAACGTAGCGTGTCCGAACTTACTCCCGACAATCGTGCTAGCTCGCCGGAATTCAGGGGCCGGTTTGTCGTCGCGTTTGCTCTCACGCGCATAGCTTCAACCCTGGAACGGTTCCAGGGTCAAGGAAAATCCTGTAGGAGTGAAAAAAAATGAGCGCGGCTGGCGCTCATTTACGAAAGGCCGTGTCGCTGAAATCAGGGTAGCATATGGGAGCGCCATCCGGAATCGGAGGAAGAGGTCGTCCGATGAGGAAATTATTCTGGTACGCGACGCTCGTTGTGCTGGAGCATGCCATAATTGTCTTTTGGCATCTCGAACTTCTCGCGAGATTGGGTGCCGCGCTCAGACCTGACCAAGTTCCTTTTTTCGCTGGCCTTGCGAATGCGATTCCTCTGGTTGCCTTGTTTTTGTTGTGGGCTCATTTTCCCAAGGTAGGTGCCTGGCTCCTTCTGTTTTTGGCCGTGCCGCTCGCAGTCGGGGGATATTCCCATTTTCTGAGTCCTGGTTCGGACAACGTGTTCCGGATGGCGCCAGGTGAATTGACCTCCGGCCTTCGGATCAGCGCAGTGCTGCTATTGGCGCTTGAGTTTTGGGGTTGCTGGTTGGGCGTTCAGATTCTTCGCCGCTCGTCATTGTCCGTCGCGAGTGTGTAACACAAGATAATTCCGTCGCACGTGCAGACGTATCTCTATCTGAACGTGAGGTGAGCCAGCCTTATGAATTCATTTTTTCGGTTCTTCTTCAAACCAACTACAGGCCCCGCGAGCATCATCCTGATTCGTCTTGCTGTCGGTATGATTTTTTTCTCCCAAGGCATTTTGAAATACATCGATCCCAATGTGGGTGTGGTTCGCTTCACTAAGATTGGATTTCAACATCCGTACTTCACTGCTCATTTCGTCGGGACGTTTGAGATAGTGTGCGGCTTTTTGATATTGCTTGGATTATGGACAAGACCAGCCGCGTTTCCGTTGTTAATTGTGATCTGCACCGCAATTGTGTCCACCAAGATTCCGGAGCTGTTGCGTGCAAATCAAGGTTTCTGGTACATGGTAGGCGACATGCGTACCGATTTTGCGATGTTATGCTCGCTGCCTTTCCTAATCTTAGCGGGCGGCGGAACTTGGTCGCTTGATGCCCGGCGTCGCGCCTTAAAGATTTCGGAGAATCTATGAAAGATTTTCAGAAGGCCAGGCGGCAATTTCTGAAATCAACCGGTTTTGCTGCCAGTGCTCTGCTCATTTCGCCAAAAGAAAGTCTCGCGCACATAGCCGTGAGCAAACCTCATGTTGCACAAACAGAAGCGGTCCAAAATAACTCGATGAGTGCAGCGGACTACACATTGCATATCGAGGAATCTCCGATTGAAATCGCGCCCAGGCGAATTATTTCGATCAAAACGTATAACGGGCAGTTTCCGGGGCCACTACTGCGATTCAAGGAGGGTCAGTCGGCAACCGTTGCGATATATAACGACACGGACACATCCGAGCAATTGCATTGGCATGGCCAGAAAGTTTCCACCGATGTGGACGGAGCCGCCGAGGAGGGCACGCCGGTCATTCCTGCGCATGGCAAACGCGACGTCACGTTCACGCCAAATCCTTCAGGTTTGCGGTTTTATCACACGCATAATCGCGCGGGTGCAGACCTTTACGCTGGCCAATACAGCGGCGAGGTCGGTGCGGTATATATCGAACCCAAACACGATCCGGGCGCATATGACCGCGAAGTGTTTCTCGTGCTTAAGGAATTCGAACCCACATTCAGCCGTGGTGGCGACATGGCGCAAGATTTCCTGTCTCCTACAACTCGAAACAAGTCACTCGAAGAGACCGGTGAATCCGCGATGAAAGCGTCGCTCGCCAAGGGCATGCCCCGCGGATATGAAGTGGGGTACGGCTCGTTCACCATTAACGGACGCATGCTCGGACACGGTGAACCGATTCGCGTGAAGCATGGCGAACGCGTGCTATTCCATGTTCTGAACGGAAGCGCCACGGAAATTCGTAGCCTTGCTTTGCCAGGCCATTCGTTTCAGGTTGTGGCGCTCGATGGCAATCTGGTTCCGGACCCGGGGCAAGTTCCTGTGTTGTGGATCGGCACTGCCGAGCGCATCTCCGCCATCGTCGAAATGAAGCATCCTGGTGTTTGGATCATGGGTGACCTCGCCAACGATGATCGGCGGCACGGCATGGGTATCATAGTGGAGTACGCCGGGAGCACGGGGAAAGCGCAATGGATTGCTCCGCTGCCTTTCAAGTGGAACTATTCACGTTTCGGGAAACCCGGAACTACGCCCGCGTCTGCTGATGAGATTATTGACATGACCTTTGCGAAAGACAACGCCGCCGAGGAAGGCTTCAACCGTTGGACGATCAATGGCGTCGCTTACCCGATGAGTAACGAAATGGCTCCAGCCGCGTTTCATTTGAAGCAAGGCAAGCGTTACCGCCTACGCCTTCACAATGCCAGTGACGACATCCATCCAGTGCATCTACATCGCCACAGCTTTGAACTCACCAGCTTGGCCGGAAATGTCACCTCAGGAATAATGAAAGATGTCTTTATGCTCGGCGGGTACCAGGAAGCCGAAGTAGATTTTATTGCTGATAATCCCGGATTAACCTTGTTCCACTGCCACCAGCAGCTGCATATGGATTTCGGATTCATGACGCTATTCGACTATGTCTAGTCCGGACTCTTCTTATCCTGTGGACAACCCCACGCTCTCTGAACTTGCTGCATTTTTTCTGCGATTGGGTACAACTGCATTTGGCGGACCAGCAGCCCATATCGCAATCATGGAGGACGAACTTGTTCGCAGGCGCGGTTGGATTTCGCGCGAAAAGTTTCTCGACATGCTTGGCGCAAGTAATCTGATTCCAGGCCCCAGTTCTAGCGAACTGGCGATTCATATTGGGTATTTGCTTGGTGGATGGCGCGGGCTTCTAGTGGCGGGAATCTGTTTTATTCTTCCGGCAGCGGGCATGGTGGGCGCTCTAGCGTGGGCTTATGTACATTTCGGCAAACTAACAGCGGTTTCCGGCATCCTCTACGGAATTAAACCCGTGGTCATTGCTGTAGTCCTTCAAGCCCTCTGGGGTCTGGGACGAACAGCAATAAAGACCCGGTTTATCGCTGCCGTAGGACTTATTTCCATAGGTCTCGCTGCGTGTGGACTGCACCCTCTTCTATTACTCTTGATTGCAGGGGGTGCGGTTATCCTAACCGAACAAACGATTCGTAGCGGGGTAAGAACTGAATTTGCACCGCTTTCTATACTGCGTTCCGCAGTGCGCTGGCCAAAGTCGCTTACCGCAGCGATCAGTGCCGCATCGGCGGCTGTCGCTCCACTCAGCCTGGGATCGCTCTTTCTTGTTTTTCTAAAGTTCGGAGCGGTTATATTCGGAAGCGGATATGTATTGTTGGCCTTCCTTCGCGCAGACCTGGTTATTCACCGCGGCTGGTTGACAGATGCACAGCTTATAGATGCCATCGCGATTGGGCAGGTAACGCCCGGTCCCGTTTTCACGACATCCACATTTATCGGCTATTTGCTCCGCGGCATACCGGGCGCATTTGTCGCCACTGTTGGAATCTTCCTTCCAGCCTTCCTACTGGTAGCAGCCAGCGGCCCTCTTCTGCCACGCATTCGACAATCCAAGATCGCAGCATCATTTCTTGATGGCGTGATCATCGCTTCACTCGCGTTGATGGCTCTCGTTAGTTGGCAACTCGGTCGAGCGTCAATCGTAGATGTGTGGACGGCGATACTTTTTGCCGTCTCGCTCCTTTGTTTGCTGCTATTCCGATTGAATTCAGCATGGCTCATACTTGTCGGGGCGCTCGCGGGCCTGCTGATTCGAGCCTAACTTTGGAAAGTTTTAGTGTGCCTGGACGCAAAATGGCAATACGGAGCTTGCCATTTCACTTACAAAAAGGCAGTTCGGCTTATAAATTTCACAGCAGAAGATCGATCACGGTTATCTCTCATGGAAATCGGGAGAAATGTGAGAAAAAGGCGCACGAGTTTTTGATAATTTGTACGATTATTGCAACCGACTGTAAATAAGAGAGATAGCAGGTCACATCGCGATAGAAGTGATTGGCGAATTTTAACAATCACCAATATTCTCAAAACTCTTAAAATACCGCCGATTTTGTGAAAAATTTCCGCCGGAAAATTATCATTATTCCGTTAAGATTCCATTTCGTCGTCGGCCACACCTTCGCAATAACCCAAAATTTAAATCGTAATCGGAGTCCACTTCCGCCGTGATCACGATTGCAATTCCGCACGCGCAGGCGACCGCAACTTAGTTTTCCATCGAATCCCGCGCCAAAACAGGGACTGCATGGTTATTTGGGGGGTAGGTAGAGAACCCTCGTTCTTTTTGACTCTGACTCGCGCAGCCTTTACACTTGACGCGTGCCAACATTTTCGCGCGGTTACGGGCATCGGTTTGATCTGAGTGGTTACTTTCCGCGCGCAATCAAGACGATTTGCATCGCCTGCATTTCAGTCTTCTTCCTGCAAACGATTTCAACGCTGCTTTTTCACGAAGCGGGGCAACGATTTTGGCTCGATTGGTTCGGCCTCGCTCCCAGCAACATTGTCCTTCACGGGCGAATCTGGGAGCCGTTCACATACCTCTTCCTTCACGGCAACTTCCTTCACATCTTTTTCAATCTGCTTTACCTTGCGATGTTCGGCGCTGATTTAGAGCACACTTGGGGCGCGCGGCGTTTTTACACCTACTACTTCATTTGCGGAATCGGCGCCGGCTTGATCGATATGCTGGTGAGAACACTTTTGGTTGTGGGCGGCGTTTCGAGTCATGGTTTGCTCAGCATCCCCACGATTGGAGCGTCCGGGGCGATCTACGGCGTTTTGCTCGCAGTGGCCATCGTGATGCCCCATCGGCAAGTCTGGCTGTTTCCGTTGCCGGTCACGGTCTCCATGCGAATTTTTGTGATCGTGATGGGGGCCATCGAGTTTTTCGGAACGATTGGATCCACCGGCGATGGCGTGAGCCATGTGTGCCATCTTGGTGGAATGCTGGTGGGCTACATCTATCTGCGCCGCGGATCTTACCTTTACAACTATCGAAATTTTTTCACGGATTGGAAGCGCCGCCGACTGCGCAAGAAATTCGAGGTGTACGTCCGCGACCACAACGAGAAGCCGCCTTCAAACCCCGACAACTGGGTGAACTGACGGTCATTCCGCATCTTTTGCGTCGTGAAAGGTTCGCTCGGTTCCCCGAAACAAAACGTGAAAACCGAAAATGCTGCGCTGAAGCCACGCTACGAATCTTAATCTAAAACCACGCACTAACCGCCGATGCGCACCAGCCGCATCAGGTTAGTGGAGCCAGTCGTCCCCAGAGGCGTGCCGGCGATAACGCCTACGATGTCGCCGCGTTTCACCAGCCGTTCCTCTATCAGACGCTTCTCCGCCGCTTCCGCCAGCTGATCGATGTCGTGGACTCGCGCGATGGTGCGCGGCAACACGCCCCAGTACAGGCTGAGACGCCGGCGCGCTTCCTGCATCGGTGAAAATGCAACGATGGGTGCGCGCGGACGGTACTTTGAAACGAGCCGCGCAGAGGATCCCGATTCAGTAAAGACCGCAATCACTTTCATGTTTAATTCTTCCGCGGCGTGGCAGATGGCCTCCGCGATGGCTTCGCTGATCAGCAAATCACCCGAGCGCGCTGGACGCGGCATGGACGTCACGCTGGCTTCGGCCTCGCGAATAATCCGATCCATCATGGCGACCGATTCAAGCGGATAGCTTCCCGCAGCCGTTTCGCCGGAAAGCATTAGCGCGTCGCTGCCGTCAAAAATCGCGTTGGCCACGTCGGAGGCTTCCGCTCGCGTGGGCCGGGGATTTTTCTGCATAGAGTCGAGCATTTGCGTGGCCGTGATCACGGGCACCAGCGCATCGCGTGCGTGCGAGATGATCTGTTTCTGTACCACTGGCACTTTTTCCGGGCTCATTTCCACGCCCAAATCTCCGCGCGCCACCATCACTCCGTCAGTAACGGCGAGAATTTCGTCCAGGTTATCGATCGCTTCCGGCTTTTCGAGCTTCGCGATGACCGGGGTGTCTTTCCCAGCGCGCGCAATGGCAGCCTTCCCTACCCGCACGTCCGCGGCGGTTCTAACGAAACTCAGCGCAACGTAGTTCGCGCCCAGTTGCAGTGCGAATTTCAGGTCGCGCCGGTCTTTGGGTGTAAGCGAAGGAATTTTCAGCTTCACGCCGGGCAGATTGATGCCCTTGTGTTCGCCGAGTTCTCCGCCGTTCTCGACCTGAGCGACAACTTCTTGCCCGCGAGCGGAAAGGACACGGAGGGAAATTTCGCCGTCGTTCAAAAGTATTCGGTCACCTTTGCGGACCGACTCCGGCAATGCGCGAAACGTGGTGCTGACACCGTGATCCGTGCCGATCACGTTCTTGGTGGTGATGACGAAGCGCTGGCCGAAGTGCAGCCTTACCGGCTTGCCTTGTTCCAATGCGCCCGTTCGGATCTTCGGCCCCTGCAAATCCGCGAGGATTGCGATAGGCTTACTGTAACGCGCGGAGGCGCGGCGCACGTAATTTATGAGGCGGGTTTTCTCCTCGGGAGTACCATGCGAAAAATTAAGGCGCGCGACATCCATGCCCGCGTGCAGCAGCTCGTCAATCATTTTTTGCGAGGAGCTGGCGGGTCCTAAGGTACAGACGATTTTGGCCCTTCGAAGATTTTGCACGATTGTTATTTTGTCACAGCAAACGAGGCGACGACCTCGTAGAGGAATTGAACTCCTTTGCGGAAAGACTCTACCGAAATGCGTTCATCGTCCGCATGCATGCGCATCAAATCGTCTTCCGTAAGCGGAAAAGGATCGAGCCCATATGCTTGCACGTTGCGCATGCGCAGTCGCGCCGAATCGGTAGCGCCAGTCGACATATATGGAACTACCGGCGAGCCCGGAAATTCCCGGGCGCTTACAGTCTTTATCGTAGCGTACAAACCGGATTCAAGCGACGAAGACGGCGCGGCTTCTCCGCCATTCGACTCTGTTTCAAAGCGAATTTGCGGATCGTTTACGAGCTGTTTTAGCTTGCCCACCAACGGGTCGAGCTGATCGCCCGGCAGGAGACGCACGTTCAGGACGCCGCGCGCTTCCGAGGGCACCACATTCTGCCGGATGCCGGCTTGAAGCATGGTGGGAGTCGCCGTATCGCGCAGCATCGCATTCCAGATAGGGTTGTTGTTGGAAACCCATCGAGCTGCGTGGTCCGCGCGATCCGAGCTTTCCAGCGCTAACAACCACTTGCCGGTTTCCTCATCTTCCAGCGGAGCGATCCCTTCAAAATAGGCGCGCGTGACGGAATTGAACTGCACGGGCGCTTCGTACGCGCCAATCTTGCCGATCGCAGTCGCGAGATGTGCTACCGGATTATCTTTGCGCGGAATGGAAGCGTGTCCCGAAGTTCCCGTGGCGATCACATCCACGTTTACGGCTACTTTCTCCGTCGCTTGCACGCCCACGTATTGAACTTTTCCATTCTTCAGAACGATATGACCGCCCTCGTTGAGTGCAAAACCCGCAGCAATTTTGTCCCAATGTTTTTCGACGGCGAATTTCATTCCGAACTCGCCGCCGGCTTCTTCATCGCCTTCGGCCAGAAAAATCACATCGCGGTTCAAGCGCGCTTGCGAGCGCTTCAGTGCGATGAACCCAGCCAGATTCGCAGCAAGCATTCCTTTGTCGTCAATCGCGCCTCGCCCATACAGGTAGCCATCTTTCATCACTGCTGCGAAAGGATCCACGGACCATTTGCTTTTATCCACGCCCACCACATCCAGGTGGGCCATCAACAACAACGCGCGCGAAGGGTCCGGAACAGCAGTGACCGAAAGGCGCGCGACCAAAAATCCCCGGCCCGGCGTGCTTTCGAAAATCTCCGACGCAATACCTTCGCGCTTTAGGACATCGGCAACGTATTTTGCGGCCACCATCTCATTGCCGGGCGGGTTTGTGGTATTGATACGAATCAGGTCTTGGAGCCAAACAAGCGCTTCGCCTTGAAGCTTTACAATGTCCGCGCTGGGCCCTGCAGCTGGCTGCGTTGATTGCGCCGCCGTATTCTGTCCGGCACTACGCGGTGCGCAGCAGAGGATGCCACAAAATGCTAGCGCAAGGATTCGGACGTTCGAGCGCGCCATTCTTTTTGTTCTCCTAATTGAATGTGAATTACGACGATAAGCAGACCAGCGATTCATATTATCATGGCGTCAGGAACCAGCCGGGCCCTTGGAATGAAGCGTTTTCTGGATGGCAACAGACCAAACGAAAACAGCCCTGGCAGCATCAAAGGCGGAGGGGAGGTTTATGAGTTCCAACATGTGGAATCGCGCGATTCTTGTAGGAATAATCCTAGCGGCTCTGGGGATCCCTCCGGACGCGTCGACCGCTTGGGCAAAACAGCAGGAAGGGCCGCAGAAACCCGCCCCGGCGCAGCAGCCGACCACGCCCCCTCAACCCACGGGCCAGCAACAGCCGCAGCAAACCGGCCAGGCTCCGGCGCCTCAAGTGGCCATCGCGGTGGAGTCCAACGTTGTCAATATCGACGCGGTGGTAACTGATCAGGAAGGCGACATACTTACGAATCTCAAGAAGGAAAATTTCCGCGTCCTCGATAATAACCAGCCGCAGCAAATTTCGAATTTCGCTCCCAGCGAGGCTCCGATAACCATCGTCGTGCTCCTGGAGTTCAGCCAGCTCGGTGGCGAGTGGTATGCATACCAGGGAAGGAGTTGGGCCTACAATTTCTTGGGCCACCTGAAGGACAAAGACTACGTAGCGCTCAAGATATTCGACCTCCAGACGCACGTGTTAGTGGACTTCACGCGGAACAAACAGGAAGTGGCGCAAGCAGTCGCGGGACTTTATTTCCCAAGTTTTCACGAAGCCAATCTATTTGACGCGCTGCTCGAAACGCTGGACCAACTTCGCGACGTGAAAGGTAAGAAGTCCATTCTTCTGCTGGCAAGTGGTTTCGATACCTTTAGCAAGCACACACTGGATCAGACGCTCAAGCGCGTGAAAGAAACCGAGGTGCCGATATTCAGTATCGGGATGGCGGAAGAAAGAGACGTGAGAAGCCCGAGAGGCGACAGCATCGGCTATCTCCAGGCCAAGAACCAGCTGACTACCTTTGCCGACCTGACGGGTGGCTACGCCTGGTTCCCGCGTTTCCAGGGCGAGATGAACGGCATCTTCGACAGCGTGGCCACGTTTCTGAGAAGCCAGTACACCCTCGGCTTCACGCCGACAACCGCTCCTGACGGTAAATATCACAAACTCAAACTGGAGATTGTGGACGAGCAGGGCAATCCGCTGATGCAACCGGACAAAAAAGGGAAAATGAAGAAAGTCATCGTGATAGCTCGCCAAGGTTACACTTCACCAAAGCCTACGTCCGGCGACTGATTGGCAGGGGCTCTGCGTGACGTTCCGGTATCCTGATGCGGCGGGATTGGTCCGCGTCATTAGCGGTCTCGGCGGAGGCGAACTGCGAGAAGTGTTGAAACGACGAGCAAACCCAGCAAGATCAGCGCGACACGCAGCGACCAGGTGGCCCAGGTGACAGCAAAAAGCAGCGCGAGCCAGAGCGCGTTCATTGGACGCATATACCCCATGATCTCGGATCGTTTGTCGTCGTGACCTGGTTCAGCCGCCATTTCGCAGACCTCCTAAATCCCCTTCATTCCGAGACCTGGGATTATTACCTAGGATACGCAAATCGCGTCCGGTCATTTCTCCAGGCTCTGCGACACCGAGGACACCCAGCATTGTCGGTGCGATATCGCGCAACGAACCGCTAGGCGCTAGTTTTGTGCGGGCGTCTTCGGTGAGCAAAATAAAAGGCACCGGGTTCGTGGTGTGATAGGTGTGCGGGCCGCCGGTGACGGGATCGATCATGGTTTCGGCGTTGCCGTGGTCGGCGGTGATGATCCATGCGCCGCCGCGCGGACGCAGCGCCTGAAAAATTTGCCCCAGACAAGTATCCACGGTTTCTACTGCTTTGATGGTGGCTTCCAGATTTCCTGAGTGGCCGACCATGTCTGCGTTTGCGAAATTCATGATGATAGCGTCGAAATCGCCTTTTTCTACTGCATGTACGACGGTTTCGGCGATTCCTGCGGCGGACATTTCCGGCTTTAAGTCGTAGGTGGATACTTTGGGGGATGGAACGAGAATGCGTTCCTCACCGGGGAAAGGATTCTCGATGCCGCCGTTAAAAAAATAAGTTACGTGCGCGTATTTTTCCGTTTCTGCAACGCGGAGATTCTTGAATTGCAGCTCGGTGAAAACGTTGGCGAGAATATGCTCCAACTTTTCCGGAGCCAGGAGATAGCGGAGCCAAGGCCAAGTCTTTTCATACTGTGTCATGGCGACGAAGAACAGGTTTTTCGGCCGGTCGGAATCCATGATTTTGTCGAAGCCGGGCTCGATAAAGGCGCGCGTCATCTGGCGGGCGCGGTCGGCGCGGAAATTGAAGAAGATCACGGCGTCGTCATCCCGAATCAAGGCGCGCGGCGCGGCTGCTCTTCCGGGGGCTGGCTCCGTGGTGATGACGGCGGGAATAATAAATTCGTCGGTGACGTCTTTTTCGTAACTCGCCCGGACGGCCGCGATGGGATCTGCAAATTTTACTTCGGAGTCGCCGTGAACGACCGCGCGATAGGCTTTCTCGACGCGCTCCCAGCGATTATCGCGGTCCATGGCGTAATAGCGGCCACTAACCGTGGCGATCTGTCCCACGCCGAGCTCGCGCATTTTTTGTTCGAGACGCTGGATAAATTCAATTCCGCTGTGAGGAGGAGTGTCGCGCCCGTCCATAAAGCAGTGGATGAAAACGTTTTTTAACTTATTTTCGCGCGCCATCTTCAGGAGCGCGAAGAGATGGTTCAGGTGCGAGTGGACTCCGCCATCACTGACCAACCCGAGCAAGTGAAGCTGCCGAGCGCGGCCGCGTTCCATGGCATCAAGCAGCAGAGGCTGGGTCGAGAATTCGTCATTTGCGATGAGTTGATCGATGCGAGTGCTGTCCATGTGGACAATGCGGCCGGCGCCGATATTTAGGTGCCCCACTTCGCTATTGCCCATCTGTCCGACGGGAAGTCCGACCGCGGGGCCGGAAGTTAGGATTAACGTGCTGGAAAAATCCTTCAGGATCCGATCGTAGTTTGGCTTGCGCGCGAGAGCGATGGCGTTGCCTTTGGTTTCGGCGCGGTAGCCCCAGCCGTCGAGGACGGTGAGCACGATAGGTTTTGGGCGTCTGCTCATATGGCGCCCAACAGGCTAGCACGGCGGTCAAATCTGGCGGGATCTGGATCCCAGGCAAGCATAGCCCATCGGGGGCAAAACCTCGCTGTGGAGCGGCGTGCGAGTGCTGGAGAACTTATCATGCTCGAGTGGCACAGCCCATCGTGACTGAGCCGGTGTGCAGGCGCAAGTTGCAGAAGAAGCTCGCCGCTACAGCCATTGCTTTCGCAGCCAGCTACGCTTGGGGTTGCGGAGTGTATCCAGATAAGCATTGGCGGCAAGTTTTATCGCTTGGGCTTGGGTTGGATAGGGGTAATTTACCCGGGCCAGCGCCCGGAGGCCGATTTTTGCGTTCATGGCTAGCGAGATTTCGCTTATCAGTTCGCCGGCATGGCTGGCTGCTACCGTAGCGCCTATAATCTGGTCGGTTCCTTCTTTGACATGAATTTTTACGAAGCCTTCATCTTCGCTGTCCGTAATTGCGCGATCCACGTCGCTCATCATGACCGTGAAAGTTTTGACGGGGGTATCCTTTGCGCGCGCCTCGGTAACGTAGAGGCCAACGTGCGCGATTTCCGGATCGGTGTAGGTGCAGAACGGAACCGCCGACATGCTTATCCTCTCGCGACCCCAAAAGAATGCGTTACGGACTACAATTTCTGAAGCGGCTACCTCAATGTGAGGGAATTTCTTTTCCGAACATACGTCGCCGGCAGCATAGATTCGAGGATTGCTGGTTTGCAGATAATCATTGGTCATAATTCCGGCGTCCTTATCGTAACGCACCCCGGCGTCGTCGAGATTCATATCAGTGACGTTAGGCGTGCTGCCGATACCGACCAGAATCTCGTCAACGGTTAGTGTGAACTTGTAATCGTCGTTGACCAGATGAACGATTTTTCCTTTACCGTCCGCATGTACCTTGACAGCTTGGCTGTTGAGATGGATGTCGATTCCGTCGCGAGCCAGCGCTTCGGAGAGAACCTGCGCCGCGTCGCGCTCTTCGTTGCCGAGGAACATCGGATCGTCCTGCACGATGTGAACTTGCGAACCCAGCCGGCAGAAGGCCTGCGCCAGTTCGCAACCGAGAGGTCCGCCGCCGAGAACAAGCAAGCGCCGAGGACATTCGTCCAGATTGAAAACATTTTCATTCGTCAAGTATCCCGCGGCGGCAATTCCAGGGATCGAAGGAACTTTCGGCCGGGCACCGCTAGCGATAAGAGCGCGCTTAAAGTGCAGAAGCTTGCCCTCGACTTCAACCGCCTTGGGTCCGGCAAAGCGCGCCTGCCCAAAAAATACGTCAACCCCCGCGGAGGCCAACCTTTGGGCCGAAACCCGGCGGCTGACACGCGCCCGCACACGCCGCATTCTTTCCATCACAGCCGAAAAATTCACGCTGATACCGCTAGGCACTTCCGCGCCGAAGTTATCCGCATTGCGTATCTCTGCATACAGGCGCGAGGTACGAAGAATAGTCTTCGAAGGGATGCAGCCGACATTGAAGCACGCACCGCCGAAACGATCGCGTTCTACGATCGCTACCTTGGCACCGACTTTGGCGGCATTTAGGGCCGTGAGAAATCCTGCGGGTCCGGCGCCGATGACTACCAAGCTGTATCTGCGAGCCGGCTGTGGATTTTTCCAGTCCTGGGGGTGAACATTTTGCGATTCCCTCAGGTCGAAGTCAGTCGATGTCCGATTGGAGGACAATTGTTCAGGCGGCATCGGATTCCTCTAACGTGCGGATTAGCCTTTACAACCAACCACCTCGAAAACCGGCTCTGCGCAATCCGTTCCGGATGTATGCGCACTGACGCATCAGTTTCCATATGAGTTGCGACCGATAGTTTTCGATCATCAATGTAACAATACCTTGATCGAGGCCCAAATACCCTTCGCTGATCCATCCTCGGGATCCATTGCGAGCGAAACTGGCATTGAACCCACTGGGAAGCCGGTATTCTTTGATAACTTCCGGATACCGATTACACAAGCAGCGGACCGCTGCCAAGGCCATATTCGGTACAAAGACAACGGAGGCCAGAGCTGCGGGGGGACAGACGGTGCCGTCGTCGGGTCCATAGGGCACGCCACGAGCTGTATAGCCGAAGAAGCTACGGTTCACACCATCGATTCGGATACGTTGAGGGCTCGGGCCGTCGCCCGCCGAAAAGCCCCAGAAATTCTCGCCATAGCCGCGAAAATCTTTTGGATTGCGCAACGCATACTGCCGCTGAATATGGGTTGCCTGGCAGCTATTTTTGAAATAATCGCTGCCCTTCTCGCGCATGAATGGATCTTGAATACGCCGGAAATCGATCCACGCGTGAGACAGCTGATGAATGAAGAGGGGACCAGCGTAAAGAAAGTCATAGCCATACATGTTTTCCCACTGATAGGTCGAGGTCCACGCGGAATAGCTATTGGCCGGGACCGGATGGGTAGGAGAGGCTAGCGCCAGAACATAGAGAAGGATCGCTTCACTGTAGCCTTCCCAACCGTAGTGAAGAAAACCGGATTCCGGTTTCCATCCCTGCGGAAGAGTGGGCCCGCCATGCTGGGCCCATTGCCAATCGATGCGACGATACAGCGTCTCGGCAACCTGGCGAATCTGAACTTCGATTGGAGAGTTGCCAGTAAAATAAGCACTCGCCGCGAGTATTCCGCCAAGCAGCAGAGCAGTGTCGATAAGCGACAGCTCGCAATCCCAAACACGTTTGCCAGTTTGCATGTCAAGGAAGTGATAATAGAAACCCATATAGCCGGTTGCGTCCGGCGCCTCACTCTGCGCGCTATTCAGGAAAAACAGAAGAGTCGTAAGAGTTCGCTGAGCCGCGTCGTCACGCATCATCCAGCGGCGTTCTACAGCTATTGGATAGGAGCTCAGCGCGAATCCGACCACTGCGATGCTGCAGGGCGCACCGGCCACAGACCTATCGGCGACCAATCCATTGGCCGAATTGCATTGAGTTAGAAAATAACCGAATGCTGCGCGCTGCAGGGCATTGAGGAGGTCATCGTCTGCCAGCGTAACGAGATGAGCTGGAGTTTCCGTGTTAATGCTCCGATCTGAAAAGTGTCATGAGCTGCAAGCTTCCCTACACCGTGCACCCCTCACACTTCGCTTCGTCCGCTTTCCGCGGGCCCTATCTGGCGGGGTGGCCGCAGGACGGGGTGTGCGGAGAGCGCTTTGAAGCCGGGGAAGACCGCGTCGGCTCCGAGGCGTTCTTCGATGCGCAGAAGCTGATTGTATTTCGCAATTCGGTCGGTGCGCGAGGCTGAGCCGGTTTTGATTTGACCAGAGCCCATGGCCACCACGAAATCGGCGAGAAAGGTGTCTTCGGTTTCGCCGGAGCGGTGGGAGACGATGGAAGCGTAATTCGCTTTGCGGGCCATTTCCACGGCTTCGACGGTTTCACTCACCGTGCCGATCTGATTCAGCTTGATCAGGATGGCATTGCCAACTTTTTCAGAAATTCCGCGCGCGAAAATCTTTGGGTTGGTGACGAAGATATCGTCGCCGACCAGTTGAATGGTCTTTCTCTTTTCCATTTTAGCGGCAGCCGATCTGCCGAGCTCGTGAGTGAGGAGCTTCCAGCCGTCCCAGTCGTCCTCCGCGAGACCGTCTTCGATCGAAACGATGGGGTATTGCTGAACCCAGGATTTCCAGAACTCGACCATTTGCTCGGAGGTGCGTTCGGACTTGTCGGATTTCTTGAAGACGTATTTTTTCTTATCGCGATCGTAAAATTCGCTGGAAGCTGGATCAAGAGCGATGCAGATTTGTTCGCCGGGTTTGTAACCAGCGGCGGTAATGGCTTCCAGAACGCGCTCGACGGCTTCCACGTTGGATTTCAAGTTCGGCGCGAAGCCGCCTTCGTCACCGACAGCAGTGGAATAGCCATTTTTCTTCAGCACCGCTTTCAAATTGTGGAAAACTTCGATGCCCCAGCGCAAGGCTTCTTGAAAATTGGGGGCGCCGAGAGGCATAACCATGAATTCTTGGACGTCCACAGAATTATCGGCGTGCGCGCCACCGTTTAAAATGTTCATCATGGGAACCGGGAGAGTGTCGGCAAAACCTTCCGACGAATATCTCGCGAGATATTGATAGAGCGGGAGTTCCAGTTGGGTGGCCGCGGCACGCGCGGTGGCCATGGAGACGGCAAGGATTGCGTTCGCGCCGAACTTGGATTTGTTGTCGGTGCCATCGGCTTCAATCATGCGCCGATCGACGGCGCGCTGGTCGGAAGCGTCCATGCCGTTGAGGGCTTTTGCGATTTCGGCGTTCACGTGGCCGACGGCTTTGAGAACTCCCTTGCCGAGGTAGCGGGATTTATCACCGTCGCGAAGTTCGATGGCTTCGTGCTCTCCGGTGGAGGCACCGGAAGGAACGGCAGCGCGGCCAATCGCGCCGCCTTCCAGACCGACTTCCGCTTCTACCGTAGGATTGCCGCGCGAATCGATGATTTCGCGCCCGCGGACGGTGACAATTTTTGTGGACATCGCGCCCCCTGAATGTTTTGAGCTACGCTTTATGCGGAAGACATTCTAATCTTTTGCGCTCAAAATAATACAGCCAAGCGAGATGGGATTGTAATCGAATCGCCAGAATCTATTGCGATGATCTGGACGAATGCGCTCGGTCGGTGACGAGCGGTTGCGAAAACGTGAATACCACGATGGCCGGCGAATTAACGTTTGCACCTAGACGCTTTCCCGGCGCAAATCGCCATTGGTGAATGGCGGCAATTGCGGCCGGCGTGAAAGGTTCCGAACCGCGCAGCACTTTTGCCGAATGGAGTTGGCCCTGGTCGCTGATATCGGCCAACAGAATCACGCTGTCTGGCGCGTTGGTACTGGACGGATATTCAGGTTCTACTGTGACTGTTGGCGTAGCGCCGGCTTCGAGCGCGCCCGCGGAAGCGTGTTCGTAATTGTGGACGCTTGCGGTTCGTGGAGGCACGTAGGGCTGGCGAAATTGGAATGCGATTCCTATTCTGGTCTCGATCACGCGGCCGTCCACTCGGGCGGGAAGAAAAGTCCAAGTACGAACCGCGACGAGCGCCTTTTCAAGAAATGGCGGATCGCCGTGCACGATCTTGATGTCGGCAAGCCTTCCGCTGCTATCGACCAGCGCGTCGAGCACAACTTCACCGCCGAAGAGAGATTGTGACGGATAAGCCGCGGGAACCAATGAAAGCGGAGCGGGCCCGGAAAATCCGTGGGTTGGTTCCGCGACGTTTTCTCGACTGTCCCAATCCCCCGAAGCGGTGTGCCAAGCAACGCGCTTCTGCTGAAGCAATGCGATGGCGTAGTGAACCGGCAGAACGGCACCGAGCGTGTGCTGTTCGGCGGTCGAAATAGCAATTGTGTCACGGCCGAGCCATTGTCCTTCGACTAGCCCGACCACTTCTTGAGATTCCGGGGAAATTACGGGAGCACCACTTTGGCCGAGGAGAATTTCGTGATTGAACAGAAATAACTCCGTGTCGCCCCTTCCCTTCTGCAGTTGCGAAAATTCTGAATTAAGCACTTCACCACGCGCGCGCATTTCGATGCTTGCGTTGAGAGTGTAGGCGTCGCGAGGTTTGGAAGGCAGCAGAGCTGCGCACAGGACGGTCTGATTGTGCGGCGGACCGTCGGGAGACAGAGCCAGGAATGAAACTCTGTAATTACCCGCGAACGGATTGGGCGTCACGCGGAGCAAAGCCACATCGTGTTCGCGGTCTATGGCCACCAAGCTGGCCGGAACAATACGGGGCGCCGCGGTGGTTGAAAGGCGGAGTAGAACATACGGCTGGCCGCCGTGAAGCTGGCCTAGGACGTGAGCAGCGGTGAGCAGGTAGCCGTCACCGTTGATGAAGAAGCCGTTGCCGAAGAAGAGGTAATGCACCCCTCGGTCGGAAGCGGACTGATCTACGGGATAGACGATGGGGCAAATCGCCTCGAAGAGAGCAGTGTCATCCGAAGCTTGCGCAGGTCCGCCGCTCGCGAGCTGAGCCCAACAGATCGCAGGCAAGCCCTGCCAGCGCCAACGCCCGCATTATCCAATGGTGTTTCACAGACGCGACCTCGCTCAGAGTACTGAACAATTTCCCACCCATCAGCATAGCTAGGCCTACGGAGAACGCTAGTTGGCCAGTGGGACAGTCGCACCGAATTCGATAACTCGATGGATCGCAGAACGACCTTCACTCTGGGAGATTCAGAACGAGCCGGCCCGAAGATTTGTTGCACGCGCGAGCAAGGCTGGGAGATCCTTTTGAACGGCTTCCGGCGCTTTCTTACCCATTTCGCTTTTCAGTTGTCGACGCGCGGTCTGGACCGTTTGCAGTTGGGCTGGGTCGGCTGTGCCCAAGAGATTTTCTGCGCGAAGCAAGCAGGCATATGCCAAATCGTTGGGCAGTTGATGGCGGCGCAGAAATTGGCCGTAGTTGAACCAATCGAAGCCTTCGGCTAGCCCGTCACGAGCTTTGGCGTCCAAGGCCAGGCTGCGTTGATAGGATTGAGCAGCCGCAGACGCGTCATTTTTCCTTTCTTGCAAGTCAGCCAGGTGAGATAACGCAAGGCTTTCAAGTTTGGGATTGTTTGCGCTTTGCGCGAGGGTAATCGCAGATTGATAGCGCGCGAGGGCGGCCTCGGAACGATGGATCGCGGATTCGTCGTCGGCTAGCTGAATCGTGGCGGAAATTATTTGCTCCCTGCTGATCATGCGAGAATCTTCCGGATGTGAGGCAGCTAAACGCAAAAAGAGCTCCCAATGACGGGCGGCCGTTACGGGCTCGGCTCTTTGATCGAAGGCCTGGGCCAGATAGAGCTGGGCATTTATTTCATCGGGGTTTACTTCCACCGCTTTTTGCCAGGAGTCGACCGCTTGATCGGGATTGCCCAGACGGGCTGCGAGCAATCCGAAATTTACTAGCGAGTCGACATCGCGAGGAAATGTTTCCAGCGTTTTTTCATACAGCGAGTAGGCATCGTCATAGCGGCCCGCTTCGATCAATGCGCGAGCGTAGGCTTGTTGCAGGCCGATGTTTGCAGGATTAAGGTCGACGGCTTGCGCCAGGGCGGCCAGAGCTTCGTTCTGATTCCCCGCTTTTGCTTCCGCAACCGCGATGCGTGCGTCGAGCGCGCTATCGTAGGGATTCATATCGGCGGCGCGGCGAAGAGAAGACAGGTCTGCATCATTATTGCTGAGCGCGAAATGGATTTGGTCCATGCCGCCCCAGAGGAAAAGCAAGACAGCCGCGCCGATAGCGAACGTCAGTGCGGCAACACGACGGCCGGGTTCCTTTTCGGCGGCAGGCTTTTTGCGCGATGCTTTTTTCGCGGCGGGCTGCCTTTGGGCAACAGGCGCGGCTTTTGCGGCGCGGTCCACCAACAAGGAGGCTACCCGCGTGTCTCGCAGTTTCCACAGTCTGCCATCGAGAATGAAATGATGAATGTTCACGACGGCCATGAAAATCAAAAAGCTGGTGGTGAAATCGAAATGGAAGATGTAGCTAACGAGCCAGGGGCCGGGGATAAACAGGGCGATGCCGCCGGCTAGGAGCGTGATGAAATATACCGGCATGCGCCAATGGGACTGGCCGCTGGCGCGCGCTTCGCGACGCTGGTAGTAGCTGGTGATCCAGATATATTGCGTGGAGTGCAGGACGGCGAGGATTCCGCTGCTGTAGCGCGTTTGCGGAATTTGGTAGGCCGAGCGCAGTTCCACAAGCGTGGGCAGAACAAACCAGAGAAATTGCGTTATTGCGAGCGTGATGGGCGCGATCATTTCGCGAATGCCGTGTTTGCGGACCATGCGCTGAAAACCCAGCCCGGTGAAAACTGCGAAGGCTGCTCCGAGCCCCAGGCGCGCGGGAAAAGTAAACTTTGCGGAAAGACCCAGCGAAAGAATTAGCGGGTCGTTCGAGCCTCCTGTTTCAAAACTCGCGAGCAACATCAAGTACGATGCGATGAACGCAGCGCGCAGCCAGCGGCGTTCGTTTTGAGTAACTTCGGCGCCGCTTCGGCGGGCAAACATCATCAGAAGACCGTAATTCTGTCCGCTGTAATGCCACGGGCTCCAACATATGTAGAGCGTGAAAACCCAGGGAAAAAGGCGTGGGGACACGTGCATCAGGACCACGGTGAGTGCGAGTAGGAGTGTGATGTGCAGGGTGAAATATTTGTACTTCTGGAAATTTTCGCGCGTGTGATAGGCGCGATAAATCGTGGCCATGAAGTGCGGGTAGTTGAAGACGAGGGCGAGCGCGTAAAAGGCGACGACCCAGGCGTGGGTGTGTGATGGCGCCATCCACATGGCGACGGCTAAAAGCGGAGCGGACCATGCCCCGCAGCCTACGAGCAGGTCGAGCCAAGGGCTGTAAATCCACGCCGCGGATGGCTTGGGGGCGCCTTGCGGAGTCGCCGGCCCACTGCTAGTTGAAGCAGAGACGGTTTCCGTATCTACAAGCGTGGTCAAGCTGGAAACCTCACGTCTGGATATTTCCCTCGGCGCGGTGAGCAGAACCGAACCTCAGCAGTTTACTTCGCAGCCATGCTTCTCGCCGATCGTACTCGAGCGCGCATGTAGAAAAGGTAACTTCGGACAATCACCGGTGACGGCGCTTGGCTAGATGCGTTTTGCGGCTTGGGACTTTCTCCAGATAAAAACGAAGACGCCCAGGGCGAGAAGCAATATCGTAAGGCCGATTATTTTTACCACGGTCAAGATTTTGTGGGGATCGTCTTCGGCGGGGAGCACGGAAAAGGCGATGGTGATTAAGGTGGTGGCGAAACCGAGGACGCCGACCAATTTTGCGACGGGACTGCCGCCGGGAATTCGCATGACATCTGGGCCGGGAGGTTCGCGCTGCAAACGGATCAATGAAGCGAACACGAAGAGGTAGGGAATGAAGTAGGAAATAATCCCCATGCTTACGAGGACTTCGTAGGCGCCGTAGACGCTGGTTCCGGCTTGGCCGAGAAAGATGAAAAGAACTCCGCAGGCGGCCTGTACCAGAAGCGCGACGTAGGGCGTGCCCCACTTGGGATGGATGCGCGCGAATGCTGGCGGGAGATAGCGGTCGAGTCCGGCGACGAAAGGGAGGCGCGCGGAAACCGCGAGCCAGGCGCCCATCGCTCCCAGATTGCTCAAAGTGATGAGCAGCGCGGCGAACGAAACCATTCCAATCGCGACGGAGCCTGAGAGGCCGATGCGTTCGACTGATTTCGAAATTGCTTGCATGATTCCCTGAAGGCCACTCACTTCGCTTGCGGGCAGCGCAATCAGCACGGCGACGGTGCCGAGAATGTATCCGGTGGTGACGAAGGCTCCGCCGGCAAGCAATCCTCGGGGAAGATTCTTGCGCGCGTCGTGGATTTCCTCTCCGAGAAAGGAGGCCGATTCGGAGCCGCCGAGAGCAAACACGATGGTGGCCATGAAAAGAACGTCGTGAAAGTGCATGTGCGGGACCATCGTGGCGGGAGTGAAGGTGGTGGCTGAGCCGAAGCGATGGAATGCGATAGCGGCGATGGCGAATAAAATCGCGACGGGCAGCCAAGTGCCGATGCCGCCGAGATTGTGCAGCCATTTGCCTACGGAAAGTCCGATGAGATTCAGGAAAGTGGCAAGGGCGAGGCCGAGAAGCGCGAAAAGCAGAAAGTAGGTTTTGTTATTCGAAAGCGATTGCCAGCGAGCCGGACCTATAAAAAGCGCGTTGCTTGCGGTGAAATAAAGGATCGCCGGATAGTAAGGAAGATTGCTTGCCCAGTAGGTCCAGCCCGTGAGGAAGCCGGGAAATTCTCCGAAGGCTCGTTTAGACCAGACGTATAGGCCGCCTTCCTGCGGATAGCGCGAGGAGAGTTCCATTACCGAGAGCGCGAGTGGAAGGTAAAACGCGGTCCAGGCGATCAGCCAGATGACCACGGCGCTGGCACCGACCGTTGCGGCCGTCGCAATCCAGCGCAGGCTGATGCCGGTGACGATGTAAAACAGAACCAGGTCGCGAAAACCCATGGTCCGGCGCGGACGATTTGAGTTTTCGATTTCGCTGGGCGTGAATTCCGCTGGTGCCATCGGCTTTAGGCGGACATCATGCTCCGGGAAGATTCAGAAAGCGAGAGTGTTTCCCGGACCGCGTTAGCTTGCCTGTCCGCTGGCCTTGGACTTGTCGTCGTGTCTGTAATATTCATAGGCAGACATCGGTTTTTCGCCGCCCTTTTTCCAGACGCGATCGTCCGCGGGAATCTTTCCCAGAGCGCGAGCCATCTCGCGGATGTGGATTGCGACGGCGCCGCAACACGCGCCGATATAGTTCACGCCGATTTCGCGGGCTTTGGTTGCGTAAGCGGCCATTTCGCGACGGGTGAGCTGGTAGGGTTCGAGCTGATCGGGAAATGCGGCGAGACTGGTGAAGTCGCGATGCTCGTGCGTGGTGCGGTAGGCCACGGGCTGGCAGCCGATGTAGCCTTTCACCGCTTTGCGCATTTCAGCCATCAGCGGAAGTGTGTGCTCGGGACTTCTTAAGCAGTTGATGCCGACGATGTCCGCGCCCGCATCGGCTAAGGCTCTGGCGACGTCGGTGACGTTCTTGCCGTCGGGCGTCACGTCTTCGTTTTCAAAACAGACGGTGACCATTACGGGTAGTTTTGTGGCTTTGGCGCGCTCGACGGCCAGCAGAGCTTCACCGAGAAACGAAAATGTTTCGCCGATGATGAAGTCCACACCTTCGGCTACTTGAACGTCGAGTTGTTCGTCGAAAGTCTTGCGCACGCGAGCGGCGGCGGCTTTGTCGTTGGGCTCATACATCCAGGTGAGACTCAGGTTGCCGGCGACGAGACAATGGTCTTCAGCCGCTTTTTTTGCGATGCGAACAGCAGCGCGATTCAGTTCTTCGACGCGCTCTTCCATGCCGACCGTCGCGAGCTTGTCGCGGCTGGCGTAGAACGTGAGCGCCTGCAGCACTTCGGCGCCGGCGTCGCGAAATTCCCGATGGAGTTCGAGCAGAGCCTCGGGATTGTTCAACGCCACTTCGGGCGTAAACGGCCCTGCCCGGACCCGGCCGCGCTTTTCCAGTTCGAGCAAGTAGCCGCCGTCACCGAGGACGGGGCCCTCGGCTAGTTTTTCGAGGATTCCCTTCTTCTGCTGCTTTGCCATTTGGATCTCCTTTCACCGCTAAAAATTGCTCTGAGAAATCTAGGCGCTGGCTTTCTTTACGCGGCCACTTTTCCAATCGCGTAAGACTTTGTGGGCCGCGTTGTAACCCGGGGCGCCGGTGACTCCGCCACCGGGATGCGCGCCCGCACCGCAAAGATAGAGACCGGCGACTGGCGTTCGATATTGCGCCCAAGCGGGAACTGGGCGCATGAAAAAAAGCTGTTCGAGGGAAAGGTCGCCGTGAAAAATATTTCCTTCGGTGAGGCCATAGGTGCGTTCGAGATCGAGCGGAGTGAGAACTTGGCGCACGACGATTGAATTCGGAACGTTGGGCGCGTACTCGGCGATCTTTTTCACTACGCGATCACCGAGCAGCTCGCGGTTTTCGTCCCAAGTGCCTTGGCGCAGGCGATAAGGAACGTACTGGACAAACGTGGTCATCACGTGCTTGCCCTGGGGCGCGAGGGTGGAATCGACGTTGGAAGCGACCACGCAATCGACCCACAGCTCTTCGGGAATGTCCCCGAACTTCGCGATGTCGTAGCAGCGTTCGGCGAATGCGAGCGAAGGAACCAGGGTGAACAGGGAGCGCTGCGGCGCTGGCCAATCCGGCGGCATGCCGGTGACGCGAGGCTCTTCGCTGAGGACGAAATTTACTTTGGCACACGGACCGTCCATCTTGATGCCTGCGATGGCGTGACGAAAATCTTCGGGCAGCTGATTTGCATCTAGCAGCCCTAAGAAAGTGCGTTTGGGATCGGCATTCGAAAGAACGATGCGGCTGGAAATTTGTGTTCCATCTTCCAGGATTACACCGCGGGACCTTCCGTCGCGCACATCGATCTTCGCGACGGGAGAAGACGTGAGAATCTCCACGCCCAACTTACGGCCAGCGGATGCGAGCGCCTGCGTGATGGCGCCCATTCCGCCAATGACGTGCCCGTAGAAGCCCTGGACTTCGCCCTCTCCTCCGCCGAGCAAATGAAAGAGCAGGCCGAGAGCGGAACCTGAGTCGTAGGGGCCTCCGTGTTTTCCGTAGAGATTGTTGGCGAGGAACATCGTTTTCATTTTTTCTGATTCATAATTGCGATCGAGAAAGTCGCCGAGGCTTCCTGTCAAAAAGGAAACAAGCTGAGACACTTCCGCGCTAGTCATGCCGCGGAATCGTTTTCCCACACGTAAGAGTTCCCAGAATCCGTCGGCGCCGTGGAGAGAAGGCTCGGGAGGCGGCTCGAGAAAAAATGGCTGGAGATAGCGCGCCAACTTCTTTAGCTGCTCGTCCACGCGAACGAATGTTTTGGCATCGCGCGCGGATAATTTCCGAAACTCAGCGACCGCGCGATCACGATCGGCCCACCAGGGGACAACTTGCCCGTCGGGAAAAGGGACCAGCAGGCTGGGATCGCACGGCACCATGCGCAGACCGTGCGCCCCGAGATCCAGATCGCGAATTACGGTGGGGCGCAGCATGCTGGCGATGTAAGAAGTGGTGGACGCTCGGCAACCGGGCGCGAGTTCTTCGGTGACGCAGCAGCCCCCTACGATCTCGCGGCGTTCAACAACGAGCGTTGACAGGCCGGCGCGCCCGAGATATGCGGCAGCAGTGAGGCCGTTGTGCCCGGCTCCCACGACGATTGCATCATAGGACTTGCGCGAAGGAGACATTTCGTCTAGTATGACCGCCAGTCAGCAGTAGGGCGGCAGCACCTACATAGCATACACAGGGGAATATTCCAATGACAGCTTCCGTTAATGACCTGAGGTCACACCCGCACATTAAGCCACGCCGCGCCGTTCTGGAGCCGCCCGTTCCGGCAAAAACTCACCGGCATCCGCGCATGGAGGCAAAACGGGAGCGCATCGTGAACGCGGCCATGCAACATTTCGCCGAACACGGATATCACGCCGCGCGCATTGAGGATCTTTCCGCGCAGCTGGGCGTGGCCAAGGGATCCATCTTCCAATATTTTGGCAGCAAGGGAGGATTGTTTCTGGAAGCTTATAAAAAAGCGGTGCGGTCCTTTCCTACTTATCTGGATTCTCCGTCACAAATTCGCGAGAGAGGATTTTTTGAGATTTTGCGCTACTGGCTACTGCGAACCGAGCGGCTCGTCCGCGAAGATTGGATTCCGTATCGCGTGGCGTTGCTGGGAAATTACGGAGTGGATCTGAGTTTGAAACGCGAGATCAACCGGTTCCTGCTGGCGGAGGATCCGTACGGAAGCACGGCGTTCGTGCGTCTGGGGGTTGCGCGGGGCGAGGTTCGGTCTGACATTGACTCAACGCTGATCGTATCGATTCTGGACTGGACCATGGAGCGTTTTCAAGACGCGCTGCTTACCGAGGAACTCGATCCAGGACTCTTCCCGCATCCTGCGGACCCGCAGAAAAACCAGATGCGGATCAATCAGTTCTTGCTGGTGCTGAAGGGCGCGATAGGGGTGTAAGAAAGAACCACGCCGGTCGCCGCAGCTTACAGAAATCGAGGGGAGAAATTGCATGGAACAGACGGTGAAAGAAATTCTCGCTTCCTATAATGCGTCGGCCCCGCTGGCGGAAGCGCACACCATTCCGGCGCCTTGGTACACCGATTCGAGGATCGCCGATCTGGAGTTGCAGAACGTTTTCTCGCGGACCTGGCAGGCGGTTGGGCGCACCGAGCAGGTTGCAAAGCCGGGGCAGTATGTTACAGCCACGGTGGCTGACGAACCGGTGGTGGTCGTGCGCGGAAGCGACCACAAGTTGCGGGCGTTTTTCAATGTTTGCCGGCACCATGCGATGACCGTGATGAATGAGCCCTGTGGACATACGCCGCACCTGCGTTGCCCGTATCACGGATGGACCTACAACTTGGAAGGCGAACTTCGCGGGATGACCGAATTTGAGGGCGTTCGCGATTTCGAGCGCTCGCAAAATGGATTGGTGCCTATACGAGTGGAGACCTGGGAGAAGTTTGTGTTTGTGAACCTGGATCCGCACGCGGGTTCGCTCGTGGATTTTCTCGGCGCATTAGTAAAGCTGGCCCAGCCCCTAGGATTTGCAGATTTGAAATTCGTGGAGCGGCGTAGCTATCTATTGGACTGCAACTGGAAAGTGTACGTGGATAATTTTCTGGACGGCGGATACCACGTGCCGCACATGCACAAAGGTTTGAACAGCGTTTTGGACTACACGAACTACACGATCGAAAATGTGGATCGTTGCTGCGTGCAATCTAGCCCGGTGACGGTGGACAGTTCCTCTGAGGCCAGCGCGGCCAACACGCGCAAAGGCAACCGCGCCTACTATTTCTGGCAATATCCCAACTTCATGCTGAATTGGTACGAAGGATATCTGGACACCAATCTTGTGCTCCCTTTGGGCGTCGGACGCTGCGAAGTTATCTTTGATTTTTACTTTGGCGACACGAGTGAAGCGAACATGGCGTACGTCCGCGAAAGCATGGGGGTGAGCGAGATCGTGCAGCAGGAAGATATTGTGATTTGCGCCGGAGTGCAACGCGGGCTCAGTTCGCGCGCGTATCAGGCGGGACGACTTTCGGTGCGGCGCGAAGCTGGAGAACATTTGTTTCATCGGCTGCTCGCTGCGGATTTGAAAGATACCCGGGTGGCCGTAGCGCGCTGAACCCGTTCGTTGCAGGATGGTGGAAGAACTACTCCTCAATTCAACTAATCAAAAATCACCGTTTTATTACCGTATAGCAAGATGCGGTTTTCGATGTGCCAGCGAACAGCGCGAGAGAGAACAACTTTCTCCAGGTCGCGGCCTTTCTGAATCAAATCTTCTAAGGTATCGCGGTGAGAAATGCGAACCACGTCTTGCTCGATGATGGGGCCATCGTCGAGAACTTCGGTGACGTAATGGCTAGTGGCCCCAACGAGTTTGACGCCGCGTTCAAAGGCCTGGTGATGTGGTTTCCCGCCGACAAACGCGGGCAAAAAGGAATGATGGATGTTGATGATGTGATGTGGCGGATACTGGCGAATGAACTCCCGCGACAATACCTGCATGTAACGGGCCAGGACGATTAGATCTATTCCGTAGGGGCGCAGTAGATCAAGTTCGCGGCGTTCGGCGTCCGGCTTATTTTCTTTCGTCACCGGGATGACATGCAGCGGGATTTTGTAGAACTCAGTCCAGCGGCGCACCTCTTCGTGATTGCTGACGACGAGCGGAATCTCGCATGCGAGTTCCCCGCTGTGCTGGCGATAAAGCAAGTCCGTGAGGCAGTGGTCGTAGCGCGAAACGAAAATGGCAACTTTCGGTCGATAGCTGGAAAGCGCGACGCGCCATTTCATGCCGAAGCGTTCGGCAACGGGCTGGAATCCTTTGGCGAAGTCCCGCATGTCGATCGAGAAACCGGCCAGATCCCATTCCACACGCATTAAGAAGAGATTTCGCTCGTAATCCTGGTGCTCGTCGGCGTGGAGAGTATTTCCGTTGGCGCGATAAATAAATTCGTGGACGGCGGCGTTGAGTCCTTTTTGGTCGGGGCAGCTGATGAGCAGGATGGCGCTGTTTTTCAAGACATGCTCCGTAATGCGGTTTCGCGCAGGAAGCTATTGATGATCTCTCGGAATCGTGTCGTCCCATCTTTTTTCACGAATCAGTTTGCCATTCTCGGTGAGATGGCGCTCGGAATGATAATAAAAATTGTGCAGGTCGCTGCTGAGATCGATGACTACGCTCCAGACCAAGGTGCGGCTGGGCAATTCGATTGTCGTAGAACCTTCAGCGTGAATCGAGCTTTTTTCCGGATGGGCGTCGCCGATGGCATAGCTCATCTGCTCGTGATCCTTCATGCGGCCCCAGGGATATTGACTCGAATCGTCTCCGACCCATGCAACGCGTGTGGTACCCGCAATCAAATCATGTGTTTCGGTCCAAGCCTGGGGCGGCCAAACGTCACCTTGGGATTTCACGCTTTCAAGAGGCGGCATCTCTTCCGCAGCGAAGAAATGCGGACGCGCGGGCGGTTCCAGCGGGACCAGTGGAAGGTCCAATCGAGAAGCCGACGTGTCTCCGAGTTTCAATGACGTGGTCATGGGAAACGGCGTGGACCAGATCATGGGCCAGATCGCGTTCGATATGGCCAGGCGAATGCGATGTCCGCGTTCGAAGAGCCAACTGGTGAGATGCAGCTCGATTGGAAGCCGATACACAAGGCCCGGAACGAGATCCGTTGGATCTGAGCGCGAGTCTCGTTGTGCGCCGCTTTGACCTGCGCCAGTGACCATGGTTACGGTGCCATCGGGTGCGACGTCTGAAAGACGCACGAACCAATTGGCGAGCGCCGCGCTGGACGATACTTGCAGGAGCGCTTTGGGCCATCCGAGAATTGCGATGTCTTTCTCCAATGGCTCGGAATCGTAAACCAAGCTGAAAGCGTCAATGGGGCGCTGATCAGTGGTGAAATCGCCCCACCAGAACCCGGCTTCGGCTCCGATCGATGGGGCGAACTTTAATTCTTCTACTGCCGCGGCCGGTGCCGAATCGCGCAGCGAATGATTCGACGAGAGATAAAGAGTTTCTGTCTGCTCGTTGACTGGCGGAAAGCTATTTTCAGCGCGCCAATCGCCGGGGATTTCCGCAATGTTCGGATCGGGCGGATACCAGTGGCGCATGTAAACTTCAAAGCGCGGCTCATCGAGAATGCCGTTCTGCTTGCCCTTCAGCCAATAATCCCACCAGCGCGTGGCTTCTACACGCCATTCAATCGTCGGGCCGGGCTGAGCGTCGTCCGGAAAAGTGTGATTCCAAGGGCCGAGCAGCGCTTTTACCGGCGCATGCGCTCGCTCGAGGAAGCGGCCAATGCTGTCACGATAGCCATCGAGAAAACCACCGATCATGAAAGTGGGAACTTTGTATTCAGCATACTGATCGCCGGAGATCGAGGCACGTTGCCAAAAAGGCCCGTCGCGCTGCTGGTGAAGATAGAGAAGAAACCAGGGAGTGGCATCGAAACGAGTGGCCAGAGATTTTTCGTCGGTCGGAAAATCCGGCGCGCGTGTCATGCCGATTTGCAAATCCATTCCCAGCTCGAATTCATCAAAGTGCATGAGCCCGTCGATGTAATGAATATCGTCGTGAAAAAGATCTTCGGTGGCGCACATCGCAATGATTGCTTTGAGCGCCGGCGGATGCAGGCGGGCCATCTGAATGGCGTTGAATCCGCCCCAGGAAATTCCCATCATGCCGACGTTGCCATTGGACCAGGGCTGCTTCGAGAGCCAGTCGATTACTTCCAGGCCGTCCTGGTGCTCCTGGTCGGAATATTCGCGGTCGGGAGGATTCCCTTCACTCGCGCCAGTGCCGCGAATGTCCACACGCGCGGTGACGTAGCCGCGCTTTACGAAATAGGAATGGAGTTGCCAGTCGCGCGCTAGAGTCCAATCATCTTTGCGGTACGGCAAATATTCCAGGATGGCTGGAAATTTTCCGCCGTGTTCAGCGTCTTGCGTGATTCGTTGAATCGGGACGCTTGGCATGTAGAGATTCACAGCTAGGCGGACCCCGTCTCTCATGGGAATCCAGGCTTGAACGATTTTCACCTTGTCGAAGGAAAGCGGTTCGGGTTTGGGAACGTCTGCTGCTCCGGCCGAACCAGAGGTGCTTCCGTCGACAGGAGCCGCTTGCGTCCATTCTCGCGCGGGATTTGATGTCGAACGCTGCGTTCCGGCATACAGCGAGACTGCAATTGCCGCAAACAAAATTGCTCCAAAGCCCGCTATTCTAGGGGATCGGTTCATGCTTCCAGCTCCTCTCGGCGGGCAAGGCTACCACACGACGGGGTCGGGTGAGACTCAGGATGCTATAGAAATGCTGGGCCGGAATGACCGGCGGTCGGCCTGCGATTACAGGATAGCGCGAATGACTCCGCCATCGACCCGGACGGCGGCGCCATTTGTGGCCGAAGCTAGCGGACTGGAGAGATACACGATCATGTTAGCGACTTCGTCCGTGCTCGCGAAACGCTGGAGCAGTGAGGACGGGCGAATACTCTTGAAGAATTCTTTTTCGAACGCTGTGGAGTCAGAACCTTTTTGCGCGCCCATTTGCGAGATGAAAGTTTCGACGCCCTCAGACCTCGTGGGGCCAGCCAGCACGCTGTTTACGGTGATGCCGGTGCCGGCGACCGTTTCGGAAATACCACGAGCGACGGCGATTTGCGCTGTCTTGGTCATGCCGTAGTGAATCATTTCAGCAGGAATTTGTACGGCTGACTCGCTGGAGACGAAAATGAGCCGGCCCCAGTTTTTTTCGCGCATGCCTCCGAGATAGTGGCGCGACAGGCGCACGCCACTCATGACGTTGGCCTCGAAAAAGCGCATCCAATCTTCGTCGGGAATTTTCTCGAAAGGTTTTGGTTCAAAGATGCCCATGTTGTTAATCAGAACATCTACGGTTCGAACCGCTTGGATCACTTTCGCGCAGCCCTCTCGATTCGAAACATCAGCGGCGATGCCTGAGACCTCGACCGCCGGGTAGGCTTTGCGAATTTCGGCGATGGCAGAATCCACCCGTTTTGGGGTTCTTCCATTGACCACGACCCACGCGCCCTCCGCAGCGAGAGCTTGCGCAGTAGAGAAACCGATTCCCGCCGTCGAGCCAGTTACCAGCGCCTTCTTGCCTTTCAGTTCTAAGTCCATAAATTCTCCATCGCTGCGTTAACCGATGTCGCAGCAAACCACCCGGCAACGCAGGTCCGCAGAAATTGGCCAGCGTTAACTCTTCGCAGTGGATTCAAGGAGTTTCGCCCAACGGGAAAGATGATTGAGCGAACGAGCGTGGGTGTGATCGAGCTGAAGCGGTGTAATGGAAATGGCGCCATCGCGAATGGCGGCCATGTCCGTGTCGGGCTCGATGCCCTCCACAAGTTTCTGCTCATGCAGCCAAAAATAACGGCGGCCGCGTGGATCGGTGCCCGGCTGAAGGACGTTGCGCGTGATCTTCGAGGATTGCTTGGTAAAACGCACTTCGCCGGTCCACGGATCTGGGACATTCACGTTCAATAGGATTCCGGGCGGAAGACCTTCCTTGAGGATCAGTGGCGCGAGCGTAAGCATAAAATTCGCGGCCGGAGCGTAGTCGACGTCCTTAGTGCGGTAGGAAACCGAAACGGCGATCGATGGCACTCGATTGATGGCGCCTTCCATGGCGGCACCGACGGTTCCAGAGTAATAAACATTTTCGCCCATGTTTCCGCCGCGATTAATTCCGGAGATGACGAGGTCGGGCTTTTGCTTGAGCAGCGTGTGAAATGCAAGGATGACAGCGTCGGCGGGAGTGCCTTCGATGGAATATTCGTTCTCCGCAATCTGATCGCAGTAAATCGGCTGGCGTAGCGTGAGGGATTGCGCTGAGGCGCTGCGCTCGTGCGAAGGCGCAACAACGGTGACCTCCGCTATGGGCGTGACGGCTTCGACTAGCGCGCGAAGGCCAGCGGCATGAATGCCGTCATCATTGGTGACAAGGATACGCGGCTTAGTTGGGTTGTCCGGCATGGAAAATACCCGCGCGAGCGAAGCACCTTTCGAAGTTCTTCAGCAATTACCGTGAGAGGAAGATGGTCGGGACGACTGGATTCGAACCAGCGACCTCACGCACCCCAAGCGTGCGCGCTACCAGACTGCGCTACGTCCCGACCGCTTTCAACCAGCAATCAGCGTATCACTCGCGTTCGAGAAGGGTCAAGACAGCAAGGAGTTCTTCATGCAAATCTAGTAGGAATTTGCGCTGGGCGCGCGACGGAGGTTCGTGTCTGGGACTGCGCGCGCGTGTTTCGGCATGCTCTTCGCCGCTGCTCCCAGCTGTATTGGCGCTCCCGCCATTGGCTGCCACATGATCGGCGAGATGCTTACGGGCGCCGACAATCGTAAACCCTTCATCGTAGAGAAGGCGCTTAATCTCAAAAACCGTCTCGATGTCCTCGCGGCGATACAGCCGATGCCCGCTTGGGCTTTTTACCGGTTGGAGCGTAGGGAATTCCGTCTCCCAATACCGCAGGACGAAAGTCTTTGTCGCTGTCAGGCGGCTGACTTCGCCGATGCGGAACAAACTCTTGTCCGGGATTGGTGAATTCGCTGGAGCTTGAGCAGGAGTAGCCATGGATTTCTTTATCGTAGGCCGATTTCGCGCCGTGTCAACCCCCCATCAAAAAGGTCTTGGACAGTGAGAACTGCGTACACGGCTAGAACTGCCGTGTTCGTCTCCTGTTTGGACTCTTCGACAATGCCCATGGGCGATCAGTTCTCGGGTCCGGAAATCGGTCTATACTTCGAGTAAAGAGTTTTTCAGCCGACCTGCTTTGCGGCCCTTAGAAATTGGACTTGGGAGAATCGTGGTTAACGGTCGGGATGGAACATGGCACGTTCTTCCCGATGTCCACTACGTTCACCAGTTTGACTGGTCTGTTTGCCTAATCCTATGGAAGCCTTACAACTTCAAGGGCAGTTAAGCTGGGTTTTTCTTCGGGTGGCTCATTTGCGAAAGACGAATACGCCGTGAGTTGCAAGCGTTGGCGCGCAAATTTTCTCCGTCAGCGGGTCGATCCAACCGGAAACCGACGCTGTGATACGTCTAAAACCCCAGTAGGCACTCCGTAGAACAGGATTAGTGTAAGAGTGAGAACTTACGCGCGGTACATCTCTTTTCGAGTTACTGTTGCCACTGCGAAGAGACTGCGTCAAACGGACAAAAAGCCGGTCAGGCAAAAGAAATTCCTGACCGAACCATCCGATCAGAGTCGGGCCATGTGAAGTGACCTGCTTGATCCAATCCTCCGGCGAGTGCGGAAAAATGTGTGCGCCCGCCCCCTGGATTAGTTCCATTAGTATGAGGCGACCTCCGGGTTTTAGCACACGTGTCATTTCGCTAAGTGCGCGCGTTTGTAAATCCGAAGGAATATGCTGTATGACCGTGACGTCCGCGACGCAATCAAATACGCAGTCTGAGAACGGCAACTGACTAGCCTCTCCCGCTATTAGAGGTGAGGTCGTGCCGCGTTCGCGCGCAGTGGTCAGCATGTCTGGCGCCGCGTCCACACCAGCAGCGCAAAATCCTAGTTGGGCGTAGCGCCGAACCCAGCGGCCCGTCCCACAGCCGATATCGAGTACCCTGCAACCGGGTGTAATCTGGGCCAGCCCCACAGCGCGCCGAAGAGCCTGGAATTGCAGCCTGTCGATAAGTTGGTTGAACCAGACAGGCGCGCCTGGATGCAAGACCGGCGCGAACCCGAACGGATCGGCCGAGCGAAAATCTTTCGCTAGACCTCCCCAATATTCTCTTGGTGAATACAAGGTCATGCATTCTGTCCGAGTAGCCAACCATTCACCATTTCTAGTCTCGTTTCGAGCTGCTAGGTTCGGGCAAAAGCCGGGCCGATACAGCCATATTCAGTGATTTCTGCCTGCGGGCCAATTCGTCTTCACTGTCCAAGTGGGTCAGGCCTTGTAATGACAATGGCAGTCTTCATGCACCGGCCCTTCCGCCCGATTAGTCGAGGCGACTCGCGCCCTGACTCTGTTCAATGGTAACGCACGTGCTGTCCATCGAAGGGAACGTGCGTGATTCGTGATTCATGATTCCTGAGTACGGGTTTGCATTTCGGCTTGCACTTTGCGTCGTAGAATTTCGTCGAAAATTGCGCTTAATTCGCGTCCGTTCCGCTCCCAAGTATATTGTCGCGCCGTCGCCGCCGCTTTGATTCCGAGTCCGTCTCGAAACGTCTGGTCATCGTAAAGGCGTCGAATCATATTCGCAAGTTTGGACGCGTCCTTCGGGTTATCAAGAATCATACCATCCACGTTATTTGTCACTATTTCCGATACTCCGGCCGCCGCGGAGACGATTACAGGCAGACCGCAGGCCATTGCTTCCGCTGGAGGAATCCCATATGCATCCTGAAGCGAAGGTCCGGCATAAGCATCCGCTGCAGCATAATAAAATTCAATATCTTTGCGCGGCGGCAAGAGAAAAACTCGATCGTCCAACCCCTTTTCACTGACCAGCCGGCGGCAAGCGGATAAGTCCTCGCCGGTGACGATTAACAGGCCGACGGGCAGATCGCGCAAGTCCGCAAGCACATTGAGAAGGACAGGCACGCCCTTATTGCGCCAGTCATTTCCCACCAGTATAAGAGTGAACTGATTTTGCGGGATGCCGAGGGTTTTTCGGGCCGGTTCGCGCAGCCTCGCTCGAATGGCGATATTGAACACTTCATGGTCCAGCCCTAGACGGAGAACCGGGATGGGATCTACTCGTCCAAAAAATTGCTTAAGCCCGCTGACGGTCTTACGCGAGTTCACGACCAGCGCCGTGGCGTGATTCTTATACGCCTGGTTTTCCATGAAAACGGAAATGCTGTAATAAAGCTTACGGTGCAGGAGTCTTGGCCACTCCCAAATGGGATTGCGCACAAAATTGATTTCTGGCCTTACCTGTCGCACGTATTCGGCGAAAACAATGTGGACGCAGATCGCATCGGCATCCAGACAATTCGCTCCGGAGCTAAAAACTACGTCGTGTCGCAACCCGCGGGAACGCCGATCCCAATAGCGCCAAAGACGGTTGGCCACAAGCCACCAGAGGAAGTTCAAAAGATGTGGGCCCGGCAACTTTGGGATGCGATGCCACGTGAATTTTGTCCTATCGAAGTCCTCCACCCGCTGGCTGTACAAGTGAATCTCAAACTCGTCGGGCAGATGCAACAGCCATTCGACGATGATTCGCTCGCTCCCGTGCCTCTTGTCGAGAAACGGAGAAACCACCGCGATTTTGGGTTTTCGCCTCACTCTTATTTTCAGTTAATCACATTCAGCGGAAAACTAACATCCTACGCATGGTCTCGCGGCCACTCGAAATCGCGTTCCGAGTTTCGTGGCCGTGGAACCACACTCCTGTCGATGCTCGCTTTCCCGGCGTCTGCACGCTATTCGCCGTTACCAACCTTCAAATGATCCAGTACCGGTCTAAAATACGCGGAGCTCTGCGTTCGGTAGGATGAGCATTCCAGAAGAGTTCGCAGACTTACGCCAGACTGCGTCCCTCCGCTCCGGCAACCTGAGTCAAAGTCTTAGTAAAGTTCAGCCGGGATTCGAAGGCCAAGCCGCTCGTTTTTATTCATGTTTACTGAACATGGATTCTAAGACACCGTATTTGGATTGACAACCGCAAAGATCATTGCTTCGACTGTCCAACATTGTGTAGCTTTGGGGGGCACTATGGGATTTGGAGTTTCTCAATCTCACGGTTGAACTGCCGCAAAACTTATGGTTCGCAAGATTGTGTCTTTCGGATCATCTGGTCGGGAGGAGAAGACCCAACTTCGTCAGCCAACATTATCATTCGGCTTTTCATTGGCTCTTGGAGATATGCTCTACATCGAGGACTGTTTGTAGATGACGAATGCTGGACTTCGCTCTCTCGTTTCAGTTTACGGATGCGCCACCCGCGAATAGTTGCGTTTCGCGGCGACAGGGAGGCGGATGGACGACAAAACGGTATTTTCCGTGCCATGGTTCGATGTTCTGGAAAGACCGGTCGACGGGTCACCGGAGCCGCACTACGTAGTCCGGCCCCCCGACTATGTAACCGTTCTTGCGGCCACGACCGACGGATCGATTCTCTTGGTCCGGCAATACCGGCCTGCTGTTAGGGCAGAAACTCTAGAGTTGCCGAGTGGGCACATCGACGGGGACGAATATCCGGAAGAGGCCGCGCGACGAGAACTCGCCGAGGAAACGGGCTTCGAAGCAAAGAGCTTCGAGCTGCTAGGTGCGCTGAACCCTGACGTCGGTCGGATGTGCAACCGGCTCTGGTGTTTCTATGCAGATAACGCGACTGAGGTTCAATCACTAGCGCGCCGGGAAGCTGGACTTGAGCTGGTCCGGTGCGAGCCACTTGAGGTGCTGCGGTACGTGCGTGAAGGAAAAATAACGCACGCGCTGCACATGGCAGTGCTGCTATTGGCCGAAACGAAAGGCCGGCTTCCAATCGCGCGGTCGAATCGACCAATTTAGTCGTCGGGAAGAACGGGTTGAGCAATCTAATTTCGTCGATTTTAGCTTCATTTCCTTTCTTTTTCTCCCCGGGCTGGGGCAGTCCTTTCGCGCACCGACACTTCGTTCTGCAGGTGTCAGTCTTGCCGCTCTACTTCCCCCCTTGGCCCCGAAACAATGGGGTGCAGGTTTTTTTTCGACATGACCTGAACACATATGCCTTGAAACTCTCGGTTCGGGAGATCACGTCAGTTCCTTACTGTGGTTGTTGATAAACGGTGTTCGATATGGAGATACTGTGAGCTAGAGAGAAAATAGCATGTCATCACCTAAGATCGCGAGCGTGACAAGACCGGGTATTGTGCACATAGCAGTGTCAGAAGTTGTGCAAAGAGGAACGTACTATATCCTCGGGTATCTTCAGGGCGCTTGGCGAATTCGCATATTGCCGTTCTAACCCGCATGAATAAAACTAGAGTAAAAGAATCACTACTAGTCGGCTTGAAAAACTTCATCGAGTCACGGGGATTTTTGGTGCGTCGCAGAGATCGCATTGGTGGTGACCCGTTCATCGACATGGCTCGCTTGGCCGGTGGCAATTCTCCACTTATTTTTGACGTGGGTGCGAACATTGGTCAGTCGATCGAGAAATTCAGATCGCTGTTCGCTGATCCCTTAATCCATTCTTTCGAGCCCGGGCTCGAGAGCTTTTCTATTCTCAGATCGAAGTACCGTGGAACTCCAGCCATTGCAGCGTTGAATAATTTCGGCTTAGGATCGCGGGACGAAACCAGAGAACTAATCGAAAACAGCATATCGAGGATGAGCTCTTTTTTGGAGCCAGGTCGCGACTGCTTTGGCGCCGTTGTAGCTCGCGAGGTTTGCGAAATTCGGAGTCTTGACAGTTACTCTATCGAGCGACGTATCTCTCATATTGACATCCTGAAAACAGATACGCAAGGTTTTGACCTTGAGGTACTTAAAGGTTCAGAGAAAATGATTCGCGGGCATCGCATACACTTGCTGCTCGTCGAACTCACGTTCATGCAGCTCTACCAAAATGCGCCACGCGCCGACGAACTGCTGAAGTTCATTCTCGATCGCGGGCTCGAGCTCATCTCGACTTATGAAGTCATTCACCGCAACAATCGGGCAGGAGAGACGGACGCGCTTTTTGTTGACCCGCAGTTCCTTAAGCCAGTCTTATAGAAGGAGGACTCCACATTCGCGTAAGCGGGAACAACCAAGTTGACACGCTCCGCTTCAAATGTGAGATCTTGTAGAAAAATATAATCATAGGTCACCGTACGGATCACCGCAGGCCGCTAGATGTTTTCGATGCGAATGATTGGCCCACAAAATAGATACAAAATGCGGACCAGTTTCGGGCGTTAAGAATCAGGAGTTTACAACTTTACGATGAAAGACACCCAGCGCCAGGCATTCGCAAATCAGCATCAGCAAAGCCTACGGCTTCGGTACGCTGGTCGACCCGGCCGGAACGGAGCCCCCGGTAAGCGCGCCAAAATCGCCGTTTAGTGTCGTAGGACAAACTACCCAAGCCCGACCTTTCCACCATCAGCGCGGGCAGGACGGGCGCTCAAGGCAGTGCCAAAATCCCTAGAGCAAAGAAAGATATCCACTAATTTCCTCATGCGATCCTCCACTAAGCACGTGAACTCTGGAGAGGCGTTCCCAGTTCGCCATCGTGCGTCAATACCCCAGAAAACTTGCAAATCAATACTCCCTCAGGGGTCACTTCAAAACCGGCCATACGGGGTCACTTCAAAAGCCGCGTTTGTGCGCACTTAGTACCCAGGTATTTCCGGCGATTACGCAAATGCTCTTATACCGGCAGTTCTAAATACCAAGTTCGGGATGTATTCTTGCTGAGCAGTATGTCGTTGATGTAGGCTCAAGGAACGAAAATTCGAGAAATCGGAGTTACTAAGCTTTGAGGTATGCTCGCCGCAATTCTTACTTAATCATGGCTGTATGGGTGTTTGTATTTTGGTTCGTGCAATTCAAGGCGTTCGGTCAAGAGGAAAGACCGCAGCGCGTCAATTTCTGCGATCTCGTGCGCCAGCCTGGAAGATTCGACGGTCATCTTGTTAGGACCACAGCCACTTATTCTGTAACAATGGATTCTGCCGTATTTACCGATAAGACCTGCCCGTCTACCCTGACCGAAAAGCATGTTGTGGCCATCAGCTTCAGTAAGGAGTTCGATTCCAAGGGCCGTAATGCCAAGTCGTTGTTTCAATCAGCAAAGAAAGGTCATAGCGTCGAAGTTGTTCTCGTCGGTGTCATACATGCTGCTCCGGATCAAACATACGGTTACTCTGATGCACCCTTACAACTAGAGATAAGCAACATCGAAGATTTAAAACACGACCCGAGCCCTTAGCGCCATCGAGCCCACCAAATTCAGTGTCGGCGATGGTATTGCTGCTCGGCTGGGGATGAACACCGTGTGGGTTTTCAAAGGCTGTTCACCTACTCTCATTGTTCGCTACAGATATTTCTCGAGATGAAACCCGATGCGAAGGAGAGGTGACTTGTAAAGGGGTAGACCCAACACTTTGAACTTCAGGTAACCGAAAAAGAATCCCCACTAGTAGCCACAGATAAATATTGCAAACATAATTTTGATAAGCCGATAAGCCACTAAAGGTTATTGGATACAACAGGAGAAACGCGAACAAAATTATTGCAAACGCAATGGGGAAAAGGCGAGTTTGGCGAAGACGCCGTACCACACCCCAAGAGTAGTACAAGAGGGAGGCGGTCCAAAGGATCCATAAAAAGGGAGCAATGATTCCCATTTCCACGATCAATACTCCGTATCCCTCTTCAACCCAGAGATTCAAAGGTGGCGTTCCCGTTACCTTGGCCACATACTGCCCCCCCAGCGACGCAGTACCAATACCATTTCCGAACTCCCAGTTGGGCCTACTAAAGGCGGAAATGAGATTTTGAACTGGGTAATCCCACGTACGGTTTCCGGTCTCATAGGCAGAACTGCTCGGAAGAAGGGTCTCTGCGTAATATGCAATTCGGGAACCCGCATCCGCTGGGAACAGCAAAATTATCAGAGTGAGACCGATTCCGGCGACCAAAACCGAACGACGTAGTGCCTTCACCACCCGATGAGCTTGGCGCTGACGCCAAGGAGCGCCCCACAAAAAACCCAACGTCAGTAATGACGAACTAATTAATACGAGCATTAACGTTCCTCGAGACCCGGAAAGCAAGATTGCAACGCCGATAACACCGATCCCCGTTAGAACGACCTCGCGACCTCGCAAATTTGCTAGTAGTAAGTATCCGCTGGCCCCGAAAGCGATAATAAAGGCCAGCACAAGGAATTCATCGAATCGACCGGAGCTCACAAAGACCGAATCAGGCAGAGAAAGAATTTGGTTGGTGAGTGGCGTCATTTTTTGAAGATTCCCAAGATCTCGAAGTTCTGGCGCGAGTGTCTCAGGATTCAGAAAGGAATTTCCAAGATAGCTTGAGCAATCCCAAGCGCGGAAATGACACCTGCAAGAGTTACGTTTAATACCAAAAATCTTCTGAGATCTTGATCATTGCGAATTAGGCGTATCCCACATACATTAGCGGTATATAGTAAAAGTAGACCTTGAATCGAAGCAGACCAACAAAATGTGCGGCGAATTTTGATTGAATATTCTGCAAAACTCCCAGCCAGAAGAACAAGCTTAGGAATAGCAAGAAAGGCGGTCGGAGCTTTTCTCTCGCTTTCGACGGATCGTTATAAAGAGCGAGATATAAACGAGCCCCACGAGGACGTCTTTGCCGAAAAAAAGTGCCAGTCCGTTGCCCATGTATTTCCGGAACAAATCTTCGAAAGCATCCAGATCAGGAACAAGTAAAAACCGCTACGCCAATTTCGAAGAGTCGTTACGATCACAAAGAAACCGGCGAGAACGGCGGCGAGGTATATCAACGCTCGCACATCGTTGGAGCTAATTACTTCACCAATTTGCCAAGCCAAAAAAATAGCCAGAACAAAAACGCCGAGCCCGATCAGAGTCTGGACCCTCACAGCAGGATTGTACCGGCTATTCAATGCCTATCTACCTCCAGGCTGAGCTCCTCTCGAACGTACGATCCAAATTCTTGGCAAAATAGCTTCAGATCGATGCAGCCTTACACAAGAGTTGGCCGTGAGGCTAAGATTTCGCATTCCGATGAGCCTGCCTCTTATTACGCTTAAGTGTTTCTCTAAGTTGTCTGTACATCAAGGCGTGTTCGCGCACATAGCGATCGGCTGAAAATAACGTTAATGCCCGTTCTCGGGCTGCGGAGCCAAATCTGCGAGTACCTTCCCCCGCATCTATAATTTCTCGAATACACGAATAGAGGGCTTCGACATTACCAGATGGGACCTTGAGCCCTGCATCTCCTACTACTTCGGCCAAACCACCGATGTCTGCGACGATACACACCCCCTGACATCATTTGCTCCACCGCAGCTAAGCCGGTGGTCTCTTCCACAGGGAAGGCATAACTACTAGATCGGTACTGAGCAGCGTTCGATCTACATCTGCTCGTTGCATTTCGCCAGCAAAGGTCACGCAATCCCCTATTCCTAAACCTTCCGCGAGCGTCTCAAACTTTTCCTTTCCGGGCCCTCTCCAATAAGTGTCAATTGGAATTGATATCCACCACTTACAAAAGTCGAGCGGACTGCAGTAAGATTCCGACGCCTTTTTGGCAACAAGACTACTGAGAAATACAATCCTAAGTTTTTCTCCGACCGGTGACGTATTTCGGTGCTGTCGGGGTTCGACAGGGTTAATACCATAGTAAATCGTACGTGTTCGCGGTAGCGTAAGACGAATCCCACATGATTCGTAATCGTCACATTAACAGCAATTCTTTGACAGAGCCATCGTCTAGGAAAGGTTAAAAGAGAAGAGCGAACGAAATTAGCCAGCCAACATTGTGTGAATTACATTTGAGCATTCCGAGTACTGTTTACGCATAAAATAACCGGGGCACGGCGTTTTCCGTGGTTCAAATAACAATAGACCATTGGGACACGCAGCTTGATAGCCGTGATGCTCCACAACGATTAGCTTCCGAAAAAACCATCCGAACAAGAGGGGTATAAGACACGGGCCCGCCACGTGAATCACATCTGCTTCTCGGATAAGTCGTACTAACTGGACTAAACTTGGTTGGCGAATGACGCGGTAGGTCGCTATTGAATCATTCATACCATTAGCTTTGATCGCGTTACTAATTTGACTTCAATCGCCGCACCGGCTGTGCTTCCCTCTCCAGAGGGGGTAGCAAGCCTTCGTGCCAAAACCTCAACTGCGGTCTGAACGCCACCGATAACTGGTAGAAAATATTCGGTATATATAAGAAGCTTCAAATTCCGTGGAACGGGTTTCCATCTGAGTTCTCCGGAAGAGTTCAGAACCAATCTCCTTCATGCGGTCAGAATCGTTGGGCGGAACAGAGACGATGGGTTGTGATTCCCCGTACAGTCCACAGACTGCTCCAAAGTATAGAGCACTTCACATCGCTATCGCAGCTTCGTTAAATACATTTTGGTTGCAGGTCAGATTCTAACGGAGCTGTCCTAATTCGAACTTCTAATAGGTGAGCGGCTTACGAATAAATCCGGTCAATACTCAATCTTAATCTTAAGCGGAGTCCTTAAATGGCGCCAAGAGTTACCTCGTCTGCCATGTGGGGCGTTCACGAGGGCTTCTAGCATTGAGAAATCGGTGCTAGAGCTAATCAATGTTCTGGTGATGACAGTGTCTTTCACTCTGAAGGAATTCGGTCACGGCCTTGGCCTTGCAAGGTAACTAGTCCGGATTGCCAACGCAGTGGTAATCGAAATTTATCGTTCCGCTGATATGAACATTAGCCGTGACTGCTGTCCTGCTGGGAGTGACCCACCAAGAACCCAGACTCGCCGGGTCTAGGAGTGAGAACCCACAAGGGCGCGACTTGAACGCTTTCGCAAACTGGTGGCTTGTGCTTGATGCGCCGCTAATCGTGATCGTTCCGTCGAGGTCACCATTAACTACTAGCGAACCTAAAAGCGTGCTCACTATCACATCCGTGGACGCTTGAACGACCTGTTACGTCGAGATTGTGACTTGGTTAGGAGGTTCACTCCGAGCGAAGTGGGAGTAAAACGGTGCGCTGGAAGGGGCGAGAAATTACAGGATTAACCCCGGGATCTGACGGCAGAGCGATTAACGTGTAACTTGTGGCGTTCTTAACCGGAAACAAAAGTGTTCATGGATTGCATGGGCTGCCATCGTCCGTCATGCAAATTTGGAATTGTGGAGATCCGCAATGCAATATCCTTGAATCATCACTAATGCCACTTATTCGGAAGAGTCCAATTAGTGTATCGCGTTATTCACCCCTGCGTACCCTACAAATTACCGTACTCTGGCTGGAAGGAGCAGATTCATCGCTATTGCAATTTCCAGAAAAGCCAGTAGCCGAATACATTGTGGCATAATGTTCCCTCCGCAATTCAGCCCCCCGTGGTCGGCCTTCCGGTCAAAGAAGACGGCGGATAGGTGGTCGGGAACTGAATATCCAGCATCGTTTCGTGCGATGCTGGGTCCAAAGCCAAAATCGTTTCCAGTGTTCAACATTAGGCGAAGAACCTGGGTCGAGGGCTACTGGAGCGTATCTGTTGCCTGCAAAAGTTGCGCGTAGCGGGGCTGCCAGAATCCCCCAGAGTGAAAAAATCGCATCCAGTCGCGTGTCGCCATTTCCAACGCCCTGTGTACCGTAAATGAGCAATTGAATCCGGCTCGATTTGTGGTAGAACACGTTCCGACCGGATTTCCCTTGTTGTCAGTGACGCTATATGAAGCGAAATTTATTGCTCCTCCTCAGATGTCTGGAACTAAAAACTCGACCTGCGTCAACCTGAATTGCTGGGCCATTATTCCCTGCCGAAGACAAAGTCAACATTATTATCCAAAAAGATCCGTGTGAGCGGAGTTAAGTTGTATCACCGCACTTTTCCACCCAGTCCCATGTTGTGACATTGTCGGATGTAATGTTGGTGAAAGTGGGCAGCGCAGTCGAACCTGGGTTCCCTGTGCTGTTAGTAATGTAAAGCATTGGAGTGTAATTAACCTCCCACGCCCCGACGTCCCTGAACACGATATTCCCCGACCGCTGCCAGAAGTATTCACGCGCTGATAAATCCCTAACGAACGGATGACCTAACCATCAACTTCGACTAGACCTACGAGGGGATCCTCGAGCGGCAAGACGGCGTTTCCTGTCATTAATAGATAATAAATTCCCGCAACTTCAGCCGTTGCACATTCTCCAGTGCTATTTAAACCAAAATGTATTCGTAAGCTTAAGGGCCGAGTTATCGGGCAGTCTCGTGTGCTGCACCAGGTTCACATTTTCTAATTTATTGTCTGTGCTGCTATATATCAACACCTCCTTATTTGATCCGTCGATCTCTAAAATCACTGAACGTCACACCGGCAACGCTTTTGGGGTAGCGGATGTCGATACGGTGCGTTATTTGGGTTTGAACCTGAGGAAACACGTATTACGGACATCGGGCCTCTTGCGAATTGCAATGAACTTGCGTTTCCAGTTCCTCGAGGTTAGCCGCCCGCAAGGCACCTCGAATATAGGGGATGTAGAAGGAGATTCGCGATTGGCTCACTTGAAACGTGCCTACTGGAAACATGATGTCCGGATGCGAAAATTCCGGCGCAGGCTGCGTTGATGGCATTGCTATTGCCGATGGATCATCAGTTTTTCCGTCGCCCTTTGCACCGTAGGCCCTCACGTCGATGTAGGGCCTCAGAATCCGCCCATCGATTGGGAATTACGCGTGAACATTCCAGGATTTGTACCGTCGCCATTTCGCTTTTTCGAGTTTTCAGATGCTGAGGAATTAGCTTTCTATGTTGCAATGCGCTGGTATTCCCGCTGCTCTTTGGTGTGGCCGTCACTTGAGAAATTGACCAGGCAAGAAAAATTAGCACGCCCAAAAGTCAGCTTTCAGCACGGGAACCTCGACACTGATATCATAACACCATCGGGAGTCCAACACTCCAACTACCTCCCCTTAACTTGTCATTCTCCTCCAGGAACACGCTTCCGAAAAAATTCAGGTTTTTTTGGGATTCTCCACGACTTGGGATCTGCTAGAATATCAAATAGGGCGTTTCCCATAGCTGTTGTGTTGCCTACGATCATATTCAATATCAGCTTCAGTGAGTGCCCCTTCTGTGTGTGCGAGTGTAAGCAATCATAGGAAGTCCGCACGCAATTCCCGCAAGAGCACTACCACGTCGAGGGAAAAATTGCCCACGCACGCACAGCATTGCATCGGACTCCGATAGCACACGAGCAATTTGTTCAGAAGTACACAGTCCGAGATTCAAAACCTGAATCGAAGATCCTTGAAATGCGCGTTCGATGTCAGCAGTTGCTTCCGGCGTTCCACGGCCAAGAAATATCAATTTAAGGGATATACCGTTTGCTGTCGCTAGGTTTGTCGCCTGGGAGATGTCATTTATTTCGCGATTTCTGTGCGGTGAATCACTTAAACAGAAAATTGCCACAGTCTTCTGTCCGTTCTGATTGCTTACGCCTCGCGACAATGGTTCTGGAATATTGGCACCAATTGGGACGTAGAAGGCTTTAGTCTGATCCGTTGGCAGCCATGCGATGTTCCGGAGAGGATCAGCGAAGATGGATTTTTCAGCGTGTCGATACAAAGTACGAACAATCCAATTCTGAAAGTGGGTGCGAATGCGGTCGATCCAGCGCACGCCGCCATAACCGAACGGCTCATGGAATACGACTGCGCACCGCACTCCGCGCAAGCGAAGCACGAAAAGCGCTAAGATTGCACCAAACGAAAAACCGCGACGGGACCACGCAAGCGCGGTATATTGCAATAGAATCCACTTTCCGCGCCATTTAGAACTTCGGCACCAAAGCTCGCGCACGCCACCGAACCAGCCGCACTCCATCCAGCGCACACGTACCAAACTCATATGGATGTCCGAACCCTCTAACGCCCGAGCAAGAAAGGTACAGTAGTCCTCCAGCCCATCCGTGGGGCTGTCAGCACGACCAAGAAGTGCAATCAAAGAATTCATGCAATGCCTAGCGTAGTATAATTACGAATGAACTTGCATGAAACGGTCGCTATAAGTAACAAGAACTTATTGGTTCGGAACAACGGGTCGATACGAAGACATTGCAACTCGGATAGCGACTTTTTGGACGATTCTAGGGTCCGAATCACAACGTTGTCAGCCTAGCGCTGCTGTCAAGACCTGTCCGTGGACAACAATCGTACTTCGTGAAGATGAGTTCGTGATCCTAACAATTGCCTGTGAGCACGTCATAGGTTAAAAACTTCTGGTTGCGTACCAGCGAGCCTCATTCTCTGTCAGAGCTCCCAAAAGACAAAAGCTCTTGTAGCAATCGCCCCAATGAATCCGTTGAGTGTTCCCGAGCGACTTCCTTGCGTAAACCGCACTTCGGACTTGTCTTGGATTCACGTAGAGCAAGAGAAATTGCGTTCGAAAATTCATCCGCAGTATCACCGAAATAGATTAAGTTCGAAGATCTCCACAGCGAGATCAACGGTGTCGCGACAACCGGCAGCCCCGCGAGAAAATAGTCAAAAAGTTTCAGTGGTACGCAGTGAAGATTTTTTTCTTCAAAACAATCATACGGCATCACGCCAACATCGAGAGAGGCGACAAATGACTGCAGCTTTTCGGGCGGTGACCACTCCACATTGTGCGCGTTCGGAAGGCGTATATCTTCAGCTCCGCCAAAATGAATGAATTGCCATTCAGAATGAGCGAGAAGAACTTCGCGCAACAAGCGCACATTCACACGAGCTGCCAGGGGGCCAAGGTAGCCCAGCCTAGGTCGAGGTAAATGTTCGAGCATGACCCGACCTACCGGGTATGCACCGGAAGACACTTCGAGCGTGGGTAAGTGGATCGATTGAGGAATCGATTGAGATTTTGAACCAACTTTGACTTCAGTTTATGGAACACTGCTTTAGGGATCACCAGCGTCTTGTCTGAAACGGTGATTAATTCGTATTGATAAGGTTCGGGATAATCCATGCAGATGTGGACAAGCGGGAATCCAGCGGTTTTCATTGCAAGGCACAGCGGCGTCATGCGATCGATGTGGGAGAAATGAAGATCGGATCGTTCAGCTGAAGCGCTTTCGTATGTCTCAAAATCTGCTGAGCCACTATCCTCCATTGCCAATCTTGGACCAGGGGAATGTAACTCAACTTTCCCCCAAAATATTCAGGCCCAAAACCGTATACGCCCTTGTGGATTTCATGGAGCGCTGTACCTCTGCCCCGAAAACGCGAGACGGGAATTTCGCAATACAGGACTCGGGCTCCCCGAAGCGCGAGCGCTAGCGAGATTCGCTCCGGGACGTTGAACGTGTCCCAAGACCAAGTCGACATGACGATTGCGTCGTGCATCCTCGCTCCAAAATGATCTGATCGCTCTATTGTTGATTAGTGGGTTCGGGAATTACTGGTCTTCTCTGAAACAAATTCGACGACACTCTCGGCTCCGCGCTGCCGAGTACACCTCGAAGCTGGCGTAAATTTCGCCGGATATACAGGTCTCGCAAATCATAGAAGCGTCGAGGGGGGAGCAAAATCGCCAGCGCACCTACAAGGCTCCTAAACAGCAGATATCCCGTCGTCGGGTTCTTGTGTGCCCAATGGAAAGACTGCATCTCAGTCTGGGAAGGTTTTCCGAATCCCTCCCTTCGCCGAGATAGAGTTGAACGCGATTCAGCTCGATACGATCAGATTCGAGGAGCGCTGCGATAAATTCCTCCTTCACTCCAAGTTTGCTAAGCCTCTGAGGAAGAAAATCGAGAAGAAAGGCGAGAATCTCGCACTTCCTGCGCAGCTTTTCCTTATCTGCGGAATCATTTGCAAACAGGTTCTCGGAGTGGCGGCGATAATAGCAGAGAGGCTGCTCGAGGACGATTGCCCCGCCGAGTGCCAATGCGAGAGTTAGTATGGGAGTGTCAGCACAGAAAGTCAGCTCCAAAGGAATTGGCCAGATTCGGTTAAGAACTTCTTTGCGAACCGCGAGTCTGCTCGTTCCTAGAAGCGTTCGCCCGTAGTCGGCAAGGCGTGCCGCATTCGTGCTTGACAAGTCAAGCCGACATGTCTTTTAGGTGCAAAAAATTCGTGCGGCGGAGCGTCCCCACTAACTTCAAAGTACCCATGCCCCACGGCGGCGACATCCGGATATTCTTCGAAGGCTCGAAGCACGGCGCGAAGTTTCCCGCTCGCCCACCAATCATCGCCATCTAAGAATGCAACAATCGCGCCCTGTGCTTCTGGGGATCGCGGCGTTGAAAGCAGATGCTGGCCGCCGTTGTTTTTGCGTAAATACCGAACACGAGGAGCGAATTTCTGAATGATCGAAGATGTCCGGTCAGTTGAACCGTCATCAACCACCATAATTTCCAAATCTGACGTCGACAAATCTTGACCAAGAACGCTTAAAAGCGCGCGCTCGATATAGCGCTCTTGATTGAATGTGTCAATGAGAGCTGTAACAAGTGGCCTGGCCATTTAATACATCTTGGTCGCGCACAACAAATTTATACTCCTTACATTCAAACGCGAGATCTTCGCTTTCGTAGAAATAACCCAAGCCAGCCTTCCCGTCGAAGGCCCAGCCGCTTCCGAAATGGCAACGTATTATGAACAAATGTGTCGAACAAGAAGTTACCTTTTCGCAGTGATCTAAGAACCCAATAAAGGCCGCCGTGGCGCCAAAGAATGCCATATAGTTCCCGCCAGTACCTCTGCTCGGGCAAATTCATGTTCGCGCTTTTAGGTGTCCAGTATCGCCTCATAATAATCGTGGGGATCTGCTCGAAAACTACGCCGTTTTTCGCGTGCCTGCACCACATCTCCAGACAGGCATAATAGTTATAATGCGGATCGAATCCGCCAAAGCGCTCGAATACCCACTTGCGTGTGAACTGTTCTTCCGGGGACGGCCACCCAACTTCTTGAGGTGCGAGAAAACTCTCTAATACCAAGCGTCCGGGGGCTGGGGTCGGAACACTCAAAGGTTCCAGAGTCCCGTCAGAACTTTCCTTGAGGTAGTCCGCTTTACCAAAAACAGAAGCTACATTCGGATGTTCCTGAAGATACAACGCACCATCAGTAGCGCAGCTCCGGGCAGGAGTTCGTCATCTGCGCCTATAATATAGATGATCTCGCCTTTCGCTTTAGCCAAACCCTTGTTGACAGCTTCCGAGACCCCAGAGTCATGCTCGGATACCCAAAATGTTATCTTCGAATTGTATTTTCTTAGAGTTCGACGGTACCATCCGCAGACCCTCCATCTATAACTATTACCTCTGCATTGGGATAGCAGTTGTCGATTTCTCGAAACAAAGATACCAAGCACCGTTCAATATAGTCGCCCCGCTTATAGGTCGGAACAATTATCGACAGCAAGGGCAACGGTTCTCTATGGTTTTGCATCTCGGTCATTTTGCTTGTTTGGTTACAGTTACCTTTCTATCTGAAGTAAGTTCGGTTGAGATACCCCGGCGATTTTCTCAGACCCTCAATCATAACAACTCTTTCTCTCATCCGAAAACCTATCGACTCGAACGCCTGAAGTTCCGTGATAATCCGTGGAATAGCAGACATCTGTGACTGGTTGGCCGAAGTTCCGGATTTCCAGTATTATGTAGATTCTAAAGTCTCTTCTGGTAGATGAAGTTAGCAAGCGGTCTAGGACATTAATCACATGAGCGGATCGTACGATTTGTACTCGAGGCGAGAACAATCCGCGGACATCTGTGTAGTAGGGGGCGCCGGTCATGTCGGTCTGCCGCTATCGATTGTTTTTGCAAGCAAGAATCAGCGGGTGCTGATCTACGACCTCAACCAGAACTCCATGGACGTTATACGGAGCGGCCAGATGCCGTTCATGGAAAATGGCGCAGAGCCACTGTTACGGGAAGCGCTTTCCAAGGGCTTACTGAGGTTTACGAGCGACGCCCAGGATGTCGCTGGTGTGAGATCCTTGGTGATCACGATCGGGACACCTGTGGATGAGTCTTGAAGCCCCTCACTCCGCGGTATCACCAAGTGTTTTGACGACCTGCTTCCTTTCCTTTCGATAAGCAACTGATTGTCATTCGTTCTACGGTTTACCCGGGCGTAACGGAAACGATGGCCCAGTATCTACGCGCCAAAGGTAGGAACTGCAGCATCGCGTTTTGTCCTGAACGCATACTAGAAGGACATGCCATTGAAGAATTGCAAACTCTGCCACAGATAGTCAGCGGTACCACGCCCGAAGCGGAAGAGGATGCAGCCAAGCTTTTCGGTCTAATAGCCCCGGAGGTCGTGCGACTAACTCCGATCGAAGCGGAGCTCGTGAAGGTGTTCAGTAATGCATACCGTTACATTCAGTTTGCTATAACAAATCAGTTCTATATGATTGCCAGCGCTGCGGGCGTGGACTATCACAGAATATTAGCAGGCATGAAGCACGATCACCCCCGATGTAAGGATTTCCCTCAGGCAGGACTAACAGCCGGTCCCTGTCTATTCAAAGATACTATGCAACTAGCCAGCTTTTACCGGAATCAATTCGGGTTGGGTTTTCAAGCCATGCTCGTCAATGAAGGAATGCCTCAATTTATCGCTGACAGGTTAGGGTCGAGATTTCCTGAAAGACATGACCGTCGGGTTGTTGGGAATGGCGTTTAAGGCCGAGAGTGACGATGCGCGCTACTCCCTGAGTTACAAGCTTAAGAAAATCCTGGCCATTCGCGCTAAAGCTGTCCTAACCACTGATCCTTACGTGAAGAGTGATCCCGCCTATTGCCGCTTAGCGAAGTGATTGAAAGAAGCGACAATTTGATTCTGTGTGCACCACACCGCAAATACATGATTTAAATTGGGCCACAAAATTACTATGGATGTCTGGAACTTCTGGGGGAAAGGCAGCTTTCGCACTCAGACAGTTTGCACCCCGGCCGCCATTTGATGGAGGACTAACTTGAATCGAGATCTGGTTTTTTGGACTCCACAATTTGGCGAGGAAGAGAAGTCGCGGGCGACCGCTGTCATCGATAGTGGCTTCTTAAACGACGGTAAAGTTACGGAGCAGTTTGAACGTCGATTCGCCGAACTCTTAGGTTCGAACACGTGGTCGCCACGACCAGCGGCACCAGTGCCATTTTTCTTGCGCTGTCAGGAATCGGTGTCGGCCCTGGTGACGAAGTGATTGTGCCCGACGTCACCTTTATCGCAACCGCAAACGCCGTCTCGATGACCGGTGCCAAGCCGGTTCTGGTGGATATAGATCCTGAAACTCTTACTCTCGATCCAGCCTGTACGGAGCGTGTCATAACGACACGTACAAGAGCTATCATTCCCGTTCATGTAAGCGGACGTGCTGCCAAAATCGGCTCCCTCATGGATATCGCCAAGCGCCACGGGCTTCTGGTCATTGAAGATGCAGCCGAAGCGCTTATGTCAAAATATCAAGGTAAGTGTCTGGGAACATTTGGCATCGCAGGTTGTTTTTCTTTATCCCCGAACAAGAGCATTACCACCGGTCAGGGGGGTCTTATTGCTACTGATGATGACTTATTGCACCGCCGTCTACGTGAGCTAAAAGATCAAGGACGGCCGGTGCGCGGAACGGGTGGAGACGACGTCCACAACAGTATTGGCTACAATTTTAAATTTACGGACCTGCAGGCCGCCATCGGTCTCGCTCAGCTCGGGGACTTGAGACGCAGGCTCGATAAGATGAAAAGTATTTATCGCGGTTATGCAGATGGGCTCGGAGGAATCCCGGGACTCTCGATCCTGCCTTGCTCGATTGATGAAGTTCTTCAGTGGACTGACGTCCTCGTAGATCGCCGCGATGAATTATTTGAATACCTCGTTGCGCGAGGAATCCACGGGAGGCGGTTCTGGCATCCACTCCATACACAGATTCCGTATCGTACGAGCAGCGATCAATTTCCGCATGCCACGAAACAGGTTCCCCGCGCGATGTGGCTCCCTTCAGCTTTGACATTATCTGACGCGGACGTGGCCAGCGTTTGTAAGGAGATTCGGGATTTTCAAACAGCTACGAAAGGATTTACAAGTAATCGCGTCAGTTATGAAACCAATCATCTCGTCTAACTCCCGCATACGGCATCCAGAGCATTTCGAGATCGGCGAAGATTCCGTTCTTGACGACTACTGCTATTTTTCCACGAAGGTGCGCATCGGCCGCTGTACTCATATTGCGTCAGGATGCAGCGTTGCAGGCGGTGGGGACATGCAATTTGAGATTGGTGATTTCTGTAGCCTATCGTCTGGAGTTAAGATTTGGTGCACCAGCGACGATTTCGTGAATGATCTTGTGACGATCATTCCGTCTGAGGTTGAGCAAGTAAAAACACATTTAATCCGTGGCGACGTAACATTTGGAAACTACTCGGCGGCCGGGTCAAACTCTGTGGTTATGCCGAATAACCATATCCCCGAGGGCACGGTGATCGGGGCGCTCAGCTTCGTGCCGGTGGCTTTCGCCCTCCGGCCATGGAGCGTGTATGCTGGAATCCCGATTCGACTCATTGGTCCACGAAATCACGAGAGCGTAATGAAACAGGTCCAAATGCTCGAGGCCTTACTTGAGGCGCGCGGAAAACAGATGTAAAGAAATTCAAATTGGGATCGCAAGAAAGTCTTGGAGTAAACGGTAATTCAAATCCCTGGTCCTGCCATATAGACTGATCATGAAAACTTATTTGGTAACCGGTGGTGCGGGCTTCATCGGCAGTGCTCTGGTGCGGCGATTGGTCCACGAAGAGAACAGAGTGCGGGTTTTTGACAACGACTCTCGCGGACGCATCTCCCGCCTAGACGATCTCGTCGGTCGATTTGACCATGTTCACGGTGATATCCGTGATGGAGTAGCCGTGGATAAGGCTGTTCGTGGGGTTGATTGTGTCTGCCACTTGGCGTTCGTAAACGGCACGCAGTTGTTCTACACGAAACCAGCTTGGGTCCTTGACGTGGGCGTAAAGGGAATTACCAATGTCCTCGATTCTTGTCTTCGCCACGACGTCCCAGAGTTGGTGTTGGCTTCTAGCTCGGAGGTTTACCAGAGTCCCCCGAGTATTCCAACCGATGAGAGCGTTCCGTTATCAATACCCGATCCGATGAATCCACGCTACTCTTACGCTGCGGCTAAAATCATAAGCGAAATGATGGCGCTAAACTACGGACGAAGTCGATTTAGACGCGTAATGGTGTTCCGGCCTCACAACGTCTACGGTCCCGATATGGGTTGGGAGCACGTGATTCCCCAGTTTGTATTGCGCATGCGAAAGATGCTTCGCCCAGACACCGAGATTGTGGATTTTCCAGTTCAAGGCACCGGGCAACAGACTCGTTCTTTTGTCTTCATTGATGATCTGATCGACGGGCTGATGGCAATAATGAATCATGGCATTCATCTAGGAATTTACAATATCGGAACACAGGACGAAGTGGCTATAGCTGAGCTTGCACAAATGATCGGAGACTTTTTTGGCAAGCGCGTGCGGGTTGTCCCCGGTCCGCCCGCGCCGGGAGGGCCCAGCCGCCGATGTCCCGATATCGCAAAAATTATGACTTTGGGATATAAGCCGAGGATCTCTCTGCGTGACGGCGTGACGACGACCGCAACGTGGTACGATCAAAATTCATCTTTGGCTCCGAACACCGAATAAAAGTTATGAAGGACTATAAATGTCAATCCTAGATGCGGCGCAGACTGCAGCAACACCGGTTCTAGCGTGGTGGTTGACAGATGCCAGATCTGCGGTCATGCCCAACTGGAGCGGTTGCTCTTTCTGGTACTTACCTCCCGTCAATCAGATGAGGATGATTGGGGAATTGCCACGGGAACAGTCAGCTTATCCGGCCCTCCTTTTGGGTTGCCCGGTATGTAGTCTGGTGCAACTCGGTCTTATTGTTGACAAGCGGATTCTCTTTCCTCCCGAGTATCCGTATACAAGCGGAACGACCAAGATCTTGCGAGACAACTTTGCGGATCTCTATGCAGAGTCACAAACAATCATTCGCATGGGTCCTAATGATCTGGCAATTGACATTGGATCAAATGATGGGACGCTTCTGAGTAACTTCAAGAAAGGTGGACATCGCGTTCTAGGTATCGAGCCGAGCCAGGTAGCAAACATTGCAAACGAGTTCGGCATCACGACCGTCACCGCATTTTTTGATCGAGTCACGGCGGAACAAACCCGGAGGCTACACGGACCGGCAAGGATAATAACTGCGACGAATGTCTTCGCCCATATTGAGCATATCCACGACATAATCGACAGCATTCTCCTCCTAATTGATGAGAAAGGCGTTTTCATCACCGAGTCGCATTACCTCTTGGCCCTTGTGGAGACACTTCAATACGACACTATTTACCACGAACATCTTCGTTATTACGCTTTGGAAAGTCTTCGGCACCTTTTGGAAATGCACGGTTTGGATGTCATTCATGCCCGGCGAATTCCAACACATGGCGGCTCAATTCGAGTGTATGCGGCGCGGGCTGGCGAGTACCCGATTCACGACTCGGTAAGCGAGTTATTGAAACGTGAGAGGAACGCTGGCCTTGATACCGAACATTTGAAGGATTTCAAGAACCGAGTAGTCCGATCGAAACTCGAATTATACCGGTTGATGCGAGAAATCAAGGAGCAAGGACATCGGATTTATGGTATTGGCGCTCCATCGCGCGCCAGTACCTTAATCCACTACGTGGGTGTCGACGACGGAATCCTGGATTGCGTTGTGGAAATTAAAGGATCTTTAAAGATTGGAAAGTATATGCCCGGTACTCTGATCCCGGTTCTTGAGGAGTCGCGTCTCTTCGAAGACCAACCTGAATTTGCTCTTCTCTTGTCGTGGCATATCGCAGACGAGCTAATTCCAAAATTAAGACAGAAAGGTTACAGAGGGAAATACATTTGTCCACTCCCAACGCCTACTATAATATAGCAGTTAACTGTTAAGTTATAATTGATATTAATGTTTGTTCGTAAGCCGGTGTCAGCTATTTGTATCGAGGAGTTTATTTTCCCATTGGAGGAGTGGCCGCACCACGCCAGGCAAATTCCGCCCCCAGTTTGCTCGAACGCTCCCTGCTTCGCCCTTGTCAATGACCTGGAAGGAAACCGCGTCATGTTCTAGGACGTGAATCTCGTAAAAAGGATGTCGCGTGCTGACCTCTGCAATCACGCGCACTTGCCCCTCGGCGAAGAAATTGCCTGGCACAGTGCATTTCGAGTGGAATAGCCCTACAGGTCTTGGCTTGCTGCCCCAATGTGGTTCGGCAAAGTCCACAGAGACAAAAAGGATCATGCCTTGATCGCTAACAAAACTAAAAGCGGAGAATAATTCTGCACGTTCCTTGAAATTGTAAAATTCCATCTCCAGGGTTACTGGTTTTCGAATATCAATACTGTCGGATATCAGCCCTTCCGAGATCACCCGGACAGCCTTTAATCTGGCGATGGCATCACCGGGGGCGGTCTTCAGGTCGGTCCAGCAACGTTCGGCCGATGTACCCAGATCAGAATTCAAATATTGGCTGGCGACCTCCAAAGCGTTTGAATCTCGAATAATTTTTCCCCCTTCTATGAGTAGTCCTCTCTGGCATAGCCGGGTGACCGCAGCCATGTTATGGCTGACAAACAGGACGGTTCGTCCGGTCTTTGCCACGTGTTCCATTTTGCCTAGGCATTTCTTTTGGAAAGCCATATCGCCAACAGCTAAGACTTCATCGACGAGCAGTATCTCCGGTTCAAGATGCGCTGCCACGGAGAAGGCCAACCGCATTTGCATGCCGCTGCTGTAATGCTTGAGCGGAGTATCAAGAAATTGCTCGACTTCAGAGAAAGCTACGATTTCGTCAAACTTGGATTCGATCTCTGCTTTCTTCATGCCGAGGATCGCTCCATTTAAATAAACATTCTCACGGCCGGTCAATTCCGGATGAAAACCCGTTCCGACTTCAAGGAGACTTCCAATGCGTCCCCTAATCTCGACAGTGCCTTCAGTCGGTCTTGTAATTTGCGCTAAAATCTTCATCAAAGTGCTTTTGCCGGCACCGTTCCTTCCCACTACGCCAACCACTTCGCCTTGTTTAACTTCAAAAAAGACATCTCTTAAAGCCCAAATGAAATTTGTTGCTCTATGATTTGAACTGCTAGCAGACAGCAACCTCGCCGGGGCGCGTAGTGCTCTAGCGAGAACATCCCGGAATGTCAAGTAACGCTCGCGCTTGCCAATTCGGTAGCGCTTGGCCAGGGCCTCGGCTCGAATGACGGTTTGACTCATCGGTTAGACCACGTCGGCAATCGTCGCTTCCACACGTTGAAAGAACGCTAGTCCGCCAAACAAAGTCGCGAGGACGACTAGAGACGACGCGAATAACAGAAGGCCGGAAGGGCAATCGCGCCCCGTCAAGCTCCATCGAAATCCCTCAATCACGCCCGCCATCGGGTTCAGTCCATAGACCCAACGCCACCTGGCAGGCACCAGCGAGCTGGGATAAACAACAGGCGAGGCGAACATCCAGAACTGCACTAGAAACGGCAGCACATACCTAACATCCCGATAAATTGCATTGAGTGCGGACAGCCAAAGACCCGCTCCTAGGGCCGTCAGCAGCGTCAGTAGAAGGAATAGCGGTAGACAGAGGATGGCGATCGTTGGCCGAATTCCGTAATAGACCATCAGCGCTATGAACATCATGAAGGAGACGGCAAAATCCACTAATCCTGATAGCGTGGCCGATAGCGGCAGAACAAGTCGGGGAAAATAGACTTTGGTAATAACCCGCTGATTTTCGACAATCGTGTTCGTTGCGTTTTGCAAACTGGCTGCGAAGTACATCCAGGGCAGCAATCCACAATAATAGAATACCGGGTAAGGCAGCCCTTCGGAAGGAATATGCGCCAACTTTCCAAAAAAAAGACTGAAGACCAACATGGTCAAGAACGGTTGGAGCACAGCCCAAGCAGCGCCAACGGCGGTCTGCTTGTAGCGAACTTTGATGTCTCGCCAAACAAAAAAATAAATTAATTCACGATAATTCCATAGTTCTGAAGCCGGTATCACCCACCAGCGGCTGGGCGGCGTAATTCGCACTACTGGGGGCATTGCACCAGGTAGCGACTCGACTACGGCTACTGCCTTCACTTTTTTCTCTCTCTCGGTATCGTAAGTTACTATGCTTCAACTGCGAGCGATTGTTCCTTCTCGTCTCAACCAGAACTTATACTTTGCAAAACATTCTATTCGCAGGACGCACCACCCAATCATAAGGGCATCCCGTACGGAAATATCTTGCACTTAGACCAGGACCTAGCCACTTGTATCTAAGATAAATCTCAAATATCGAGTTCTCTATTCGTCATGCTTTCGCAGTTGATTCACGTCCTGCTGTTCAATACGATTCATCAGCTGTTTCCGACGAGTCATGTAACTACTCAACGTCCTCATCGCCTGCGCCGGAACTACTGCGACCTGATTGTAAGCCGCATCCCGAAACGAGATCGGGCCGCGAGCCGGTATCAGGTGCGTACCCCATTGGAAAATCAGTCCCAAATTCCACACGATGAGCAATGCAGTGACACCATAAGCAAAGGTTGCAGCCGAGCGTTCGCTCCACTGGTTCGCAAGCCAGTCGAACAGGGAGGCAAGCCCCAGAACAAAGACTGACGTTAGCGAGACGAAGAATCGGTTTCCGAACGACGAGAGCCCGTCCCAATCGGGATAGAAAGATATCACTAGATAAAAGCTAAGGGCGACAACCATCAGATAGGTAGCAAAGGGCCTGTCTATGAGCCGGAAGAACACGAGGCCAACCAGGGCCAATGCCAGGATGGGAGTCCAACTGAGCATGCCATGATCGGAGGAGAACAGCACGCTCAACAGCGCTGGCGAATGCCAGGACCAGCCTTGAGCGGACGGATAACCGGTACGAAACGGTCCTCCAAAGATAATTTGGCGGGATATTAAGGTGGGCGCCAGACCCACTATAAATACGGCAATATATAGGACATGGCGTACGAATAACTGCGGGATGCCTGCCCTGCCGTTGTCGGAGGATTTCCAATAATGCCAATAGCGCCCAATTCCTTCCAGCAGCGGGACCAGGAGTAAAACTCCGTTGGGGTAGTACACATCCACAATTAATCCGGAAAGAAGGCCCAGGACGATCCACTGTGCGATGGTACGCTCGCCGCGGGTCCTATTCCAATACCACAGGAAAAGAGCGACCACGAAGCAGGAGTGCGCATGGGACCAGGACGGGTTGAAGTACATGTACACCGGGAGAGAACTCGCCCACCAGATGCCCAGCGTCGCGAGAAACGCCCATCGCTCGGGGAAATATTTTCGCGCCAGAGAAAACGAAATCCAGAGACCCAGAAACCCGTATAGGGTGGTGGCGCAAGCCATAGTGATCAGATAAGGACGCGAAAAACCGTCAGCGGAAATATGCGCTCCGAGCCCGTCACAGAGCAATACGCCCAGATGGGTTAGAACCAGGAAAGGCGCCCAAAGGATCGAGGGGCCGATGGTCCAGATGTCGGCGATGTGCCCGGTGGATGTGTATTGACTCTCGAGAACCTGGCCTTGGGCATCCAAGCGGCCCATTATGAAGGACTCATTGCCGTGCTGCCAGTCCCTTTGGAAATCGAGGTGCCTTTCGATTAAAAGAGAGCGCGCATAGGCGTAGTATCCCACTCCGTCTCCGCGCACCCAGGGATTGCTAAAAGGCAAGGTAATGAGAAACAGCAGAATGAGTACGCGCTCGTATTTCGTGAACCTGAACAAGTGCTTTTTGTCTTCCTTTACAAAACGTTCCGGCCTATTATCCCCTGAGCAACGCGTCTTCGCCATAAACTTGATGAGCGCAAGTTCACTTTGTGGTGACGTGCCGGCGAAGATCTCACTCAGCTCTGGGAATTCTCGTCCTTCCGTAATATGGCAATAATGGAAAGCGGCGGAAGCGGAAGCCAATTATCCAGCAGGCGAAAGACCGGAGTCATTACATTCAGCAAACGGATTTGGGCAAGCCCGAATTTCTTTCGGCGCAAGATGCGTCCGTTCAGCCACCAGGCAACTACTCCGGGCCGGTTAAACTCCAAGACCTTTTCGACACGGAATCCGCTTCGTTCGGCCAACTCGACCAGCTGTTGGCGAGTGTACCGGCGGAAATGCCCTAGAACTTCATCCAAACTTCCATAGAGCTTGGGCCCGCAGGGAACCAAGACGATGGCCCGACCGCCATGGTCCAGGACATTGCACACATTTCGCAATGCGGCCGCGTCGTCTTGAACGTGCTCGACAACGTTGAGGCAGACGACGGTGTCAAAGGATTGTCCGGCGGGAAATGTCTCTGGATTTTCCGCGTCGGTGTACGCCACGCGCATATAAGGGCGCGAGGGGCAAAGCCTCCAGAGATGATCCAAGTACTGGGCGTTGACGTCGGTGGCCCAATAGATCGCGCGCGGCATCAAGTGCACGGACATGTTGCCGATTCCTGCGCCGATTTCTAAAACACGGTCTCCCAGATATGGTCGAATCACATCCGCCATCCAGCGGGTGAAGCGAGGAGCACGATTCAAGCGCTCCAGGATCGCGGCCCCGTGCTCATCTTCCGCATAGATTCGGGAAGACGTCGCGTAATGAAAAATGGCCCAGAGAGCGCGTACGCCATCCTTCCAATCGATTTTCTTTCCTTCGCGATAAGTGCGACCGGAATAGCTGATGGGCACTTCGAAGATCCGGCTGGCTCGTTTGGCGAGTTTAATGGCCAGTTCCGGTTCGACGTCGAATGTGGAGCTCTCCAGCGGAATGCTCTTGAGCAAACTCGCGCGCACCATTTTGTAGCAAGTTTCCATGTCGGTGAGATTGACGTCGGAAACAACGTCGCACAGAAATGTGAGGAACTTGTTTCCGAGCTCGTGCCGAAAGAACAGGGCGCGCTTGTATCCGCCGGGCATGAAGCGGGAGCCGAAAACAGCGTCAGCGTCTTCCATCAGGAACAGTTCAACCATCTTCAGCAGATCGACCGGATGATATTCGAGGTCGGCATCGTGCATCACAACGAGCTCGGTATCCACGTGGGCCAACCCGGTGCGAATCGCCGTGCCTTTGCCACTGTTTTTTTCATGCTGCAGCCAGACCCAAGAAAACTTGGACTCCCCTTTTTCCGCTTCCACCGAAGCGCGGAACTGTTCGATGGCTTCAGCGGTGGCGTCCGTGGAGCCGTCGTTCACTACGATGATTTTGATTTGATCCAACAGCGGCGATTCGCCGAGAACGGCAAGTCGAGAAAGGCTTGTGGCGATCAGATATTGTTCGTTGTAGGCAGGGACAATAACGGAGAGTGTGGTGCTTGTGCGCTTTTTCTCTATTCCGTCTTCCACGGAGAGTAAGCCTTGGGCCGCCGACTGTGTTGGGCTTCGTCCTTCCACTCGATTTGTTGCCGAGGTTGCGCTCATGGGCTTATAAGCAGAAAAGTTTGAACGCGTCACGAGGGATGAGGATCACGGCAATATTACGTCGCCGCCCGCTTGGTAGCCAGATTTTCGGGGCTGAGAAATCCGGCGCGATCGGCGCTTTCGATTAGATTCGCGCCCATTTTTTCCTGGAAGTGAGCGATGACGCGGTCAACGATCTCCGGGAGCGCGGTGGTTGGACGAAAGCCGGTCAGACGCTCCAGCTTTCCGAGGGCAGGGACGCGCCGCGGCATGTCTTCAAATCCAGGTTCATAGGCCTGATCGTACGGAACGAAAGTAATCGGGGAATCGCTGTTGGTGCGTTGCTTAACCAGACGAGCCAGCTTCTCGATGGTGATCTCTCCGGTGTTTCCGATATTAACCACCTCACCCACCGCAGCGTCTGTGGCAACCAGCCGCATGACGGCCTCGACGCAATCGCGGACGTCGCAGAAACAGCGCGATTGCTGCCCCGTTCCGAAAACGGTGATCGGCTCGCGATCGAGCGCTTGGCGCACAAAGTTGGGAAGCACCATTCCGTAACGGCCGGTTTGCCGCGGACCCACGGTGTTGAAAAATCGCGCAATCACCACCGGCTGCTTTTTCTCTTTCCAATACGAGAGCGCCAGAAATTCGTCGAGTGCTTTCGAGGCAGCGTAGCTCCAGCGGCCTTTGCTGGTGGGCCCCAGCACCAGGTCCGCGTCTTCGTGAAAAGGGACCTTGTCGCTCTTGCCGTAAACTTCCGAGGTGGAGGCAGCAAAAACAAGTTTTTTCTTTTTAGACGCCGCGTCCAGGACGTTTTGAGTGCCATGAACGTTCGTCTCAATCGTGCGCACCGGGCTTTCTACAATCAGCCGCACGCCAACGGCAGCGGCCAAATGAAAAACGACGTCGCATTCATCCACCATCTCCGCCAGGAGATGCTTATTCATAATCGAATCAAAAACATAGTGGAAACGATCATGCTTCTTTAGATGGCGGATGTTCTCCACACTGCCGGTCGAGAGATCGTCCAGAATAAATACCGAGTCGCCGCGCGCAATCAAAGATTCGGCTAGATGAGAACCGATAAAACCAGCACCACCAGTTATCAAGTAACGCAAAACTGCACCCCTCAGATCAAAGTCCGGTCGATTCGTCGGAGACCGGCGGAAACTTAGACATCTTGTCACATCTTCTCCGTACCCATAACCGTAGGCGTACGGATAGTAACGATAGGAGTAGTAATAATCCGGCGCACTGGAATCCACGGCGTTCAGTACGACTCCCAGTAAACGGCATTTCACAGCCGCGAGCAGATCTCGCGTGCGCGTGAAAGCTTCCTTGGGCGTCTCACCGCTACGCACTACCAGCAACACGCCATCCGTGAGCGCCGAAAGAATCACGGCATCGGTCGCGGCCATTACCGGAGGAGAGTCGATCACGATGAACTTGAAACGGCGGCGTAATTCAGCGATGGCTTCGCGCATGCGATGTGACGAAAGCAGGTCCGCCGGGCTGGGTGGCACCGGACCGGTGGCCAACGCCGAAAGATTGGTGATGGTCGGATGCTGGATGGTAGCTTCATCGAGGCTTGTGACGCCCGCCAGATAAGAGCTCAATCCAACGTCCTTTCCGATGGTCAGATTCAACGCGCGCCGAATTCCGGGCTTGCGCAAGTCAGAATCCACCAGCAGTGTACGGTCGCCCAGCTGTGCCAGCGTAACCGCAAGATTGACCGCTGCGGTGGTTTTTCCTTCGCGGGGAAGCGCGCTGGTGACCAGGATCACCTGGGGCGGATGGTCGGCCTGCGAAAGCAGGAGCGAAGTTCGCAGGGCGCGGAACGCTTCCGAGATTTGGGATTTCGGCTGGACGTAGGACAGCAACTCTACGCGTGATCCCATGCCCGCGGGCGCACCCGTGTCTCGAGCTAGCCGCGAGAGGCGTCCTTGTGTGGCAGTCATTCCCGGCAGAGCAGGCACCACAGCCAGCGACGGCAACCCAGTGAGCGCTTCGATGTCATCCGGGGATTTTACGGTGTTATCAAGATATTCGCGGAAGAGAGCCAGGCCCACTCCGCCCACCAAGCCCATGAGCACCGCTAGCAGGATATTGCGCGCCTTTTGCGGCCGGGAAGCGCTTGCGGGCGCCAGCGCTGGATCCACAACCCGAATATTGCTCGATCGAAGACCCGCAGTGATGCTGGCCTCTTTCAATTTCTGCAGCAACCCATCATACAGTTGCTTGTTCGATTCCGCGTCGTGCTGGAGGATGTGGTATTGAACTAACTTTTCTGCTTGATCGTTGGCCTCGGCCTTCTGCCTATCGAGCGCTTCTTGAAGAATTTCGACATGGCTGCGCGCTGTGGAGTATTCCTGCTGCACGCTTTCCAGCAGCGTTTTGCGCGCACGATCCAGATCGTCATTCACTTCCTTCTGTTGTGCGGCGATTCGCAAAACCTTCGGATAATTTGGGCCATATTGGTTTACGGCTTCGGCATATTGTTCGTCTATATCAGACTTGCGTTTCCGCAGTTCAGTGATGACTTCGCTGCCGTGAGCTGCGGGCAGGGCGTCAATGTTTCCGGAGGCAGCCATGCGGTACAAAGCCTCTTTTTGAGCTACGTCAGTTTGAGCCTCGGTGACAGCCTTGCTGAGGTCTGACAACTTTGCGACCGAGATGTCTTGTTTCTCGTCAATTTGCCAAATTTGATTCGCTCGTTCGTAGGCAAGGCGCGCGTTTTCCGACTTCTCGACCTTAATGCGAAGCTCTTCGAGCTCAGAGGACAGCCAGTTGGATGCCTGAATGGTCGCATCGTATTTACTGCGGAAATTTTGTTCCACATAGTTTTGCAAATGCGTGTTAACAATCTGCGCTGCGAGCTGAGGATCTTCCGCCTCGAAGGTCACTTCGATCAAGCGACTACTGGGTACACGCTTCACACTGAGGCGCCCGAGAAATGCCCCCAGGATTGCGGGGCGCCGCGCAACCGTTCCGCTGTGAGCAAAAGCCGGCGCGTTTGGATTTCCGCCTAATTCGGGAAAGTGTGCCAAGTCTAGAGACTTGATGGTTTGCAGGGCCAGCGTTTCACTCTGCAGAATTTTCGCCTGCGTTTCCAGATAATTCTCCAAATCCATGAACTCGCCGTAAGAATTCGAGTCCGGGAAGGGCGACATGCTCTGCGATTCCTTGTCCACTTCCACTCGCGCCGAGGCCACGTAGACCGGCTTCATCTTGAAAGACGCGATCGTGACGATAGTTACAACCGTCAGGAAAAACGTCAGGATCATCCATTGATGCTTGCGCAATATGATGATGTAATCGAGCAGGTGTGGTTCCCTGGGAACCTGCTCCCAGGAAAGAACCGACGGCGCAGGAATGACGCTTAGGGCCTCCGTGGATTTTCGATCGCGCAAATTCGGTACAATTCGAGAGAACTCTTCCATTTATCCTTTACCTGTACGGCTGGTTGAAATTTCCCTGGCGTGGAATCAGAACCTGTAAATGGCCAAGCCAGTTCCGACAGTCAAGGCTGCCTCGGCACCTCTTGCTAGAACTTTTAGACCTTTGCTGTCAGGAATATAGAGAATGTCGTTCGATTTCATCATCACGTCTTCGGTCTTTTGATTTTGGATCTGCTTAATGTGGACGGGTATCATGTCCTTCTGGCCTGTCTCTGTATTGTTGCGCATAATCACGGCTTGGTCGGCCTTCGCAAATCCGGTTAGACCATGGGCCAGGGCCACTGCTTTCAGAACTGTGACTTGCTCTCCATGGCTCTGGAGAACATAGCCCCCGGGTTGCGAGATTCCCGCACCCACCACGTATACGATGCCCGCGCGGGGAACGCTTACGGTGTCGCCGCCGTAAATCTGGATGTTGTAAACAGGGTTGCCCGATTCGAGCAAATCCTGAAGACGAATCGTGATTGTCTGGGTGTCTAGGCCAGTGGCGTCGATCGGTCCTGCTGCGTCATTCTTGTCGGGTATGGGATGTCCTTTGCGGGTAATGATTACCACACTCCCAGCTTCGTCTGTCACCCCCCCAGCCTGAGCCAGCAACTCCAGTAAGGTAGTCGGCCGTATGATTTGATAAACCATGGGCCTTTGTACTGCTCCTACTAGCGAAACCGGCTGACTGAACTGCTCTTTGACGAAAACCGAGACTTGTGGGTGGGAGACTAAACCGTTTTCGATCAGAAGTTGAGCCAATTTCTGTTCCAGTTGGTCGGGGGTCAGCCCCGTAGCGGTGATCTTTCCGGGAATTAGCGGATAGGTGATATCCCCGATGTCGCTAACCCGCAGATCCCGAGAAAGTTCTGGAACGTCAAAGACCTCAATATGCAGAAGGTCGCCGCTGCCAATAGGGGTATCCACTGCCCGGGCGCTGGTTAATCCTGCGAGTTCATGAATTTTCTCGTTCGTTTGTTGAGGCGTCAGGGGCTTTTGCTGGCCGTAAACCTGTGCACCCAAAAGCAGCAAAATGGGCAACAAAAATGCGCTCTTCGGTGTTAGCCAGCCCGGAACGTACTGGACCGTGGAAACCATAGATAGATAACCCCGCAAACACTATTACCTAGCCCCGCTCCGGTGTCAACCAAGACAGTTGCGGCGGGTAACCCGGGTACCATCATTATTTCCGGCTGAGGCGGAGCTAAATCTCACACGCAGACTGCGTTGAAATCCTATTCGTCAGCGGCTACAGTACGGTCGCGGATAGTACGCGGCGGCGCCCCACTCCGGCTTCCGTCGCCAATGGAGGTGCGGTCGCCAGGTGAGCCATCAACAAGAACAGCAGGGCGTTGGATGGAATATGCAAGTTGAAATCCACGAAACCATGCAACAGTATTCCGCACAATCCGGTAACCGCGCCGGCATGTAGAGCGCGAGAGAAATGGCCTTGGTCCGCTGCGTAGCAAGACTTAGCCTCGCCAAACAGGATCCATAAGAATGCCAAGCCACAAATTCCTCCAACCAAGCCAGTTTCCGCCAGCATTTCGATGTAATCATTGTGTGCGTGATCCACGAGTTTGCCGTCGTAAAGCGTCTCATATCGCGGGTAAACAGCGACGAGCGCACCCAAGCCCGCACCCTTGATCGGATGGTCTTCGAAGATGTGCACAGTACCGCGAAACATTGAAAAGCGGCGGTCCGTCGTCACTTCTCCCACGTGCATCATCGAAAATCGCTCAATTGCTTTGCCCGCACCTAGCCACCCGATGAGCGCCACGGCCGCCAAAGCCACAATTCCCAACCCGACAAGGCGCGGGCGGTCTGCAGCTCGTAGGTTCCTTACTAACAGCCACAGCACAGCTATCTCGAATGCGAAGCATACAATTCCGCCGCGGGAACCGGACAAAATCAGAGCCCCTGCTGGAACGACGGTCAATACGCCTAGCAGCGGATACATGTCGCGCTGTAGCCCGCGGAAAACTAGCATTGCCAGGCCTATCGGCAACGTCAGCTCCACGAAGCCCGCGAAATGGTTGCGGTTCACATACGGTCCGAAGGGATCGCCTCCAGCCCGCAAGGGACGCAGCCAATAAATTGACCCCTCGGACGTGAAATGCTGAATGATGCCGAGCAGTGAAACTCCGAAGCACACCAGAACTAGAAACCATGCCAGCCACTTGAGATCGGACCGCTTCCGGAACGACTGTACCGACAGAAAAAACAGAACTAGGTAAGCGCCGAATCTCAAAAGTTCGAGCCGTGTGAGATATCGATACGGCGTTGCACCAAAACAAAGTTGCATAAGGCCGATCATGATCACGCCGAGGATGGGCCAGAATAACGGATTCCAATAAATCGTTGCCTTCAGATCTCTGAAGACAATGATGCCCCACAACAAGAACAGCATTCCGGCGCTGAGCTCGAGAAGGGATTGAGACCAAACTTCGACAGTGCCGAATGCCAGTACGCTGAAGGCGATCAGGATACAGAGGCCCATCCGGATGAATTTCATCGCCGAGCTCCTGCCGCATCCGCGCCGGAGGGAATCAGCGACACATCTGCGATCCAAACTGTTCCGCTCAACTTATTGTCGAACATACGGCTGACGTCGCGGCGTAGGCGAACCGCTAGAATGCGGGTTTCCGGCCCCGTGGTCACCTTAAGTTCCACAGCGGTCCAAAGATGAGTGCCTGTGAGGTTTTCGGTAAGTACGTCGACGGCGTTCCGATGTTTGGAATCGAAGACCGAAAAGCGCATCCCACTCTCGGTTGAAATTGATTCCGTGCGGAGGTAGGCGCGGAAGTGATAAGTGCTGTTAGGCTCCACAGGAACGTATTCAAACGGATAATCAAGTTCAGGATTGGTTCCACCCCCGAAATCAAGGCGGACGGAGCGACCGTCGTGGCCCGGCATCGGAGCATCAAAGTCGATGGCGACGCCAGGTAGATTATCCCAGCGCCAATCCAATCCTCCGTTAGCAAAACTGCTGACGAAGTTTCCGTTCCAGACTAACGACCCGTTTTCCGGCTCCTGATAGGGCAGACCGGCCGCGTGAAGAGCTTCGCGCCAGACGCGGGAGGCGTCGGTCGAGCGATCTTCTCGAATCAACTCATCGAGAAACGGAAAAGATCGCGGCAAAGCAATTGGTTTTCCCAGCGAGATCAGGCGCTGCCACACCTGAAGTCCGGGCTCGGCCTGCTGGCTGGACGCGAAAAAATCGAGCGCCTGGAAATACGCGTCCTGATCGACGGGGAGCACCTGATCCAGAAGCATTCCGACGTCGTGACTGGAACGCCAAGTGCGCGAAATCGCGAGCGCCAGAAGCGACGGATCGGAGCGGATAGCCAGCCGAATCTGGGCGTAACCTGCAGTCGGTTGTTGTTGCCGCAAGAGAAAATTGCCGTAATTCCATGCGACTTCCGCCGAGAGCGGATACACCTCTCGCGCGTGAACGAAGGCGTCCTGCGCATGCGAAAGGTCTCCGGTAGCTTCGTACGCGGCCGCCAAATTCATCCAGTAATACGCTGAATCCGGATCGTCCTGGATCGCTTTTTGGAAAGACGTGATGGCCGCGTTGGGATCGCCGGCGGAAAAATCTAGTTGTTGGAAGCGCCCGAGAATATCCCAGGCTTGAGCGTTTCCGGGCTCCAGTGCGACACCGTGCTCAATTGCATTCAAGGTGTTGGAATTAACTCGATAATCCGCAATCCAGAGGCGAATGGCCTGATAGGAAAAAAAAAGGGCGACGATTAGCGCAGCGACCAGCAGCGCCCAACGCCGCCCTTTGCGTTCAAATGAGATCTCCACGCCCACGTAATCTGCACCGAGCGTCGGCTATTCTGCAAGCCTAAATTGGCCAATGAACATGATTGCAGCGCTCGAAGAGGATTTACTTCACTCCAAACCGGTAGAGCAGTCCGACCGACACGCGATAGTTTCCTTGGCTAGGGAAGTTTGAGAAGAAACGCGTCTGTTCATAATCTGCCTGGATAGCTCGGATGGCCCAGCGTTTCCGGACCCTCACGTCTATTCCGCCGCCTCCCATCCAGACCAGACCTGCGTACGATGTGCTGACGGGAGCAAACCCGTTCTGGCTCGGCAGGTTATAGAGATAAACTCCGCCTCCGAACAAAAGTTGGCCAAAAACGGTGATCTTGTGATTGTGGCCGAATGGGTAGAACTGCGGCCCGCCCAGAAAACTGTAGATGCTCGTATTCCCAAATGTACTGTTCCTATTGTAGGTACCAGAGAAATCCGCAGCAACGCTGATGAACTTCCAGATATGGTAATCGCCATAGGCGCTCCACCCCACCATGCTGAGCCGTGAGCCGTTGGGGTTGGTAGTGGTGTTCGTGTTGTCAAATGACCGATAATCGACGCCTCCTCCCACTTCATATTTCGCAAAGTCCTGTGACATGGCCGGCATGCAAAAAATAAAAGCCCATACAAGAAGTCCCGCCAACTTCTTCATCTCTAATACCCTCCGAGGAATTCTATTCTGGCGCGAACATCTGCTTTAAGCGCCCTATGATGCGGGCACTGGGACTTTAGGTTACCGGGCGGCTAAGAGCAAATGGAAATCGTGTGGGTTGGAAGGAACCGATTGAGGTATTGAGCGAAGAAAAGGGGCCGGACGTTTTTGCCCAGCCCGTCGTAAACGCGATGAGACGTTATCTTTCGCCAAAGCGGATCAGCAGCCCAGCTCCGACCTTAAAGTTATTCTGATAAGGACTGCTTGCGCTACCAGCGTTGAAAAAGCCGGTTCGCTCATATTCAACCTGTGCCATGCGAATGGCAAAGTGTCTTGAAATTTCGAGGTCCACGCCGCCACCGCCGCCCCATGCAAATTCCGTCTGTCCACCGCCGCAGCCCGAACCACCGCAGTTATAAAAGCGATAGTGCGACGCGCCAAACAAAGCATTTACATACGGCGTTATTACACGGTGCCCTAGAGGATAGATTTGCGGCCCGAACATGTAGGAATAAACCGCGTTGTCTCCGCCGCGGAAATTCTTGTAGGTCCCATCGAAATCAGCGGTCAGGCCGATCCAATGGTTGATGTTGGCGTCGGCTGATATCTGCCACCCGTTCATGTTAAGCCGAGGCTCTGCCGGGAAATTGAAGGAACGATACTGATACCCGGCGCCTAGCTCAAAAACCGGCGTATCTTGAGCCAGTGTCGGCAAAGCAAAAAGTATGAGTAAAGCAAGAATTCCCAATAACCTCTTCATCGCAACATCCTCCTAAAACAGAGCCAGGCTGTGGTCTTAAACCTAGTTTTGATCCGCTCTTCTTGCCCCCAGATTGGCATACTGCGAACAGCTTCAAAATCAGGAAAACCTGCATGTGTGTTGAAGAATGTACGGGGATTCGTATCTATCCATTTTGAAAGGCCTTGCGTAAGGAGGTTAGCGGGAAGAGTCTGCGGAATGACTAAATCGACGTTGCGCCGCAGGATCGGAGAACCAGATCACAGAGTCGGCTGATCTGGGCCGGATCCTCGTGAGGCAGCAGACGCTGGATTGGGATGCTTCCGAGCATGCGGCCGAGGAACTCAAACTCGGAAGCTCGCATATCGGCATCCAGAAGATTCGTTGCGTACGAATTTGCTACTAACGAAAGCAAGCCTTCTTTCCGTGTCAGCGGTTCCAGAAACGGTGCATCCCGCAACGAGCTTCTTTCGCCCAATACGAAGATTGCGCCCAACGGCAATGGCTCGCCTGCGAACTTAAGTCGATTCCCGGCGAGCGAGAGGAGGCGTTTATTCCAGTTGGACGAAAAACTCGGCAGCTTCTTGTCTGCTCCGTACACCATGGTTACGGAGTCAGGCCACAGACTAAGGTATGGATAGGCGGGATAAACCAGGAAAGAACCTTGCCGCTCCGTCAGTGCCACAACATCGTCGGAAATAACGGCGCAGCCTCTCTGCGCCAACATCGCCGCCGTCGTGGATTTCCCCGCGCCTTCTGAGCCGACAAAAGCGATGGCGTGGTCGCCGAAAGAAACCGCGCTGGCGTGAAGACAGGTCACGCCTCGCAAGCGCAGAAGCAGCCCAAGGACGGGACCCAGCACATACGTAGCAGCATCCTCAATCGTTAGATTCTCCGGCCAATGCGCCCAGAGGTCTGTTCCCTTGCGGTCCATCCAGAACTCCGTTCGATCGAAGTACACAAGATGAAGAAACTCGCCGCCCGCGATTTTCCAGATTCTTAAAGCCGGTTGGCCGGATTCGTCCGTGTAGGCGCTCGTATAGGTCAGGGCTTTAGGTTCACTCGGAATTTCTCCTGAGGTGTATGGCGATACATTCATGTGAAGTGTCACCGCCGGATCGGCCCCAACGGCGGGAAGAGCCACAAGTTCCGGGATGGGAAGATTCGAACGAAGGAGCAGACCGAAGACCGAATAAGTGAAGTTCACTTCTTCCAGACTACAACACCAGCCGATTGGAGACTGTCAAGCGCGGTTTCTCGTTCTCTAATTTCATCCAAAAAACTCCCAATGACCTGATAGCACTTTACATGTGTGTTTTAATCTTCGGGAAAGTGCCGCCGTCTCTGGTTTTCCTTAAACCAAGAGTGTGCGTCAGTTCTTGCACAGTTCCATAAATGGTTAATAAAGGAGTGGAATAGGGCTTTTTAGGTTCTTTTACCGACTGCCTAGGCATTGCGAACCTCCGCACGCAAGTTATACCGGACTCCGCGTGTTGACTGCAACCAAAAGTTAAGACATAGCGGGCGCAAATCCAGCGAAATTTGTTCCGCGGCTGCCCCGCGCTCAACCGGATCGAGCGCCGAACGATCAATATAGCGGTCCAAGTCCGCACTCCATTGTACCTGATCCTGCCATTCCGCCGGTCCCGCGTCCCGCAATCGCTGGGCAAGCGGGTCTTCCGAGAGGGGTGTCTTGGGCCGAACCCTGGAGGGTTCCGGTAAACGTCCTACCATCGCGTCCCGCAGCAGCCGCTTATCGAGGAAGAACGGATAAGGCGGTAAGGCGAGCAGATAATTCACGATCCGTAGATCAAGGAAGGGATAACGCACCTCCACCGGGTAGCGTGTTATCCCGGAACTTTCTTGTTCAAACTTATTCGCCCACTGCGGAATCGAAAGCGAGACGTGGGCTTTTGGACGGATCGGGTGCGGACGCGATACCGGCAACTCAGTCCATTCGTTCCATCGCGCGTTCAAATTCAACTGCCTGACGAATTCGGGAGCTAACCAACGCGGAAATATCGGAGCAGTTGGGTCTTTTCCGACGAGGCCCTTAAGCCGCCGCCGAACTCCGGGCCAGATGGAACGGCGCGCTCGAAGATAAGGCGGGACTTCCTGAAACAGTCGGCGAAGATCTCGATTTCGCAGCATTTGCTTGGCGTACGGCATCATCTCAAAATGCATCAGGTTGTCGGCGCCTTCGCCGCATAGAGCGACGCGGCAATCGGCTGCGATTATTTTAAATTGGTCGAAAAGGCCCGCGAACAACGGATCATCCACCGGTTCGGGGCTAAGCGATTTCAGATCATCCCAGCGTTCAAACGGCTTGAGTCCATCCATCTCCAAAAATTGGATCGGAATGTGGAGATAATCGGCAATCTGGCGGGCGTGTGCGCCGTCGCGATCGGCGGTCAGGGGTTTGTGAACAATCGTGTACGCACGCAGGTCGGAGGATCCCACAGAGCTGCTGGAAATCTCGCGCGCTGTTGCAGCAATTGCGGCCGAATCCAGCCCGCCGCTGAGCAGAATTCCCGTAGAATCCACCCCCAAGCGGTCCGTCACTGCCGCTTGAAACAGGATTTGAAAGTGCTCGACATACTCGTCGGCGTAGCGATAGCGGATAGCCCCGGAAGTTGGAGCCGACCAATAGCGCCGAACATGCACGCCCTCGGGAGATACCGAGAGGCAATGCGCCGGCGGCAGCCTGCGAATGTCACGAAATGTTGTGGTAGTCAGGTCGCAGTTGAGTCCAAACAGCAGAAAATCACCCACAGCCGCATCGTTTAACTCTTCGGAGATCTCAGGATACAGCCGGACGCAGTTCAGCACGTTGCTGAACAGGAAGACGTCGCCGATCTCGGCATAGTAAAAAGGCTTCACTCCGAAATGATCGCGCGCGCAAAAAAGCGTTCTTCGACGAGCATCCCAGATGGCAAAAGCAAAATCCCCACGTAGATGCTGAACGCACTCCTGGCCCCAAATCGCATAGGCTTGCAGTATCAGTTCGGAGTCGGTTACCACCCGCCGATAAGCCGGCCCGGCCCTTTCTAATTCCCGCTTCAGCTCTTCGCGACAATCCACCCGCGCGTCGGCGGTAATCCAAAGCTGCCCGCCAAGTTCCGCCGGCTGCCTCTCGAGCACCGATTCTTTAGCGGTCCGAAGCAGAGTGTGGCCCAGGCCAACCGGACCATTCGAGTAAGTGTCGCGAGCATCCGGTCCCGCATAGGAAAGATAATGCGTGAGGCTTTGCAGAAGCGCTCGGTCAACGGGAGCTCCGCTCCTATCGAACATGCCTACGATTCCGCTCAACTTGTTCCCATCCAGGTCGCTTGTCCTTCAAACGGAACGAAGTGAAGGTGCTCTTGGCCGTTACTGTTCAGGACTGCGCCGCGAAATTCCACCCAGGCGTGAGCTTCGAAACGGTTCGCGTCTTTCCGCGCGCCCATGAGCAAATCGGCCGGGATGCCTCGCCGGCGCAGGAGCCAACAGAGCACCAGCGATTGTTCCAGGCAGTTTGTTGCAAAAAAAAGATTTCGCGCTGCCGCCTCTTCCATGCGGACGGTGATGCTTGCGACTTTTTCAAGCGAAAAATTCGAGGCATCCGGACCAGCCCCATGCGTAGGCGCCAGGCGTTCCAGCAATTTCCTCCAGCGCCGAAATCCGGCCAGACGCAAGCCGATCCGAGTAACCGTCAAGCCTACGGCGGCTTCGAGCACAATGCGCCGCTCGAATCCCGTTAATCGCCAGAAGCGGCGCCAGGTCGCCATCGTCGATTTCAACCCGCGATCCCGAATAAAGTCGCCTTATGGTTCTTGATGCCAGGCAAACACCAAAGGTAACACCACCACGCTACACTGCCGCAGCGCTTTGCACCTCAATCAGTCCTTCGCCTTTCATTTTCTCCAGCAGATCCAACAGATCTCGTTCGCAAAGTTTCGCATCCACTTCGTATTCGCTTAACAAAGTATCGCGCAACTCTGCGATGGTTCGAGGCTGCTTCAGCAGGTTCCAGACGCGCGTACCGATCGGATTCATACCGTAATAGACGCTGTTTTTTAAGTTCAATATGGCGGATTCTTCACCCAAGGGACACGACACTTGTTCGCGCGCTGCAACCACAACGGAATGCACTGAGAGAGATGCGTCCATTTAGGCGTCAGAAATCCTTCCAGGCTGGGTAGTTAGCTTCGCCGGTAGATCCGGCAATTCGAGCGATCGGAATGCAAACGTCTGGGAGTTCGCCACACGCCCACGGCTATTCTAACCGGACTTTCCGTCAAACGGCAACGACTCAACTGGATTCGGCATGGCGAATTCGGTTATAACCGCTTGGATGCCGGCACCGGCCATTTCTGTCACAGCGCTCGAGAAATATTTTCCACCTGCCTTGACGGGTTGGCGTGCTCTGTTGCAGCCGATTTCGCGCTCGACCGAAAGAGCCCTTGCGGGAGTTTCCTTCACCGTGGGGGAAGGCGAAGCGGTCGCGCTGATCGGTTCCAATGGCGCGGGAAAATCCACTTTGCTTCGTATTTTGGCCACATTGATTATTCCCACACGCGGGCACGCCCGTCTGGGAGGTTTTGACGTCGAGCGCGACTCCAGCGGGGTGCGCGGGTTGCTTGGCTATCATACCGGGGGAGACGAAGGATTTTACGGCCGTCTGAGCGCCCGCGAAAATCTTGCGTTTTTCGCCGCCATGAACAATTTGAGCCGCGCCGACTCGCGGGCGCGGATTGCAAGCGTTGCACAATCGATGGGAATTCAAAACGATCTGAACCGCCAAGTCCGAACTTTTTCAACTGGCATGATGCATCGTCTCGGACTTGCTCGAGCGTTGCTTCACGGGCCAGCTATTTTGTTGCTCGACGAACCCACGCGCAGTCTCGATCCACTTGCCGCAGCGGATTTCCGGCGTCTGCTGAAGGACGATCTTGTGCGCAAGGGCGGAACCACTCTTCTGTTCGCTTCCCACACTCTGAGCGAGGTTGAGGATATTGCCGACCGCGTGATTTTGTTGGATGCGGGGCGCGCCATCGCGTGCGATTCCCCTCGGGGGCTTCGCGCTTCCACGCGCACGGCTACCCTCGAAGCAGCCGTCTCAAGCTTGACGAGCCATTTCGTGCCGGTGCAGCCATGAATCTGGCGGGCACACTTCGGAAGGTGGCGGCTTTCTTCTGGCGCGATTTTGCCATTGCGCGCGGGTACCGTGGAGCGCTGCTTTTGGAGACGCTCGAAGCTCTTTTTGGCGTGGCGACATTCTATTATTTATCGCGCTTCGTGCAGAGTCCCGAACTTACCAGCGAACTACCCGCCGGAACAAATTATTTTGCCTTCGCGCTCGTGGGTTTTGCATTCTTTGATTACTTGAGTGTATCGCTTAGCGCCTTCGACTCGAGCGTGGAAGAAGCGCGCCAGAACCGCACACTGGAGGCGCTGCTCGTGACCCAAACGCCGCTTCCGGTAATCCTTGCGGGCTCGGCTGTCTATCCTTTTGCGGCGCTCGCGATACGAACTTGCGTTTATCTCGCTTGGGGCGCGCTGTTGTTCGGATTCAGGACGCAATCCGCTAACTGGCCTGGCGCGGTGGTGATTCTGCTCGTCTCCATTCTGGCTTTCGCGGGACTTGGAATTCTCTCAGCCAGCTACACGGTCCTTTTCAAGCGAGGCAATCCGGCCAAATGGGTCGTACTGGGAGTCTCAGGCTTGGTCGGCGGAATGATGTATCCGATCTCGGTATTGCCTGTTCCGCTGCAAATGCTGGCCCGGCTGATTCCGGTGACTTATTCGCTGGAAGGCATGCGCGCTGCTCTACTGGCAGGAGCTGGGTGGAAAGAACTCTTCCCTTCCATAGGGGCTCTGTTCGTTTTCGCAGCGGTTTTGATTCCTCTGTCATTTGCTGTGTTTTCCTGGGCTCTCCGTCGGACAAAAATTACCGGAACGCTGACGCACATCTAGCGCGCTGAGATTCCAGCGGAAAACCGGTCTAAGAGTGTCTAGCCAAGGGCCGGGCTTGTGGCGGCGGTTGCCATACAGTACAGTTTTTACCTGCGCGGAAGGTGCCGCATAAATGAAAGTACCGGTTCTCGATCTCAAATCTGAGTACGCGGAGTTGCGGGATGAAATTCTCGCGGCCCTCGATCGCGTCTGCCAAACATCCGCGTTCGTTCAAGGCGAGGAAGTCGAAGCCTTTGAGAAGGAATTCGCAGAATTTTGCGGAACGAAGCACTGCGTGGCGTTGAGCAGCGGAACTGCCGCGCTCCACCTCGGATTGCTCGCGCTGGGAGTGCAGCCGGGCGACGAAGTAATCACTACTCCCAATACATTTCTTGCGACGGCCGAGGCCATCACCTATTGCGGCGCGCAGCCTGTTCTGGTGGACATCGATCCGGCCACCGCAAATATTGATCCCAATTTGATCGAACGCGCCTTGACGCGATGTACGCGAGCCATACTCCCGGTGCATTTATACGGTCGGCCAGCGGACATGGATGCTATTCGCGCGATCGCCACACACCACAAACTCCGTGTCCTGGAAGACGCGGCACAGGCCCACGGCGCGCGCTATCGCGGGAGGCGCGTTGGCGGGCTGGTGGATGCGGCGGCATTTAGCTTCTATCCTACGAAAAATTTGGGAGCGTATGGAGAAGGTGGTGCGCTCGCTACCGACGACGATTTGGTTGCGCAATTCGCGCGCGCGGCGCGTTCCCATGGACAGACTGCGCGGTACGACCACGAGTTCGTGGGATACAACTATCGCATGCAGGGATTCCAGGGCGCCGTGCTGCGCATCAAACTGCGCTATCTAAATGCCTGGACCGAGAAGCGTCGCGCCATCGCCCAGGAATATCGCCGTGTGTTGGCAAATGCTCGCGTGGAACTGCCCGTAGATGATCCGCGCGACGAATGTGTGTATCACCAGTTCGTCATTTACGTGAATAGCCGCTGTTCGGTGATTTCGAAGCTGGCCGACAGGGGAATCGCCACTTCCGTGCACTATCCCAAGCCCGTGCACCTTCAGCCCGCTTACTCGTCGCTGGGAGACCCGGTGGGAAGTTATCCTCTGGCGGAGCGCGCCTGCGATCGCGTTCTAAGCTTGCCGCTTTTTCCGAGCATGACCGCCGAGCAAGTGAGCTACGTCGCTCATTCGGTCCTTGAGGTCGTCGGGAAAAAATAAAATGTTCCTGCGCAAGACAATTCATTAGCAAGAACTCAAATCGATTCGTTGCGAGGACCGGAAGAATCCACATCGCGGCTGGGCGATGGCGCCGCGAAACCTGCGACCCCTGAAGCTCCCGCAGCGCTCGTAGAGCGTTCGCGCAATAATTCTGCCAGGCCTTCAAATACTTTGGAGCACGAATCGCGCAGAGCCTGGTCGGCCGAGCGCAGCATCGATTCGATCGTATTTTGCCCGTGCTCGCTGAGCCGGCGCACGGAAGATACCATCCAGGAATCACAAGCGGTTTCCAAACGTTCCTGATATTTCGCAACCGCGTCGGCGCTCAGCCGATCGAGGCCCGCAGCCCATTCTCCATGATATGCATCGCGCTCTGCTCGGAAGCCTTCCAGCGCGGATTCAAATTGAGTCGCAAGAGCAGTGCGAGATTCTGAGATGCTGCCCTCAAGCTGCGACGCCATCTGCTCCTGAAGGCGCACGAGAGAGGTGGCGGCGTTGGCCTCAAATTGGTTTAGAACTTGCTGCGCGGAACGATCAAGCTCCTGCGTGCGATCGCGCACCGCGTCCCGGCCGGTCTGAACGAATTGCTCAGCCTCGCGCTCCGCGACTCCTCGCAAGACTTCTCCGAATGAACTGGCGGCCATGTCGGCTGCTCTGTCGAACTCGCTGCGTGCTCGGTTGGCCGCTTCCCCGGCCATATTTTCGATCTGTTGATGAACTTCACCGAGGTGGCTCGCCGATTCGTCAGCGAGCCGAGCAGCATACTTCTGTGCCGCTTCGTCGGTTTTCTGGTCGAAGCTGCCCGCCGCGGCAGCAGTCGTTTGTTCCACCAGGACTTGCAAGCGCGCGCGCGCTTCCTGTTGAAACCATTCCGAGCTGCGTCCGATGGACTCGGCGGCGGAATGAGTCGCACGCGCACCGCTTGCTTCCAGCTCCTCGCTCCATTTGGCCAAAGCTTCCTTGCGCGCCGTTTCAAAATCATTGCGCACATCAAGCAGCGTTGCCGCAAGTTGCGCGAAAACCTCGCGCTGGTTGTTCTCCGACGCCTGGCGCAAGCGCTCGCGGTGCAACCTCAAACTTTCTTCCGCTTGCACTTCGCGAGCGGCAAGCTCTCGAAGCAGTTCCGGCACGCGCTCAAAGTGGGGCGCAAGTTTCGCCTCCACTTGTATCTGCGCCCGATTCACAAATTCCTGTTGCAGCGTATCCAGCGAGGGTGTCACGCGCTGCGAAATTCCGGCGGCGAGGTTGTCCGCGCGGCGGTTCAATTCAGCCGTCTGCGACTCCAGGATCTTCTCCAACCGGCGATGAAGCTCGTTCAAGGTGTCGTGGCTCGCTGCCTCCAGTTGCGCCGAGTACTCTTTCGTGCGGCTGGCCACCGACTCGATCTCAGACAACGACGACCGCGCGCGCGAGACCTCCTGATCGAGCGACGCCTTGATCTGCGCCAGCGTTTCCCGGGCTTCGGAAGTGATTTGCGTCAACGGCTGCCGCGCTTCCGCGATGTGTTCGCGTATCCTTGTCTCCGCCGCGAGCAGAACGTCCTGAGAGCGCTCGGTGATCTGTGCGATCAAGCGCTGCACGTTATTATCCAGAGAAGATTGCAACAGTTCATTCCACTGCGCTCTGGCGGCGTTCATTTCGTTCGAAAGATTCTCGCGCCATTCAGCAGCGGCATTTTCTTTGGCAGCAGATTCTTCTTTTTTATGAGCCTCCGGACGCGGGACGCTCCTGGCGGCCTCCATGGCCTCAAATTGCAAACGGGCCTGAGCCAGGCGGCTGGCGGCTTCTTGCGCCGCGTCGTTTTCCGCGCGCAATACCCCCATCTGGTGATGGAGCTCGTCCATCAGCTTGCGCGCGCGCCCAAAATTTTCCTCAAATTCATCCTTGAGGCCTCTAAGAAATTCGTCTTGACGTTCAGCGAGTTGCTTGGAGAATTCTTCGCGTGCGCCGGTTTGCGCCCGTTCGAACTCCGGTTTCCATTGCGCGAAAAACTCGTGTACTGCGGCGGCCCGTCGGTTGTCGCTTTCTTCGGCGACTCGTAGGACTTCATCCTGCACTTGCTTCGCCGCATTGGCGACGGCTTCTCTGGTATGGGCCTCCAGATCTTTACGAAGCTCGCGGAACAGCGGACTGTTCGCAACACCCGGATCATTCACGGAATGAAATTCGGCCGCCGCGGAGGAGGCCTCGGATTCGTTTCTAGAGTTCATCGGAGTCCCCAGGAGACTGGTATGGTCAATCGGTGTGGACATTTCGCCAGCTTTGGTTTTCGCCTCGGCTGGTTCGCCGCTGTGAGAGGATTTTTCGGAAGTTGTCCAGTCCGCAGGCAGCGCGCTGAGCCCCCAGATATTCGCGGGCCCTTCCAGTTCCACCGCCACCTGGAAAAAATCCCTGATGGAATGCGGGCGCTGGACCCAGGCTACACGGGCGCGAACATTCGGGCGATCTTGCGTCTGAGGCAGCTCCAGAGTGACCCAAGTATTCTTTGGCAAATGATGCTTCGAAGAATAGCGACAGCCGTGAAGGTTCAATGCGAGCGTGGCCGTGCGCTCTTCAAAGGGCTGCCCTAGAAGATCGATGCCGCGAACGATTAAAGGCACCGGTTCAAAAAGGCGGTCGCTTCGGCGGCGTTCCGTGCTGGATTGATTCGAATCCACGTGGTCCATCCAATCCCTCAGTTCTCTTGCGCAAGGATAACACCCCAGCGACGACCGGTCGAGAGGCGAGAAATCGCTCCAAAAATAGTAACGTCGAAAAAAAAACGATATTTCTCTGTAGAACTATTTACACGCGCTGAAAAAAACCCCTAGCTCTTCTTTTTCTTCTTGGAAACTGTAGTGTCCGTGCCAGCGCTCAATTCATCCAGCTGAGTCATGGCCTCTTTAGCCTGCGTGGCTATCGGAGTATTCGGGGCAAGATCGATGGCCTTCTGGTACGCCTCTTTGGTACCCGGTGGAATGATGTACATCATCTTCTCACCTTCCTGCTTGGGTTCGATGCCCGCCGAAAGGGCGCTGCCCAAAAGGAACCATGCCTGCGCGTCCTGAGGATTGGCTTGGGTTGCCTTTTGCAGCGGCTCGATCGCATCCTTCTGGCGGCCCTTGTTGTTAAGAACTATTCCAACGTTTTTGTAGCAGGTAGCACCACTTGCAGGATCGAGCGCAAGAGCTTTTGCACAGCCTGCATTAGCGTCTGCAAATTTACTTTCAGCCGCCTTTGGATCCGTTTGGGGCGTGACCGAATTTGCGAGATTCGTGCTGAGCCCGGAGTAGAAGGCCGCCTGAGGTTTCAAGTCGATTGCTTTTTGAAACGCCGCGGCAGCATCGTCGTAACGGCCCACGCATTCATAAGACGCGCCCAGGTCTTGCCACACCGTCACATGGTTAGCGATTTCTTTGGGACCCACTCCCTGCTCAGCTTGCTGAAACTCTGTGATCGCCGTTTGGCATACGGCGGTGCGCTTCTCCTGCAGCGGGGCCTTTTGATCGGCGGCCGTAGCGGCTTTGATTTGTTTCTGCAGGTCACCTGCCTCCGTCATCGCCGCGATTCCGTTATCAAAGTGCATCTTCATAGCTTTAAACTTATTCTCTTCTTCCTCTTTCTTCTTTACAGCCTCCGGATTCGCAGCCGCTGTTTCTGCCATGATTTGCTTAAAGTTCGCCTTAAATTCACTCGGCTTATCCGAGCTCACCAAGGTTTTCACGGGACCATAATTCAGGGCATCCTTTTGATTCGTGAGGAGGACTGTGTAGATACCAGGTCGGAGGCCGAGCTGCGTGAACTTCCCGTTCTTGTCTGTTTTCAAGGTGTAGGTTTGGCCCGTGGCGGTGCTCTTGAGCTCAACGGTGACGTCCGGGTAGGGTTTCGCATCCTTGTCCAGGACTTCTCCATCCAATCGCCCGTCTTCCTGCGCCAGGACTATGTTGCTGAATATCAGAGTGAGAACCAAAACCCCCCAGACATGAATCAGTTTTCTCATTGCAAATCTCCTTGCCTAGTAATTACAGCGCCTATTATTGCGCAACTCGGGCTCGATAGGCGATAGGATCGCTTATTCCGGCCTGGGCAAAAGCCCGTAGCCGCAGCCGGCAACTATCGCACGTTCCGCAGGCTTCGTCTTCAAATTGATAGCACGACCAGGTAAGACCGAGCGGCGCTTCAAGCTCTGTGCCACGGCGCACGATTTCAGATTTACGCATTTGAATCAGCGGAGTCATGATTTCGATCCGCGTTTCGGGCCGGGTTCCCTGGCGCACCAATTCCGCGAAGGCCCGATAATACTCCGGGCGGCAATCCGGATAGCCCGAGCTATCTTCCGCCACCGCACCTACGAAAATTGCGTTCGCGCCGATCACCTCCGCCCAGCTCACGGCAGCGGAGAGGAAATGGGCGTTGCGAAAAGGAACGTAGGTGACTGGAATCTCTTTGGCGTGCTCGAGAGATGTCCCGGATTCCGGCACGGCGATGGCGCGGTCGGTGAGCGCCGAGCCGCCGATTTGCGCGAACGAATCCAAACGAATCAAGAGGCGTTCGCGGGCTCCGTAAAAATCCGCAATCTCTTCAAACGCGCGCCGCTCGCGCCGCTCCGTTCGCTGGCCATAACTTGCATGCAACAGCGCAAGCTGGTGCGACCGATTGGCAATCGCCGTGGTGACGCAGGAATCCATGCCTCCGCTAAGCAATATCACCGCTTTGGGTTTTTCAGGCGTCATCTATATGGGTTTTACCGCGCCTCAGACCCCCTTCATCGCAGGATCCCAAATAAATTTGTGCAACTGTAGGCCCAGGCGTACGGGCAAAGCATCGTTCAAAATCCACTCCGCCAGGCCGCGCGCAGTAAGCCCCGGCCATGCGCCACCCGGATCCGCGAATACGGGCGAAAAGATTACCTCATGAACGCGCTCGGACAGCCGATGTTTTATCACAAAATCCCGCGCGAAATCGTAATCGCGGCGTGTGGAAATGACAAATTTGATTTCATCGTCCGCGTCGAGCGCCTCCAGGTTGGCCATGTCAAACGTGTCCAGTTCTCCGGAATCCGGGCACTTTACATCCACAATCTTAATCACCCCACGCGGCAATTCGCCGACAAATCGCTCGCCACTGGTTTCGATCATCACGGAGTAACCAGCGGCAATTAGTTTTTCGGCCAGCGCTGGAGTTTCGGCCTGAAGCAAGGGTTCTCCCCCCGTGATTTCGACGAGTGGAATGCGCCGCTCTCCATCTCCAGCCAGCGCGTGAACTTTTTCCAGGACTTCATCCATCGAATGTTTCGTTCCGCCGTGAAAGGCGTAGGCCGTGTCGCACCACGTGCAGCGAAGATTGCATCCCGTGAGCCGCACGAAAATGCACGGCAAGCCCGCACGGGTGCCTTCGCCCTGAATGGATTTGAAAATCTCGGTGATGACCATCGCAAAACCGCGGACTCCGCCTACGGCAACACCCCGCCACAGCCCGGATTGGGAGGCGGTCTCTTGGCCTTGGACAGATATTTGACGGCTCCAATCGCGACGGCAAGTTCCAAGCAGCCGCCGGCCAATGCCACGCGCCATCCCCATCCAATCGTCAGCCAGAAAATGGAAACCAGGAAGGCGGGGATCGCTATGAGTAAGAGTGCTCTGTTCATATATGCGTTAGGGACGGTAAGTTGCCGCCGTCACATCCGACTCCCAGACTGTGATGCTGGAAACTCCCGCGCCATTCGACGCCTGGTGAAGCTGCTTCGCGGTTTGATCGTAAATATAGCGCGCGATATTTTCAGCCGACGGGTTCAGCACGTCAAACGGCGAAAGCTCGTTCAAGTATTTATGATCGAGCGAACGAATCACCGACTGGATCACTTGCTTCAAGTGCACGAAATCGTATAACAGCCCGACCGAATCGACTTCCTTCCCAGCCAGCGTCACGCGCACTTTATAGTTGTGCCCGTGCAGGTTTTCGCATTTTCCTTTGTAACCGCGCAAATTGTGCGCCGCGGCGAATGTTTCATCCACACTAACTTCGTACATGCATGTCCTTCCAGTTGCGCCCGCCGGCCGCGCCTATCTTTTATTCCAATTCCGCATCCATGAAGCGCGCGACTTCGGCCAGGTCCTGCGTGGTTTTGTATTCAGGCAGGGACTCGAGAAAAATTCTACCATACTGCATGCGCGAGATACGGTTATCCAGAATCGCCAGAATTCCCCGATCCGTCTTCGAACGAATCAGACGTCCGAACCCTTGCTTCAGAGCGAGCACCGCCTCCGGAACCTGATATTCGGCGAAAGCATTGCGCCCTTCGTCCTGGAGCGCGCGCACGCGCGCGGCCACGATCGGATCACTCGGGACTGCGAAAGGCAGCTTATCGACGATGACGCAAGAAAGCTGTGCCCCGGGCACGTCCACACCCTGCCAAAAACTCGCGGTGGCGAATAACACCGCGTTCGGGGTGGTTCGAAAGCGATCCAGCAAGACCGACTTGGGCCCCGTCCCCTGCAAAAGCAACGAAAAACTCACCGAGCTCGACACGCGCTGATAAACGTCTCTCATCTGCGCGTAACTGGTGAAAAGGCAAAACGCGCGACCTTGCGAAATTTCCAGCAGCTTCACAATCTCTTGGGCGCAGCGAGCGGAAAACGTTTCGTGCCGCACGTCCGGCATATTTGCGGGAATGTACAGGAGCGCCTGCTCGCGAAAATTGAACTCCTGCGGCAGGACGACTTCCTTTGCCGGCATCACTCCCAGCCGTTGCTTCAGATAATCAAAGCGGCCGCCCACCGCAAGCGTTGCAGACGTCAGCACAACGCTGTCGAATCGCTCAAAAAGTTGTTCGCGCAGGATTTCGCTCACATCAATCGGAGTCGCCGTCAGAATCACTCCCTTCCCGCGGCGTTCGTACCAATACACGTAGCTTTTTTCTTCGCTTTCCAACAGGAATTCAAGCTCGCGCCGCAATTCCGCTGCGCGCCGCGCAAGTGTGATGACCTCTTCGGGCTTGGGAGTCATGGCCGATAATTCGGTTTCAATGCGCTTCACGGCGGCAGCTAAGCCTTCGAAAGCTTCGCGATGCTGCTCCAGAAATGATTTTCGTTCGGCCGCGCCAAACGGAAACCGGCCTTCGCGCTCCGGGAAATTCTCGAAAAAGCTGCGCCCGCGTTCGCGCACCCGCGTCAAGTGCTGGCGCACGGGCGCCGCTTCGATCCGCAGCACGCGCAGCATGTTTTCGGTGTCACGCGATAGCTCCTCGAATTGATAGCTGGAGACGCGCCGGCCGAAATAATCGCTGGCAACGTTCTCGATTTCGTGCGCTTCATCGAAGACTACGGCGGAATATTCCGGCAGGATCGAGCCGAAATCGTCCTGCCGGATCGCCAAGTCGGCGAAAAATAGATGATGGTTGACGATGATCAGGTCGGCTTCCTGCGCCCGTTGGTGCATGGCGGTGATAAAGCAGCGATTGAACTCGCTGCATTTCTGGCCCGTGCACAGGTCGCTGCGCGCGTCGATGCGGTGCCACAGTTCGGCGTCGTCAGGCAGGAAAGTCAGCTCGTTGCGGTCTCCAGTTTCGGTAAGTTTACTCCAATCGCGGATCTGCGAGAACCAGTCCAGCTCGTCAATGCCCTTCAGAACCCCCTGGCCCTCCATCTGATTCGCTTTTGTGCGGCAAAGGAAATTGTTGCGGCCCTTCATCAGCGCGGCTTTCAGATTCGGCGCGAAATATTTCTGCAGGAACGGCACGTCCTTATTGAAGAGCTGTTCTTGGAGCGATTTGGTCGCGGTCGAAATCACCACGCGGCGGCCACTGCGAATCGCGGGAATCAGGTACGCCAGAGTTTTGCCTGTTCCCGTCCCGGCTTCGATGATGGCGTGCTGTTTTTTCTGAAAGGCCTCATCGACCATCCTGGCCATTTCAAGCTGCGAGGAACGAAACTCATATCCCGGATGGCTTTTTTCCAGTAGTCCGCCGGCGCCAAAAATATCCTCAATGGTTACGTCAGTGGATTTCGCCGCGGCGGCCTTTTTCGAAATGGATGCTTTGGGCATTTGCAGAACGGCAAGGATAAATTCTAAAGTAACACACCGCGGGCCACTTCCCCGTGTCCGTGATAGCTTAACTGAGCCGACAAATGGAGAGCACTATCTAGGTAATCGATATCGGAGGCAAGTCCAAGTTTCGGAATAATGGCCCGGCCTCGCGGTGGGGATTGGCTTGAGGATGATATTTTGTCGGTCGCCCGCCAAGGATTTGATGTAATTGTTTCGCTCTTGGAAGATGATGAAACCGAGCAACTCGGATTAGCAGAACAAGGTAAGATAGGTACTGAGCATGGAGTGAGGTTTATTCGGATTCCGATTCCGGACCGTTCGGTTCCCTCCTTGGGTCGCGAAACTTCTGAACGATCTTTTATCTGCGGGAAAGGCGGTAGTACTGCATTGTCGAATGGCTTTTGGCCGAGCTCCCATCATTGCCGCGAGCCTGCTGGTTTCTCAGGGATGGGAGACTGAAAGAGCGTTGAGCAAGATCTCTGAAACTCGGAGCTTTGCCGTTCCGGAAACCGAAGAGCAACGGCAGTGGATTTAAAAATTCGAACGGACAGTTCGAACGCCGAAGAATCGAGAATGACTGAAAAACTGCCATCCATCGTGATCGTCGGGCGCCCCAATGTGGGCAAGTCCACGCTATTCAACCGTCTCACTGGCACGCGGCGCTCCATTGTTACAAATGAGCCCGGCATCACGCGCGACCGCATTTACGGTACCGCAAACTGGGAAGGCCGTTCCTTCCAGGTAGTGGACACCGGGGGAATCGTCCCGGAAGACAAAGCCGGCATCCCGGGAGAAATTCTGCGCCAGGCGAAGGTGGCGATCCAGAACGCAACGCGTGTTGTCCAAGTCGTCGACGGACGCACTGGCCCCACCCCGCTCGATGAAGAACTCGCGCTCCTTCTTCGCCGCGCCGGCAAGCCTCCGGTGCTTGCGGTAAATAAAATTGACACGCCAAAGCAAGCGGAGCTGGCCGCGCAGTTCTACGAAATGGGCGACGAAATTTTCCCCATCTCCTCTGAGCACGGCTTCGGCCTCGACACACTTCTCGACTCACTCACGGAAAATTTCCCGCGCGGCGAACTCGTGGAAGAGAAGCCCTACGTAAACATCGCCATCATCGGCCGGCCAAACGTCGGAAAATCCACGCTCTTAAATCAACTGGTGGGCGCCGAGCGTTCCATCGTTTCACCCGAACCCGGGACCACTCGTGATGCTGTCGACACTGTGCTGGAGCGTCACGGCAAGTTGTATCGCTTCCTCGACACAGCCGGAATTCGGCGCAAAGGTAAAACGAAGCTCATCGCGGAAAAACTGAGCGTAATCATGGCGCGGCGTCATCTTGAGCGTGCCGATGTGGCGCTGCTTGTCGCCGACGCTTCGGTCGGGATCACCTCTCATGACGCCACCATTGCGAGCTACGCCGAACAGTCCGGCCGCTCGGTCATCATCGTTCTAAACAAATGGGATTTGGCGCTTGAAGCCGCGCAGGAAAAATCTTCCGCCGAAACGAAGCGCGGAGGCAAAGGTGGAGGCGCGAATCCAAACAAGCTCGTGCAAGATTACGAGCCTCTGGTCCGCCAAAGATTGAAATTTCTTTCCTATGCTCCGGTGGTTTTTCTCTCGGCAAAGACCGGCGAGCATATCGAGAGGCTTTACACTGTTATCGACCGCGTGGTCGAAGCGCGCAACCGCCGCATTTCCACCGGAGAGCTGAACCGCTGGCTTAAGGAAGTGGATCTCGACCGCGGCACGTCTCCGGCCAGCCGCGAAGTGAAAATTTTCTATATCACGCAAGCCACTACTGCGCCACCCACATTCGTTCTTTTCACCAACCAGTTGAAGCCGCTGCATTTCAGCTATCAGCGCTTCCTCGAAAACCAGTTGCGCGCCAAATTCGATTTCACCGGCACACCGATCCGCTTCAATCAGCGCCTGAAACGACGCGGCTCCCGGCATCGCCAAAGACGCGATCCGCGCGACTCGTAAGCTTCTGGTTTCAGATCCGATCAACAGACAGCAGCATCCGCGGATTGATCGGCCCTGCTGCGAGAAAGATGCGCTAGAAATCAACGTGGAAGCGGCCTCCCAGTACGGTGACCGGGCCGCGAGCCATATTGAAGCCAGGATTGTTGATGTACTGGATGTCCGGCGAGACGAAGAATCCACGCCACAGGTGGGCGGTGTAAAATCCTTCGACGATTTTTTCCGTGCCATAGGTTAGACCACCGTCGCCGAGAAGGAAGCCGACTCCGCCGAGCGCCAGGTATTGCTGGTGGGCGGCGACGATTCCATTGGCCACAAACGCCACGCCCGCACGATCGTTGCGGCGGTGCCACCGGTCGCCCTTGGTGAATGCGCCAAACAACGCCGTACGGTCACATTCGGTGTAGGCGAAGGATTCATTCTGCCCGTCGCTCCAGCCCAGGCGCCCAAATACGCCCAATTGCGAGCTAAGTTCCTGTTCGAAATTGAGCCCGAAACCATATTTGTGTCGCCCTTGCCGCCGCGTGGAAATGATATTGGGAACGGGCGTCGTTTCACCATCCTTGAAATCGCGAATGGCTTCCTCATAATTCCCCATGTTCGCGTGATTCAGATAACTCAGCAGGCGCACGGCGCCGGAGCGATGCGGCAGAAGGCTGCCGCGAAATTCGAATTCCAGATTTTCCGAGCGGGCTCGCGCGAGGTCGGCGTCAAGATGAATGCCGTTAGAGACTTTCGGCATCATGGCTACGGCAAAGCGCGCTGTAAACCAATGATCGTCATACTCGACCAGAGCGCCGTCGGTGTAGCCGCGGGTATTCGCCGCGTAGTCGTAAGCGCCGTTGTTGTCCACGGTCCAGTTCAAAAACTGCAGGTGGCTATCGGAGCCGTAAGAATTCGTGTCGAAGAAATCAACCAAGTCGAACTTTCCGGCGCGGAACTCGATCCGCCGTGCCGGAAGCGAGGTGGCGAGGTGAAGCGAGTCGCGGTCTGCTTTGACGCGCTCGTCCGTAAGCGGAATGACTTGCCGCAAGATAGCCCGGGCAAGATAAGGGGCCTTTGAAAGCGCGACGCCTGATACGGTCCGCACAGAATCCAAGTTTGTGTAACCGGCGAGGCCGAGGGCCGTCCCGATGCCACCGCCCGTCGCATACTCTACGTTAAGAAAGACCTCGGTCGTCTGCGTAAGCTCGTAGCCGGCGTAGAATGTAAGAATGTGTGTGGTGGCGCTTTGAGTCCAGGGGGTCAAGCTGTTCGGCCCGCTATAGTTCGCGGGAAATTTAGGATGCCATTGGAGAATGATGTTCGCTTGGCCGGAAAACCAGAACGGGGCTGTCTCGGAATGCGGGAATACCGTTAGAACGTCGCCTGAGCCAGAATCTTCCGGGGCGGGTGAAGCTTCCTGAATAGTAGGTCGCGGATTAGGCGTATCGGGGGTTGGGTCTTGTGCCCGCGCAATTCGCGGCGAGAGTAGGCACGCGAGCAGCACGCAGAAATGCAGGCAGACGAGTTGAGCAAAGTGCCAGCGCATTGGCAGGTGGAACAGGAGCTTCGTGCGAGTTCATTTCCACGCTGGGCAGAGTAAATGCCTGCTTTATGGAGGTCAAGTGAATTGCGGATGAATCCTAGCGAAAGTTATAAACAATCTGTAAAGATTGAGTGGTCGTGTCCCGGCAGGGAGTCACGCACGCTTGCTTGGGGTTTCCCGCGAGGGAAGGAACTTACCCCCTCCCGGACAATTTTGGGCCACAGAATGATTCTAGAGGCGCCAGGCATCCCGATTGCTCCATGCGGCCATCTTTAGTAGTCTCTACTATTGCGCTTACGCCGAAGGCTTCAGCCTATCGACTCAGGGGTGAATGATTTGCCGGGACTATCTCGACCTTCTTTCTGGTTTCTAATGGCAGTGGCTCTGGTTTCGTGGTCCTGCGGCCAAAACGTAAATTATCCCACGCCCACGCTGAGATCGATTTCTCCCACGAGTACCACTACCGCTCAAACAAATCCCTTCGTGCTCACCGTGATCGGAAGCAGTTTTGTGCAGCAGTCCGCTATATTTTGGAATGGCACGCCGCTCGCCACCACTTTCGTGAATCAAAATCAGATGACGGCGACCGTTCCCCCCGCCGATTATGCAACTCCCGGTTCAGCAATGATCACGGTTGAGACCCCTCCGCCAGGCGGCGGGACAACCACAGCAATTACTTTCAGCATTAGCCCCACGGCAAGCCCGGTGCCGCACATCGCCTCGTTGTCTCCTTCATCGGTCCTGTCCGGCGGGCCGGGATTCTCACTGAGGATATTCGGGACGAATTTCGTGCAGCAATCCAACGTTGCGGTAAACGGCACTAACATTCAGACGAGCTTTGTGAATTCCACCGAGCTCGACACCGTCGTGAGCTCCATCTACATCGCGAGCCCCGGAGCCTTGCAGATTACGGTTATAAATCCCATCAGCCCTCCACCGAGTGGCGGCTCATCTAATACGGTCCAGTTGAATGTTTCTAATCCTTTGCCAAAGATTACTATGCTCTCTCCTACTCAAGTGCAGGCCGGCGGTACGCCAAGCACCTTGACTGTGACCGGGACGGGATTTGTCAACCAAGTCTCATATATCACGGTCAACGGCGTGCAGCGCGCCACGACATTTGTCAGCAGCACGCAACTAACTACGCCCCTGACGGGCTCCGATCTGCTGGTGGGAGGCGTGGATCAAGTAACGGTGGTTAATGCGAGCCCCGGCGGCGGGGCCTCGAACATCCTGACATTGGCTGTGGATCCCACTCACCTGCTCGGTTTGCCGGTGCTCGTGGATCTCGCTCCTGATGGCTCGCAAGCAAACGACGGAATTTGCGGGGGACCTGCGAATTGCCAAAATGGCGCTGAAGGCTTGCAACTTACCACCGTAGGTCCTTCGACCAGCACGACCGGCCAATACGTGGCTTTCGCCTCGGTATCGAATAATCTCCTTGCCACTACCGAGCCCAATAACGGCGGAGTTGTTTTTCTTCGAAATACCTGCCTGGGCGTTTCGTCATGTACGCCGGGGACTTCAGCCATTAGCACCGACCCCAACGGGAACGCTGCAAACGGGGCAAGTTTCGAGCCCGCAATTAACGCGGCTGCCAGCGATGCCGTATTCACGTCTCTTGCCACAAACTTGGTCACTTCCGTGGGCGTTCCTGTTGGCACTAGCCAGGTTTATTGGCGCCCCGTTTGTCTGCCGAGCAGTACGCCTTGCATTTACACACCCACTGCATTCGTTACGCAGCTTATTTCGATTTCCGCCGATGGTCTGACTGCCGGCAATGGTGCCAGTTACAACCCGGCGATCAGCTCTGACGGCCGCTACGTCGCTTTCGTTTCACTGGCTACAAATCTGGTTTCCGGCGTATCCCTGGACGGCGTTACGCCCCAAGTGTATGTGCGCGATACCTGCAGCTCGATTTCCGGCACGACCTGCAGCGGCACAACCTATCTGGTGTCCACCCCGGACGGCGCGACTCCAGGGGATGGCCTAAGCTCGAATCCCTCGGTGGCCACGGGTGGCTTGTACGTTTCATTCACGTCCGTTGCCGAAAACCTCGGGGCAACTGCTCCGAATCCGAATGGGGCGCAAGAAGTGTTCGAGCGCACCACATGCTTTACAAAAGCGTGCACGGCCGACACAACTCTAGTTTCCACTCCCGATGGTGAAACGGCCGCCGACGGCGCCAGCTCGGAGTCTTCCATCTCCAGCACGGGCCGCTTTATCACATTCGCTTCCACCGCGACCACGCTGGTTGCGGGTGCAGGACCCACGCAACAGATCTATCTGCGTGATACCTGCATTGGCATCAGTACGACGTGCGCGCCTTCCACCACGCTGATTTCCCTGACTCCGAATGGGGTGCCGGGAAACGGCACAAGCGAATTTCCCAGCATCAACAGCAACGGTCAGTACGTGGCCTTCGCTTCTTTCTCATCCAATATCGCCAGCACCAGCAACGGGGTCGAAAATGTTTTCGTCCGGAACACCTGCGAGACCATTACCACTGAGTGCGCTCCCAGCGTCGTGCTAGTAACTCAAGGGGCCGGTACCGCTTCCACGCCGTCTAACGGCAACAGTCTGGTGCCGTCGATTAGCTCGGACGGAACTACGGTCAGCTTCCTTTCGTTCTCGAGCAATCTGGTACCACGCGACAACAACGGGCTTGAAGATATTTTTCTCGGCTCAACTACATTCGCGGTCTCTACAGCGGAATTCAGTTCACGGGATGCGCTAGCAGCCTTTGAAGCTCAGCAGTCCGTGCAGTAGCTAGCGTGAAGGTGAGCGATTCTCGCGGAACGCTGGTAACGAAGGGGCTAACCGCCCAGCCCAGCCCCGTCGGAATATCGCGCGTGAGCGAAAGAGATTGGCACTCGACATAGGTGCCGCCGTCTTTCTCCTGGAATCTCCAATAGGTGTCCATGGCCCACAGGAGGCCGCGATCCTGGCCCGGTGGTTCCAAGCGCTCGCTCGGCTCGCCCGCATTTTCCACTTCCTGAACACGCGTGGTGTGTGAGCGGCTCCAGGCGTGCGTTGCGTCCACGACGTGGTAGTGAACTTGGTGGTCTGTGTCGTCCACGATCGTGATCACTTTCTTTTTGTAGAAGCGCAAGTTCACCAGAAAATCGTCGCCCTCATGCCGCAGAATTTTCGAACGCTGAATGTCCGGACTGAAATAGTCCTTTTTGTGATTGTAGTCCTGCATGAATTCCAGAGTTTGTGCCATGGTCGCGCCCGGAATGAAGACCGTTCCGATCCAATGATGAATTAGCCCTCCGGGAACCGCGATCGTCTTTCCCTGGTCCAGCGTCTCGAGTCTCTCGATTACAACCTCGCCCTTGCGCAACTCAGCATAATATCCATCGCGGCGTGAAGCCGGGGCGGCATCGATCCACAGATACGGGCCACCATGTGTCAATTCAGCGTCGACATTCGCCTCGGTTAGCTGGAGGTAGCGGTGGTAAGCAGCGAGCGTTTCCGGTTTCAGATCCGCCGGGCTCGCCGGAAATGGCAGCAAGAGTAAGCCCGCGAGAACAATGGTCAGCGCCTTCCGAGGAAGGCTGTCTATTTTTCTTGTCATGTGCAGCAATATTTAAGATACATTGCGCCTTGGCATCATTCGCCCGCAAAGACCAGGACGTTTCGCTGCCACGACACTAGGTTGTAGTTTATTTAGACGCAGCGCTGCCGCCGGAAGATATCCAGGAATGTGCTAGGCTCGAATTTATGAGCTGCCAGACCCCGCCGACCGGTGGGGGTTAGGAGGGATATCGCCGGCAGGAGGGGTGGACGGGTTGGCTAGCGTGCCCGGCTCCTTTTTTTGTGGAACCGTCGTCCCCGCATCGCAGCCATCCAACCCGCAGATCAATTTTCCAAGGCGGCCTTGCTTGCAACAATGGCTCCGGTGTCTCATTTTTTGCGGTACCCGGGTTGTAGTACCCCCATTTTCAACTCCCCCTTATCGCGGCGCGGTTCCGATCCTGCCCCCTTGACATTCTACAAGAGAGATGACAGCCTCCTCCTTTAGATTCCCTAGGGGAGCGGCAACTTGCCGGGAGCAAGGAGAGAGAAATGAAACTCAGCAAGCTTTTTCTGGTCCTCATCGCAATTCTAGCCGCAAGTCCGGGGCGCGCCATGCAACTAAACGCCGTATCGGGAGAACAGCGCACGGCGGACCGCGATGCCATTCGAACTCATATCGACAAGATTTTTCAGGCTTACATCCAGAAAAACGCCGAGGTCATTCGAGCAACGCACTCCGAGGCCTGGACCGGCTTCCAGTCATCTTCTCGCACCACCATTCACGGAATCGACCAGTACATGGAAGGCGCCAATGGATTCGTCAAATCGCCGGTAAAGATGACCGCCTACAAAATGCTCGAGTTCGACGTGGTTTTCTATGGTGATGTTGCGCTAGTCCCTTATATCGCCGAAGTGAATTATGATTATGAAGGCCATCTGTTCACGCAGAAGCTTCGCATCCTCGACGTCTACGCAAAACTAGCAGGTGACTGGGCTCAAATCGGCTCTGATGTCACCTTCCACCCCGACACGATCGCGGCCAATTTACAGCAAGATCAACCCATAGACCCGGACGACAAAAAGGAACTTCTTTCCTCCCGCGAAGCAGTATGGCGCGCCTGGTTCGCGAACGATCGTGCGCGTCTCGCCGAGCTTCTGCCCGCGGAATTGATCGCCATCGACCAAAGCGAGAAGTGGGAAAACCGCGACGAGACCCTGGCCGGTGCGAAAGATTTCGCCAGCCAAGGCGGCAAGCTCGTGCGCCTGGAATTCCCGGAGACGAAACTGCAAATGTACGGATACACCGCCATCCTCTACTCAAAATATCTCTACGAAATAGAAATTGGCGGCAAACGTTCCACACATTCGGGATGTGCCACGGAGATGTTTGTGGATCGCCAGGGTAAATGGGTCAATGTCGGCTGGCACCTGGACTCTGGGAACTAGTCGCCGATCATTCCGCCAGGGAGAACACGATGAGCCCTTCGGTCGAGATTCTGCAAGGCACACTGGATCTGCTGATCCTGAAAACGCTGGCGCTCGAACCGATGCACGGTTGGGGTATCGCGCAACGCATCCAGCAAGTTTCGCGCGAGGCGCTGCAAATCCAGCAAGGGTCGCTCTATCCTGCGCTGTATCGCCTCGAACGCAAGAAATGGATTCACGCCGAATGGGGAGCCAGCGAAAATAACCGCCGCGCGAAATTCTATTCCCTGACGAAAACAGGGCGCCAGCAACTCGAAAAGGAGATGGCCGATTGGGAGCGTCTATCTTCGGCGGTAGCTTTGATTCTTGAACGAGTTTGATCTCCGCGCGCCAAGCGACGCGAAAAGGAGCGGAAGCCAATGAATTTCTTGCGTCGGCGATCCCCCCAAAATCAGTGGGAGGAAAATCTGAACGAAGAACTGCGCTTTCATCTGGAGCAACAGATCGCGCTCAATCTCGCCGCCGGCATGTATCCGGAAGAAGCACGCCGACAAGCTGTATTGCAATTCGGAGCGCTAGAAGCAGTCAAAGAGGACTGCCGTAAGCATCGCCGCACCTTTTGGCCCCAGACGCTGTGGGCCGACGCAAGCTACGGCCTGCGCATGCTGAGGAAAAATCCCGGCTTCGCGGCCATTGCGATTTTGACTCTCGCGTTAGGTATGGGCGCTAACACCGCGATCTTCAGCGTGCTCGACGCCGTCGTGCTGAAACCGATTCCCTATCCGCAAGCCGAACGCCTTGCTATGGTCTGGACCGAAATGAAGGCCGCCGGCCAGACCCGTGCGCCTTTCTCCGGTCCCGACATGCTTGATCTTCGCCGCCGCAGCCAGTTGCTTCAGGATGTGGGCGGCACTTGGGTCGGCAGCGCCGCAATCACTACAATGGGGGAGCCCGAGCAGATCAAGGTGGGTCGAACAACGGCGAACTTCCTCACTCTGCTGGGCCTTGCGCCCGCAAAAGGCCGCTTGTTTAATGCCCAAGACGATCTCGAAGGGGCGAGTCCCGCGATCATCATCACCGACGGGTTGTGGCGCCGGCGCTTCGGCGCCGATGAAAATATCATCGGCCGGTCCCTGATTGTGAACGGTGAACCGACGACCATCATCGGCGTCATGCCCGCATCTTTCCGCCTCATTTTCCCCGAAGATGCGAGCGTTCCGCCCGACGTCCAGGCTTGGGTTACCTTTCGCGGCGATCTTTCCGGAGCCCCTCGGGATTTGAATTATCTTCGAGTGATCGCCCGGCTGCGCCCCGGAGTAACTCAGCCTCAGGCTCGCCAAGAATTGCATTCCATTGCAGCGCATCTGCGCGCTGAATATCGGGTTGATTCCGACGCTGGCGTTGATTTTGAAATTCTCTCGCTGCAGGAAGACACCACTCGGAATACACAGCCCGCTGTTTTGGCCCTCTTCGTCGGAGTGGGACTGGTCCTACTGATCGCTTGCGCCAACGTTGCCAACCTCTTGTTATCCCGCGCCGGTCTTCGTCAGCAAGAAATGGCTCTGCGAACTGCGCTGGGTGCGTCGCGAGGCCGTGTCATTCGCCAACTGCTGACCGAGAGCGTTTTTCTATCTCTGCTCGGAGGAATCGCCGGATTGTTTCTCGGTTGGTGGGGAATGAAATGGCTTCTGGCGCTGCGTCCCAAAACCATGGTACTGCTCGACGCCGTCAAATTCAATTTCCCGGTCCTCGGATACGCTTTCGCCATCTCGCTTCTAGCCGGGATGGTTTTCGGTCTGGCGCCGTCATTGGAATCATCAAGAACGAACGTCCATGAAGCTCTGAAGTCCGGAGGAAGGGCTCTTATTTCCGGCAGCAGGCGATACCGGTCTCTGCTGGTGACATCCGAGGTCGCACTGGGATTCGTCCTGCTCGTGGGCGCGGGCTTGATGATTCGAACATTTACCCATCTGATCAAGGTGGACACCGGCTTCCAGGCCGATCATGTCCTGACCTTCCAGATCTCTCCGCCGCAAAGCCGTTATCCGAACGATGCAGAGCATGTGCGTTTGATCTATCAACTCAAGAAAAACCTCGAGGCGCTACCTGGCGTCGAGGCCGTCGGCGGTGTTCACCTACTTCCTTTCGATGATTACGCCAATTGGTATAGCTACTACTGGCTTGACGGCGCTCCGCCGCAAGATCAGAACACACTGCTGGCCGATCATCGGTCGATCACCCCCGGCTTCTTCCGCACGCTCGGGATTCCTCTCATAGCAGGCCGGGATTTTGACGACTCCGACGACGCCACACGCAGAAGGGTCGTCATCGTGGACGAATCGCTAGCCAAACAGATGTGGCCTGGTCAGGATGCTGTGGGGAAAAAACTGAACGTCGAAGTAATTCAGGAGGGGGATTTCAGTCGCATGACTGCGGATGTAATCGGTGTTGTGAAGCACACCAAGTATCTTCAGCTCACCGGCAACGGACGCCCGCAAATTTACGAGCCGTACGCTCAATCCCCGCGCGAAATCATGGCCTTCGCTATGCGCTCGACCGGCAAACCGGAATCGCTCATCGACGCCGTTCGCACCGAATTGAATAAGTTCGACGCCAATCTTCCTCTTGCAAAAGTTCGCCCCATCGAGGAATACGTCCGCCAGGCGCGAGCTTCAGCCCGCTTCACCATGCTGCTGGCGGCGGCGCTGGCTGGCCTCGCCTTGGCGCTCGCTTCCATCGGAATCTATGGGGTCACCTCTTATTCAGTAGCTCAGCGAAGGAATGAGATTGGAATCCGCATGGCCCTCGGCGCTCAGTCCCGCGACATTCTGAAAATCGTTCTGTTGCAGGGAATGACCGCTGTCGTTGCAGGGGTGACCGTTGGCTTGGTGCTTTCACTCCTATTGACGCCGATGCTTTCCAGCCTTCTGTTCGGCATTCGCCCAACGGATTTTCTGACCTTCGTCGCCGTGCCGTTATTCCTATCGGCAGTCGCGCTGATGGCTTGCTACGTTCCGGCGCGGGATGCCGTGCGCGTCGATCCCATCGTTGCTCTGCGACACGGATAAAGAATTATCAGAAATCGAGAGTTTCGCCTCTATCTTGCAGTGGGGGACAACCGCAGGGTGATTTCCGTGGTTTTCTTGGGCCGTATCACCACGCGCTTGGACCATTCGGAAAAGAGTTTATTCGAGTAGGCGCGCACATCGTACTGGCCGGCTTCGAAGCGCGTGAATTCGAAGTGCCCGTTGGCATCCGTGTGCGCGGCGTGGGGACGCAGCCCGTCGGATGTTTGGATTGTCACACTCGCTTCCGCAACCGGTTTCCCTTGCTGGTCTAGCACGTTCCCTGAAAGCGTTCCGAGCCCCCCTGCAAACTGCGCGCTGGTTGCCGCCGCAAAGGCCATTACGCCGATCGCCGCGAAAATTAGCATGCCTCGTTTCATTGGTCACCCCGGGTCGATCCTAAGGAACAATTCTATATCCCACGCGGGATGACGGGGGAGGTGCCGGACAAATTGTTCTCGATAAGGGACTGTTCGGACGGTCAGCTAAGACCAGCTAGTATTTGTAGTGGCGGCTGGCGGCAGCGTGCGCGGCTTGGTCCTGCCTGCCGGTGTCGGGATTCAGTCCGCGCTCGAGCGCGAGAAAGTAAGTCAGAAGTTGCAGCGGAACCAGGTGCACAAAAGGGGTAAGCCATTCCGCCGTTTCGGGAACCACCAGAATCTGTTCCGCAGAGATGTCATGGTTCGCCGACGAATCGGCGATTGCCGCGCGAAGCATCTTCAGTTCCCCGGCAGCCCGCAGGATTTGCCGCGCGCGAATGTCCGTGCCGCGACCGGTAAACAATCCAATCAGTGCCGCGCGGGAATCGGTTTCCGAAAACGGTCCATGCAGTATCTCCTCGGTCTCGAAGCCTTCCGCCGCAATGTAGCAAGCCTCTTTGATTTTCAGTGCCACCTCGCTCGCCGTGGCCCAGCCCACTCCGGTACCGAAAATCTCGATGCGCGCCAGTGGCGAGGCCCGCTTCGCGAACTCACGAACCTGCGGCTCGAGCTTGAGCGCTTCGCGCATCAGTTCAGGGATGCGCGCGACAGCCTCGTATCGATACCCGGGGGCCAATAATTTTCTGCGGTCGAGGGTGCGAATGTTCAGCAGCGCCACGACCGCCAGAGCGGTCGTATAACTCTTGGTGTATGCGAACGCGACCTCTTGCTCGCATGTATCGATCTGAAAATCCGCGTCGCGGACGCCTTCGCCGCTCATCTCGCCGGTGATCGCCACCGTCAGCGCTCCCGCCGCGCGAGCCATGCGCAACGCCTCGACGGAAGCAGTGGTTGTACCGGTATGCGTGATCACGATTACCGCATCGCTGGTCGTGAACGCGATAGGATGGTGCACGAGTTCGAAGGATTGTTCGGCACGCGCAAGGAAGCGTCCCGCAGAGAATTCGCGCATCCAACTTTCTGCAATCCGCGCAGCGTGCAATGAAGTCCCGATGCCGACGAAGGTGACCCGCTCTTTTTCAGCGATGGCCTCGGCCGCGCGCTCGATCGCGCCGCGCTTCTGCACAATTTTGCCGACCAGTTCAGGTTGGGTCTGGATCGCGTCGTAAACGTAATAAGGGTGCGCCTTGCGCATCTCGAGTGGCATTGATTTTTCTCCGCCGGCGATGTAATGGTTTTGCCGGCATTAGCGGCGGCTATTTTAGCGGAACGGGAGTTCGAATGGCTTTATACATCTCACAACACACGCTGGCATGCCTCACGCGCCAGGGAGCTGAAGAGCTAACCCGCCGTCTTCAGGCAGCGAAGCCGGTCGCCGCGCGGCGCGTCCTCGTAAATATGCAAGAAGGGAAAATGCTTGTCGAATTCGAAGCCTCCACGCGCGAAGATCTGGAAAAATGGCTGGCGTCAGAAAAATTCCATTTTGACTGGCTCCTGCGCATCGAACTCGAATCGGCTGACGGCTCTCTCCGCCCGGTTTGATAGCGATTACCAGCACCAGTCATCCTTACTTCGAAGATTGATTGCCAGCGCCTATCGTTCCGGTGTAACCTTTTCGCATGTCGCACCTCACCAGAGACCGGCTCACCTGTTGTTGTACACGCTCGTCTCTTGGCGGGGTAGGCTAGCTATCTAGGAAACGATTCTAGCCACAGTTTTTCTCACCCACCGCCAGGACAAGCTGGCAGGTGGGTTTTTTATTTTAGGTCGTTTTCAGGGCCATTGAGTCTAATCACGAGGGGGAAAAGACATGTCAGACTATAAGCATCCGGAAACTTTGGTATCCACGCAATGGGCTGCAGAGCATCTGAAGGACCCGAATATTCGTCTTGTGGAGGTTGATGTTGACACCACGGCCTACGACCAGGGGCACATCCCCGGAGCGGTGGGCTGGAATTGGCAATCGCAGCTCCAAGACAATATCCGCCGCGACTTGATCGATCAGGCCGCGCTCGAAGCGCTGCTCGGCCAGTCTGGAATCTCCAACGACACGACCATTCTGCTGTACGGCGACAATAACAATTGGTTCGCGGCCTACGCTTTCTGGCAGCTGAAATACTACGGGCACCAGGACGTTCGCTTGATGAACGGCGGCCGCAAGAAATGGATCGAAGAAAAAAGGCATTTGACCACCGACGCGACGAAAGTAGCAGCCACGAAATATCAAGCGGGCCGTCCGGATGAATCGATTCGCGCGCGCAAGGAAGATGTTTTTCGCGCCGTGGAGAAGAAGTCTCCAGCGCAGCTCGTCGACGTTCGCTCCGGCGACGAGTTCACCGGGAAAATTATCGCGCCGCCAGGAATGTCGGAAACCGCGCAGCGCGCCGGCCATATTCCTGGAGCTGCCAATATCCCTTGGGCCCAGGCAGCGAATGAAGACGGCACGTTCAAATCGTCCGAAGCGCTGAAGGCGCTCTATGAGGGCAAGGGCATAGCAGGAAAGAATGAAGTCATCGCCTACTGCCGCATTGGCGAGCGCAGTTCGCATACCTGGTTCGTCTTGAAATATCTATTGGGCTACGACAAGGTGAGGAATTACGACGGCTCGTGGACCGAATGGGGCAATCTGATCGGCGCGCCCATCGAGAAAGAAACGGCCGCCGCTGCTCGGTAGCCCGGTTTCCAATCGGCCCCGAAGCGCGAGCTTCGGGGCTTTTTCTCTCCCTGGAATTAAACTTGTGTTCTTCGTAGCGCCTGCCTGCCGTGGCCGGGCTTCAGCGTGGCATCTTTTGCCAGGGTTTGTGGGTCGGAGTCAATTTCGTCCAAGTGCGCGATATCTCAAGGAATTTCGCTTTCAGGGACTCCATTGTGGCGGGCTTCGTCTTCCAGAGCGCTGATCTTCGCATCAATATCCTCCCGCTGTTTCTGATATTGCGCGAGTTGCGTGTGCCAATCTTCGGGCCTTGACCAGCCATACGGCCGAGGCGTATTGGTCGTTTGCCCATTCAACGCCGCCTGCAGTTGCGCGATCTTCTCATCCAGAGGCGGAATCTGACCTTGCAGCTTGGTAATTTGGCTGCGATACCAGTTCCCGTTTTTGCCATTGTTATTCGCTCTGGACTTGTTGGTTGTGCTGGCAGGCTTTGCACTCACAGCAGGAGCAGAGGCGGCAGGACCGGAATGAAAACGGCCGTCATCGTTGGTCCAGACTTTTTTTGATGGCGTTTGATCCGCTGGAGCAGGCGAAGCTGACGGCTGGCTGGGATTTTGCGACGATGAAGCGGAATCGTTCTGCGCCCGCGCGGTGCCTGCAACCAATGACATACCGGCGAATAGGAAGGTGGCGATTGCGAAGAATCTAAAGCCTCGCCGAGTCATTTTGCCTCCTGGTTCCGCGCTACTCCGATAGCTATCGGTCGTCGCCAACACTACGGGTCGCCGTTAACTACTTTGCCGCTTGCGATCTCGCTTTCCACCATCGCGAGTGCTTCTTTCGGAGTCCCGATGCGGTGGTACTGGCTAGCTTCAATGTACTGGTGTTCCTCAAAGGTGAACAGGAATTTTCGGCCCATGAAATCGTATTGGTAACGTGTGGGCAGCCAAACGCCGGGCGTAACTTCCGCTTGCTGGAAGGAAAATACCCCGCCCCGGTACAGCTTCCCCAGAATGCCGCCGCCGAATGAAATGTCGCGCATCACATGAGCTTCGCCGCGCGCAAGATGGTCGGTGTCATGGTCCACCCAGATTTTCGCGGTGACGTGCGTCATGGCATCCTGAAATATCGAGTGCGGATGAAAGCTGGGATTAGGGGTCAATTCCAAAACGTCGCAAGGCCTTCCGTTCACCGTTTCCTGGCCTGTCCATTTCGTGAAAAACGCTTCGCGCGTGGCATCCACCAACTCGGCGCGGTCGGTTTTCTTTTTTTGCCACTTCGAATAAGCCAATTTCGCTCTGGCGTCATCCGGCTTGAGCGCAAGTTCGAGAAGCTCTCTCCAGGTCTGCAATTGTTGGCGATAGAGCACGGGGTCGGTCGTTTTGTTGTTTTCCTTCAGCAGGATTTTCATCGTCCCCGTGCCGGTGGGAACCACGCGGTAAATCTTGTCCTCTGACACGCGGGGGTTGGCGCCGGACGTGCGGTCCATCTGGTGCTCGATGCGTTCGTACTGGTCGATCGCAATATCGTCGCGGTGTTGGTTATCAATCAGCTTCTGGCCGCGTTCGCGAATTTCAGCGTCCGAAGGCGGTTGCCCCGGTGCGCTGGATTGGTGGGCTAATCGAATACTCGCCCGCACGCGGTTGCGGACCGGAGATTCCGGGGCCGCCGCTGCACCCTCGAGCTTGGCCAAACGCTCGAGCGGAACCTGCGCTGACCACAGCAACCCTGTCAGAGCGAGCGACGCGCCCATAGCCGAAAATGAGACATACCGGGACATTCAGAATCTTCTGGTGCTGACTCCTGCTCCCAAGAATCGCCTGCCACTCCATTGTAGCGATTCTCAGTGACAAAATCCCCGCGCCAGAGTCGTTGTTGTGCTCTAAACTGCCAATTTGTGCGAATTTGTGAAATCTTCCGGGTGGCTATCCGTCTAAGATGGGCAGAGTGAAAGAAAAGCCCCAGCAACCCCTGGCTGGAATCCGGCAGTCGCTCGTTGCGCTGCAGGAAACCTCTTGGATTGCGCTCGATACGCTGCGCTCGCACAAGCTGCGAACTTTTCTAACCCTTCTCGGCGTAATGTTAGCCGTGACCACTCTTGTCGCCGTGATGTCCGTGCTCAATGGCCTGAATCTCTACGTGGCCGACAAAGTGGCTAATTTGGGCTCCAATGCTTTCGTCATTGACCGCGTGGGCATCGCCACGAATCTCGATCAATGGAATAAGGCGCGAAAACGCCCGCCGCTTCGGCTAGATGACCTGGAAGCGTTGCGCGAGGGCATGAAATTGGCCGACCGCATCGCCGGCTTACAGGAGACCATCGGGGACGTGCGCTATGGAAACGTCCCAAGCGTGGACGTCAGGATACTCGGCGCGACGCCAGAGTACGCCGAGATTCGCGACATCGATGCCGCAAACGGCCGGCTGCTTACCCCGACGGATGAAGAGCATCGTTCCGGCGTTTGCGTAATTGGCTCTGACCTTGCGGCGAAGTTATTTCCCGGAATCGATCCCATCGGCAAGGATGTCCGCGTGGGTCAAGGGCAATACGAAATCGTCGGCGTGGCGAAACCCAAGGGCACCGTCTTGGGACAACCACAGGACAATTTTGTGATGATGCCTCTGGGAACGTATCGGAAAGAGTGGCTTGCTCCGCAAGACTCCGTCCAGATTTTCGTGGAAGCGCGCAACCGCCAGTCCCTGTCCTCATCGGCAGACGAAGCGCGCGTGATTCTGCGCTCGCGGCGCCATGTCCGCTATCAGGATGACGACAATTTCGGAATCGTGGAGCCTGCTTCGCTGCTGAGCATTTGGGACAGTCTCACCAGAAATATTTTCGGTGTAGCGGTATGGGTCACTTCCGTCTTTTCGGTGGTCGGCGGAATCGTGATCATGAACATCATGCTGGCTAGCGTTACCGAGCGCACGCGCGAAATCGGCTTGCGGAAATCTCTGGGCGCTCGGCGGCGCCATATCGTGATGCAATTTCTGGTGGAGTCTTCTCTGCTCTCGGCTTCCGGTGGACTGTTGGGCATCGGCATGGCGCTGGGCATTGCCGCGTTGGTTCGCGCAGCTACCCCCATCCCCATCTCCACGCCCGCTTTCGCCATCTTTGTCGCGCTACTGCTTTCCACCGGGGTCGGACTCTTCTTCGGCATTTATCCCGCAGTCCGAGCGTCCCGGCTCGATCCCATTGAAGCTTTGCGAGCGGAGACTTAGTCCATGAAGGTGCGCCAGGACTTCCCCGAAAACTTGAGCCTCGCCATAGATACCGTTCGCGAACACAAATTCCGTAGCTTCCTCGCTGTGCTAGGCGTGACCATCGGAGTCATGCTGATCATTCTCGTAGTTGGCCTGGTGGAGGGTTTTCGCTCCACCATCCAGGACGAGATCACTTCCAGTGGCGTCAACACCGCATGGGCTTGGCGTTTCAATCAGGGCCCCACGACTGGCCGCCGTCCAAAAGAAGAGCGCGACCGCAAACCTCTCACGTTGGCGGACGGCCAGGCGGTGCAGCAACTTTGTCCGGCGGTAAAACAAACCACGATCGCGATCTACGAATGGACCACGCCGCACAACGTCCGCTATCAAAAGAACGAAGTTCAAGGCGGAGAATTTCGCGGCACGTTTGCTTCTTATCCAGAAGTTGATTCGAGTGAAACCATGAAAGCCGGCCGCTTCTTCACCGAGGCGGAGAACTATCACAAGGACAATGTTGTGGTCATCGGCGAGGACGTAGCCACCGCGCTGTTTCCCACCATCGACGATGCGCTTGGAAAGCAGGTTTTGGTGGACGGCTCCGACTTCCTCGTACTGGGCGTTTTCGAAAAGCCAGTCGGCGGCATCGGAACGAATGATGAGGACCGCCGTGTGGTGGTTCCCTACTACACATTTACAAAAATCTTCCCCGCAAGCTTCGAAGTTTTCCTGGGCTTTCTTGCGTATCCCGGGCACCTCGACTCCGCCGTGGACCAAACCCGCGAAGTGCTCCGTCGCCGCAGAAATGTGCGCTACGATAAGCCCGATGACTTTTCCATCCAGACCAACGCCGAAGCGGTGCAACAGTTTAACGACATTATCGGCGGCGTAGCGCTGGTAGTTGTGGTGCTCAGCTCCATCGGCCTTCTGATCGGTGGAATCGGCGTGATGAACATCATGCTCGTTTCCGTTACGGAGCGGACCCGCGAAATTGGCGTGCGCAAAGCGATTGGCGCGCGCAGCCGCGACATTACCTGGCAATTCCTGTTCGAGGCTATGACTCTAACCGGGACCGGCGGCATTCTGGGCATTTTGGTGGGATGCGGCATCGTCCTGCTGGTTCCCGTAGTCAGCTCGCTCAAAGCGGTGATTCCTTTGTGGGCGGTTGTCGTCGGATTTGCCGTTTCGGTCAGCATCGGCCTGATCTTCGGCGTCTGGCCAGCAACCAAGGCCGCGCGCCTAAACCCTGTGGAAGCGCTGCGTTACGAATGAGAACGATCGTTCGAGCACGGACCGCTGCCTTCGGATCAACGATATGAACTTTTCCGGACGCTTATTCGTCTAATATAGACAAAGTGAAGAAAGCCATCCCAACCCTGGCTCAAGTCCGGCAGACGCTCGTCGCCGTGCGTGAGACCTTCTGGATCGCGCTGGATACCCTGCGCGCCCACAAGCTCCGTACGTTCTTGACCTTGCTTGGCGTAATCCTCGCCGTCACAACGCTCGTCGCGGTGATTTCTGTTCTGAACGGGCTCAACGTCTATGTCGCCGACAAAGTGGCCAACCTCGGTGCCAACGCCTTTGTGGTGGACCGCATTGGCATCGTCACGAATTTTCAGGAATGGAACAAAGCCAGAAAGCGTCCGCCTTTGCAAATCGACGATTTTGAGGCTCTGCGTGACAGCATGAAATTGGCCGATCAGGTAGCCGGCGAGCAGGACACCACCGCCGACGTCCGCTACGGAAACATAATGAGCCAGGATGTCAGCATCCTAGGCGCCACTCCAAATTTCGCCCCCATTCGAGACGTCGACGTCTCCAATGGCCGCCTCCTTACACAGACCGATGAGGACCATAGAGCCGGCGTTTGCGTGATCGGTGCAGATGTCGCCAACAAGCTGTACCCCGGCATCGATCCCGTCGGCAAGACGATTCGAGCGGGCCAAGGTGAATATGACATCGTTGGTGTAGCCGCTCCCAAGGGTACCGTGCTCGGCCAGTCTCAAGACAACTTCGTGATGATCCCGCTCGGCACTTACCGGAAAGAATGGCTGGCGCCGCAAGATTCAGTCTCGATGTTTGTTCAAGCGCGCGGCCCGGAGTGGATGGAGGCTGCCGAGGATGAAGCTCGGGTGATTCTGCGCTCTCGCCGCCATGTACGTTATCAGGACGAAGACAATTTCGCCGTAATCGCCCCCAATTCAATCATGGGTCTGTGGAACAGAATAACCGGAAACGCCTTCGGCATCGCAATTTGGATCACGTCGGTTTTTCTAGTGGTGGGCGGAATCGTGATCATGAATATCATGCTGGCCAGCGTCACCGAGCGTACGCGCGAAATTGGGCTCAGGAAATCACTGGGTGCCCGGCGCCGGCACATTATCCTGCAATTTCTGGTGGAGTCATCGCTGCTCGCCGCCTCCGGCGGCCTGATCGGTGTGGGTGCAGCGCTCGCTCTCGCCGGACTCGTTCGCGCCGCCACGCCGATTCCAATTTCGACTCCGATTTTTGCGATTATCATTTCGCTGGTGCTTTCCACCGCCGTCGGCTTGTTTTTCGGAATTTATCCGGCCATGCGCGCCGCGCGGCTCGATCCCATCGAAGCTCTACGGGCCGAAAACTAGGAAATATCATGCAGCAGGATTTCAAAGAGAACCTTCAACTCGCGTTCGACACCGTTCGCACCCACAAGCTGCGCAGCTTTCTTGCCATTCTCGGGGTGATGATCGGAGTTTCCTTGATCATCCTAGTGGTCGGACTGGTTCAGGGTTTTCGGCAAACCATTCAGGAAGAACTCATCGCCGAGGGAATCGACACCGCATTTGTCTCCCGTTTCGATCAGGGCCCGCAGAATGGCCATCGTCCGAAAGACGAGAAAACCCGAAAGCCTTTGACTCTCGACGACGCTATGGCTATCCGCCAGCTTTGCCCCGCAGTTAAACAGATCGCGGTTTCCGCCTTCCAGTGGCAATTGACGCACATCGCGCGCTACCAGAAAAACGAAGTCGAAGGCACCGACTTTCGCGGAACTTTTCCAGCCTATCTGGAAGTCTATTCCAACGCCACGATGAAGGCGGGCCGCTTCTTCACCGCAGCGGAAAACGAGCATCGTGAAAATGTTGTGGTCATTGGCGAAAACGTGGCTAAGGCTTTCTTCCCCTCCATAAACGACGCACTCGGAAAAGAAATTCTCGTGGACGGCTCCACCTACCTGGTCGTCGGCGTATTCGAAAAGCCTCTGGGCGGCTTCGGCACGAATGACGAAGATCGCCGCACGGTTATTCCCTATTACACCTTCATGAAGCTGTATCCATCCAGTTACGAAGTAGCGTATCGGTTTCTCGCTTATCCCGGAAAGCTGAACGCCGCCGTCGACCAGTTGCGCGAAGTCCTGCGCCGCCGCCGCAACATTGCTTACAGCGCACCGGACAATTTCTCGATTCAAACTCAAGTCGAAGTGGTGCAGAAGTTTAACGACATCATCGGCGGCGTCGTTCTCGCCGTCATCGTCCTCAGCTCGATCGGCCTGCTTATTGGCGGCATGGGTGTGATGAACATCATGCTGGTTTCCGTCACCGAGCGGACCCGCGAAATCGGCGTGCGTAAAGCGATCGGCGCGCGCAGCCGCGACATTACTTGGCAATTCCTCTTCGAAGCCATGACCCTAACCGGGACGGGCGGAATCATTGGAATTCTTCTGGGTAGCGGCCTCGCGCTCCTCGTGCCGGTCGTCAGCTCGCTAAAGGCAGTCGTCCCGGCTTGGGCCGTAATCGTTGGATTCAGTGTTTCGGTCAGTATCGGCTTGATCTTCGGCGTCTGGCCCGCCACCAAAGCGGCGCGGCTCAATCCTGTGGAAGCTCTTCGTTACGAATAGCAGTTACTGTGTGGGGCCTTCCGACGCCTTGGGCAGGGTGATCGGACTGTGGGGATCAAGTTGTGCTTTCCCATCCGCTCCAAAACTATAAGGGAAGCCGGCGGGATCTTGGGGAAGGCCCTGCAGCAGTCCGCGTTCGTATAACTGCTTCATACTGGCCGGGTAGCTGCCGTACTGTTTGCGGTATTGCTCGGCCAATTTATTGAGTTCAAAAGTATCTTGCAGCGCGTGCAACGACCTCAGGTGTTCGAACGCGCCCTTCTTCACCTTCTCATTCTGGGTTGTTTCGTACAGTTCAGACCATATTGCCAGCGAATTGGAAAATGAATTTCCCTTCTCCGCCACTTGCGCCGCCATCATCTTGAGCCACGTGGGTGCGTTGGGAATCTTGCTTCCCTGCAAATAGGCGGCCGAAGCCTTCTCGTAGTCCTTCAAATGCCAGTAGTAAAGGAAGCCCAGATCCGAGCTTAGTTCCCAGGAATCAGGATTCGCCGCCACGCCGCGTTTCACCAACTCGACCGCAAGATCCGGCTGGTCGGCACCCGTGGGCGCTGGCTCGGAAAGAAATATCGCGCCGAAACGATAAGCGATCACTAGTCTTGGATCGAGCGTGGTGGTGGTATCGAGTAGGGGCCACAGCAACTCGAATTTTTCGCCCGGCTTCCCGATCCGGCTGCCGTAATATTGAACTGTGCGCGTCCAGTAGACCTCACCCAGCAACGAATCGTACCCCAGGCTCACCCTCTTAAGCATGGCGCCGGAGCGCAGCAGGAGTTCCTCTTTTTGTCGCGCGGCTGTTTGCGTCTCGGCTTCAATGCGTACCTGCAGGAATCCGATGGCTGCAAACAGTACAGGAACCGCCACGAGAGCGAGCCCCAGAACGCGATTGTGCTTTCGGCCGCTCATTTTAGGTTACGTCCGGAAAAGACTGCGGACGCAGCCATCAGCACCAGCGCCACGTACAGAGCTGCGTAGACCGTGTTTTGCCAGATCAACGTAAATGGAATCGCGTCGCCGTGTGCCGCTGCCGAAATCACATTAAAATTGCGAAAATTTGGCAACAAATAACTGATCGCTCGAGCGGTTGCCTGCATCGCGGGGTTGTGCGTGACCATCCCGATCCCGCGTATGTCGCTGGAGAAGAAACCTGCCACATAGATTCCCAGCGTGAACATGGTCGAAAGCATGGGACTGGAGAAGCACGAGAAAAAAAGAGCCAGCGCGGTCACCAGTGCCAGCTCCAGCAAAGTGAAATAGACAGCCACTAGAATCGTCGCGTCGGCCCGCAGAAATTCCCGGCTGACGTAGAAAAGCGCGGCGGCCAGACCCAGCATCATCAGCAGCGTGTTCACCGTCAGGGTCAGCAGCAGTCCGCCGAATTTTCCCACCAGAAATTCCCATCGGCGCACCGGTTTCGCCAGCAAGCTGTACAGCGTGCGCTTCTCCATCTCCTTATAAACCAGCCCCACGCCGATGAAAATTGCCATCACCAATCCAAAAATCGAAATCGCCGAAAGCCCCAGATTGATGATCACCAGGCGCGAGATACCAATCGAAATTTCTCCCACCAGAATAGCAGCGCCCATCATCATCAAGGCGAAAAGGATCAAGTTGTACATCACGCGATCGCGCACTGCTTCGCGAAACGTGTTGATCGCCACTACACCCGGTATCGCGCTCATCGCGAAGCCACCTCCTCTGAACGCGCAGCACTCTTATCCCGCCCAACGAGCTTGAAGAAGTAGTCTTCCAACGTCGGCCGCAGCGGGGTAACCGAAAGAATTCGTGCTTCGCAACTGCGTAGTTCCTCCAGCGCCTGATAAAGTTCGTCTTCGGGAAGTTCCGCTCGATAGCGCCCGCCCACCTGTGTCGCTCGCTTGTCTAGCGAACTTGGCAGCGCGCATCCCTCACGAAGTTCGAACAAAATCTCCATCGCGTACACTTCCATCGAAACAAGCTCTCCGGGCGCGCCCACACCCTGCAGTTTGCCGCCGACCAGCACGCCTACCCTGTCACACAACATTTCCGCATCGGAAAGAATGTGCGTTGAAAAGAAAACCGTTCGGCCTTCGCGCTTCAGATCGTGAATGATGTCGCGAACTTCGCGCCGCCCTACCGGATCCAGCCCCGACATCGGTTCATCCAGAAAGATTACTTGCGGATCGTGAACAATGGCCTGCGCGATGCCCACGCGTTGCAGCATCCCTTTGGAAAATTTCCGCAATTGAACGTCTGCCGCATCCGCCAAGCCCACGCGCTTCAGAAAACGGGTGACCCGCTCGCGCCGTTCCGCCGAGCCGAAGCCAAACAGGCGCGCGTAATAGTCCAGCAATTCCCGCCCCGTCAGGTAATCGTAAAAATAGGGCTGTTCCGGCAGGTATCCGATTTCCCGGTGCATTCGAACGTCGTCGATCGGCTTGCCGCGCACCCACGCCGTTCCCGCCGTCGGGAAAATTAAGCTCATCAGCAGTTTCAGCGTCGTGGTTTTTCCCGCGCCGTTCGGTCCCAGGAAGCCGAAAACTTCTCCGTCTTCAACCTCCAGACTCAGGTTGTCGAGCGACCGGCGCATGCGCTGTCGCCAGAACCCCACCGGATAATCCTTGGTGAGTCCTTCGATTTGAATTGCTGGCGTACCCATGGCTTTATCATTCTAATTTTTTTTGAGCGCGCTCGTTTGGGTCAATCACCAATGTGTTGCTTCGGAGAACACAGACGCGATTGCAGCGGGTCGCCCTTGGGAAGTACTTCCATTGACTTTAAAGGAGTTATTTAGTTTCCGGAAGGTGTCAGTTTGTCCGCGCGGCGGAGTTCCGGGAAGGTCCAGGCCCAGATGGCGGTGACCAGCAAGGTTCCCACTCCACCGAGAACGACCGCAGGAACCGTCCCAAACCAACCCGCCGTCAGCCCGGACTCGAATTGCCCCAATTCATTCGATGCGCCAATGAATACCATATCAACCGCATTCACCCGTCCACGCATGTGATCTGGAGTCAGCAGTTGCAGCAGAGTTACGCGGATCACGACGCTTACGACATCGCTTGCACCCACCAACACCAACGCCAGAAGCGACAACACAAGGTTCCGCGACAATCCGAACACGATGGTAAAAGCGCCAAAGCCACCCACACACCAAAGCATAGTGGCGCCGACCCTGCTTCGCAGCGGACGATATGCCAGCAATATTGCCATCGCCGCGGCACCCACCGCCGGAGCGGTCCGCAATAATCCGAGCCCCCAGGGTCCGGTGTGGAGAATTTCGCGTGCATAGACAGGGAGCAGAGCCACCGCGCCTCCCAGCAAAACGGCGAATAGATCCAGCGAGATCGAACCCAATATTACTTTCTGCTGCTTGATATATCGAAATCCGGCAAGAACTGTCGACAGATTTACCGGCTCCCGCGCTCGCGCTATTCCATTCGACCGGATGAACGTGGTGCAAATCACCGCGAGCCCAGCCGACGCTAATGCCGTCGTATAAACTGCTGACGGTCCACGAAAGGCCGCGTATAAGAGTCCGCCAATGGCGGGCCCCAGGATCGTCGCTATTTGAAACACGGTGGAATGCCATGTCACCGCATTTGGAAAATGTTCCTCGGGAACTAATTCTGGAAGCAGCGCGCGGCTGACCGGTCCACTGAATGAGCGAACTACGCCAAGCAAAACTAATACCGCATAGATCGAATGAACCGACGGCGCTCCGCGGTAAGTCACGAACAGCAGCAGCCCGGAGCATGTTGCGAATCCTACGTAGCACAACATCAGCAAGTAGCGGCGGTTGAAGCGGTCCGCTACATGCCCGGAAACCAGAAACAAAGTGATTCCCGGCACGAATTGGCAAAGTCCGACGAGACCCAGATCAAACGCGCGGTGTGTGATGTCGTAAACCTGCCACCCGACCGCGACCGATTGCATCTCCGTGGACGCGACTACGAAAAGCCGCGCCAGCTCGTAAAAAACAAACGCTGGGTAGGTGAACGCGGCCCGCCCGTCCACTTTGAAATTTTTAATTCCCGACGTCAACGCGCGGTTCGCTCCTCGTAATCTGCGGCCAGCAAGTATAACCTGAGTCGCTTCATGGAAAATTTCATCATGAGCGCGCAGAAAATTCTAAGAGCATGTTGCTTTGTGTACGGTTGCGAACAAAAAAAAGAAAGAAGAGAAGTGAAATATCTTTTCGCCCGGAAAAATTCCCGTGAAGCGAAAACAACCGGACTCGGAATGGTTGCTATCGGCACAGATAACACTACGGATAGACGCTTTCGACAACCTGTGTGGAACATTTTGTGGTTACGTGTCGATTTTTTCTTGACAAGTTTTGCACAACCCACGATACTGCGCATCCAGACCCGGGGGAAAATTGGTTCGATGATGAGTCAGCTCCTGGTATCGATCAAGAAGGCAACGGGCCGGGCTAAACCGAAAATCTAGAGGGGAAGAACCCTACTTCGCACCGCGCATCGCAGTTTTTAGCGCGGCTTAGCTGGGCTTTTCTATTTTTTCGGCTAGGAAGGCGTCATGTAGATCATTTCGCCGGCCGCTCGTGCTTATTTCCTTCATGTTTCGTGTATCTCTCGATACACACGACAACACCTCTGGATGCGGTTGTTGGGGAGGAGTAGAATGGAGTTCCCCTCCCACTCCGGTCCAGCTAACGTACGACGGCTTCACTGCCGACGCGGAGGCAGAGAAATGGCAGAGGCAAGAATGACCTTGCAAGGCAAAACTGAAACAGAGCAAGTTACCCGGCGTGTGTCCGGCGTGGAATTCCAGTGCCGCTTCACCGATGGGAAAGTTTCCCCGTTCGACAAAGTTGAGTGGGAACGTCGTTCCGCAATCATAGGCAATGATAAAGGCCAGGTAATTTTTCGCCAGGATAACGTCGAAGTCCCCAAGTCGTGGTCGCAGACGGCGACAAATATTGTCGCTTCCAAGTATTTCCACGGCAAGCCCAACACGCCCGAGCGCGAAACCTCGGTACGCCAATTAATTAGCCGTGTCGTCGACACCATCGTTCGCTGGGGCGAGGAAGGCGGCTACTTCGCCACGCCTGAATCCAAGAACATTTTCCGCGATGAGCTTGCCCATTTGCTCGTCGAACAGAAAGTGGCCTTCAATTCGCCCGTCTGGTTTAACGTCGGCGTGCAGGCTAAGCCTCAATGCTCGGCATGCTTCATCAACTCCGTCCAGGACAACATGGATTCCATCATGAACCTGGCCAAGACCGAAGGCATGCTCTTCAAGTGGGGTTCTGGTACTGGAACGAACTTCTCGTCGTTGCGCGGCAGCCACGAATCCCTCTCCGGCGGAGGAATCGCTTCTGGGCCGGTAAGTTTCATGAAGGGCTTCGACGCGTTCGCTGGCGTCATCAAGAGCGGCGGCAAGACGCGTCGTGCCGCCAAGATGGTCATCCTCAACGTCGATCACCCCGACATCATGGAATTTATCGAGTCCAAGATGAAGGAAGAGCGGAAAGCTCATGTTTTGATCGAACAGGGTTACGACCCTGCCATCGACGGTGAAGCCTACTCCTCGGTCTTCTTCCAGAATGCCAACCATTCCGTGCGCGTCACCGACGACTTCATGCGCGCCGTAGAAGAAGATCGCGACTGGTGGACACGAAATGTCACTGATGGCAAGCCGGTTGAGCAGTTCCGCGCTCGCGACCTGCTCCGCGAGATGGCCGATTCCGCGTGGAAGTGTGGCGACCCCGGCATGCAGTACGACACCACCATCAATCGCTGGCACACTTGCAAGGCCACCGATCGCATTTACGCTTCGAACCCGTGCTCCGAGTACATGTTCCTTGACGACACCGCCTGCAACCTGGCTTCTTTGAATCTCTTAAAGTTCCTGGGTTCGAACGGCCAGTTCGATACCGAAGCCTTTTCTCATGCCGTGGACGTTACGATCACCGCCCAGGAAATACTCGTCGACAACGCAAGCTATCCCAGCGAGAAAATCGCGCGTAACTCGCACGATTATCGTCCGCTTGGCCTCGGCTATGCCAATCTCGGCGCTTTGCTGATGTCTCTAGCCATGCCTTATGACTCCGACAAGGGTCGCGACTTCTGCGGCGCCATCACTGCCCTGATGACCGGCGAAGCCTATGCGCAATCCGCACGCATTGCCGAGCGCATGGGCCCCTTCGGCGGTTATCCGCGCAACCGCGAAGCAATGATTGACGTTGTTCGCATGCATCGCGATTCTCTCCGCCCCATCAAGGAAGAGCACGTGCAGCCCTCCTTGCTCCATGCCGCTCAAAAGTCTTGGGATGATGCACTTGAGCTGGGCGAAAAGTTCGGCTACAAGAATTCGCAAGTCTCCGTCCTCGCTCCCACCGGCACCATCGGCTTCATGATGGATTGCGACACCACCGGAATCGAGCCCGACCTCGCGCTGGTGAAGCAGAAGCGGTTGGTCGGTGGCGGCGTGATCAAAATCGTGAATAACACTGTCCCGCAGTCGCTGATGAACCTCGGCTATCCGCCAGAGCAAGTTGCTCAGATCGTCGACTTTATCGACGCGAACGGCGCCATCGAAGGTGCCCCCGGACTAAAACCCGAGCATCTGCCGGTCTTCGATTGCTCGCTAGCCACTCCGGGAGGCCGATCCATCTCTTGGCGCGGTCACTTGCGCATGATGGCCGCGGCTCAGCCCTTTCTTTCGGGTGCAATCAGCAAGACCATCAATATGCCGGAAGAATCTACGGTGGAAGACATCATGGAAGCCTATAGCGAGTCCTGGAAATTTGGACTGAAAGCCGTCGCTATCTACCGCGACAATTCGAAAGGCTCGCAGCCGTTGTCGGTCGCGGGCAAGAAGAAGGAAGAGAAGCCCGCCATGGCAACCGCACCCGTCTCGGGCTCTGCTGCCATGGAAGCGCCTCTCGCCGCGGTGGAAGTTCCTTCGCACGAACAGCAGGAGCTTTTCGACCGCACCAAGCGCCGCAAGCTGCCCAACGAGCGCAGCTCGATCACCCACAAGTTTTCAATCGGCGGCCACGAAGGCTATCTCACTGTCGGCAAGTATGAAGATGGCACGCCAGGCGAGATCTTCATCAAGATGGCTAAGGAAGGCTCCACGCTCTCGGGAATCATGGACGCCTTCGCGCTATCGGTCTCGATCGCGCTCCAGTACGGAGTCCCGCTGCGTGCTTTGGTCGACAAATTCGTCAACTCGCGCTTCGAGCCTTCCGGCTACACCGGCAACCCCAGAATCCGCTACGCAAAATCGGTCGTGGATTACATCGGACGATGGTTGGGGGGCAAATTCATCTCCTCCGATTACCTCGATGGAGAAATCGGGGCCGGAGAAGAAGCTCCCGTCGAAAAAGGCTTGCCCCCGTCGGCCAAAACGCCGTCTGCCGTTACGGTGATGAAAGCTCCTGAAGCGGAAGCCTCCACCCGGCCGCGCGCTGCCATCGACGACGCGCCGTCTTGCTCCGAGTGCGGCATGCTCATGACGCCAAACGGCAGCTGCTACAAGTGCGCGAACTGCGGCAGCACTTCCGGCTGCAGTTAGTAACCATTCGCCCCGACTGGCCGCAAGTTGTGGCGCAAAAAAGAAGCGAAGAGCGATTCCACTTCCTCGGCGCGGCAAAACCTGCAGGAAATAAAAAGGGGGCTCCGTCGAGCCCCCTTTGCTCTACCCCTAGTTCCGGTCTCGGCGCGGCGAAACCGGCCCACCCCGGGATAAGAGACAGCCACTGGCCCAGTTGCACGCGGATTGCCATGACCTTTCGCCTTCCGAATTGCCCGCGCCCCTTGGCGGCAGAGGACTTACACCCAAGCAGAAGAGTTTCTCGTCTTTAAATCTCCGACCATATCCGTTTTCTGAAAACTTGCGTCGTCATTTTCTATGTTCTTTGGAAGGCACGCTAATTGGCCAATGTAAAAACCACTGTGATCGTAGTGTCCACCTCGACCGGGTTGCCGTTTAACAGCATCGGTTTGTATCGCCATTTCTTCACTGCATCCAGTGCTGACCCCGCCAGCGCACAAACGCCTTCCGTCAATTCAAGCACTCGAATGCTACCGTCGTTCGCGATGATCGCGTGAAGAAGCACTGTTCCGTGGATGCCGCTGCCTTTCGCGTCTTCTGGATATACCGGAACTTCCTGATGAATGAGTTTTGCAGATGCCACACTCCCTCCGAGCCGAATCGTCTTTTCAGCCGGCTGGGCGGCTTGGTCCGCCGAGGGTTGCGTCTGTGTTCGCTCGGATGAATTGCTGGCGTTCGCCTTCTTCAGGCTCCCGATGTAGCGGAATGCCCCGTCGACGTACGCGAAATACGTTAGCAGAGTTCCCGTGTCGCCTCGGAGGAAGCGGACGTCGTAAAGCGGTTCGGGACGTTGACGCAAAAGCAGGAAGGGGTACTCCGTGGCTGTCGCTCGTCGATTGCATGAATCGTCGAATCGAACAGCTCTTACCTCTGTGAGACCTTGCTTCAGGAATGCTGCCAAGCTTTTGGGCGCGATGATCCCGAATTCGTTCCGTCCTGGTTCGGAGGCAGACGCCAGAGCTGCCCCATGGGAGTCGCCGAAAACGGATTTGAACCAGTTATGAGCATCCGGGAGCGTCATCGATTTCAAGTAGACGGCAAGTTCCTGCTGATTGTTCTGCTTCTCCAGATTCATCATGTCCTTCATCAATTTCTCGAGGCCTTGGGAAGTGTCCGGATAAGAAGGAACGCTCGTCTGGGACCGATTCGCTTCTGTAGGGGCGGGCGATTGTTCGGATATGGTAACAAACGCTGAGGAAGTATTTGCGGAAAGCAATTGCTTCGATTTCTGCGGATATACAGGAGCTGCAATTTCTACGGCGGCCAAAGAAACAGCAATGAAAACGCGGGAGGCGCTCACCGGTGGGAGATTTAAACTCATCGCCACAGCCTTGTCAACGCGGCCCGTGCTACCGGCAAGCTAGGATTGCGGGGCAGCAGTGCGCCGAAAGCGTTTCCACATCCAACGCGCCGGTAGGAGGAGGACAGTTCCCCACAGCACCAGCGTCGGCAGGGCTTGTAGAGCAAAGACTCCAATTCCAATCACGCTTTCGACAAGTGATCGGTAGCCATTCACCGCAGCGTTGCGCAGACGTGTGGCTGTCGATGGCGGCGCACTCTGCAAGCTGGCCTTATATTCCTCTTGCACCGCGAGCTGCACGGTGGCGAAGTCAACGCGCGTTTGCAACGCCCGCTGGTCCGCTTCCATCTGCTCAATCTCGCCGCGAACTCGCGCGATCTCCTGTTCGGCTTCGAGAATGTCCTTCACCTTTCCGGTATGCTCGCGAAGAACGTCCAGTAGTCGCTGCTCGGTCGCTCGTGCATTCTTCAGCCTCGCCGCACGATCGGTAAACTCCTTGGTCACTTCCTCGCCGGACTGCGTTTCCTGCTCCACGCGTCCCAGTTGTTTCAGTTCCGTAACGGCGGCTTCGAGCTGTGCGGACGGTATCTGCAGCGTCGCAGTCAAAGTCCGTGCGGCATCCTGCGGCAAAGCCGAATTCAGGTTGGCAATGTAGCCATTGTGGCGTTGCGCGATGGCCCTTACACTCGCTTCCACCGGCCCGAACTCTTTCACCATCACCGAAACCGAAGCGGTTCGGGCGATCATAGGCTCGTCTCGTTGAAAGGTCGGCAGCGAGCCTCTACTTGCCGGAACATCATTCTCTAAATTCTCGCTTATTTGTGCGCGTTCTCTGTATAACTCGGCCGCCATTTGCGAAGTATCGTGGGGAGCATGTGAAGGCGAGGCTGGCGCCACCCATGGTTTAGACTCCATCCGCGATCGGGGATTCTCGTAAGCCATCTGCGCCTCCGGCACAGAGCGGCGGGTAGTGAAGAGCAAAACGACTAGCGCCAGTGCCACGGCGCTACCGACGCCCCATGCCCAGCGGCCGCTCAAAGGGGCAAGCTTCCCGCCCAGCCACGCCGCGATTCCGTTCGGCTTTTTCACTTTTACCGATGAATGACCCGCCCTCGATGCTTCCAGGTTTTTCGTCAAGTTCGCGGGGGCTGGCTCCACGCTCCAATTCGTCAACTGGCTGGAAACCTCGCGCATCTGTTCCGCCAGTGCCGCGCATTCCGCGCATTCGCGCAAGTGCGCCGCAACGCTCGCCGCGCGATTCGCCGAAAGCTCTCCATCGAGATAGGCCATCACTTCTTCTTGTTCAAAAGGGTGAGTGGATGAATTCATTTCCGCCCTCCAAGACTCCCCGAAGTCGCCGTCAGAATGTCGCGCAAAGCCATTCGCGCGCGGAACAGCCGGGACTTCACCGTGTTCACCGGCAAGTACAGAATTTTTGCGATTTCCTCATAGCTCAGCTCTTCGAACTCGCGCAGCAATAGCACTTCCCGACCGCCGGCCTCGAGCCGTTCCACCGCTTGTCGGATACAAATTACATTTTCTGGATTGGATCCTGACGCAGCAGGCATTTCCTGCGCCGCCGCATCCGGGTGTGTTCGGTCGTGAGCGGATTTGCGTCTACTCGCCGCGAGGATGTTGAAAGCGATACCGAACAGATAAGACCGGAAAGTTGCGCGCGGCTCATACCGTTTGGCGCCATGCAGCACGGCTAGAAACGTCTCCTGCGCCAATTCCTCGGCTAGTCCGGTATCGTTCATCCGCCGCCGGAAGAACCCCCAAACTCGCTCCCGGTAGCGTAAGAAGAGTTCGCTGAAGGCTCCGTCCGACCCTTGCTGAAATTCCAGGATCAGTTGCTCATCGCTGGTCATCGCTCGCCACGAGCCGGATTCGCATCCCGGCATGGCGTCCTCCTGAACTAGCCGCTTCTATATCTGTAATGTCGCCGGAAGGCAAAAAGTTCCCGAGACAGCAGATTTCCTAGCATGGGTAAAAATAGCAGTGCGGGGGTGAGAGCTTACGCGCCAATGGCAGAGCGCAGAGCCGAAGCCAGGGAATCGGACCAGTGCCGCACATCCTCGTCGCGCTCGGCTTCCACCATCACGCGCGCGAGCGGCTCGGTACCGGAATAGCGCAGCACTACGCGCCCCGAATTTCCCAGCGCCTTCTCTGCTTCGTGCAGTACGCCCCCTACCTGCGGCAAGGAATCCAGCGGCGGCTTCGAACGTACCCGCACATTGACGATTTTCTGCGGGAAAATCTTGAGGTCAGCGAGCAGCGATTCCAGGGGCCCTACAATGGAAATAATCGACGCCATCTTCAAGGCAGTGAGCATTCCGTCACCGGTGGTCGCATCGTCTAGGAACAAAACGTGACCGGACTGCTCGCCTCCAAAATTCGCGCCGATGCGCTGCATTTCTTCCAGCACGTAACGGTCGCCCACGGCGGTGCGCGCGAGCTTTAGTCCAGAACTTTCCAGCGCGCGCTCGAGCCCCAGGTTTGCCATGGTGGTGCCCACCACCACGCTGCCCTTCAGCTTGCCTGCCGACTTCAAATAACGCGCCACCACCAGCAGAACTCCGTCGCCATCCACCAGCTTTCCTGACGCGCTGCAAAAAATCGCGCGGTCCGCGTCCCCGTCAAACGCCACGCCTAACGCCGCGTCGGATTCCACCACGCGCTTTTGCATGCCTTCCGGGTGCAACGAGCCGCAGTGAGCGTTTATATTTCTTCCATCGGGTGTGTGATTCATGGCGATCGCGTCCGCTCCTAAAGAGCGAAACAGGCGCGGCGCCAGATTGCTGGCCGCTCCGTTTGCGCAGTCCAACACTATTTTCATGCCTGCAAGCTCGGCGCCGGGCAGGACCGCCGAGGCTAATCCGGCCAGATAGTCGTCATCGATCTTTTCGTTGTCGTGCAGGTGCAGCACTTTTTCGGCGGAAATCGGATCGCGCGACGCAAGCACGTACTTCTCGAGCTCCGCTTCGACCGCATCCGGAAATTTCATTCCGGTGGACGAAATTAGTTTCACTCCGTTGTCGTGATACGGATTGTGTGAAGCTGAGATCACTACGCCCGCCGCGAATCCTTCGCGGTTCACTAGCCAGGCCACGCCCGGTGTGGTAAGAACCCCTGCGGAAACCGGTTTCGAGCCTGCCGCCGCCAAGCCGGAGGCGATCCGTTCGACAATGTGCGGTCCCGATTCTCGTGTATCCCGTCCGATCAAAACGTTGGAGTTTTCTCCTCGCGTGCGTCCTTCCAAAAGCAAATAGTTGCCCAGCGCAAGTCCCACACGATCGAGTGTGGAGTCGTCCAGCGGGTATTCGCCTGGTATCCCGCGAATGCCATCGGTACCGAAAAGTTCCTTAGCCATTTGCTCCTGTTCTCGCCCCGCGCGCAATCGGAAGATAATTCTATCATCGCCATTCCTCGGTCCTCTCAACGCCGCGGCAAATTGTTTCGTAGCGCGCCATTCCACAAATGGTGCGTAACTCGTGCATTTGTGGGCACATCAGCGCCTCTCGCGTCGCAGCCTGTGTTATCGTACGGGCATGCCATTGGAAGACACCAAGACCATCACGGAGAGCTCGACACCTGCCAAGATTATCGCGGCGGGAATTGTAATCGCGTTCTGCTACTGGGCGTCGTCTGTTCTCGTAACCGTGCTGGTGGCGGTGTTGCTCGCCTACTTCCTGGATCCGGTCGTAACGTTCATGGAGAATTGGCATATTCCTCGCGCACTGGGATCGCTCATTGTTGTTCTCTTCACCATCGCTGTTTTGCTGTTCGTAGCTTGGTCACTTGTCGAACGCGTGGATCAGTTCGGTCGTGACTGGCCCAAATATCGCGCCCCCTTGCACGCGGTCGCCAACGTCATAACCGAAAAGATGGCCTCCGTTGAACAACATGTTTCGGAGATTGGCTCCGACCAGGCCGGCGAACAGGCCGAACATCGTATCGTTGCTGTCGCCGAATCCCATCCCGTCCGCGCCGCTCTGCTCTCGCGGCTGAGTTCACTGTATGAGGTGGTGCTTGGCGCTACCTTCATCCCGTTCCTATTATTTTTTATGCTCGCGGCGAAACGCCAGGTATGGCATGCCACCATGCAGTTATTCCCGACTACTGAACGCACCTTGGTCAAAGAGACCCTCACCGACATTTCGCTGGTTCTCCGCAGCTATGTGGTGGGGACGGCCATGGTGGGAGTTATCCTTGTGGCTTTGAGTTGGGTCTTTTTCTTGCTGATCGGCCTTGAGTTTCCCTTCCTCACCGCTCTTATTTCCGGTACCTGCAATCTGATTCCGTATCTCGGGGTAGTTCTCTCCTGGATGCCGCCTTTATTGATTGGCCTGAAACAATTTCACACCGTCGGGCCTTTCGTCGGTATTTTCGCAGTGCTCACTTTCTTGCATCTCGTTGCCGCCAATTTGCTGGTCCCGGCGCTGGTCGGCTCCATGGTGCGGCTCAATGCTCTGGCGCTAACCGTGTCGCTTCTGTTTTGGGGGTTTCTGTGGGGCGCGATGGGGTTGATTCTGGCGATTCCCATTACTGCGGTTATTAAAGTTGTCTGCGACCACAAAGAAAGCTGGCAGCCAGTCGGCCGCTGGCTCAGCGCATAAGTTCGACCGATTCCTCGCAGCTATATCTTCTCGGTTCCCAAAGCGTGGATCGAGGCGACCAGGTTTCTTACTTCTCCAGCTTTGTGCGAATCCTGGAATAAGCGGATCGCTGCAATCCCATTCGCTCCAGCGCGAATGCAACTCGCCGCGTTTTCTTCGTTCACGCCGCCTATCGCAATCACTTTCGCCTGCAGGGCTCTGCATACTTCCGTGAGCCGTTCGATTCCTTGTGGCGCACCAAACTTTTCCTTCGACGGCGTCTCGAAAATCGGCCCGAAAAAAACATAGTCAGCTCCGGCACTCTCCGCTTCGCGAGCCTCTTCCAAACGGTGGCAGGAAACCCCGATCGTAAACTCGGCCGGCGCGTTTCCTCGCCGGCACCACTGCACTAGATCGCGGGCCGCCAGCGACTCGCGCCCCAGATGCACGCCGTACGCACCAGCCGCCAGCGCTACATCCAGCCGGTCGTTGATTATTATCCGCGCCGAATTCCCTGTTGTCGCGCCCGTTTCAGCGGCGATTTTCACCGCTTGCCGCGCGAGTCCCAGCAACTCCCGCGCCGGCAAATCCTTCTCGCGGATTTGCACCCAGTCGGCGCCCGCCTGGAGGGTGCTTCGAATATTTTCTAATGTCTTTGAGATAGCGCTGGCTTCGGTATCCGGCACATCTGAGGATTTCCGGTCGGTGACGTAGCAAACGACGGGCTGCTTAGCTGCGGCTTTCAACGATCGTAGTCCGGTGGCGAAACGCCTCGAGCGCGAACACCACATTCATCACACCCAGCCCCGAGATCGCGCCGCGCAAAAACGAATTCTTTACAAAAAACGCAAGCTCCGGATAGCGGTAGAGAAAATAGTTCATCTCCCAGAATTCCGACCATGGAGCCAAAATCAGCGCCAATCCCATCTCCAGCCACAGCAGTAGCAGTATCACGCGCAAGATCCGGTTCATCATCAGGCTAAAGATTATGGGAGATTATCCCCGCAGCCGCAACATCTACTCTGTGCACCCCATGGCGCATTTACGTCCTCGCCGTTGCGGAGTACGCGGACGAAACGGTGTCTTGCGTCAAACATCATCCGAATTTTCGCTGCCTTTGAAATAAGCGTCTTAACCCCCAACGTACCAACCCCCTAAGAGGGAGCCATTTCGGAGAAACACCGGTTAAGAGAAGATTAATATGCGCTAAACGCAGAACGAAGAACTCTAGCGCCTCTGCAACGTGGAAATTCGATCGGCAACATCGCGGTATTCGATGTTTGTGGCATAGACCTGGCGGAAACAATCGAGCGCCGCCGTTGAATCTCCGGCTGCATCGAGTGCCAGTCCAAGATCGTAGCGCAGTGCAAGTACCGTTTCGTCCTCCAGCCCCGGAACTTCCAGCGCGCGCCGGTACCATAGCGCAGCAATATTCGGCTCGCCTTTATCCATGAACGAGAGTCCGAGCATCGTCGAGCAATTCATGGTGTAGCGGAATGGCTTGCCTTTTTGCACCGCTTTCGCCACTTTCTGGAACTCGCCGATCGCCTCATCGAGCAATCCCATTTCGCGGTAGGCGATGCCCAGGTTGTAGTGCGTCTCTAAGTCCTCGTCTTCTTCGCCCAACTCACCGAGTTCATCGCGGAATTCCTGGAAAACTTCCGCCAGCTCGTTCAAGCTTTCCGCGGTTATCTCCGGCGGTCCGCTTGAAGCGCTGCTGCTCGAAGTTGCTCCCGCCGACCTCTTGGAACTTCCGTTCTCCGTTCTTGCCAGGGCGGGGATCGAGCTCGTCACGGTGTAAGGTAGCGGCTCTTTTGTGTCTTCTGGAGACGCTAAAATACTGTCCGCAGCCGGTATCTCCAGGTCTTCAACTTCGGCCGCCAGTTCGCTCAGGAAATCTTCCGTAGTTGCCGGATCCTCTTGCTTCCCAGCGACAATAGGCTCGGCGGCCAGCTCCAACTCGAATTCTCCGCCGCTCGCGGCCGCTGGCTCCGCAGGCAACAGCTCGAACGCCGGCTCTTCGACAATTTCTTTTGCCGGCTTCTCTTCGGCTTCCTCACTGCTTTCCTGAATCTCGAACACATCGGGTTGCAACGCAAACTCGTTCGTCGATCCCGGGACTGTTTCCGCCTCCATTGTAATTTCCCGAGTGGGTTGCGCATCAGCTTCCGTCTCAGCGGCCGGCTGTTCGACGAGCGGTGTGGCGTCGGAATCATCCAGTACGAAAACCGGCTCGGCCTCAGACTCTGCAAGCTCAGGTACCGCCTCGGCTTCCACGGGAACGGCTTCGCTCTGAGTTTCAGCCGCTAGCGGAACATCTTCCAGCGTTCCTTGCTCCGCTTTTTCGACGTCTTGCGAAATCGCTTCCCACTCGTCAGACAGATCGAGCTCTTCTCCTGCCGCCGCTGACTGCGGTTCAACGGCGAGCGCTGGAGGCGCTTCTGCGGATATCTGTGGCTCTGGCTCCTCGACCAGTACCGGATCAACCGAAAATTCCTCGACGACCGGCGCGGAAGCAACAGGAACCGCGGTGGTCGCGAGAGGTATGCCGAATTCCGCGGCAATATCCTCGGCGCTCAGCTCGCGAGTGTCATCCACCGGCACCGCACCTTCCGACGCTGCCTCCGTGGTGGCTCGCGCGCGCGTCGCAGGCGTATCTGCCGAGGCAGGCGACGAAACGGGTGGCGCGCCGCTTGCAGCTGGGATTCCCGAAGCCTCCTCCGTCGCTCCCGCAGCCTTCTGGAATCTCAGCCTCAATTCCGCGAAACGGTCGGCGTTCACCTGGTCGTTCCGTTCGCGGTGAATTTGCTCCAACTGTCCAGCCAGTTCGGCCGTTCGCTGTTCATTGCCCGCGCCCAGATAAAGATCCAACAGCCTCTCCAGCGTGGGCGTATGGCGGGGCGCGCGTTGCAGCACGTTTTCAAGCAGGTGCGTAGCCTTTTGCGTTAACCCGTAGCTCGAAAACAGATCCACGTCTGTCAGCGCCTGCGCCACGTACCGCTGCGTTTCTTCATCCAGGGTCTCTTCAACCACGGGCGGCGCGGTTACCGCCGCTTGTGGAACATGCCGCGCATCCTTTTCCTCCTGGGTTTCAGGTGGCATGGCCTCGGCCGCCGGCATTGGAGCGCCACCGCTTCGCGCTCGCAGGGCATTCAGCCGTGCAACAATGCGTTCGTCATCCTTGTTGCGGTCTGCGAGCTCTTGCAGTAGCTCTTCGGCGCGCGGAAAATTTCCTGCGTTGGCATAGGCGTCGGAAAGCTGGCCAAGCGCGTCGTTCAGCCGGAAAGGATCGCTCGTCGTTCGGCAAAAATCGGCAAGCATTTCCAGAGGCTCGGTATCTCCCGGCAGTCGCTCGCTTGCGACCGTCAGCGATTTCAAGAACTTGTCCTGCTCGCCGGCCTCGATCATGGGACCGCGCAGTTCTTGCAACAGCGGTAGCGCCGCCTTCGCTTGTCCACTCTCGAGCAGGGTCTCGGTCACTTTGTAAAGCAGCCCGTAGTGCGAGTGTCCCAGCGCGAGCATCCTGCGGCTAAGCTGCGCAGCCCGGTCGGCTTGGCCCGCCCGCAGCTGGTAGTCCACGAGAATATTCGTAACGTCGCCGCCCGAATTTGCTTCCGGATGCGCTTCCAGGATCGGTATCGCCTGTGCGGTTTTATTGTTCGAATTCAGCGCCTTCGCTTTTAGCAAAAGTGCAGCCGCGTTCACCGGATCCGCTTCCACGGCACGCTCGATCAGTTTCTCCGCCTCGTCCTTTTCGCCCTTATCTAGCAATCTCTGCGCGTAGGCCAAGTACGTTTGCGCCGCCTCTTTCTTCTGGCCCATTACGTTGTAAAGCTCGGCCAGGCGCATCTGTACGCGCTGGTTTTCAGGTTCCACTTCCAGCAGCCGGTGTAGCACTTCCACCGCTTTCTGCGCTCGATTGGCTTTCAGGTGAGTTTCTGCAATTTGCAGGAAGAGCGGCCTGGCCTCGCTCAAAATCCCTTGCTGTACGTAAAGGTCAGCCAGGCGTTCGAGTGGAGGCAGCTCGCTGGGCGCCAGCTTGGCAATTTTCTTGTAAATCGCGATGGCCTTGCTGTTGAAGCCGTCATTCAGGTAAACCTGCGCCAGCCGCTCGAAATATTCGATGGCATGCCCCAAGTCTGCTTGCCGGGCATAGAGATCGCCCACCGTCATCAGGGTGGCCTGGTCTTTCGGGTCGTTGCGCAGAATTAGCTGGTACTCGGCAATTGCTTGCGCGACCTTGCCCTGATTCAGGAATTTAAGCGCGTTTTCCAGCGCTTTGTTTTTGTTAAAGGCCATGGATGATTTCGCTGCCCCGCGTTCCCCTGCAGCGAGGCGTACTTGGGCCAGTGGCGGCTCAGTCGAGAAGGTTAGCACGCGCCAAAAACAAGGAGCAATGAACCGGGTCGCCTATGGTGCCAAAGGCGACAACAGTGCCTTTTAAGCGCCCAACCGCATCTGCCCGGTAGGAATGAGGCCTAAGCTTGGTTTGCTCTTGAAGGATAACTGTCCCGGACCTATAGCTTGGCACGAACTGTGTCGTCTGTTTGGATAGACAGGGCCTCGCTCGCGGCACTAAGCGGCAGGGTAACCTGCACCGCACCCACGGCCCAACACCCTGCCTCGCGCACCGGAGCATACGAAAAACGATGTAGCGGCGTCGGCCCATGCCGCTGTAGAGCTTCCAAGTGGTCTGGCGTTCCGTAACCTTTATTCTGCGCTAGGCCATACTGCGGATAGAGCTGGTCGTACTCCATCATGCGATCATCGCGCTCCACCTTTGCGAGAATCGAAGCCGCCGCAATCGAGACCGAACGCGCATCGCCATGAACCAGCGCCTTCTGTTCGATCGGCAAATCAATTTCGATAGCATCCAGCAAGAGATAATCCGGAAGGGGGAAAAGCTGCGAAACCGCAGCCATCATGGCCTGACGGCTCGCCTGGTAGATATTCCACGCATCAATCCGACTGGCTTCGATTTCCGCTACCGCCCAAGCCAGAGCGTGTTCGCGTATGCGTGGCGCCAATTCGTGGCGACGGTCTGGAGTCAGCTTCTTGGAATCATCCAGACCAACGATCCTGCGGCGGGGATTCAGAATTACTGCTGCGGCCACCACCGGTCCAAAAAGTGATCCACGTCCTGCTTCGTCCAGTCCGGCGATGCGCTGCCAACCGCGCTGCCGTGCATCGCGCTCGTATCGCGTGCAACAAAGTCTGCCCATCGGCCACGGATTTTAGCACACGCTGCGTCGCTAGTTTTCGACAAACGTCGATGTCAGGTTTCGAAAGTTTCCAGCTGGGAGCCGCCTGCAAACAAAAATGCCCGCCCCAATTTCTCGGAGCGGGCAATGTAGAAGGTCCCCGCTTATTCTGCGGTTGCAGCCGTGGCCACAGCAGCCTTCTCATACTGATCGGCTCGCTTGATACGCGCCGCCTTGCCCTTGCGCTTGCGGAGGTAATTCAGTTTTGCTCGACGGACGCGTCCATGCTGCACGATTTCAATCGAGTTAATCATCGGCGAATGCACCGGAAAGATGCGCTCCACGCCAATGCCGAAGCTCACGCGCCGTACCGTAAACGACTCGCCCAGCAGCTCGCCGCGCCGGCTCATCACCACGCCCTCAAACGGCTGAATGCGTTCCTTGGCTTCCTCGCCTTCTTTCAGCCGCACATTCACGCGAATCGTGTCTCCCGGACGAAATCCCGGAAGATCGTTACGGAGCTGGGACTGCTGCGCCTTTGCAATAATCGGTTTCATGACTTATTTTTCCTGCAGACCCGCTCAGGTGGGGCCAGCAAACAATACCCAACCGCCTAATTATAGCGAAATCCCGCAGGCCTGCCTAGCCAAACTTCCCCCTCTCTCCTATCTTGACACTTTGCGCAGGTCACCCTAGCATCGAGAATTGCCTCGTGCCGGTTTAGCTCAGAGGTAGAGCGAGGGTCTCATAATCCCTAGGTCGTGGGTTCGAGTCCCACAGCCGGCACCAATCCTCTTTTGTTCTGAACTACTTAGCCGCAAATTTAAGTACTGATTCATCGTTTCGTACTGATTGGAGCGTTACGTTCTCCATTGCGTCGCGCTGGCTTTGCGGAATCGCGTGGGAATAAAGCCTCAGCGTGGTTGCAACGTCGCTGTGTCGCAGTTGCTTTTGCAGCACAGTTAGCGGAACGCTAGCTTCGACCAGTTGTGTTGCCAGCCCGTGCCTAAAGGCGTGTAGGCCAGCGTTGAGCGTTGGGATCCCCAGCTTCTTCAGTACTGGATGCAATCCAAACACCACAACGTTGCGCCGCGAGCGGCAATTGGTTCCTGCTTTGTCGGGAAACAAAATCCTTCCCGCATTGGGCTTCCAGTGGGCCATCAAATAGTTCCGTAGCACGCTTTCCAACGTTGACGGCATTGGCAGCGCCGCTATGGAGCATTTCGTTTTGGGTTGTCGCACAATGCGCGTAAGGTCATCTGCGGATTTGTTTACACGAATCGTCTTGTGCGTGAAGTCTAGATCATCCACCGTCAGCGCGAGAATTTCGCCTGCCCGCAATCCTGTGTTCCACGCCAGCGCGAACAGTGTTTTGAACGGCTCTTTAGCCGCGTCAACAATCGCCACCGCTTCATCGCGTGTGAAAAACGGAACTACGGTTTGGCCGTTGCTCGCGCCAAGCTCCAAGTCTGAGAAGCCAACCTTGGTCACTTTTGCGCCGCAACGTCCCGCGTAATCAACCACAGCAAATATCGTCGTCAGAATGTGGATGACAGTTTTGCGTGAGACAACTTTGCGCAGATCGGTCGCGAACTGTTGAAGTTCATGCACGCCCATTTCTTGTAGGCCTGCGCTACCGAAACGGGGAAGAATGTGAACACGCAAATGGCTCTCGCGTGGTCGCACGGTTGCAGGAGACAAATTTGGCGCGATGGCCTGCCTCCACTGGTTGACTGCGTAGCTAAATGTTTGGCCCTTGGGAACTGGAGCCAAACTGCCGCGAGCTGCGTTAACGAACTCCATGCTCAGCGCGTGCGCTCGGCGAGCTGCGCGCTCGGACATTTGGTCACACCGTCCGATTAGCTTCTTCACGCGCTTAGTTGCGCCGTCGTTGTCCGCGTAGAACATGCTGTAATAACCGCCCGCTTCAATCACGAAACATCCCTTTTGAAAACGTCGTCTTGCCACAGGACCCCTTGTGCCTGTGCTTTGCTGCGTTGCAGGCAAACCGTACAACATTTTGCTGGTGTAAGGCGAGTGGTGCTCTTGTGTGTGCATTTGCCAGGCCACGGTGTGAGGGGTCTTGGCCTGACCATTGCTCGCCGAAACAATGTGGGAATACTCGTTGCCTTCCTGTCCGACGAGGCCGGATAGTAGTTGTAGACGTTGCTGCCCGCGACGTTTTCTGCGTAACACTTTCGGAACATACTAGGTGGTGGACCGGCCTTAAATACGGTCTGACGGAGTCTTGGCAGATTCCGTTTAGGGAATTAGAAAGCAAGACGGCACCGAAATCGTTCGGCCAAACCATTTTGAACTTCTGCTGATCGCCAATCATCGAAGGTGGTGCTGCTTTGACTTCTAAACCGGGGCAACGGCTTATACCGTTGCCCGGCTTCCCTTTTAGGAGCATTTTTCGTGACCAAGGAAGGCAAGTACTCACCAAAGTTCCTCGTAAGCGCAAGAGGCTTCGTAGCATTTCCCGCTTTCTTTATTGACGAGTTCATGCGCGGCCCTGAGTTCAAAAACATCCCATCTTCTTTCTGGCTTTTCCTACTCATAATTTGGCGCGACATCAACCACCACGCTGACAACACGTGCAAGAAATCTGCGCGTCGCTGGCCCATTCGACCGGAGACGGTTGGACGCTGGACGGCTGCTCTTTCTGTGTCCGGTTTGTTCAACGTCAAGCTGGGCTGGAAAGACAAGCGAGCGGAGAAGGGCGCGCCCACTGTGTACACGTACTTTGATTCTGACTTTGCATTGTGGGAAGTGTTCATCACCGCTCTCTCGCAACAAATTGCCGCCGACAAGAAGAACCACCACGACGACACTGCATGGGGCTACAAGTGCGAACTGTTGCTGAGAATTATAGAGCTGCGCAAAGCGAAGGGATTGACTGGAATCGCTCGTTGGGAAAAAGACTACCTCAACGAAGCAGGGAAGGCGGGCGTCCTAAAAGTAAACCCAAACACCCGGAATAGCGAAGGCCAACTCTTTTACTCGTTCACAGCCATGCGGTCGAGCAAAGACTCTTCCGGCGTGCTAAGTGCTTGGGAAAAGCAGTACGGAACGGAAGGCAATGCGTACAGGGAACCGCAATACGACGACGATGGCAAGCGCATTAGAATGTATAAGGAGCGCAAGTTTTCAGAAGCCAGCGTCGCCGTGAGAAAAGGGAAGACACCTGTTCCGACGTCATAACAGCACCTGTTACCGCGCTGGAACAGCACTTGTTCCGACGTCATAACAGCACCTGTTACCGCGCTGGAACAGCACTTGTTCCGACGCCGGAACGCGACCTGTTACGTTTTCCGTAACGATATCTATACGAAGTGCCTAGACTCAAACATGTAAACAACAAGATGTAGAAGAAAGAATCTCTTCTTATTCAGCCAAAAGAAAAGCAAGGCAACACCAACCTTAGCTGACAAGCCTTACTTCGTAGCTGCAATTGCGTCCGCCCGCGTGCTGGCCTGCCCGCTGTGCGCGCTGCGAACCCGCTACACCGTTAGGAAGACGTGACCATGAAACAAGCGATCAGCAACGACGAAAATTTTGGCAGTGTGCGTCTTCAGGCGTGCTACTGGGACGAGCCTGCTACGTGGGCCGGCCTTGAAGCGTGCGATGCGGACTGGCACTTCAAATCACCGTCGGACAGTGAGCTGCGAAAGTTAGAGGAAAAATGGCTCAGGTGGAAGAGCGTGAAAGACCAACTGGACAAGGAATGGTTAGCAGAACAACTTGTGCGCGTCGCTGAAATAGCCAAAACGATTGACGCGGATTCTGCTAAGACGCGGTTCGCTGAAGAAGAAGCCGCACGGCTCGCATACCTACAGGACGACGCCGCCGAAAATCAGAAATGGATTGATCAAATGTTTGACGCCGCAACGCGTATAAAGGAAGCGGAACTGGCTGCTAAGTGGGCGCGTACTAATCGCGCCGGAGCCGACATCCAGCGCCAAGCAATCCGGGCCGACAATCGCGAGTTGCTAGAACGCAAGAGGCGAGGCCGGCGCTAGAAGCCAAGACACTTTCAGCGCGGTTTGATGACACGCTGGCACCAACTCGCTTCAATAAAATGGCCTATCGCCTTCCGTGAAGGAAGAGTGTTTGGAAACGGGCCGTACGCGATCCTCGTGCCGCAAACGCAAAGCGTTCTTCTTTATGAAACACAAAGCAAACGCCAGCGCGGAATCAGTTCGCTGGACGAAGACTACAAAACTTTTGATTTAGAAGCATAGGAGCCATCATGGCAACCGTATTCCACAGCACTAGTCACGCGCATTTACTCGCCATGCTTGACGCGGGCAACATTACCGTTGGCGACCTCTATTATGAGACCGACACGCAAACTTTGTTCATAGGATGCAGCAACACGAACTCGCAAGTTGGAATTGCGCCAACGAATATGCTGCTGACTGGCGAGATCACTTTGGGATTCAACGGCGCAGTCGGCGGGGACGGACCAGCAGGCCTAGCCGGACCAACAGGCCCGCAGGGTCCGGCAGGAACAGGAAGCATCAAAAATATTTCCGTTGCGACGGCAAACTACACCACTGCCGTGAGCGATGACGTAGTGCTCGCCAATTCTGCAACGCCGATTACGATTCTGGTCACAACCGCATCGCTGGACAAGAAAATTACCACCATCAAAGCGATAGGCGCGGGCGTCGTGACTGTTCAGCCAGTGAGCGGAACAATTGACGGCCAAGCAAGCGTGACTTTGATTAGCCAAGAATCTTTAGACCTCCAATTCGACGGAACCAACTTTGAAATAGTTTAGTGGCAGTACGAGAAAAGTGAAGTGTTACTTCAAATGTCCGGTTATCCGACTAATCGGGACTTATGAACACATCGGCAACCAACACGTTCCGTTGAAGAAATTTAAATGGAGTTTTTAGTGGGCTTCGCGGGTTTCGTGGCAATAGCCTTCTTTTTCTCGCGCGCCTCTGCCAACTTCTGCTCGGCCTCGCGGCTCTCAATTAGGTATAGAGAGGTAGTGGCTCGGCGACGGCTGCCTTTCAGTGCCATATCGAAGTATCCCACGAATCGTAAACTTGTACGGTCCCTTCTCGTACATTATCTAAGTTTGAATAGTGAAACAAAATCCAGCGTGGTATAGGAATTATCGTGCATCGCCGTTTCAGTTATTCCGAATGCGCCGTATCCGACTAATCAGGAGTCGTCTGTTAATCGTGCAGGACAACACTCAGAAGCGAGGTGTCGATGTGAAGTCCGCCGTTGTACTTGATGAATCCCAATTTTCTGAATTTGTTCATGAAGAAATTCACGCGGGAGCGCGTAGTGCCGACCATTTCGGCCAACATCTCCTGCGATATTTTGGGGAGCAACTTTTGGGGTTTGTCTTCCTTGCCGTAGCGTGCGAGCAGCAACAAGGTGCGAGCTAGACGTTTCTCGCTGGAGTTAAAAAGCTGATCGACCAAATCCTCTTCAACCCGGATGTTCCTCGAAAGCATGTAAGAAATGAAACGGTCGGAAAACGCATGCTCCGCGTGGAGGACGCGAATCATTTCCTGCTTTTCAATCACCAGCACAGTGGTCGCCGCAATCGCTGTGGCCGAACCGATCCGAATCGGCTGACCGGCGAGGCAACCCTCGCCGAAAAAATCACCGGGTCCCAAAATCGCAACGACGGCTTCTTTCCCGGTCTCATTGACCACCGAGAGTCTTACTCCGCCTTTTTGGATGTATAAAACATTCTTTGCGGGATCACCCTGCGAGAAGACTGCTTCCTTTTTCTTGAACTCCGTGACCTTTCGAGCCACACCTGCCGAATCAAGAAAATCCTGGGCGTTGAAGGCGAGCTTTTCTGTGAGTTTAATCTTCGATTTGGTGCGGTTTGATCTCGGGACTGTTGCCATAAAATAACCGTCTGAAGCAATCTTAGCAGAATTACGATTCCCCGGAAGCGCATATTCCCGGCACGCAATCAACCAAACTCCCGATTTACGCACAAGCCGGGGAAGTAAAGTTCTAGCGCGTCACTTGTCCGATTATCCGACTACCTCTTAGCAAAGCCGCTCTTGCAAAAGTGTGCAAAAGTATACAGAAATTGAGAAATGAAACACCTACTCTCTTTTCAAGCATCGAGAGGAGAAGAACATGCCCAACGCAGAACGGAAATGGGAAGGACCTTATCTGAAAGCGTTTCTGGAGACCAACCCTCTGAATCTTCCTGACCGAATTACTGACGCAGAGAAGGCAATCGCATCGCGCACAATCGAATTGCGCACGAATCTAGACGATGAAACGGAGTGGCAGGCAATCGAAGATGCTATGAACGGCCTCGCGATCCTCAAGAGAGAGATCAGAACTCCCAGGGGAATTCATCCCATCGGAAGACTTCCGCTCAGCAATTCTTGAGAGAGCGACAGAAATGGCTCAACTTCATTTTTACTTCCTGGTTTACAAATGCCCTAGGTGCTCCCAGCGCCATACTTGCAACATGTGTTCCAACAACCCTGAGCTACCCGGTTCTGTCATTAAAGAAATCGTGGACCGGGTTGGAATGTACTGCAAGACTTTCGATTGCGCGTGGCGCTGTGGAGCTACCGAGTTGCAAGTGATGGACGGAAACTTAAACAGGTGGGTGTCATGAACCGAGTTTTTCTCGCCAACGGGATAATGCCCGATTAACGCGCAAACCGGACATGTTGGTTTGATTAAGGGCGTTGGTGCAAGACCTCGGTTAGCCTCCAGCAAACAAACTCCGCGCGCAATCCTTCCAAAGCAGTGGCAATAACCAGCCAAAACGAGCCAGCAAACAATCCATAGCCGATTAGAACCCGACACAATCAAGCACAGCCGCTCCAGGCGCGACGCAGCGCAGCAACTACGAGTGAGCAGTGGTTAGAGGCAATGCTTTGAAAGGACGATGGTCAAGATAAATGGCTGAGTCTTCTGACGTTAGGAATGAAAATAGGCGGGTGCGTTATCTCTTTTAGATCGACCATCCCTCAACAACCGTTTGCGCAAGCTTCTTCACGCGCGGTCGCTTGAGTTGACGGCCGATTTCTTATTTCTTCCGATCTTTTGGCCAGACCTTGCTGCGTCCTTCGCGCGCTGTTCGTTAACCATTGCTGCGAACTTGGCCATGCGCTTCAAGTAATTTGGCCAGTCAGCAAGCAGGCGCTTAACTTGCGCGCTGGCCTTCGCAAGTCGCTTCTGGCGGGCCATCTGCTGCTTCGGAAACTTGATCACTGTCATGCAACCAGAGTCGGCCCGCGCGCGAGCAAAGACAATGGGCCTTCAGTACTGACAGCGCACGCGTAACACCCTTGCGAAGTGATGCGTTGAAGAACGCAGGCAAAGGGTTTTTCATCACCCAACAATTTTTGCACCAAACGAGCTTCAAGTTGCTGCTTCCATCGGAGCGGCTCCCTTGAAAAACCTGCCGCGACCGGCCCTTACCTCCTGTTCGGGCCGGTCGTGGCTGCCTAACTTTTTTGTGAAGGATTTTTCAAATGGCAATGCCGGCAAAATCCGCGCACGAGCATCGGCTTAATGGAACGAAGTCGCACGCCAAGAATCAAGCTAGCTCTTTCACTGGCGGGCGCCCGAAGTTTCCGAAGAACCTGAGTGCTACCGCGCGAAAAATCTTTAAGCGAACTGTTGCGATTCTTGAAGCCAGAAAGACGCTGACGGAAGGCGACGAGCTTTTGCTGTCTCTGTTCGCAACGATTACTGAACGATGGCTGGAAGCTACGACCGGGCTAGTGGGAAAGCTGATGGTGAAAATTCCTTTGCTCGATAGCAATGGCCAAGTTCATTTCGTTGAGCGTGTCAACCCGCTTCTCAAGATTGCGACCGAAAGCGAAGCGCGCCTAGTGACCATTGCTAAGACTCTAGGACTCTCGCCGACCGACCGCGAACGGAGCAAGCAAACAGCGATTGATGACCGAGACGAAATCGTAGCCGGGTCGATTGAAGACATCGAGCAGAACGCAAACGTGTTGCCGTTCGTGCCACTGGTTCCAACAGGAGATGAAGATGCTGAATAGTCATGTCGCACTGGTCAGAGCTGTTGGCTTTGACGCGAAGAAAATTCCGATACTGGATTTGCTGTCTCTGTCTCGCCGAATTGAAAACGACTCGGTCATCTTTGAGCGCAAGCGACGAATGGTTGAAGGCCAGTCGTGTTCAGTGCTGCGAGAAAGCGCCTCGCTGGAAATTGTACAGAGCATGCCGCCCGCTGAGCTGTTGGCTCTGCGAGAGCGCGTTCGCTAAACCGGCGTCACATCTTTCAGGAGTATTGAAGTCACGCCTTCCGGCGATAAGGAGATTCAAATGGACAATCACCAAGCAGCAGAATTTGATTTACGCAAGACCTCTCCAACGTGGGTTCTCGTACGGATCAGAGCGACCCAACAGCAAACGGAGATGATTTCTTCCGCAGCTCACCGCATGGTCACAAACGGCCAAGCTGAGTACATCGACCGGCAGGGAAACAAACTGGATTCGCCCGCGTGTGCCATCGCAGGCACCTTGACTGTGGAACTAACGGGATCTTCCGAGGTGGCCCAGTGAAAATAATCAACCTCCTTCCCAACGCTCAACCTTACGACCTCCCGCGCCAGCAAGCTGAAGGAATGATTGCCGCCGGAGTCGCGAAGGCTTACGTCGCGCCCGTCGTGAAACGCGTTCCGAATGCGAAGTGGTTTGTAGCCAAACGTGAAATTGACGGCAGGCCTTATATCGCCGTGAAGTGCGAAAGTTGCAATACAGCCAGGCAAACCGCCGCAAGCGCGGCCACAAAGAGCTTTCAGCATTGCGGCATCAACGAACCAGTCCCACAACACATCGCCGCCGAATACGAACGAGTTTTTAGCAGTGGAAGCCGCGACCAGAACCGAAAGAAGCCACACCGATGGCAGGCTTCGTTATCCCAATTTAGGAGTACCAACCATGCCTAATGTTGAACGAAGAATTTCCGCAATCCAATTTGAATTCCGTGCAAGCAAAGACGGCAAGAGCATAGAAGGCTTTGCGGCGACGTACGGCAAGCTGAGCAGCCCGATAGGCAGCGCGCGCGGAGCAGGAACGTACCGCGAGCGAATCCAGCGCGGCGCTTTTGCGAACGCGGTGAACAGCAAGCAAGACGTTGTGATGTTAAAAAATCATGACGTCAACCAAGTTCTTGGCCGCACAACTGCCGGCACGCTGAGATTGGCTGACACTTGCAAGGGCCTGAGGTTCCACTGCGACCTTCCCAACACCAACTCCGCAAACGAGCTTCACGAATCCATTCGCGTGGCGACATCAACGGCTGTTCGTTCAGCTTCGCTCTTGGCGAACGCGACCAGAAATTCGACGAGTTTGACGAAGACGACTTCGACGAATTCGGAGAGGAACGCAGCGCCAAAACAAAATCCGGCAAGAGAATGTTGGTGCGAACTATTACCAACGTCTCGCATTTGCTGGACGTGTCAGTAGTCACGCGCCCGGCTTACGACGGCACAAGCGTTAGCGCGCGAAGCGCAGACTTCAGCGTCGTGCGAGCCGAGATCACCATGTCTCCAGCAGAAATCCAACGGAATATTGACCGCCTCGCGTTCGAGATTGAACAGGACAGCCCACGCGCACGACGCAGGGATTTGCTGCGGCAAATTTTATCGAACTAAAAGTGTAGTTCGGCACGGCACCACTCCCGAACAACCACCCCAAACAAAAGGAAGTCACATGAACGTCAATTTACATCAACTCAATTCACTACTTCAGGAAGCGAACATCCTGAGCAACAAAAATATTTTCACTGCGCACGACGAACGCCGAATGCGGTTCTTGCAGCTCGGAATCAGCGCACTCAAAAATGGCGCGACTCTGACAGACGTAAATCAGGAAATGTTAAACGAGGACGAACGACGCAATGGTTTGCCTCCGACCCGTTTGAACTCTACGCCGATTGAAGTCCGAGCCAAAGCGGCCTTCATGCAAAGGCTGCGAGACGTGAAGGACTCACGAGAAATAGAATTCCGAACGAATGAATCAGAAGGAAACCTGCTCAACGCCATAGGCACCTACTCTGGCTTGGGACAATTTGTTCCGACCGCGTTCCTCGCAGACGTTTCTGCCGCGATGAAAGCAACAGACCCCTTCTGCGATCCCAACGTTGTCACCGTCATCAACTCCACCAACGCACAACCGATGGAAATTGGAACGTACGACGACGTGGCAAACAACGCTGTGCAGATCGGCGAAGCTGGCGACACGACTGGCTCGCAAGTTGACTTGGGTAGCCCGAACGGCGTCAAGCTCGGAGCGTATTCTTTCCGCACACCAATCCACAAGATGTCGATGGAAATTTTCGATGACCTCGAAGCTAGCTATGGCGCATACGAACTCTTCGCAAAGTTTGCGGGTGAACGTATGGCACGCGGCATCAGCAAAAAGATGGTCACAGGAACTGGCGGCGGCACAACTGTTAACGGAATTCTGACGGCGCTGGCAGCACTGAGCGTCGTTGGAGTCACGGCAACTGGTTCGAAGTCCAACACGGGCGGGTCTGAAACTGGAGCCACCACGATTGGTTCTGCGGACATCGCGGCGCTGTACTTCAACGTTGCGGAGCCTTACCGCTACTCTCCAAAGTGCGTCTGGATGATGAACGATAACACGCTGCAATATTTGGCAGCGATTGTCACCATTCAAGGCCTGCCGTTGGTCAAGATGTCCGAAGGCTTACCGACGATTATGGGTCGCCGCGTTTGTGTCTCGCCATCGCTTCCGAACATGGCACACAGCGCAACGCCCGTTTTGTTTGGCGACTTCAGTTACTGGAAAACACGTTTGGTCAGCGATGACCTCACGCGCATTCGTGTATTGACAGAAGCAGTTGGCCTCGTTGAGAACGGCCTGATCGGCTTGCAATATTTTCAACGTGCGGACGGCGTGCTCGCATTCACCGGAGCCGCAGCCGACTGCCCAATCAGCATGATTACGAACGCTTAATCCGATTCATAAACGGATTGAGAATAGGGAGCAGCAGCTATCACGCGACGGCCAAGGCGGCTGTTGCTGATAGCTGCTTTTCTTTAGGCGCGAGCTGCGTAACAGAGTTGGCGCGGTTCATGGCTACTACAGACCCTGTGACCACTTTTCTTCCGCCCGGACCAATCGACCCCGGCTCAAGATTTGACGAGCACCAATTCGCCCACCGTCGCACTCGCGTAGTGTCAATCGATTCGCGCCTCGCCTTCAACGACTACGGTCGCATGCACGTTGAGCGCCACAAAGACGCGCGCCATCCCCGCTGGATACCAGAATTTTCAAGTGACCCGGCAAAGCTAAGACACGTTCTGACTGTTGCCGCATGGAGATACGCGCGTACAGGCGAGGGACGGAAACCGCCCGCAGGGATCACTAAGCAAGAATTGATTCGCATAACGAACGAGCGGTATGCGAAAGACCAAAAGCAGAATAGAAAGCCTGACAGTGAAATGAAGCAACGTACGATTGATGGTTGGCAACGTTACCTCTTTGTGGCAGACCAAGGCTGGCTGCTCGTCCACGTCGCGATGGCATATCGTTCTTGGAATCTCGGGCAGGAATCAACAATGGTCGCCGCGGGCCTTTTTATGACGCCGCGACAAGTGCGGATCAATTTGTCCAGGCTAAATATAATCGCGCGCGAACTCGGATACGAAACCTTCCCTCCCAACAAGCGCGGACGGATGAGCCTTCTGGATGGCAAAGCAACGCGCCTGCATTGCCAGAAGGTCAGACGTGTGAAGTACAAGAAGAACATGACGGATGAACAGAAGAAATGTTGGCATCTCGCATACAGCAAGATTTGGCATCAAGCCAAGCGCGAAGGGCTTACCGTGAAGCAGTGGCAGGCAGCGCAGCTAGAGAAGCTGAAGAAGCGGCTCGCTCTACGGAAATGATGGCCTTCTAGAGCGCGACCGGTTTCAAGCGGTCGACGATCCGCAAAAGGTGACTGGCGAAAACAATAACCTCTGCTGCTTCTTCCGCGTGAGTCGGGACGTGACGGTGGCTTTGAGGGTTCTTATAAAAACCGATTGCTCCAGCAAACAAATTTGCCATCGCCTCTTGTTCTGCGATAGGTATCTGCGTATCTGTTAACGGACCAGGCGCTGTTGCTTGCCCCTTCTTCTCAGAAGGCTTGAAAGCCTCGCGCATCAGTTCCGTTCCATAATCATCCGGGCCGAACTTCCCGGCTTCGCGGACCGCAACTTCCACCTCGCGAAAGGCTTCGAAAATGGCGGTATCATACTTACCGCGCAAGAAAGCTGGGTACACCTCACTAGCAATCAAAGGATGAAGCTGGCCCTTCGGCAGCAAGCTGGCCTTGCGATAGGCTTCAAAATCATCTCCTGATTTCAGTCGTTGTCCACGCCTCGAAATGAAAAACCACGGTGCAGTCTGGGCGGGATCTCTAATCAAAAACCCTTCACTTTCCAGCCAACTCCACGCTTCCATCAGCGCCCGATCGACGTTCGCTTGCGATGCTCCGTACTCAGGCTCGGTTCGAGGATAAGTGCTGGTTGGATTGAAGAAATTGTTCAGACTGATCAGTCCATTCTGGAAAACTGGACTGCCAGCGCTATTGAGATGAGTGAGCAAAACACCGCCAAGTTCCTCAACTTCAAGTGCGAGAAGGTCGACAGCATTTGGGACGAGGGATGAGAGCGAACGGTACACGGTCACGCTATTTGCATCCTTTTCCTTGCCAGTGATGGTAGAAGTCTGCGAAACCGCGATTTATCGTCCTTCGTTCGTCATCGATTCTACCAAGCCTCGTCGCATCGTCCGGAGTCAGCTTCTCCGTGCTTGCCATCGAAGAATAAAACTCTTGCTCAACCTGAGTAGCGCGCGCAATCAATGGCGCTGCTTCCTGAGTGGTTAAATTTTGGCACGGATCCTTCGCATCGACGTGGCCGTCCACTTCAATCTTAATTCGGCGCTGAAATCTGTCATTTCGCAAGACAAGGTCATCCAAGTATGGCTTTCGAGTAAGCATCTCCCGACGCATGGCTTCCCAATCGTCGCTGGCAAAGTCGTCCATTAATTTTTTGCGGTCATCCACCCACTTTCCCATCTGATAGGCCGCATCACCGGTGGTTGTAATCTCTCCGCCATGGAGAGCCGCGTTGAGCTTGGGCGCATGCCTTTCGAAAAAGTCGACGTGCTCATCGACAACAGCAAAGGTCATGCCGATCACAGCTAAGGTCACCCAAACGGCGAACCTCGGGTACTGCCGCATCCAGGCGAACCAAGAGAGGAATTTTTGCCGTAAGGGCCTTTCACTATCGGTGCCGCAAACGCCGCAAATCGGCTTGCTGAGGATTGCGCCGCAGCTCGGGCAGTTTGTTTTATAAGTGCTCATCGTGATGCAATCCGAACAGTTTGTTACGGTGGGATGTATCACGGATTGTCGTGCACAGCAAGGAAGCTGGTTCGTGCCTGAGTCTATGGTAAGCTCCCGCGCGTGTGGGTGAACTTAATAGAGTTGGTTCGTTTGAATCCACCAACCAAAAAGGAGATTAAGCAGGGCATAGAGTACGAACAGAGGCACGCTAAGGTGCGTTTCTATGCAGATGAAAATTTTCCTCCGGTAGCAAGGCAACTATTGCGGAAGATGGGAGCGAATGTAGCTACTGCGCAAGATAAAGGTCTAAAGAGGCATCCTGACGAGAACCAAGCAGCTTACGCCCTTAAAAATGGGTACGTTCTGGTTACATGCGACCGCGATTTCCTCGACGACCGCAAATTCCCTTTGGTCCATTCGCCTGCCCTCGTCGTCTTCGATTTTGGTTCTGGCTCAGTTTCGGAGATACGACAGGCATTCAATTGTCTTGGAACGATTCAGCGGATTCCACAGTTCTACGACAAATGGATCAAAATCGATGCTAAGCGTGATTCATGGACAGAGCACTGCAAATTCCTTAATGGTTCAACATCGCGCTCGCGGTACCGCATTCACAGGGGCATAATGCAAGAGTGGGTCGACCAAGGTTAGTTCGTGTCGCGGGACGGTCGCGGCGAGGTCGCGGGCAAGTCGCGGGCATAAGGCGTTAAGACTGAATCTAGGGAATTTTTCACGATGAACAAACGTGACGTTCTAGCCGCCATCACTTTCGGCCATCGCATTGCCGAGGATGAAGTTGACACACTCATCTCTTACTTCGTTGAAACCGACCAATGGCGAAAAGTAATTTCCGGCCAAGTTGATGTTGTGTACGGTCCAAAGGGTTCAGGCAAAAGCGCCCTCTACTCCCTACTGAGAAAAAAGCGGGACGAGCTGTTTGCTCGCAACATTCTTATCGCCCCTTGTGAGAGTGTCAGAGGAACGCCGGTCTTTGAAGACTTAGTATCTGACCCACCTGCATCGGAAGAACAATTTAGAGGCTTGTGGAAGCTCTATTTTCTATCTTTGATCGGCACGGTATTTAGCATTTCCAAAATTCAAACGCAACACGCGAAGCAACTGTTATCGGCCTTGGAGGAAGTCAAACTGGTGGAGTCCGAGTGGTCGCTGAAAAGGTCGCTGAAATCGGCTCTCGATTACGTCCGACGGATCGATTCTGTCTCGGGTGGTGTGAAGGTCGGTTCGGCCAGTGGCCAACCTGAAGGCTTAGAAGCTAAGATTACGCTGCGGGAACCTGGTGCTGAACAACGAACCCGCGGCTACGTTTCCGCCGACACCCTACTCGAGACGGCCGATAAGGCACTCCAAGAAGCAGACTTGACATTTTGGCTCGTCCTAGACCGATTAGATGTGTCTTTCGCGGACTCTCCGGATCTTGAAGGAAACGCGCTCCGGGCGCTCTTTCGGGTCTATCGCGACATGGCAGCCCTCAATCGGATCTCGTTAAAAATCTTCCTCCGGGACGACATATGGGCGCGGGTTGTGTCTGCTGGGTTCCGGGAGGCAAGTCATATCACCCAGTCGATTACCATTACTTGGGACGCTCGTTCGCTATTACATCTTGTCATTCGCCGCGCCCTACACAACGAGGCGATCCGTGAATTTTACAAGGTAGATCCAGCAGCGGTTCTCGCGAACACTCAGGAGCAAGAAAAGCTTTTCTATCGGATTTTTCCAGCTCAAGTTGATCTTGGAGAAAGAAAATCGACAACGCTGGATTGGATGTTGACTAGAGTTGCGGATGGAACCGGCAAGACAGCGCCGCGGGAATTAATTCACCTACTTTCTGCCGCGAGGGATCAGCAATTGAAGCAGCTCGAAATGGGTGCACCCGAGCCGGCCGATGAAGCTCTTTTCGACCGGAGTGCGTTGAAGGCAGCACTGCCTGAAGTCTCGATCGTGCGTTACGAACAGACGTTGTGTGCGGAGCATCCCGCCCTGAAGGCGATGCTTGATAAGCTAGAGGGAGAAAAGACCCAGCAGACACCTGCGACACTCGCGAAAATCTGGAACATTTCTGAAGCCGACGCGCACACGCGGGCCGAACAACTTGCTGAGGTCGGCTTTTTCCAAAGGCGCGGTTCTAAGGAACAACCGCTATTTTGGGTGCCATTTTTGTACCGTGATGCGCTCAACCTAGTGCAAGGTCAAGCAGAGCAGTGACGAGAGCCAGCGAGACGAAAGCCAGGATTCCAATCTCCGCTGCCGCGATTAGGTAACCCGTTCAGTAAGTCTTCTTGGACGAACGCTTTTCTTTCCGCGCAAGGCGATCCAACAGTTTCTTGACTGTGTAGCTGCTCTTCACTGCGGGCTTCTCCGAAACGGTGACCTTATACTCACCGCTGACGTGGCCGGATACGAAGCACGTGTGGCCGTTGCTGAGGTAGTAGCGTTCGTAGGGCTGACCGCCAACCTCGCTGTTGCTGAAGCGCGAGCCTAGGCAACCTTCCACAGCGACGCCCTTGCCGATGGCCTTGCGAATCAGTGCGTCGATTTCTTCACGCTTCTTGGGTGTAGGGCGATGGAAAGTACGCTCGCTGTTGTTCGGCTTGCGTGCTGCTTTCTTCTCCGCTTTCGGCTTCGCGACGACGGCCACTTTCTCTTTTCCGCCAGATCGCAAAAGCCGCGTTGCGACCGCGCGCGAATGGCCCTTCTTAATAAACTCCCCAATCTTTGCTTCCTCTTCCGCTGTCCAACTTTTTGAATCGGTCATTTTCGTGTCTCTCCTGTTTTGGTTTGCAGCGCCTGGCGCACTGCTGACAGACACACCTTCACCAAGACCGTGGTGTTCGGGCGAGAGGCCAAATGGCCCATACGTTCATGGGCCGGCAGGACCGACCCTTTCTGGAAACACTGGACGGAAGTACAGCTAGCAGGAACGTTGCGGGCGCGTAGGCTTAGCGCCGGAGGATTTAATGACCAACACTTTTACGCTTAGAATTCGCGTGAGCGAACCGCCAGAACCAGAAGCCGCTGCGTTCTTGGTTTGCGAACATCTGAAGCCGGAAGGACAAGAAAAGAGAACTAGCAACCTTGCTGGCAGAGCTTGGAACGACCCAGGCTCACTTCCAAACGGCGGCTTCAACGTTCAAGTGAGACTTTGTGAATCCTGCGAAGGCGAGTATACAGATTCGGCTATGAATCCAGAAGAGTACGGCAACGGAAAGCACCCGGAGCCAAATCTGCGCGTTCGTGACAAGGAGACAAAGTGATGGCGAAGCTGGCGAGGACGGCAAGGAAATTTGATGTTGATGACACGCAAAGAACTTTCTACTGCGGATTTTTGGTTGCTTTCTTATTGATGAACGGCCTACCAGATGTTGGAGAGATGCCGGAGGACGGCGGCCAAACAAAGGCTGAACTCCGGTGGGCAAAAAAGTTCAACGCGAAGCGAAGAAGGGTCGTGAAGAAAGCTCAACGCACTTCCGGACTCAGCGCAGCAAAGTGGAAGGCATACTTGGGGGGAGCGGCCTAAGCACCGCCAGCGCGTGGTAAAATCCTCTCAGGAGGAACCACGATGAACCTGACTGAGTTGCGCACAGCAACAAAGAGATTTGCTGAGAGGTCAAAACAAGCAACAGGAAAGCCCACTGCCGGTAACCTTGCCGAGGCGAAAAGACTGTTCGAATTGAGGAGCCATCTTTCCAACATGGTTTCAAGCAACATTAAGGTGAGATACGCCGCCGAGCCGAACTGGGACGAGTGGTCATCCATCGCTGAATTTTTCGACGCCTACTACGCAGCGATTGTTGACCTACAAAACAAGATGGCGATTCCGCTCGCAGAAATTCGGTTGGAGGGAATCTAAAGGTATGGATTTCAAAAAGGCGCTTGTTGTAGTTGCTGCGTCAACTGCTTTACTCGTTTCGGAGTGCGCATCTCTGGAAGAAAAGAAGCACGTGGAGCCTCGCGAAGCTCAAGATGAACCGACTTTAACCTGCACGATATCCAGTTCAACTACGAGTAGCGGGCAACCACTTGGAACTGTTGACGGATGGAACCTTCTCATTGACCCAACAGTCTTTCCCACCAGTCGTACTTTTTCGTACTGATTAGCGCCGGGCTGCGGGCTGCAACGCCGCCAAAACACAGGGCTTGTGAAATTATGTTGTTAGTTCGAGTCCCACAGCCGGCACCACCTTTATTTAATTGGTTTCAAAGAAGTTGCGGGGACTTGCGAGTGCTGGTTCTGAACTGAAGAAATAGCATCACCGTAGTAAAAACGTAGTCGCGGGGGCGCGCCCATAGATAGAGAGGACTCACTTCACCGGTGCGTTGAGGGCCGCGACAAGCTCGACAAAAGACTTTGCCTCCAGCACCTGATCGATGGCTTCCTTGCGACTGAATAATTCTCCGGCGTCGCCCAACAAATCATGTTGCGACTGGTTATCGCCTGTAAGAATCAAGACAATCAGCCGCGAAGGTTTTCCGTCCCTCGCGTTAAAATCGATTCCAGCCCCTGAGTTTCCGATCACTACGATGGGATGCGGAAGCCCGTTGACGCGTGCGTGTGGCACCGCCAGCCCATTTTCCCATCCACTGGGCACGACCCGCTCACGCTCGAGAACCAGCCGCAGAAACCTTTCGGGAGCATTATTGACGCTCTCTGCAGCGACCTCACACATATGTTTCAAGACTTCCTGCTTTGCACGTAGCTTCATGTCCGGAAGAAAAAGCTTGCTGCTCACGCTGTCCTTTAGCGTTAGCGCTTGCCGCCGCCGCAACAGGAGATGGATTGCAGGCGCCGAAACCATCGACGTAAACAGAGCCATCACCACGAGAGCTACGAACATGGTCTCGCGAATCAATCCAGCTTGCAGTGCGAGAAGGCCGAGAATCATTTCCATTGCGCCCCGCGCGTTCATGGCCAAACCCACTCCCCAGGAAGTGCGCCGATCCATCCCGCCTAATCGCGCTCCCCAGCCCGCCCCCAGCAGCTTTCCCAGGCAAGCCACGCCAATCAGCGTTGCCGTAAGTCTCCAATCAAACTTGGAAACGAAATTGGTGCGCAATCCAATGCTCGCAAAAAAGAATGGTGCGAACACATTGGTGACAATCGAATGGATATGCTCGGACGTCCGCTTTCTTAAATGCGTCGATTCTCCAATCGAAATTCCGATAATGAACGCGCCAAATACCGCATGAATTCCCGCAAACTCCGCGAAAGCCGCTCCGGCCAACGTCAGCGTAAAAATAAATCCCAATACTCCGCCCGGCCAACTGGTGTGCGCCTGAATAACCGGAAGTATTTTGTCAATCAGCCAACGCACGACGGTCAGAGCTAGTCCGGCGAAAATGCAAACTAGTAGGATTGTTCGTTTCACGCCATCGATGGAATGTTCCGGCCCAGCATTCATCATTCCCAGAACCATCGAAAACAAAATCCAGCCGACCAGGTCGTCGAACATTGCCGAGGACATCACCACCGTCCCCATCTCGGTTCTCAGCAGATTCAGATCCATTAAAATCTTGGCGATCACCGGCAGCGCCGAAATCGAAAGCGCCGTGCCCACAAACAAAGCGAAGATCAGTCTGCTCGCAGTTTCTCCGGCACCCAGGAAGCGCGGGAACGCAAACGCGCTTGCGAAGCCCAGCGCGAATGGAATGATCACACCGAAGAAACTGACCAGCAGGGCGCTCTTGCCTTGACGGAAAATACTGCGCAAGTCGATTTCAAGTCCGGCGGTAAGCAGAAAAAACACCACGCCGATCGTGGTCACCGTTTCCAACACAATCGGCATCGCGCCCATGCTAGGAAACAAAAACTGGTATATCTGCGGCCTGAAGTGGCCCAGCACGGTTGGCCCCAGCAGGATCCCGGCGAAAATCTCGCCTAGAACGGACGGCTGCCCCAGCTTCTGCATCAATTCGCCGGCGAGCTTGGCCGTCCCGAGCAGCGCGGCGAGCGCCAGGAACATGGTCATCACTTCGTGCTGCGTGAGGTGTGGCATGCGGGGTTTGTTTTGGTCTTAGGTGCGCCGCGAGATTGTGTTTAGCATGGGCAGTGGTCGATCGCAAGCTTCCACTGCGCTACGAATCAGGTGTTCGTTTTCGCAACAAGCATCTCAGAATCGCTCACCAATCCTATCGACAGCACCAGCTTCGAGCGTCGTAAGCTGCCCGTTAACAGATACATATACACACTCGGTATAGGGTTCGGAACGTGCTATCTACGCATCAACCGGAAGGAGAATAACTTCATGGCCACCCTATGGCAGGACATTCGTTTTGCTTTCAGAATGCTCGCGAAGTCTCCCTCGCTCACGATGATCGTAGTCCTTACGCTAGCCCTGGGAATTGGAGCCAACACCGCGATCTTTAGCATCGTGAACGGTTTTCTGTTGCGGCCGCTCCCGGCGAAATCGCCCGAGCAGATTACGGTGCTGGCCGCGAAGCTCGAGGGTGACACTCTAGGAATCTACACTCTCTCCTATCCGCAACTCATGGATTTTCGGCAACAAGCGGACGCATTTTCCAGCCTGTTTGGTTCCCAGGTCGACCTCGGCGGCCTCAGTGTCGATGGCAAAGCAAATCAGTTCCTCTACGCTCGAGTCACTGGAAATTATTTCTCTACTCTCGGATTGCAGCCGGCGGTTGGCCGCCTCTTCCTTCCGTCGGAGGGTGAATCGAGCGGTAAAGACCCCTACGTAGTGCTAGGCTATTCTTATTGGCAGAAGCGGTTTGGAGGTGACCCCACGGTAGTCGGGAAGCAAGCTCTCATCGACGGCCAAGAGGCCGCAATTATTGGAGTGGCGCCCAAAGGATTTTGCGGTACCAACTTCGCGCTCGATTTTGACGGTTATGTTCCGCTGAACATGATGCCGGCCGCCGACGCGGCCACGTTCTGGACCGACCGAACCGCCCGTTCGCTGGTCGTGATGGGGCGTCTCAAAGACGGCGTGAGCGTGAAGGGGGCCCAGAGCTCGTTGAACGTAGTCGCGCAGAGGTTGGCCGAACAATATCCCGCAACGGACAAAGGAGTGACGGTTCGCGCTATTCCGGAAAGGTTGGCGCGGCCACAACCTTATGCGAAAAATATTGTTCCATTTATTGTCGGCATATTTTTGCTGCTTGCGGCTCTGGTTCTTTTGCTGGCTTGCACGAACGTAGCTAATATTTTGCTGGTTCGCGCGACGATGCGCCAACGCGAAATGGCCATACGCGCCGCGATGGGAGCCAGTCGCATCCGGCTGATCCGCCAACTACTCACCGAGAGCATTCTGCTGGCGCTCTTCGGCGGAGCCGGCGGACTGCTACTGGGCGTTTGGGCCGGTGGAGCGGTTGCCTCACTTCTGCCGCCGTCCCGTTTTCCGATCCACTTGGATTTCAGTTTTGATTGGCGCGTGTTTGTTTACGCCATGGCAGCCGCTCTGCTCACTGGCACGCTGGTGGGCGTGTGGCCCGCGATACGCGCTGGACGAGCGGGTATGAACAGTTTGCTTCACGGCGCGGGCAGGAGCGATACGGCGGGCGTTAGCCGCCATCGCGTGCGAAGCGTGCTGGTCGTGGCGCAGGTAGCTGGTTCTTTGGTGCTATTGATCGTCTCCGGCTTATTCGTCCGCACCTTATTCCGCGCGCAACGAGCCTCACTGGGATTCGACGCTGACCATTTGCTGAACGTAACTCTGGACCCCAAAGAAGTTGGATACGACGAAGTCCGGACAAAGACTTTCTATCAAGACCTCGAAGCGCGCGTCCATTCGTTGCCGGGGGTGCAATCGGCGAGTTTGGCTTTCAGTGTGCCGATGGGAACGGTGAATGACGGGGGTGCGGTTTACATCGAAGGTCATCCGCCCGCTCCCGGCCAGCAGCCTCCGGTGGTGATATACAACCACGTGGACCCCCCTTATTTCGATACCATGCGAATTCCGCTGTTTCGCGGCCGGGTATTTCGGGAGAACGACGATGAAAAGGCGCCGCTCGTGGCGATCGTGAATCAGACCATGGCGCATCAATTCTGGCCCAACGAGGATCCCATTGGAAAACGATTCAGTTTGAAGAGCGCGACGGGACCTTTCGTTGAAATCGTCGGAGTCACAGGTGATGGGAAGTACGTGTTCATCGGATGGGACAAAGAACCGTATTTCTATGTTCCGCTGGCGCAAAGTTATACGAGCTACAGATCACTGCAGATTCGATCTTCGCTGCCGCCGGAAACCTTGATCACCCAGGTGCAAAGCGAGGTCCACGTACTGGATCCAAACATGCCAGCTTCCGACGTTCAAACCATGAGGGCGTCCCTGGCGGGAGGGAATGGATTCTTCGTCTTCAAGCTGGGAGCCATTCTGGCTGCAGCCTTGGGAATACTCGGTCTGGTCCTGGCTGTGGTGGGCGTGTATGGAGTCGTGTCGTTCGCCGCAAGCCAGCGTACCCATGAGATCGGAATTCGCATGGCACTCGGCGCAAGTCGGCGGGATATCCTGCTGCTCGTTTTGCAGCAGGGATTGGTGCTGGTAATCGGAGGAGTGCTATCCGGGGCGTTGCTTGCCTGGGCGATCACCCATTCGATGGCTACACTTCTGGTAGGTGTGAGCCCAACAGACGCGCTCACATTTTCAACCGCGATACTTTTGCTGGGAGGGATCGGGCTCTGGGCTTGCTATGCGCCCGCGCGTCGCGCCATGCGACTGGACCCCATGGTAGCTCTGCGCTACGAATAGACGGCAGCGAAGAACCCGAGACCAGCAGGGTCGGAGCCGATTCACCCAAGTAACTGCTATCTGATTGAGCGCAGCGCGTTTAGGTAAACTGGAATCCCCCCTGAGAAAATGCTACAAACCAGAAAGGCCTCCACAGGTGTCTATTCGTGAACGAGATTTGCAGTGCAAAAGGATGCAAGATTGGCGTGCCCTCCGGGCTAGCCGCAGAACACCTGTGTGTCCTTCATTTCACGCTTTTCATAGAAAACGAATGCGCTGAGATGCGCCGCGAAACTGCGTTGGGTAACACTAAGCACGAACGCCAGGTGGAATTTATGCAGAAAATATCCGCACGCGGCGAGGTGCTGGTCAACACCGCTACCAGCGGATTCCCCATGTCTGATGAACTGAAGGCGCGTGTTCTAAGCACTCTGCTAACGCTAATGAATACTCGCGAAAACATGGACCGCGCAGCCATGCGCCAATCGGCAACCCGCCGCTTCTCCGGCTGAACAGATTTCCATAAAATTCGGCGTCAGCACTACGCACCGACAAAACGCGCGTAAAGCGACCGCGCCACAGCCGGATCTTTCGTCCCTTTCACAATCGCGCGGCCATCGGCAAATATCGTCATCTCGTACGGTGCTACTCGAAACCGCAGCAAGAACTTGTTATTTCGCACTTCGCCCGCCGAGCCTTGCATCAGCCGGCGGCTAAGCTCACCGAGGTTAAGGCTCCGCCGGCGTTCATGAATCTGGACCGAATCGCGTCCGCACATTGTGACACGCGGCTGAACTTCACCTTCGAGATAAGCAAACTCGCGGCGCACGCACGCCCGGCAGTTCGCATTGCGCGAAACGCGGATAGATTGAAATTTCCCAGTCCACACATCGCACGACAAAAGCCGTCCGTGAAGTGCCTCCATCTTCCCAGCCAAAATCTTCGTCGCTTCCGCCGCTTCCATCGACCCCACGACTCCCGCTGCGGCGTTTAGAATCCCAGCAGTGTCGCAAGTAGCTTCAACTGCCGCGGTCACGTTTTTTTCCTGGTTTTCCAACAAACAAGCCAGGCACGCCGTGCGCCCCGGCTGAATGGTGAACGTCACGCCGTAGCTTCCTATCGCAGCCGCATAAATCCACGGGATGTTCAGCGATAGCGCCGCATCGTTGAGGAGCAGCCGCGTTTCGAAATTATCGGTGCCATCGATAATTACTTCAAAACCGGCGAGAAGCTCTTGAGCATTTTCCGGAACCAGATCTGCGACAACCGCTTCGATTCGCACATCCGCATTGATCGAACGCAGACGCCGCTCGGCAGCCACCGCTTTGGGCAAGAACTCGCGTGCGTCGGGTTCCTCGAATAAAGTCTGCCGCTGCAAATTCGATGGCTCCACGAAATCGCGGTCGACGATCCGCAGGCGCCCTAGCCCGGCGCGGACAAGTAAATTTGCGGTCACCGTGCCCAGCGCCCCGCAGCCCACCAGCACGGCGCTTGCACCCAGAAGCTTCTCCTGGCCCTCCGGGCCGATGCCCGGGAACAGAATCTGGCGAGAGTATTTTTCGCGTTGTTCGCTCTTCATCTGCTGTTTCCTGCTGTGAATTATGATAGCGCCTTTTCGCGTCGTACAGGCAACGCGCCGTGCTAACCTTTCTTCTTAACCCTCTGGCGAATGAGACTCCCTCGCAACACGCCGATTTCGCCGCGCCGACGCGCGGGCCTTGCTGGCGCTTGGGTCGCGGTAGCGGTTGCCGGGGCCGTTTTCATGTGTCTTCCCGCGCGCGCTCAAGACGCCCGGTTGGAAGGACAGCGCATAGCGGAAGTCCGCATTCTGGATGAGTCTGGGAAAAACGTGGCGCAAAGTCCGTTCTCGCTTCCCCTACACGTAGGCGACCAATTCGATATCGCCAAGGAGCGCGACGCCTTGCGGCAGCTGTACCGCACCGGCGATTATGCCGACATTCGCGCAACCGCTCAGTCCACGTCGCAAGGTCTGCGATTGGATTTTCACGTTCGCCGAAATTATTTCAATAACGCGATCCGGGTGGAAGGACTAAAAGACCCTCCTAGCGAACCAGCCGCGCTAGCCTCTTTGCGGCTGGGGTTGGGCGAACCGTTCCGCGACAGCGCCTTGCAAGAAGCCATCGAACGTTTGAAAGAGACGCTCCACAACGAGGGGCTTTACCAAGCGCAGGTGAGCTGGAAACTCACCCCTCATGAAGGTACGCGGCAGATGGATGTAATGATCACCGTTGTTCCGGGACCGCGCGCCATGGTCGGGAGCTTCGTGCTTCAAAATAAAACTCCGTATCCTGACGAGGAGGTCATTCATCGCTCAAAGATTAAGCTGAAAAATCAGCTGACTACCGCGCGCCTTGGAAAGGCCACCGAGCGACTCAAAAAATACCTAGTCAATCAAGGATATCTCGGGGCCGCGGTGCTCATTACGCCCGGAGCCTATGATCCGCAAACCAACGTTGTGCCATTGAAATATGAAATTAATGCGGGACCGCGCGTGAGTATCGAAATCGTTGGTGCGCACCTGAGTAAGGGAAAGCTCCGCTCGATTTTGCCGATTTATGCGGAAGGCGCGGTGGATGAGGATTTGCTTCAGGAAGGCCGCCGCAACATCCGCGACTACTTTCAGCGGCAAGGTTATTTCAATGCGCAAGTGGAGGTAAGTTCTCACGGAGACGCAACCGAAAAGGGCCGCGTGATCAGCTATCGCATTACCCTCGGCGATAAATTCCGTCTTGCTGCGGTTGGCTTCAGCGGCAACAAATATTTCAGCAAAAGTCTGCTCGAGCGTCGCATGCAACTTCAGCCCGCTTCGTTTGGATCGAATGGCCGGTTTAGCCAACAATTGGTGAACGATGACGCCGATTCCATCCGCGCCGTTTATCTTTCCAATGGCTTTCTCGATGTGAAGGTGGCTTCCTCCGTGGATTCCAGCTATCAAGGCAAAAAGGGAAATCTTTTTGTCAAATACGACATCGTGGAAGGTCCGCAAACCCTGGTGGACAACCTTCACATTGAAGGCAATCATTTGATGAGCACCGAAGCGCTGCTCGCCGTAATCGGCTCCTCACCTGGCCAGCCTTACTCCGCCGCGTCGGTCGCCAGCGACCGCAATAATATTCTCGCCATGTATTATAACGAAGGATTCCCGGAGGCTCATTTTCAGGAAGAAATTTCACCGGGTGCCACGGCCACTGAAGTCCGGCTTAGCTATCACATCGCTGAAGGCGTGCGCATCGAAGTAGCGCAAGTCCTGACAACCGGTTACCAATTTACACGGCCGCGCATCATCTTGCGCCAGGTTCGCATCAAGTCCGGCGGCCCGCTGCGCGAAGGCGACGTGGTGGAGACGCAGCGGCGGCTCTACAACCTGGGGGTGTTCAATCGCGTGCAGATTGAGCCGCAGAATCCGGCTGGCACCGACCCGGATAAAACTGTCGTTGTCGATTTGCAGGAAGGAAAGCGCTACACCATCGGCTACGGCGTTGGATTTGAAGTCCAACAAATCGGCGCTAGCTGTAGCAGTTCTACCAAAGGTCAGCAAAGTTGCAATCCCAACGCCACGGTGATCGCCGCGAGCCCGCGCGGCATATTCGAAATTTCCAGGTCCAACATGTTCGGCTTGGCTCAAACGCTCACGTTTAAGGTTCGCGCCAGCACTCTGCAGTATCGATCGCTCGTGAGCTATACCGCCGACAACTTTGGCGGACATCCCTCGCTGGGTGTTCAGCTAATTGGCTTCGCCGACAAGACCCAGGACATACAGACCTTCACCTCCGTGCGTTACGAAGGAGCGTTTCAAGTCGCCGAGACCTTTTCGCGTTCCACCTCGCTCCTTTATCGCTATTTCTTCCGCCGAGTGACCGCATCGAACCTGCACATCACTCCCGACGAAATTCCGCTGTTCAGCCAGCCGACTTTGGTGTCAGGTTTCGGCATCACCTACGCACGGGAGCGTCGTGACAATCCAGCTGACGCCAAACGTGGAACATTCAACACCGTCGATTTGAGCGTTGCTTCCACTTCGCTCGGTTCCAGTGCGAGCTTTTTTCGGGGGTTCTTCCAGAACTCATCATTCCATCCCTTTGGACGCGACTTCGTGTTCGCCCGTGCTGTCCGTTTTGGCCTCGAGGAGCCTTTTGGCCGGACAATCGAGGGCGGCTCGTCCGAGGGCGGGTCGACAAATTGCAGCTCGACCACTCCTCCCGTTATAGAGCAAGTGATTCCCTTACCCGAGCGCTTTTTTTCGGGCGGCGCAACCTCCCTTCGGGGCTTCGGACTGAATGAAGCCGGCCCGCGCGACCCATGCACCGGCTTCCCCATTGGCGGACTCGCGCTTCTGGTCTTCAACCAGGAGTTGCGCTTTCCAATGAAGCTGCCCTATATCGGCAACCGTTTGGGTGGCACGGTTTTTTACGATGGTGGCAACGTGTATAGCGATGTGAACCACATAACCTTGGCCTGGAAACCGTCTTCCACTACAAACCTTAATTATTTTTCTCACACGGTTGGTTTTGGCTTGCGATATCCCACGCCGGTCGGCCCGGTACGCGTGGACTTCGGATTCCAAATCAATCCGGCTCAATATCAGGCCACCATTGCGCCGTCCACTGTGCCACAGCTTTTCCGGCTTCCGCGTTTCGAATTCTCGTTCAACATTGGGCCGGTTTTTTGATGCGAGACTCATGGGGCCTTCATTGCGGCAAATGATTTTAACCATCGGGCTGTTGGTGATGCTCGCCGGACCACGAGCGATCGGGATCCGTGCGCAATCAGATCCTGCTCCTGAATCGCGTTCGGCTCAGGATGGTTCCGCGGCCATCCCGATCGATGGCGTGGCCGCACGCGTTGAGGACGACATTATCTTGGAAAGCGAAGTCCGTGAGTTAGGCGCCTTCCAAATTCTTTCCGACGGCCAAGCCAAACCTCAAAGCGAATTGATCCGCGAGTTGGTGGACCAATGGATCGTGCGCGGCGAAGCCAGCGCCGCGAAGTATCCGTTCCCCTCCGCCGACGACGTGCAAATTGCATTTCAGCAATTAGTGAAACAGTTCCCTTCCCCCGAAGAGTTCCGGAAACGCCTTGCCGCTGCGGACTTGACCGAATCAGCGGTCATGCGAATCCTCGGGCAGCAACTTTATCTCTCGCACTTTTTGGATTACCGTTTCCGCGCAGCGGCCCAGGTGGACGACAAGCAAGTAGAAACCTACTACAACGAAGAATTCGCGCCCCAACTCAAAGCCCGCGGCGAGCGCGTCCCTCCGCTCGAAGACGTAGAAGATACCATCCGCGAAGTTCTGATTCAGCGGGCCATCAACGACCGCGCGGTGAAATGGCTCGACGATACCAGGCAGCGTCTAAAAATCGACATCGTCTCGCAAGGAAGCGTCTCGTGACTCGGCGCCGCCTCAAGCGCAGGACCTTATTCCTGCTCCTCTTCCTGATCATCGTGGGCATCGCTGCGTCCAAGCTATTGGAAAAAGACGTCATTGAACGCTGGATCCGCAAGCAGGTGATTCAACAGCTCGAGCTAAGAACTGGCGCCCGCGTGGAAATCGGCGCCTTCCACCTTAAAATTCTGCGTCTACGCGCCGATGCGGACAACTTAACTCTGCACGGCTTGGAAGAAGCCGGCAAGCCGCCGCTGTTTCATGCCGACCGCGTGGAAGTGGGTATCACCATTCTCTCTTTGATCCGCCGCCAATTTGCGTTGAGCGAACTCGTGGTTGACCGCCCTGAGGTCGTTGTGCAATTTGAGAACAACGGCCACAGCAATGTGCCCCGGCCAAAAATTGCCGCGACTGAATCGTGGCAGCAAAACCTCTTTGACTTGCAGATTCGATGGCTTGAACTTCGAAACGGCAGCGCGCTCATCAACGACCGCCGCGTGCCGCTTTCGATGAAAGGACAGAATTTTGACTTCAAATTAAATTATGAATCGGCCGCTCACGGCGCGGATTTCTACGTAGGCAATTTCCAATGGAAACAAGTAGAAATCGCGGAACGCCGGGATGCTTCGTCCCGCTCTGATCTGTCCGCAAGGTTTACTCTGCACCGTGACGCCTTCGAGCTCGATGAGTTTGTCTGGAAGCTCCCGCACTCCGAATTCAATCTGCGCGCCGAGCTGCCCAGCTTCTCGCGGCCGATTTGGAATTTTCGCTACCGTGCGCGCGTAGCGCTGGTTGATCTGCGCGCCATACTTCGTCAGCCTCTGGTGCCTGACGCCGTCGTGGATTTCACCGGTCAGGCTAGTTACAACCTAATCGACTGGACGGCCAGCGGACACTACTCCGCCCAAAAGGTCAGTTTGTCGTATGTGTGGTTCCATGCCAACGGCATCGAAACCTGGGGCGACTACAACCTGGCCAAGGATGTCCTGGTGTTGCCAAAGTTCGGTGCGCACGCTCTCGGCGGAACGCTGGATGGCAGATTAGAAATGGATTTGAAAACTCTGTCCGTGCGCACCGAAACTCAATTGCACGGCGCAAGTTTAGCCGCTGCCTACGCGGCCGTCGACAATCCCGACTTTCCAGTGAAAACACTGCATTGGGACTCCATTATGGAAGTGAACTCGGTCAATACCTGGAGCGGTGCTTTCGCGCATTTTCGTTCCACGGGTGAGTCCCGTTGGACCCCTACTCCAACGATGCCGGGAATCACGTCCGCCGCGGCCTCCATCACCTACGACTACTCGGCCGACCTCGGCGCGGCGACGTTTTCCCATAGCGAAATTTCGACTCCGACGACAACGATTGATTTCGAAGGCTATCTCGGGGGCCGCGATTCCGCCTTGGAACTTAAGCTCAACACGTCCGATCTAGTCCCTTGGGATGACTTCATCAATAAATTGCGCGGCGTAGGCGCGGTTCCGGCGTGGGAAGCCGGCGATATCGTGTTTCGAGGACGTATTTTAGGCCCCATTGCGGGCCCTACTTTCGCCGGTCATTTCAGCGCCAGCAATGCGCATTACGACGCGCTCTATTGGGACAGCATCGAGGGCGATCTTGAATACTCGCTCGATTTTTTCCATTTGGCCAAGGCTACGGTAAAGCGCGGGCAATTCTCGGCAGCGCTTGATCTCCGCATGAATTTCGATGGTGACTGGAGCTTTGTGCCCTCCAGCACTTGGTCCCTGAAAGCGCAGGTTGAACGCGGCCCAACAGCGGACCTGCAAGCCATGCTCGGCACGAAATACCCCGTTACCGGATTGCTGAGCGGCACCTTTGTTGGCGGTGGAACCAGCGCCCAGCCTGTCTTGGACGGAAATTTCGTGCTCGACGACATTCTAGCCAAAGGTTTCCATTTCGACCGGCTGGACGGCCAGTTACATCTCGCCCGCGATGAAATTCGCCTTCTGCATGCCGATTTGCGCCGCGACACCGGACATGTCGACGGGGACGTGCTCTATCGTCCCAGCGAGCAAGCCACGGAGTTCAATCTTACCGGCGCGGATATCGCACTTGAAAAAATAGCTGCTCTGCAAAAATCGTCTTTACCTATCAGGGGACATCTAGAGTTCAACCTTCGCGGCAGCGGGCCTGTCCGCACTCCCATTGCAAAGGGAGACCTTCGTTTAATCGGACTCACCGTTGGAACCGACAACGAAGGCGACTTTCGCGCTCAGGTTGATTCCGATGGCGTCAACGCCCACTTCACTTTCAATTCGGAGATGTCCAAGGGAAAGCTAACCGGGCAACTCGACGTTGGATTAACTGGAGACCAGCTCGTCTCCGGGGCTCTGTCTGTGAAGGAATTCGATCTGGATGTCTTCATCACCGCGGGACTTCATCTGAAGAATCTCACGCGTCCAAGCGTGGTGACCGGTGAATTCACGATCGCCGGCGCGCTCAAGCAACCAGACACCATCGAAGTAAAAGTAAACATTTCCGAAATTTCTTTCGACTACGAATTCGTGCAGCTCCAAAACGATGGCCCCATCCGCATCACCTATCGCCGCAACGAAGTGCGCATCGAACAAGCGCACCTCAACGGGCCCAACACGGATATGCAGCTAAGCGGCTCCGCGCGTTTCGACCGCGATCGCCCGCTGCACTTCAATCTTTCCGGCGGCGTCAACCTGCGTTTTGCCAGAGGCCTGCTTCCTGAACTGGAGGCCCAAGGTGAAGCGGATGTCAACGCTTCGATCGAAGGCACCATGTCGAAGCCGCGCATCACTGGCCGCGCAAATATACGCGACGCTTCCGCGCACTACTCGGACTTTCCCGTGGGTCTAAGCCACGTAAGCGGAAGTCTGGTCTTCGACCGCAGCCGCTTGCTGTTCGATCGCGTCACCGCGGAATCCGGCGGCGGCCAATTGACCCTAAGCGGGAGCTTGAGTTACGGCGAAGGGCCCATGCGTTACGAAATCAACGCAGAGACGCCACAGGTCCGCGTTCGGTATCCCGCAGGGATGAGCTGGTTGATTGGTGGAACACTGCAAATGTCCGGAACGCAGGAAGCCGCAGTTCTTTCCGGACGCATCCAGGTACAACGTCTGTTGTTTGCTCAAGGAGTGGACCTAGCCTCCTTCTTCGCTTCGTCTGCCCAAACTGGCGTCGTCGCCATTTCCACCTCCGCGTTCATGCGCAACCTGACATTTGACGTTTCAGGCCATACCAGTCCCGGCGCCCGCATCGAGTGGGGCGGCGCGCACGTCGAAATTGACGGCGATCTCCACCTGCGCGGTACTTGGGACCGTCCCGTGCTCCTCGGGCACATCCATTTGCTTGGCGGGCAGATGGAATTCCGCGGCAACACTTTCACGCTCACTCGCGGCGACATCAATTTTGCGAATCCGTTCCGGCTAGACCCGATCCTGAACATTGAAGCCACTTCGGTAATCAGCCAGTATCAAGTCACCATCAATTTTACCGGCCCCGCTAGCCGCCTGACTCTCAACTATCGCTCGGACCCCCCGCTGCCGGATTCCGACGTCATCGCACTGCTCGCCCTGGGAACCACCGGACAAGAAAGCGCTCTGCGCTCGCAAGGATCGGGTGGCCAGAACTACGGAGCCACCGCTCTGCTATCGGAGGCTATTTCAACGGGATTCGGCGGGCGCATCGAAAAACTCTTCGGCATCAGCCATTTTCGCGTGGATCCGTTTCTCGCTGGCACCGCCACCGAATCAAACGCGGCCGCGCGTGTCACCATCGAGCAGCAATTCTCGCGCGACCTGACGATCACTTACTCTTCAAACGCTGCGTCCGATCAAGAACAACTCATCCAAGTCGAATACCACGTGAAGCGCGACCTCTCCATCATTTTTCTCCGCGATATAAACGGCACTTACGGCATGGACGTGAAATTCGTGAAGCACTTCAACTAGACCTCTAACTCGCGTTTACTGAAACTGAGGGAGGGCTTCGGCGGCACAGTTAGATTATTCAGCCATCATGAACAGCGATTCTGGCGACAGTCGCACGTGCCAGGGACAGGGCTGATTGCGAAAGCGCTGCCACTTTTCCTTATACACTTCAGCCTGCAAATCGAACGCCGTCTCGTCCGCAAGCGGCTCATGCAATCGCAAGTAGAGCGTAATCCGGAAAGGTGTCTCGGAAGCGCGGACCAGCCAACAAGGAAAAACATTCTGCAACGCAGTATTTCCCGGCGTGGATTCCAGGAAATCAATGTAATGCGCCCGAATCCCTACGAACGCGGGCGGCTTGGAGATAGTTTGGCTCACCCGAAGCCGGCAACCCCAGTCCAGGGCCTCCACGCTGCCGTCGACATTCATCCGCGCGCGTGAAAAATTCTTGCAGCCCGTCACCTGCGCCACTTCGCGAGCCGGCGGATGTCGAAACAGTTCTTCTTTCGCTCCGTATGCCGCCATACGTCCGCGCGACAACACCAACAGCTTCTCGCCTAACCGGTAGGCTTCCTCGATGTTGTGCGTCACGAGCAGCGCCGGCCGCCGGTAGGTCGCAAAGGTCTCTTGAAGCTGCATCTCCACCTGACTGCGCAAATGCGTGTCCAGCGCCGACAGCGGTTCATCGAGCAACAAAGCTTCCGGATCAATCGCCAGCGCCCGAGCAAGCACCGTGCGCTGCTGCTCGCCACCTGACAAGGCACGCGGATAGCGCTCGGCCAGTGCGGCGAGATGCATGCGCTCGATGAGCCCGGAAAGCCGTGCTGCTCGCTGCTTGGGCGAAAGTCCCCTCAGACCGAAGGCAATATTCTCGGCCACCGTTAGGTGCGGAAAAAGCGCGTAATGCTGAAATACCATCCCAATTCGACGGTTGCGCGCCGGAACTCGAATCTGTTTGTCCGAATCGAACAGAACGCGGTCGTTTAAAACAACGCGGCCGCGATCCGGCTGTTCAAGTCCGGCAATGCATCGCAGGAGCATTGTTTTTCCCGCGCCGGATGGCCCCAGAATACTGAGCGGCGCTTGCGAGGCGTCGAACGTTACATTGAGATGGAAATCCGGAAGGTCTTTTTCGATTTGAACGTCGAGCGCCATTTCAACGCGCCACTCGCCGAGAACGTTCGAGTCCCTGCATGCGCGTCCAATAATAAAGTCCGCTAAGAAGCGCAAGCGAAATCACGACATCGATTGCGCACCAGGAGAACGCACGCTGAAGATCGTCCGCCTCCACCGCGAAGTAAATCGCGATGGGAATCGTTTCCGTTCGCCCCGGAATATTTCCCGCGATCATGAGTGTGGCGCCGAATTCACCGAGCGCGCGTGCAAAAGAAAGTACCGTGCCCGCGAGCACCCCCGGCCACGCCAGCGGCAGCGCGATCTCCCGAAACACTCGCCACTCCGATGCGCCCAGCGTTCGCGCTGCCTGCAACAAATCAGGCTCCACCTGTTCCAGCGCAGCGCGCGCGGTCAAATACATGAGCGGAAATGCAACCACCGCCGCAGCAATCACGGTAGCGGGCCAGGAGAAAACAATTGTCGCCCCCCAACGAACCAGCAGCTTCCCGAGCGGACCGTTGCGGCCAAACAGAAGTAACAGCAGGAAGCCAACAACTGTGGGGGGCAACACCAGAGGCAGGAGAAAAAACCCGTCCACCAAAGCCAGGGCCGGACCGCTATGCCGTTCCCGCCAAACGGCAGCGGCCAAACCGGCCATCAACGTAATGGCCGTAGCCGTCACGCTTGTCGCGAGCGATATCCAGAGCGGAGACCAATCCATCGGCGCGATTGTAACCGATCAGATCTTTCCAGATGGATTATTCGGATCGTTGAAACCGTAGGTCCTGAAAATCTCCAGCGCGTGCGGTGTCTCCAAAAACTCCAGGAATGGTCGTGCCGCGCCGGGATCCTTTGAATTTTTCAGCACCGCGGCGGGATAAACGATGGGATCGTGCGAGCTTGGAGGAGCGGTGAAAATCGTGCGAATCTTGGGCGAAGTTTGCGCATCGGTGCGATACACGAGTCCAGCGTCCGCATTCCCTGTAGCCACGAAAGTCACTACTTGCCGGACATCTTTCGCATACACCGCCTTTTTCTGTACTGTCGCCCACAAATTGAGATGCTCGAGCGTTTGTTGCGCGTACATCCCCGCCGGCACGGTAGCAGGCTCTCCAATCGCGACCGTCTTCACCGTGGCCTTTGCTAGATCCTGAAACGTATGAATTTCATCGGTCGACGAGGGAGCGATCAGCACTAGATCGTTGGCCACGATATCGTGCCGGGTTTCGGGAACGATCAGACCCGCCGATTGCAGCGCATCCATCTGTTTTTGGGCGGCCGAGACGAATATGTCCACCGGCGCGCCCTGTTCGATTTGGTGCTGCAAAGTTCCCGAGCCCGCATAGTTGAACGTTATTTTTGCCCCAGGATGGTCCCGCTCGTATTCACGTCCTAGCTGGTCGAGGGCGTCCTTCAAGCTGATTGCCGCCGACACCGTAACAGGAGCCTGCTTGGTCTTCTCCGGCGGTTGTTGTGCGAAAACCGCGTAGCCCGCTACGACCGCGAGGAAAACCATTGCGGCCCACAGCGGCCTGAATATGGAACGCCCATCCCCATCCGGAAATATTCGCGGCATTAGCAAGCTCCTTGTTGGACCCCCAACCTTGCTAAAACAATTACTGCTGCGGTGGAGTCGGTTTCGGCGTTGGAGTTGAACTCGGCGCCGGTGAAGGCGTAGCAGAAGTTCCGGGCGCGGGCGTTGGAGCAGGACCGGCATTTGGCGCAGGAGCCGGATGCGCTGGGTCCGGCGGAAGCATCTGCTTCAACTGCGGATATTCGTCGGACATTCCGCGCAGTACTTCGATCACGACTTTCTGGTCGATCTGCATACCGGCCGTCTGTGATTCTCGGGCAACGTCCGGCATTTCCTTGACCATGCGCTGACCTAGGGGCGATTCGTAGAACTTGGTCACTCCCTGAATGTCTTCCAGCGAAAAATGTTGGGCGTAGATCTTGACGACGGCGTCGGTGACGGCACTCGGCGGAGCATTCGCCGTGTACTTTTGAGAAAAGGTGTTCATGAACTTGGGTAGCTGGTCGGCAGGGAGCGCGCGGCTCATTACTTCGTGAACCCGGTCGGTTATTCCTGTGTTTATGTTATCGCCCTCTTTAGATTCACCGGTGATGTCTAATAAGTGCCGGATCGCCACGTCCTTGGCTGGGTCTAGTTTCACGGCCGCCTCCGCTGGCGGGACTGCTTCCGGTTTCGCCGCGGCTTGACCCGGTTGAACTGGAGCCGGCTTTTGCGGCGGGCCGCCCGCGGGTGTCTGCGCCAGCGCGGGGCCTGCCGTCAATAAAACGGCAGCTATCAGGGCATTTCGAAGTTTCATTTGATTCTCCTAATTCAAGGTCGGGCCATAGCCCTGACATGTGATCTTTGAATCGTATCGAACACCGGACATAGAAGCAATTTCCCCGCCCGATTTCGGGCGAAGCGTTCCGGTAGCAACGCCGCGTTCGGCTGTGATAGCGTCTGCAGAGCATGGGCCATCGATCAACCTCCCATTCGGATGTCGAAGAGAATTTCGACGCCGCGCGGCGCGAGATGGTTGCGCGGCAAATTCGCCAGCGCGGTATTTCTTCGCAGCGCGTGCTCGACGCCATGGCCTCGGTTCCGCGCCATCTCTTTGTTTCCCGCGAACAAGCGCGCCATGCATACGGCGACGAGCCCCTGGCCATCGGCAACGGCCAAACCATATCGCAGCCGTTTATGGTTGCGGCCATATCCCAAGAGCTATCTCTGCAGGGCAACGAGCGTGTCTTAGAGGTCGGCGCGGGTTCCGGATATCAGGCCGCAGTACTTTCGCTTCTGGCGCGCGAAGTGACTGCTGTCGAGTCTCACCCCGGACTCGCCGCCGCCGCGCGTGAACGTCTATCGCGCCTCGGCTATGAGAATGTCCGCGTCGAACAGGGCGATGGCTCGATGGGCTGGCCGCCGGTGAATTCTCTAGACGGCCCGCCGAACGTTCTCTATCAGGCCATCGTCGTTTCCGCCGCCGCCCCGGCGGTTCCACCTCCGCTCGTCGAACAGTTGGCCGAAGGCGGGTGCCTGGTTATCCCGGTCGGAAAATCGGATCATCAGGAATTGCTTCGCATCGTAAAACGCAACGGCTACACCACCCAGCACTCCCTCTACTCCTGCCGCTTCGTTCCCTTGCTCGGACACTATGGCTGGCATCCTATGACCCCGGGATCGCCGCGGGAATGAGTCCACTCCCGCCGGACTTCTCCATCATCATCCCCGCTTATAACGAAGAAACCCGGCTGCCTCGAACGCTCACGCGCATTCGCGATTATTTGGCGGCCAAAGGTGTTGCCCACGAACGTTTCGAAATTCTAATCGTGGACGATGGCTCCAGCGACGGCACCGTTCGCGTCGCCGAACAATGGGCGCGCGCCATGCCTTCGGTGCGATTGATTTTAAACGGCGAAAATCGCGGAAAGGGTTTCAGTGTGCGTCACGGAATGCTCGAAGCGCGGGGCCGGATCGCTATGTTTACCGACGCGGATCTTTCCTCACCGATAGAAGAGTCCGAAAAACTCCTCGCCGCCATCGCAGCCGGAAATGAAATCGCTATAGGCTCCCGCGCGCTCGATCGCTCGTTGATCACTCTGCACCAGTCGCGCCTGCGCGAACTCGCGGGAATGATTTTCAACGGCTTCGTGCGCGCGCTGGTAGGCTTGTCGTTCTGCGACACCCAGTGCGGATTCAAGGCATTCGTGCGCGAGTCTTCACGAATTGTTTTCGAGCAGCAGCGCATCGAACGCTTCGGCTTTGACCCCGAAATACTTTTCCTCGCGAAACGGCACGGCCTGCGGACCTCAGAAGTTGCCGTGCGTTGGGCCCACGACCCGGCCACAAAAGTTCATATGTTCCGCGACAGCTTGATGATGTTCTTCGACCTCGCGCGCATCCGCTTGAACTGGCTTCTGGGGCGCTATCCCAAACGAAGGCGGGCGGAATAGCGGGCTATTCCTTGTGCGCTTGCGCCGTGGGAGGCAGCAGTCCGTTTAGCCGTAGATAAATCGCCGCCATGCTGTAGTGGTCTGCAAAATCATTGGTCAACGCAATCATCGCCGCCGCGCGAGACAATTTCCGGCCGCCAAACACGGTGAGCTGCTCGCCAAGGTTTGAGTCGTCCGCTTTCGCCAGACTCTGCGTGCAGAAGTCAAACGATGCCTTGAGCGAGCTCACCAGCTTGTCCTTGGGGTCCGTCTCGCTCGGTTTCTCCGTCGTCGGCGCATCCGTGCCGGAAATTTTCGAGCACAGTCCATAGTTCGAGCCGATCATGTGAGCCACCAGCTTGCCGAACGACATCTGCTCCGGCGTTGGATGAAAACTGTACTTGTCCGCGGGCATCTCATCGGCCGCCGCAATCATGTTTTTGGACGCTCGCGCCAAACTGAATCTCACCGCGTTGGAAACTGGATTGGCCTCGGGCTGGCTTGCTTGCTGTGCTGCCGCCACACCTGGCATCAGCATCAGAACTCCCATCGGTAGTAACCCTCGCTTCAAGCTCACGTTGCACCCCCAGATTTTTCTACCGCCCCGAGGATAATCTTGCGGCCTGAGGCTTACAAGCATTTTGGCGGAGGTTCCCGGTATCTGAAACCTCACTTTGCATAACAAAGTACTTTACACGTCTCTCCGGTTCAGCTAAGCTCAATCATGGTTTTCCCGGATCCAACTGGCTCGCGCTCTTCTGGCCCTCGCGCGCTCGATGACCATGCCCGCGACAACCTCCGTTTCATTCGTGAAACCATGGAACGCGCCGGCTCCTTCACCGCCGTCCCTGGCTGGGGCGGCCTGGCCATGGGCATCACGGCGCTGGGCGCTGCGGCGATTGCATCTTCGCAGAATTCACCGATCGCATGGCTGCTCACCTGGATTACCGAGGCCGTTCTGGCCATCGCCATCGCCGCCTGGGCCACCTACTCCAAGGCCCGCGCCGCCGGCTCTTCGCTCTTCTCCGGGCCCGGGCGCCGTTTTGTTTACAGTTTTGCGCCGCCGCTCCTCGTGGGCGTCTTGCTAACCGCACTCCAACTGCGCACGGGCGTTGTAGGAGCGATCCCCGGCGAGTGGCTCCTACTCTACGGAACGGGAGTCGTCACGGGCGGCGCTTTTTCTATCCGCGTGGTTCCCTTGATGGGTTTGTGTTTCATGGTGCTCGGCGCCGTCGCGCTGTTCTGCCCTTGGAACTGGGGTAATCTTTTTCTGGCAGCGGGCTTCGGCGCGCTTCACATCATTTTTGGTGCTGTAATTGCGAGGAAATATGGTGGCTAAATCAGCAGCATATCGCGCAGAGCGCGAAGAGTTAGCGAAGCGGGGAGCGCCTCGCGCGCGTCCCGTGGAAGCACCCGCCTCCGCTCTGGACCGCTTGATTCACGAACGCACGCGGCTCGCCATCGTCAGCGCGCTCGCCGTGAACACTTCATTGGCTTTCAACGAGCTGAAGCAGCTGGTGCGTGCCACCGACGGCAATCTAAGTGTCCACGCTAGAAAGCTCGAAGACGCAGGCTACGTCACCTGCACTAAATCTTTCGCCGGGCGCTTGCCTAAGACGGAATATCGCCTTTCGGCTGCCGGCCGCCGCGCCCTGGAAAAATATCTGAATCACATGGAAGCTCTGATTCAAGCGACTCGCGAACGTTAACCATGTAAAAAATTTTGGGTGCTCACTTTATGCACAAAAGTACTTTGAAGTTAGTCAACCATCCTAGGCTTCACGTGGCCATTTTGTTGGACGGAAACGGCCGCTGGGCCGCCTCGCGTGGTCTCGCCCGTTCCGAGGGCCATCGCGCCGGTGTCGAGGCGGTCCGCCGCATCGTACACGCCGCCCCCGCTTTAGGCATCGGCACTCTCACCCTATATGCGTTTTCATCCGACAATTGGGGACGCCCTAGCAACGAGGTAGCTTCTCTGCTCGCGTTGCTTGAAGCGTATTTCCGCAATGACGCTTCCAAGTGCGCCGCTGACGGTATTCGCCTTCGGGTGATCGGACGCCGAGACCGCATTCCTCCATCGTTGTTCCAGGCCATTGAAGTCGCCGAGCGCCTCACCACTTCCGGCCGGGCTCTCGAATTGAGAATCGCCATTGATTATTCCGCGCGTGACTCTATTCTCCGCGCTTCCTGCTGGATGCTCTCCAGCCTGGAAATTTCCCAGCGCGAATTCGCAAAGAAACTTGGCGAAGTGATGCACACCGGCGGGCCAGCTCTGGATGTCGATCTTCTGATTCGCACGGGAGGCGAGCGCCGCTTGAGTGATTTCATGCTCTGGGAATGCGCTTACGCGGAATTGCTCTTCACTCCGCGCATGTGGCCGGAGTTCGAGGCCGCCGATCTCGCCCAAGCCGTTGAAGATTTCCTGAATCGCGAGCGCCGCTTCGGAAAATTGCCCGAAGCCGCAGCAAGCTAGCGTCACACGCAACAGACTCGAATCTCACCTGGTTCGGCGCGCTCGCGCCATCTCAAATGCTCTTTTGACCACGCGGGTGGCCGTCGGTGTAAGCGAAAATCGATCGAGTTCTTCTTCCCGTGCCCAGGCAACATCCACTACATCGCTGTTCGCCCGCGCCTCACCGCTTATCCGTTCGCACAGATAATCCAAAATCACAAAATGATAACGGCACTTTCCGCCTGCATCCATCGTCACGCGGTCGAACGCTTCGATCAAATCGTGAACGCGCACTTCCAGCCCTGTTTCTTCTTCCAACTCGCGCCGTACCGCTTCACGCAGTGATTCTCCCAGTTCGAGCATGCCGCCCGGAATGGACCATTCGCCTTCCAGCGGTGGGCTGCCCCGCCGAATCAGCAACACGCGATTCTCTGCCACCACCACGCCGCCCACTCCCACCAGCGGACGCTCCGGATATTCGCGCTTAGTCACTTTTACATTTCCTGTTCGCGAAAGCTTGACTCTGGCGTTATATAATACGCTCGCTGGCGTAAGCCGGCCCTAGGAAGGAGAGAAATCCGTGACCCGATGTCCCGAGTGCGACGCCGAAATTGATCTGGATGAAGACGAAGTCGAAGAAGGCGAAATCCTCAGTTGCCATGAGTGTGACGCCGAGCTGGAAGTAACCCAGACTCATCCCGTCCATCTCATCGCCATTTCTGATGACGAGGATGAGGAAGAAGACGACGAAGAGGATTCCGACGAAGAGGCTGCCGTCGAGGAAGAAGAAGAGGAAGAAGAAGCGGAATGATCTTCCTCACTCCTCTTGAATGGATTCGCCGATCTAGCTCGAAGGAAGCTCGATGATCTCAACCTACGCGCTGAGACTTTGTGTTTCTCTGGCATCCAACGCTTGCAAGTCTGGTGAGTTCGCCCAAGCATGAAAAAATCCCGCAGCCTTCGCTTCCCACTTTTGATTCTATTCGTTTTTCTGGCGGCCTCTTCCTCCTCGGCGCAGACCAAAGACGAAAAAAAGGCCGAGGCGCAGCTTCGCATCGTTCACGGAATTGTCCAGGACAAAGACGAAGACCCCATCCCCTCCAGCGTCGTCTATCTCCTGAACGTTAAATCGCAAGCGGTGAAAACCTCTTTCACCGACGATAAAGGCCTCTATCGCTTCAGCGGGCTTGATCCCAACGTTGACTACGAGGTTCACGCCGAACACGGAGACATGGCCTCTTCCACTCGCACCATTTCAAGCTTCGATTCCCGCCGCGATATCGAAGTCAATCTCAAAGTAAACAAGAAGAAAAAGAGCTAGCTCTCCCGTTCATCCGCCCTCACGCGCGCGCCTTCGGTGTCATCACGCGAACCGCTTCGGGCAGTACTTCAAGCTCCACCGGCGTTTCGCCAAGTAGCTCTCCGTCCCCGTGAACCTTCGCTGGACGCTCTGTGCGCAACGCGATGCGCTTGCAGCGGACTCGCTGCACCTCAGGAAAGCCGCGCAAATCCCCGGATGTTAAAACAATCGGAATAGCTTCGAATAAGCGCGTCCAGCGAATTTCACTCACCAGCGCAACATCGATCCAACCATCGTCCATTTTCGCTTCCGGCGCAATGCGTATCCCGGACCCGTAACGCGTGGAATTGGCTACTGCAACGAAAAGGACGCGTCCGCCCCACGGTATGCCGTCAATTTCAGCATGCAGTCCGATCACACTCTCATGAGCAAATGTCCAAAGCGCGCCGGCCAGATACCGCGTGACCCCGGGCCAGCTCTTGAACTTCGTATTGGCCAGATGCGCCGCTGCGGCATCAAGCCCCATCCCGCCCGCGCCGATGTAATGGGCCAGGCGGCCGTCGCTGAATCGCGCGCGCACCATATCCACCGCTCGCGGCGCAGATTTCAGAAACGCTTCGGCTGCATCCAACGGATCGCCTGGAATCTCCAAATCCGCCGCTATGTCATTCCCGTTGCCGGCCGGAAAAAATCCCGCGATTGCCTCGGTCCCGTGCAACGCCTCCACCAGATGATGAAACGCGCCGTCGCCCCCAAGCGTTACGACGAAACGATAACCGGCGCAAACCGCGCGCTGCGCCTGTTCGCGCAAATCTTCAGAACTCTTCGAATGCGAGAAATCAGCGCCATGCCCGCGCAACTTCAGCAACTCTGCGACGTTCGCTTCCGCGCGCAAAGCTCGGCCTCCGCCCGCCGCCGGATTCACAATCACGAATGTCTCGTTTTTCACGCGCCAATCCTAACCAACGCGGCTCTCGGTGGATACTTCCTTTTCCTCGCAACGCAGTTGAAGATTTCATCCTGGAATGGGATGCTAGGCTCGCCGCCAATGCGATCGTCTCTAGCTCGCAACACCCAGGGAAAGGAGCCCATGAAAATTCGCAATGGAACCTCGCTATGGTTCGTATCCGCGCTCTGCGCCGCAGCCTCACTCATGGCCGCTCCGGCTTTTGCTCAACAACACGCTGGTGGCGCTCCTCACTGGGGCTATTCCGGAGCCGACGGTCCCGAGCATTGGGGCGACCTGGACCCCAGCTTTGCTGCTTGCAAGACCGGACAGCGGCAATCCCCGATCAATATCAAAGACGCGCAGCCGGCGGACCTAAAACCGATCCGATTTGATTACAAACTCTCCCCCCTAAAGATCGTCAACAACGGCCACACCATTCGCATCGATTATCAAGCCGGAAGCAGCATTACCGTTGACGACAAACAATATCCGCTAGTACAGTTTCACTTCCATCATCCCAGCGAAGAAGAAATGAACGGCCAAAAGTACGACATGGTCCTTCATCTGGTTCACGTAGCGTCGGACGGATCGGCGGTGGCCGTCGCCGTGCTGCTGAAGGGCGGCAGCACTGAAAATCCCCTCATTCGCGATATCTGGAGCCATATTCCCAAGGGAGTCGACAAGGAAGTCGAATTCAAGAAAATTGTGATCAACGCCGCCGATTTGCTGCCCGCCGACCGGAATTATTTCAAGTTCGACGGCTCGCTCACCATCCCGCCATGTGGCGACGTGAAGTGGTTTGTTATGAAAACTCCCGTCGAGCTTTCTCCAGCTCAGATCGCCGCATTTGTGAGACTCTATCCCGATAACGCCCGCCCCATTCAGCCCACCAACGGCAGGAAAATCGAGGAGAGCCGTTTCACGCAGTAATCGTCTTCTGACACGAATGAAAACCGGAGTGTGCATGAATTTCGCGAAGGACTCTGAAAATCGCAATCCCCGGCTCGCATGGCGGTTCCTTTTTCTGCTCATCTCGGTCTTCTCCCTCGCTCACACCGCGACCAGCTTTGCTCAGAACGCATCGCCCGCTTCTCCCATCTCTGCGGACTCCGCCAAACTCCTCCGTCGCTTGTTCGCCTCAACGGATTTCGAGGTCAAAAATTTCGGCCCGGCTCGCTGGCTTGACGGCGGCGCGTTCTACACCACCGTCGAACCTTCCGCTGCCGACAAAGATGCTCAGGATATCGTGCGCTACGAAACCGCAACCGGTAAGCGCGAGGTTCTGGTTTCCTCCGAAAAATTAATTCCGGCCGGCGGGAAATCTCCCCTCGCGATCGAGGATTACTCCTGGTCCCAAGACAAAACACGCTTGCTCCTCTACACCAATTCCACCCCGGTCTGGCGTCAAAACACACGCGGCGATTATTGGGTTCTCTATCTCCCATCCGGCAAGCTGCAAAAACTTGGCGCCGATGCTCCTGCTTCCACCATGATGTTCGCGAAATTCTCGCCCGACGGCTCCAGGGTCGCCTACGTCCGGGCCAACAACATTTGTGTCGAAGACCTCGCCACCGGCAGGATTCTTCCGGTTACCACCGACGGCTCCGCAACCTTAATCAATGGCACCTCGGACTGGGTGTACGAAGAAGAACTCGACATTCGCGACGGCTTCCGCTGGAGTCCGGACGGCCGCCACATTGCTTACTGGCAATTTGACACGCGCGGCGTCGGAATTTTTTCTCTCCTTTACAACCTTGGCCGTCCGCATGAAATCGTCACCGGGTTCCCCTATCCAGGCCTGGGCCGCTATCCTTCGATCCTCGACATCGCTTATCCGATTCCCGGCACCGCGAATTCCTCGGTGCGTGTCGGAGTTGTCAGCGTTGAAGGTGGCGACACGAGCTGGATGCAGGTCCCGGGCGACGCGCGCGAGAACTACATCGCTCGCATGGATTGGGCCGCGAACTCAAATGAGCTCGCCATCGAGCATTTGAACCGCCTCCAAAATACGAACGATGTTCTACTGGCCGACATCGCCACCGGCGGCGTCCGTCCAATTTTTCAAGATCACGACGCAGCCTGGGTTGACGTCATGCCACAAATTACTTGGCTGCATAACGGCGCTGATTTTCTCTGGCTCAGCGAACGCGACGGCTGGTGCCATGCCTACCTCGTCTCTCGCGACGGCAATCGCGTGCAACTGATCACAAAAGGGAATTTCGATGTAATCAGCCTCGACCGGGCCGACGAAAAGGGTGGCTGGCTCTATTTCAGCGCCTCTCGCGACAACGCCACGCAACAGTACCTATATCGCACGCGCCTCGACGGTTCCGGAAATCCCGAACGCGTGAGCCCAACGAATTTATCCGGCACACACCATTACGATATGTCGCCCGATTCCCACTGGGCGTTTCACCAGTATTCACGCGCTGACGTTACGCCCGTCACCGACCTCGTTGAGTTCCCTGCTCACTACACCAAGCGTGTACTCGAAGACAACGCGGCTTTGCGCGCAAACGCGTCCGTTCTTCTGGAAACTCCCACCGAGTTCTTCAAGCTCGACATCGGCGATAGCGTCACGCTGGATGCCTGGTTGATGAAGCCGCCGCATTTCGATCCCGCAAAAAAATATCCGCTTCTGGTTTACGTGTATGGCGAACCCGCCGCTCAAACCGTGCTCGATGAATGGGGCACCTGGAACAATTATTTCAATCGCGCCGCTGCCGCAGCCGGCTACCTAGTGGTCAGTTTCGACAATCGTGGCACTCCCGCGCCAAAGGGCCGAGAATGGCGGAAAATTATTTACGGCGCGATTCAACCGGTGATCGTCAAGGATCAGTCCGCCGCCCTCCGAGGCTTCCTTCGCGCGCATGCGTTCGCGGATCCTTCCCGCGTCGCCATCTGGGGATGGAGCGGCGGCGCCACCAGTGCTCTATGCCTCATGTTTCGCGCTCCCGATTTGTACAAGACAGGCATGGCCGTCGCGCCAGTTCCCGATCTGCGCCTCTACGACACGATTTATCAGGAACGTTACATGGGATTGCCGCTGCAAAACGTGGATGGTTATCGCAACAGTTCAGCCATTAATTTCGCGGAGGGCTTGCAAGGAAACCTGCTACTCGTTCACGGTTCCGGCGACGACAACGTCCATTACTCCGGCAGCGAGCTCCTGCTCAACCGCTTGATCGAACTCGACAAACCCATCGATTTCATGGAATATCCCAATCGCACACACGCTATTAACGAAGGCGCGGGCACCACTTTGCATCTCTACAGCCTCTTGCTTCGTTATCTCGAACAACACATTCCGCCAATTTCACTCAGACCCTAGCACGGACTGGCCCACGGCGAGGAAAGAACACTTAACATTCACTTTCAGCTGAGCTACGAATATATGAAGACGCTAAAACCCAAATCAACTAAAAAGAAACCCTGAGAGTGAAATAGTTTATTTCCCTTCTGGTGCGCCATTCGGAGCATGTTCCCCAGATCGGAATTGGGTCCACGGCCCAGCGTCCATATCGATCAAAACGCTCGTTTGCCAGTTATATTCCGGATGTGCTGCCAAAAAATCCCGAGCCTTGAAATCCGTTCCGCAGGGATGGCCGGTGTGCGCCACAAAACTCATCGATTCCGCCATGTGGGCGTCCATCACTTTTCCTTCCACCGCTCCGGCGGGGTTGTACGGCGTTTTTGCAAACCCCGGATCTCCCTCTGTAGCCACATCGCCGTGCCCACAAAGTGTGCGGCGGTTGGCGCCCGTCTTTTTTGTGTAGCTATCGTAATGGTCTGCAAGAAACGCTTCTGCCAGAGTCGTATCGATCTTTCCCTGGTTCGCCGCCATCAATTCGTCCCAGCGAGCGTGCCGGGCGTTCGCCGAAGCCGCCATGTTCGTCGGATCAAATGTCGTCTCGTCTTTCAGCACCGCCGGATCGCTCGCAAAATTTGAACCCGCATAATACCCATCTTTCGTTCGCCATACCCTGTTGTGCTTGAGACCTAGCTCGAAACGCGCGATCTCGCCCGTTTTGCGGTCCGCCAGTAGCCAGTCGTTCGCATACCCGCCGTTATTTCCATCCAGCATGATTTTCACATAGTCATCGATCGAACCGGCGTATTGCATGGCCTTGCGGGCGCGAACAAATTCCGGCTTCCCATTCGGATCCCACCCGTGGAAATCGGTGATCGTCGTTTCCGTGAACATCAGCCCGTCTGAATTCACGCCGAAATCGTCGTCGCTTACGATCACTCCGGGGAATCCGTCCATCAACATGCTGTAGCCCTGCTGCGGAGTGATATCGAAAATAATCTTCCAGCGCGCGCCGTAGTTGTAACTCGTCCAGTTGTTGTGCGCCATCACGATCTGGTGGTTTTTGGTATAGCTCCCAGTCGCCACGAACGCGCTGCAATGCTCGGGGTCGGGCTTTGATCCAGGCTTGACCATCTGTGTCTGTTCATCCAACCACGGCACGTAGTAATCTCCCAGCTCCATGAACGCATTCATCGCAACAATATCGTACAGATCTAACTTGTAGTTTCGCGCGTGCAAAGCGTCGGCGATCCCCGCCAGCTCCGACTGATATTCCACATCAATCTTGGGCCAGAGCATTTCTTTCGCCGCGCGTCGAAAGAATTCCCAGTTGCGGTTCGAGTTATGAGTCATCTCCACGCTAACCGCAGCAAATGCATCCGATATTTCCGGCGCCAGAAGATATCCATGCTGGTAACCGATGTCATGCGGCGGCCCTTCCAAATGGACATAGATCCACCCGCTTCGTTCGAAGCGGTATGCTTTCGCCAAAATCGCGTCGTCGCTTGTGCCGCGCTGCGACAAGCGCGTGGGTTCCCCAGCCTTAATGGTCACAGTCCGGGCGTTCAGTAATACCGGCGCAGCAATCAGCACAATTCCTAGCAGCATCAGCGTTACAACCGGCCTTAGATTCCTCGAGCGATCCATCGGGCATCTCCTCTAGCTGCAGGCATTGTAGGCGCGCGTTTACGACCGGTCAATGCGTGTCAACAGGACGATCAATCCTCGATGGATCGGACTACGCTGAGAGCAGGCACCGCATCAGTCTAGGTGGGGCGGTAAAAGACGGGAAATTTAAAGAACGTTCCCAACTCTGGCACGCGGCGGTTCCGACCATGTTGGCTCTACCGGTCGCTGGATACCGACCTCGGCTTCTACCAGTGCGCATCAACACTCACCCAATGGTTCCGACCCTCTGCCTCCGATCTCCCCAGACGTGCCTTACATCGGCACTTCAACACCAACACTCTCGGCTTTCTACGGTAAGTTTCAGCGCTGCTGGCGCAACGGAACAGTCCGAAAATCTGCCCCCCTCCCCCAGAGCATCTCCGCCGTTACTCATTGACCCAAATCTTCGCCGAAAATTTCGCCTTAGGGCTCTCACCACATAAACTTTCCATAGAGCAGTCCGTCTGCGCCAGCTATGACAACGGAATCGAACACACCTCGAAAGTACCCGCGCATCCGCGCGCCCAAAGGCATGTGGGTTGGCTGGAAGTCGGCGGCGCAACAGACTACCTCGCTAGCAGAGACCATGGGCCTCGGAGGTCTTTTCCTACACACCCCCCATCCGCCGTCCGAGGGTTCCAACATCGAGTTGATTTTTGATTTGCCTACCGGACAGGTTCGCGCGCGGGCCATTGTGCGTAGCTTAATGCCGGGAAAAGGCATGGGCATACAGTTTGTCCAGATGAGGCCCGAAGACCGCGCCAAGCTACATCGCTATCTATCCGGTCAGGAGGTTTCACAGAAGGCCTCTAGCATCGCTTCGGCCGGCTACTCCCGGGCTGCAAGACCGCGGTCGGCAAACTCACAGCTTGCCCTTTCTCCGCAAAGCGAGGAAGCGGCGCGGCTTCGATTTGAACGGGAGATCAGGCAACTGGTAACGCTCACCGGCAAAGCCACTTACTATCAGCTTCTGGGAGTCTCGTCCGAATCGCCGGGCACCCAGGTCAAAAAGAGTTATTACTCACTCGTCCGCAAATTTCATCCGGACAACCATATGGGCAATCGTGAGTTGATTGAGCCGCTCAAAGACCTGATGGTCGTCATCTCCGAAGCTTATAAGACGCTTGGCAGCGACGAGAAACGCGCCGCGTATGACAAACGTCTTGCCGCCCGCGGCGGTTTCACAATGCATCGGGAAAAAACAAACATCCAGGAATTCGTTGAAGAATCGTTCAAGCGCGCGAACGAATGTCTCGGCGCGAACAATTTCCTAGGCTCCGTCGTCTGGTTGCGTAAATGTGTTGAGGCCGCGCCGCAGCAAGCTCTCTACCGCGCTTTGCTCGCTCGCAGCCTGGGAAAGATTCCCCAGTACCAAGAAGAGGCCATCGAACACTTCCAAAAGGCCATCAGTCTTGATCCGTGGCGGGAGGTGGTTTACGTTTTGTTTGCCGAACTGCTCGAGGAAATGCAGCACTTGTCGCGCGCACGCGAGATCTATTCCAAACTTCTCGAAATCAACCCTCTCCACGTCAAGGCGCACGAGAGGTTCGCCGCGCTAGAAGCCGATGAAAAATTCGAGAATTCTTCGTCGCGCATCCCTCATTTGTTCGGCAGAAAAAACTGAATAGGTTCGACCCGCCGCTCGGATTTTGCATCAGAAAGAGAAAATGATTTCGCGCATTCAGCGCTGGTCCTCGCTCGCCGACGTGACGCTGTTCCCCGCCTTCATCCTTTGGTTTATCGGGCGCCTGCAATTCGCGGCGCGATGGACCTGGATGATTTTTGTCATTTGGATTACCGTCAGCTTCCTCATCCATGGTGACACACCGAAGACCCTTGGCTGGCGCGGCGACAATCTTTGGCCCGCAACCAGGCAAGCCCTAAAATATTTCAGTGCGATGCTGGCCGGACTGCTGGTCATCGGCCTCGCACTCGGCGCCAGCCCGCATCTTCCGCCTAATTTGATTTCCTGGCATCGCTTGTGGACTTACTTCGCCTTCTGCCTGCTCCAACAGATCGCGCTGAATTCCCTGGTCCACAACCGGATGTTATCGCTGGTGCGCGGCGAACGGGCCGCCGCATCGCTGACTGGGATGATTTTCGCCGCCTGCCATTGGCCCAATCCCGTGCTGGTTCCTCTAACCTTCCTCGCCGGCGCGGCCATGGCTTATATGTTCGGGCGCGTCCGCAACATCATTCCGCTCGCCATCGGACAAGCTCTGCTGGGTTCGCTCGTGTTTTGGGCCTTCCCGCTCGCCTGGCACCATCATCTCCGCGTCGGCCCGAGCTATTACAACCGTCCGCAATAGACCGGGAAGACGGTCACCCTCTGGACGCTTCGCAAACTTAAATGTATCGCTTGTTCTGCAATGCACGGAGAGCTAGTAGGTAACAGAAAGCGGATAACGCAAGTACGTAGCCGAGGGAGTAGGGCAGATACTTCCATTCGCCATGCATCACGCGCATGCTGCTGTAAATGCCTTCGGTCTGTTTTGCGAACGAGTGAAACATCGGCAAGAGAATATAAAGATAGTAAAAGAGCTTGTCTAGTACGCGCAGGGCCATGCTCGAGTTTCCTGCGCGGATGACACTTCGCGTCCAAAACTGCACATCGTAGAACGTGCTGGCGTTAAAGATCACGGCAAAAATTACCGCAATTGCCGGATGCACCAGCGACGCTAACAAGGTTAGGTAGGCGATGATTCCTACCGAGGCAACGAATGTGTCAAGGGAGATAAATACCAACCCGGCGCGAATCGGCACATGCCACCAGAACGACAACACAACCGCGCCGCCCAGAACCAAAAGGTTTAGCAGCAGCGATACCGCCGCCGCCGATAAGAACGCCGACAACAGCCATACACTCGGCGGGCACGGCTTCGTGAACACCATCTTCAGACTTCGACCTCGAATGTTGGAGGAAATGATAAACAAGCCCAGGCACCCGGCGAACAACAGAAGATACTGGTTGAGTGTGGAGAAGATTCCCTGCAGTGTGTTAAACGCTTGCACGCCGGAATTCGTGAAAAGAGCGGGTAGGCACTCCAAGCCGGTTAACAGCAAGGATATCAGCAGGAACGCCAGCAGCAAACGGCTTCGCCGGTAATAGGCGAAATTCGCCAGAACGTTCGCCCTGATCAATTCCGTCAGATGGCCTTGTTTTCTTCCAATTGCTTGGTCCTGCGGCAGCGTCAGAAGCGGCTCTTGTGCCATCTCGCTCATGACGGTGCCCCTCCCTTGACAATCTTGAAAAACGAATCCTCGAGCGAGCCCTTTTTCAGCGAGCACTCGTGCACTTGCAGATGAGAGATTTTCGTGTAGTCCATGAAGTCGTAGAGTCGTTCCTTCGGGATGCTCCCCTTCACCACATCTCCCAAACGTTCCACTAAGGTGACGTAGTCTGGCATCGAGCCATTTGGCTCGAAGGTCACGTTGTAGAGTTCTCGGTCGAGTGTCAGAAAATTGCGCAGCTCGTCCTGGGCGATCACCTTGCCACCATCGATGATTGCCACACGGTTGGCCAGCATCTCAATTTCCGAGAGCACATGCGAGTTCATCACGATGGTTGCTCCGCGTTGATGAATTTCCCGCAGAGTTTCGCGAAACTCTCGCACCAGCAGCGGGTCCAGCCCCCGCGTCGGTTCATCCAGGAAAAGCAGTCGCGTTTCGTGGATCAGGCATTGTGCAATCCCCACCTTCTGCTTCATGCCTTTGGAACACTTGGACAGCGGAAGTGTCTTGAATTGTGCCAGCCCCAATCGCTCCAACACGTCATTGACCGTCTTCGCCGATATGCGCTTTCCATATAGCGAAGCGTAGTACTGTGTCGCTTCCTCTACAGTCAGATAGAGATGATAATGCGGCTCCTCCGGCAAATAAGCGACGTTTTCATACAGCGGCGAACCGAGATGGGGCCTCCTGCCCATTACTTCCACTTTTCCTGAAGTCGGTTTAAGCAGGCCCAGGAAGCAATACATCGCCGTGGATTTGCCAGCTCCGTTTTGTCCCACTAGAGCGAAAAAGTCTCCGTCGCGTACCTCCAAACTCAACCCGTTGAGCGCGTGAACCTGCCCTCGGAACAAGCCGCGCCGAAAATGCATCTGCATATTTTCAGCGACGATCACATGGCCCCCGAGCAGAATCGTTTATTGAGAGACTTCACGATCTCGTCGTCCGGCTTGTCTTTAAAGTCTTCCCGGGCTAAAGCATTCTTGATATTTTTTGACGTAATACAGGTGCAGGTCTGAACCTTCTTTTCGCAGCCACATGGACAGTCCATGCGGCCCGCAATCCGCTTCCCGCGCGGGTCCAGTTTGTACTCATCTTCGGCGGTTGAAGTCTTCACTTCCAGTTGGTGCACCGGGAGCGCCGGCTGCTTCTGCGCTTGTAGTCTGTAATCCTCAGCGGAAATCACGGCGCCTCTCTGGATCAGTTGACGATTCTGCGCCAGCGAATTGTCGAACGCCACTTCCGCATTCACCAGCGCTCCCGTCTCGTAAAATTGCACCTTGCCGTCCACACCGATCAGAACGCTGGTTGGGAACACGCTCACGCCATATTGCTTGGCGATCGGCCCCGGATCGATTCCCACCGGAAAGTCGATCTTGAGTTCATTCAGAAAGTCCTCCACGCGCCCCCAGCTTTCCTCTTCGTCAACACCTATCAATAGAAAGGACTCTGCCTTATGCTCGTTGAAGTAACGATTCAACTCCGGCATCTCCGCGCGGCAAGGTCCACACCAGGTGGCAAAAAAGTTCAGAACGATGATTTTCTTCCCGACGTTTTCCGACAGCTTGAAGTTCTCGCCGTGATTCGTCTTGATTTCGAAATCCGGAGCAATCTGGCCGCGCCATTCCGTGGTGTTACCCATTCCCTGGGCGTACTTCTGTATTTCCTTGTCGCTAGGCGACGGTTTAAGCTCGTAGTGCAGGATACTGATGAGTATTCCCGCCACCACAATCGAAATATTTAGAAGGGGTTTGCTCACTTGGCTTGGGTCCGGCGGCGTTAAATTCGCTCCCGATCTGCCGCTGCTACAACGCACGCCGTTCCCAGTCATCATTCGACCACACTGCAACGCAATTGGCTCCCCGTCCTAAGGTACAGGTGTGATGCTAAAGTTAAGTCGGCAATAAGGTAACTGGTAGCACGGCTCACTGAATTGGACCGTCTTGCCTCCTACATGGCGGGTTTTCTTGCGACCCGTGCCCCTCGAAGTCACCTTCGGTGTCTACGAACCATCTTTATTGACAGTATGCGAAGCCACCGTATAATCGACACCTGGCCGCGCGACTCTCCAGCCATCGCCGTGCGAATCGTGCCTTGGAGCGTTTTAGGGCGTCTGTCTGGCGTCAGCAACGGGAAAAAAGCCAGTCGTGAATTCGCTTTATAACTTGACTATTTCAACAGTCGCCTGGCTGGCCCCCGGCAATCCGCTCTCTGACTATTGGCGCCGCAACATGGATCCCGCTTCGAATCCTTTTCGCGGAATCTATCAACTGAATTCCTTCGATCTTGCAATAATGCTCCCCTATTTTTTCGTGATGATTGTCCTGGCCGTTTACGGCATCCATCGCTACGCGCTGGTTTACAACTATTACAAAAATCGCAAGCGCGTCCCCGGCCCTGCTCCGGAGATTGCGACCTGGCCCAAAGTGACCGTTCAGCTCCCCATCTACAACGAACGCTACGTCATTGAACGCCTGGTCGAAGCCGTTTCGCAGTTCGATTACCCGCATGGACTTCTCGAGATTCAGGTCCTCGACGACTCCACCGATCAAACCCGAGAAATCGCTCGCGACTGCGTGGATCGCTACCGCGCTCTGGGCTTGCCCATTTCTTACATCCATCGCGACAACCGTGAAGGTTACAAAGCGGGAGCTCTTCAGGAAGGCCTTGAATCCACGGCCGGTGAATTCGTCGCCATCTTCGACGCCGATTTCATTCCTCCTCCCGATTTTCTGCGCCGCACGCTGCCCTATTTCACCAACGAACACCTTGCCATGGTGCAAACGCGCTGGAGCTACATCAACCGCGATTATTCCGCGCTCACCGAAGTCGAAGCCATACTTCTCGACGGGCATTTCGTCATCGAGCATTCCGCCCGTTACCGCAGCGGCCTTTTCTTCAATTTCAACGGCACCGCAGGCGTCTGGCGCCGCAGCGCCATCGAGGATGCCGGCGGCTGGCAGCACGACACGCTCACCGAAGACACCGACCTTTCCTATCGCGCCCAACTTCGCGGCTGGCATTTCCTCTACTTGCCGAATATCGAATGCCCCTCCGAGCTGCCCGTCGAAATGAACGCTTTCAAATCGCAACAAGCTCGCTGGGCCAAAGGCCTGATGCAGACAGCCAAAAAAATCCTTCCGCGCGTGCTGCGTTCAAACCAGCCCGCGGCCGTGAAAGCCGAAGCCTTTTTCCACCTCACCGCCAATATCAGTTATCCACTCATGGTGGTCATGTCCATGATTCTGCTTCCGGCCATGATCGTCCGCTTCTACCAAGGTTGGTTCCAGGTAATCGTGATCGACCTGCCCCTTTTCCTGGCTTCCACCTGTTCGATTTCGTCCTTTTACCTCGCGGCCGAACGCGCGCTCTACCCAAAAACTTGGAAGCGCACGTTTCTGTATCTTCCCTTCGTCATGGCCGTCGGCATCGGACTTTCCGTTCGCAACGCTTGGGGAGTTCTGGAAGCCATCTTCAACGTGAAGTCCGAATTCGTGCGCACGCCGAAATATCGCGTCGAAGCTAACAAAAACGCCGACTGGGCCAAAAAGACCTACCGCAAGAGCGCCGGTCTGCTGCCCTTGGTCGAAGTCGCCCTCGGAATTTATTTTTTGCTCGCGGTCGTCTACGCTCTGCAAAATGAAAACTACGCCACCGCCCCGTTCCTCCTGCTCTTCGTTTGGGGTTACCTCTACACCGGCGTGATGTCTCTGGCGCAAACCTATCTCGAACGCCTCCGCTTCACTGTGGAATCCGGCGAAGTTCGCCCCGCTTCCACTGGCGCCCCCGGGTTTTAGCTCGCGCTTTGACATCTTCAAATGCAAGAGCGCTCCAGTCGCCGCCGTTTTCTAAAGACGGCCGCCCTCGCCGGAGGCGGCGCGGCCCTCAGTGTCGCTGGCCTGAACGAAATTTCTCCGAAGATTTGGCGTGAACCGATTGTCTTCGAGCCCAATCAAAGCTACTGGGCCAGAAGTCAGCCACTTCAAAACCAGCCACTCACGGAAAACATCACCGCCGATGCCGTGGTACTCGGCGGTGGCTTCACTGGCCTTTCTTCCGCTTACTACATCCGCATCCTGTCCCCGCATAAGCGGGTCGTACTGCTGGAAGCCAAAGGCTGCGGCAACGGCGCCTCCGGACGAAATGGCGCCATGGTGCTGACGATGACCGACGACCGCTACATGCAACTCGGTCCTGATCCCGCACTCGACAAACGCATCTATGAACTCACCGCACAGAACATCCGGACATTGCTGAAACTCAGCGCCATGACCGGAATCGACTGCGAGTTGGAAACCAACGGTGCCTTGCAAGTCCTCAACACTCCCGAAGACGTTCGCGACGCGCAGTCCTATGTGAAGGCGGCGAGGTCTGCCGGCATGCCCGTTGAGTTCTGGAACAAACAACAAGTTGCCGGCGCAATTGGTACAGACCTCTATGAAGGAGCGTTCTTCGACCCCAGCGGTGGACATATACACCCCATGAAACTCGTGCAGGTATGGAAGGCAGCCGCGCAATCGGCGGGTGCGGAGATTTACGAAAACACCGCGGCCACCAACATCGAGGAAGGTCCCGAGCACCTCGTGCATACGATGAGTGGCCTCACCGTAAAGACAAAGTCCTTGGTGCTGGCAACCAATGCTTTCACTTCGCGACTGGGCTATTTCCGAAACTCCATTGTCCCGGTCCATGAATACGTAGCCATAACGTCGCCTTTGAGCGAACAGCAGCTCGCTCGGATCGGCTGGCGAAGGCCGTCGCCGTTTAACGACAGCCGAACGGAAGTCATTTATCTTGGCCTTACAACTGACAATCGCATCCACATCGGCGGCGGTAGCCCCAGCTACTTCTTCAACAATGGTGTTGGCGACCTGCACGAACCGGCCCGCCATTATGCACACTTGCAGCGCGAACTCGTCCGGCTCTACCCGGCTCTAGAGGGCGTCGGTTTCGAAGCCACATGGAGCGGAATCGTTGACTGGTCCCTCAACCAGTCGCCCTCGGTCGGCCGCACCGGAAAATACAACAACATCTTCTACGGGCTGGGGTACAGCGGACATGGCGTGAATCTCTCCTCTGTATTTGGCAGAATCATCGCCGATCTCGAAGCCGGCCGCGAAGAACCATGGAAGTCCTTTCCATTCTTGAATGCCAGCCTCGATTACATTCCCAACGAGCCGTTCCGCTGGCTGGGAGCAAAAGCCGGTTTAGCGTGGTATCGACTTAGCGGCTCTTAATCCTGTAGTTCTACGATCTCGCCCAACTCTTAATGGATTCCACTTTATCCTTGCTGCGCTACAGAAAATAAGCCCGCATTTTTGTGCCGAGGCGCCGGTCGACCCGTGGGCACTCCCCGATTCGTTGGTAGGCTTCAATAAACAACTTGAGCCACTACTCCGTTCCAGATATCGTCTTTATTCGCGTTTCATCCGCAACAAACAAGGATAACCATGCGACGACTGATCGGCATCGTGCTTCTCGTTTTCTTGTCCTTCGCGCATTTGGCCAAAGCCCAGTTGCAATTACCAAAGACCCCGGTGCGCGAGGTGACGGACCAATATTTTGGCGTAAAGGTAATAGATCCCTACCGCTGGCTGGAGAACACTTCCGACCCGGAAGTCATTGCATGGATGAAAGCCCAGAACGATTACGCCCGAGCGGTCTTGGCGCGTATTCCAGGGCGCGCGGAATTGCTGGACCGCGTTAAGGAATTGGACAACGCAGGCAGCGTGGTTTCCTCGCTGCAAGTTTGGGGCGGCCACTATTTTTATTTCAAGACCGATCCCGGTTCGGACAATCGCAAGGTTTACGTCCGCGACACTCTCACCGCGCCGGAGCGGCTACTGTTGGATCCCGAACAGTTAACCACCGCTGACGGCAAGCATTTCTCCATCGACTACTTTCAGCCTTCCATCGACGGAACATATGTCGCTTACGGAGTTTCACCCGGCGGCTCGGAGGAGAGCGTTCTTCACGTCGTGGAAAGCGCCACCGGCAAAATTCTCGGCGATAGCATCGATCGCGCCGAGTTTGCATCGCCCAGCTGGCTGCCCGACGGTAAGAGTTTTTTCTACACCCGCGCCCAGAAGCTTGCACCCGACTCGCCGCCCACGGCGAAATATCAGAAAACCAAAGTCTATCGCCACTCGCTCGGAGCCGATCCGGACAGCGACCCTCTGGTCTTTGGCTACGACTTAAATCCCAACGTGAAAATCGACGAGAATGATTTTGTGGTCCTGGCCTATTCGCCGGGCGCTCCCCACTATTTGATTGGACTGGTCATCCACGGCGTGAAGAGAGAACTGGACATTTATTCCATGCCCTTCGATGTGGCTCCCGGCGCGACCACAGCTTGGAAGAAAGTTGCCGACTCCTCTGACGAAGTGACCGGCCTCGATGTACACATCGATCAAATCTACTTGCTCTCGCATAAGGGTTCTTCCCGCTTTAAGGTGCTGCGTACAAGCCTCAGCGCTCCTGATTTGCCCCATGCAGCCGTGGCAGTTCCCGCCAGCGAAGTAGTGATCACCGGCGTCGCCGCTGCTGCGGACGCGCTTTACCTTCAGGATCTCGACGGTGGCCTTGGCCGCCTGCGCCGGTTGCCCTACAACAACGGAGCAGTTCAGTCCGTCAAGCTGCCTTTTGACGGCGCAATTCAGTCGCTTATCACCAATGCGATGGAGCCGGGAGCCTGGCTGGGACTCACTTCATGGACCAAATCGCCGCTCTGGTACGCTCTGGATCCAAAGACCGGCAAACTTGCCGACACGGCGTTGGTCGCACCTTCCCCCGTCGATTTCTCGCAAATTGAATCCGAAGAGGTGAAAGCTAAGAGCGCGGATGGCACCATGGTTCCGCTGTCAATCATCCACAAGCGCGGCCTTGTCCTGGATGCCTCACATCCCGCTTGGATAGAAGGATACGGCGCTTACGGAATCACTGTTGATCCGAGATTCCAACCCATCCTGCTGGCATTCCTTGAGCGTGGCGGAATTTTTGCCGTGTCCCACGCCAGAGGCGGCGGCGAATACGGAGAAGACTGGCACGTCGCCGGACAAAAGCTCACCAAACAGCACACCATCGACGACTTTCTCGCCGGCGCTCAATATCTGGTCGATCGCAAATACACTTCTTCGGCTCACCTCGCGGGCGAAGGTACCAGTGCGGGTGGCATCACTATTGGAGGCGCCATCACGCAGCGCCCCGATTTGTTTGCCGCCGCATTAATCCGAGTCGGCGATTCCGACTCGCTGCGCTCAGAACTCATGGCTAGCGGTCCCGCAAATATTCCTGAGTTCGGTACCGTTACCGAAGCGGACGGATTCCAAGGGCTTTTTGCCATGGACGCCTATCAGCACGTCAAACCAAGTACCCCCTATCCCGCGGTTCTCCTAACCACGGGGGTGAACGATCCGCGCGTCGCACCCTGGCAGGCCGCTAAAATGACCGCTCGCTTGCAGGCGGACACCAGCAGCGGCAAACCGATTCTGTTGCGCGTGGATTACGACGCCGGACACGGTATCGGCTCAACGAAGTCTCAGCACGATATCGAATACGCCGATGAATTAGCTTTTCTTTTCTGGCAACTCGGAGTTTCAGGATTTACCCCACCTGCAGCCGGTGGAGCAAACTAGAAAGGATCTCTTCCCATGAAGCTTCGCCGTTTCGCCCTGCGCTGTGGCCTTTTGCTTTTCGTTCTCGCTTGCACCTCCTTTTTGATTCAAGCGCGTTTCCGCCAGCCAAACTCTGAATACCACGATCGACGCGCCAAGCTTCGCTCCATAATCAGCGGACCGGTCGTCATCTTTGGCTATACCAGCCGTCAGGACACCGGCGAGCTCGCGGTTTTCTTTCAGGAGCAGAATTTTTACTACCTCACGGGCCACAGCGAGCCGGACGCCGCGCTTCTTTTGATTCCCGATTCGCCTGAGAACAAGCCTTCCACCGGCCCGCACGAAATTCTTTATCTCCCTCCGCGCAATCCCAACGACGAAAAATGGGGTGGCCCTAAGATGGGCCCTGACGATCCCGGCATCGCAGAAAAAATCGGCGTCCAGGCCGTCGAGCCTTTCGCCATCCTCCACGCCGATCTCGTGAACCTCGCCAAAACCTATTCCACCTTTTACACCGAATTGCCCCCCAAACAGGAAAACGGCTACCCGCACCTCACTAATTGGAGCGCGTGGGTTCGCAGTACCCTGCCGCAATCAACTATCGACGACGTCGCTCCGCTCATGGCCACTCTGCGCCAGATAAAATCTCCCGGCGAAATCGCCTTGATCCAAAAAGCCGTGGACGCCTCGGTTGATGCGCAGTTCGGCGCCATGCGAATGATGCGTCCCGGCGTTTTCGAATATCAGATTGCCGCGCGCATGAAGGAAGTTCACGAAATGGAGGGCTGCTCGCGCGAAGCCTATGCGCCCATCGTAGGGTCCGGCCTGTATTCCACCGTCCTGCATTACGACGAATTGAAAAATGAAATTAAAGACGGCGACCTCGTCGTCATCGACGTGGCCTGCGAATATGGCGGTTATGCCGCCGACATCACCCGCACCCTCCCCGCCAACGGCAAATTCACCGCTCGACAGCGCGAGATCTACGAGATCGTTCTCGGCGCGCAAAATGCCGCACTCGCCGCCATCAAACCCGGCGCCATGCTCTATGGAAAAGATAAGAGCGTTCAGCAGGCCGCCTTCGAGTACATCAATACGCACGGCCACGATTTGCACGGCAACACGCTAGGCCGTTATTTCTTTCACGGCGTAGGCCACCATCTCGGGCTCGACGTCCACGACCTCAACGACCGCACCAGCCCGCTGCAACCCGGCATGGTTATCACCGACGAGCCCGGCATTTACATTCCCGAAGAAAACATTGGCGTCCGCATCGAAGACGACGTCTTGGTCACCGCAGATGGCAACCAACTCCTTACCGCCAAGCTTCCACGCTCGCCGGACCAAATAGAGAAAATCATGGCCGAGCCCCGCGCCCCATTGGAGCAAACCCCATCTCAGCCCTAAGAGCTTCGAAACGTGTGTGCGACGCACACCAGTATCCAGTTGGGTTCAAGGGTTTGACGTGGATCTTGGTCCGAACGAAGAAACAAACGCGGCACAGCCGGAGCGATCCGACTGTGCCGCCTTATGCAATAGGGTTGGATATCTATGGTTTCAGTGCTTTACTAGCCGCAACCCTCTTAGCAGCCGCCCCTAACGGAAGCGTCTGTTGCTGGATTTGCCCGCTAAATACACTGTCATTGGCGTCGCCTGCGTTTTCCATCCAGAACAACTGTCCGCCGCTGGCCTGGTAGACAACAGCCCCGAAACTTGGAGTGGCTGCTCCGCTACCCACTACCAGGTCGAGCTGAGTCACTAGGTAGCGTCCGAGGTTATCGGGGTCCGCCGCCACGGTGCTGGTGAAAGTGGTCGGGCTGTTAATCTGGGGCTCAGTGGCTTGCAGTACATCCGCCGGATCATTAAGTATTCCAGCTCCCGACAGATTGCTGCCGGTTGCGGTAGCGTTACCGACGAAATCAAATTCGCCGAAGGTAGGAACGAAATCCTGCAGCCCTAGGGCATAGTTGCCCGCGAAGCTCGCGGCAGCAGTATCCGTCTGAGAGACTAAGACTCCCGAACCGGCAATGTCAGTGTCGAGATCAACGACGAGAGCCCCTGAGGCGGTGCTTCCAGCGCCGGGGGATGTTGTATTATTCGGATCACCCAGGTTGAGCGTCGGGTCCGTCGCATAAATCCCGAGAACGGCGACCACCACCGCGCCGCCGTTCCCCAAAGGAGTCGGCGTAATCGTCAAGCTCCCATACCCGTTGCTCATGATGGAAAAGGTTCCCGAGATTGTTTGTGCATCCGCGGCTGATTCGCCCGGCGCGTTCAGATCCGCAACACCGCTAAAGTTGCCACCTGCTGGAGCAATCTGACCGACCGCCCCATAGGGAATTGCATCAAGCGCAAAGTTACTTTGGATGCTGAATACAGAATTCCCCATGGACGAATTGGTGAAATTGCCTGAGCTTGCGCCCTGGCCAAAGGCCGAGCCGACCAAGGTGTTGTTAGAGTCCATATCAATGAGCCGTATAGCCTCAGGGCCAACGATGTAATACGCAATTGTGTTGGCTATCCCGGTCCCCGTAAGCGTACCGCGACCAAAACTGTCTGCTGGCTGGGACAGGCTCGCTCCCGTGAAGGTTCTGCCGGTGGATATGCTGCCGTCGTCATTCACGTCATACATGCCATTCGATGCAGTACTGCCGGATACCGTAAACACCCCTCCGAAAAATTTGGTATGACCGTTATTCCCTCCTCCGGACAGCACAAAGGAGAATCCTCCTGCTGGCGCGGTGGAGAGAGTCTGCAGATCGAAGCTTCCACTGGATGTTGCGCTGCCGTCAGCCTGAATAATGAGCGCATGGTTGTTGTTTACGAAATTAAGCGCCAGGGTTTCCGTGCCGTTCGCTCCCAGACTGTTGTTACCGGTCACGAGAATCAAAGTTCCAAGACCAGTTGTCGGATTGAACGACAAACTTCCACTCGAAATCGGGACGTCGGACAAGGTTACTCCGCCTGCATCGTTGTAATCCTGTTCACCGGTGAGGGTGCCGCTGGAGGAAATGTTCAGCGCTCCGGCAAGAGAGTATATCCCGCTGTTGTTGTTGCCATCGAAACCACTGAGATAAAACGAATAGTTGCCTGAGAGACCACCGGAAGTCGAGACGTTCACGTTCGCTGTCGCGAATGCCGCCGTACTCGTCAGCGACGTGGCCGTGAGGACCACCGCGCCTACCGCTGTAGGCGGGGGCAAATACATGGTGGCAGTCCCGCTCGGGGTAGTCCCGGGATTGAATGAGCCGCAAGTGCTGGCCGAGTTTCCGGGTGTGCAACTCCATGTGACTCCAGCGTGCCGCGAATCCCCGCTAACAGTAGCGGTAACTGCGACCGCCGCTGCCCCAGGCGCCAATATTCCAGGAGGCGGTTGGCTGATGCTGACTTCTATGAAATTGTTCGAGCTGCCGCAGCCGACCGCGTAGGTTCCCACCAGTGCCAGTAAAACGATCCAGAGAGATTTGCGATTCATAGCTGCCCTCCCTTTGACGCAGTGGAGGTGGAGGCATTGAGCGCTGGATGCGCCAGGGGAAATCCGCGCTCGTTCCGGATCGTGTAGGTGTGGCCGCCCATTTGAATGGTGCGAATCACAAACACTTGGGTATTATTTTTGGTCGTCATTATGCCGGTGACCTGAACATGTTCGCCCGCCGTGATAGAAAGGGCTCCGTCTCCGTTTAGAGCAGAGTAGGTGAGCCTCCCCTCCATTGCGCCCGCGGCGGTTTGCAGCATAAAGCCGGATCCCAAGGCCGACCCATGAGAAGTTTTCGACGGAACGCTTAGAACGGTTGCGTTCAGCGTGACTTCGTTGCTCACCTCATATCCTGACGGGATGGCAGATTTAGCTGTTCCCGCGGCCGTTTGCGCACGCGCCGCTCCTACATTCAACGTCAAGCCCAGCAGGGCCACGAACCCCAGGCTTCGCAACTTCCTACTCATTGTTTCCTCCCATTGGCTTTTGCCGCTATTTAAATTAAGACAGGATCGTATTTTTGATTCTAGGAACAGCGTTTTAGTTGTGCTAAGAAGAAACAATTCACTTTTCTGATGTCCCTATCGAGTGACCCGCCGAGACGCTATAGCGTTCCCTTAGAGTGAAACCCGTCGGTTGAATCCAACACGTCGCTAATTCAAAAGTCGCGTTCTCTTTGCTCGAAGAATATATTCTGGTATTCAGCCCTGACTGTTTTGGTTCCTCAAGTCCGGCGGAAACAAACGACCCCATTAAGAACTTCCGTGATTCCAGGACAAAAGTTCCCGAATGGCGCCGGGTCGAGACGCTTTCGGCACTTCAATGGATAATGTTTACAAAAAGAAGACAAATGCGGAGTCAACAACACGTGGGACGCGCTTTTGGTGGATCGCCTCCGCCTCCGACAGCGCGCAAACTTCCACTAGAACCCTGCAGATTAGTGCCCCCAATAAGCAACGGCCCGGTAGGCCGCACATCGCGAACCTGCCGAGCCGTTTGTTCTCAATTTTGGTTGTGCCGCGTTTCCAGGAGTGCGCGGGTTAGCGGTGTAATCCTGCGGCGGAATGTCCAATCTGCTGTTGCCGCCGGGGCATATTGTGAGGTAGCCGGTCCATGGGTTGCGGCGCTAGGGGACGCACGTTATGGTTGGTGCTTACGTGCTCGCTGATCGCCTGCAACCTCTTCAAAATTCCTTGCCACTGCGTCCAGTCCAGTTGCCGCAGATACGGCCGCAGTCCCTGGATGAATGGGTCTTCCAGCACCGTTTCGCCATTCGTTTCCGGCACAAAGAAGCGGTTGAGGCCCACTCCCAGCGCTTCGGCGATCTTCTCGAGCGTGCCGAGGCTGGGTGTCATTTGCCCACTCTCTATTCGCGACAGATATGACCGCGATACTCGCGACCGCGCCTGCAGTTGGCTTTGCGTCATGCCACGCGATTCGCGCAGCTGTCGTATGCGCTGGCCGATGTTCTCCACCGTTTCCCGATTCGGCCAGTTCTCGAACAGTTGACGATCATCCCCCGGCAGATCCTGTGGTGACGGTGTCGGTATCACGAATGACACCTTAGGGGGCAGCATGCGCAAGCACCGACGGCAGTTATCCGTCCGTGTGCGGTATTGAACCAATCCACATACTTGACAGCGTATTACTTCTCGGTCGAGTTCCATGCTGGTTGCTGTAGTTTCTTTTTCCGCCACCGGTTCTCCTCGCAGACTGTTACGGCGATGCGAAGAAGAGGGCTCTTTTGACAGGGGGAAGGCAGGAACGGCGCGCGAGTGATTGTCCACAGCCCGCCATTTCTTGTCAAGTGTTATTTCGTTTGCCTGCATCGCCAATTTTCCCGCCATCGTCTTAGCTCCTTACAAACAAAACTGTTTGTTCCCGCTTGCTTCAAGGATTAGGCTTCTTCTAATTCTGCGTCTGACGCTTACAGTCTGCTGGCAATCTGAGCACATCGTCTCTCTACGTCATGTGGTGACGATTTTTGGCTCACATTTCCATCTCTTGCACTTCGGGTACCGAAAAGGTTTTCCTCTTCGCCTTTTCGCCTCCGACTACCGTAGTTTCTCGTAAAGGTCTTTCCTATCGCTACATACGCAATTTCTTCGCCTGTCCCTTGGTGCTGTCGGATGCCACCAAGCCCTGTTCTTCTGTCTCATTTTGGGCTCGCTCCGTCTCATTCATTGGTTGCCTGTCTCACTCCGATACACCACGTCCCAGATCGGCCTTGCGACCACTATCTCCCGTTTTTGCTTGCGCGCCAATATGGCCCTTGGGCCGACCGGTAGGCGATTCTAAGATCTCGGCTCATGAGCCACCGATCGAGCGGCGATTCACACCTAACCGCTGCCATTTGTTCCTGGCTGCAGATCCACGAGGACGAAATGGCCTCGTTTCTGGCTGCACTTGTGGCTCTTCCCACAGAAAATCCCCCAGGAAAGAATTACCGAGCCTGCGCGAAGCTGCTCGAAGCGCGCATTCGCCACTTCGGCCTGGACTGCGAGCGATTTGAGCCTCCCGGCCCAAAACAGGAATGCGACGATAGCCCAGTCTGTCTGCTAGCGACCTTTGGAACCGGCCAACGTTCACTTTATTTCCACGGGCATTACGATGTGGTTCCGGCGCACTCTGCGGATCAGTTCCAGCCGTCTCGCAAAGGATACTTCCTGTTTGGGCGCGGCTCATGCGATATGAAGGGCGGTATCGTCGCCATGCTCTACGCGATTCTAGCCATCAAGGAATGTGGCCCGCAGTTGGACGGCCAGATCGCCCTGACCTTGGTCCCGGACGAAGAGACGGGCGGGGAGCGCGGCTCAGCATGGCTGGCACACCGAGGATTGCTGGGGCGAAACGGCATCGGCATGCTTTTGGCGGAACCTACCAGCGGCGTAGTGTGGAACGCGAATCGCGGCGCGATTTCCCTGCTCGTTCGCGTCTTCGGAAAGTCCGCGCATGTTGGTTTGCAGCATCAAGGAGCAAATGCCTTCGAACGCATGTGCCGCGTGGTTGAGAGGCTTCAACAATTGAAACACGAAGTCGAACAGCGCAAAACCCAACACGAGATCAACGCGGAGCAGACTCGCAATTCGATTCTGCTGCTCGGCGGCCAGACCGGCGGCGGAACGAACTTCAATGTGGTGCCCGGACAATGCTGGTTCACGGTGGACCGGCGAATTAATCCAGAAGAGAATCTCGAAGAGGAAAAAGCAAGATTGTTGGCCGTTCTGGAACAACGGAAACAGGAAGGAATTCCTCTCGAATGGGACATCCTGCAAGAAGGCTACTCCGCCGTATCTCGCCAGAACGAGCAGCTCGGTGAAGCGCTCTTCGCCAGCGTGCAAGCCGTAACCGGCCAACCGCCACGCTTCGAAATGTGCCCCGGACTGCTCGAGACCCGCTTCTACGCAGCAAAAGGCATCCCGGCTTACGCCTACGGTCCAGGCTTGCTTTCGGTGGCGCATGGGCCGCACGAATACGTTGACTTGCGAAAAGTGATTGATTCGGCGGCGGTCTACGCGCTAACCGCCATCGAGGTTTTGAAAACCTGACAGTATCTCCGCTCTGCGCTGCAAGGCGCCCGCTGCCTGGTCCCGCTTGCTTTTCAGCAGGCTTATCTAGCAGCATTGTGCCGAGGAACCGATGCCCACTCGCGACAACGCCTGGAACCTGCTCTGCGAATACACCCAAAGCGAAAGCCTTCGCAAACACGCTCTCGCCGTGGAAGCCTGCACGCGCGCCTACGCCCGAAAATTTGGCGCTGATGAAAATCTTTGGTCCCTCGCCGGCCTGCTCCATGATTTCGACTACGAGCGTTGGCCTAACGCCGCTCACCACCCCACCCAGGAGCATCCCTACGAAGGCTCGAAAATTCTGCGCGAACGGGGCTACTCCGAGGAAATGATTCACGCCATCCTCGGCCACGCAAATTACTGCGGCGTCGTTCGCGAGTCGCAACTCGATCGCGCCCTCTTCGCGTGTGACGAGCTGGCCGGTTTCTTGACCGCCTGCGCCCTCATCAAACCCAGCAAAAGCATTCACGAAGTCGAAGCCGCCAGCGTGAAGAAAAAGCTAAAAGACAAAGCCTTCGCCCGCGGCGTCAACCGCGAAGATGTTTACAAAGGCGCCGAAGAACTCGGCGTCCCGCTCGAAGACCACATCGCTTTCTGCATCGACGCCCTACGTGCCGTCGCTCCCGAGCTCGGCCTCAACGGCATAGCCGCCCCCGCCGCCCGGTAGGTCAGGACCTCGCCGCCGCTCGCTACGTCGGCCGAATTGAAGTGGAAGTTGAGTAACCCCCGGCCAATCCCGAGGCAGCAAGCCGGGGGGCGCTTCCCACTTCCGAATCAATCGCAAACTATTAGCGGCGTCGGACCTGTTTTTTTCGGAAGTAATTCTCATTCCCAAGGAGGCGCGTCATGGAAATGCGAAGTTCAATCCGGATCGTGGCAGTTGGCGTCCTGCTGCTTTTGCCGGGCGCTTCCGTTGCGGGCAGCCGCTACGATGGAGATTGGGTCACACACCTCGCTTGCGAAGCGCATGGGGAGACCCCCGCTTACAAATTTGAGTTCCCCAGCACAATCAAGGACGGCGTCTTCCACGGCCAGCACGGCGAAGAAGGCGGGCCCGGCTACCTCGTCATCGATGGCAAGATTGCCGACGACGGCAGCGCCAAGCTGGAAGCTAAAGGCCACGTCACGCAGAACCACGCGCATGGAGTCTTTGCCCTGAAGGGCAACGCGTACGGCTACACCATTAAGGCCCGCTTCGGCGAAACAAGGGGCACAGGTACCAGGGACGAAGGCGCCGGCATCTTGGGCCGCCCCTGCACCTTCGAATTTGTGAAGCAACAGCCCGCAAGCCAGGGCCAGGCCCCGGCGGAATCAAAACCCTCTGAGCCCGCCAAGCCAAACTGAAAAATTAATTGAGCCATCGGTTCCAAACGGAGTTAGACTTGCCCGAGCTTTTTCCCCTTTAGGCCGCGTTACCGGAGGCCGCCATGCACGCACGGGTCACGCAGTTCAGTATCCCTTCTGAAAAATTGGCAGAGTTTACTAAAGCGCTCAATTCCGCGATTCCGCTGATGCGCCAACGCAAAGGATTTCAGGCTTTGCTGGTGCTGCGCGTGGAGCAGTCGAACCCGCCGGATGTGCGTGTGATGACGATCTGGGAATCTCAGCAAGCGCTGCACGAAAGCGAGAACAGTCTGTTGTTCTACCAGGCGCTTGCGCGCGCGTTGGCATTCGCGAAAGGCTTCCCGGTCATGCGCGAAGAAGAAGTGATGCTCTGGAATTTTGGAGACGTCGCCGCGGCCGCTTCCGCGGCGTCCTCCTAACAGTCGGGCCCACCCCAAGCCTGGCTCCTAATATCGCAGGATCAGCGCAAATTGCGCGGTTCCTCTGTGCTGTTCGTTGACTTGCTTTCAGGCCCAACTTAATATGTGCGGCTAATGGTGGACTCCTCCTCTTTGATCGGCCGCACCGCTTCCCACTATCGCGTGATCGAAAAGCTTGGTGTCGGCGGCATGGGCGTCGTGTACAAGGCACAGGACACCCGGCTCGACCGTGCCGTCGCTTTAAAATTTCTTCCTGACAATGTGGCGCATGACGCAAACGCGCTCGAGCGCTTCAAACGCGAGGCCAAAGCCACCTCCGCACTGAATCATCCCAACATCTGCACGATCTATGACATTGGCGAAGAAGCCGGCCACACCTTCATCGCCATGGAATTTCTGGACGGGGTGACGCTGAAACAGCGCATCGGCGGCCACCCGATAGAAACAGATGTTCTCCTCAACCTCGCCATAGAAATTGCCGACGCACTCGACGCGGCCCACACGGAAGGCATCGTCCACCGCGATATCAAGCCCGCCAACATCTTCGTAACAAAACGAGGACACGCGAAAATCCTGGATTTCGGTTTAGCCAAGCTGCAAGGAAAGGCAGGAACCGACGCCGACCCGACGCTCACTCAGGAGGCGATGCAGTTGAGCACGCCTGGGACGGCGATGGGCACGTTGGCATACATGTCGCCGGAACAGGCGCGCGGCAAGGAACTGGATGGACGCACGGATATTTTTTCTTTTGGTTTGGTGCTCTACGAAATGGCCACGGGAAAGCAAACTTTCACTGGAAACAGTTCAGCCGAAATTTTTGACGCCATTCTGAATCGCACGCCGGTAGCTCCCGTGCGGCTGAATCCCGCAGTGCCGCCCAAACTAGAAGACATCATCACTCGCGCACTCGAAAGGGACCCGAACCTCCGCTATCAGCACGCGTCGGACATGCGCTCGGAATTGCAACGGCTGAAGCGCGACACGGAATCGGGACGCTCGGCCGGGGCCAGCGGAATAGCAGAGCCGGCCAGTCCTGAACAAACTTTTTTGCCCGCCGCGGCGTCACCTGGATCAAAATCTGCCGCCGTTTCAGCTGCGCCGGTCAAAACTCATCGTGCGAAATGGCCTGTATTCATTGCTGCCACGCTAGTGGTGGTCGTCGCGGCCGTCTTTAGCTGGCTATATTTTACGCGTCACGCGCAGGCCCTGACCGACAAGGACACGATCGTTCTCGCCGAGTTCGCAAACACCACCGGCGATCCAGTTTTCGACGGCACGCTGCGCCAGGGACTTTCAGCGCAACTTGATCAGTCGCCGTTCCTGAGCATCATTTCCGACGAGCGCATTGCGCACACGCTCACGCTCATGGCCAAGCCAAAAGATGCGCGGCTTACGGCTGAGGTGGCACGCGATGTTTGCCAACGCACGGCCAGCGCCGCCACCATTGAAGGCTCCATCTCGAGCTTAGGCAGCCAGTATGTCTTGAGTTTGAAGGCGGTGAATTGCCGTACCGGCGATCTACTTGCGCAAGAACAAGTGACGGCCAGCGGGAAGGAGCAAGTTCTTACTGCTCTCGGAAACGGGGCGACCAAGCTGCGTGGAAAAATGGGAGAGTCGTTAGCCTCGGTGCGGAAGTACAACGCGCAACCGGAAAACGTAACCACGCCTTCGCTCGAAGCCCTGCAGGCCTATACCCTCGGCAATCAAACCTCAGACGTAGCAAATGACTACGCGGCCGCCATCCCGCTCTTCGAGAGGGCTATTTCACTGGATCCAAATTTTGCCATGGCCTATCTGCGCTTGGCCCAGAGTTATCAACCTCTCAGCGAAAACGACCGCTGTGCCGAGAATACGCGCAAGGCTTACGCATTGCGCGAACGCATCAGTGAGAGCGAAAAGCTGGCCATTTCCTCATTCTATGACCTGGTCGTCACCGGAAATCTTGAGGCTGCCCGCACTTCCTTTCAGGCCTGGGCGCAAACCTACCCTCGCGATGAGGAACCGCAGGTTTACCAATGGTTTACTTATGCCGCCATGGGAGACTACCCGAAAGCGAATGCCGCGGCGCTGCAGGCCCTGAAGCTGAATCCCGGCAGTGGTAACAACGTTGTGAATCTAGCTTATAGTTACCAGTGGATCAATCAATTCGACGAGACCAAGGCCACAGCAAAGGAGTCGCGCGCTCACAGTATCGACTCGCCTTGGCTACCTCTGGTTCTTTACGTAGTCGATTTCCTGCAGCACGACCCGGCCGGAATGCAGCAGCAGGTCGCCAGTGCGACTGGGAAACCAGGAGTCGATGATCAGATCCTTTTTCTGGAATCCGAAACGGCAGCATATCACGGCGAGTTCGCGAAGAGCCGTGAACTGACACGCGGCGCCGCCGATTCCGCGCAACGCGCTGGTCAAAAAGAAGCGGCCGCGGAATATCGTTCCCATGCCGCGGTCCGCGAAGCATTAGCCGGCGACATGCCTTCGGCGAAGCAAGATGCCCAAACCGCCCTCGCTCTAGCCGCCGGCAGACAGGTGGAAGGTTTCTCAGCCATTGCACTCGGACTGGCTGGCGATTCCTCGCAGGCCGAGCGTTTAGCCGCCGACTTAGAGAAACGCTTCAGCGAAGACACCATCGTAAAGTTCGATTATGTGCCGATGATCCGAGCGGCCATCGCGCTTCACAGTGGCGGCGACGGCAAACGAGCCATCGACACACTGGCCGCGTCTGTTCCTTATGAACTAGGAGAGACGAACCCTTCCTTCACCTTTGCCCTCTATCCAGTTTACTTGCGCGGCGAAGCGTACCTGGCCACCAAACAGGGGGCCGCAGCGGTTAACGAGTTCCAAAAAATTCTCGAACATGCAGGCGTGGTCGGGAACGAGCCGCTGGGCGCACTCGCGCACCTCGGACTTGGACGCGCGTATGCCCTGACTGGCGATAGCGCGAAATCAAAGGCCGCTTATCAGGATTTCCTCGCGCTCTGGAAAGACGCCGACGGCGACATACCGATCCTGCAGCGAGCCAAGGCGGAGTATGCCAAACTGCAATGAGGTTAGGAGAGTTTAGTAGATGTCGTACAAAGGGCACGATTAGAAACAAGCAACTTACAGAAAAATCAAATCAAGAAAACGGTAAAAACGGCACACTGGTAAATTGGTAGGCCATTTTTAGGCCACAGGGATCGCAGATTTCCAAAGATTCTTCCGAAGCCGCCGACCCACGACAGGGCGGCTGGGAAAAACCTGTGCCGAGCAGATCGGATGGGCTTCCCTTTTGAAGAACCTATGCGTGGACTTCAAGAGGACGAACCTGATTCTTGACCTTAGCTTCCTTTTGATTCCGCACAACTCGCAAATCAAACTCCGATTGAAGATTAAGCCAAAAATCGGGAGTCGTTCCGAATGCATATCCAAGCCGAAGAGCCATCTCGGGCGAGATACCACGCTCCTCCTTGACGATATCGTAGATGCTTGGAGCAGGAACGTGCAGAGCCAATGCCAGCTTATTAGCGTTCAGGTGCAGCGGCACCATAAACTCTTCTCGAAGAATCTCGCCCGGATGAATTGGTTTCAGTCGAGCCATGTTTCCTCCCTCAGTGATAATCTGTAATCTCCACGTGGTAGGCGTCTCCGTCGCGCCACACAAAACAGATACGCCACTGGTCGTTGATGCTTATACTGTGCTGCCCCGCACGGTCACGTTCCAGTTGATGAAGTCTGTTACCCGGAGGCACTCTCAAATCCGTCAAGCGTTCGGCCGCGTGCAGCAGCAAGAGCTTTCGTCGTGCTGGCTGTCGAATGTTCACAAACTTACGAACATTCTCATCGTGGAAAAGCCTCTCCGCGTCGGGGCACTTGAAGGACCTTATCACATGCAGAGGATATAATGCTCCGCATTAAACGTCAAGGATTATCTTTTTAGCTGAGATCCGGTCATGCCGTTCAATAGATGTCGTACTGCTCCCAATGCAGCGTCGGATCTGCCTGGATGATGATGCTCTTCTTGGTCCACTTCTCCAGCTCTTCCATCAGTTCCGACTCCCGGGTCTTCAGCGCCTTCGCAATTTCCGGATGCACGCGCAACGTCAAACTACCGGACGAGATTTGTGGCGCCATCTTTCGGCCCTCCGTCTGAATCTCGTAGCAAAGCGTCGGAATCGATTTCACCATGCCGGAGCCGGTGCAATAAGGACAAGGCTGGCACAGTGTGCGTTCCAGAGCCTGCTTCGTGCGCTTGCGCGTAATCGCCACCAACCCGAATTCGTTGAACCGCAGAACCTTTGAAGGAGCGCGGTCCGCTCGCAGAGCATCTTCCAACGCGGCCATCACCTTTTCGCGATTGCGCCGCTCTTCCATATCGATGAAGTCGATCACGATGATTCCGCCCAGATCGCGCAGTCTCATCTGGCGTACGATTTCTTTCACCGCTTCTAGGTTCGTGCGCACGATCGTGTCTTCCAACCGGTTCGAACCTTTGCCCACAAACTTCCCGGTGTTGACATCAATCGCCACCAGCGCTTCCGTATGGTTGATCACGATGTAGCCGCCCGACTTCAGCCACACCTTCGGCCGCAGCCCTTTATCGATTTCCTGCTGGATGCCGAACTCTTCAAATACGGGCGTTTCCTTGGTGTACAGCTTCACGCGATTAACTAGCTGCGACTGGAACCGGCTCATGAAGTCCACTACTTTCGTGTACTCCTCTTCGGTGTCCACCCAGATCGCGCCGAAATCCGCGGTAATGTAATCGCGCAGGATGCGTTCCACCAAATTCAGATCGCGATGCAATATCGAAGGAGCCTTGCGTTGTTCCGAGCGAGTTCTGATTTCTGTCCACGTGCGCGTCAGAAATTCCACGTCCGCGCGGACTTCCTCCGGCGCGGCGCTGGACGCGGCGGTGCGCACAATAAACCCGCCTCCTGCAGTTCCCTTGGCATCGTTCACCAAATGTCGCAAACGCGCGCGTTCCTCGGCCGAAGCGATTTTGCGCGAAACGCCGGTGTGATCGAGCGTCGGCATGTAAACCAAATAACGGCCCGGCAATGCGATGTGGCTGGTGATTCTCGCGCCCTTCTTGCCCAGAGGCTCTTTGGCGATTTGAACGATGATTTCCTGGCCCTGCTTCAGCATGTCCGCGATGAGTTGCGTGCGGCGCGGCTGCTGCGGCCGGTGATGCCCCCCTCCATGCGGTGGACGGCGGCCGCGGTCGTCGCGGCGCCCGCGGTCACGCTGGCCACCCCGTCTTGCGGGATGCTGCATCCGTGAACGGAAATCATTTCGCACCCGCGCCTGAGTGGGTGCTTGCGCGGTAAATTGAGAACCTTCGCCGGCGGCGGAAATCCCGCTGGCAGGCGGGGTTTGCTCGGAATCCGAGCGCTCCGCCTGTTCGCTCTGTCCCTCCAGGCCCTCATGCTCTTCTGAAGACGCTTGCAGCTGTCCGTGCTCTGTTTCTTCTTCGGCTTCATGTTCGGCAGCATCGACTTCTTCTGCTTCTGAATGGTCGCTCTCTCTATGCTCGTCCTCGTGCGCAGAATCTTGCGAGCCTCCGTGTTGGATCTCTTCTTCCGCCTCTTGTTCGGCCGCATCGATCTCTTCGCCTTCCACTTCAGCGTCTGTCTCGGACCCGTGCCGGTCAGCTGCGGCGTCTGCCGCCGCAAAAACGCGATCCTGCGCTATTCGGGCAGCTGCATCATCCTGAGCTTCGGCAATGTGTTCAGTCAGCGCGGTCACTTCATCTTCGCTCAAGTCCGCGGGAATATGGTTGGTATGCAAAGTTTCCGATTCCTGGCCATCGGAAGGGAAATCGTGATGGGAGCCCGCCTCCTGTTCTGCGCTTGAATCTTGAGCTCCTCGCGCATCGTGTGAGGTGCGATCTTCCGTCTCGGTTTGTTCCAACGGCACCAAAGGAGAAAGCGGAGCAAAGCGAACAGCTTCGGGAACCGGCAGACGATCGTTCGCTTCCACATCTTTAGGCTCGACTGGCAGGTGTGTGTGCGCTTTCCATTTCGAAAGCTTCTCGCCCGGCAGCGGTTCCAATCCGGTTGCGAATGGGCGGCGAGCAGGCGTTCTCGCGCTCCCTAAGTGGCCCGCCGGATCGGAAGTTTCCGTGTACGGAGTGGACGATCGTGATACCTGATGCTGCACCGGGTATGGCTCTTGGGATTGGTGCGAGCCTACGTCTTGCAAAGAGCCCACTTCTGCGTTGTCGGCTGACACCATGGGCGAAGACGTTGTCGTGTTGTTTTCAATTGTGGTCGTTGGAGCCGCTGTCCGCTCGCGATACTTTGCCAGAGATTCTCCCGGCAAAATTATCGAGACGTGCCCTTCGGCCGCGGCAGGTTCGCCGGAATTTTCTTCGAACGGCCGTGGGGAAGCGTATTTCGACGAAGGCAGGTCGCGTCCGAATCGACGGTCGCCTCCGCGTCCTCCGCCGCCGCGATTGTTGCGCCCTCGCCCTCCACGCCCTCGGAAATTGCGTCCGCCCCGCTCTCCACCGCCTGCGCGATTCTCAAACCGCGGGCGGCTGGGAGCGGAGTTGTAACTGGGTTCGCGGCGAATTACAGGCACCGCAGACGGCATGGAATCCGCAGCTCCCGCCTCGGGAACGGATGCCTCGCCGGGGATAAACGGAGCGGCCTCCACATCGGTGGGCTCCAGCGCCGGAACAGTTACGCCCGACGCGGGGAATACCTGTCCACCCTGCGCTTCCATCTTTTGGACTTTGTCTTCGACCGTAGTGACGATGTGGTCGAATTCTTCGATGTCTTCCAAGAAATCGCTCACATACAGGAAGGCGTCGCTGTCGAGGCCAATCTCCACAAAGGCCGATTGCATGCCTGGCAGCACGCGCGTGACTTTGCCTTTGTAGATGCTCCCAACTAACGCAAATTCTTTTTCACGTTCAACGTAATACTCACAAAGCTGTCCTTCTTCCAAAATGGCTACCCGCGTCTCGTGCGGGTTCGCCGAGATGACCATTTCCTTCGACATTTATACTCCTCATGGCGCATCGGACGGCGGCGGCACACACGTCGGCGCGGAGCAAGACGATAGCTTGAACTCGGCGCGTCGGGCCGCTCAGGAAATGCTTATCAGATTGTGCGATTGCTTTCCTCACCGATGCTTACCTGATCTTAAAATTGAATTTCCGGCCTGCATTCCGCATGGCTCGGATTGCTCACAAAAATTGAGTTGCTTCCGCTAAATACTCGCGGCCTCAGTTGACGAAACGACGCATGCGTACGTTCATCACCAGGCCCAAAGCTAAAAATACAAAGGCCGTCGCGGAACCTCCGTAACTCATCAGCGGCAGAGGGATTCCGGTTACCGGCATGTAGCCTATCACCATTGACGCATTAACCAGAACATGAAAACCCAGGATGGCGGTCACACCCATCACAATGTACATCCCGGCTCGATCTTTTGCCTTCTGCGCGTTGTCCACCAACCGCAGCACTAACCCAAGGTACAACAATAAGACGACGCATACCCCGATAAATCCTTGCTCCTCAGCCAGCGCCGCCAGAATAAAATCCGAATACCGCACCGGCACAAACCCTAGCTGGTTCTGGCTGCCCTTCCCGAATCCCTTGCCCCAAAATCCCCCGGACCCAACTGCAATTTCTGACTGCAAAACCTGGTATCCCGCGCTGCGCGGATTTTCTTCAGGATGAAGAAATGTCTCGATCCTCTGCTGCTGGTACGGCTTCAGATGCCCTCTCATGTTCCAGGCGACAGGGATCATGAGCGCAACCAGCACCAAACCGATGGCTAAATGCTTCCATTCGATGCCGGCAAGGAACGCGCCGACAATAGCGACGGGAACCAGCACCATCGCGGTACCGAGATCCGGCTGCATCAGAATTAGGCCTACCGGAACAACAGTGAGGACGGCCACTTTCGCCAAATCCGAGAGCGTCAGGCGGTCGGTGCGTACTTCGCTGAAGAACCGGGCCAGCACTATGATTATAATCAGTTTCATCAACTCTGACACTTGGAAATTGGGCCCACCGCCCAGCGAGACCCAGCGCTTGGCTCCGAAGCGCGAATGCCCGATCACTAGAACGATCAGCAACGTAGCCACGCCAATCATGTACAACACAGGAGCCTGGTCCATCAGGGTATGATAATCAATTCGCGAAATGACGAACATCCCCGCGACGCCGAGGCCGAGCCACATCAGTTGTTTCCACTGCATTCCGGCCAGAGCACTGGCGTGGGTGGAGGAATAAATTTCCAAGACGCCGAGAGTAGTGATGGCGGCGACGATCGCCAGCAAAACCCAGTCAAAATCCTGAGTGCGCGGGCGGTCTTTCATGGGCGTTGCGCTCCGACGGTGGCGACCAGGGGCTTGGAGGAATTCGGTTCTGCCGGCGAATCCGCGGTGGCCTGTTGTTGCGAGCGAGCGTTTTTCTTGTCGTAGTAAGCCTTCACGACATCACGGACAACCGGGCCAGCCGCTTCGCCGCCGTGTTCCACAGTGTCCTGCACGATTGCGGCGATCACAATTTCCGGATTGCGACGCGGAGCAAAACCCACGAACCAACCATCCATTTTTTTATTGCCGAGGCGATTCGCGGCATCGTAACTCATCAATTGCGCGGTGCCAGACTTTCCGCACAAATCAATATTTGCCAAACGAAGATGATATCCCGTGCCGCCACCTTCATTCACCACGCCGTAAAGTCCCTGGGTAACTTGCTCGACGGTATTCTCGGAAAGAACGAAATGATCGACTTTCGGATTCGGAAAGCTTTTCAACAGGTGAGGCTGGACGAGAGTTCCGCCGCTGGCGACGGCCGCCGCCATGCGCGCCAATTGGATGGGCGTGACGGTGACAGCGCCTTGGCCTACCGCGACGGAAATTGTTTCACCGGCATACCACTTGTGATGATAGACGCGCTCAACCCATTCTTCAGAAGGCATGAGTCCGGGTTCTTCGCCCGGTAAATCGACTCCGGTGCGGCGGCCAAGGCCGAGGCCAGAAGCGTAATAAGAAATCTTGTCGATGCCGAGCTGCTTGCCGACATTGTAGAAAAAAACATCACAAGAATCGACGATGGCGGCGTGAAGACCCACTGTTCCATGTCCCTGGGGTCTCCAGCAGTGAAACGTGCGTCCGTAAAAAACTGCGGAACCGGGGCAATAGGCGGTGAAATTTTCGGGAATGGCTTTCGATTCCAGCATGGCCGTAGCCATCACGATTTTGAATACAGAACCGGGCGCTAATTGCGCCTGGATGGCACGATTGAGAAGGGGCGTTAGCTTATTGGAGTTGAGCGACTGCCACTCTTCCTTGGGAACGCGGACAGAAAAATCATTGGGATCAAAAGTGGGGCGGCTGACCATGGCAAGAATCTCGCCGGTACGCGCGTCCATGGCAACCACGGCACCTTCCTTGCCGGCCATGTCGGCTTCGGCAATAGCCTGCAAATCGTAATCGATGGTGAGCTGAACCGGCCTGCCAGGAATGGCTTCCACGTTGTCGAGCGTGCGCATAACCTTGCCCACGCTGTTGACCACCACGCGACGCATTCCATCCGTGCCTACGAGCTGATCGTTGTATTCCCTTTCGAGTCCGGCTTTGCCGACCAGATCGCCGGGGCGATATTGTCCTTCGCTTTGTTCCATGTCCTGCACGGATACTTCGCCGACGTAACCGATGGCGCTTGCGAGCATGGTGTCATGCCTATAACGACGGCGCTGAACCATCATGAGTTCGAGGACCGGAATATCCGCGCGATGCGATTCGACGAAAGCGATGTCTGCCTGACTTGCCGCCGGTTTAATTATGACCGGAAGAAATTTCGGCTCGGACTTGGCGGCTTCGAGTTGCTGCTGCAAATCGGTAGGGTCGATTCCGAGGCCATCCTCAATTTGAGGAAGACTTTTTCCCAGCGATTTCGGGTCATCCCGCATGAGCAGGATGCTGAAGGAAGGATAACTGTCCACCAGGACGCGGCCTTCGCGATCGAGCATGGGTCCGCGCGGAGCGATGATGGGAATGGAGCGAACGCGATTGCGTTCGGCAAGATCGGCAAAGTGCCCCGACTGTACGACTTGGAGTTTCCAGAACCCAACCATGAGAAGGACAACGATGGTCACAAAAACGTAAGAAACCAGTGCAAGGCGGCCCTGGGGAATTTTTTGGTCGTTAACGCTCCACGATGGCAATCGAACTCCCGGACGACGAGGCGTACTAGTCCCTGATGCCCCGCCAGAAATCGAGCTGCTACGAATCTCGAAGTATTATTTAAATTAGCACTTTGCGAGAGGGAGCCGCAAGCGGGCATGTCTAGTACGTTACCTGCACCAAGGGGGTACAATCGTCAGTTCCACGGAATTCCAGCGGCAACGGAATGTTCAACGGAAGGCAAAGAAACTGACACCCGCACAGCCGGTCCCGTTATCATCTGCAGGAAACGTGATTCAATTCTACGTTGCAGAACAACTGTGAAATGTGAAGAACCGATACTACCTGGACAGATTCGCAGCTCTCTTCTTGCTCTGCGCGCTGCCGCTGTTTTGCCAAAGCACTAGCGGTGAATTGCGCCTTAAGGTGACCGATCCTTCCGGCCTTGGCGTGAAAACGGCCGTTCAGATCATCAGCGAGGCGAATCAGTATCGAAATACGCTGTCCACGAATGACCAAGGCGAACTGGACGTGCAGCGCCTCCCCTACGGCATCTACCGGCTCGAAATCAACCAGCCTGGCTTTGCAGCAGCATCCCAGTCTGTCGAGATTCGTTTCTCGCTCGCCATCGAATATAAGATTCAACTCAAGCTACCTACGGTCAATCAATCCGTAACCGTTAGCGCTCCCAATACACTGATGGACCCCGATCAACCGGGCTCGGTTACTCAGATCGGCTCAGAGGCCATTCAATACAGGCTCACCTCGGTTCCCGGTCGCTCCTTGCAAGATTTGGTGAATCAGCAACCCGGCTGGCTATACGAAGGCAATGCAGTCTTGCATCCACGCGGGTCGGAGTATCAAACGCAGTTTGTGGTGGATGGCATCCCGCTGACGGACAATCGCTCGCCTAGCTTTGGGCCTGAGATTGATGCCGACGATGTGGAATCGATGAGCATTTATACCGCAGGTTTTCCCGCCGAGTACGGACGGAAGATGGGAGGCGTGGTGGAGGTTAATACGCTTCAAGAGTCGCAGGCAGGTTTTCACGGCCAGGTGGTAGTTTCCGGCGGGAGTTTTGACTCGGCTGGCGGTTTTGCCCGCGGCCAGTACAGTTGGGGCCACAACACCCTGGCCTTCAGCGCCAGTGGCAGCATGTCGGACCATTATCTGAACCCTGTGGTTCCGGAGAATTTCTCAAACACAGGCACGCTGGGCGATTTTTCGGTTCGTTACCAGCGCGACCTGACAACGAACGATCGCCTCAGCTTGAGTGTGCGGCATGAAATCGCGCGCTACGACATCCCCAATGAACTTGTGCAGCAAACCGCGGGACAGCGCCAAACGGCCGATAACATCGAGACCATGGGCATCGCCTCCTACCAGCACACATTTTCGCCAGACGTGGTGGCCAGCTTTCGAGCGATGGTCCGCGACAATGCCAACGATTTCAACTCCAACGCCGATTCGACTCCCATCGAGATTTTTCAACATAACTGGTTTCGCGAAGCATATTTCAACGGCACGGTAACGGCTGTTCGCGGACGCCACCAATGGAAGTTCGGGGTGGAGTCTGACAATACCTTCCTGAACGAGAATTTTCGTTACAACATTACCGATCCATCCGAATTTGATCCTGGCACACCACTTACTTTCAGCTTTTTGGCTAATCGCCCGGACCTCGAGCAGTCTGCGTTTGTTCAAGATTTGATCCGGCTGGGAAATTGGACCATCAACGTTGGGGTCCGTTGGGACCACTATCAGCTGATATTGAACCGACAGGCGGTGGACCCGCGTCTCTCGGTTTCGCGCTATTTCCCGTCGGCGGATCTGGTGCTGCACTTTTCCTACGACAGAATCTTTCAGACACCCTCTTTCGAAAACATTCTGCTCTCCAGTTCAACGGCAGCTACGATGCTTAACCCAATCTCTCTGCAATTACCTGTCAAGCCATCGGAAGGAAACTACTATGAGCTGGGACTGACCAAGACTTTTTTCGGAAAGCTCAAGCTGGACGCGAATTACTTTCGTCGGCTGGTGAACAACTATGCGGACGACGATCAGATCAACAATACCACCATCAGCTTTCCCATAGCGTTCCGCAAGGCGATCATCTATGGCACCGAAGCGAAGTTGTACATTGTCGATTGGCACCGCTTTTCGGGTTTCTTGACCTATTCCTACATGGTCGGCAATGCTTGGAATCCGGTCACAGGCGGGCTCTTTCTTGGCGCCGACGCGGTGATACCGACAACGGGCCATTTCCCGGACTCACAGGATCAGCGCAATACCGTTCGCGGACGCGTTCGCTACCAGATCACTCCACGATTTTGGATCGCCGGCGGAATTCAGTACGATACAGGCCTGCCTTTCGAATTCCAATGCGATCCGAGTTTAACCGTTCCGCAGTGCATCGACGCACCAGGCGGCCCCTTGGAGACCTATGGCCAACAGGTCGTGAACCGCATCAACTTCGCTCGCGGACGCATCGATCCTTCCTTCCAAGTAAACGCCTCGGCCGGCGCGGATATTTACAAATCCGAGCGCCTAAATATACGGATTCAGGCGGATGGTCAAAACCTCACCAACGTGCTCGACGTAATCGATTTCGGTGGCCTTTTTTCCGGCAATGCCATCGGCCCATCACGAAGTTTCGCACTCCGACTGGCAACCAACTTCTAAACTCGCCGGCCTGGCAAAATCGGTATTCCCAACCGATAGCGTTGTTGTAAAATGCGAGGCTCGCCGTGGTCCGGGGCGGTCCAGGACGATCCCAAGCAACTTTAATTCTAGGGAGGTCTGACGATTATGCTCAAACTGGACTTGCTGGTCCGCGATTTGAAAGTTGCGTGGCGTTCGCTCGCGCGCAGCAAAGGGTTGGCGATTACCGTGGTGCTGACCCTGGCGCTGGGGATCGGCGCCAATGCCGCGATCTTCAGCGTAGTGCGAGGAGTGCTGCTGCGGCCGCTGGTGAACCGCGATGAGGACCGGCTGATTTACATCCGGCAGAGCGCGCCCGGAATTAGCGTTGAGAACACCACATTTTCCGTCCCCGAAATTCAGGATTTAGAGTCCCGCGTAAAGACGGTGAGCAAGTTCGGCGATTTCTCTGAAATGGGTTTCAGCATGGTCGGATTAGGTGAGCCTCGCGAAGTGCGCGCGGGCGTGGTGGACGGATCATATTTCGAAGTCATGGGCTTGCATCCGGTACTCGGTCGCTTGCTTAACGCGCACGATGACGGGCCGAATGCAGCGGGCGCTGTAGTCCTAACCTATCGCTTCTGGACCGCGGTACTAAAGAGGGACCCGTCGGCGATCGGCAAGATCGTCAAGCTTGATTCGGGCCAATTCGGGGCGCGCTCCGCCACGGTTGTCGGCGTGCTGGAACCCTCCGTGCCGTATCCGGCAGAAACCGAGATCATTGCGAACGTGGTGACCAGTCCGCATCACTTGTCGGCCACAATGGTGACCGGACGCGTGCATCGTATGACGGAACTTTTCGGGCGGCTCGCGCCCGGGGTGAACATCGAAACGGCACGGGCTGAATTGGCCACTGTCTACGGAGCGATGATTGCGCAGCATCCCGAAGATTATTCCCAGGGAGCGAAGTTTCGCATCAGCGCGGTGAAGCTGCGCGACCAGATCACTTCGGGCGCGAAAACCGTTCTGTGGGTGCTGCTGGCAGCGTCCGGGCTGGTTTTCATTATTGCCTGCTCGAACGCCGCGAACCTGATTCTTGCACGGACGGTTCGACGCGAAGGCGAGCTCGCGATCCGTGGTGCGCTCGGCGCAAACACCGGCTCGTTACGACGATTGCTGCTGGCCGACAGCCTGCTGCTTTGCGGTGCGGGCGCGCTGCTGGGTGTGCTGAGCGCCCGGCCTATGGTAGCGATTCTGGCGCGATACGCTTCGCGATTTTCCGTGCGTGCGCTCGATCTAACGGTGGACTCCAGCCTTCTGTGGGTTGGAGCTCTGCTTGCGGTAGTCGCCGCGGTGCTTCTGGCGTTTGTTCCGCGGTTGCCTTCGGCAGACGCTGCGAATGGATTGAGTTTGACGAGCGGCGGCGTGCGAATTACCGGCAGCACCGGGCGCCGATTGCGCATGTTCGCCGTGACGCAGATCGCTGCGTCTTTTATGCTGCTGGCCGGCGCGGGCATGCTGATTAAAACGCTTCTATCGCTGAAAAACGCGCGCACTGGATTCGACACCCATAATGTGCTGGCGCTGAACGTGCCGCTGGTTACCGAGGGGCGCACGGCGGACCAGATCCACGGGTTCTATAAAGAAATGATCCGGCAAATCTCGGCTCTCCCCGGCGTTGATCGGGTCGCCGTGGGGACCGCTGTGCCGTGGCGGGACAAGGGGGTTTGGGGTCCGGGGTTCCAGTTCTCGGCCGATGGACACGTACGCGGACCGGGCGAAGAGGACCCTCGTGCGATGTTTCGAACGGTGTCGCCCGGATTTTTCGCGGCGCTCGGCGTGCCGATTATCGCTGGACGCGATTTCAATGAGGCCGATCACAAGGACAGTGAGCCCGTCGTAATTGTGAGCCAGAGCCTGGCGCAGCGCATGTACCCGAAGCAAGATGCTGTAAACCATCATTTGTGGTGGAGCGATCCGGTGATGAAATTTATCGATGTGAGCCCGGCGCCGCGGCGCATCATTGGCGTGGCGGCGGATGTGGATGACGAGAATCTAGTGCCGGGACCGACGCTAACGGTTTATCACCCTCTCGACCAGGAAATAGGCGGAGGGAGATTGTTCGTTCATACGCAATCGGATCCGTACACGCTGGTGCCACCGATCACGCGCATCATCCGCGATTTGTCGGTGAACCAACCGGTGGAACATGCGGCAACGCTAGACGACGTGCGTGCGGAAGTGCTCACGCCGGACCGGCTGAATGCGTTGGTATTCGGCGTTTTCGCGGCCGTGGCGCTGGCGATTGCGGTGATTGGCGTCGCTGGCGTTCTGGTGTTTTCGGTGAGCGGGCGGACGCGCGAGTTTGGAATCAGGCTCGCACTGGGCGCACAGCCGCGGAATCTTCTAACCAGTGTGATCGCAGATGGTGCGTTGATGGCTGGTGTTGGCATCGTGGCAGGGGCGCTGTGCGGTTACGCGATGGCACGTCTTGCAAGCAGCTACATGGTGGACATGCGGATGCCAGATGCCTTGCCGGTTATCGCCTCCGCACTCGTGTTGCTGGCCGCAGCGGTTATCGCGTCGATGCTGCCAGCGGCCCGCGCCGCACGCATCGACGTGATGGAAGCGCTGCGGTCCGAATGAGAGTCCAAAGTACAGACCCTCGCGGCGAGGTGCTCCAGGCTTTTTGCACTTGGTTTGAAAGTTGAGGGCAGCGTGGAGACGCTCGTTCGAGACTTGCGGTACAGCGTGCGGATGCTGGCAAGAGCGCCGGGGTTCACCGCCCTAGCCATCGCCACGCTGGCCATTGGAATCGGCGCGAACACAGCGATATTCACCGTAGCCAATTCCGTACTGCTCCGCTCGCTCCCTTATAAAGACCCCGGTCAATTGATGCGCATCAGCACCAAGCGCGATGGTAGTTGCTGCCTTTCACTCCCCTATTTCACGCTTCTAGCCGGAACGAATCATTCTTTCTCCGGCCTGACGGCCTACCAGTTCGAAACCGTTAATCTCTTTTCACGCGACCGGGCCGAGCAAATCGACGCTGAGCGCGTAACCGGAAACTTTTTCGACGTTCTCGGCGCGAAGCCTCTAAGCGGACGGAGCTTTACGCCCGAAGAGGACCAGCCCGGCGGCAATCAGGTGGTGCTGATTGGATACGAACTGGCCATACGGCTCTTCGGCGCGGCAAGAAGTGCAGTCGGGCAGCACCTCGCTCTCGATTCCAAGGACTACACCATCATCGGTGTTCTTCCTGCGAAGTTCGGAGTGCAGTTGCTCGGACGCCAGCCGGAAATCTGGTTGCCTCGCATCCTTGAATTCAGCTTGACCACACCGGCCCGCGTCCATCTCGGAGGTATGTATTACGAAGCGATCGGGCGCCTGCGTCCCGCCGTGAGTGCCGCGCAGGCGCGCGCCGAAACGGAGGTTATCTTTCAGCAGTACAAGCTCGATAAACCGAGCAATTTCGACGCGACCTCTGACGTCGTCATGACCGTCGGCAATCTTCAAGCGAATCTCGTCGCCAACCTCCGTCCAACGCTTTTGATTCTTTCGGCCGCAGTTGGCTTCGTCCTGCTGATCGCTTGCGCCAATGTCGCGAGCCTTCTGCTGTTCCGCGCCCTGGTGCGAAGGAAGGAATTCGCCGTTCGCAGCGCGTTGGGAGCGCCGCGCTCGGCGCTGATTCGCCAACTTCTCACCGAAAGCGTGCTGATGGCAGTCGTGAGTGGAGGCCTGGGAATTTTGCTCGGCAAGATGGGGACGCGGCTCCTTGCGACGTTTACGCAGACCAACCTGCCTCAGTTAGCCGATGCGTCCATGGATATGCGGGTGCTCGCGTTCACGCTTGGGATTTCGGTGCTGAGCGGCATCCTGTTCGGGCTTACGCCGTCGTTGCAGCTATCGCATCCGAATCTCGGAGCGGTATTGTCCGATGAAGGACGCGGCTCGGCCGGAAATCGCCAGAGGAATCGCGCGCGCAGCATACTTGTCGCCGCGCAAGTGGCGCTTTCAACGGTCCTGCTAATCGGCTCCGGCCTGTTGATACGCAGCTTCCTGCAACTGCGAACAGTGGCTCCCGGATTTGAGGCCAAGAATACTCTGACGGCAGAAACCTTTCTTCCGCCCGCCAGTTACGCGCAGCCTGCGGACCGGATCTCCTTTTATCGGAAGGCGCTGCAGCATCTGCAATCGATACCTGGGGTGAACTCCGCCGCTATCTCGACCGCGCTACCAGTTCTTCCCACTCACAGCGCGCCTGCCCGTTTTGAAGGAGAACCGGAGGTAGAGCTCGGACGCCGTCCCATCGTCTCTATCGAATCGATTAGTCCCGACTATGCCAAAGCGATGGGGGTGCCACTGATCGAGGGCCGTACATTCAACGATTCCGATGACGTCGGGTCGGCGCTGGTGATACTGGTGAATCAGGCGCTAGCGCGGCGCTTCTGGCCAAACGAGAATCCCATCGGCAAGACCGTCTGGGTCGGCACGCTTCCTCCGCGCCAGGTAGTCGGTGTACTGGGCGATGTTAAGAACGATAGCCTCGCCACACCCACGCAACCCGAAATATTTTTTCCATTTCCGCAGCTTGCGTCACCAATGCTCTACCTCACCATCCGCACACCGTTGAATCCCCATAGCCTCGCGCCCGAGTTGCGCGCCCAGATCGGTGCCGTGAATGCTGGCCAGCCGATCACGGATGTGCAAACGATGGAAGAACGCCTGGAGTCGTCGAGCGAGCAAACCTGGTCGATGATGTTCTTAATCGGTGCATTTTCGGCGACGGCGTTGATACTCGCGGTGGTGGGAATCTATGGCCTGATCGCGTACTCCGTTGCACAACGGTCTCAAGAGTTGGGTATTCGCATGGCCCTGGGCGCTTCCGGTGCGGACATTTTCAGACTTGTTGTTGGAAACGGACTCAAGCTCGCCTTGGCAGGAATCACGATTGGTCTTGTGCTTTCATTTGCACTCACGCGTCTGATGGCTAGCCTGTTGTTTCAAACCAGCCCCACAGATCCAATTGCGTTTGCCGGAAGCGGCATTGTTTTTGCTGCGGTGGCGGCGTTGGCAAGCTACTTGCCCGCACGGCGCGCGATGCGCATCAATCCTATTGACGCCCTCCGCTCCGCGTAAACCGCGATCCGGACCTCGGACAGCAACCGAGCGCCTCCTTGAGCGCAGCGGAGGAACTCACGCAGAAGAGCTGACTGGATACAACCCGCCGACCTGTTTTCCGTTGAGATTAAGAGGAGCGGCGCAGGCGGTCGAGCAGGGCGAAGAGAATTACGCCGAAGGCTGCGGTGACGAGCGAATCGATCAGTAGACGGACGGTGAAAAGTGGCGCGGAGTGGTTGAGCAGGACGCGCTGGGTGACCGCCAGAATCGCCTGATGGAAATGAAAGAACAGAAAGATAAGGCCGAAACGGCTTAAGGGATGTTCGGTATCGATCCTCCCGCCGACGGAGGAAGCAAGATAGCCGACAATCGTTTTTGCGATACCGTACATGCCGATGGGATTGTCGTGGCTGAGAGCGTCTTGCAAGATTCCGATGGCGCCTCCGAGAAATAATCCCGACACAGGATTGCGGCGGCTCACTCCGAAATAAATGGTAACCAGAAGCGGAAGATCGATCAGTTCGGACCAGCGTCCATATTTATGCAGAAAGGCTTGAAAAACCAGAGAGAGCAAGGCGGTACCGATAATGGTGCCGCTGTAAAATTTGTGCACCTCGATATTTGGCTCCGAGTGCGCTCCGAGATTCGCCATGTAAGCCATTTTATCGTTGCGGGACGGGCGCCTTCGCCGCCGGCGGCTTGCTCGCTCGAGCCGCAGCTTCAGCGGGAGCGGGTGCCGGTTTGAATTTGTTTGGATCGCTCACCACTCCAGAGGATTTCGGCGGCGCAGGGGGTTGCGCTGTTTGTGCAGCGGGCTGGGTGGCCGTCGGGTCCCCGGTTGCGGATGCTTCTTCGGACTTTTTAGGCGTGAACTCCTGCTGCGAGAGGAGGACGATGACGTCTTCGAGCCGGTCCAGGCGCGCCGCGGGCCGCACGGAGATAACTTGAAACGGGTTTCCCGGTTTTGCAGCGTCCACGGTCCCAATCAGCAAGTCCTTAGGGAAAATACGATCTTCGCCGGACGTGACGATGGCGTCTCCGAGCTGAGGCTTTTCTTCGTTGATGACGTACTCCATGCGCGGCTCGGGGTCTCCGCCGCCTTTTACCACTCCATGCGTGCGCGAGGTGGCAAACAGGGCGCCGACGCCGCTGTCCTTGTCATTGATCAGGAGCACCTGCGCGGTGGAAGGAAAAACTTCCACAATTTTTCCTACCACGCCATCAGGCGTGATCACGCCCATGTTTCTGCGCACGCGGTCACGCTCGCCGCGGTTGATAAAAAGCGTGTGCGATGTGGGGTCGGCGCTTGCGCCAATCACTTCTGCGGCGAGCATGGGCGCTTCGGGATGCGCGTCGTGAAAATTGAGCAGCGTTACCAGGCGTTGGGCCTCGGCGGACTGGCTTTCCAGTTCGCGATTCCTCAACCGCAGCGTGTTCACTTCGTTGCGCAGGCGTTCGTTTTCTGCGCGCGTATTGCGCAAACCGACGTACCCGGTCCAGACGCCGCCGACATGAGAGAAAGTCCAGGTGCCGGCGCGTTCGAGCGGGGTCATTAATTCGACGGCCCAATAGCGGATCAGTCGGACGTTGTTTTCCCGTCTGATTTGAAAAGCGAGGAGAAGTACTTGCGCAAGGACTACCCCAGCGAGCAGGGCCAACGGACGATGGCGGGAAAAAGTGTCGATCATGACTTTAGCAGCCTGCCGAAACTCCGATCAAAAATTTCTGTTAGTCGATGGAGACCAGGCGTAACAGACGGAAATCACTTAGCATTTTCCCGGTTCCGAGCACGACGGAAGCCAGCGGATCGTCGGCGATGGAAACCGGGAGGCCAGTTTCCTCGCGGATGCGCTTATCGAGATTCTTGATGAGCGCGCCGCCGCCGGTAAGGACGATGCCCCGGTCGCTGATGTCGGCGGAAAGCTCTGGCGGAGTACGTTCGAGTGCTACGCGAATGGCATTCAGAATCGTCGAGATGCATTCAGAAAGCGCTTCGCGAATTTCGCTGTCGTCGATAGTGACGGTGCGCGGCACGCCTTCGATCAAGTTGCGGCCTTTCACTTCCAGAGTTAGCGGCTTTTCCAGCGGATAGGCTGAGCCAATTTCAATTTTGATTTGTTCCGCGGTGCGTTCGCCCACGAGCAGGTTGTATTTGCGTTTTAGGTAATGCATTACGGCTTCGTCCATTTCATTTCCGGCGACGCGCACCGAGCGTGAATAGACGATGCCACTCATGGAAATTACAGCGATGTCGGTGGTGCCGCCCCCGATGTCCACAACCATGTTGCCCGAAGGCTCTTCGATGGGAAGGCCCGCGCCGATAGCAGCGGCCATGGCTTGTTCGACGAGATAGACTTCACTTGCGCGAGCGCGGTAGGCGGAGTCTTGCACCGCGCGTTTTTCCACCGGAGTGATTTCGCTGGGAACACCGATTACGATTCTGGGATGCACCAGGACGCGGCGGTTGTGTGCTTTCTGAATGAAATACGTGAGCATCTTTTCGGTGACTTTGAAGTCGGCGATCACGCCGTCTTTCATGGGCTTGATGGCCACTACGTTGCCGGGAGTTCTTCCCAGCATTTCTTTCGCTTCGCGGCCGACAGCGACAACTTCTCCGCTGTTTTTGTTGATGGCAACGATGGATGGCTCGTTAACTACGATTCCCTTCCCGCGCGCAAAGACCAGCGTGTTGGCGGTACCGAGATCGATGGCTAGGTCGGATGAAAAGAGGCTGAAAACCGACCGCATGTTATAGCCGTTTTTCGTCACGTCTTGCGTCCCCCTCAGATTCTGCTTGCGTGCCGCTGCGGCGGCGGACTATGGTCGGCCTTACCCGGCCAACCACACGGCTGCGCTAGGGTATGACAACCTGCAAGCGCTTCGTTGCCGTTCCGCCCCGGCGATTTTGACCGGTGATAATAACTTCGTAGCTTCCCTTCGGCATGGGCGGCAGAAAATGCCGGAACTGTCCGTCCGATTGAATGCTGGCGACCGGCTCACCGTTGATAATCAAAGCGGCTCCGGGCTCGGTGCGTCCGATAATCTCGACTACGTTTCCCTGCAGGACGGTATTATCCACTTCAAGCAGCATGTCCTGCTCTTTACCTTGTATCACCAGTGTGAACTTATAGGGTTCACTTTGATCGCTGGTGGCATTCTTGGCGTCGATCGCGCGAACTCTCCAATAATAGTCGCCTGGATCAAGGCCGACGATGTCCACCCCTTCTGAACTTGTTTTCCTGTCCATAATAATCTTGCTGAACATCGCGGTGGTGCTGGCCTGAAATTCGTAGGACTTCGCGGTGGCCACAGGTTTCCAGGAGAAATGGACAGGGTCGTGCTTTGGATTTGCCACGGTGATGGCCTGCAAGTTAAGCGGCGAGTCCAATTGAGGGGGCGCGAGCACATCCGTTCTGGTGATTGGGCCGCCGGTGGGAAATGTGACGCGTTGGAATTGGCCGATATCAAGATGCTCGCCACCTCGGTTCAGTTCCGCGCTACCAGAAGCGATGGTGATCTGCTGCTGCTTGGTTGTGGGGTCACTGCTCACAGCAGCACGGCTATTTGCGCGCAACGAGGCGACAGCGTTTTCAAAGGAAACTTCCGCCTTCGAGCCCGGAACTTCCCAGGCCCCGGTCGCCAGGTCGACCTGACCTGAGCTGATGTGCACGCCGACCTGCGAAGCGTGGTCCTGCTCGACGATGTTTTCTTCCACGGTGACAAGCGTATCGCCTTTCACAGTGTAGGTGGTGCCATCGGCAAAGGCCATGCGAGCGACGCCCTCAGGGCCGGTCTGGATTAGGTCACCTTTATCGAGGGTGATCTGATAGTCCGCGCTTTGCCATTCAACCGAGTTCACTTTTTTTACTTGTACCTTTCCGTCGAGGTTCACGAAGCGCGCCTGCCGCGCGTTGATGGTGGCAACGCCTGCATCGTGCGCCGACACAGCTGCGTTGAGACGCTTCACAAGTTTGCCGGACAGGTCGGGAAAAGTGAAATACACGGCGGCGATGATCGCGCCAATAATCAGCAGGGCGTAGATCGCCATGGTTTTGTAGGTGACCGTGTGCCAATAGACCTCGACTCGCGAGATTTTAGGCTTGTCCGTCACGGTAGTTTTTTGGTCTATCATGATTATGGGGGCTAATTTGCAAATCTAGCACACGGGTATGGGCCATTCAACTCGACGGAGAGAGAGTTGCGGAAACTGCTAACCCCTCCTTGTTCCAATCAGTTAACGGGGCCTGAGAAATCATGGAGATGACCGGTGCGTTTCGTCGGCCCGAGAGCCATATTCGGTTCCAAATTGCCGCCATATTGGAGGTTGACCGCGGGAGGGCATTTTAGCGAGACTATCTGCTCCCGGCCGGGCTTCTCGGCCTCTCAGGACAGGCGCGTCAGGCCCACCCTTTGGTTGTCGCGGTCGCCGCCTGGTAAAGAGCGCGCCGCTATCAACATAGCTGACCAGCAGGGCGACGAGATTTTGATACTGCGAGGAACAAAATCATGAAAGAGATGATTGGCGAACTCAATCCGCCGACACGTTTGATGCTGACTCCCGGCCCGTCTTGCATGGACCCGCGGGTGTACCGCGCCCTGTCCGCACCGCTGGTGGGACATCTGGATCCGTGGTTTCTGGAAATGATGAACGACGTTCAGGTTCTGCTTCGCCGGGTGTTTCAGACGGAAAATCGCATTACCTATCCGATCTCGGCTTCGGGCTCGGGCGGGATTGAAGCCGCAGTGCTGAACCCCGTAGAAGAAGGCGACCAGTGCATTGTGTGCATCAACGGAATGTTTTCCGAGCGCATGGCGGTGATCGCCGAACGCAGCCCGGCGAAAGTGATTCGCGTGGAGGCCCCGCTCGGGCGCACGGTAGATCCCGAAGACGTACGGCGCGCCGGCAAAGGAAAGAAAATCAAATTTGTGGGGCTGGCTCACGGCGAAACTTCGACCGGAGTGATTCAGCGGCTGGAAAATTACCGCACGGTTGCCGATGAATTGGGCGCGCTGCTGATAGTGGATACGGTTGCGTCGCTGGCCGGTGTTCCGCTGAACGTCGATCGCGAGCGGATTGATATCTGTTTCAGCGGTACACAGAAAGCGATTAGCGCGCCCCCGGGTATGTCGCCCATCACTGTTAATAGCCGGGTTGAAGATTTGATACGCGCGCGCAAAAAACCGGTGGAGAGCTGGTATTTCGATTTCACTCCCATTATGACCATGTGGGGATCGGAGCGGACTTACCATCACACGCCGCCGGTGTCGTTGATTTACGGGCTGCGTGAAGCGCTGCGCATCGTGTTGGAAGAAGGGCTGGAAGCGCGCTGGGAGCGCCATCTGCGCAACCAGCAGGCGTTGATTGCGGGGCTCGAAGCGATGGGTCTTGAGCTGTTTGTTTCCACACCCAGCGACCGGCTCGTTACGGTGACAGCGGTAAAAATTCCCGCTGAACTTGAAGACAGAAAAGTGCGGCAACAACTTTTGGACGAATTTAACATCGAGATTGCCGGCGGAATCGGAAAGACCAAGGGACAAATCTGGCGCATTGGGTTGATGGGTTATTCGTCACAGAATACCAACATACTGCTGTTCTTAGCAGCGCTGGAGAAAGTGCTGCTAGATCAGGGGCGGCGTGTACCGGCTGGCGCGGGTGTGGCGGCGGCAATTCGGAGTTATCAAGGATCCGCACAGCCGGCGGTTGTAGGCGCACGCAGGTAGTTATATGGCGAAGACTTCTTATCCCACGATTCCGAACGCAGGAGCGATGAGCGATTTCGTTGGTGCGTTCGACGTGCCTTCGAAGGTGACCGACTACGTCTATCGCTGCAGCTTTTCGCATTGTTGGAACGGCATAGCAACTCGGCATGCCGACACCATGGACTGCAAGTTTTTAGTGGACGGCCGCGGAGTCGTGCTCGGACTGGCGCACCCGGGATTTGTGGAATTTCGCGCGCGAGCGGGAAGGAATCTTTCCGACCGCGAAGCGAGTTACATTGCTGCTGAATACCTGCGCGGCAGGCTGGAGCAAGAGGACGAGCATACCCTCTACGATGTGCCGACCACGGAAGTGACTCGCATCATTGATAAACTAGGCATTCGCTGATCCCAGCGAAGGTTACTTATTTCCTGTTTCCGGAAAATCTAGGCCGCGCGGCATGTCCTGGCTGAAGCTTTAGACCCAGCGCGGGACCGTAGCTCTTACTTCGATGCGGGCTCCTTCTTAGCGAACGAGCGAATGTAGTTCACCAGATTCCAGATGGCGTCGGTCTTTGCGCGATCGCCTTCCGATGGCATTTCGCCTTTGCCGTTCTTGATGATGTAGAAAAGCTCCCCATCCGTGCGATCCTTGAGCGCGGCGGGGTCGCGATAATCTGCCAATTTTACTTTCATATCAGCTGCCAGGTCGCCTTTTCCGTCGCCGTCTTTCCCATGGCATACTTCGCAGTCGATACCGTAAGTCTTTTTACCCTGCGCCAGGGATGCGGCGGTGGGTTTTACGGGATTTACCATCTTTCCGGCTTCTGGTGGAATTTTATATTCAGCGGCAGGGGCGCTGGCAGGTGGTTTTGATTCTTGCGCGGAGACGAATAATGCCGCCAGCAAGAAAATCAGTAAGACACAAAAATACTTTGTCATGGAGCCCTCCTGCAACAACACAAGTGGACGGTTGCGCGCATTCTACTCCCACGAGGTGCAACGAGAAAAGCGTGTTTTCAAGCTCTGCAAAGACGATGAGGGTGCAGATCAGGCGTCGGAGAGAGATTCGCCGGCGCCGGTGCCGTCATTCAATTCACCCACTTCGAAGATTTCCCCGCAATCCAGGCATTCTACATACTGCGTATCGTCGTCTTTGGCGATGAGCTGAGTGCGTTTGTGCTGGCAAGCTGGATCAGACATAAGCGACCGCGAAAAAGCGACTGGATTATACATCCTAGCTGATGCAATTTGGATAGTGGCGTGTTGCGCCCGTGGTCATGTGCAGCGGGCGAAGGCATATTGGGAATGCAATCTCCTGGCGCCGGCGGGTGCCGGAGTTGACAAAGAGGCGGATTGACACTATCAGTCTCCTTGCGACCTGTGCGGAGAGAGTCTAAGTGACGGTGCAATCGAGCACGCAGAAGCGCCTAGGAACCGCGCTGTTCTACGGAATCCTGATCGTGCTGGCGTATCTGGTGTTTCTTGTGTTCCAGCCGTTTCTCGCCTCTCTTGCATGGGCGGTCGTTTTCGTTGTGGTGTCCTATCCGGTTTATGAAAAGCTGGCCCGCAGGTGGGGCCGGACGCTGGCGGCTACGGCGAGCACACTGGGTGTAACGCTAATCATAATCGTGCCCACGCTGCTGGTCAGCGGGGCTTTCATCCACCAAGGCGTGGAAGCCGTGCAATTGGTACAACAGCAAATTCAGAGCGGCCATTTTTCCTGGGTGAATGCTCTGTGGCTTCGCATTCAGGAGCGATTCCCCGACGCAAATCCCGGCGATCTGACTACGGTCGTCCACCGATATGCGGAGATGGGGGCGGGCTACTTTGCGTCACGGTTGGGCGCCGTGCTGCGCAATACCGCAGTATTTTTGTTTCATCTGACGGTCACGCTACTGGCTATGTTTTATCTATTTCGGGATGGCGACGTGATCGTGGCGCGTCTGCGCGAAGTGCTTCCGTTTGAGAAATCGCATCGCGAACGAATGATTGACGAGACGCGCGAATTGATTTTTGCGAGCGTAATTTCCAGCATCGTAGCGGCGGTCGCACACGGCGTCCTGGGCGGGCTGGCGTTTGGATTGACCGGAATTCACGCACCGGTTTTCTGGGGCGTGATGATGGGGTTCTTCTCGCTGGTTCCAGTGGTAGGCTCGGCGCTGATATGGGTGCCGGCGGCCACCAGCCTGATGGTCAACGGGCACATCGGCTGGGGGATCGTTCTGATCCTCTTTTGCAGCGTGATCGTGGGACTCGTGGACAATATCATCCGCCCCTGGATGATCAGCGGCCGCGCCCAGATGGGCGGACTGGTGGTGTTTATCAGCGTTTTGGGTGGGCTCAGCGTTTTCGGAATGCTGGGGCTGGTGCTGGGACCGATTGTGGTGGCTGCTGGCGCGAGCATGCTGGATCTGTACGCTCCTGGTGCTTCTGCTAGAAACACAAAGTCCAAAGCGGGTGGGAACAAGTTGGATGGCGTGTTAGAGTAGCGGCCTTCGGGAACGGGATGAAGAAAAATTTAAATTCAAAACACGCGAGCTTGCCGCCGGAGAAACTGCGATGGCACTGCGATCCGGCGCGAATCCCGTTTGAAACAACGGCGGAAGTAGAACCATCCACCGGAGACACGGGGCAGGAGCGAGCGCTGCGTGCGTTGCGCATGGGCGTAGAGCTTTCTGCGCCGGGCTACAATCTTTTCGTTTGCGGACTGTCCGGCACCAGCCGCGGCGGAATGATCGTGCGGCTGATAGAGGATATGCACCCGCGGAGCGAGATCGCCCCGGACCGCTGTTACGTGAACAATTTCAAAAACAACGACCGGCCGCGCTTGCTGACATTGACCCGCGGGCAAGCAAACGCATTCAAAAAAGAAGTCGAAACCGGAATCGACTTTTTACGCCGGCGCATTCCGCAGGTATTCGAAGGCGAACCCTTTCAGCGCCAGAAGACGCGCATCGTCGAGCGGTTCACTTTGCGTGAGAAGGAATTGATGGACGATTTTACGCGGCGCATCGCGCGCGAGCAGTTCGCTCTGGGACGAATGCAGGTGGGAGCAGTCGCGCTGCCGGAAATTTTTCCGGTGATCGAGGGGGCGATGGTGCCCATCGAGGAAATTCCCAAGCTGGTGCAGGATGGAAAATTGGAGAGCACCGCCGCGGAAGAACTCGAGCGCAAGTACGACCAGTTTCGCCAGGAATTCACGGTGGTCTACCGCAAGACGCTTTCACTTTCGCGCGAGCTCGCCAGTGAAATGAGCTATTTGGAGCAGGAGGCGGCTTCGGTGTTGGTGGACGGCGTGATCGAAGAGCTCAAGGAGAAATATCCGAGCACGCAAATCTCGGAATATCTCGAGGAAGTGCGGCACCACATTCTGGACAATCTCGAACCGTTCAAGGAGCGCGAAGGCGAGGAAGAACAGCCTCCGTCGGAAGGCGGCGGGGGGCCGCGGGCGGAACGGACGGACCGCGATCCGTTTCGAGTGTACGGAGTGAACGTGATTTTGGCGCACGGCGAGGGCGAGAAATGCCCGGTGATTTTTGAAACCATTCCGACCTACGCGAATCTGTTTGGAACAATTCATCGCAGCTATGACACGCGCGGCGGGTGGAGCTCCGATTTCATGGATTTGCGCGGCGGATCGCTGCTGCGCGCCGATGGCGGCTACCTGGTGATGTACGCGTTGGATACCTTGACGGAGACCGGGGTGTGGCGCACGCTGAAGCGTACGCTCAACCACGGAAAGCTTGAAATTCAGCCGGTGGACGTGTTTTTCCCGTTTAGCACGGCGGCGTTGAAGCCGGAGCCGATTGATATCCATGTGAAGATCATCCTGATCGGTGACCGCGACATGTACGAGCTGCTTTACGATTTCGAGGAAGACTTCCGCAAAATTTTCAAGGTACGTGTGGAATTTGACGAAGAAATGAGCTGGAGTGACGAGATCATTCGCGAATATGCGGGGCGCCTGCGCAAGGTTTGCGATGACGAAGGACTTTGTCCATTCGACCGCACTGCGTTTGCGTCGCTTTTGGAACACGGAGTGCGGCTGGCGGGACGACGCGGGAAAATCACCGCACGTTTTTTCGATATTGCGGATCTGGCGCGCGAGGCTTGCTATGTGACGCGGAACGAAAAGCAAACGGTCGTTACGGCGCTGCACGTTCGCAAAGCGCTGGATGCGAAAGTGGAGCGGCACAATCTGACCGAAACAAAGATTCGCGAGATGATCGATCAGAATTTGCTGTTCATCGACACAACCGGGACGCGCGTGGGCCAAGTAAATGGATTGAGCGTGATTGAAATCGGCGGGTATCCGTTCGGCAAACCGGTGCGCATTACCGCAACGGCGTCGCTCGGCAAAGTGGGTATCATCAATATCGAGCGTGAATCGAATTTGAGCGGGCGTTTTCACGATAAGGGCGTACAGATTATTTCCGGTTATCTGCGCCGGACGTTCGCGCAGGACAAACCGCTATCGCTGTCCGCCAGCCTTTGTTTCGAACAATCCTATTCTGGCGTGGACGGAGATAGCGCCAGTTCGGCTGAAGTGTATGCTCTGCTGTCCGCGCTTTCGGAGCTTCCGATCAGGCAAGAGCTTGCGGTGACAGGTTCGGTAAATCAGCATGGAGACATCCAGCCCATTGGCGGGGTGAACCAGAAGATCGAAGGGTTCTATGACGTTTGTAGATTGAAAGGTCTTACCGGAGGACAGGGGGTGCTGATCCCGGCGGAAAATGTGGACGACCTAATGCTGCGCGACGAAGTAATCGAAGCCGTTGGCAGAGGACAGTTTCACATTTATCCGGTAGCAACCGTGGAGCAAGGGATCGAGATACTCACCGGCGTTGACGCCGGGAAGCGGAATTCCGGCGGAAAATTTGGGACCGTGAGCGTTTTTGCAAAAGTAGACGCCCGCTTGCACGAGATGGCCCAAGCCATGCGGAAATTCCACTAAAGTCGCGCAACTTGAGCTAAACAGATTAAATCAAGCGTTTCATCTCAATCACGACTTCTTCAGTTTTTCCATTTCGTTCGATCAATAGCTTGTATTTGTGGCCAACCTGGCGAAAGAGATCGCGGATGGAACTGAGCGTCATGTCCGCGGCCGGTTCGCCGTCTACACCGGCGATGATGTCGCCTTCGCGTACGCCGGCCGACGCGCCTGGAGTTCCCGGCTGAGCATGTGTGATTTCGAAGGTCTTAAGATTCGAACCCTTCGCGACGATGGAAAGCCCGCTCATATCTTCCTCGGCGAATTTATTGAATTGAATGTTGGGTTCGAAGATGATCCGCTGATGCGGAAGGTCGAAAATCACGGTGAAGCGACGGAGAAAACCGGCGCCGATGGCACCTGCTACACTTTTGTTGCCGCTTGGCCCCGGACTTGATTGCGAGAAGGCGGCCACGGGTTCTTCGAGGGAATAAGCTCCAAGCTGAAACGTTTTTAAGCGACCGAGGAAAATCTTGGAGCCGGCATCGAGTTGGGAATACGACGCTGGAATGGTTTTGAAATGCATGGATGAGAAGCGATGAGCCTCCGTGTACTCCCGGTAAAAGACGATGGGCGCATCCAGAGCCGTACTCACCACAAAATCAGCCTCCTGCGTGCGGCGACCGGGAATGTCAAACTTCGCGTGAACTAGCGGGGCGACACCGGCCAGAGCCAGCGGAAAACCCTTGCCCGTGCCGGAATAGGTGAAAGTTGCGGGATCGTAAAGCTGGACGGTTTGCCTGAAATAATCCACCACAATGACCAGGCGCGCGAAGAAGTCCGGGCCCAGGGTCCCTTGATAGCGGATCCCCGTTCGCAAGCCGAAATCGTTTTTCCCTGCAACAGCCAGCACGCTCATGGGGAGCGCAACGTCGGGAAGAGTCAGAACGCAATTTCGTAGCGCGGCGTCGGACCCACCGACGGAAGCCGCGGCGTGGGGCGCGTAGCTGGGATCGATCGATGTTGCGGTCGCAGTTGAATCCAGCTCGAAAAGCAGAGGTTTATCCTGGTTGAGCCTTACCGGCAAAAAAATAAGATTCCCAATAAATGCTGCCGGATTTTGCGCGGCGTTGCCACCGTAGGCAAAACGGGCAGGCGCAGTGTTTTCCTGCAATGTGGAAGCGGGCGCTTGCCCACGAATGGCCGGCTGAATTGCGAAGGCGAGAATTGAAAAGAAAAGGAAAATGAGAAATAGAACATTCCGCCGGGGCATCAATGTCCTCTTCGGCGAATCATGTGCGGCCAGGAGTCGCGACTACTGAAGGTAATAATCAAAGTAAATTCCACCGGAATCTTTCCACCAGCCGTTCGCGCTCGCTTGCAGATGGCGGCTGAACAAACCCGGCTTGATGAGGCGCAGCAAGTCCGCGGTCGGAGGATTCTTTTGATTCGGCTGTTTGGCCGATTGCATTTGCTCCACAAAACGGGCGATGACCTTGTCCCAGGGAATCCTGGAGAGATCCGCGCCGCCAATGCCGGAAAGCTTCTCAGGCAGTTGCGCGCGCAGACGGATGAATTCGGGATTGGAGAGCACCGAATCCTGCGCACTGGCCGGCCCGGCTTTGCCGTTCGCGCGTGCCACAGCTTCGCGCACCATCGCTTTGCGCGGCCCTAAGATAATGAATTGCGGCAGTACGGCAAGATAATAGGAGCTGCGACGATCCTGTCCGGTTGCCGGGTCGTGAAAGGGATATGACAAATCCAGATATGTGGTATCGCCAGAGGTGTCTTCCGCGGCAATTAATTTCGCAAGAGCAGCGCGCAAAAGGCGCAGCATGTCCGGCTGCTTCTGAATCGTAACGGCGTAGAGCTGCTGCGACTGGCCGTCGTCGGTAAACGAAATTCGCGAGGCGAATTCTCCGGTAAACAGCTGCAGCGCGTCGGAAACCGACATCCCAAGGAATCCCTGAGCCATGGCCTCGGCCCCGAGCACACTCGCCGACTGCTGCGGAGTCATGGCTGCGATGGCACCCGCCCGCACGATTTGGTATAGCGACGCGTAGTCAAATTTAGAAATACTGAAATACGGGCCATTGCCAACGACCGGCTGGGTCTGGAATGCAGAAGCGCTCGCGCCGAAGACATCGAAGAGACTTCCGGTCGAGGCATCTCCGAGAATGGCTCCGTGAGCACGCGTGGCTTCGCCGGCAAAGCTTATACCCCCGCCGATCACGTGAATTTTCTCCAAGTGCACGTTGCGGATGAACTTGGCCATCGGTTGATCTTTTTGGTCGGCGGGAATCCATTTATCCGGATCGAGAACGTGGACGAAATATTCCACGGCGGCATCCTTGCCGATGTATGGACGGATGGCTAGGTATTCCGGAAGTTCAATAACAGTCGAACTTGGTTTTGCGGACGAACGGAAGCGGGTTACTAGGTCCTGAATGGCTTCTTTCTGCGTAGCGACCAGAAAGTAACTTCCCGCTTGTGTGCTATAGGTTGTGTTGGTGTTCGCAGAATCGCCGCTGGAAGTTTCAGTTCTGACTTCGATGGTACTGCCGCCGAAGGTGTAGGTGGAAACTTGCGCCTTGGTTTTGCTGCTGGCCTGCCCCAGGGCTTTCAACTTTAGCACTAGATCCTCTTTCCCGGTGCCGTCATAGACAAAAAACAGACTGGCCAGATGCGACGGATTACCCGGCGTGCCAGAGCCCTGCGGATTTGCGAGGAAGCCGAACGCCGCGGGATTATCTAGTAAGGAGATGAGCTCCGACAGCTGCAAAGCGGATGCCGCGGAACTGTTCTTTTGTTGCCATTGCAGAAGGTTTTTCCCGAGCGCCTGGCGAACTGGTTCGAAATCGGGATCTTCGAGAAGCTGGAGCAGGTGATTTTTCTTATCGGCATCTCCGAGAAAGGATTTGCCGCGCCATTGCATATAAAAGAGCGTGCTTTGCGGCAAACGGTCGGAAATGGGAGGAGCCTGCGCGGACAGCGAACCGCCCGCAAAAAGGAAGACCAGAAGCGCGGCGACTCGCAGGCGAAAACCAGGGCAATCGCCAATCCAGCGTGAATGGGCACGCCGCCTTGCAGCCGGGCTCGATTTATTCGCGTTCACGCGCTTATCCCCCCAATTTTTACGATAGCCAAACCGAACGCCCGTCAGAGCTGTTCGATCCTATTTTCCGGGCGGCGGAGCTGCTCCGGCTGGCGCGCTCGACGGCGCAGCAGAACGCGCTGATTTCGGAGTGCTCAAATATCCCTTGGCTTGATCCTTCGAAAGATCAAACACGACGATTTCGTAAGGCGCGCGGGCACCACGGACGTAAAACTGAACCGGCTCGCCAACCGTTTTGTCTTTCTTCTCGATACTTTTGTCGTCGGCCACAACATTCAGGGTGTACTTGAAATGTTTTGTGTCGACCTTGCGCAGCTGAACTTGGATGGGGCCGACGCGCTCGGGTGATTTGGCGGATTTGTTAAGACTGAATTCAAAGATGTCGCGCTCGCCGAGGCGTTTGAGTTCTTCCACTTCGTCATGATTGCGCGCGATGAGTCCGCTTTGAACACCCAAGTCGCCGATGGTGCTCTGTAACTTGCTCTTGGTGCTCTCGAGGTCAGCCTTGGTGGCATCCACCTCGGTCTTGGTTCCGCTCAGTTCTGTGGCCACCTGTCCAAACTTGTTTGTGGTGTCGGCTTGGACCGCGCCGATTTGCTGATGAAGCTCTTCGTCGCTCTTTTGTTGTTCCTTCTTGATAGATTGAGCGAGGCTGCGCGCGCGAGCGAGCTCATCCTGTGTCAATCCGAGTTTTTGCGAAGTCACGTCGAGCTGGCCCTTTAGATCCGCCACGCGCGAATTCGTTTTGTCAATTTGGGCCGCTAGCGCTTGCGTTTTGCGGTCGGCATCGTCCAGGCCTTTTCGGAAATTCTGACGCGCCGCATAACCGGCGTAAAGCAGATAGCCAACCAGCGCAAAAGCGGCGACAAATAGCAAGGTGACCCAGCGCGGCAAACCTGCATCGGTAACGTGGGTCACTTCGACGGGCGTGTTCGGATTTGAACTCATCGAGCCTCCTTGAGCAGAGCGGCCCCAGCCGCTCCATATGGCACGGAATTATGGCTGACGCTTAACTGGAAGTCTATGGCTCGCGCGACCCCCTGTTTCTTCCTCGCGAAGGCCAGCGCGCTTCGACCGTAGTGGTTAACCCGCCTCGCGGCGTGAATTCTCCGGTGACGCGAAACCATGCGGGCCGTACCGCAGCCACAAAATCACGGAGCATGCGATTTACCGCGTTCTCGTAAAAGATTCCGAGGTCGCGGTAAGCCAGCAGATACATTTTGAGGGATTTCAGCTCCAGGCAAAGCTTCTTCGGCTGGTATTGAATGATAATGGTGCCGTAGTCTGGCAACCCGGTTTTCGGGCAGACCGAGGTGTATTCTGGAAATCGAATGGTAATTTCATAACCTGGAAAATGATTTGGCCAAGTTTCCAGCTTGGGAAGCTTGGCTTCAATTCCGGCGCGCGCGTGTGCGGCTGTGTAGTCCGGCATGTGACTCCTTTTCAGGCAACATTCTACACGCGCTGCCGCAAGGAACAGAACTTCTGAAACTTGCTACGGGTGGATGTTTTATGTATTCTGCGGGCGAAACGGGGGAAAATTCGTCCGATGATCTGCCCGCAGTGCCGCAGCGCAAACTGTTTTCGATCTCATCGGGACAGCGTACTTGATTACGGCCTGACGGTGACAGGCTTGCGACCCTGGCGATGCCACAGTTGCGATGATCGGTTTTACGCCTGGAGGGTCGCGACCGCTTTCGAGCGATTTGCGCACTGCCCCAAGTGCGGAAATTTCGATCTCGAGCATATTTCCCGCGAGCGCGTGGACGGCGGAACTTTTCTCGGCTTGAAACGCTGGCTGCGCTTTCCTGCGTACCGCTGCGACCCTTGCCGTGAGAGATTCTTCAGCGTTCGGCTGTTCCGGCGCATCCGGCCTTCCATGGTTACCGAACGTGAAGGGACAGTAGCGGGATAACAAGCGCAGGTGTTCCTTGGAAATTCTCCGGGCGGAAAAAAGGAAGTGGATCCCTGCCTGGCGGCGGGCTTTACGCTGACCGCAAGCTTCGCGGTCGGGATCCCGGGATGAGGGAGTGGTGAGTGTGGACTAGTGGACGGCGCCAATCTCATAGTTCAGAGTTGAGACGGCGGTTTCGTAATCGTATTTGGCGCTGGCCTGCGTAATTTCGGCCTGGGTCATATTTAATTGAGCCTGGCTGAGCTCGATGATCGAACTGAGGCCGAGCTTGTAGCGCTGCTGAGCAAGATCGAGCGCCTGCATGGCCTGATTCAAAAGCTGGTCGGTGACAGAAAGACGCTGGAAGGCTGCGTTGGATTCGAGCCAGGCTTTGCGGACATCTCGCACGATACTATCCTGCAGATCCCGAAGATACTGCTGTTGTGCTTGCGCTTGCGCGTTGGCTTCGGCGCGCAACGCGCCAAACTCGTGGCCGTTGAAGAGGGGAATATTCACGTTGAAGCCGGCAGCGGCATAGCGGGTGCCAAGCGGGTCCTCCCGGTAGGGTGTAAGTCCCGCAGCTCCTGCCGCTGAAATCGTCGGGAACCACAAATCGCGTTCGGCGGTTGCGTAACTTTGCGCGGAACGAACATCGAGACGGTGGCTGATGAGTTCGGGACGGTTCTGCAACGCTTTCGCGATCAAGTCGGAGATATTGCGAGAAGGCGCCGATGGCATGGGCTCGTCCGCAAGAGTGAAGGCCTTTTGATCGGAGTAACCCAGCGCGGTGGAAAGATCCGCGTAGGATGAGTCCACACCATTTTGCGCCTGAATAAGTAGCAGTTCTGCTTCAGACAAGTCCACGTTCGCGAAGCTTACATCCAACCCGGATTTCAGCTTGTTCTGTTCCAGCGCCGTAATTTGATCGGAGACGAGCTGGCGGTTCTTTACTGTTTCCTGCGCCACTCTTAAGACCGCTTGAGCCTTCAAGACCGCGTAATATGCGCGGTCAACATTGATGAGCACATCCGCACGCGAAGTAATCACATTTTCTTTTTCCGCTTGGGCGTGAAGGCTGGAACTTTTTACCAGCTCATGGGTGCGGCCGAAATCGGTGACCAGCTGGGTGACGGCGATGCCGTTGGAGTAGCGATCGTAGATAATTGGATTATTTAGCGCTCCGGCGGCAATGCGGCTATCGTGCTCGGCTTCCACCCCGGTGAGGTTGCCCGCGACTTGCGGATAATAAACGGAACGCGCTTGGGTTACGCGCGCTTTAGCGGCTACTGCCAGGTACTCGGCGGCCTGAACCTGCGGATGATTCTGGATAGCGATTTTCTCGGCATCTGCCAGAGACAGACTCTGGGTAGTCTGCGCCGCGCACGACACGGCAACCAGCGCGAGTGAAAAACAATAGGCAAATAAATGACGCGTGGACATTAATGGGCCTCCTCGGGAAGAGCCGCCATGCTGGGAGCGGTGCGCCGCTGGTAGATCAGCAGGTATGCGGCCGGCACCACGAAGATGGTGAGAATGATGGAAGAAATCAATCCGCCGATGATCACCCGAGCCAGCGGAGCATAGGCCTCGCTGCCGGTTTCCAGTTTGAAGGCCATGGGGAGAAGACCGACCACGGTGGCGAGCGAAGTCATCAGGATGGGACGCAGTCGAATACGGCAGGCATGAGCCACCGCTTCGACCAAACTGTGCCCCTGTGTGCGCAGCACATTTGCAAAATCAACGATTAGGATGCTATTGGAAACCACCATTCCTTGCAGCATCACGATTCCCATAAGCGATTGAATATTCAGAGTTGTTCCCGTGAAGGCCAGGGTGAAAATCACGCCGACCAGGCCGGTAGGAACGGCGAGAACGATCAAAAACGGATCGATAAAGGATGCGAACTGTGCGACTAGAATCAAGTAAACGAGCAAAACTGCCAGCAAAAGACCGAAACCAAAACTCTTGAACGAGGATTCCATGGTGACAACCAGGCCACGCACGTTAATGCGGATGTTCGAGGGAAGTTGGGTAGCCTCGATAATTTTGGAAATCTCTTTTGCGGGGCGGCCGATGTCTTCGCCCGTGGGGGCCACATACACGTCGAAGGTACGCTGCAATTGATAGTGGTCCACTTCCGTGGGAGTGTGGATCTGCGTTATGTCCGCGACTTGATTGAGATAGGTGGGCATCTTGAGATTGGGAGAACGCAAGGGCATGGCTTTTAGGTCGTCGATCGACTTCACTTGATTTTCAGGGTATTGGACGCTTACGAAATAATTGTTGCCGGTTGCGGGGTCCACCCAGTAGCTGGGCGCGATCATCACGTCGGAAGTGAGCGCGGTGATTACGTTGTCGACGATTTCCTTGGGGCTGAGGCCAAGCTGACTGGCACGTTCGCGATTTACGCTCAACTGTAAGGCTGGATAATCCATGTCTTGGGGAATATAAACGTCAGACACATCAGGCAATTTCTGGATTTGGCGTGCCAGAGTCTGGGCAATGGCGTCACCGGTTTTCAGGTCCATGCCGCTCACCTGAACGTCAATTGGCGCGGGCATGCCCTGATTCAGAACGGCATCGACCAAGCCTCCCGACTGAAAATAAGTGCGCAACTGCGGGAAGCCGTTTGGAAATTTGCTTCGCGCACGTCGCGCATGTATACAAAACTGCTGACGCTATGATCCTCTTGGAGGCCCACGTTTACGGTAGCTGTGTGCATACCCGAGTTGGGCGTGAACAAAGCAGACAAGTCCGGAAAAACGCCGATATTCGAAACAATGGTGCTGAGGTCCTCGGGCTTAACAACTTTCCGGATGATGTCTTCTACCTGCTTTACATAGTCGTTGGTAAGCTCGATGCGAGTTCCCGTGGGGGCCTTTATGTTGATGACGAACTGGCCGGCATCGGCGCGCGGAAAGAAAGCGACACCGACCAGCGGCGTGAGAGCAAAGGTCAAAAGAAAGAAGATCGCGAAGCCCCAAACAACCTCTCGGGGGCGCTCCAGGGCTTTGCGCACCCAGCGTTCGTAAACATTTAGCATGCCCTCGAAACGGGCGTTAAAACCTGCATGAAAGCGCTGGCTCCAGGATTTGCGCTGCGCTTCCGAGCCTTCTGCATGGCCGTGAACAGCCTTCAGAAAAAAAGCGCAGAAAAGCGGCACCACCGTTACGGCGTCGAAATAAGACGCACATAGCGAGATCACGACGGCCAGAGCAAGCGCTGAAAATAAATACTTGCTTACACCGAAAAGGAAAGTAACCGGAAAGAACACCACAACCGCGACGAGCATAATGGCCAGGACTGGCAAAGCTACTTCGTTTGCGCCATTTACCGCAGCGATGCGGGGATCTTCGCCCAGTTCGATGTGCCGATAAATGTTTTCCAGAACCACAACGGAATCGTCAATCAAACGGGAGAAGGCCAGCGCGAGTCCGCTGAGAACCATGCTGTTAACCGTTTTGTTAGCCGAGTGGAGAACGAAAAAAGTGATCATCACCGAAAGTGGAATCGAAAGAAAGACAGCTGCGGTAGCGCGAAAGCTTCCGAGAAATATCCAAATCATGATGGCGGTAAGCAGCACGCCGATTCCCCCCTCGCGCAAGACGGTGGAAATGGCGCTTTTGACGAAAACGGACTGGTCAAAAACGACGTGGGTTTTCAGTTGCGCAGGAATATCGCGAAGAGTCTTGATGGCTTTTCGGACGCCGTCGACGACCGCGATCGTGTTCGTGTCGCCGCCCTGCTTGAGAATTGGGACGTAGACCGACTTCTGTCCGTCAACGCGCACGATGTTGTACTGCAGAAACGAGCTGTCCAGGGCTTTTCCGATATCTGAGACGAACACGGATTTCTCGCCTTCGGTCTTCAACGGAATATCGTTGATGGCGGCAGCATTGGGTACTTGCGCGTTTGTGTAAATGTTGTAATCCATGGGGCCAATGCGCACATCGCCCGCCGGAAGGATCAGATTCGATTGATCGATGGCGCGCACCACATCCATGGGGCTCAATTCGTGAGCCTGCAATTTCAGCGGGTCCACATTGACCATAATCTGACGATAGCGTCCTCCATAAGGCGGGGGAACAGTGGCACCTGGAACACCGGCAATCTGATTGCGAATGCTGAATTGCAGATAGTCATGAAGCTGAGTCTCACTTAACCCCTCGCCTTCCACCGTCAGCAGGCACACGGGAAGGCTGGAGGCATCCACTTTCATCACTACCGGAGGAAGCGTGCCCTGCGGGAGGCGGCGTAAGTCCGCCATGGCCAGATTTGAGATTTGGGTAACGTCCGCGTTGGCATCCGAGCCAGGCTGAAAATAGATCTTGATCAGGCTGACTCCGGCCATGGAGCGCGATTCCATATGATCGATCCCGCTGCCGAGCGTGAAAAAGCGCTCGAATGTGTCGGTGATATCAGCTTCGATCTGCTCGGGAGGCATCCCGTTATAGAAGGTGGCTACCAGCACCACCGGAATGTCGACGGGGGGGAACATATCCACGGGCATTTGCACCAAGGCCGTAAGACCGAGCACGCAAACAAAAAGACAAAGGACCATGATGAAGTAAGGGTGGCGGATGGAAAACGTCGGCATTGAATTCCTACTCCATGCCCGGCGCGGCGACTATTTGAGGTGAGACGAGCTCTCCGTCCTTGAACTGGTTCTGTTCGCCGAAAATGACGGTGTCGTTTTCATTCAAACCGGACAAAACTTCCGCTTGCGCTGCGGTCTGAATGCCGAGCTTGATGTTACGCTTTTCGACCCGGTTCGAACTGTTCACCAGCAGCACGATGCCTTGACCTTCACCGGAAGATTGCACGGCCTGAATGGGGATGCTTAGAGCATCGGAGTCCGAGCGCAGCGGAATCTTGACCGATGCATACATTCCCGGTACGAGCAGGTAATTTGCATTGGGGACTTGGACCTCGGTGTGCATCGTGCGGGTTTGCGTGTCAATTTGATCGGAAAGTCTCACGATTTTTCCGGTGAAGGAATTCTTGGCCTGAGAGACTTCGATGTCCACGGTGTCTCCCAGGTGAATATCGGAAACCGCTCGTTCCGGGACGGGGATCACCAGACGCAAGACATTGTTTTGCGAGAGCTGGCAAAGAGCGAGGTCGCCTTTGTTCGAAGAAGTCCCGGCCGGAAGCAGCGCTCCGGTGTAGGCATAAATCTGAGTGACCACACCGTCGAACGGCGCGATGATGCGTGCGTAAGCAAACATAGCCTGATCCTTACCGAGGGTGGCTTTCGCGACCAGCAATCCCTGCTCCGCGGCCGACACCGCGTCTTTTGCGGAAGAAACACCCGCGCTTGCTTCCAGGTCTTTGCCTTGCGCGGCGTCAATTTCTTCCTGAGCTACCAGCTCAGGACGGGATTTTTGGACGCCTGCCAGCCGCGTATAGGTCAGATGCGCGACGTTGTAGGCGGACTGCGCTCGATTGAGCTCTTCGCGAGCGCGAGAAAGATCTTGATCGCTGCGGCGAGCGCTTGCTTCGTCTTGTTGCAACTGCTGCTGCAGTTCGGGGATTTCCAGCTCGGCGAGCACTTGGCCCTGCTTAACGTGTGTTCCCCAATCGACGTACAGCTTTTTTATGTAGCCGGAAACTTTTGCGTAAACTTCAATTTCCTGCAGCGGCTGGAATTCGGAAGCGATTTCGAGAGTATTGGAAAGGTTGCGGCGCACCACTTTGACTACCGGAGCAGCCGGAGCATGCGCCGCGTCTTCTGCCTCGGCCTTACGGGCGCTTCCACAGCCGGACGCAAATCGCGCCAGACACCCGGTGAGGATTAACAGTGCGAGGTACGCGCGCTTCTTGTTCGTCATCATCATCTCACCTGCAATTTGCTAGAAATAATCAGCTAAAGGTTAAGAGAAAATTAAGACTCGATTCGCTCTACCGCTTCGCGCAGTTTTTCCACCGTGACACCCTTGGAACGGCACAGCTCGATCAACGCTTTCCTCTTCCGCAGGATGTCGTTGGCCGCAGCAGGAATGCGATCAGCGATTTCACGCGGAATCGTTTGAACTCCGTGTAAGTCTCCCTGGATCAAATCTCCGGGTTGCACGTTCATCCCACCCACTTCCACGGTCCCACCGAAATCAAAAACGTGGGCGTAGGCATGTGAAACGGAAACATTGCCGGCAAACATTTGAAATCGCGCCGCCTGTATAGCTGGAAGGTCCGCGCACCGCTCCATTGGTTACGATTCCCGCACAGCCCAGGGCCATCAGAATGTTGGCGTGGATTTCGCCGACGAACGCGCCCAAGCCGGGGCGATTGTCCAGGTCCTGGATAACAACGACGCGAGGTTCGGGAATTGTCTGAAGGTATTGCCACCAGTCGGGCCGGGCGTAATAGGTATGCCCTTCCATGGGCGGATCGGCGGTGCGGATTCTGACAGTAGTCGCGTAGCCAACCAAAGTTGGAAGCTCCGGAAAAATGCAGCGGACGCTCGAATTCGTAAAGCCTGTGTTTCGCAAACGCGAATCGAATGTTTCGATCGCATTGGACACGATGCATGTGCTTCAGCTTGCGCAATTGATCGAGAAGAGTCGGGCGACAAAGGCTCCATACTCATATCAACTCCTGTCGCGGAAAAGACCCGCGAAAACTTGATGCCAGAAGGACCCGGGTCACTTCAAAAAGCTAGATTGGAACGCAATACCTAAGGACGCGCGGACTAACAGAGCAGCAACGGAGGGGAGCGGTGCTGCGTGGAAACAGTAACTCCGATAGAGGTCGCAAGAACGGAAATGTGTTCGCTGCTAGAATTCGTTGGAGCAGGGCCTTGTGGGAATACAACCTTTGCAACCGGATAGAGCGGGGCTTGCTCCAGCACAACCGCAGGAGCCACCTTCATCTTGTTCGAGATATTGACGTAATGAGTGGGATGCGATTTCGGGAAATACTGGCTGGTTTTCGCGAGCGTTGACAACCCTGCGACTGCGAACAACAACAAGACCACGGTTGTAATTTGAAGGCTGGTCTTAGAGAAGCGGCTTTTCACCGACTCGTTCATTCCTACGCCAAACGAAGCTACTTTCCTTTCTGCCCGGGCTGAGACGGACATAACGCGCTCCTACGGAAACGGGCAGCACCAGACATCCTACCTCCTTAATTATGGCCGCCTGGCATGGTGAAAGCAAGAATCAGGATGGAAACTGTGTCGAGAATGATTGATAGCCGGAAAAAAATGCGGGATGCCCGATGGTTTGGGCATCCCGCCATGCTTCGATTCCGCGGTTCCTGCATGCGGCTAAGGCAGAACGTAGCGCAGATCGATATACTGCAGAAACGCGTGTGCGTTTCTTGGAGCCCCGCTAGAAATGGACCAGGGGGTCCGCTCGACCCAAGAAGACTGCGTGATGAACTGCAGCTTCCCGTGGTTCGGGCTACCCCAAATTGTTTTGGTAATCCCAAAGGTCCCTTCTTGAAAGGACTTGTTGTTTGTGTTTGCCGAGCCCGGGAAACCAAACCCGATACAAGTAAAGCCGGAAACGCCATCGCATGTCGGAGGAGGCGTCGCGGTTGACGCCAACAAACCGAAGTTGCGCTGGAAGTACGCACCGCTGTAGTAAGCGTCGAACTCGAAGCTAGGCGTAAACTGGTATTCAAATCCAGCAACGCCCGAGCCGGAATGAATGGGCGAAAGGGTCCCGTCGGATTTAACCACCGCGTCGGGACCGAGAGCGCCAATGTAGCGGCCGTTCCCGGCACCGTAAAACGTGTTGGCAATCAAGCGCAGGTTGTGGAGCACTTCGAAATTCGCATTGAGCGAACCCGAGCCTTCCGTGATGCTATTCGTTGCGTTCGGCGTGACTAGGTCGTTGTATATCTTGAAACTACGAATCAATCCTGCAGCTTCGACGTGCAAGGCGTGCTCGCCGAGCTTCCAGTCAAACGCCGTCTTGACGATCACGTCGGGATGCAGGTTTGGAATCGCGGGGTTCGACGTGGCACCGGTTGCATTGGTGGCACCGCTGCCATTGTCGAACTGATTCGAGAAAAACGTACCGCCGGAAAAACGACGGAGCTGGGCGCGTACTGTTGGGGATTTTCCAGAGCAACGGCGATGGCCCACCAATCGGTTGGATGATAGACCACACGGAATGCGGCTTGCCGGGAATACGCCAGTCCGGCAAAGTAGTTGGTGTCCAAGCGGTAGCCGGTGAAGACGTCCGACGGCATTGATGAGAGGCCTACGCGGTTGGGAGTAATCAGCGACCAGGTTTGTCCGCCAATTACTTCCCACTTGTCGTGCCTGATGTCGGCGAAAGCCAACCGCAAGCGGAATGTGCCGCTGTTCGTGCTGGTGTAGGCGTTGGGAGGCTGGAAGCCGTTGAAGTCAGATTCCACATAGCCGGTTACGTTCGTCGAGTCCGATATGTTTGCGTTGACCTTCATGGACAAACGAGACGTCTGGGCGGTGGCGCGGAATTCCGTTAAAGCCGCTTGCGGCTCCTGGTTATTGAATGGAATGGATCCGAAGCTTGTGCCCGTTCCGCTGCCGATGTCGCTGCTACGGAAAACTCCCATGATGTCTGCCCAACCGCCGGGCGTGAACTCGGCGGCACCTATTCTCCAGGACAAAGGAGAGGGCGGCTGCTCACCCGGCTTCTGCGTACCGCCTGACTGCGGCGGATTTGGCTGGGCCATGGCTACACCGACAGGTTGAGCAGAGCTCGAGGACGACGCAACCGGTGAGGCTGAAACGGATCCCGCGACCGAGACAGATTCCGAAGCAGGATTGGCGGCCAGGGCAACCGGCTGTCCCTGTCCGACGTGCAATTGATTCTCGAGTTGGGCAATCCTCGCCTGTTGGGATTGAAGAAGAGCTTGCTGCGCGCCGAGCTCTTCGCGGAGCTGCTGGAGTTCGCTCTCAAATGCCGAACTCGGCGTGCTTGCCGATTTCGCAACATCCGTTGAAGCGGCTGCCTTACCCGCGTCCTTCTTTGCAGCATCGAGGTCTTTCTTTGCAGCGTCGGCAGCTTTATCGTCGGCCGCTTTGCCCTCGTCGCCAGCCCGAGCGCGTGTAGCGTTCGGCGATGCCAGAAGCATCAACATCATTATGGCGGCCGTAACCGCCGTTTTTATATTTGCCATCAAAATTCTCCTGTTTTTTTTGGCTGCAACTTCCAGAAGACTGGTCAGTCGGCCGCAATTCGAGCCGTTGCCTCCCCTGGAAAGGGTCGGCAGCAAATGCTTACTTGCGTTCAAGCAGATCTTCTCCGTTTCCTGAACCTCGACGAGCGTGGATCGTCTGATCCGTAACGAGTTGCCCGCAACGCGTCCCAACAATTCGTTGATGAGCTCGCGTTCCCCCCGGGGTAGATCGACAATAAAATCAGGCCTGCAGTTCATCGGCCTCCCCTCGGGTTCAAAAAAGGAGATAGTCCAGTAAGTCCATTACGCCCATAATGTCTATTGGTTTACTAGACTTTTCGGGGGCTTTATTGCACGCGACATACCAGCGAGGGGGTTATTCAGCTGACTGGAAAAACTGACCGACCGCCTTTTCAAACAACTGAATATAAAACGTTTACGGTAGCTTGCGGGTCAGCAGAGCCCGGCGGCGGCAGAGCCGAAATCAGCTGGCGTTAGGATTATGAGAAGGAGTTTGCACATTAAAGCGAACAACTTTGTAATCGGAGCCTGCGGTCATTCGTTGTGCACTCAATGGAGGTAAGAATCAGATATTCGAAGCGCGGGGAAGCCTGAAATCGGCTTCCCCGCACCCGATTTCGTTCTAAGGCAGATAATAACGGAACGACGTAAAGAGCATATTGTCGATTCCGTGGGGCGTCGCGCTAACCCCAGCGGTACCGCTAGAGCCGCTCCATGCGTTGCGAGTCACATAGGAATACTGTGATCCGAACTGCATGCGGCCCTTTTCTCCGGTGTAAAAGCGATACCAGAATCCTGCGGTGCCTTCGATGATGACCCGGGCGTCCCCTGCGCAGTTAGACAGCGAGCCTGGAATAAACCCGGTGGATCCTAAGACGGCTGTCGTGTTGGGAGGATTTCCTGGAGTGGCGACGGGCAGTGGTTCGATGGAACACCCATCATTTCTGAAAGCGGGCGATCCGTACCCGGCCGTGCCAGCCTTGCCGGTGACGAGGTTTGTGAACCCGTAGGACGCGCGGCTGGCGTACTCTCCGCCACCGTAAAGGTAAATATCCAGTTTCGGTGTGGGATGGAATTCCAGTGTGCCGAGTGCCTGATAATTTCTCAGTAATGCGAGCGTGCCATCCGGACGAACGGTTGAATCCGGCAATTGAGTGGTGCCGTAGCGGCCGACGCCGCTTCCACCGAGGAAATGGATGCCGGCTTCAATCTTTTTGTTAAAGAGCGGAACGCGAGCATTTGCGCCAATACCGCCACCGGTTCTCGAGTTGTTAAAGGCGAGCGCAGTCGGATTGGTGGAAGTAGGATCTAGCGCACACGTTGTGGCGGAATCGGGGCTGGGAGATTCGTGGGATCCTCACCAGGAAGCGTGGGGAAGGTGAATCCACCGTTCGCGTAGTAGCAAGGGAAGACACGATCCCGGAAGGTGGAAACTACTCCGAAGAGTTCGTAGTGTCCCCAGCCAGGGTCCAGGGCGGCCTTGAAGAGGAAGTCCGGTGTTTTCTCGTACGAGTAAGTGCCGGTTGGATTGTAAAGGCCCTGGGTTAGACCCGGCGCTCCGACCAGGAAATTGTTAAAGGTGGTTGTTGTAAGAGTCGGAGTGGTTACACCGCCTTCATTCGCGTTGGTAGTGCTCAAAGTAGTGATAGTGGGGTTCCCGTGAACCGTTGCGGTGGTCGCCGAGCCCTCTACCGAAGCTGCCAGGTCAATTTATCCGACATGAGGCTCTTCGTTACGCGTATTCCATCTTGCCGTGCCCAACTGAAACCAGCCGTATATTGCGGGTCTATAGTGAGAGGCACCCCTTCCGTGCGGTTATCTATAGCCTTCTTTGTTTCGGTGACCAAACTCCACATCTGGCCGCCGGTGATGGTCCAGCCACTGTCAAACTTGGCTTGGCCCCACCCTTGGCGCAGACGCAGCACGTAACTGGTGCTTTCATTGTTGTTCGAAGTAATGCCGGCGCCGAGGAAGTCGGTCTCGACGTAGCCGGTGAGTTTCACCGTGGCAAGCTTGCCTTCAGCTAACATACTGAGACGCGACTGACGCGCACTGGAGTTCCATTCCGTTGTCTGACCTCCGGAGTTGCCGGAGAACGGGATTTGGTTGAACCCAGTGTTGATGTCCGCGCCCTCGGCCTTATTGCGGAAAACCGTTTCAGCCGCCAGGAAACCACCCGGTGTAATGGTGATTCCCTTGAAGTGAATAGCCATGGGCGATTCACCTCCCCCCTGCGATCCTTCGACCCTGCCACTGGAACCTGGCACCCCGGTCACCGGGACGGAAGCAACTCCGGCTGTGTGGCTGTCGGGAGCGGAACCGTTCGCGGATGCCGCAAAGGCCTCCGAAGAGCCGCCGGTACTGACCTCGCTTTCCAGCAGTTGCATTCTGTGCTGTTGTTCCTTGAGCTGTTCGCTCTGAGCTTGCAGCAATTTGGTTTGCGCTTCGATGAGATCGCGGAGCTGCTGAATTTCGGTTTCCAAGCTCGCAGGTGTCGCAGCTGGAGCGTTTGTTTTTGACGTGCTCGCAGCGGCATCCGCAGGCTTGTCCTTTGCGGCAGTGGCGTCGTTCGTCTTGGAGGCTGTGGTGTCCTTCCCGTCTCCGGCTCCATCTGTTCCTGCCATCGCCGGCGTTACGATCAGGCCGAGCGCTAAAAGCCAAGTGATAAAAACTCGCATTCCTTTCCTCCTTAGTTTTGACCGCTAGACCGTTATTGGATTGGCGGAAGGTGATCCGACGACCAAGTGAGGGGCTTAGGTCCTGGCACCGCGAAACGGTTCCCGTTGTAGGATCTCGCTTCACCTTCGCAGCAAACATAATTACGAGCATCATCCGCGTACACAAGTCACGGCGCATGAACCTTATGCGCCGAATTTGAATGCTCTGTGACAGGAATGTTAATTGTGCGTTACTAACGGTTTTCAGTATGTTTTTGCAGGCTCATCTTAAAGGGCCGTAGCTCGGCTTCTAAATGGAACGATGCGAAGAAGATCCGAGAATTTCTGAACGGTAGGAGATTCGATGTGAGCAGGACCGAACGGTGAATGCTTGCACCGCCAATTCACCCATGCGAAAATTGCGGTCGATCCCTTCGGCGGCGATATCGTCTAAAGGTTAGGACGGAGCCCTCTCAAGGCTCAAATCCGGGTTCGAGTCCCGGTATCGCTACCACTCGCCGCGAGCTTCGGTATTCCCTTCCGTACTTATTGGATGTGGCAGGATTTAATTCCTTGTTTTTCGAAATATTGCTGGTGATATTCCTCGGCGCGGTAAAATTCCGAAGCCGGAGTAATTTCGGTGACGATCGGGCGCTTGAACACTCCTTCTTTAATCAGGACTTCCTTCGAGGCGCGAGCGGCGGCTTCCTGCTGCACATCGTGAAAGAAGATAGCCGAGCGGTATTGCGAACCCACATCCGGTCCCTGGCGGTTCAGTGTAGTGGGGTCATGGCTCTTCCAGAAAACGGCAAGAAGCTCGAGGTAGGACACTTTTGCCGGATCGAACTCGACTTCCACGGCTTCCGCATGTCCGGTGCGCCCGCTGCAAACATCCTTATAGGTGGGATTCTTCATGGTCCCGCCGGTGTAACCAACGATGACGGAAGTGACTCCCGGCACCTGGCGGAAGGCGTCCTCCACACCCCAGAAACAACCCGCTGCAAATGTAGCCTTAGCCATCGCTTTCAACTCCTTTCATCTTATCGAATTCCTATGTTGCCATATTGCGTGATTGCGGTCGAGTCGGCAGTAACGCCCTGGAAGGCGCGCTGTCAGATTATTTGCGGACTAAAACAGGCTGGCTCATCGGCGGCTCGGTCGAGCTGCGGGTCTGCTGCAGGATTTCATTCAGAAAAACGGGAATCTCGAATACGGCTTGGTTTTTCATCGACGCAGCGTTGTGACGGTAGCGCGCAAGAGCGGCGGGTTCGATTAAACGTGCCACCGCTTTTTCGATGTCGCGAAAACTCGGCAGCACCAGGCCGACTTCGTTTTCAAGAACCCAGTCGGCGTTGTAGCGCTCCTGCGGAAGCGTCCATGCGTTTCGTCTCGACAATCACGGGAAGCTGCATGGCCAGAGCTTCGCTTAAGCTGCCCGGGCCGGGCTTGCCAATGAAAAAATCCGCCAGCTGCATGTAGTAATTCACGCGGCTGGTAAAGCCTTCAATAAAGATTGGAAAGCGAAATCTTCGTGCGCGCAGAGCGGCGGCGAGTTTTTCGTTCTTTCCGCAAATTACCAACAATTGAAGCTCGAGCCCGGAGCGATTTAGCTTGTCCGCAATTTCCAATATTGCTTTCGAGCCGTGACCACCGAATAAAACCAATCCCGTCGTGAGATCGGGACGCAAGCCCAGGCGCCGGCGCTCGGCGATGCGGTCTTCGACTGGGTCCTGGTAAAAACGCGGGTGAAGAATCATCCCCGAGGCGCGAAATATACGATCATCAGAATAGCCGCGCTCCTGCGCCTGGGCTACAGCGCGTTTCGAACCACAAACAAGATACTGCTGTTGATTGCGCTCGATCCAGAAATGCTCCGGATAGTCTGCGACATCGGTAAGTACCGTTACGAATGGCCGTCCCGGAAAAGCGCGGTGGAAGCTTTCATAAAGCGCGCGATTGAAGTGCGGGACAAAGGACACGACCATCTGCGATTGCGTCTGCTTCCAATGGCGCTCGAGCAACCTCACGGTGGGACGATGGTAAGCGCGGATGGTAGTCTGCAGAACCCGCATGAGCTGCGGGCTACCCAGAGTCCAACCGGTTCGCAGCATGTTGTTATAACCATCCTCGATTCGTATCCCGGTGTACCTCTTGAGGATATCTAGCTCGTCGAGCAAAATCTGGATGTTAGTCAGGCGAACGTCCCAGGAAAACCCTTGCGATCGGATGGACATTTCCAGTGCGGTGGCGGCGGCTCGGTGACCGCCACCGGCGTCGAAAAAGCAAAACTCGATTGGCTCCATCCGCTCAGTTTCACAGGCGATTTGCAGAGCTTTGCTACAGAAATGTTAAAGTTCCGCGACGCGTGCCCAAAGAGTTAAATGGCTTTATTATCTTAAGATTAGCCTGAGTGTCATCTGCGCTTAACGTGCATCTTCTACTCTTGTCGTTGTGAAGTGCGATCTTCACGTCCACACATACTTTTCCGGAGCCTGTACGACCCCCTTTGTCCGAAATTTCTGCCGAGAGAGCTATAGCGATCCTGAAAAGGTATACGCGCTTTTGCGGCAGCGCGGGATGAATCTTTTTACTCTTACCGACCACGACTCGATAGAGGGTTCGGAAAAATTGCGGCAGTATGCGGATTTCTTCGTGAGTGAAGAACTCACTTGCAAGATGCCGAGCGGTACGGAGGCGCACATCGGCGTCTATGACCTGAGCGAGCGGCAACACACTCAGCTCCTGCGGCGACGCAACGACTTGGTCTCGCTGCTGATGTATCTGACCGAGCGCAGACTGTTCTTCAGCATCAATCACGTTTTTTCGAGCGTAACCGGAAGGCGCGAAGCGGAGGACTTTGAATGGTTCCAGGAATACTTTCCGGCGGTGGAGACGCACAACAGTCACATGCTCGAAAGCGCGAACCGGCATGCCGCCCGTCTGGCTCAGAGATGGAACAAAATCGCCATTGGTGGAAGCGATGCCCACGCCCTACCTTCTGCTGGAACGGCCTACACCGAAGTTGCTGGCGCGCGGAACAAAGAAGAATTCTTCGCTGGCTTGCGCAACGGAATGGGACGCGTCAGCGGAGAATCCGGCAGTTTCCGAAAACTCACCCGAGATGTGTTTTTAATCGCGGGTGAAATGATGCGTGAAAAATCGTGGACGGCTCTGCTGTCACCTCTTGCGGTGTTGGTGCCGGCCATCACCTATTTGAATTATTACCAGGAACGCAGATTCGGCCGCCACTGGGCGAAGCAGATTCTTGGCGAGCCGGAAGCGTGCAAAAACCCCCGCTGGATGTCGGTGCCGCAGCCTGCGACCGAGGAACTCATATGACTGTAGCGAAAGCCGTCTGGAACCAGATTCAGTCAAACGACCATCGGCTGATGCGCCGGGTACATCGATGGCGCGCGCCGCGATGGTTTCGCATATTCATGATTGTAACAACGCGGATGGGTGACGGCTGGCTGTGGTACGCGCTCGGGCTGATTCTGTTGCTCTACGGTGGCGAGCATAGGTTCTTGGCAATTGGCGCCGGAGCGTCGGCTGCGGCCGCGGGTATCTTTCTGTTCCGCACGATTAAGCGTTTCAACCGCCGGCAACGCCCGTGCGAAATCGAGCCGCACTGCTGGGCCTCCATCTTGCCCCCAGACAAGTATTCGTTTCCCTCCGGACATTCCATCACCGCGTTTGCGGTTGCGCTTTCGATTGGGCTTTTCTACCCGGATCTGCAAGGCTCTTTACTAGCGGTGGCGTTCTTGATCGCTTCCTCGCGAATTATCCTGGGAATGCATTTCCTAAGTGACGTGCTGGCGGGCTCGGCCATCGGCGTCGCTCTGGGGTTCGCCAGTTACCACATCTTCGCCTCGCTCTGAGAATCCGGCTCATTGCTGTACCATCCGCACTAGAAAAAGCGGCCCGCCTTGACGCGGCCGTATATTCGAGCGGAAAATTGCGCTCCGCCCTCCCAAAGGGCAGCCCAAGCTTGAATCAGCGTGCGGCTTAGCCGAGGCCACTTGGTACGGGAAATAAAATGAACCAAACAAAATCCAAAAGTCAGGAAGCTAAACCCGGCACCAGACGCTTATCGGAACTGCTCGGCCCGACTGTCGAACAGCGTATGGCGGCGGGCAGAGCGCTGCGCGAAAAAGTCCCCCGGACTTCGCATGCGAAATGGGCGCCTGCGCCCAATCGCCCGGACCCGATCGAGCTGTTGAAACACGCTGACCGGGGAAGACTGCCGGAGCTTTTGCCGATTCGCTATGCTCGCATGCGCCATTCGCCATTCGGATTTTTTCGTGGTGCGGCAGCTCTGATGGCTTTCGATCTGGCACGAACGCCAGCGACTGGTATTCGCGTGCAGGCCTGCGGCGACTGCCACGTGCTGAATTTTGGAGGGTTCGGCTCGCCCGAACGCCGGCTCGTTTTCGATATCAATGATTTCGATGAGACCCTTCCAGCTCCGTGGGAATGGGATTTGAAGCGGCTGGCAACCAGTATTGTGTTAGCGGGCGGCGACCGGGGCGAAAGCAGCCGCCAGGCCGTCGATACCGTGCGTCAGATGGTGGCTTCCTATCGCAAGCATATGCGGGAATATGCGCGGATGCGGGCGATCGACGCCTGGTATTCGCACATTGACGCGGAGATTTTTATTGAGCAAGCCAAGACCGTGCGTGACAAGAAGCGCTGGCTGGAAATCGAGCGAGCCGCTCGATCGCAAACGGCCGAACACATTTTTCCACGGATCACGGACGTAGAGGACGGGAGGCCGCGAATCGTTGATAGACCACCGCTGGTGTATCACCCGCGGGTCTACGCCAAAGCCAGCAAGCACGTGCGCGACATGTTTCATCGTTACAGATTGACGCTGCCCGAAGAGCGACGCGTCATTTTGGACCGCTATCAAATAGTGGATATCGCGCGGAAGATCGTAGGAGTAGGCAGCGTGGGCACTCGCTGCGCTGTAGTTCTTATGATGGCGGGAAAAAACGACCCGCTATTCCTTCAATTCAAAGAGCCGCATGCTTCGGTGCTGCAGCCTTATGCGGGTAAGAGCCGATATCAGAACCAGGGAGAACGAGTGGTGACCGGGCAACGCATGCTGCAATCGGCGAGCGATGTTTTCCTGGGTTGGACACGCGATGAGGAAGGCCACGACTACTATTTTCGCCAGCTTCGCGACATGAAGATGTCTGTTCCGCTCGAGCAACTGACCAAGACCAGCTGGCAAGAATATGTGGAAGTTTGCGGATGGGTGCTGGCGCGGGCGCATGCTCGGACCGGAGAGGCCGCCAAAATCGGTGGTTACGCGGGGAAAAAAGATACGCTGGATCGGGCCATCGCGATGTTTGCGCTTAGCTATGCGGAACAGACCGAGCGCGATCACGCGGCGCTAGGGAAGGCCATCAAGGTCGGGCGACTACACGCCAGCAGTGACCTTGAATGATTTGCCAAGGCTGGCAAGCGGGATAAGCCCTCACAAATCGAGGGGAAGTGGGCTTTTGCCCGTGATTAGCCGCGCGGAGCGGTCGAAGGTGAGGTAAAGCCAAGCCCATTGCAGCAAAATCAGCAAGCGGTTTTGAAATTGGACGATGTAGAGCAGGTGGATGAAGATCCAGATAAGCCAAGCGGGCAGGCCAGAAATTTGCAACCAGTTCAGATCCGCTACCGCGGCACCTCGCCCGATGGTCGCAAGGTTTCCCTTATCGAAATAGTGGAACGGGGGAAGGCGTTTGTTTTCGAGGCGCGCTTGAATTAATTTTCCCACATAATGGCCCTGCTGAATGGCGGGCTGCGCGACCCCGGGAAGCGGCTTGCCGGTCTGATGGCTGAAATTTGCGAGATCGCCGATAACGAAAATCTCCGGATGTCCGGGAATTGTTAGATCCGGGTTTACGACTACGCGGCCTGCTTGGTCCAGGGGTGCCCCGGCTGCTTTGGAAAGAACACGGCCGAGCGGAGAAGCTAGAACTCCGGCGGCCCAGAGCACTGTGCGCGTGGCGATCGATTGCGTGCGGTTGCCCTCGCGGATGGTTACCGAATCGGCTTTAACGTCGGTCACCATAGCGCCGGTTCGAACTGTGACGCCCAAGCGGACCAGCATTTCTCGCGCTGCTTGCGAGAGTTTTGGCGGATAGGTGGGAAGAGCGCGGTCGGTTCCTTCGACCAAAATGATCTGCGTTTGCGAAGGATCGATGTCGCGGAAATCGTGCGTGAGAGTGTCGTGCGCAATTTCACCTAGCGCGCCGGCAAGTTCCGCACCCGTCGGCCCCGCGCCTACAATTACGAACGTCATCCAGGCCTTTAACTTTGACGGGTCGGGTTCGCGTTCGGCGGCTTCGAAAGCCAATAGAATGCGACGCCGCATGGCGGTGGCGTCTTCGACTGTTTTCAGTCCGGGAGCAAACTCTTCCCATTCATCGTGTCCGAAATACTGGTGGGTGGCTCCGGTGGCCACCACCAGCGTGTCATATTCGAGGGAACCGTCGCTTAGAATCACGCAACGATTCGCAGCGTCTATGTCCACCGCTTCGCCTAGCAGAACCTTGGTGTTTTTCTGGCGGCGCAGAATTTGCCGCAAGGGAGCAGCGATATTGGCGGGCGAAAGCGAACCGGTGGCAACTTGGTATAGAAGAGGCTGGAACAAATGATAGTTGCAGCGATCGAGCAAAGTTATGTCAACAGGAGTGCGTTTCAGCCGGTGGGCGGCGCCCAGGCCGCCGAAGCCGCCGCCGAGAATAACCACTCGATGCCGACTCGCCATTCTAGCCAAGCCTCACTTATTCGATGTTCTGGTGAGGAGATAGGACCCAAGAATGACACAAAGCGAGGAGACAGCGACAGCGGGTACCCCAGCGGCGGGAAGATTTAAATTCTTCCCGCCGGCCGTAGGCCAGATCTGCTATGCGCGTGCAGCCTTGGATCTCGGTTTGACGACGGTGGATACTTCCGAACCTCCGGCGTTCGCCGCTTCCACGTTGATGCTGCCCGCAAGCTCCGTCAATTTCTGATCCGTTTCCTTCTCTTCTTCCAGAGTTTGCTCAAGGAGCTCCACAGCGCGTTCGTGGCCCAGAAGTTCGGCGTAGGTGCGGACGGTGCCGTACGCCGCGATTTCGTAATGCTCCACGCGTTGGGCGGCAGAAATCATGGCTGCGTCCAGCACGTCCTGCTCGAATTCTCCCATCATTTCTTTACCTTCCTCGATGAGACCTTCCATACCAGCGCACTTTTTGCCGGTTGGTTTCTCACCAAGCTCGGTGCAGATTTCCTCCAGGCGACGTGCATGCTCTTTGGTCTGTTCCAGGTGCTCTTCGAATCCGGCACGGAGGTGGTCGGAAGTAGCGGCCTTGGCCATCTTGGGCAGAGCCTTGATCAACTGGTTTTCTGCGCTATAGAGATTTTTCAATTCGTCAACGAAAAGTTGCTTCAGGGCCTTGTGTTCCATTTTGGAATCTCCTTGTGGTGATTACTCAAAATTTTCGTGGGATTCGCTTAACATTACCCTCTGATATTTGATTTCAAACGATATGCAAGCGCGCGCCGCTAGCTTTCGGCACTCCTTCAACAGGATACGTAACGCAAAAATGAGTGGCCATCAGGTGAACTTACTAGAAGCAGGAACAGATTCCCCTAGTACGGGCGCAGGGGACTACTGCTCGGGCAGCTTGTCCTCTAACTCGCTAGCCAGTTTGTGAACATCGGTCGCCGCGGCAAAACCCTGAAGTTCTTGTTTAGAAGAATCTACGTCAACGCCTATGTGCTTGCACATCTTCTGCTGCATCTCGAGCATGGTAGTAAGTTCCTGCTCGGCAAGCATGCTGACTTGAAGATCTAGATGGGAACGGCGTTCGGCCTGACGGGTCATCCGATTTTGGCTGATCAATACAAAAATCGTAAGAAAGACGCTTTCCAATGCGACGATCAGCGTCAGTATCCCGAACGGGAAGGGATCGAAAGGCTTCACACCCGGGGTCAGGTTTAAATTGATGACGCCCCAAGCGAGTACCAGGAGGATTTGCAACAGAAGAAAAGCCACGCTACCGATGAATTTTGCGATGGCCTCGCTGATTCGTTCGGCAGCGGTTCGCCGTTCAAGAGCGTCGTGCTCCAGTTTCGCGATCGCTTCGATGTTGTACTGTGTGGGGTTTCTCTTGGCTTGATCAGATAAGGGGCTTGGCATTTTGGATTCGAGTTTCCGGATGGGAGGGTCCGCAGTCAAAATTCTACGCTAATGCGACTTGGTATGGGCAGAAGGCTGGACTCTCCACTTTAACGAGTAAACATGAAAGTCGCGACGCGTGCCGCGAAACAGATTAACCTGTCTTCCTTCCTTGTTTTCTTTCCGTCTTGGGCTCTCGCACTAAGGATGGTCTCTTTTCCGCGACTGCAGCCGGCTTTTTCGCGAGGCTTTTCTTCAAAGCTTCCATCAGATCGATGACCGGAGCTTTGGCCGGGCCATGCGGCAGCGCAGTGATTTTTCGTCCAGTGCTCTTCGCGTCAATCAAAGCTTGCAAGCTGTTCTGGTAAGTATCGTGGTATTTTCCGGGCTCAAAAGGAGCTGCCAGGCTTTCGATAAGCTGCTCGGCGAGCGTGCGTTCCTGCTCTTTGATTTGAGCCTTGTCGGTGTGGCCATATTCGGCTGCGGGACGAATCTCGTTGGAATAAAACATTGTGTGAAGAGTGAGGCCGTGCTCGCGCGGGCGAATGATGACGATGTACTCGCGATTGTGCATGGCAATTTTTGCTATGCCCGCGTACCCGGACTTTTCCATGGCTTCCATCAGAAGCTGATAGGCGCGCTCGCCAGCCTCTTCGGGGAAAACGTAATAAGAAGCATCGAAATAGACGGGATCGATTTCGTCGAGTTTGACGAATTCGAGAATTTCCATGCTGTGCGCGGTTTCCGGCTCTACTTCGTCGAGCTCTTCCTGGGTGAACAGCAGGTACTGGCCTTTTTCGTACTCGTAGCCCTTCTCGACCTCCGAGCGTTCTACCATGCGGTCGCAGGTTGGACAGAACAGGGGCTGTTTCAGGCGCGTGTGACAGACTTTGTGGAGCTGGTTGAAGCTAATTCGCTCGGTTCGCGCCGCAGGAGAGAGACGAATAGGTATCGAGATTAAGCCGAACGTGAGATAGCCTTTCCAGGTTGAGCTGGGCATAGATCACTCCCCAAAGTGTGTTGGAGCACCGTGCTCGGTCTCCAGGGAGGGTAACGCCACCGGCTGATCGCGTCAATGCTCCTGTGCGCAAGGCGACGTCTAAGGGTTATAAACGGTCTGCGAGTATGAGGACGACCAAGATAATCAGGATCAGGCCAAGTCCGCCCGCCGGGTAGTAACCCCAGCCCGCGCTATACGGCCAGGTAGGCAGGGCTCCCAGCAGCAAAAGCACCACGAATATAATGAGAATGGTCCTGAGCATGGGGCTTTTCTCCTTCGTGCGATTCCATCCGGCATCGATGCCAATCGGCGCAAATGGCTAAAAGCAGGCGCCATTCTGGACGGCGGCGTACTATAGGGCTATCCGGCGCGAAACGGCAATGCAGCGAAGGCTGTAGAGTCTTAGTGGAGTTGCTGTAGTTCCAACGAAAAGGCCAAGGGTACCATCGCCGACCAGGGTTAGAATTCCGAGGTGAACTGAGGACGAATGAGCGTGAACCGCATAGTGGCGATAATAGCTGGACTACTTTTATTTGCCTATGTGGCTGATTGGGCGTGGTTCGCGCACCGCTCGACGAACGCCAAGGCCGGCGGCGCTCTGGGTTCGGTGACTTATTACTATGCGAGCGGGCTCAAAGATGGCAAGGCGGAAGTTTATTTCGACCAGCCGCAAACCGAAGTATGCACGCACTCGCTTTTTCCACATTCCGGGTACAGTCCATGCTGGTATTCCAGCCGAAAAAATAACGTAAGGATGATTAATTAAGAAGTTTTGATCCGCCGTCAACGCAATCCCAGCTCCATCTTTCCCAAACCGTAGTAGGCTGTGCGGTGAAAAATATGACTCCGCCAATGGCCGGAAAAGTCGAGGAACTTGTCTCGCAAAGGAAGTGGGAGGCCGCATTTGAGCTGCTGCGAGGATTGAGCCTCACCGACGCGGCTGATTTGATCATGGGCATGCGGTTTGAAGAGCAACAACTTCTGTTCCGGCAGTTGCCGATTCCGCTGGCGGCCTCGATCATCAATCATTTGCCGTATTTCCATGCATACGTCCTGCTGCACGCGCGACCCGTTCAGGAGATGGCGGCGATGGTGGAAGCGATGAACGCAGCGGAGCGCCACTATTTTCTGGATGCGCTGCCGGAGGAAGCCTGGACGTCGTTGATGGACGAACTCGCCGAGGCGGGCTCCAGCAGCGCGCCGCAGGCCGGTGTGGTTTCAGAAGCGGAAGAGCCGGCCAGGGTGGTTGCGCGACCAGCGGATGAACATGAACCGATTATTGAAGCGCGGGGGATCGAAAAAAGTTTCAAGCAGAAAGATGGCAGCGAGATTCAAGTGATCGCGCCCGTGGATTTGTCAGTAGAAGCGAACACAATTATTGCGCTGCTAGGGCCTTCGGGCTCCGGGAAATCTACGCTCTTGCGAATTCTTACGGGGCTGGCAGCCCCCACTGCGGGGACGGTGCTTTGGCACGGAGAGCCGGTCGGTCGGTGCCGGCCCAACGTGGCCATTGTGTTTCAAAGCTTCGCACTGTTTCCCTGGCTCACGGTACTGGAAAACGTCGAATCGGCTTTACTCGCGCGCGGAATGGAACATGCAGAGCGGCATAGATGGGCGCTCAAAGCCTTGGATGCGGTGGGACTGAAAAACTTTGAGACTGCGTATCCGAAAGAGTTGTCGGGTGGCATGAAACAGCGCGTGGGCTTCGCGCGCGCGCTAGCCGTGGAGCCCGAAGTGCTCTTCATGGACGAACCATTTTCGGCGTTGGACGTGTTGACGGCAGAGAACTTGCGGGGCGACTTGCTGGAGCTGTGGCTGGCGAAAAGAATTCCCACCCGCAGCATTTTTATTGTGACTCATAACATTGAAGAAGCGGTGCTGTTGGCGGACCGCGTGATCGTTCTGGGACGCAATCCGGCGCGGATCCGGGCGGATTTTCGGATTGCGCTGCCGCAACCACGAGACCGCAAATCCGCGGCGTTCTTTCCTTACGTTGATTACATTTACAAAGTTATGACCAAGCCGGAACTCACCCTTGCGCCGCCTTCGGCCGCTGCCAAGCAGCCTGTTGCGATGCTGCCGCACGCGCGGCCAGGGGGCGTGGCGGGCTTATTGGAACTTTTGATTGATCGCGGCGGGGAAGAGGATCTGTACCATGTGGCCGAGACTCTTCTGCTCGAGGTGGACGACCTCCTGCCGATTTTGGATGCCGCGACCATGTTGGGATTCGCCACCGCGCATGAAGGAGATGTGAAGATTACTCCAGCAGGACGAGCGTTTGCGGAAGCGGATATTTCTACTCGAAAGCGTTTGTTCCGCGACGCCTTGACGCATGTGCCGCTAATGCAACAGATCGTCTCGACATTGGAGAATAAGTCCGACCACACCATGCCGGTGGAATTTTTCCGTGACTTATTGGACGAACGTCTTCCCGCGCATGACGTGGAGCAGCAGATCGAAACGGCTTTGAACTGGGGGCGCTACGCGGACATGTTTACCTACGATTCGGCGAGTGACCGCCTGCGATTAATTGGAGAAACCGCGCCGCCGGAAGAAGCTGCTCCGCTGCACTAATGGCGCACCAGAAAACATCCGCGGGAGTCTTGACCTGGGGAACGATCCCTAAAGCCGTGCCGTCCATCTTGCGGGACCTGCCGGTTATTTTCGCCGGGCTCGCGCTATTTTACGCGCTGTTGTCCACGACGCACTACTGGATGGCACCGGCCAACGAGCAAACCGCAATCGACCTGCAGCCCAGCGCGTTGCCTAAATACGCGATGTTATCCGTTCTGCGCATAGCGATCGCTTACGTGCTCAGCCTGGCGTTCACGCTGGTGTACGGATACATCGCGGCGTACAACGGGAAAGCCGAGCGGTTCATGATTCCGTTGCTGGACACGCTGCAGTCCATTCCGGTTCTAAGCTTTCTTCCGGGCGTGATGATGTCGATGGTCGCGCTTTTTCCCACCAGGCAACTGGGCATGGAGCTTGGATCGATCCTGCTGATTTTTACCGGGCAGGTGTGGAACATGACTTTCAGCTTTTACTCTTCGCTGAAGAGCATTCCGAGCGAAATGCGTGAAGTGGCGGAAATATACCGTTGGAGCTGGTGGCAAAGATTTACGCAGATGGAGCTTCCCTACTCGGCAATCGGACTGGTGTGGAATTCCATGATGTCGGTGGCGGGTGGATGGTTTTTCCTGATGGCCTGCGAAATGTTTACTTTGGGGAATCGCGATTTGCGCCTCCCGGGGCTTGGTTCCTATTTACAAACGGCGGCAAACGCCGGGGATACCCGAGCAATCGCCTGGGGACTCAGCGTGATGATCGGAATCATCGTGCTGATCGATCAATTGATCTGGCGGCCGGTGATTGCGTGGACCGAGAAGTTCAAGTTCGAGCAAGTCGAGGCGGCGGAAACGCCGCATTCCTTCATGTTGGACTTGCTGAAGCGCTCAAAAGTTCTGCCCTTTCTGGCTCGAATATCGGTAATACCGGCGCGCGAGTATTTGAGTCTATATTTCGCAAGCAGGCATGCCGCATCCTATGAGAATCCGAAATCCAACACGCTCGGAAAATGGATTTCGTGGACTCTTTTGATCGTGATCCTAAGCGGCGTGGCTTATGAATTCATGAAGATGCTCGTGCTGTTGGCCGGAATTACGCGCACGGAACTGCATGGGATTTTCCTGGGAGCCGGCGCCACATTCCTTCGGGTACTGTTTACGTTGGCGCTTGCCGGGTTGTGGACAATTCCGGTGGGCGTGATGGTGGGATTGAAACCGAAACTTTCGGCCATTGCGCAACCCATCGCGCAAATTGCAGCGTCCGTGCCGGCCACGGCGTTATTTCCGATCATCCTCCTCGTGCTGATCAGGGTCGGCGGCGGGCTGGGAATCGGGGCGATCGTGCTGCTGCTATTGGGAACGCAGTGGTACATCCTTTTCAACGTAATCGCGGGAGCGATGGCGATACCGACGGATTTGAAAGAAGTGTGCAGCGTCTTTCGGCTCGGCAGGCTGGAAAGGTGGCGCGAGTTGTACCTGCCGGGAATATTTCCCTACCTCATCACCGGCTTGGTTACCGCTTCCGGAGGGGCGTGGAACGCGAGCATTATCGCGGAATATTTCCGCTTCAAAGGCCACACCTATACCGTTACCGGGCTTGGATCGGTAATCAGTAATGCGACGGACACGGGAAATTTTCGCGTTCTACTCGCGGCGACGATTCTGATGGCTGCGATGGTTGTGACCATCAATCGCCTGTTGTGGCGAAGACTGTACGCGCTGGCGGCAACGAGATTCAAACTCGAAGGCTAACTCCTCGACAGAAACTCGACAGGCACCTTCCTTGCGGGCCGGGTTGATTGGCCGAAGACGCTCCGAGGCGCGGTAAGCGAGATCTCCTTAATAAAAAAAGGAGACCCGCGAAAGAATTGACCTGCGGCCGTCTACGCTGAATTGGATCAGGATTTTTCGGTCTTTGCTCTGCGCGTTGAAATAGACCTGTTCGCCACTGGAATATTTTCCGCCCGCGAAATCGAATTGGTCGGCACGCCCGAGGACTTCCTCAACATCCAGGTCATCGGCGCGGGACACCAATGCCTCAAAGCCGATGATTCGGCGCTCCGGATTAAGCAGGAACTCAGCGCGTTTACAAAAGGCCGGTGCGTCAGGGGAGGTCAACATAAGGTGTTCGGGTGTGCCGGAAACTCTCAAGCTTCCAGGGCTGGATTTCGCGAATGCTTCTTCCGGCGAGAGATGCGCAAAACCCGCATATACAGGCGTCACGCTGCACAAAAGAATGTCATCAAGGGTCCACCTCTTCACCTGTTCTTCCATTTGCTGACGAAACTCTTCGATCAAATCCTTGGTAGCGCCGCGCACGCGCAAGCTGCCCCAGCGCCTCGAGTCGGTCCATAGACTTTGACCTGTGTTCGGGTCAATGACAGTCATGATCGTGAAGTCGACTTTGACCGGCCTGTTATCGGGACCATCCCGAGTGATGTAGTCTCCCAAGTACGGATTCCCGGAAAAGAGAAAGACCAGATCAGTTTGCCGGCGCTGTTGCGAGAGCTGAAAACGTCCCCAGCTTTCGAGTTGCTGCAACGCCGTGTCCCGCGCGACGGCCAATCCCCGTGGGCAGACGCAGTCCACGTAAACGGAATTCGCTTGCATGATTTTGGTCCGGCAGAACAGGACGCTCAGTTTTCTTGGCAAGCGCCGAGGGAAGCAAAAGCTGCGGTACAAAAAAGGATTCCGAGAAGTTGTATGCACTTTCTCACGAAAATCGCGTCTCAATTGTACCTTAGAAGGTCTAGCCGAGCAGTGAGACGACGATGCTGAGTCGAAAAGAATCCCCTTGGCTCGCCTTGCGAGTACTCGACAACTCGACCCGAATCGTCGGAATCCACCCAATCTTGCCTGTGACATTCCTAAGTGCGAGCAGGAAGTGTTCGCTGGTTTGCTGATCGCTACTGCGTTGGTCGTGGGAGGTCTCAGTTTTCTCCCCGCCCTTACGTTAGGGCCCATTCTTGAGTATCTGATTGGCAAGTAACTTCCGACAATTACCTTCCTAGGATCGTCAATCCGTTAAGTTCCTAAGGGACCCACCGCGTGATTCGCGGGGCCTTTACGGAAGTGCTACGAATTATTTATGCCTTCCTTAGGTCCAGCCGACTAGTTTGTGCGTACGCATTCGTTCACTTAAGGGACCAAACCAGGGGAGCACAGAATGATACCTGTATTTTTTGTCGTCATCGGCTTGCCAGTGTTCGCGTTCTTGATCTACGTACTCGTTCAATTTCACAGTGAGGAAACATCCAAGGGAGGCCTGGGAACGTCTCCCGAGAAGATGGGAAGTGTTAATAATGTCGCACCGAAGAAGTTTTATTTTGGCCGTCGTACTCATCGCAACCTTCGCGGGATTGGCGACGATGCGCGTGCAAAAAGACTCAGTTCCAAAATCGCAGGATGATTGGCGCTCGCAGAAGATGAAGGCAAACAACTACTGATGCTCATCGACACCGACAAAAAAGGCAGGATCTCGAAGCGAGAGTGGATGAATTTCATGGAAGCGGAATTCGAAAGACTCGATAAAGATAAGACCGGCGAGCTGGACGTCAAGGAGCTTGCGCAATCGAAATTGCGCGTGAGCCACTTTGCGACCGTTGGGAAATAACGTCCGGGCTAGTAAGGGCCACACACCGACTGCCCTTCCGCGCTAACCATAAGCGCGCTGACCGGGCAAGTAAAGTTCTAATACGTCACTTGTCCGAATCCGACTTATCGGGCGCTGGTATTCCGGACTCCATCAGAGGCACAATGAATAAAGACAACGCAAGCTATTAACCACGGCCGTTTGCCTGAAATCCTAACAAGATCCTTACGATTCCATGACATCTTCCTTATCTCTGTCGCATGGTATCGAGAGTGAGTTACAGGTTTAGTTCCATAACATTCACACACGATTCTCCAAGAAATTTAAGATCCCGTTCGTTGGAATGTTTCAAGCGTGGGCGGGTCCCTTGTTACATCGGATGCGAACGAGCGCCTGCGGCGCAGAAAGCAATCGCCTGTTGTAGCCAGGACTATACGTCCTGCAACCGAGGCCTAAACTCGAAGGATAAAGACTCCAAAGCTCATAGAATCTTAACGTTATCTCATTACGAAATCCTTACACCCCCCTTATGTGTTCCTGATGCGTGAGTGACTAATGTAGAGATCTGTTTCAGCGTCCGTCCAAGTCAGTCTGAGCTCGGCGGTGCGAAGGAGAGCGCAGATGCTTGCCGTCGCGTTCGTCGTAGTCAGTGGTCTTTCGGTTGCTGGGGTTCTATGGATACGTGTTCGTTGCAGTTTCACCGGGAGAACAAGCGATATAAGTTTCGAAGTGGGTTCGAAACAGATGGTGACGAAGATTCCGATTTATGTTCGACTCCGACGAAGCGGCAGAGGGCCTACCGCCAAAAATCGATCCGTCGAGAAACATTGATCCATCTGCTCCTCGGGTTAAGTGGGCTAGCGGGACTGTTTCTGGAAATCGAACTCACTCAATTCGCTGGTGACGCAGTTCACTGGTCATCGAGTATTCCAGAAAAGACAGAGTGGAACATGCGCGTACATCGGTAACGCAGTCGATTCGGTCTGCGGCCGGAAAGTGACTAATAGGCACCAGAGCCCGCTTCGTTTCGAACAGCGAGATTAAAATGCCGCGCTTCGAGTGAGGCCAAACAAAAACGAATGTTTCTAGGGCGAAATAGTGAAGAGGAGAAATTAGTTCCATGATCAAACTGTTAGTTCAGAATCGATTGCGAGTCGCGGTATTCGGGCTCTTGTTGGCATTTGCACAATCACCCTGCCTGGCGCAAACGAGCGACCCATCCACCAATCAGCAGGCGAGTGCGGCGGATCAGCAAATACCCCCGGCGGTGGCGAAAAAACTCGAAGCCATGGAAGCGCGCATCGAGCAGCTGGAGGCGGAACTCAAGGCTCGTCCCGCGAGTGGCGCCGCGATCGGCAAAAGCCTCGGCACCGATCCCATCCGCGACTGCGCCGGCACCTGCCCCTTCCGCTACGGCTCTGGCCTCTACATCGGCGACTACTCCGGCCCAAGGCGAGCTGACAGCCTCGCAAACGCCGGTTGTAGAGCCAGGAAAAGAAGAACCGTTCTCCGATGCGGACTGGACCTGGCTTAACGGCAATCCGCGCACGAAGGATATATTTTGGGACACGAAATTCTTCACGCCAGAGATTCGAGTCGACACCAATTATGTATTTGACTTCAATCATCCGACCGATCATTCCATCGGGGGGTCAAGCGAACTTTTTCGGTCACAAGAAGTGCAGCTTGAACAACTTGGTATTGGCGGCGATTTCCACTGGGATAACGTGCGCGGGCGATTTATGACCCAGTTCGGGATGTATTCGGCAACCACGCCACGCAATGACCCAAGTCCCGGACACGGGCAGTGGGACCTCGTTAGTGCATACCGATACTTGTCGGAAGCATATGGCGGCTACCATTTCAACGTATTGCACGGAGTAAACGTGGACGCCGGAATCTTTCTGTCCTACATCGGCCTGTTCAGCTATTACAATTTTGACAATTGGGCATACCAACCGTCGTACGTTTCCTCCAACACGCCTTGGTTTTTCACTGGCGTGCGAGTGCAGATTTTTCCGACGAAACACTTGAAAATCGAGCCTTGGTTTATTAATGGATGGCAATCGTACGCCTCGGCCAATCACACGCCGGGTCTTGGCGGTCAACTTAAGTGGACTCCCAAGCCCTGGATAAACATCATCTCCAACAATTACGGCCTGGGCCAGGACGACCTCTTCGTACCCCACCGTGAGCGCATCCACACCGACAACAGCGTCGAGGTTAAATATTTCGACAGACCGGATAGGCAATTCCTCGACAAGATGGCATTCAGCCTCACGGGCGACGCTGGTTGTGAATTCGGCGCTGGCGTGAGTTGCTACGGCGATCACAAAGGTGGTCCCAAGCAGAGTTTCCTGGGCTACATGTTCTACAACCGCTGGTGGTTTGACCGAGACAAGTTTGGGCTGACCATCGGCGGTGGCAAAATCAACAATCCGGGGCGCTATCTGGTGCTGCTGCCGCCAATTAACGGAGAGAGTGCCATAACAGCGTCGACGAATTCTCCTTATTTTACGGAGAATCCCGGCGATCCATTTAAGGCTTGGGACTCATCGTTGACGTTTGACTACATGCCCAAGCAATACATCACCTTCCGCTGGGAATACGATTACCGCCACGCGAATGTGCCGTACTGGTCCGGCCGCGGCGGGATTACACCTCCCGGCGGCAATACAGGTTTTCCCACGCAGTACGCCTGTCTTAATGGCGCCACATCCGGAGCAACAAGCCTCGGGCCCGCGGAAACGGCTTGTAGCGCGATGGGCTCAGGAGTGTGGTTCCCGGATCTTCGCAGAGACGAATCGTTTATCGATATGTCGATCTTGGTGAAGTTCTAATGCGGGACTTTGTATTCGTAATGTGCGCGATCGGTTTCTTCGTTGTGGCGATCGTGTATGTGTGGGGCTGTGATCGGCTGAAGTAGGGAGTGGGAAAGATGATCGGTAATGCAATTCTCCTGGGGGTTTGTGTGCTGCTGCTCGCCTACTTGGTGGCTGCTCTGCTGTGGCCGGAGAAATTCTAATCCATGAGTGCAAATGGCTGGTTTCAAATCGGGTTGTTCTTGCTGGTCATCTTTGCGCTGACGAAACCCATGGGCGCGTTCATGGCGCGGGTTTTCGACGGGGGGAAAACAATTCTCGACCCGCTGCTGCGTCCGCTCGAGCGATCGCTGTATCGCGTGACCGGCGTGGACGAAAGGCACGAGATGCGCTGGACAGAGTACGCGATCTCGATGCTTCTGTTCAGCGGCGTATCCATGATCGTCCTCTACCTGATCGAGCGTTTGCAGCACGGGCTGCCGTGGAACCCGCAACGGTGGCCGAACTTGCCGCCGGATTTGGCGTTTAACACCGCGGCATCGTTTACGACGAATACGAACTGGCAGGCCTATTCAGGCGAAACGACCATGAGTTATTTCACCCAGATGGCGGGCCTTGCCTATCACAACTTCATGTCCGCTGCGACGGGAATCGCCCTGGCGATAGCGGTGATCCGTGGAATTGCACGGCGCGAGAAGGAGACGATTGGAAATTTTTGGGTGGATCTGACACGCGCCAACCTGTGGGTTCTGCTGCCTGCCTGCGTGCTGATTGCACTGTTTTTCGTGTCACAAGGAATGATCCAGAATCTCAAGCCGTACGTTACGACGCAGCTCTTGGATCCTCAGACGGCGCAAGTGACCGGTGCGGACGGGAAAACAACGCAGCAGAAAATTACAACACAAGTGATCCCACAGGGACCGGTGGCGTCCCAAGAAGCCATCAAGATGTTTGGCACCAATGGCGGCGGTTTTTTCAATGCCAACAGCGCGCACCCTTATGAGAATCCCAACCCGCTCACCAATTTCGTTCAAATTATTCTCATTTTTGCCATCCCCGCAGGACTTACTTACACGTTGGGACGCATGACGGGTTCGCAAAAACACGGATGGGCGGTGTGGACCGCCATGGCCTCGCTTTTTGTCGCCGGTGTGGTTTGCGCGTACACCGCTGAGTCGCGTGGAAACCCGCTGCTTCATGGCACGGACCAAAAGGTGAGCGCGACCCAGCCGGGCGGCAACATGGAAGGAAAAGAAGTGCGCTTTGGAATCGCGGACTCCGCGCTGTTTGCGACGGTGACAACCGACGCGAGCTGCGGCGCGATAAACGGCCAGCACGATTCCTTCACCCCGCTTGGCGGAATGATACCGCTGATCAACATGATGCTAGGCGAAGTGGTTTTTGGCGGCGTCGGCGCGGGACTCTATGGAGTTTTGGTGATGGTAATCCTGGCGGTTTTTATCGCCGGATTGATGGTTGGCCGAACGCCCGAATATCTCGGCAAAAAAATCGAAGCATACGACGTGAAAATGGCCATGCTTTCGGTGCTTATGTTCTCCCTGATCATACTTGTGTTTACGGCGATCGGAGTGGTGACGCCTTACGGGAAAGCCGGCATTTCAAATCCCGGGCCGCACGGGTTGTCGCAGATTTTGTACGCCTACACCTCGGGAGCGGCGAACAACGGGTCGGCATTCAACGGCGGAAACTGGAACTCGCCTTGGTACAACGTCACCATGTCGTTCGACATGCTGCTTGGCCGCTTTTTCATGGTGATTCCGGTGCTCGCAATCGCGGGAAATCTGGCGCGAAAGAAAATCGTTCCGGAATCCGCGGGGACGTTTCCTGTGACCACCGCGCTGTTCTCGGCTCTTTTGGTCAGCGTGGTACTGATCGTCAGTGCGCTGACATTCTTTCCTGCTCTTAGCCTCGGGCCGATTTTGGAGCATTTGCTGATGAACGCTGGAAAGGTTTTCTAGGGCTACGATGACAATCACTATCCAACACGGGAAAGAAATCGCTGTGGACGTCGGGAATCATCGTCGTAGCCTTGAAGGATTCCTTCGTAAAGCTGAACCCGCGCACGCTGATGAAAAATCCGGTGATGTTCGTGGTGGAGGTAGGTTCCGTCGTCACCAGCGTTGAACTCATTAGCGATCTAATGCAGCACAACGGTAATTTGGGATTCGAGTTACAGATCACGCTGTGGCTCTGGTTTACCGTGCTCTTTGCGAATTTCGCCGAAGCCATGGCCGAAGGGCGCGGGAAAGCGCAGGCCGAAACATTGCGCAAGGCTCGTCTGGAAACCATGGCGAAACGCATGAAGCCGGACGGCCTGTTGGAAGAAGTGCCCGGCTCGAAACTGAGAGTCGGAGACCTGGTTGTGGTTTCGGCGGGTGAGTTTATACCGGGAGATGGAGAAGTAGTAGTTGGCGTGGCATCGGTTGACGAATCCGCGATCACGGGAGAATCCGCGCCGGTAATCCGCGAGTCGGGCGGCGACCGTTCGGCAGTCACCGGAGGAACTCGTGTTCTGTCCGATCAAATCACGGTGAAAATCACAGCGAATCCGGGCGAAACGTTCCTGGATCGAATGATCAAGCTGGTGGAAGGCGCCGAACGCCAGAAAACTCCCAACGAGATTGCGCTGAATATTCTTCTCGCCGGGCTCACGATTATTTTCCTTCTTGCGGTCGTAACGCTGCAGCCTATGGCCATCTATAGCGGCGCTCCTCAATCGGTCTTTGTTTTGATTTCGCTGCTGGTGTGCTTGATCCCCACGACCATCGGCGGATTGCTGTCCGCCATCGGTATCGCTGGCATGGATCGCGTGGTTCAGCGGAACGTGCTGGCTATGTCCGGCCGCGCGGTGGAAGCGGCAGGCGACGTGGACACTCTGCTCCTCGACAAGACCGGCACGATCACTCTGGGAAATAGGCGCGCAACCGAACTGGTTCCGGCCCCGGGCGTGAAAGAAGAAGATCTCGCAGACGCCGCACAACTTGCGTCACTGGCTGACGAAACCCCGGAAGGCCGCTCGATCGTCGTGCTGGCGAAAGAAAAATACGGGTTGCGCGGACGGGAACTCTCGTCTTACGCGGCAACGTTTATTCCATTTTCCGCGCAAACCCGAATGTCGGGAGTGGATCTCGACGGCCGCGAAATCCGCAAAGGCGCTCCGGACGCCATCCTTCAGCACTGTTGCCAACCGGGCGCCAGCACTCCTCCAGAGGTCGAGGAAACAGTGAAAGCGATTTCAAATGCAGGCGGCACGCCGTTGTTGGTAGCGGAAGATCGCCGGGTGTTGGGCACCATCTACTTGAAGGACATCGTGAAGGGCGGCATGCGCGAACGGTTCGATCAACTGCGTGCGATGGGCATTCGCACGGTAATGATTACCGGCGATAATCCGCTGACAGCAGCAGCCATCGCGCGCGAGGCCGGAGTGGATGACTTTCTTGCGCAGGCAAAACCGGAGGACAAACTTGCTCTGATTCGCAGCGAGCAAGCCAAAGGCAAACTCGTGGCCATGACCGGAGACGGTACAAATGACGCTCCGGCGCTCGCGCAAGCTGACGTTGGCGTGGCGATGAATGCGGGAACGCAAGCCGCGAAAGAAGCCGGCAACATGGTCGATCTCGATTCCAATCCCACGAAACTCATCGAGATCGTTGAAATCGGGAAGCAATTGCTGATCACGCGCGGCGCGCTGACGACTTTCTCCGTTGCAAATGACGTAGCCAAGTATTTCGCGATTATTCCGGCGATGTTCGCGGGAGCGTTTCCGCAGCTTGGCGCATTGAACGTGATGGGACTAAAAACTCCGCAGTCGGCTGTGCTCTCCGCCGTCATTTTCAATGCGCTGATAATCATCGCTCTGGTCCCGCTGGCCTTGCGCGGCGTGAAATACGTCCCGGCGGGCGCGGAGGCGCTGCTGCGCCGAAATTTGCTCATTTATGGACTGGGCGGCGTGATCGCGCCATTTCTGGGAATCAAGCTTATCGACCTGATCATCACGCATATCGGTATGGCATGAGGGCAACGTGAAAAGAAATCTGCTGATTGCGATTTGGATGACGCTGGCGACGACGGTGCTTCTCGGAATCGTCTATCCGCTGGTAGTAACCGGGCTGGCACAGGTGTTGTACCCGCGCCGGGCGAATGGTTGGACGATTGAGTATCGCGGCAAGCTGGTGGGTTCGAGACTGATTGGACAACCGTTCACGTCTCCTGGCTATTTTCATTCGCGGCCTTCTGAAGCGGGACCGGCCGGCTACGATCCCACCCAGTCCCAAGGATCAAACCTCGCGCCTACGAATAAAGCGCTGCTAGACCGCGTTTCCGCGAGCGTACAAACGTTGCAAGCGGAGAATCCAAACGCGCCGATTCCGATTGATCTGGTGACCGCATCGGCTTCCGGACTGGATCCGGACATCTCGCCGGCTTCGGCGGAGTTTCAGATTCCGCGCGTGGCCAAAGAACGCAAGATGACCGAAGACGATCTGCGAGCGCTGGTCGAGCGGCACACCCAGCAGCGCCAGTTCGGATTCCTGGGCGAGCCGCGCGTAAATGTTCTCGAACTCAATTTAGACCTGGACGAGATTCACGCGATGCAATGAATTGTTTTTCGCGGTAGGCCGCTGGCTAGTTTTCGGGCGGATCGAATCGATACCCTACCCAGGGCTCCGTGTGGATGTAACGAGGCTTGTGCGGATCCGGCTCGATCTTCTTTCTTAGTTGATTTATGAAGACGCGCAAATACTCAGTTTCCTCGCCATAATCCGGTCCCCACACGGCCTGCAGAAGCCGGCGATGTCCCAGGGCTTTTCCCCGATTCGCAACCAGGTGCCGCAGGAGCTCGAATTCTTTCGGCGTAAGCCGGACGGCATGATTCTTCACCGTAACCACGCGTTTTTCGAAATCAATCTTGAGATCGCCGGATGAAAATGCAGGAGTGGCTTCACCGGGCGCGCTTCGCCTAAGCGCAGCGCGGATGCGCGCCATCAGTTCCTGCACGCCGAAGGGTTTCACCACATAGTCATCGGCGCCGGCGTCCAGGGCCTGGACTTTGTCGCGTTCGCTATTTCGGATGGTGAGCATGATGATGGGCACGTCGCTGGAAGTTCGTATCTCAGCACAGGTATCCAGGCCGGAAATTCCCGGCATGTTTACATCGAGCAGGATCAAGTCGGGCCCTTCCGCCCGCAGCTTTTCCAGAGCTTCCTCGCCGCTGCCGGCTTCCACCACAGAGTAGCCATGCGAGGTTAGCGTGGTGAGCATCACGCGGCGAATTTGTGGTTCGTCATCCACGACTAAGATCGTGGCGTCACTCATGAGTTCGCAACTCGGCTGTGGTCGACCGGTAATGTGAAGGAAAAGACAGAACCCTGGCCGCGTTGGCTGGTAAGGTTCATCGAGCCGCCATGAGCGGTTACGATTGCTTTCGCGATCGGAAGACCCATGCCAGTTCCCTGCACCAGGAAACGTTGATCCTTGCCGCGATAGAATTTCTCGAAGATCAGGCTTTGCTCCAGATCATCGATTCCAGCACCGCGATCCGCCACGCTGGTGACGATGAAATCACCGCCCGGCTCGGCCGTAATCGTAACCGGCTGGTCTGCCGGAGAATATTGGTTGGCATTCTCGATCAAATGTGAAAGAGCTTCTTTGACCAGAGCCAGATCAACACGCACACGCGGAAGGTCCGGGGCAAGGTCGACTCGCACGGTTCGGTTGCCCAGCGTGGACTTGCATTGGCTTAAAGCGGCGTTGATCACGTTTTCGATGGATGTGGGCTCGAGCTTAAGCTCCACTTCACCCGCGTCAAGACGCGCCATCTCTCCGGCCTCGCCAACCAGCCGATTCAAGCGGTCGCTTTCTTCATTGATCACCGTGAGCAGATCCTGCCGTTGCGCGTCGCTGAGACCTGGATTGGAAAGCAGATTGGTCACCGAAGCTTTGATCGAAGTGAGCGGGGTTCGCAAGTTATGCGTGACGGACTCCGTCAGCGCAGTGCGCAGACGCTCGCCCTCGCGCGCGGCCTCGGTTTGGCCCAGCTGTTCGATGGCCCGGGCGCGCTCCATGGCCACGGCGATCAATGTGCCAATGGCCTCAAGAGTTTGGCGCGAAAGAGTCGAGCCGGAAATCCCAAGGCTGCCAATGGGACGCACTCCCAAACGAACAGGAACAAAACAGAGGCTGTTGGGGACATCAATCACCGGCTCTTCACGCGCCACGACAGCTTTGAGACTGTCGATATCGAGACGCGGAATGACCGGGCCGGAGCGATATACCTTCTGCTTTTCGGAGAGCAACAGCGCGGCGGCTCCTACCTCGAAAGCATTTACGATCTGCGCTGGAATTCGGTTGAGCAGTTGGATGACGTTGCCGGACTCCAGCAAAACCTGGCTGAAGGCGTACAGTTTTTCAATTTCCCGGCGCCGCGCGGAAGCGTCTTCTGCCTTCTGCCGCGCGCGAGTGGACAAGCTGCTTGCAATTACCGAGGTTACCAGAAAAGCGAAAAGCGCGACCCAGTTCTGTGGATCGGCCACCGTAAATTTACCGATAGGCGGCAGAAAATAATAATTGAATGCAAGCATTGCCGCTACGGACATGAAAACCGAGACGGCGATGCCCCACACGGTGGAAACAGCTAAGATAGCGAGAAGAAAGGTGAGGGCAACGGTGGTCGGATTGACCGGAAGTACGCGGCGATAAAAAAGGGAAATTCCCAGGACCAAACCCAAAGCGCCTGCAAATCGCAGAAAACGGTAGAGAAATGGCTCGCGCACGTGTGCCATTCTATCGTAGCTTTACCAGTCACTGATAAGAGAGATTAAGCGCAATGCCGAAAACTCCTGAAGAATGGCTGGCGGTATCGAAGCCGGCGGAAAAAACCAAAGGTATATTGAAACTGTTCCTGGGCTACGCGCCGGGTGTTGGAAAAACCTACAGCATGCTGAGCGAGGCCATCCGCCGGAAAAGCCGTGGAGAAGACCTTGCGATCGGTGTGGTGGAGACGCATGGAAGAAAGGGTATCGCTGAACTGGTACCCCAGCTGGAAAGCATTGCGCGGCGCAAAATCGACTACAAAGGAACGATCTTCGAAGAAATGGACACCGACGCCATCCTCGCGCGAAATCCGCAGGTGGTTCTGGTAGACGAACTCGCGCACACCAATATTCCCGGCAGCAAGCACCGCAAACGCTATGAAGACGTGCTCCAAATCATAGATGCAAAGATCGACGTTCTCTCCACATTGAACATTCAGCACATCGAAAGCATTGCTCCGACCGTGCGAGCGATCACCGGAGTGCAAGTGCGCGAAACCGTCCCGGACTGGGTCCTGCAGATGGCGGACGAAACGGTCATGATCGACCTCACTCCTGAGGCATTGCAGAACCGCATGCGGCGCGGCGATGTTTACGGCGGAGAAAAAGTGGAACAAGCACTTAAGAACTTTTTCCGCCGCGGCAACCTGATTGCCTTGCGCGAGCTGGCCCTGAGACAAGTGGCGGAGCAAGTGGATCGCAGCTTGGAATCCTACATGGTGGAGAAGGATATCCGCGAAAGTTGGGCGGTTCGCGAACGAATCGCGGTGTGCATCAGCGGAAATCCTAAGGCGCAATACTTGGTAGCGCGAGCGGCTCGCATGGCGCGCCGCATGGATGCGGAGCTCTACGCCGTGCACGTTGACGACCGCCCAACCGAGGAGCAGGAGGAAAAAGCTCTTACTGCAAACCTACAATTCGCGGAAAGTCTGGGAGCCAAGCCAGTGCGTTTGAAAGGGGAGAACGTTGCCGACGCGACGGCGCAATTCGTGCGGGATAAGCATGTGACCCAAGTTATTTTTGGCCGGTCAGCGATCGAGGGCTGGCGAAAGCTGCGTTACATGAATGCGATCAACCGGTTTCTGCGCGATGCTCCCGCGGTGGACGTTCACATCGTGACGCAAGAACCGGATTAGACTTCGCGCTTTTGCTATTCGTCATCGGCGGGAACATCAAACTTTACAAGATCGGACTGAAAGCCCTTGGTCTTGACCGCGCCGTACGCTATTCCGATCACCATCCAAACGCAGCCCGCTAGTTTCGCTGCCGGGCTGAGATTCAACCATATAAAAAAACAGATCAGGAACCCAAGAACCGGTGAAGCAAAGTTGGTCCAGCGCTTTTCTTCCGCGCGCAAGTAGTAGCGGACGAACGCGGCGCCGTTCACGCCCATAAAAGCGATCAGGGCGCCGAAATTAAGCAATTCCGCGCCACGCTCGTAGCTGATTAAAAAAGCTCCGGTAAGGGCCAGGGCTCCGACGAAAAGCACATTGTTTCGCGGAATGTGGTTCTTGGGGTCAATCGCGCCGAAAAACTTCTTGGGGATTCCGTTGCTGCGCCCCATTCCGTAGAGTAAGCGCGCCGCGCCCAGCTGCGAACCTATTCCCGATCCGATATTTGCGATCAACACGGTAAAGTTCAGGAGTTGAAAGAGAAAAAAACCGCCGGCTCGCAGGGCCACCAGCGGAAATGCAGATTCCACCTTGTCCGGAGGAAATGGATTCGAGCCCCACACGAGTTGTGCCGCGTACACCTCGAGCGAGGCCAATATGCCGGTGATCAGGCAGACCAGAACGGTCGCCAGCATGATATTTCGCCGGGGGTTTTCTACTTCTTCTGAAAATGTCGAGATTGCGTCAAAGCCGATGTAGGTGAGAACGGCAATTGAAGTTCCCCGAAACACGCCAGTGAAACTAAACGTCTGCGGATTATAGAAGGGTTGCCAGAAAAAACCGCTGCCGTACTCGTGCAGCCCCCAAATGAAGCGGATTACGAACGCAAAAAATATCACTACGACAATGGACATCCCAGCCGCCAGAACATCGTTAATTCGCGCGGAAGTTTTCACGGCGCGCAGGTTCAGAAGGGTGAAGCCGACCGCGTATCCGACGGCAAGCACCCCATAGGGCACACTCGGTAAAATATTCTGGGTGAGTTTGGCGGAAATGACTGTGCAGATCAGCGGATTTAGAATGTAGTCCATCAGCATGGCCCAGCCGGTAACGTAACCAAGCGCGGGATGAATCTCCTGTCCGACGTAGGTATAGGCCGATCCGGCACTGGGATACACGCGCGCCATTTTGCCGTAGCTAACCGCGGTGAACAGCATCGCCACCATCGCGATCAGAATCGTTGTGACCACATGTCCGCGAGCTGCGTTGCTGATCACTCCGTAGATGCCCATAGGCGCAATCGGCTGGATGATAACGATACCGATGATGATGAGGTCCCAAAGGAGAAGAGTGCGTTTGAGTTTGGCTGGTGCCGGCACGGCCGAACTTATTTCGGTGCTCATTCGGTGGTGACCGATTTTACAAGGTTCCTGGGATGATCCACATCGCAGCCGTTCAGCGTGGCGAAGTGGTAAGCAAAAAGTTGCAGCGGCACAACTTCAAGGATGGGCAGAAGCAATTCCGTCGCGGCGGAAACGTGAATGACCCGGTCCGCAAGCGTCACGATTGCCCGGTCCCCATGGGACGCAATGGCGATTGATTTTCCGCCACGGCTTTTGATGTATTCGAGCACAGAAAGCGTCTTTTCATATCGCAGGACGGAGTCGGGATCGGCTGGATCGCGCGTAGCAAGAACGATTACCGGGAGCTTTTCGTCGACCAGAGCATTCGGACCATGGCGGAGTTCGCCGGCAGGAAGTCCTTCGGCCTGAACGTAAGAGATTTCCTTCAACTTCAGCGCCCCTTCGCGAGCGATCGCGTAATGCACTCCACGGCCGAGAAACAAAAACGCCCGCGCGTGCTGGAATTCGAGAGCACACCCGGCCGCTTGGACATCCCAGGATGGAAGAGCCTTTTCGATTTCTGGCGGAAGCGCGCTAAGAGATTCCAGATGCGCGCGCACTACTCCCGAAGTGATACGACCCCGTTTGCGCGCCAGGAACAAGGCCAGAAGATAAAGAATCGTCAACTGGGAGGTAAAACTCTTTGTCGCCGGCACAGCCTTTTCCAGACCCGCGAAAGTCAGAAGGGTGGCACTTGCTTCGCGGGCGATGGTGGAATCGGCCACGTTTGAAATTGCGACTGTTTTCGCGCCACGACTGAGCGCCTGACGCTGTGCTGCTATGGTGTCGGCCGTTTCACCAGATTGTGTGATGACTACCACAATCGGCTCGGTATCGGCGTGCGTGGAACGGTAGCAATATTCGCTGGAATATTCCACCTCCACCGCGATTCCGGCGAGGTCCTCCATCATAATCTCGCCTGCCAGGCCCGCGTGCCGGCTCGAGCCGCTGGCTGCGATGATAATTTTCTTGAAGGCGAAGATCGCGCTCTCTATCGGTTGAAGCAAATCGGGAAAAATAGAATACTCTCGCACGTTGCGGCCAATGCATTCGCGAATCGCCTGCGGCTGCTCGTAGATTTCACTGATCATTGCATTCGGGAAGCTGTGCGCGGAGGGAGCCTTGGGCTTTCCGTGCTCGTTGGGCATCAGCGCCTGCCGCCTGAACCTTGTCCGGGGGTTTGGCCGATCTCGTTCAGTGGGATGGTGGCTGGCTCGACGTTCCAGCCGGCCACGGTGAGCTCCAGGGGACCTGAAAGGTCTGACCCAGCAAGGTATTGCGCGGAAATTTCGCGGGACTCGCCGGGCATCAATTCGATGTAGTTGTCGTTCCAGAAGACCGGAAGAATCTCCGTGTCTTGACCCTTTTTCCGAACACCAAATCGCAGTTGGAAAGCCAAGTGGTCGCTGGGATTCTTGACCGTCAAGTGAATTGCCGGGCCATCCGCCGCAGAAGCGGCCCGATCGTTGATTTCGAGTTTGGCTTTGGGCAAGTTCTGAAGAGTGGTGAAATCTTCGTAGGAAGACACCGGCGTGTATTTATAATCGGTCTTGCCCCATTCGTAAGTACTCTTCTTGGGAGAAAGCCAATAGAAGTTGGTGCTCACGGCCTTTCCATCGCTTGACTGAAGTTCGAGCTTTACGAAATAAACGGGAGCCGTAGAACTAAAAACCTCTGCTGGAATCGTAAAAACCTTGGCTACGCCATCCGCATCCACGTCCGTCTGAGCCTGGCGAGAAAATCTTTCGTGCAGCGAATTGTCATAGAGATGCGCGGTGACAGTCAGGCCCGAGAATTTCTGGTACAGGCTGTTCACCACCACCACGCTTTTGTCGTCATACGAATACTGGACGTGCAAAGGCTCGCAAGCCTTCTTGGTGCCGAAATATCCGCCGGCCGGCTGCTGGTAGTAATCATAAAGATGCCAGATGGTCGAAGGCCAGGCGTTGTTCAGCATCCACTGAATGATTCCAGTCGAGGTGTACTTGTTGCGGGAATAGGCCTCGAACATGGCCCGCTCGCCATCATAAGCCATGGCCTGCGCTTTCGTCTCGTAGTCGTCCAAGCCGGTGGGAGCGCCATAGATCGATTTCATCGCGCCCTCAAAATGGTTCAAGTTCTTGAAGCCTTCCGAACCTGCGTGATAATCCCAGAAGGAATCCTGGGGCCACAGATGATCGGGCGGAATAAATTTACGAAGGCAGCTGACCAGTGGTATGGCAGGTCCCGGACCGGTTTCCGTGTTGAAGCCAAACGCGCCTCCATATTTGCTGGTGTCGGTTAGCCAATAGTCCGGTGGAACGTAGTCGTACGGGCCTGTCATTTTGACTCCGGATTTTCCGGTCACCGAGGTGGGTTTCTGGGAGGCTGAAGAAATCGTTGGATTGGGCCAGTCCGTTTCCTTCAGCACCTGGATGTAGGCGGTTTCAACATCCGCTGGCGGCGGCCCATCGCTGCCGTTCAACCAGACCAGCATGCTGGGATGGCTGCGCATCCGCAGAATTTGCGAACGCAACGACGCGGTGGCGATTTCGAGATCGCCGTGCTGCCAATGATTCCACTGTTCCCAATGATCGCAACAGCACCAGCCCGCCATGATAAGAATGCCTTGCTCATCGGCGAGATCGTAAAAGTCATCCGTCTCCATTTTTCCTTCCAGACGGATTGCGTTCAGGTTCATCTCACGAATGTAGCGAAAATCTGTTTCCAGGCGAGCGTGATCGTCACGCAAGAGCATATCCGGCGACCAGCCGCCGCCGCGGATCAGGATTTTCTTGCCGTTTACATAGAATTGACGCGCGCCTGCGGAATTCAGTTCGGAAGTGATTTCGCGAATGCCGAACCTGGTGCTCTGCTCGTCGGATAAATCATCGCCCACAACGAAGCGCAAGTTGAGCTCATGAAGTTCTTGCGCGCCCATGCGGTAGGGCCACCATACTCGCGGATTCTTGATGCGCAACTGCGGGAATTCGTCTGGAGTGAACCGGACGGTGCGAGTTTCTCCCGGTTTTAGGGTAACGGTTTGACGAAATTTCACATCTTCGATCCGGCCATCCAGAAACCCTGTGATTTCCCGGTCGCTGGAGTTGCGCAGTTCCGTTTCGGGGGTGAGCTCAGCTTCTTCAAGCGATGCACCCGGGAAGTGAGTTACAACCATGGGATGACGCATGGCTACCTCACCGCTGCTTTCCAAATAAACGCTGCGCCACAAACCCATGTCCTTGTCGGGAGGCGCCGGGTTCCAGTCTACCCAGTTAATGCCCAGATCTTTTTCAGTCTGCGCAACGGTCTCCACTGCAAGCGCGTTTGGCCCGCCGCCTGCGACGAGGGAACTGATGTCGAAATCGTAGGTGCGGTAGGCTCCCGCGATGTCGTTGCCACCGGCCAGCAGCTTGCCATTCACCCAAATATTGGCGTGGTTATTTATCCCGCCGAAATGGAGCCATACATGCCGGTTCCTGTAGTTGCTGGGAAGCGTAAATTCCGTGCGATACCACCACGAGCAACGGAAAGGACTATCCTTGGGCATAGACAGCAGAGAAAAATTCTTGCCGATGGGATAACTTGTGCCGGGAATATCGCGCAAATTCTTGCCGTAGTACGGGTCGGGATAGGTTTTGTCGGCGACGAGCGCGGCCACGACGGTGGTAGGAACCGTTGCCGAATGCCAGCCGTTGGTCCTATATCCCGGAGTTGATATCTGTTCCCCTTTAGCAAGAAATAGACAAGAAGATTGCAAAGTCCAGCCGGCATGCAAAAAAATCTTGTCCGACGAGCCGGTTGTATCCGCGTACGCACGACCGGCCAGGAGGGCGAGAATCAAACCAAGACGGACGGCGAAAGACAAGCCCAGGCGAACTTGCGGCGCTAGCTTAGGCGACATTACCCACTCTCCAGAAACTGTTTAAACCAAGGGCAGCCAATCCAGAAGATGGAGCGCAGATGCTTTTGATTTATTAAAATTTATTAAAGCTGACGTATTATTCCCAGCTTTTCCGTAGTGTCAAGAAAAAACCATCGGCCTTTCCCCGCTTCAATCCGCTCCCGACCGTGGAACCGAACGTGTCGATTCGCGCACTACCAGCTCGGGCGGAAGTTTTCGGTGAACGACCTCAAATTCCCGTTCTTCGATGGAAGAGTTGATGGCCTCCAGAACGATTCCGACCGCCGCGGAGCCCAGAGCTTCCATTGGCTGGCGCACGGTAGTGAGCGACGGAACCGACAGTCCGGCGAGAATCACGTCGTCAAAACCGATCACCGAGCAATCCTCGGGAACCTTCATCCCGGCGCGCGCCAACCCGCGTATCGCCCCGAAAGCGGTCATGTCGTCAAACGCCATCACGGCAGTGAAGCGCTTTTTATGCTTCAGGAATTCTTCCGTGATTTTGAATCCGCCTTCAAATCCGGAGTTTGGATCGAGCGAGTCCGGCAGATCCGCAACCAGAGTGGGATCGATTTCAAGCCCAACCGAACGCGCAAAGGACCGCACGCCCCGCCAACGGGGTGAGCTATCCGCCAGCATTTTGGGCCCTCGAATGAAAGCAATTTTTCGGTGACCCAGCGAGTAAAGATGCTCGATCGCCAGGTGAGCGCCCGCTTCATTATCCACCATGACGGAACTCACCGAACCGCCACTGAGCTCGCGGGCAATCATGACGGCGGGAATATTGCGCTTCTCTAGGTCCGCGAGAAGGTCGATATCGACAAAAAGCCAGTTGGCTACGAAGATGAGCGCCTCGACTTGACGCGCGAACAGCACCTCGAGATAACGCTCGAAACGGCCCCGCTGATTGTGAACGTCGGTGAGAATGGGAAGATACGACGCTTGATACAACGCATTCTCGATGCCGCGAAGTATGAGCGTACAAAATGGGTCGGTGATGTCGAACACCATCACGCCGACTGTACGATTTCGCTTGGGGCTGAGCAAACGCGATACGACTTTTGGACGATAGGCCAGTTTTTTCGCGGCTCGCTCGATGCGATCTTTGGTGGACGGCGGGATATATCTGGCCAGCGGAGCATTGTTCAAAACGATCGAAACCGTGGCGGGCGAGACGCCGCTTTCCAGCGCGACATCGCGCAGAGTGACCCCGGATTTAACCGCCTTGCGACGCTTCAAAAGGCCTCCCACCATGCGAACGCTTTAGAGGCTGTGGATGTTGACACATCTTTACCATAGCCGGTGCGGGGAGGCCAGCGGAAGAAGCCGAATCGCTCGATTAGAAATGGAGAACGGGAACGACTAGAGAAGCAGTTCGGACGGAAAGAAACCAGAAAGTTAAACACGAGGAATTTGCGAAACGTTCCAACCACCGCCGATGGCCTTGATCAGCAGGACGCTGGCGGTCATCCGCCGCGTGAGGATCGTTACAGCGGTTACCTCGTCAGTAAGTGCCGCGCTTTGGGCGGTGGTGACTTCCAGGTAGTTTGTGACGCCACCCTTATAGCGGGTGATAGAGAGCTCGACGGAATGTTTCGCCGCGCCAACGGCAATATCCTCGGTTTGCGCTTCGACCTCCAAGATGCGCAAAGCCGCGAGATTGTCTTCGACTTCTTGAAATGCAGATAAAACTGACTGGCGGTAATTGTCGATCGACTGATCGTACGCAGCTTTTGCTTGATCCGATGTCCCACGCCGGCGCCCGGCATCGAAAAGCGTTTCGAGAGCCGTTCCACCCACCGCCCACAAACCGCTGGGGCCTTGAAACAGCGTCCCCGCCGCAACGCTTTCAAAACCGCCTCCGCCGGTAAGCGTAATGGTCGGAAAGTAAGCAGCTCGGGCGATTCCGATCTGAGCGTTCGCAGCCTGCATTCGTCTTTCCGCCGCGGAAACATCTGGCCTCCGCTCCAGCATGTCCGATGGTAGTCCCGGTGGAATTGCCGGCGGCGGAGCGACCAGTGGAAAAGCCGCCAGACGAAAGGTTGCCGGAGGTTGACCGATGAGAACCGCGACGGCATGTTCGAACGCAGCGCGTTGAACTCCCACATCGATCGATTGCGCGCGGGCGGTTTCCAGCTGCGTTTGCGCCTGTGCCACGTCCACGGCCGAAGCAAGCCCCCCTGTATACCGGGTCTGGGTCAGCTCGAGAGCTTTCTCGAACGATTCTACGGTCGAGTCCAGAAGCTGTTTTTGCGCGTCGAGGCCGCGAAGCTGGAAATAATCCATTGCCAATTCGGCGTGCAGACTTAGTCCAACGCTGGCAAGATCGGCCGCGCTCGCCTGCGCGTTAGAACGGCTCTGTTCTACGGTGCGTCGAACGCGGCCCCACAGGTCCAGCTCATAAGAAGCGTCGATTCCGGGAACTTGAAAATCATTGAAGGTTTGCTGGGTGCCGGGGACGGCCAGCGGGCGGTTTTGGGAGAAACGCTCGCGCGCGATGGCAGGGTCGGCGGTCACCGTGGGAAATTGGAAGGAGCGCGAGATGCGCACTGCTGCGCGTGCCTGTAAGAATTGCGCCTCGGCCGCCTTCAGGCTCTGATTTGAAACATCAATTTTCTCCTCGAGAGCGTTCAGTTGCGGGTCCTGATAAACTTCCCACCACTTTCCTTTCACCGCATCGGCACTGCCAGGTTGAGCTACTTTCCAAGCTTCGTTCTCTTTGTACTCGGTGGGGATTTCAGCCTGGGGCCGAACGTAATTTGGACCAACCGTGCACCCTGCGAGCAAAACGGTGGCCAAGAAAAATATGTTAGCGGAACGCCGCCCCCGACGGCTTCGTTCGAGCCCGACCACTGGCGATGTGAATTTTTTATTTGCCGGCATAACTGATTCGCCAGATCGAATCCGATCCGTCATCGGAAATCATCAGCGAACCATCCTTCGCAACAGCCACTCCCACTGGCCTGCCCCACACTTTTCTGTCAGAGGTGACGAAACCTGTGACGAAATCCTCGTACTCCCCAGTAGCTTTGCCATCCTTCGTTGGCACGAAGATGACTTCGTAACCCGTACGCACAGACCGGTTCCAAGAACCATGCTCGGCGGCAAAAATACCGCCGCGATATTTTTCCGGAAATTGCTGCGCTTCATAGAAAGTGAGCTCAAGGGAAGCATTGTGCGGTTCCAGCAGGACGTCGGGAACAATCGCTTTGTCTTTTAGTTCCGGATGCTTGCCTTTCAGGCGAGGGTCTTCGTTTCCGCCGATGTAGTACCAGGGCCAGCCGTAAAACCCGCCTTCTTGAACGTGCGTGATGTAATCGGGCGGAAGATTGTCACCTATATCGTCGCGCTCATTCACCGAAGTCCACAGCTCCCCAGTCGAAAGATCGATCGCTATCCCAACGGGATTGCGAATTCCCGATGCGTACACACGCAAGTGCGAACCATCGGGATTTGCTTCAAGAATGTTCGCACGGTGGTATTCGGATTTGTCTTCATCGGTATTCGCAATATTCCCCCGCGAACCGACCGCCAGGAACAGTTTCTTACCGTCCGGTGAGAACGCCACATCGCGCGTCCAATGCCCGCCGCCGCCCCCACGTTCGTTCCCGCTGGGTATATTTGCGATTACAGTTTCCGGACCGCCGCGAGCCTTCAAATCTCCATTTTGGTATGGAAAGCGCACAACAGAATCCGTATTACCGACGTAGACGAACTTCGGATCGGGCCCGGGAGGATAAAAAGCAATGCCAAAGGGGCGCGTGAGACCTGTCGCGAAGGTACCCATCGTCTCGGGTTTTCCGTCGGGGGTTATCCCGCGAAATACAAGAATGCGCCCCGGGCCGCTTTCAGCCAAAAACAAGTCGCCATTTGGCGCGGTACGAAGCAATCTTGGATTTTTTAGATCCGCGGCATAAAGATCCGCTTTGAATCCAACGGGAGCTTGCGGCCATGCTTGCGATGGACGAGACGTAACGTGCGGGTGATTGTCTGCCGCTGGCGTCGCGTATGGCTGAGGCAGGTCAGCGGCGGAAATGTGATGAACGTTTCCGGGCTTCTCCATGCGGTAGTCGGTGAAGGGTCCAGCCTGACCCGATGTTTGCGACAATGCTCGAAGTTCTCGCGCTGCGGACACTGTTCGATAAACAACCGTTGACATCATGGCGGCCAGCAGGATGGTCAGGATTCCTAGCAATGAATGTCTCATGCACTTCCTCCAGCAAAATCACGCTTTAGACCCGTGGGTGTTCTATTACGGGTGTGCAGGTTGCGGCTGGGTCGATTGCTGTTGGTTCTGTTGAGCGATCTGAACTTGCTCGCCTTCTACCAAAGAGTCTGGCGGATTGACCATCACGTTTTCCTGCCCGTTGAGTCCGGAAACTATTTCCACCTCGCTGCCAAAATCGCGGCCCAGCACAATCCGGATTAGCGACGCTTTGCCATCTTGAACTGTGGCGATCTGCAAACCCTCCGAACGGAAAATCAGCGTGTTCACCGGAAGGATAAAAGTCGGGACTCCTTCCGGAAGTTTCAGGTGAACTCCGGTGTAAGCGCCGGGAAGAAGTTCGCCCGTCGTGTTATTCACGTCCACTTCCACGAGCAGCGTGCGAGACGCTTGGTCAATGGCCTTCGCCGTGCGAACCAGCTGGCCTTTGAACCGGCGGCCCGGAAATTCCGCCAAAGTTAGGTCCGCGGTGAGGCCAGGCTTGGCCGCCTGCGAATATTGTTGCGGAACATTAATGTAGACGCGCAACACCCGTGTCGATTGGATATGAAACATCTCCTTCGCCGCTCCGCCGCTGCCGGAGTCAATCAGTTGTCCTATATCGGTGTTGCGCGCTGTGATGATGCCGTCAAACGGCGCATAGATTTTGTTGAAGGCCAGAGTTTCCTCCAACCGCTTCACGTTGTATTCCGAAGATGCCACGATGGCTCTCTTTGCTTCAAAATCACCGTGCGCGTTGTCCACATCCTGTTTGGAAACCGCATCGGTATTCTTCAGGCCCTCGTAGCGATCCTCGGTAATTTTGGAAAGATTCATGTTCGCCTGCGCTGTTTTCAGATCCGCGCGCGCCGACTGGAGCTGCTGATCAACTTCAGGTGTATCAATGTCGGCTAGCAACTGGCCTGATCTCACGTGCCCGCCAATATCCACGTACCATTTTTTCAAATACCCATTGGTGCGCGCATAGATCGGAGCGTCCTCGAACGCTTGTATATTGCCGGGAAGCACGATTTCCTGTTCCGGGTCGCCGCGTTTGGGATGGATCACAACGACCGCGGGAATGGCTAGATCGCGGGTTTCGATGCGCAATGCAGCTTTGGCTTTTAAGCGCGGGACAACGCCCATTACCACAATGCCTGCGACGATAATCACAACCAGTATGGCGATCACCACGCCGTGGCCCGATCGTCCGGGCCGTTGCGGGGGCCGATTGTAGGCCTCCGTTTGCGGCGAAGAAGTGGGCTGGTCAGTCATTAAACCTCATCCTTTTGTGTTCCTTCATTGGACGATTTGGGGCGCGCGGTGGATTCATTCGGCTATCTGGCTATATCTTCCGCTCCCGCCAGCCATGCACAATACTAAATACAACCGGCACAAAGAAAAGAGTCGCTACCGTCGCGAAGGAAAGTCCGCCAATGACAGCGCGTCCCAAGGGCGCATTCTGTTCTCCCCCTTCTCCCAGACCCAAGGACATCGGCAGCATGCCGATAATCATGGCCAACGCGGTCATAATCACGGGCCGGAACCTCGTGAATCCCGATTCCAAGGCGGCCTCGGCTGCGGTCTTGCCCTCGTCGAGCCTCTCCCGCGAAAAACTTACCACTAGAATGCTGTTCGCCGTAGCCACCCCCATACACATGATCGCGCCGGTAAGAGCGGGCACGCTAACCGTTGTGCGTGTGATAAATAAGAACCAGACGATCCCGGCCAAAGCCGCCGGGAGCGCCATCAGAATAATGAAGGGATCAAGCCAAGACTGGAAATTGACCACGATCAGCAGGTACACCAGAAGAATCGAAAACGCGAGTCCCCACAAGAGACCGGAGAACGATAGCTGCATGGTAGCAATTTGCCCGCGCACGATCAGCTGCGACCCCTTGGGCAACTCTTTCTTGCTTCGGTCGATGATCGGCGCGATTTCGCGCGCGACGCCCCCGAGGTCGCGCCCCTGCACCGCTCCGTAAATGTCGATGACCGGCTGAACGTTGTAATGGGAAACAACGGCCATTTCCGCTCCGCGCGTGACCGAGGCTAGGCTCGCGAAAATCGCGGGTGGTGCATTCGGGTTCGTTCCAGTCACCGGAATATTTTGGAGATCTTGAAGCGTGTCGATTCGGTATTGGGGCATCTGCGCGGCAATATTGTAAGTCACACCTGTTTTCGGATCGAGCCAGAAGCTGGGAGTAGTTTGAAAACTTCCGCTCAGCGAAATCAACAGATTATTGGCAACGTCCCGCTGGGTATATCCGATTTCCTGCGCTTTGGTGCGGTCCACATCAAAATGCAACTTTGGTTGATCAAAGGGTTGCTGGATTCGGAGATCGGTAGTGCCCGGAACAAATTTTAGTTGGTTCATCAGTTTGTCGGCAAATTCACGGTCGCCGGCTAGGTTTCTTCCAACCACCTGAATATCGATGGGGGCCGGGAGTCCAAAGTTCAGGATCTGGCTGACAATGTCGGCGGGCAGAAAATAAAATGTGACGCCGGGAAAATCGCGATTGAGCCGCTCGCGCAAATCGTGAACGTATTCTTCCGTGGGGCGATGCTTCCTGGATAGTTCCACCAGTATGTCGGCATCGCCGGGGCCGATCGGCGCGGAATTGCTGTAGGAAAGGTTAAGACCGCTATAGGGCACGCCAATGTTGTCGATGATGGTGGTCAATTCGGACTTGGGAATCAGCCGCCGCATGTCATCGTCTACGCGTTCGCAGAGCGCGGCGGTCTCTTCAATACGGGTACCGGTGGGCGCGCGCAGGTGAAGCTTGAATTCGCCGCTATCCACAGCAGGGAAAAAATCCTGTCCCACCATGGGCAAGAGCACGAAAGACACCACGCAAGCAGAAAAAAAGCAGATCACAAATAAGCGGCCGTGGTGGATGCAGGTCTCGAGCAGGCGGTGGTATCCCGTGCGGAGTTTCTCAAATTCATGTTCGAACCTTTGCTGGACTCGCACAAACGGGTTGCGGGATTTCGGCGCCTCGCTATGGCTCTCATCGATCTGGGCCACGAGCAGATACTTGGCCATGGTGGGCACAAGCGTACGCGATAACAGATAAGAAGCGAGCATGGCGAAACACACGGCCTCGGCGAGCGGCGCGAACAGATAGCGAGCCACTCCAGAGAGAAAAAACATCGGCACGAAAACAATGCAGATAGACAGTGTGGAAACAAACGCGGGCACCGCAATCTGTTGCGCTCCATCCAGAATGGCCTGAACGATTTCCTTGCCCTGGTCGATGTTGCGGTTGATGTTCTCGATCTCGACGGTTGCATCGTCCACTAATATTCCCACCGCCAGCGCCAGGCCGCCCAGAGTCATGATGTTAATCGTCTCGCCCAACGCGCTCAGAACGATAATCGAAGTAAGAATCGAAAGAGGAATCGAGACTGCAATGATCAGCGTGCTGCGCCAGCTTCCCAGGAATACCAAAATCATGAAGCCGGTAAGACAAGCGGCTATGATGGCTTCGCGAACAACTCCCTTGATCGAGGCCAGCACAAAAATCGACTGATCCGAGAGCGGCTTGATTTCCAGTTGAGGAGGGAGGCCGGCCGCGATTTGCGGCAGCAAAGCTTTGATTCCGGAAATGATATCGAGAGTGGAGGCGTCTCCGTTTTTTTGAATGGACATCAGCGAGGCACGCTTCCCGTCTACATTCACGATATTCGTTTGCGGCGGAAAACCGTCGCGCACGTGGGCCACATCGTGAATGTAAATGGTGCTGCTCCCCACTGTCTTTATCGGCAGATCGTTCAGCTCGCTTACCGTGGCAGGCGCGCCATTCATGTCTACCTGGTACTCAAAAGGCCCGATTTTCGTGGTGCCTGCCGGAAGGATCAGGTTCTGCAGTGAAATAGCGTTCACCACGTCGAGCGGCGAAAGTCCTTTCGACTGCAAAGCCGCGGTATCTAGGTCTACTTGCACCTGGCGCTGCTTGCCACCATAGGGGTACGGAATGGCCACCCCTGGAATGGTTACCAGGCCTGTCCGCAGAAAATTCAAACCGATGTCACCCAATTGCTGCTCCGATAATCCGGGACCCGACAGCGCAAGCTGAAGGATGGGAACGGTAGAAGCGTTATAGGTGATGACGAGAGGGGGCGTGCTTCCCTGAGGCAACGTCCTGAGGATGGTTTGCGACACCGCCGTGGTCTGCGCCACTGCGTTGGCCACCTGCACGCCCTGATGGAAAAAGATCTTCACGATCGCAATACCGCTCAACGATTGCGATTCGATGTGCTCGATATCATTAACGGTGGTGGTAAGAATTCTCTCATAGTTAAAAATAATTCGGTTAGACATGTCCTCCGGGGACAGTCCCGTGTAGTTCCAGATGACGCTGACAACTGGGATATCAATGTTTGGGAAGATGTCTGTGGGCGTGCGCAGAATGGCGACGGGGCCCAGTATGAGCAACAAAATCGACATCACAACGAAGGTATATGGCCTGCGTAATGCTAATCGAACTATCCACATTCAAGAGACCCTCGAACCGTCCGGATGCGCGAAGGGTACTCGCAGAGCACATTGAGCACGAACACAACTGCACCATTATTGCACGCCGTGCGAAAAATCAAAGTACGGCCCTCGCTCGAAAATTCCGCCGTCGACTGGTTGCGGGAACCGAGCGAGGAAACAATTCCACTGCAACCACCGCCTTCCCAGCACATCCAATGGTTATGAGCCCGCAACTTTTTCGCGGGCCAGTGTTTAAGCGAAGAGGTCCGGAAAATCCGCTCTAGTTCTGCTTGCACCATAGCTTGGGATTTAGACGCGGGAAAGAGGTGAAAAGGTCCAATGCCCGTCATCGTGATCGTCTTAATGTTTCTGGTTGCGTTTTTGCTGGCCGTGATTGCAATGATTGCCGCTCCTTTGTTGGGCGTCGGCTACGCACTGTGGGACGGAGGCTGCCCGGATGCCCAAAGGAATGCTCCCCGGCTTTCCAAGCCGGCACGTTGAAAAATGACGCCGCGGCATCAAATACGCGTGGCAATCTTAACTAACCGCAGGCACCCGAGAACCACGCAACTTTTATACCGACCAGTTCAGAACGAAAGTGCTATTTTCGGGAAAACTATTTCTAACATTCCCGAAACGGCATCCTTCGATCTCAAATTGGTTCGCCTCTCTTTCGCGAGCAAGTCGTTTCTCATTGCTGATTTGGACGCGAAATCCCACCCGACTTTGTTCCGTAATCAAGACTAGCGGGAATGGTAGAAAAGATGCATAATCTAAGTCGACACAGGCGCCCAGCAATTCCATTCTGTCGTCAATTCAGGGGAGATGGAGCAGTTCCGGACATTAGGATTAGGGGACAAGTTTGCCGCAAAGATTGACCTCCGCCGCCTGGGAGCGCTGGCTGTCTTAACCTTGGGAAGCTGTTTGGTCTGGAGTGCGCTTACCGCAGTCGGCCAAGTCCAGATCGTTCCTTCCTACGCTTCATCCTTTCGATCTCCAACCAACCAAGAGTTCTCGGCAATTTCGATCGATGACCATGACGCCCGGCGCAGGGTGTATCCCTACTCGGTAATCCCCGGCGGGGTTGAAAGCGCTGCGGATCTCAGGAATTCAGTCGCGCGAGATCCGATCGTTGCAAAACATTACAAAGATTTTGACGTCGAAAGAGCGCGAGTTGTTCGATTGACCGAACCTCGCGCACTGTATGTGTCCTACCGGCTGGGTAACGGAGTTTTCTGGACCAAAAAACCGCTCATGCTGCCTCGCGGGGAAACCGTCATTTCTGACGGCGAACATATTGCTAGAACGCGTTGCGGAAACCGTGTATCGGAAGTCCCCGCCGGCCCGGTTTTGGCGGCGCAACCTGAGTTTGAAGCAGGTCCGCCGGAAGAAGCTGAGGCATTAGGTGGAGCGCCCGTTCCCTCAAGCGAGCTCGGACCACCGATCGAAGTGTCCTTAACACCGTCGCCGATGTCCGGACTCCCGTCCACACCCGGCGGTCCGGTGGCTCCTGGGGGCGGGGGCGGGGTTATTATCCCCCCGATCATTCCCGTTCCGGGCGGTGGAGGCTCGACTCCTCCGGTTATTACGTCTGAGCCTGAGATGTTGCTGATGTTGTCTGCCGGCTTAACCGGCGTCTGGCTTTGGCGAAAAAAACTGAAATCTTAATCTGCTCAGGGCCGCGAAACCAGCGCGGGAATTAGAGAATTTGCTCGCGGCGTACCAAGACCAGTAACAAAGTCATAGCCCGCCGAGGCGTCGCACATCAACCCGCAAGAACCATTGTCGCCTTGGGTGACCGGGTGAAACTCGCCGTTCAAATCTGTCCGGCCCAAAGAATATAGAGGCGTGTCGGTCGCAGTCAGACGGGTTTTTCGCGACGCGATTCTCATGGAGTTGGCAATCGCTACCGCGGCGGCCCACTGGGGTGTTGCTGCGCTAGTGCCGCCTACCTGGAACCATCCACTGGCTCCGTTAATTCCCACCGAATCGTACACCGCGTAGCCCGTACCTGGATTTGCGTTATAAGAAACATCCGGAACCGCGCGCACGCCGCGAGAATCGTCGGGAATTCCAAACTGGGCTTGATACAGCGGCTCATGTTCGTAGGCGCTTAAGCCTCCGCCGCTTCCGCTCCATGCAGCTTCGTTCAAGTAGTTTCCGTTTGCATCCAACGACAGCGATGTTCCGCCGACTCCAATCACGTCCGGCGATGCGGCGGGATAGGTCACTCCCGTCCCGCTGTCACCGGAAGCGGCGAGAAAAGTTACACCGTTGGCAACGAAATGATTGTCCAGGCTGCGCTCGCTTGAAAATTCGCCCGAATCCCAGCTCATGGAGACCACACTCGCTCCATTTCGAACCGCGACATCAACCCCTCTGAGCAAATCGCTGAAGTTGTTCGATGCCGCCTCGACCAGAATAATGGTCGCCTTTGGAGCGATGGAGTGGGCCCATTCCAAATCGAGCGATATTTCAACAGACCAATTGGCGTTGAGCGCCGGCTTGCGGCCGGTCGCGTAAATCTTGCGAAAACTACCGTCGCTGGTGGTGTTAACCGGCAGTCCAAACTGCCGGCTGAAAACGCCGAGGTCGGATTCTGCTTGGGGGTCGTCGTAAGCGTCCACAATCGCGATGATCTGCCCGGAACCTTGATTGCTGATCAGGTCGAAACCGTATGCGTGACGGATCTGGGAAGGCTGAAAAGCCGAAATGGGCGGAGTGCTCAGGCTCGCACCCGCCGCTTCGTGAATAAAGTAATGGGGACGCATGAAGCTCAGTGGTGCCTGTCCGTCTTCACTGTTCTGCAAGGGCAAGTAAAACGCCTGTTGTGCGCACAGCGGCTGGCAGAAGATGGAAGCTAGCGCTAGGACGATCCATGCGCGTGCTGAATTCTCAAATCGCATTTCAGTTCCCCCGATGGTGAAGTCCCGTAGGTATGAAGCACGCCTGCCCGTTGAAGACCTTCAACACACTGAGGGTACAGTGGGATAGGGACTGACTACCATGGGCCGGGAGGCTCATTCGAATAGTACGAAAGTCTTTCGAAAAGACTGTTGGAAAACGTGACAGCGGGAATTTCCAACCCCTTGTCCCGGGAATGCTATTCCATCGGCAACCCCACGTAGTTTTCGGCGAGCGTCTGTGAAGCAGCCTGAGAGCTGGTGACGTAATCCAGCTCGGCAAGCTGGCGGCGGTGGTCAAACGCGTTCTCGTTTTCCCAAAGATGCAGCATGGAAGTCATCCACCACGAAAAGCGCTGAACCTTCCAAACGCGCCTGAGACAGGTTTTCGAATAGCTCTGAAGCAGATTCTGACGCCCCGACGCATAATATTCGGCAAGTGCCCGAGCCAGGACACGAACGTCAGCGACAGCGAGGTTAAGACCCTTCGCCCCAGTGGGTGGAACGATGTGCGCTGCGTCTCCGGCAATGAATAGCCTGCCGTGCTGCATTGGCTCGATTACCAAGCTGCGCATCCCGGTCACGCCCTTCTGAATGATGCGTCCTTCTGTGAGCGTCCAACCTTCGGTTGAAGCCAGCCGGGTATGCAGCTCCTTCCAAATTCGCTCATCGGACCATTGGTCCAGATTTTCGTCGGGCTTGCACTGAAGGTACAGCCGGCTGATCTGCGGCGAGCGCATGCTCAGCAAGGCGAACCCGCGCTCGTGATAGGCGTATATAAGCTCTTCGGAGGAAGGGGGTGCTTCGGCCAGTATGCCCAGCCAGGCGAACGGATAAACACGCTCGAATAACGTGAGGACGCCATCAGGAATTGATGGCCTGCAAATACCGTGCGAGCCGTCGCAACCCGCAATGAAATCACAAGTCAGTTGCTGAGCTTCGCCGTCTTTGCGGAATAGGATGGTGGGCTTCACTGAAGATTTCGCCTCGCCGAAATCGCGGATACTGACGTCCTCTACGCCAAACAAAACCTGGCCTCCGGCGGCGAGTCTCGCCTCTACCAGATCCTTGATCACCTCGTGCTGCGCGTAAATCGTGATTCCCCGGCCGCCGGCGAGTTCCCTAAAATCAATATGGTGTGTGCGGCCGGAAAATCGCAGATTCACTCCGTAGTGCAGCAGGCCTTCACGGAGCATTCGCTCGCCTACGCCGATTTCGTTCAGCAGATCCACGGTGCCCTGCTCGAGCACGCCGGCCCGCACGCGCTCTTCGCAATATTGCCGGCTGCGCGTTTCAAGCACCACGGACTCAATACCTTGTAGATGCAACAGTTGCGATAGAACCAATCCAGCCGGTCCGGCCCCGACAATTCCTACTTGCGTGCGCATGGCATTAACGAGCAAATCCTCGGAAAGTTTGGACGCTCTGAGTTGCGAATGTTACCATGCGGCCTCGTCTCGTTCTCGCCTGGAGCGGTGAAGAATGTTTGTCAGTCACAAGAAACTTCTGGTGGAATGGGGCCACTGCGATCCCGCGGGCATCGTGTTTTTCCCGCAATATCTCGCATGGTTCGACGATTGCACCACCGCGTTGTTCCTGGACGCCGGAATGCCCATTCCGTCTCTATTCAAACAGCACGGTGTCATCGGCCTCCCCCTCGTCGATGTGCGCGCGCGATTCCTCATCCCGTCGACCTGCGGCGACGAGCTAAACGCGGAATCAACCGTCACTGAGTTTGGCAAGAGCAGCTTCGTGATTCGCCACCGGATCATGAAAGCAGGATCGCTGGCGGTCGAAGGATTCGCAACACGTGTTTGGACCGGCCCAGATCCGAACGACCTATCAAAAATGAAATCGCAGCCGCTCCCCACGGAAGTCGTCAAACGCCTTTCTGCCGCTGGCCCGGTGGCAGGAACCCATCGCAAGGGGTGACGAAACTCGGATTGTTCGGCCATGAGTTGATGGGTTAGTTGCCGGTTGCGCTTTTTCGTCTGGCTCTAAATGTCTGTCCCGTACGGCCATCATCTTGAATCCCCCAGGTGATAATCTGCCGCCGCGCTCCGCAGCTTTTCGGTACCAAGCAGCGGCTTGCTGGTCATCCTTGGGGAGGCCTCGGCCGCGTATCGAACTCCCCGGTTGTACTGCGGGCTGCCGTTACGTCAATTGCATAGGCTTCGGCTTGGCTGGATCGGTGTAATCGTAGAACCCGCGTCCGGCCTTTCTCCCGTTCCATCCGGCCAGCACCATGCGCTTCAGCAGCGGCGGCGAAGCAAAGCGCTTCTCCTTAAATTCGTCGAACATGATGTTTGCGATGTAGTAGGTCGTGTCGTTGCCCACGAAATCCAGCAGCGTCAAGGGGCCCATGGGGTGGCCGCATCCGAGTCTCATGGAGTTGTCTATGTCTTCGACCGACGCGACTCCTTCTTCCAGCGCGCGTATGGCGTCGAGCAGGTAAGGCACCAGCAAACGGTTTACGATAAATCCGGTGCGATCGCTGGTGCGAACGGGCGTTTTGCCCAACCGTCCGGCAAATGCCACGACTTCTTCGTTCACTTTCGGATCTGTCGCGATCGTCCGGATTACTTCCACCAGTTTCATCACCGGCACGGGATTGAAAAAGTGCAAGCCAAGAAAACGGTCGGGCCTTTGCGTGAACATGGCCATCTCGGTAACGGAAAGCGAAGACGTATTGCTTGCGAAGATCGTTTCCTTCGGACAGATTTTATCCAGCGCGGTCCACAATTCACGCTTCGCCGGAAGCTGCTCGATGATCGCTTCTATGACGATGTCGCAATCCTTCAAATCTTCCAGATTCGTGGTGCCGCGGAGGCGTCGGCGAACCTGCTCGCGTTCGGCCACCGGCAGCGCGCCTTTGTCCGCCAGCCGCTGCAGATTTTTGTCAATGGATTGCAATCCTTTCTCTACGAGCGGCGGCGAAACTTCTCGCACAGTCACCTGGCATCCGGCCATGGCGGCCACCTGAGCAATTCCTGAGCCCATCAGCCCGCATCCGACTACTCCCACTCTCTCAATCGCCATGGTTGTTCCTCCAAAATAATTTCGCAAGAATATGTGTTACGCGCATCCCTGGGGAGCGCATTTTTTCAGGGATAGCAACAAACGCTGGCCGGAAGCCATGCGTGCGGCGATCACAGACTCCGCCGCCCAAACCGCGTCAAATTTCTTCGTCCATCTCTGCAAAAACTTCCTGCGCGATATGAAACGCGGAATTGGCCGCTGGCACGCCGCAATAGATCGCAGCCTGAAGCAAAACTTCCTGGATTTCCTCGCGCGTCACATGGTTGTTCACCGCCGCGCGAACGTGCATGCGAAATTCGTCGCTGCGGTTCAGCGCGATCATCATGGACAGGGTCAGCAGACTCCGCGTCTGGCGCGACAGGCCGGGACGCGACCAAATCTCTCCCCAGGCGTAGCGCGTGATCAAGTCTTGAAAAGGCTCGTTGAAGGAAGTCGTGGCCGCTTGTGCCTTTTCGACATACGCTTCGCCCAAAACGGCCCGCCGCACTCTCATGCCAGAGGAATATCGTTCGCGCTCGTCCATTATTTCGCCTCCAGCTCGTTCAGAAATTTCAGCAGCGCTTCGGTGAATTGCGGAGCAGCTTCTATATTCGATAAATGCGCGGCTTGCAATTCGAGGTAGCTCGCGCCGGGAATCCGGTCGGCCACGATGTGGGCATCCGCTAGGGGAACTACCGGGTCTTGCGCGCCCGCAATCACAAGCGTGCGGTTTTTAATGCGCGCGAGGTCGTTGCCCTGGTCCCTATCTCGAATCGCGGCGCAGCAACCCGCATAGCCTTCCGGCGGCGCCTGCAAAAGCATTTGCCGCATGGCCTCCACCACTTCCGGCGATTTCTTGACAAAGTTTTCGCTGAACCAGCGCAGGACGACGGTCGTTGCGATTGCAGCCATGCCACGCTCTTTCACGTCCTTGATACGCGCGTTCCAGGTTTCAGCCGTACCGATCCGCGCCGCGGTATTACAAAGTACGAGTCCTTTTACGCGATTAGCGGCATTCACACCGAGCCACATTCCAATCATACCGCCCATGGAAAGGCCACAAAAATGGGCGCTCTCGATTTTCAACGCATCGAGCAATGCGATGACGTCGCGGCCCAACTGCTCGATGGTATAGGACCCAGGTGTGACGCCCGAGAGGCCGTGGCCGCGCGTATCGTAGCGCAGCACGCCAAACTTTTCGCACAGAACCGTTGCCTGCGGGTCCCACATGGACAGATTGGTTCCCAGAGAATTGGAAAGCAATATGACCGGCGCTTTTTCCGGACCGTCGAAACGGTAGTTCAATCGAACTTCGCCAGTTTCAGCAAATGGCATTTTCAGCGCTCTCTGGAGGAGGAATCATCGCTTCCGTTTGCGCTCGGACAAAACCTGCTGGACCATCGCTTCCGCCGAGCCAGTATAATTCTTTGGCTCGAGCAAACGTTGGATGTCCCGCGCGGAAAGATGTTTCCGCACTTCCGCATCTTCCATCAAAACATCCTGGAAGGACTGCGACTTATCCGATGCGCGTTTCGAAGCTTTCTCTACGAGCTTGTGTGCCGGCATACGGCCAATCTTTTCTCCCAGGGCGACCGCAACCGCTTCCGCAAGAATCAGCCCGCGCGTGACTTCGAGATTTGCCCCCATCTGGGCTGCATCGATTTCAAGACCATTCAATACCTGCGTCAAGTGCGCCAGCGCGCCCGCCGTCAGGGTGCAGATCTCAGGCAGCGTTTCCCACTCGGCATGCCATCCGCCCAGTCCGCGCTCGTGCTCCTGCACCATCGAAGTCAACATTACAGATACTAGTGCGGGCACCCTTATCGCCGCCGCCAAAACAACCGCGGAGCCTACCGGGTTGCGTTTGTGCGGCATGGTTGACGAACCACCGCGTCCCGGCGCGGCAGCCTCAGCCACCTCACTCACTTCGGTCTGCGCCATCAAGGAAATATCGCGTGCGATCTTTCCGAGCGACCCCACCAACAGCCCCATGGTCGTGGCCACTTCCGCGAAACGGTCGCGGTGCGAGTGCCACGGAAGACTCGGCAGCGTCAATTTTAGTTCTTCGGCCAGAGTCGCCGCCACGGCCGGCCCCTGGGTTCCCAACGCGGCAAGCGTGCCTACCGCTCCACCGAATTGCAAGACCAGCACACGCTTTCCTATTTCGCGTACGCGTTCGCGATGCCGTTCGACCGCGGCAAGCCAACCACAGGCTTTCAACCCCAGAGTTACCGGCGGGCCTTGCTGCAGCCAGGTCCGCCCCGCAATCAGAGTGGACTTATGCGCCTCGCAGATTTTTGCGATCACCTCGCACAATTTCGCGAGCGCCTGGTCGGTCAGTTCAAGCGCATCGCGCAACTGCAGGACGGTGCCGGTGTCGATGGCGTCCTGGCTCGTCGCACCCCAGTGAACGAATCCACCGGCCTTTTCATCAGACTTCGTGACCAACGAGGTGAGCTGCTGGACCATCGGAATCGCCAAGTTGCCGGCGAGAGCGGCCTCTTGCGCCAGCGTTTCCATGGAAAAAAGCTTTGCGTCGCACTTGGATTCGATCGGCGCCACGATCGTCTTAGGAGCCATGCCGGTGCGCGCGAGAGCTCGCGCCAGCGCAGACTCAAAGTCCAGCATCGCTTGGATCCGGCGCTGATCGGAAAAAATGGCGCGCATTTCTTCGGTGGTGAAAAGATGGCCCAGCAGGTAGGTTGGAAGTTGCGTGCTCAACGCCCGGTGCCCTCGATACCGCGTTACGCAGGATAACGGTTATCCGCCGAAGAATACAGTGTCGCTTTCACCTCGCAAGTCTCAAAAGCGTGGCACTGCTGTTTGAATGACGCGCTGAGGGAAAATCGTCGGCAGACTAGCTACTTGCGTTTCCTTTGAATCGCGTCACTTCGGTCACCGCGCGATACGCCTGATCGATGGCCGCATTGGTATAGGCAAACGCTTCGGCATCTGAATTTGCGATCGAGATTCGGCCGAACGGTTGCCGCCCCACCACGCATGGCTGTTGATCTTCCGGCCAATCTGGATCGTAGAGTGAATTATATTCATAGGCGTAACCGTGCGGCCAGCGATTCACGGTGATGGCTTGAATATCGCTGGATGGATCGAATCCGCCGGGCGAAAGAATTCGTCCAAGCTGATCGCGGACGTTGCGTTCGTAGGTTTCAAAGCGCGTGCCGTAAAGCTCCTCGCGCCCCGCTCGTTGCTGGTCGCGGGCAGGCAGCCCTGGCTTGCATGGAACTCTTTCAAGATGCAGCACGCACGGCTCGGCAGGTTTGTCGGGATAGTGATACTCCCCCATGCTCACCGGAAAATCCAAAGTCACCGACTCGAAATAGCTTCCGGGGCATCTGGCATAACTGATTCCCAGCTTTTTGAACGCCTCCCAATTTCGAATCAGCACGTTGGTATAAACCAGCGGCACTTTCACTCCGTACGCTAGCGCTTCCTTCTGTTTTTGCGACATTTCAGGGCACAGGTAGGGAATCACCATATTCCAGCACGCCAGAATGCAAGCCGCTCCGCGCACCGAATGCGCCTGACCACCACGAACGTACTTCACCTCCACTTCCTTGGCGGAAGTTGTATCGCCCACATTTCGCGCGGACACCGCCGTACTGTTCAGCCGCAGACGAACAGCAGACCCCGGATCGTCGAGCACCGCATAATTCATGTTGGCCGTGACAATATCTTCCATGGTGTGGCCAGCCGCGGACGCTGGAATCAGCGCCCGCACCAATAGCCTCGCGATAGACGCATTGCCATCCGGAAAATGGAAAATGTAGAGCTCGTCGCTGCTTTGTTTCGTGATTTCCACGCCCAATCCCGGTCCCGGCGGTCCGGCCAAATCCATGCCCGCAAATCCGGGATATCCCAGGCCCGCTAGGTCTCCGGCGGGAACCGCATCGATACCGACGCCGTACAGTGCATAAGTTTCCGTCTGCAGGTAAGCAATCGCAGCGGGATGAACCTTTGCGTACTTCAGCAAATAGTCTTTGTAACTCGTTTTTGCCAGCAGAACTTTTTTGTCCCAGGATTTTAGTTGCGGCAGGTAATCAACTTTCTCCGTGTATAGCCTGGCCAAATCTTTCTGAGCATCCGCCGAAAGCGGAGTCTTTGCAAAAAATTCGGGCCAGGATGGCTCCCCAACACCGGGCACCAGCGTATCAGCCCCAAAGGTTTCCTGGTCGAAGAAAACCGCGCGCGAAAGCCCGTTGGAACGCTCGAAGTTCTGGTCGTAGTATTTGTGGAATCTCTGAATATCCACGCCCAACTCTCGCAACAACTCCATCGACTGCTTGCTGTAAAGCTTCGGGTTTGCAATCGACTGCGTGCCGCCGTAGCCCAAGATCGTACGGTCGCCTGCGTGAAATTCGTTCCGCCTGGCATGCCCGCCGAAATCGTCATGATTCTCAAGGATCAAAATCCGCGCTTTTGGCCCCGCCATTTTCCGGAAAAAATACGCGGCCGAGAGCCCGCTAATTCCTCCCCCCACTACGATCAGGTCGTAGCTTTCCGAGTCAACCGCGCCACCGCCCCATTGCTGCCCATCACGAAGCGCGTGCCCGGCTTCCATCACGGCATTCGTGCTGCCGCGCATACCGGTCAAACCAGGCGGATAATAATTTGCATCCTTTTCCGGCGCGAAAGAAGACTGCCAGAAGCCAAAAGCGTTGAGCCATTCGTGATTCGATAGAGCAAAACCTCCGCCGATGGCGATTCCAAATCCATTCAGAAAATCGCGTCTGGTGATGCCTCGATGCATTCCCAGTTCGCGGTCCCGCTTCCCATACTTCACGCTCTCCCCCGAAGATTTTGACCGCCGGGACCGCGCCCGCAATCCACCCGGCTTTAGATTTTTACCGACAGAGCATACTCCAGTATCTCGCCGAGGGAAACTTTCAGAGTCATGATCTCGCTGAGCGTGCTGCCGCCTTAGTCGCAGTCTCGCAGTCCCTTCGTTTTTGTTATCATTGCGGGGTCACTGAATCGAGAAAGAGGAGCTGTCTTTGCCGGCGCGCGTCATCAACGGAAACATCATCCGTGATGAAATCTACACGGAGCTTGCGAGCGAGATTTCCGCGCTGGCCTCTTCCGGAATTCGACCCGGCCTCGCCGCCGTGCTGGTCGGCGACAATCCTGCTTCGAAACTATACGTAAAGAGCAAAATTGCGGCGTGCGAAAAGCTGGGACTTGCGAGCTTTCACGTTTCGCCGCCGGCTACCGTCACAAATTCCGAGCTCCTCGCCATGGTGGAAGATCTAAATCGCCGCGATGACGTTGACGGCATTTTAGTGCAGCTCCCTCTGCCTCCGCAGATAGACGCAAAGAAAATCCTGGAAGCTGTGCATCCGGCGAAAGACGTGGACGGATTTCATCCGCTGAATGTCGGCCATCTCGTGGCCGGGCGTCCCACACTGGTTGCTTGCACTCCCGCCGGAGTGATGGAACTTCTGCGCCGCAGCAGCATCCCGCTTGAAGGCGCAAACGCCGTGGTCCTCGGCCGCAGTGATATTGTGGGCAAGCCCATGGCTCTGCTTTTGATGCAGGCGAACGCTACCGTCACCGTTTGCCATTCAAAGACGCGAGATCTGCCTGAAACCGTTCGCCGCGCGGATATCGTCGTTGCAGCCATGGGCCGCGCCGCTATGGTCACGCCCGACTACATCCGTCCCGGCGCTACCGTGATCGATGTCGGCATCAACCGTGTCACGGATCCTTCGCAAGCAGAAAAATTCTTCGCGAATTTTCCTGCCCGGCTCGTCGAGTTCGGTACCAAGGGGACCGCCCTTATTGGAGACGTTCACCCGGATGTCGCCGCTGTTGCCGGCGCCCTCACTCCGGTGCCAGGCGGAGTAGGGCCGCTGACCATCGCTATGCTCATGAGCAACACGGTGAAAGCCGCGCGCCTGCGTCGCGGAGTTCGCCTACCGGCTGCCGCGGCGATCCAGCGCTGATGATGCTCTATGCTTAGAGTCGGTCTCACAGGCGGAATCGCAACCGGCAAAACGACGGTGGCAGCCATGCTTCGTGAACTTGAGGTTCCGGTGCTCAACGCCGACCCACTCGGGCATGAGCTTCTCGAACCCGGCCAGCCGGCCTTGGACGAAGTGCTCGCCGCGTTCGGTAACGAGATCCTGGACCCGGATGGCAAAGTGAATCGCGCAAAGCTTGGCAGCATCGTCTTCGCCGACGAGCAAAAGCGCGCGCGTCTGAATCAGATTCTCCATCCACGCATACTCAAACTTGTGCAAAAGTGGTTTGCTGCGCTCGACGAACCAGAGGGCCCGGAGTTCGCGGTGGTGGAAGCCGCGCTGATCGCTGAGGCGAGCTACCACCAGAGTCTGGATAAGCTCCTGGTTTGCTGGTGCACGCCGGAACAGCAAATTGAACGATTGAAGCAGAGAGACCTTTCGCTGGAGCAGGCCAAGCAACGCATCGCCGCGCAAATGCCTTTGGAGGAAAAGCGCAAGCTGGCCGACATAGCGATTGATTGCTCAGGCTCGATTGATGAAACCGAGCGCCAGGTAGTTGACGCGGCTGAAAAACTCAAAAAGGCCGCCCCCAGAAACATTCCCTAACGCGACGGCGTATCATACGTAGGGATACACTGGAACTTTGCAGCACCGTGGTATCCAAGGACGTTCGCCATGCATCGATCGGGAACCAATGGACGCGCAGTCCGCTTCTTGGCCGTGGGATTGATCATCGGCCTCGGAGCCTATTGGGCAGGTTCGCGATGGGGGCAGCATCTGCCTTCGGTTGTAAGCGCTTTGCATTCACCTTCTAATTCACCTTCCACACCAAGCGAAGCCGGTCTTGATGCTACCGAACTGGAAAACGTCCATATTTACAGACAGGCCGCGCCCGCCGTGGCCAACGTGGTCACACGCACGGTGGAATACGACTTTTTCTATAATCCGGTTCCAGTCGAAGGCGCCGGCTCGGGCTTTCTGATCGATAATGATGGCCACATTTTGACGAATAATCACGTGGTGCAAGGCGCTCAAACCATCGAAGTCACCCTGGGCGATCAATCGCGCTACAAAGGGAAACTGGTTGGCTCGGATCCAAACAATGACATCGCGCTAATTCAAATCGATCTCGCCGGACGGAAAATCACGCCGCTGCCCCTGGGTGATTCCCGAAACCTGCTGGTCGGCCAACGCGTGTTGGCCATTGGCAATCCGTTTGGGTTCCAGAGCACTCTGACCACCGGCGTAGTCAGCTCGCTCGGGCGCACGGTTCAAACCCGCGAAAATACCTTTATCGACGAAGCAATCCAAACCGACGCATCCATCAATCAAGGAAATTCCGGCGGACCGTTGCTGAATTCTCATGGCGAAGTGATCGGAATCAACAGCGCGATCTACGCCCCCACCGGCACAACCGCCGGCATCGGCTTCGCGATTCCGATCAACACGGCCAAGCGCGTGGCGGAGGATTTAATTACGCGAGGCCGTGTGCGTCATGCCACACTGGGGGCCGAAGGCCGCCCGCTCTGGCCCCGGCTCGCGGAAGCCCTGAATCTTGCGGTGCAACAGGGCATCTTGATCGAACGCGTCGAGCCCGGCGGCCCGGCAGCCCAAGCTGGAATTCGCGGTGGAACCAAATCCGTTCTAGCCGGCATGCAGGAATTGCGCGTGGGCGGAGACGTCCTGATCGCCATCGATGGAAAACAAATCACCAACCAATCCGACTTGAGCTTGCTGTTGAACCGCTCTCAGCCCGGCGACACGGTAACCGTCACAATCGTACGCGACGGCAAGAAAATGAATCTGCCCGTAAAGCTGGGCGGCGATTAACGCTTTCGACCCTTGGCAATCCCTCCCGTTCCAAAATAAAGGGTGCCGGGTGTACACTCAGCCCTCGAAACCGGTATCACCCGGGCCTAGTAACCCATGTCCACCAATAGGTACCCAGTTCCATTGACCAGAGCGTTGCCGCTTCGTAAGATTTTCAGGTGTCACGGCGAGGCGGCACCCTCGCATGGAACGAGGTCCTAGGGAGCAATGAGGAGCTTGTGGCCGGCATGAAAAAAAAGGCTGCGGTTTGGGCGTTGGTGGCAGTCGCGACGGTCCTTCTGGCCGGCTGCGACGACGTCGTATCATCCAAGCAGGCCAAAGCGCATCCACCGGCTGCTACACCCGCTCCGCCGCCTGATTCGGTCCGTGAAGCCCTACCGTTCCCCCAAAAGCCAGTTTATCTAGAACCACTGCAGTATGATCCGAGACCGGCTATCGATATTCTGGTAGCCAAGGTTCAAGCCAGCTATAGCGACGGGCAGAAGAAGTACAAGGCGGGTAACTTCGATAAGGCTCGCGTCGATTTCGATCGCGCAATGGACCTTATAGTACAAAGCGGGTTTCAGGCCGACTTTGACCCGCGCCTTTCCGATTTGATCGATCAGCTTGGCGAGACTCTCCATTCCTACGAACTGAACGCCGAACGAAACGCGGAAGAAGACGAGGAACCCTCCGGACCGGCTGCGCCCATCGATGCGCTCGCCGATATGACGCTGCCAAAAGGCGATCCGCGTCTGGCGGCCAAGGTCGAGCAAGAACTCATAAAAGTTCCACACGACCTTCCGCTAACGGTGAATGATTCCGTACTGCAATACCTCAGCTTCTTCACCACCACTAAAGGCCGGGCCGTAATCGAACACGGATTGGGACGCGCTGGGCGCTACAACGACATGATCCGCAGAGTCCTCCGTCAAGAGGGCGTTCCGCAAGATTTAATTTACCTGGCGCAAGCAGAATCGGCGTTCCAGCCGGCGGCGGTTTCACGCGCCGGGGCGCGCGGCTTGTGGCAATTCATGCCCTTCCGCGGCGAGGAATACGATCTCGACCGCAATTACTGGGTGGACGAGCGCAGCGATCCCGAGAAAGCGACGCGTGCAGCAGCGCGCCATATGCGTGACTTGTACGACATGTTTGGCGATTGGTATCTGGTGATGGCCGCTTACAACTCCGGGCCGATGAACGTGGTGAAAGCGATTGAACGCACCGGCTACGCCGATTTCTGGGATTTGCAGCGGCTCCACGCGCTTCCCAAACAAACGCAGAACTACGTGCCTATCATTATCGCCATGGCTCTGGTAGCGAAGGATCCTAGCCTGTACGGTGTGCAGGTAGCCCCTGAAAAGCCTGCGCAAATAGACACCATCAAGCCCGGGCACCCTATTGATCTGCATCTCGTGGCGGATGCCTCCGGCGCCGACATCGACGACTTGCGCGCCCTCAATCCCGAGTTGCTCCGCGGCGTCACACCGAACGACCCTAAGTTTGAATTGAATGTCCCGGCTGGTACGGCCGAAAAGTTCGAGCTCAACATCCAGCAGGTTCCGGCCGATAAGTGGACTAGCTGGCGTCTGCACAGCGTGGATGAGGGTGAATCGTTGCCGGACATCGCGCGGCATTACCGCGTGACAGTGGCGGCGATCGAGACTGCCAACCACTTGCCGGCTCATGCAACCTTGCCGGTGGGATTCCTGGTTAACGTGCCCACCGCCCCGCCTGTGATTCATTTGGTGCGCTATAAAGTGCAGCGCGGCGATTCACTGGAAGGCATTGCCGGGCGGTTTGATGTGACCGTTTCGCAATTGAAGAAGTGGAATAACATACGAGGATCTAGCGTGCCGCGGGGTTCGCACCTGCGTATCTACGCGGGTGGGCCTCCGGAGGACTCAGCGCCACACGCCAAGCCGAAGTCGGTGCAAAGCCAAAGCACCGGTGCCTCGGTCCAGAATGTCGATACCCACAGCGCGGGGAAATCGGAGCCGGTTGAGCACCATGTGAAGAAAGGCGAAACACTCTATTCTATCGCCCGTGCATATGGCACTACTGTCGCGTCATTACGCCAGTCAAATCCGTTCCTGGCGGACCGCGGTTTGGCCGCTGGAGACGTTCTGAAGGTTTCCTCCCGCTAGATTCAGATTGGGCCCCTCAGCCTTCCCGTATCATCACTGTTTTTACGTACTTGGAGTATCAAACCCACACCTCACAGGTAAACGGCGGATTCCCGAACCGCCTCCCACTCCTGAAAATGCCAATTTTTCAAGGCTTTGCGACTTGACAAAGTTATAAGTCTGCGTTTATAAGCGCCCATGGACTAATAATTTTGTCCTAACCCGACACTTAGGGAGGGTCGCATGTTTAACGGAAAGCTCCACGACGAAGAGGACGACGAACTGCCCCGCTACGAAGAAGAGGAAGAAGAAGGCGCCGAACAGCCCCATGAGGGGACCATAGAAATCGAGGAAATTAGCATCGAAGGCGACGATGAGGACGAGGAGCCCGCCGCTCCGCCAGCTCGAAAGCCAGCCCCGCCAGCAAAGGCGAAAAAGACCGTAGCGAAGAAGAAAGCTAGACCCAAGCGCAAAGCTAAAGCCAAGAAGGCTTCCAAGAAAAAGGGCGGCAAGCGCAAGAAGCGCTAGTTTTTGTAACGGCAGCTAAACCGACCGCGGGGCTGTGTGGTTCTTTTCATGCTGCTCCGCGAGCAGTTCCCGCTTCCCATTTCCGTTCCCAGCTCGGCAGGTTGGGCTTCTAGCAAACCCCTCAGCCCGACGGCCGGACGTTTGCTCAAAGCTTCTAAGACCGGGAGCATCTGTCGGGCATTCCAGGACCTTTCAAGGCTATGTTTCAAGTTTTCCCCAGCTTGGCAATTTGCGACGGGCCTGTAGAGCTTCAGCGGCCCAGCGGCCCAGGTAGGACGAGAGCGCTACGCCGTGGCCGGCGAATGCGGCGATTACGATCGCGTTTTTCTGTTTCCTGGCCTCCGGATGCCACATGAAAATGGGCTTCCAGGAATCGCGGAACAGAATGGGGCCACCCCAGCGGTGAGTGAAGCGGACTGACTTGAGAGCGGGATGGAGGCCGCGAACGCGTTTCTCAAGCGAATCGAAAATTTGACGAACCTCTGCGGCCGAAATATCCAGGTCATTCAGATCCTCCGAGTGCGGGGCCTGCACCAGGCCGGCGCCAAAGATGATGGAATTGTTTTCGCAAGCTCGTCCCCAAAGGTACGGCAAGTCCGCAGTGTAGAAAGGCTTTCCTTCCGCCAGGCCGAGTTGTGCAAGCTGATCTTCAGTGACGGGCTCGGTGGCAATTGCAAGCGTCAACTTCGGGTGCGCGCCTCCTTCCAGTTCGGATAACCCTAAGGAAAGAGCATTGGTCGCAAAAATAATTTTGCGCGCTGAGATTTTTCGCGAGGCCGAAGCGCGCGGTGTCACCTCGATTTCAGGAATATCACCCCATGCGATGCCCGCCACCGGATGATTTTCCAGTATCAAGGCGCCCAGACGGTCAACTGCTCGCGCCAAACCGCCGACTAATTTTCCCGGATCGATGGTGCCGCCTTCGACTTCCTTGGTGACCCGAAGGGTGCCGGAATCGTTCCAGGATATTGGCGACTTCGCCAGACCCTTCTTGCGCGCTATTTCCCAAGCACCGGTAAAGCGCTGATCGCAGTCGATGCCAAACTCGCCGAGAATCTCTTTGAACCCTGCCAGAACATCCCCCAGGCCGGGGAGATCGCCCGCTGCTGATTCGGAAAGCGCCATGCCTCCGGTACGGCCGCTCGCGCCCACGCCTACGTTCCAGGCTTCGAACACGGCGACTTTCTTCTCCGGTGAGATCTTTCCGAGCCACGCTGCTGCTGCCAAGCCAGTGAATCCGCCACCGATGACGGCAAAATCCAAGACATCGGGCAGGGTCCCTCGCTTGGACGGGGTGAAATCAATGTGCCAGGGCCCCTGGCCCCAGTGGTGCTGCTTGGAAGCGGAGTGCATAAGTAAACAGAGCCGGCAGCTCATTCAACTCGCAGAGAGGCTAATCAAGAGCGGATTGAGGGCTATGGCTTTTCTTGATGCCGCCGGCCAGGGCCGAGTTACATAATGCTTTCGGTCCAATTCTCGAGCGTGTGTTTTATGTGCGCCATGAATTGGTGCGCCACCGCGCCGTCCACCACGCGATGGTCGTAGGACAGTGTGAGATAGACCATGGAGCGAATGGCGATCGCATCATCGATTACGACCGGACGCTTTTCGATGGTGCCCAAGCCCAGAATCGCGACGTTGGGCTGGTTGATCACCGGCAAGCCGAACAGCCCGCCAAAGACTCCCGGATTTGTGATTGCGAACGTTCCCTCGGCAACCTCCTCCGGTTTAAGCTTCTTCGCGCGCGCGCGTTCGGCAAGATCGTTCATCGCACGGGCAATACCCAAAAAGTTTTTCTCTTCGGCGTTTTTGATCACCGGAACAATCAGGCCCCACTCCAGGGCCACCGCGATGCCTATATTGCACTCTTTGTGCAGCACGATGTTCGTGCCGTCCACCGAAGAATTCACCGTGGGATATTTCCGCAGCGCTTCCACCGCTGCGCGCACAAAAAAGGGCATAAATGTAAGCTTGGTGCTGGTGGTCTCCTCGAATTTGGCCTTCATCTTCGCGCGAATTGCAGCGATGGCGGAAACGTTCACTTCGTCCACGGAATAGACGTGGGGAGAAACGCGCTTGGATAAGACCATGTGCTCGGCGATGCGCTGCCTCATCACCGACATGGGCTGGACTTCGTAATGGCCGAAGTACATCTTTTCGCGCGGCACGGCGTTTTCCAGCACCGCGGAGGCCGAAACGCCTCCGGTTGCCGGCGGGCGCGAAGGCGCTGCACCAGGAGCCGCTGCCGTACGCGCGGGAGGAGCTGAGCTGGCGCCGCCTTCCACCGCAGCCAAAATATCGTGCTTGCTGACGCGGCCGCCCGCGCCAGTGCCAGGGACTTGCGTGAGGTCTACATCATGCTCGCGCGCGATACGGCGCACGAGCGGGGAGCTACGCACCTTTTCGCCGCTAGCCGAAACAGCAGGTTTCTGCGGCGCTGTGGGCGAACCAGTGGCGGCCGTTTTCTCGGTTCCTTTCGCAGCCTCAGCCGTAGCTGGTTGCGCAACAGCAGGAGCGCTGGGTTTTGCCGAAGCAGTTGCTTCAGGCTTCACCGGGGCAGGCGCAGCCGCTTGAGCCGCAGCGCCGTCGACATCGATGATCGCAACGACGGTCTGTATAGGAACGGTTTGGCCTTCGTTGACTTTAATCTCTTTCAGCACGCCGGCGGAAGGCGAAGGAATCTCCGCGTCCACTTTGTCGGTCGAGATTTCAAACAGCGGTTCGTCACGCTCGATCTTGTCGCCGGCTTTTTTCAGCCACTTGGTGATGGTGCCTTCAAAAATACTTTCGCCCATCTGGGGCATGATGACGTCGACAGCCATGGTGATCTCCTATCCGTGCGATACTCAAATCGCGGTGAGACATTCCTCGTGCCATACGCCCGGTACGCCCTGAAGCGTGTATATCTCGTCGCCGCCGTGGAAAAACGAGACTTCGTTTACTTTGGCCGTGCGCCCGGCGTAGTCGAGCTGTTCCGGCTCCAGTTCGTTATGATACTGGCCGGCTTCCATAAATTTCTCCAGGAATGCGCGATCCGCGATGCGCACCTCGGTACCGACTTCAAATTCCGCATTGTTTACGCCCTTTGTTTTTCCCATGTCCGAATGCCGGCCTCCTCCGCGTTAGTATTTTGACAATTCGCGCGCGGCCGCGACAACCTTTTCCGTATTTGGCAAAAACCTTTCTTCCAAAGTCGGCGCGTACGGCACCGGGGTGTCCAGAGCTGTCACGCGGGTGATCGGCCCGTCGAGATCCTCGAAAGCTCCTTCACATACGATGGCTGCGATTTCCCCGGCGATGCCTCCGGTACGCGTGTCCTCGTGAACGATCAAAAGTTTATTCGTTTTCTTTATTGAAGTCAGGATGGTCTCACGATCCAGGGGAAGCAAAGTGCGCAAATCGATCACTTCCGCTTCGATACCTTCCTTCGCCAACTGCTCGGCGGCCTCCATAGCGGTGTGGGTCATGGCTGCATAACTAAGGATGGTAATGTCCTGGCCCTCGCGGCGGACCATGGCTTTTCCAATGGGAACGAGATGGTCGCCCTCGGGGACTTCTTCCTTAATCCGGCGATATAGGAATTTATGCTCGAAAAACAGCACCGGATTATTGTCTCGAATCGCAGACTTCAACAGACCCTTGGCATCCGACGGAGTGGAAGGATAAATCACTTTTAACCCTGGCGTGTGCACGAAATACATTTCGGGGTTCGCGGAGTGGAACGGGCCGCCGTGAACGCCGCCACCGGATGGTCCGCGAATAACCATGGGCACCGGCGCACCCCATAGATAATGAGATTTCGCGACGAAATTGGTTACTTGATTGAAGCAGCAGGCGATGAAATCAATGAACTGCATTTCCGCTACCGGCCGCAGCCCGAGGAAACCCATTCCGCATGCAGCGCCGATGATGGCCGTTTCGCTGATGGGCGTCTCAATCACGCGCTCGCGGCCGAATTTCGCCAAAAGTCCTTCGGTAGCTTTGAACGCGCCGCCGTACACGCCGATGTCTTCGCCAATCGCGACGACCGCCGGATCGCGGTCCATTTCCTCGAACATGGCCTGGCGAATTCCCTCAATCATGGTGATAGGAGCCATGTCAGCGTCTCCCGCGTTTGTCGCGTGGGTTTTGATTCGCGTGCCGGTCGCGAGGATTTTGCGATTCTCGCACTGACTTGTCCTTGGGGCCGCGGCCAAACGGAACGCGCGGAACTTCTGGAGCTTCCGGCTCGACGGGACGCAACGGCGGTTTCTGCGGAGGAGCTTTGCCGCCGGACTTCACTATGGGCTTAGATATCTTCGCGCCGTTGCCACCGGCATTTCCGGCCGGCGCGTTTACCGCAGGCGCAGCGATTTCCCTCCGGGTAGCTTCCCCTTCCAAGAAAGCGCCGTAGTCTTTCACTTCCCAGCCGGGTTCCAGGCTGCAAGCGGGCGGCGTGACTTCCGCCTTCGGGCGCTGCCAGGAGGCTTCAATCGCATGGCAACCTTCACAATAGACGCCTTCTTCGGCGAGTTCCGGCGGCGGCATGGGCGATTCTTCCGCGAACTTCTGTTCGATATCCAGCTCACGCGCAATGCGCGCGTCGATTTCCGATTTGGTCTTGGCCTCCCAGATCTTATTTTCGGTTAGATACTTTTCGTAAAGATCAATGGGATCGCGCGCCTTCCAGTACTCGAACATCTGCTTGGGAACGTATTCCGCAGGATCGTGTTGCGCGTGGCCGCGCATGCGCATCGTCTTCACTTCGATGAGGGCCGGTCCGCGTCCGGCGCGGCACTCGTCCACGGCTTCCTTGGCCGTGTTGTAAACAGCTACCACGTCGTTGCCATCCACGATCCAGCTTCGAATTCCGTAAGCCACTGCCCGGTCGGCCAGATTTTTAATGGGTACCTGGCGCGAGACCGGCGTGGAGTAAGCCCACTGGTTATTTTCAACGATCAACACAAACGGCGCACGTTGCTGCGCAGCCAGATTCAGGCCTTCGTGAAACGCTCCGGTGGAACTGCCGCCGTCGCCAATCCAAGTGAGCGCCACGATATTTTGGCCAAGGTAGCGGCCAGCCATGGCCACACCGGTCATCACCGGTATCAAATCACCGAGCATCGAAATGGGGGAAACGATGTGGCGTACTTTCAAATCGCCAAAATGGCTGGTGCCGTCTTTGCCGAGAGTGGGCGAAGTGTATTTCGCCATGTGCTGGGTGAAGATGTCCCGCGGCGGAACGCCTTTTACCAACAGCGCGCCGATATTGCGGATCATGGGCGCGATCCAATCTTTCTCTTCCAGGGCGTAACAAGTCCCAACGGAAACAGCTTCCTGACCCAGGCTGGAGTAAAGTCCCCCCACAATTTTGTTCTGCCGGAACAGACGCACCATGCGCTCTTCGAGCTGGCGGTTGAGCTGCATGAAGTAATACAGGCCTAAATGCTGCTCCCGCGTCAGCGGATTGCTCATACTTCACTCCCTTTTACAGCTCCCACCGGCACGTTCGAACGATCCAAAACATTCCTAACCGCTGATGATTTGAAGTTGGCCAAAGTGTCCTGAAGTCCTCTTGAGGAAACGGAGATCATGTTTCGCTCGAAAACCGTTCCGAAATTGGCAAGCAGGAGCCGTTCGGCCTCTTCTGCGCTTACCGCTCGGCCGAGCGCGCGTTCCAGAGACGTTGCGCGCTTTCCCAGAATGCCGCAGGGCACGATCAAATCAAAATAGCGCAGGTCGGTGGAGACATTGTACGCGAACCCGTGCGAAGTAACCCAGCGGCTCAAATGCACCCCCAGGGCGCCCAGCTTTTCTTCTGCGACGGGAGGTTCGGTGTCGAGCCAAATACCGTGCTGGCCTTCCACACGCTTGGCGACAAGTCCAAATTCGGCAGTAGCTCGAATCATCACTTCTTCGAGTTGATTGACATACCAACGGACGTCGCGCCGATGCTCGGTCAAATCGAGGATCGGATAGCCTACAACTTGTCCCGGACCATGATACGTGATATCGCCGCCCCGGTCGCTAAGATGAAATTCGACATTCATCTGCGCCAATAAATGATCGGAGGCGCGCAAGTGCTCGCGCCGCCCGTTGCGGCCGAGCGTGACCACGTGCGGATGCTCGCACAGCAACAGCACATCGGGAATCGCGCCTTGTTTGCGTGCCTCAACCATCTTCTGCTGGAAATCGCAGGCCGAGTCATAAGGCGCGAGGCCAAGATGAACGATCCAGCAGGTTTTTTGTTTTTGTGTCACGTTAACGTCAGGCTTCAGATTGATGCATCCGAGTGCGAAATCCCGCGCCAGGAAGCGGCGCTGAAAGCTAAATGTTGATTGCCATGCCGCGAACGGAATTAAAAGCGTCACCCATGGCTTCCCAGACAGTTGGGTGCGCGTGAATCGTGGCCGCCATATCGTCCAGGGTGGCCTCAAGCCCAAGGGCCGCCACTGGCTCGGCGATGATTTCCGTCGCCAGCGGACCAATGGCATGCACGCCCAGGATCTCGCCGTACTTTTCTTCCGCCACCACTTTGATGAATCCTTCATGTTGGCCAAGGATCGTCGCTTTGCTGTTGCCAAGGAACGGGAACTTCCCGGTCTTTACCTGGAAGCCCGCATCGCGCGCCTGCTTTTCGGTCAAACCGATAGATCCAATTTGCGGCTCGCAGTAAGTGGCGTTAGGACAGCGCTTGCGGTCGAAGGGCTGCACCGCCTTGCCGGCCATGCGACCGACGGCGATAATTCCCTCCATCGAAGCTGCGTGAGCGAGTTGCGGCAGCCCGGCGACGATGTCACCAATGGCGTAGAGATGCGGTTCCTCCGTCTCCAGGAATGCATTCGTCTGGAGGAAGCCGCGTTCGACTTTGGCTTTCGTTTTTTCGAGGCCGATGTTTTCGGTGAGCGGCCGGCGCCCCACGGCAATCAGGACTTTCTCCGCGCTGATTGTTTGCGACTTTCCGAGTTTGTCTTTGTATGTGACCGTCGCGCCGGTGGCATTCTTCTTTACGGATTCCACTTTCGCTTCCAGCTCGATGCGCATTCCTTTTTTGGTTAGGGCCTTGTGCAACTCGGCGGAGATTTCCTCGTCTTCCAGCGGAACCACGCGCGCGACCGCCTCGAGCAGCGTCACTTCCGAACCGAAGGTGCGAAAGATCGAGGCGAACTCAACACCCACGGCGCCGCAGCCGACTACGATCATCGACTTCGGAATGTCTTGCAGGCCCAAAATTTCGCGATTGGTCAGAACGGTTTTGCCATCTATCTCCACGCCGGGCAGCGAGCGCGCTTCCGATCCGGTGGCGAGCAAAATGTTCGTGGTCTCAATTTCGGTGGTCGCGCCATCTCTTTCGATAGAAACGCGGCCGGGTCCGGCGATTTTTCCCCAACCGGTGATCGTTTCAACTTTGTGTTTTTTGAAAAGACTGGCGATCCCCAATGCGTGCTTTTTAACGATTTTGTCTTTGCGCGCCAGGATGCTGGGCCATTTGATTTTCACATCCTTCACTTCAAATCCGAACTCCTCGGCGCGCTTGAAATGGTCGTAGATATCCGCATGATGCAGAAAGACTTTCGTGGGGATACAGCCGACGTGCAGGCAGGTGCCTCCGAGAAATGGATCTTTCTCCACGACGGCGACCTTCAAGCCCCATTGCGCGGCGCGGATGGCCGCGACGTAACCGCCGGGACCGCTGCCGATGACCACTACATCGTATTTAGCCAAACAAGTCCTCCCCGCGATTCTGTGTTGCGGCGTGCGTATAGATGCATGGAAGCAGGTCTAAGATGCGGCTCTTCCAAGGCGCGCAAACCAAGGATTTTAGCAGTCACACTCCGCAGCCGCAACTCTGCTATGCTCGCAGCAGGCTATCGAAGCCGCTGGGCATAGGTCTCCGCTCCTAATTTGGTCCGTCGGAATCCCTTGGCTTGCACCGCGCATCTATACACGTCCATCTCTTCAATCGTTGGGGTGCACGTCTGGAAAGTGATGAGTCATGCGGCCCTGCGTTCCCAGAAGTCCTGAAAACGACCACTAAGTTTCGAACAGCGGAGAGCAATGATGGCGTTGGAGCCGTGAACGGTCCAGTGCATTCCGGCGCGTTTGAGTCGCGTGCCGATGGCCACCTTGCACCCGGCCTCCACAACGCCCGTGGAAGTACACAAACCTTGAGCCTGGAACTCCGGGTAGCGCATGCGTTCTCGGTTGGTCTGAAAATAATGGAGGCAGCGGCGGGCTTCCTCCGAACGAGATACCTGGCGACG